>NZ_JBXAQC010000002.1:0-628915 GCF_058806855.1 Caulobacter sp. GW821-FHT12F03
CCGTGGTCGACGTGCCCGATCGTGCCGATGTTGCAGTGCGGCTTGGTGCGTTCGAACTTTTCCTTGGCCATTTTCTTAGCTCCTGGTCCCCCAATCGGGGTCCTTACGTTTGGGGGGTTGGGTTACGCGTACTTCTTGATCACTTCGTCGGCGACGTGTTGCGGCACCGGTTCGTAGTGGTCGTACTGCATGGTGAACTGGGCGCGTCCCTGGGACATGCCGCGCAGGTTGCCGATGTAGCCGAACATGTTGGCCAGCGGGACGAACGCGGTCACGACCTGCGCGTTGCCGCGCTGATCGGTGCCCTGGATCTGGCCGCGACGGCTGTTCAGGTCGCCAATGACGTCGCCGAGGTATTCGTCGGGGACGAGCACTTCGACCTTCATGATCGGCTCGAGCAGCTTGGGCGCGCCCTTTTCCTTCAGTTCGCGGAAGGCGGCGCGGGCCGCGATTTCGAACGCCAGCACGCTGGAGTCGACGTCGTGGTACTTGCCGTCCGTCAGGGTCGCCTTGAAGTCGATCAGCGGGAAGCCGGCCAGCAGACCGTTTTCCTTGATGCTCTCGAGGCCCTTTTCCACGCCCGGGATGAATTCCTTGGGGATGGCGCCGCCGACGATCTTCGACTCGAACACGAAGCCCGAGGCCGGTTCACCCGGCTCGAAGGTGATCATGACGCGGGCGAACTGGCCCGTACCACCGGTCTGCTTCTTGTGCGTGTAGTCGATGTCGACCTTGCGGCCGAGGCTTTCACGGTAGGCCACCTGCGGCGCGCCGATGTTGGCGTCGACCTTGTAGGTCCGCTTCAGGATGTCGACCTTGATGTCGAGGTGCAGCTCGCCCATGCCCTTCATGATCGTCTGGCCCGACTCCTGGTCGGTGTGGACGGTGAAGGAGGGGTCTTCGGCGACCATCTTGCCGAGCGCGACGCCCAGCTTTTCCTGGTCGGCCTTCGACTTCGGCTCGATGGCGATCTCGATGACGGGTTCCGGGAACGTCATGCGCTCCAGGATGACCGGCGACTTGATCGGGTCGCACAGGGTGTCGCCCGTGCGGGTGTCCTTCAGGCCGGCCAGCGCGATGATGTCGCCGGCGTAGGCTTCCTTGATGTCCTCGCGGTTGTTCGAGTGCATCAGCAGCATGCGGCCGACCCGTTCGCGCTTGTCGCGCGAGGAGTTCAGCAGGCCCATGCCGGTCTCGATCTTGCCCGAGTAGACGCGGCAGAAGGTCAGCGAGCCGACGAAGGGGTCGTCCATGATCTTGAACGCGAGCACCGACAGGGGCTCGTCGTCCGAGGCCTTGCGGGTCGTCGGTTCGTCGGTCTTGAAATCGATGCCCGGGGTCGGGGGAATGTCGATCGGCGACGGCAGGTAGTCGACGACGGCGTCGAGCAGGGGCTGGACGCCCTTGTTCTTGAACGCCGAGCCGCAGAGGATCGGATAGAAGGCGCCGCTGAGCACAGCCTTGCGGATGCACTTCTTCAGCACCTCTTCCGAGGGCTGCTCGCCGCCCAGATAGGCTTCCATCGCCTCGTCATCGAGTTCGACGGCGTTTTCCACCAGGTAGTGGCGGGCTTCTTCAGCCGCGGCCACCATGTCGGCGGGGATCTCTTCGTCGTGGTAGTTGGCGCCCAGGCCTTCGCTGTCCCAGACAACGGCCTTCATGCGGATCAGGTCCACCAGACCCTTGAGCGAGGCTTCCGAACCGATCGGCAGCTGGATCGGCACGGCCTTCACGCCGAGGCGGTCGCGGATCGTGGCCAGGCACATCTGGAAGTCGGCGCCGGTCTTGTCCATCTTGTTGACGAACACGATGCGCGGCACGTCGTACCGGTCGGCCTGACGCCAGACGGTTTCGGTCTGGGGCTCAACGCCCTGGTTGCCGTCGAGAACGGCCACGCAGCCGTCGAGCACGCGCAGCGAGCGTTCGACCTCGATGGTGAAGTCGACGTGCCCGGGGGTGTCGATGATGTTCAGGCGCTTGCCGTTCCACATGGCGGTGGTGGCGGCGGAGGTGATCGTGATGCCACGCTCCTGCTCCTGCTCCATCCAGTCCATGGTAGCGGCGCCGTCGTGGACTTCGCCGATCTTATGGGACTTGCCGGTATAGTAGAGGATCCGTTCCGTCGTCGTCGTCTTGCCCGCGTCGATGTGGGCCATGATTCCGAAGTTACGGTAGTCTTCGATCGGAGTTGTGCGGGGCATATCGGTCTGCCTGTCGGCCTATAAAACTGAGCGCGGGCGGTTTTGGAGAACCGCCCGCGCCCTGGAAGGTGTTGGGCTGGGTCTTACCAGCGGTAGTGCGAGAAGGCCCGGTTGGCTTCGGCCATCTTGTGCGTGTCTTCGCGCTTCTTCACGGCGGTGCCGCGGTTGTTCGAAGCGTCCAGCAGCTCGGCGGCCAGCTTTTCGGTCATGGTGTTCTCGCCACGCTTGCGCGCGGCGGTCACCAGCCAACGGATGGCCAGGGCGCGGCGGCGGTCCGGACGGACTTCCACGGGCACCTGATAGGTGGCGCCACCGACCCGGCGGGACCGGACCTCGATGGCGGGCGCGACGTTATCCAGGGCCGAGTGGAAGGTTTCCAGGGGACCCTGGTCCTTGCGTTTGGCCTCAAGGATATCGAAGGCGCCGTAGATGATGTTTTCGGCGACGGCCTTCTTACCTTCGTACATCACGTAGTTCATGAACTTCGTGACAATCAGGTCCCCGAACTTGGGATCGGGCAGAACCTGACGCTTCTCTGCGCGGCGGCGGCGGGACATTCTTGCTCTTCCTTACTTCGGACGCTTCGCGCCGTACTTCGAACGGCGTTGGCGACGGTCCTTGACGCCTTGCGTGTCGAGCACGCCGCGCAGGATGTGATAACGGACGCCGGGAAGGTCCTTCACGCGGCCGCCGCGGATGAGCACCACCGAGTGCTCCTGCAGGTTGTGGCCTTCGCCCGGGATATAGCACACGGCTTCGATGCCGGTGGTCAGACGGACCTTGGCGACCTTACGCAGAGCCGAGTTCGGCTTCTTCGGGGTCGTCGTGTAGACGCGCGTGCAGACGCCGCGACGTTGGGGACAACCCTTGAGGGCCGGCACCTTGTTCCGCGTAGGCTTCGGCTGGCGAGGCTTGCGGATGAGCTGATTGACTGTAGGCATTCGTTCTTTTCGTGCTCGTGGAGACGTGTGCCTTTCGGCCGAAGCGTCTCAGGGTCCTTGTTGATCTTCCGGCTCTTAACGGCGGCCCTTTTCGAACGCGAAAACTCGCCGGCACGCGCTCTCATGCGTTCCGGCGGGCCTGGCGGTCCTTGGCGGGACATCCGCTGATCGGGACAGGCCCTGATGGACCGGCTCCGAAAGAGGGGCGCTAAATACTGGCGAAGGGCCGCTAGGTCAAGGCTTTGGAAAGGGTTGCGGCGCCGGACGTGACCCGCGCGCGACAGTCCGCGAATTGTCGGCCGCGACTCGCACCGGTTTAGCGCCCGCGTCGCAGGATAGCCCCGCGCCCGCCACGCTTTCGCCGCCGCGACCGAAAACCCTGCGCGGGCCAGCAGGGGGGCGTTCGTGCCGGGAGTCAGCCATCGCCGCGGTCGAACCCGCCGGGCCGCCATCATGGCGGTTTCCGCGCTGGCCCACGTCGTGGCGCTGGCGCTGCTGGGCCTGTCGAGCCAGGCGCCGCGGCCGGCCCTGCGGGACGAGGCCGCCGTCACGCCGGTTGAGATCTGGACCCCGCCGCCGGCCGTGGCGGCGCGACGCAGCCCGGCCGCCGCCGTCCCGTCGCCGCTGAGGCCGCGCCAGGCCCGCGCGCCCACGCGGTCGCCGGTGGTCGCCCCCCTGCCCCTCGCGCCCGCCCAGGGGCCCGCCCCGCCCGCCCGGCGGCCCGACGGCTTCGGCGCGACGGCCCCGGTCACCGCCGCGGACGGCGACCTGCGGCGCGCCCTGCGCGGATCGACGGTCGGCTGCGCCAACCGCGACACGGTCGGCCTGACCCTGCGCGAGCGCGAAAACTGCGACGACAGTTATGCGAAGGGGCGGGAGAACGACCCGTTCATCCAGCCGCCCATGGACCCCGGCAAGCGCGCGGCGTGGGACGCGGAGTCGGCCCGCAGGGAGCGCGCGCGCAAGCGCAAGGAGGCCCCGCCCCCGCCGGGGGTCAATCCCGCCGACAACGCCGGCGGTACGCGGACCAACGGCCTGGGCATCCTCGGCTACTGAGCGGCCCGCCCCGAACGAAAACGGCCCGGGATCGCGCCCGGGCCGTCTCGTATAGATTCAGACCGTTCGGCGCCGTCAGGCGTCGGTGGTTTCCACGTCGAGGGCGATCTCGGCGGGAAGCGGCTCCATCGTCTCCTCGCGGGAGGCCGAGAGGGCCTCGTCGCGCTTGGTGGCGATGCGCTGCAGGCCACGCAGGTAGGAGCCCGTGCCCGCCGGGATGAGGCGGCCGACGATGACGTTTTCCTTGAGGCCTTCGAGGGTGTCGACCTTGCCGTGGACCGAGGCGTCGGTGAGGACGCGGGTGGTCTCCTGGAACGACGCCGCCGAGATGAAGCTGCGGGTCTGCAGCGACGCCTTGGTGATGCCGAGCAGCACGGGCTGGACGACGGCGGGACGACCGCCGCGGGCCTGGGCCTTGGTGTTCTCGATATCCAGGTCCGGCTTGTCGAGGTGGTCGCCACGGATCAGACCCGTGTCGCCCGGCTCGAGGATTTCGACCTTCTGCAGCATCTGCCGGACAATCACCTCGATGTGCTTGTCGTTGATCGGCACGCCCTGCAGTCGATAGACCTCCTGGATCTCGTCGACGAGGAAGTTGGCCAGCGCCTCGACGCCCAGGATGCGCAGGATGTCGTGCGGATCCGGGTTGCCGTCGATGATGTACTCGCCGCGCAGGATCACGTCGCCGTCGTGGACGGTGATGTGCTTGCCCTTCGGGATCAGGAACTCGACCGCGTCACCACCATCTTCCGGGGTGATCTTGATGCGGCGCTTGTTCTTGTAGTCGCGGCCGAATTCGACGCGACCGTCCATCTCCGCGATGACCGCGCAGTCCTTCGGACGGCGGGCTTCGAAGAGTTCGGCGACGCGCGGCAGACCACCGGTGATGTCCCGGGTCTTGGCGCCTTCGGTGGGCATGCGGGCGATGACCTCGCCGGGCTTCACCTCATCGCCGTCGTTGACGGACAGAACCGCGCCGACCGGCAGCAGGTAGCGGGCTTCACCGCCGTTCGACAGACGCTTGTAGGCGCCGTCGGCGTCGATGACGGCCAGGGCCGGACGCAGGTCCGAACCGCGGGTCGATGTCCGCCAGTCGGTGATCACGCGGTTGGCGATGCCGGTCGCTTCGTCGGTTTCCTCGCGAACGGAGAAGCCGTCCACCAGGTCCTCGTTGCGGATCTTGCCGGCCACTTCGGTGATGATCGGGGCGGTGTAGGGGTCCCACTCGGCGAGACGATCGCCGCGCTTGACCTTGTCGCCGTCCTTGACCTTCAGGCGCGCGCCATACGGCGGCTTGTAGGCTTCGCGATCCTTGCCATCGACCTGGACGGTGATGGTGGTGTTGCGGCTCATGACGATGAACTCGCCATTCGACGCCTTCACCGTCGGACCGACGATGCGGGCCGTACCGTTGTTGCTGCTCTCGAAGAACGACTGCTCGGCGACCTGGGCCGCGCCGCCGATGTGGAAGGTCCGCATCGTCAGCTGGGTGCCCGGCTCGCCGATCGACTGGGCGGCGATGACGCCCACGGCTTCGCCGATGTTGACCGGCGTGCCGCGCGCGAGGTCGCGGCCGTAGCAGGCGCCGCAGACGCCGGTGCCGGCTTCACAGGTCAGGACCGAACGGACCTTCACGCTCTGGACGCCGGCCTTGTCGATGATGTCCGACAGGTCCTCGACCAGGTAGGTGTCGGCCGGGATCAGCACTTCGCCGGTCGCCGGATCCTTGATGTCCTCGGCCGAGAAGCGGCCCAGGACGCGCAGACCCAGCGAGACCAGCACGTCGCCGCCCTCGACCACGGCCTTCAGGGTGATGCCCCGGGTGGTGCCGCAGTCTTCTTCGGTGATGATGCTGTCCTGCGCCACGTCGACGAGACGACGGGTCAGGTAGCCGGAGTTGGCGGTCTTCAGCGCGGTGTCGGCCAGGCCCTTGCGGGCGCCGTGCGTGGAGTTGAAGTACTCCTGCACGGTCAGGCCTTCCTTGAAGTTCGAGACGATCGGGGTCTCGATGATCTCGCCGGACGGCTTGGCCATCAGGCCGCGCATCCCGCCGAGCTGCTTCATCTGGGCCTGCGAACCGCGGGCGCCGGAGTGGGCCATCATGTAGATGGCGTTGATTTCCTTCTCGCGGCCGGTGTCGTCGTACTTCTTGGTCGAGATCTCGAGCATCATCTCGTCGGCGATCCGGTCCGTGGCCTTGGACCAGGCGTCGACGACCTTGTTGTACTTCTCGCCCTTGGTGATCAGGCCGTCGGCGTACTGCTGCTCGTACTCTTCGACCAGCTTGCGCGTTTCGGCGACGATCGGCTTCTTGCGCTCGGGAATGACGATGTCGTCCTTGCCGAAGGAGATGCCGGCCTTGGCCGCTTCCTTGAAGCCCAGACCCATCATCTGGTCAGCGAAGATGACCGTCGCCTTCTGACCGCAGTGGCGGTAGACGATGTCGATCAGGTTGCCGATTTCCTTCTTGGTCAGCGCCTTTTCGATCAGGCGGTGGCCGACCTGCGGGTGGTGCGGCAGCAGCGAGGCGATCTTCATCCGTCCCGGCGTCGTGTCGATCACCTTGCGAACCAGCTTGCCGTCCGCGTCCATCTCGGTGAAGCGCGCCTTGATCTTGGCGTGCAGGGTCACGACCCCGGCGTCCATCGCGGCTTCGATTTCACCCAGATCGGCGAAGAACTTGCCCTCGCCCGGCTCTTTTTCACGCGCGCCGGACAGGTAGTAGAGGCCGAGGACGATGTCCTGCGACGGCACGATGATCGGGCGGCCGTTGGCGGGGCTGAGGATGTTGTTGGTCGACATCATCAGCACGCGCGCTTCCAGCTGGGCCTCGAGGCTCAGCGGGACGTGCACGGCCATCTGGTCGCCGTCGAAGTCGGCGTTGAAGGCGGCGCAGACCAGCGGGTGAAGCTGGATGGCCTTGCCTTCGATCAGCTTGGGCTCGAACGCCTGGATGCCCAGACGGTGGAGCGTCGGGGCGCGGTTGAGCATCACCGGGTGTTCCCGGATCACTTCTTCCAGCACGTCCCAGACGGCCGGCTGTTCACGCTCGACCATCCGCTTGGACTGCTTGACGGTGCCCGACAGGCCCTTGGCGTCCAGGCGCGCGTAGATGAACGGCTTGAACAGCTCGAGGGCCATCTTCTTGGGCAGGCCGCACTCGTGCAGCTTCAGGTCGGGACCGACGACGATGACCGAACGGCCCGAGTAGTCGACGCGCTTGCCGAGCAGGTTCTGGCGGAACCGGCCCTGCTTGCCCTTCAGCATGTCGGCGAGGGACTTCAGCGGGCGCTTGTTGGCGCCGGTAATGACCCGGCCGCGACGGCCGTTGTCGAACAGGGCGTCGACCGATTCCTGCAGCATCCGCTTTTCGTTGCGGATGATGATGTCCGGCGCGCGCAGCTCGATCAGGCGCTTGAGGCGGTTGTTGCGGTTGATGACCCGGCGATAGAGGTCGTTGAGGTCCGACGTGGCGAAGCGGCCGCCGTCCAGCGGCACCAGCGGGCGCAGCTCGGGCGGGATGACCGGAACGACCGTCAGGATCATCCACTCCGGCTTGTTGCCGGACTCGATGAAGGCCTCGATGATCTTCAGGCGCTTGGAGTACTTCTTCTGCTTCATCTCCGACGGGGAGCCGGCGAGCTCCTCACGCAGATGGTCGGCTTCCTTCGGCAGGTCGATGGCCTTCAGCAGGCCGAAGATCGCCTCGGCGCCGATCTCGGCGGTGAAGCTGTCGTCGCCGAACTCGTCCTGGAAGCGCATGTACTCGTCTTCCGACAGCAGCTGATGCTGCTTCAGCGCGGTCAGGCCCGGCTCGGTGACGATGTAGTGTTCGAAGTAGAGGACGCGCTCGATGTCCTTCAGCGGCATGTCGAGCATCATGGCGATGCGCGAGGGCAGCGACTTCAGGAACCAGATGTGGGCGACCGGGCTGGCCAGCTCGATGTGGCCCATCCGCTCGCGCCGGACGCGGGCGAGCGTGACTTCCACGCCGCACTTTTCGCAGATGATGCCCTTGTACTTCATCCGCTTGTACTTGCCGCACAGGCACTCGTAGTCCTTGGTCGGACCGAAGATGCGGGCGCAGAACAGGCCGTCACGTTCCGGCTTGAACGTGCGGTAGTTGATGGTTTCCGGCTTCTTGATCTCGCCGAACGACCACGAACGGATCTTCTCGGGCGAGGCCAGGGCGATGCGGATACGGTCGAAGGTCGGAGCGGCCTGGACCGGATTGAAGATGTTCAGGACTTCCTGGTTCATCTTTTTTCCTTCTGCGGGATCCCCCGCGAAAATTTCAGAGCAAGACGGGCGGTCGCCCCTCCCCTGGCCGGGGAGGGGGTCATGATCGTCAGCTGTTCTCGAGTTCGACGTTCAGGCCGAGGGAGCGCATTTCCTTGACCAGCACGTTGAAGCTTTCCGGGATGCCGGCTTCGAAGGTGTCGTCGCCGCGAACGATGGACTCGTAGACCTTCGTCCGGCCGGCCACGTCGTCCGACTTCACCGTCAGCATTTCCTGCAGGGTGTAGGCGGCGCCGTAGGCTTCCAGCGCCCACACTTCCATTTCCCCGAAGCGCTGACCGCCGAACTGCGCCTTGCCGCCCAGCGGTTGCTGGGTGACGAGCGAGTAGGGGCCGATCGAACGGGCGTGGATCTTGTCGTCCACCAGGTGGTGCAGTTTCAGCATGTAGATGTAGCCGACCGTGACCGGGCGACGGAACTGCTCGCCGGTCTGGCCGTCGAACAGGACCGACTGACCGGAACGGTGCAGACCGGCCGACGCGAGGAGGTCCTCGATGTCGGGGATGTGCGCGCCATCGAAGACCGGGGTCGCGAAGGGCACGCCCTTGCTGAGGTTCTTCGCCAGCTCGATCAGCTCGGCTTCGTCGTCCGGCAGCTCTTCGTCCGGGCCGTAGATTTCACGCAGGCGGTCCTGGAGGGCCTTCTTCTGCCCGCCGTTCTGCCAGGCTTCGAGCAGGTTCGCGATCTGCTTGCCCAGACCCGCCGCGGCCCAGCCGAGGTGGGTTTCGAAGATCTGGCCGACGTTCATGCGCGAAGGCACGCCCAGCGGGTTCAGCACGACGTCGACGGCGGTGCCGTCTTCCAGGTGCGGCATGTCCTCGATCGGCAGGATCTTGGAGATGACGCCCTTGTTGCCGTGACGGCCGGCCATCTTGTCGCCCGGCTGAAGCTTGCGCTTCACGGCCACGAAGACCTTGACCATCTTCATCACGCCCGGGGGCAGTTCGTCGCCGCGCTGCAGCTTGTCGACCTTGTCCTCGAAACGACGGTCGAGGCGCTTGCGGGCTTCGTCGAACTGGCGGCGCAGGGCCTCCAGCTCGCCCATGGCCTTCTCGTCGTCGAGGGCGATCTGCCACCACAGGCCCGGCGCGATCTCCTCGAGCTTCTCGGCCGACACTTCACCGCGACCCAGGCCCTTGGGACCGGAGACGGCGACCTTGCCGACGATCAGCTCGCGCAGACGCGCGGTCATGTTGCGGTTCAGGATGGCGAACTCGTCGTCGCGGTCCTTGCCCAGGCGTTCGATTTCAGCCCGCTCGATGGCGAGCGCGCGTTCGTCCTTGTCGACGCCGTGCCGGTTGAACACCCGGACCTCGACGACCGTGCCGGCGACGCCCGGGGGCAGACGCAGGGAGGTGTCGCGGACGTCCGAAGCCTTCTCGCCGAAGATGGCGCGCAGCAGCTTCTCTTCCGGGGTCATCGGGCTTTCGCCCTTGGGCGTGACCTTGCCGACCAGGATATCGCCCGGCAGGACCTCGGCGCCGATCGCCACGATGCCCGCTTCGTCGAGGTTGCGCAGGGCTTCCTCGCCGACGTTGGGGATGTCGCGGGTGATTTCTTCCGGACCCAGCTTGGTGTCGCGGGCCATGACCTCGAATTCCTCGAGGTGGATCGAGGTGAACACGTCGTCGCGCACGATGCGCTCGGAGATCAGGATCGAGTCCTCGAAGTTGTAGCCGTTCCACGGCATGAACGCGACGAGGGCGTTGCGGCCCAGGGCGAGTTCGCCGAGATCGGTCGAGGGACCGTCGGCGACGATGTCGCCGGCGTTGATCCGGTCACCCACGCGGACCAGCGGGCGCTGGTTGATGCAGGTGTTCTGGTTGGAGCGCTGGAACTTGCTCAGACGGTAGATGTCGACGCCCGACTTGGTGGGGTCGGTCTCTTCCGTGGCGCGGATGACGATACGCGTACCGTCGATCTGCTCGACCACGCCCTTGCGGCGGGCGATCACGACGGCGCCGGAGTCCCGGGCCACCACGTCTTCCATGCCGGTGCCGACGAGCGGCGCGTCCGACTGGATCAGCGGAACGGCCTGACGCTGCATGTTCGAGCCCATGAGGGCGCGGTTGGCGTCATCGTTTTCCAGGAACGGGATCAGGGCGGCGGCGACCGACACGACCTGCTTGGGCGAAACGTCCATCAGGTCGACCTGCTCGCGCTGGAGCAGACCGGGTTCGCCGTTCACACGACCGGGGACCAGGTCGTCGGCGATCATGCCGCCTTCCATCCGGATGTTGGCCTGGGCGATGACGTGCTTCGCCTCTTCCATGGCCGACATGTAGACGACCTCGGCCTGGGGCTTGCCGTCGGTCACGCGGCGGTACGGGCTTTCGATGAAGCCGTACTTGTTCACCCGCGCGTGGGTGGCCAGCGAGTTGATCAGGCCGATGTTCGGGCCTTCAGGCGTTTCGATCGGGCAGATCCGGCCGTAGTGGGTCGGGTGCACGTCGCGGACTTCGAAGCCGGCGCGTTCGCGCGTCAGACCGCCCGGGCCAAGCGCCGAGAGACGGCGCTTGTGGGTGATTTCCGACAGCGGGTTCGTCTGGTCCATGAACTGCGACAGCTGCGAGGAGCCGAAGAATTCGCGGACCGCGGCGGCGGCCGGCTTGGCGTTGATCAGGTCGTGCGGCATGACCGTGTCGATGTCGACGCTGGACATGCGCTCCTTGATGGCGCGCTCCATGCGCAGCAGACCGACGCGGTACTGGTTCTCCAGCAGCTCGCCGACCGAACGCACACGGCGGTTGCCGAGGTTGTCGATGTCGTCGATTTCGCCGCGGCCGTCGCGCAGGCCCACGAGGACCTTCAGGACTTCCAGCACGTCTTCCTTGCGCAGCACGCGGACGTCGTCGCCGACATCCTGTTCCAGGCGCATGTTCATCTTCACGCGACCGACCGAGCTGAGGTCGTAGCGCTCCTGGTCGAAGAACAGCGACTTGAACATCGCCTCGGCGGCTTCAACCGTCGGCGGCTCACCCGGGCGCATGACGCGGTAGATGTCGAACAGCGCGTCCTCGCGGATGGCGTTCTTGTCGACCCGCAGGGTGTTGCGCATGTAGGCGCCGACCGTGACGTGGTCGATGTCGAGCACGTCGATGGTGGTGAAGCCCTTCTCTTCGAGGACCTCGATGATCGCCGTGTCGAGCTCGTCGCCGGCTTCGGCGTAGATCTCGCCCGTTTCCGGGTTCACTTCGTCGCGGGCCAGGTAGCGGCCGACCAGCGCGTCGGGCGACAGCAGCAGGGTCTTCAGGCCGTTGTCGGCCAGCTTCTTGGCGGCGCGGGCGCTGATCTTGGCGCCGGCGGCGGCGACTTCTTCACCCGTGTCGGCGTCGATCAGGGCGAATTCCGGCTTCACGCCGCGCCAGCGCTCGGGCTTGTACGGGGTGGCCCAGCCGCCCGGCTTGCCCTTCTTCTCTTCGCGCTTTTCGAACGGCACGACGTCGTAGAAGGTCGTCAGGATTTCTTCGCCGTCCATGCCCAGACCGTAGAGGAAGGTCGTGGCCGGCAGCTTGCGGCGGCGGTCGATGCGGACATAGACGATGTCCTTGGCGTCGAACTCGAAGTCCAGCCAGGAGCCGCGGTAGGGAATGACGCGGGCGGCGAACAGCAGCTTGCCCGAGCTGTGGGTCTTGCCCTTGTCGTGGTCGAAGAACACGCCCGGCGAACGGTGCATCTGCGAGACGATCACGCGCTCGGTGCCGTTGACGATGAACGTGCCCTTGTCCGTCATGAGCGGGATGTCGCCCATGTAGACGTCCTGCTCCTTGATGTCCTTGACGGAGCGGGCGCCGGTCTCTTCTTCCGTCTCGAACACGATGAGGCGGAGCTTGACCTTCAGCGGCGCGGCATAGGTCATGTCGCGCTGGATGCACTCCTCAACGTCGTACTTCGGCTCTTCGAATTCGTACGAGACGTATTCGAGCACCGCGCGCTCGTTGAAGTCCTTGATCGGGAAGACGGACTTGAAGACCGCTTCGATCCCCTCGTCACGACGCTCGCCGCTGCGCACTTCGCGCTGCAGGAACTGTTCGTAGGAGGAGCGCTGAACCTCGATCAGGTTCGGCATCTGCACAGCTTCGGGGATGCGGCCGAAAGACTTCCGGATCCGCTTCTTGCCGGTGAAGGATTGCGCCATTTTTTTCCCTGCGTGCGCGGCGGGACTCCGCGCGTAAAGTGTCTTGTCGCGTCCACCCTCGGCTCTCCCGGCGAACCGGGAGCGGACACAAGACGATGCTCCTGGCGTTACAGGAGCGCCCCTTCGCACCGGTCGGAGGGCTATGACCGGGCCATCGGGCTACGCGCGCGAAAAATCGCTTCTCAGTTGAACGGGTTTTCCGCGAGGGAGCGGATATAGGGGAAAGCCGGACGGAAGGGAAGGCCCGTCTTCAGACTTTTGCAACAGGGCAGGTCGGCCGCTCAGGTCTTCCGGAGCGCCTTGACCGCCAGCGAGACGGCGAACCCGATCAGGCAGACGAAGAACGCAGCCTTGGCTGCGAAGCCGGCGACATCGACGACGAAGCCGAGGATGCCGGCGATGATCATGACAACGAGGAAGACGCCGGCGAGCTTGAGCATGGACGGCAAACGCAGGGCCGGGCGCGAAAGTTCCCCGGGCCTTGCCGCTGGTTCGCCGGCGGGGCCAAATGCGGCCCCCTCCCCCTGTCAGTTCGAGTCCCTCCGTGATCAGACGCACCCTCGCCGCCGTGGCGCTGACGAGCCTGGCCTTCCTGCCGGCCCGCGCCCAGGTCAGCCCCGGCCCGACGCCGGTCCCCCTGCCCGCCGAGGCCCCGACGCCAAAGGACGCGCCCTATCCCGGCACGCTGAAGCTGGCGGTCGACGCCACCGACCTGGACCGGCGCATCTTCCGGGTGAAGGAAACCATCCCCGTGGCCGGAGCCGGGCCGATGACCCTGCTCTATCCGGAATGGCTGCCCGGCTCCCATGCCCCGCGCGGCCAGCTGGAAAAGGTGGCCGGCCTGACGATCACGGCGGGCGGCAAGCCGGTGCGCTGGGTGCGCGATCCGGTCGAGGTCTACGCCCTGCACGTCGATGTGCCGGAAGACGCGACGGCGCTGGAGCTGGAGTTCCAGTTCCTGTCGGCCACGGCCGCCGACCAGGGGCGTGTCGTGGTCTCGCAGGAGATGCTGAACCTGCAATGGAACTCCACCGCCTTCTATCCGTCCGGCTGGTTCACCCGCCGGATTCCGGTCGACGCCAGCGTCACCCTGCCGACCGGCTGGAAGTTCGGCACGGCGCTGGAAGTGGCCAGCCAGAGCGGCGACACCACGACCTTCAGAACGGTCGACTTCGAGACCCTGGTCGACTCGCCGATGATGGCCGGGCGCTACTACCGACAGTTCGATCTGGACCCCGGCGGCCGCTCGCCCGTGCGGCTCAACGTGGTCGCTGACCGCCCGGACCTGCTTGAGGCCAGCGACGCCCAGATCCAGACCTACCGCAACATGGTCGTCCAGGCCGACCGGCTGTTCGGCGCGCGGCACTTCGACCATTACGATATCCTGCTGGCGCTGACCGACCGCATCGGCGGCATCGGCCTGGAGCATCACCGCTCGACGGAGGTCGGCTCGCCGCCGGAGTTCTTCACCGAGTGGGACAAGCTGGCGTCACGACGCAACACCATCCCGCACGAGTACAGCCACAGCTGGGACGGCAAGTTCCGCCGCGGCGCGGACCTGTGGACTCCCGACTATGCCATGCCGATGCGCGGCAGCCTGCTGTGGGTCTACGAGGGGCAGGACCAGTACTGGGGCTATGTGCTCGCCGCCCGGGCCGGCATCGTCAGTCGCCAGGAGACGCTCGACGCGATCGCCCTGACGGCGGCGACCTATGACTACCGCGTCGGCCGGCAATGGCGGCCGGTCGAGGACACGACCAACGACCCGGTCATCTCGGCCCGCAAGCCCAAGGGCTGGCTGAGCTGGCAGCGCAACGAGGACTACTATTCAGAGGGCCAGCTGATCTGGCTCGATGTCGACACCCTGATCCGCGAGCGGACCGGCGGGAAGAAGTCGCTCGACGACTTCGCGAAAGCCTTCTTCGGCGTCAACGACGGCTCCTGGACGCCGGTGACCTACACCTTCGAGGACGTGGTCGCCGCGCTCAACGCCGTGACGCCCTACGACTGGGCGGGCTTCCTCAGGACCCGGCTGGAGGGCAACGGCCCCGCCCCGCTCGACGGTCTGGCGCGCGGCGGCTACCGCCTCGTGTGGAAGGACAAGCCGAGCGCCTACGGCAAGGCGGCCGAAGCCGCGGCCAAGACCACCGACCTGACCTGGTCCGCGGGTCTGACGCTGAACGCCACCGGCGCGGTCACCGCCGTGCAGTGGGACGGCCCCGCCTACAAGGCCGGCCTGATCGTCGGCGCCCAGCTCGTCGCCGTGAACGGGGAGACCTACAGCGGCGACCGGCTCAAGCGGATCATCACCGCGGCGAAGGACGGGACCACGCCGATCGAGCTGATCGTCAAGACCGGCGAGCAGTACCGGGTGGTGCGCCTCGCCTGGACCGGCGGCCTGCGCTACCCGCAGCTGGAGCGGATCGAGGGAACCCCCGACCGGCTCGGCGACATCCTCAGTCCGAGGAAGAAGTAGCGGCCAAAGAAAACGGGCCCGGAGGTTTCCCCCCGGGCCCGCGATCTTCGAAAGCGTCAGAGCTGACGCCGTCCCATCTTACTTGATGGTGACGGAGGCGCCGGCTTCGGTCAGCTTCTTGGCGATCTCGTCGGCTTGTTGCTTCGAGACGTTTTCGACGACGTTCTGCGGAGCGCCTTCGACCAGGTCCTTGGCTTCCTTCAGGCCGAGGTCCGGACGGACGCCGCGGACTTCCTTGATCACGTTGATCTTCTTGTCGCCACCGGCGGTCAGAACAACGGTGAACTCGGTTTGCTCTTCGGCGGCTTCAGCCGGAGCAGCGGCGGCCGGACCAGCGGCGGCCACGGCGACCGGAGCGGCGGCGGAGACGCCCCACTTTTCTTCCAGCAGCTTGGCCAGGTCAGCGGCTTCAAGCACGGTCAGGGAGGACAGGTCCTCAACGATCTTATCAAGCTTCGACATGTGTCAGTTTCCTTGGGGTTCAGAGATAGGCGGAGATGACCGGGTTCAGGCCGCTTCCTTGGCGGCATAAGCGCCAACGACGCGGGCGAGCTGGGACGCCGGAGCCTGGATAACGCCCGCCACCTTGGTGGCCGGAGCTTGCAGGACGCCGATAATCTTGGCTCGCAGTTGGTCGAGGGACGGCAGGGTGGCCAGCGCCTTGACGGCGTTCTGGTCGAGCACGTCCGTACCCATGAGGCCGCCGACGACAGTGAACTTGTCATTGTCCTTGGCGTACTGGGTCACGACCTTGGCGGCGGAAACAGGGTCCGGCGCATAGGCGATGGCGACAGGGCCGGTGAAGAGGGCGTCGCCCGCTTCGCCGACCGAACCGGCCAGGGCCTTCTGGGCCAGGGTGTTTTTCACCACCTTGATCTGCGCGCCCTCCTTGCGGAGGCGAAGGCGCAGGTCGGTCATTTCCGCAACGGTGAGACCCATGTAGTGGGTCACGACCACGGCGCCGGCATCGGCGAAGACGCCCTTGAGCGTCTCGATCGATTCCGCTTTTTGTGCGCGGTTCATTGCGGTCTCCTGGATCAACGACGCCCGGACCATCCGGACGCCGGTAAGCATGCAACCCACATGCGGGATCGCTCCCGAAGGCGGGTTACGGTAGGCCTGTCCCAAGGAAGTTCAGCCGAAGCGCTCCGCGCCCATGGGGCGGAGGCTGATGGCGTCTCTATCCCCGCCTCCCTGCGCTGAAGGGGGGCTCCCCTTCGGTTACGACGATGGTGACCCCATCGCCGCGCAGTTCTCGGACAGGTCGCTCCCGGGCGAGCCCGGGTGCGGAAGTGGGCGCGTATAGAGGAAGGCGGGCGGAAACTCAAGCCGGGAGCCAATCCAGGCGCCGGCCGTTTGCGTACACCCTCCGAACGTCCCGCCAGGAACACCCCATGTCCAGAGCCCTGACCCGCATCGTGATCGCCCTCGCCGCGACCCTCGCCGCCTGTTCGGGCGCGTCGGGGCAGGCGGCGGTTCCGCAGCCGGCGAAGCCGGTGGATCTGAACCTCTATCTCGGCAAATGGTACGAGCTGGCCCGCTACGACATGGTCTTCGAGCGCGGCTGCGAAGGCGTCACCGCGGAATACGCGCTGAAGCCCGACGGCATGGTCCGGGTGCTCAACACCTGCCGCAAGGGCGCGCCGGGCGGGCCGGTGACCACCGCCGAGGGCAAGGCCAAAGTCGTGCCCGACAGCCAGGGCGCCAAGCTCAAGGTGTCGTTCTTCGGGCCGTTCTACGCCGACTACTGGGTGCTCGACCGGGCCGATGACTACAGCTGGGCCATCGTCGGCGAGCCCAGGCGCAAGTACCTCTGGATCCTCAGCCGCGACGCCACGCCCGGCGCCGAGGCGACCGCCGCCCTGGTCGCCCGCACGGCGGCGCTCGGCTACGACACCAGCCGCCTGCATATGACGGCCCAGCCGCCGGCGCCTTAAACCGCTGGAATCCGGACAGATTTTCGCCCCTCTGTGGAACTATCCACAGGTTGTCCCCATTTAGGGATCAGGATCGCGAAGCCGATCAGAGCTCCGGACGCGGGCGCGCCGAACGCTGGCCCCGCCGCCGCTGAAAGCCTGCCCCATGAAGATGGCGCCCTCTCCGGGCCTGACGGCCCCCTGGACCCAGGTCGACGTTCGCCGGCTGCGCGCGTTCGCGCCCCAGCCGGTGCAGACCGCGCGCGGCCGCCACGCGCAACTGCTGACCATCGCCGCCGCCCGCCGCCTGCGCTCGGTCGAACGCAACGGCCTCGGCCGCACCGAAGACGCCGTCTACTGGAAAGCCGTGGCGCCCAGCGCCGTGTTCAAGGCCGCTGAACTGCGGGCCGACGCCGCCTTCCCGCCCCTTCCGGCCTGAGCCCCGAACGCAGAACGGGCGGGCCCTCGCGAGCCCGCCCGTCCGTTGTCTTGCGACAGGTCTGACCCTTACGGGTTGACCGAAGCGGTATCGACCTTCACGCCCGGCCCCATGGTCGAGGAGAGCGAGATCTTCTTGATGTAGGTGCCCTTGGCGCCGGTCGGCTTGGCCTTGGACAGGGCGTCCACGAGGGCCTTGACGTTGGCGAGCAGGGCTTCGTCGGTGAACGAGACCTTGCCGATGCCGGCGTGGACGATGCCCGCCTTCTCGACGCGGAACTCGATGGCGCCGCCCTTGGCGTCCTTGACGGCCTGACCGACGTTCGGCGTGACCGTGCCGACGCGCGGGTTGGGCATCAGGCCGCGCGGGCCCAGCACCTTACCCAGACGACCGACCAGGGCCATCATGTCGGGGGTCGCGATGACGCGGTCGAATTCCATGAAGCCGCCCTGGATGCGCTCGACCAGGTCTTCGGCGCCGACGACGTCCGCGCCGGCGGCCAGGGCCTCAGCGGCCTTGGCGTCCTTGGCGATGACGGCGACGCGAACGTCGCGGCCGGTGCCCGACGGCAGACCGACGACGCCGCGGACCTGCTGGTCGGCGTGACGCGGGTCGACGCCCAGGTTGACCGAGATTTCGACCGACTCGTCGAACTTGGCCTTGGCGTTGGCCTTGACCAGTTTCACGGCGTCCTCGACCGAGTGGATCGTGTCACGATCGCCGGTCCAGGCTTGAATGCGCTTTGCTTGCTTCGGCATGTGCTTAGGCCTCCACGATCTGCAGGCCCATCGAACGGGCGGAGCCCTCGATGATGCGGGCGGCGGCCTCAACGTCGTTGGCGTTGAGATCCTTCATCTTGCCTTCGGCGATCTGGCGCAGCTGCGTGCGGGTGATCGTGCCGGCGGACTCACGGCCCGGCTTGGTCGAGCCGGACTTCAGGCCCAGCGCTTCCTTGATGTAGTGGGTCGCGGGCGGGGTCTTGGTGATGAAGGTGAACGACTTGTCCTGGTAGACGGTGATGACCGTCGGCAGGGGGGTGCCCTTCACTTCCTTCTCGGTGCGCGCGTTGAACTCCTTGCAGAAGCCCATGATGTTGACGCCGCGCTGACCGAGCGCCGGGCCGATAGGCGGGGAAGGCGTGGCGGAGCCGGCCTTCACCTGCAGTTTGATATAGCCCAGGATCTTCTTGGCCATCTCTGTCTCCGTTAAGCGGCGCTCGTCAAAGCGCCTATGCGGCCGTGGTGCGGGCAGACCCCTCCCACGGATTTGATCTCCGGCCGGAGCCGGAGAAGCGGCGGCGTGTAGCAGACGGGGACATGCACCCGCAAGGGTACGGGTCCCCTAAACCCGCTGCACACCGATTGGGGACGCGTACCCTTGGTACATGTCCCCGATAGTCAGCTGATCTTTTCGACCTGGCTGTATTCCAGTTCGACCGGGGTCGCGCGGCCGAAGATCGAGACGGCCACGTGCAGGCGGGTGCGGTCTTCGTCGACCTGCTCGACCGTGCCGTTGAAGCTGGCGAACGGACCGTCGGTGACGCGCACCTGCTCGCCGATCTCGAAGCTGATCGTGGGCTTGGGCCGCTCGACGCCTTCCTCGATGGCGCCGACGATGCGCTGCACTTCCTTTTCGGACACCGGCATCGGCTTGGCCGCGCTGCCCAGGAAGCCCGTGACCTTCGGGGTGTTCTTGACCAGGTGATAGGCTTCGTCGGTCAGGTCCATCTTCACCAGCACGTAGCCGGGGAAGAACTTGCGCTCGGAATTGACCTTCCGGCCGCGGCGGACTTCCACCACGTCTTCGGTCGGCACGAGGATTTCCGAGAAGCAGTCTTCCAGACCCTGGTTCTTGGCCTGGTCACGGATGTGCTCGGCCACCTTCTTCTCGAAGTTCGAGTAGGCGTGGACGATGTACCACTTGTGGTGCGGGTTGGACGGGGCCTTCACGACGGCTTCGGCGGTCTGGGTGGTCATGGCGTTATCCCGCATTCGCGAGTTTGAGGAGCAGGGCGACGCCGGCGCTGAGCAGCCAGTCCACCACGAAGAAGAAGACGGCCGCGACCACGACCATGATGAAGACCATCACCGAGGTGATCCAGGTCTCCTTGCCGCTGGTCCAGGTGATCTTGCGGGCTTCCGCGCGGACTTCGCGCGCGAACTGCACCGGGTTGAACGGCTTCTTCGGCGCGGCGGGCGCCGCGGCGGCTTGTCCAGCAGGCGCGGCGACGACGGCGGCGGCCTTGGCGGCGCGCTGTTTCATCGCGGCGAGGTTGCCCGTTTTCTTTGCCATAGGACGGGTTGAAACTCTTTCAACTGGCCGAAGCGCGACCATCGCGCCCCGTATATAGGGTGGCAGGAGTGGAGGGACTCGAACCCACGACTTTCGGTTTTGGAGACCGACGCTCTACCAGCTGAGCTACACTCCTCCAGGAACGCCAAGAACGCCCGAGGGAATCCCCTGAGGCGCGCCCGGCCGACCGGAAGCCGCGCGATGTAGCAGGAGGCGTCTTTCGGAGCAAGCGGAGCGAACCACCTTCGCGGGCGTTTCCCCGTCTCTTTCCGGAGGCGACATGACCGAACCCCGAGCCAAGAACCACGAAGTCGAGAACGAGAACCTCAAGCCCGGCGCCGACGGCGAGGCGCCCCGCCCCGCGACCGAGCCCGACGGCGCGGCCGGGTCGGTCCGCACACCCAAGACAGAAACCGATCCCGGCTCCGGCGAACAGGCCTGACCCTCAGGGGGCCGGCTGGAACGCCGGATCCCCCACCGCCCGCAGAATGAACGCCAGGGTGTCGGTGAGCAGCCCGTCGCGTTGCGCCTTGTTCGACCCCACGCCGTGTCCGGCATCGAACTCCACCCGGAACCGCACCGGCGCATCGCCGACGCTGGCCGCCTGCAGCCGGGCCGCCATCTTGGCGGGCATCCAGGCCGGCACGCGGTGGTCGTTGACGCCGGCCGTCACCATCACCGCCGGATAGCGCGTCCCGTCGATCACGTTGGCGTACGGGCTCATCATTCGCAGGGCCCGATAGCCAGGCTCGGTGGTCACGGTTCCGAACTCGACGACATTGGACGGACCGCCCTCTGTCAGTTCGAAGCGCAGGGTGTCGGCCACCGGGACATTCATGATCGCCGCCGCCAGAAGGTCGGGCCGCTCGGTCAGCACCCGCCCGACCATGACCCCGCCCGCGCTGGTCCCGGTGACGGCGATACGCCCCCTGGCGACATAGCCCTGCCCCTCGAGGGATTCGATGGCGGCGATCATGTCGCGCCAGGTGTTGGGTTTGGTCGCCTGCATCCCGGCCAGATGCCAGGTTTCGCCCAGCTCGCCGCCGCCGCGGACATGAACCACCACATAGACGCCGCCGCGCATAAGCCAGGGCAGCAGACGCGCATTGAACGTCGGGTCGATAGGGATGCCGTAGGCGCCATAGGCCTCGAACAGCCCCGGCGCCGAGCCATCCCGCTTCAGGTCGGACCGACGGATGATCGACACCGGGATCGCCACGCCGTCGGCGGCGCGAACGGTCGCTTCTTCACTGACGATCATCGACAGGTCCGCGGGAAAGGCTCGGCCCAGCGTCAGTGGCTTCGGCGCCCCCTCGCCGTCCGACAACTGCAGGGTCGCCGGCCGCGTCCAGGTCTCGAGGCTGAAGACGATTCCGGACCGTTTCGGATCCGTTGCGAGCTCGACGATGGCGCCCGACCCCGAGCCGTTGACCGGCGTGACCCCTCCGGTTCGCAGGTCCATGCGTGAAAGCCCGCCCCCCGCGCCGGTGCGCAGCAGATACAGCCCATCGGCGGCGCCGATGAACTGCGTCAGGACCGTCTCGCCCTCAGGCAGAACGGTTTCGATCGGCCTGTCCGGCCGCGTCAGGTCGACGCGGACCAGCTTGCCGCGCGGGGCGTCCCGCGTGGACAGGAAGATGGCCTTCCCGCCGGTCACCCACGGTGGAATGCCGTTGCCCGAGCCGGAGACCTGAACCAGTTGGTCCGCCAGCGACCCGATCTTGCGCCACGCCGGTTTGCCGGCCCGCAGGTCGACGACCGGCGTCACCCACCACTCGCCGAACGGCGAGACGCCGGCATTGGCGATGGCGAAGGCGTAGCGACCGTCGTTGGAGATGGTGATCGCCGTCGCGCCGTCGACGCCGACGTCGGAGCTTTGATCACCGATACGGAAGACCTGCGCGTCATGGTCCGGATCGTCGCCGAGCCTGTGCCGGAGAATCCGCATGTCCGAGAAGCGGGTGGCCGGATCGGCGTCCGGTGCGGTCAGCCTCAGCCGGCCATAGTAGAAACTCCGGCCGTCGGGATCCCACGAGGGACTGCCGAACCGGGCCCGGTCGATCCTGTCCGGCAGGAAGGTTCGGTCCCGCACCCGCAGGATCCTGAGGACCGCCTCTTCCGATCCGCTGTCCGCGACCCCGATGGCCACCAGCGACCCGTCCGGCGACGGGGCGTAGTAGGCGATCGACGCCAGGGCGCCGCCTGGCCCCGATGTCGGGTCGAAGAGTTCCTGCTCCACGCCGGTCTTCAGCGATTTCACGAACAGCCTGTTCTGCTGCGCGCCCGCCGGCCGGCGTTGGTAATAGATGTTGTCGCCCACGCGGCTGACCCAGCCCACCGGCTCCACAGCCGCGCTCATGGCCGCGACCGACCCGGCCAGCGCCGCATAGCCCGGCAGCGCCGACAGCTCTGACCGCGTCACCGCGTCCTGGGCCGCCGCCCAGTCGGTGAACGCAGCGCCGCCGCCCTCCATCCAGCGGTAGGGATCGGAGACGGTCTCTCCGAAATAGATATCGGTCACCGGACCGACCCGCGCGACCGGCGGCGCGGCCGCGACCGGCGTGGCGAGGAAGACCAGGGCGACGAGCGCGAGCGACGAGAGCTTCATCGCGCCAGACTGTCAGATCGTCGTTCGTGGAATCAACCGTCGTGGATGAGCAAGGCTGACTCCCGTCCGAGACTTCCTTGCGTTGACATCATGCTGCGCCGCATCACATGGAGAACGCGGCGGCCCCGTTGCGGGTCTTCAGGGAATTTCAGCGTGATGACGACGGCCGAAGCCCCGGCGGCGCCCGTGAAGGCGAGCCCCTTCTTCGAAGAAACCGTGCTGTGGGTGAAGCACTGGACAGATCGCCTGTTCAGCTTCGCGATCACCCGGCCGGACAGCTTCCGTTTCCGCTCGGGTGAGTTCGTGATGATCGGCCTGCCCGGCGAGGACGGCGGCAAGCCGGTCCTGCGGGCCTATTCGATCGCCAGCCCGGCCTGGTCCGAGACCCTCGAGTTCCTGTCGATCAAGGTCCAGGACGGTCCCCTAACCTCGCGCCTGCAGCACATTCAGCCCGGCGACACCGTGCTGATGGGCAAGAAGCCGACCGGCACCCTGGTGCTGGACGCGGTCAAGGGCGGCAAGCGGCTGTTCCTGTTCGGCACCGGCACGGGTCTGGCGCCCTGGCTGTCGGTGGCCCGCGATCCGGACGCCTACGCGCGCTTCGAGAAGGTCTTCGTCTGTCACGGCGTGCGCCAGGTCAGCGAACTGGCCTACCGCGACCTGTTCACAACCGAGATCCACGACGATCCGCTGGTCGGCGACGAGGCGAAGGCCCAGTTGACTTACTACCCGACCGTGACCCGCGAGCCGTTCGAACATCAGGGCCGGTTCCCCGACCTGATCAACTCGGGCCAGTTCTTCCGTGACCTCGGCATCCCCGAGGACCGTTTCAATCCGGCCGAGGACCGGGTGATGCTCTGCGGCAGCATGGAGTTCATCAAGGACATGGCCGCGGTGATGGAAAGCCAGGGCATGACCGAGGGCTCCAACGCCGAGCCGGGCGACTACGTCCTCGAACGGGCCTTTGTCGGCTAACCCCATCCGCGGCCCCCGCAACCTGAGCGTCGAGGACGCCCGGGCGCGGATGCTCGCGCGCGCCGCGCCCCTGCCGGCGGAAGCCGTCGCCGTGGCGGACGCCGACGGCCGGGTGCTGGCCGAAACCATCACCGCCATCCGCGACCAGCCGCCGTTCGACGCCTCGGCCATGGACGGCTGGGCGGTCAAACGGGCCGATGTCGGCCAGGCCGTCAGCCTGTTCATCGCCGGCGAGAGCGCGGCGGGGCGCGGCTACGAGCCCGTGCTGCGGGCCGGCGAGGCCGTACGTATCTTCACCGGCGCCCCGGTCCCCGCCGGCGCGGACCTGGTGGTCATCCAGGAAAACGCCGAGCGCGATGGCGACCATGTCCGCTTGGGCCCCGCCGGCGATGGCGGAAGCAACATCCGCCCCCGCGGCGGCGATTTCCGGGCCGGCGCGACCCTGCTGGAAGCCGGCGCGCGGCTCGACCCCTGGCGGCTGTCGCTGGCCGCGGCGGCCGGCCGCGCCATGGTCCAGGTCGCGAGCCGGCCGCGCGTCGCGGTGCTGGCGACCGGCGAGGAGCTGGCCGCGCCCGGCGGCGAGGCCGGACCGTTCCAGATCTACGAGTCCGGCGGCGCGGGCCTGCTGCCGATGATCCGCCGCTGGGGCGGCCTGCCGACCCGCCTCGCCCCGGCCGGGGACACGCTGGAGGCCATCATCGCCGCCGTGCGGGACATCGAGGCCGACGTCATTGTCACCGTCGGCGGCGCGTCGGTCGGCGACTACGACCTGGTCAAGCCGGCGCTGGCGACGCTGGGGCTCGACCTGGACGTCGAGACGGTCAACGTCCGCCCCGGCAAGCCGACCTGGTTCGGCCGGCTTAGCGACGGGCGGCTGGTGCTCGGCCTGCCCGGCAATCCGGCCTCGGCCTTCGTCTGCGCGGAGCTGTTCCTCAAGCCGCTGGTGCTGGCCCTGCAGGGCGCGGCGCGGCCGCACCGGATGGACGCCGCGCCGCTGGCCGTGGCCCTGCCGGCCAACGGCCCGCGCGAGCACTGGATGCGCGCCCGGCTGGGCCCTGACGGTGTGACGGCCTTCCCGGACCAGGACTCCTCGCTGGTGACCGTGTTCGCTGCGGCCGACGCCCTGCTGCGCCGCCTGCCCGGCGCCCCGGCCGCCCCGGCGGGCGAGACCGTCGACATCCTTCGGCTGGATCGCGCCAACGCCTGAACCGGTCGTGGGCCCGGCTTGGCCCGCTTAGGCCGATGTTCACAAACCTGTGGTCGATTGTCACACGATGACGGGGCATTCCTTTACAGCAGACGGCCTGAGGCTCGACGGTTACGTCCAGCACTACAGGGGCATGAATATCGTGCGCTTCGGCATGGCGCTGGGGCTCACCGGCCTGCTGGCGACCGTGGCGCCGCCGAGCTTCACCATCGGCTTCGGCGTTCTGCACCTGGCGCTCTATGTCTGTCTGGCCTGGGCGGTCGAGGTCGGCGCGCGCAATCCGGACAAGAGCGCGGCCCTGCGGGACATGACGGTCCGCACCGGCCTGATCGTGTTCCTGACGTCGCTGCACGCCTGCTGGATGGCCATGGAGGTTCGCGGCGCGGCCACCACCGGGATCGTGCGTACGGAATCGGGCCTGTTGATCATCGGCGTGCTGATGTTCACCGCCCTGCAGGTGCACATGAGCCGGCTGGGCTACATCGCCGCCATCGTGCCCTCGATCGCGTCCATGCTGTGGATCGGCATCGACCAGAAGCAGCAGATGCCCAGCGCCCACTTCGGCGCCGCCGTGCTGGTGTTCGTCGTCGGCGTGGTCGCGGCCAGTTGGCGCCAGCAGTCGACCGACCGGTCGCTGGCCAATGTGCGACTGGCGCTGGAAGAGAAGAACTTCGCCCTGACGGCGCTGGTCGCCGAGGCCGAGGCCGCCCGCGCGCAGGCCGAAGCCGCCAACCGCGCCAAGTCCGACTTCCTGGCCATGACCAGCCACGAGATCCGCACCCCGCTGAACGCCGTTCTGGGCCTCACCGAGGCGCTGAACCGCACGCCTCTGAACGTCTCCCAGAAGGAAATGGCCGCCGGCGTGCTCGACGCCGGAGCGCTGCTCAAGCGCCTGCTGGACGCGGTGCTCGACATCACCCGCATCGAGGCCGGCAAGATGTCGGTCGAGCTGGCGCCGGTTGATCTGCATCCCCTGGCGGCGACTGTCGTGCGCATCTGGGCCCCCCGGGCCAGCGAGCGAGACGTGGCGCTGGTGCTCGACACCACCGGACTGCCCTCGCCCTGCGGCGTGCTGACGGACGGGGCCAAGGTCGAACAGGCGCTGGTCAACCTGCTGTCCAACGCGGTCAAGTTCAGCCCGCGCGGCGGGACCGTGACCATCCGTCTGGCCGCCACGGCCCGGGACGGCGCGCTGGCCGTGACCGGCGAGGTGATCGACCAGGGCGCCGGCGTTCCGGCCGAGGACCGGCTGCGCATCTTCGAGACCTTCGAGCAGACCCGGGAAGGCCGCGCGCTCGGCGGCGCGGGCCTGGGGCTGGCCATCAGCGCCGGCAACATGGCGCTGATCGGCGGGACCATCTCGGTCGACGATGCGCCGGGCGGCGGGGCCGCCTTCCGCTTCGCGTTCGAGGCGCCGACGGCCGAGGTCGCCGACCCGGTCGCGACCGACCACAGCGCGCCGGTGCTCGACGAGGACCGCCCCCTGCGTGTGCTGGCGGCCGAGGACAACGCCGCCAACCGGCATGTGCTGCGGGTGCTGCTGGAGCCGCTGTCGGTCAACCTGACGCTTGTCGAGAACGGCCGCGAGGCCGTCGAGGCCATGGCCGCCGAAGCCTTCGACATCGTCCTGATGGACGCCAACATGCCGGTGATGGACGGCCTGGACGCCCTGCGCGCTATCCGCGCCGCCGGTGGACCGGGCGCGGCGACGCCGGTCTGGATGCTGACCGCGAATGTCTTCGAAGAGGACGTGACGCGCTATCGCAACGCCGGCGCCAACGGCGTGGTGCGCAAACCGATCGATCTGGCCGAACTGTTCGCCGCCCTGTCCGACGCCTCGGCAAGGGCCGCCGCGGACGCCGTCGCCGCCTGATCGACCCTTCAGTGGAAGTCCCGGCTGCGGACCAGGCGTGAGCGCACGGCCTCGCCCGGTCGCGGCTGCTGCCCCTCCTCGCGCATCGCGGCCAGCTTCGGGGTCAGGTCGGTGAACCGCTCGGCGACGATGTGGATCACCTGGCCTTCCTTGCCGGCGTCCTCGTCCCGCTGGATCCGGCCGTGGATGACGAGGAAGGCCGAGGTCATCACCAGCCGGCGGTTGGCGCTGAACACGTCCTTCCAGACCACCGCGTTGGCCGGGCCCGTCTCGTCCTCCATGGTCACGAAGACGATGCCCTTGGCCGTGCCGGGCCGCTGGCGGATCAGCACCAGTCCGCCGACCGACACCCGCCGACCGGTCTTGATCTTCGGCAGGTCGGCGGCCCGCACGCAGCCCATCTCGTCGAGCAAGGGCCGGAAGAAGCCGCAGGGGTGCGCCTTCAGCGACAGGCCGGCGGTGCGGTAGTCCTCGGCCACATGCTGCGGCAGGCTCATCACCGGCAGGGCGGCGGCGGCCTCGAACAGCGGCAGGCCGGACAGCAGCGACCCGTCGCGGTCCGCCGACGCCTCGGCGCCCTCGCCCTTGACCGCCCACAGCGCCGCCCGCCGGTCCATGCCCATGGAACGGAAGGCGTCGGCCTCGGCCAGCAGCTCCAGCGACCGCCGGGACAGCCGCGCGGCCCGGGCCAGGTCGGCCAGGGTGCGCGCGCCGGCCGCCCGCGCCGCGACCAGACGCTCGATCTCCGCCCTCTGCAGCCCCTTCACCTGCCGCATCCCCAGCCGCACCGCCTTCAGCCGGGCCTTCGGATCGGACGCCGGCTCCAGCGTGCAGTCCCAGTCGCTGTGCAGCACGTCGACGGCGCGCACCTCGACGCCGTGCTCACGCGCGTCCCGCACCAGCTGGGCCGGCTGGTAGAAGCCCATCGGCTGGGCGTTGAGGATCGCCGCGCAGAACACGTCCGGGTACCAGCACTTCATCCAGGCCGAGGCGTAGACCAGCAGGGCGAAGCTGATGGCGTGGCTCTCGGGGAAACCGTAGTGGCCGAACCCCTTGATCTGCTCGAAGCAGCGGGCGGCGAAATCGCCGTCGTAGCCGCGGCTGACCATCCCGCCGATGAACCGCTCCTCGTGGTCGGCGAGGTTGCCGAGATTGCGGAAGGTGGCCATCGCCCGGCGCAGCAGGTTGGCCTCGTCGTCGGTGAACTTCGCCGCCTCGATGGCCAGCCGCATGGCCTGCTCCTGGAACAGCGGCACGCCGAAGGTCTTCTCCAGCACCGCCTTGAGCTCGTCCGGCGGGCCGAACTCGGGGGCCGGGGCGGGATAGGTCACCGGCTCCTGGCCGCTGCGCCGCTTGAGATAGGGATGGACCATGTCGCCCTGGATCGGCCCGGGCCGGACGATCGCCACCTGGATGACCAGGTCGTAGAACCTCCGCGGCTTGAGCCTCGGCAGCATCGACATCTGCGCCCGGCTCTCGACCTGGAAGGTCCCCACCGAGTCGGCCCGGCAGAGCATGTCGTAGACCTTCGGGCACTCCTGCGGGATGTGGGCGATGTCGCTGAACGGCTCGCCGTACTTACGCCGCAGCGTCTCGCCGTGATGCAGGTTCAGCAGGTCGAAGCCGCGCTTCAGGCAGGTCAGCATGCCGAGCGCCAGGATATCGACCTTCATCAGCTCCAGCGCGTCGATGTCGTCCTTGTCCCACTGGATGAAGGTGCGGTCCTTCATCGCCGCGTTGCCGATCGGCACGGTCTCGTCGAGCCGCCGCCGGGTCAGGACGAAGCCGCCGACGTGCTGTGACAGATGGCGCGGGAAGGTCAGCAGCTCGGCGGCCAGGGTGGTGGCGCGGCGGATCTCGGGATTGTCCGGATCGAGCCCCACCTGGCGGATGTGATCCCCGGCGATGCCGTCGCCCCAGCTGCCCCAGACCGTGCCGGCGAGGGCGGCGGTGATGTCCTCGGTCAGGCCCAGCACCTTGCCGACCTCGCGGATGGCGCTGCGCGGCCGGTAATGGATCACGGTGGCGCAGATGGCCGCCTTGTGCCGACCATAGCGCCTGTAGATGTACTGCATCACCTCCTCGCGCCGCTCGTGCTCGAAGTCGACGTCGATGTCGGGGGGATCGCCGCGCTCTTTCGACAGGAAACGGGCGAACAGCAGGTCCTGGTCCTTCTTGGTCGGGTCGACGGCCGTCACCCCGAGGCAGAAGCAGACCACCGAGTTGGCCGCCGAGCCGCGGCCCTGGCAGAGGATCGGCTCGGGCCGGGCGCGGGCCCACTGGACGATGTCATGCACGGTGAGGAAGTAGTTCGGGTACTTCAGCTCGCCGATCAGCTTCAGCTCCTTGCGCAGCAGGGCGGTGACCTTGTCCGGCACGCCGTCCGGATAGCGCCAGCGGGCGCCGTTCCAGGCCAGGTCGGTCAGATGCTCCATGGCCGTCTTGCCGGCCGGCACGGGCTCATCGGGATACTCCTCGCGCAGGTCGCCGAGGTCGAAGGCGATACGGTCGGCGATCTCGCCCGAGCGCTCCACCGCGCCCGGCCAGCGGGCGAACAGCCGGGCCATCTCGGCCGGCGACTTCACATGCCGCTCGGCGTTGGCCTCCAGCCGGAAACCGGCCTGCTCGAGGGTGCAGCCCTCGCGGATGCAGCTCAGCACGTCCTGCAGCGGCCGTCGTTCGGCGGCGTGGTAGAGCACGTCCCCCGTGGCGACCATCGGCGCGCCGATGCGGTCGGCCAGCCCGGCCAGACGGTGCAGTCGCCGGGCGTCCTGCGCGCCGAACAGCCGCGACGCCGCCAGCCAGACCCGGCCCTTCAGCGCCCCCGCCAGGACGGCCGCGCGGGTCTCGAACGTCGCGTCCAGTCGCGGCGGCGGGACGATCAGGCACAGCTGCCCCTCGGACTGGTCGAGAAAGTCATCGAGCAGCAGGTCGCATTCGCCCTTCTCCGCCCCGCTCTGGCCGATGCTCAGCAGCCGGGTCAGCCGGGCGTAGGCCTCGCGGTCGGACGGGTAGCAGAGCAGGCTGGGCGTGCCGTCCATGAAGTCGAGCCGGCAACCGGTCAGGCTGCGCACCCCCAGTTCGCGCGCCGCCGCCCAGGCCCGCACCACCCCGGCCAGGCTGTTGCGGTCGGTGATCCCGATCGCCTCGACGCCGAGCGCCTGGGCCGTGACCACCAGCTCGGCCGGATGCGAGGCCCCGCGCAGGAAGCTGTAGTTGGTGGTGGCCTGGAGTTCGACGTAGCGGGTGGAGGGGCGGCTCACGCGAACACCCCGTGCAGCCACCAGCGCACCGTGATCTCGGGGTCGCCGTAGAGCCCCGCGCGGAAGATCCAGTAGCGGCCGCCGACCTCGTCCTCGACCCGGTAGTAGTCGCGGATCAGGCCGGTGCGGACCTCGTCGATCGGCTTGCGCCACCACTCCTCGGCGATGCGCTCGGGGCCCTCGGCCAGACGCACGCGATGACGCCGGCCGCGCCAGGTGAAGGTCGCCGGCGGGGCGTCGGGCAGCTCGGCCAGAGCGGTGATCGCCTCGGGCCGGGCCAGCAGGCGGATCGGCCGCGGCCGGTCGGGGTCCCATCCGGCGGCGGTCGACGGCGACAAGGGCGCCGAGGCGCGTGAAGCCCGTTCGGGCACATGGCTCTCGAACACCTCGGCGCGCCAGACCTGGTCCTCGCCCAGCCGGTTGGCCAGCCGGTCGACCAGCGCCGCCAGCCCCTCCTCGGCCATGGCCGCGCGGCTGTTGTCGAGCTGTCCCTGGGCGGCGGAGACCAGCTCCACCCCGCCGGCCGAAAGGGTCACCACCTCGATGCCGAAGCCGGGGTCTATGGCCTCCAGCTTCGGCGCGAACAGCCGGGTCAGGGCGCGGGCGTCGCGGCCGAGCGTCGACAGCCCGACCCGCACGGGGAAGGCCTTGCCGTCCAGCCGGTGGAAGGTCAGCTCGAACCGCCGCCCGCCCCGGCCCTCTGTGGTCAGCCGATCGCACAGCCGCGTGGCGATGTCGCCGGTCGCGCGGACCAGGTCATCGAGCACGCTGATCGGCTCCGCGAAGGCCAGCCGGTCGAACCAGGGGCTCGGCGGCCGGCGATAGGTCAGCGCCTCCTCGGCCCGGCCCAGGGCCTGGTCGAGCCTTCGCACCACCAGCGGCCCGAACCTCCGGGTCAGCTGGGCCCGGGGCAGGTCCAGCAGCCGCGCGATGCGGGTCAGGCCCAGCCGGGGCAGTTGCGCCGTCGCCGCCGCATCCAGCCGCAGGGCCGCGACCGGCAGCGGCGCGAGCACGGGCGCCTGGCCGTTCGGCGGGATGACCACGGCCGGCGCCTCGCCGTACCGCGCCAGGGCCCAGGCCGCGCCGAGGGTGTCGGCGACCGCGCCGCGCGCCGGGATGCCGTTGGCCGCCAGCCGCGCCAGCAGGTCCTCGAGCATCGCCGCCTCGCCGTCCCACAGGTGTGAGACGCCGGTGATGTCGAGCGCCAGCCCGTCGGGCCCGTCGGGCGCCACGGCCGGCGAGAACCGCACGCACCAGTCGCCGAGCGCCGTCAGCGCCGCCGCGTCGCCCTCCGGATCGGCGTCGGCGGTGACCAGTTCCGGAACCAGGGCCGCGGCGTCGGCGGCCTTCTGCCCCGCGTAGAGGCCCAGCGCCCGGGCCCCGGCGTCGAGCGCGTGCAGCCGGCGGGCGCCGCGTTCGGTGATCAAAAGCGCCAGCGGTGTATTTTTCCCGCTCATCCCGGCGAAGGCCGGGACCCAGGTTTTTTCTGATCCGCCCGAGTCTGTCCGACCCATCCCAAAAACGCCTGGGTCCCGGCCTTCGCCGGGATGAGCGGATTTGGAATCACGCCCTGAGCCGGTCGCGGTCCTGCGGTTCCACACCGTCACCGGCCAGTCCGGAAGCCACAGCGAGAGGATGCGAGCCATGGTCAGCCTCCTGCCGCCATTCAAAGGTCCATTCACCGGGGCGACCGCCCCGGCAGCGTTCGAGGGTCGCGGTCCAGCGGGGCGGTCCCAGCCCCGGTTCGCCCGCGGGAGGATCGCTGGCCGCGACCGCGACCCGCCAGCGCGTCGCCGCCGCCGAGCCGCTGACGCCCTTTCGGGCCGCCCCGCCGAACGGCCGCCGCTGGATCACGAAGCCGGTCGCCCCGTGCTTCTCGCAGGCCAGTTGCAGCCGGCGGCCGGCGGTCAGGTCGACGTCCTCGATCTCGGCGGCCACGGCGGCGACCCCGGCCGAGCCGAGCGCGTCCTCGAGCGCCATCAGGGCCGCCGTATCGTCCGGCGCCCGCACCTGGATCAGCCGCCGGGCCGGAAAGCCCAGCGTCTCCAGCCCCGGCGCGTAGAGGTCGTCCCGCCGCAGGATCCAGACCACCGCCCCGCGCGCCGCCAGCGGCAGGGCCAGCAGGGCGGCGAAGCCGGCGGTGGCGGCGCCCGTCTCGACATCCATCCCGCCGCCGGTCACCTCGTGCCAGCGGCCGAGCGGCAGGCCGCCGCCCGGCAGACAGTCGTCGACGCGCGGGTCGCCGAACGGCAGAACCGCGGATGGAGTCCGAGTCCCCGCTTCCAGAGCGGCGATCTGGCCCTTCACGGCCGCGAGGCGGGCGAGCCGCGACGCCGGCATGACTGTTCTCCAATGTTCCGCTTTTGTTCTCACCCTGCGGACTTGGAGAGTCAAGCCGGGACGCTATGGTGCGCTCAAACGGCTGTATGAGCCGACGGAGGATTCCCTTGAGCTTCAAGCGCGTGCTGATCGCCAACCGCGGCGAGATCGCCATCCGCATCGCCCGGGCGGCGGCGGAGCTGGGCATCGTCAGCGTCGCGATCCACGCCCAGGACGACGCCGCCTCGCTGCACGTCCGGGCCGCCGACGAGGCCGTGGCCCTCAAGGGCTCCGGCGTGAAGGCCTATCTCGACATCGACGGCGTGATCGCCGCGGCGAAGGCGGCGAAGTGCGACGCCATCCACCCGGGCTACGGCTTCCTGTCGGAGAACGCCGCCTTCGCCCGCGCCTGCGCCGCCGCGAAGATCACCTTCATCGGCCCCTCGCCCGACGCGCTGGAGCTGTTCGGCGACAAGGCCAAGGCCCGGGCGCTGGCGGCCAAGGCCAAGGTTCCGGTGCTGGCCGGCACGGGCCCGATCGACCTGGCCGCCGCCCGCGCCTTCTTCCGCAAAAACGGCCCGATGATGCTCAAGGCCGTGGCCGGCGGCGGCGGGCGCGGCATGCGCATCGTCCAGACCGAGGCGGAGATCGAGTTCGCCCTGGCCGCCTGCTCGCGCGAGGCGCTGGCGGCGTTCGGCGACGGGACGGTCTACGCCGAATGGCTGGTGGCCGACGCGCGGCACATCGAGGTGCAGGTGGTGGCCGACGGCCGGGCCGTGCTGGCCGTGGGCGACCGCGACTGCTCGATCCAGCGCCGCAACCAGAAGCTCGTCGAGAGCGCCCCGGCGATCCTGCCCGAACCGCTGCGCAAGGCCCTGCACGAGGCCGCCGAGCGGCTGTGCGCGGCCACGAAGTACCGCACCCTGGCCACCGTCGAGTTCCTCGTCGACGGCAAGGGGGGCTTCGCCTTCATCGAGACCAACGCCCGGCTGCAGGTCGAGCACACGGTCACCGAGGAGGTCACCGGCCTCGACCTGGTTCGCGTCCAGTTCGAGCTGGCGGCGGGCAGGACCCTCGTCCAGCTGGGCCTGACCGAAGCGCCGAAGCCGCGCGGCTTCGCCGTCCAGGCGCGGGTCAACCTGGAAACCCTGACCGCCGACGGCGCGACCCTGCCCGGCGGCGGACGACTGGCCACCTATGAGCCGCCGAGCGGTCCGGGCGTGCGCGTCGACGGCTACGGCTACGCCGGCTACGTCACCAGCCCGGCCTATGACAGCCTGCTGGCCAAGGTCATCGGCCGGGGCGACACCATGGCGTCCGCCTGCGCCCGCACCGCCCGGGCGCTCGGCGAATTCCGGCTGGACGGCGTGGAGACCAACGCCCCGCTGTTGCGCGCCGTGCTGGCCGAGCCGGCGGTGACCGGCGGCCAGGCGACGACCCGCTTCCTTGAGACGCAGCTGCCGGACCTGCTGGCGAAGCTGCCGAAGGTCGAGCCGGCGCCTGTCGACGCCGCTCCCCTGCCCGTCGCAATCCAGTCGGCGTTCGAAAGCCTCGACGGCGCGTTCAGCGTCGCCGCGCCGCTGCTGGCGACGGTGGGGCACATCGAGGTGGCCGAGGGAGACCTCGTCGCGCCGGGCCAGACCGTGGCCATCCTCGAAGCGATGAAGATGGAGCATGTGGTGACCGCGCCGGAAGGCGGCCGGGTCGTGCGCATCGCCGCGGCCAGGGGCGAGACCCTGCTCAAGGACCAGCCGATCCTGTTCCTCGAACCGGCCGACGTCGTCGCCGACGCCCAGGCCGAGGCGGCGCAGATCGACCCTGACCACATCCGCCCGGACCTGCAGGCCGTCATCGACCGGCACGCCTTCACCCTCGACGAGAACCGGCCCGAGGCCGTGGCCAAACGCCGCCGCACCGGCCACCGCACGGCGCGGGAGAACCTCGACGACCTGCTCGATCCCGGCAGCTTCATCGAGTACGGCGCCCTGACCATCGCCGCCCAGCGCCGCCGCCGCACGCTGGAGGACCTGATCAAGGCCACGCCCGCCGACGGCCTGATCGCCGGCATCGGCGCGATCAACGGCCACCTGTTCGCGCCCGACAAGGCGCGGGTCGCGGCGCTCAGCTACGACTTCACCGTCCTGGCCGGCACCCAGGGCAACATGAACCACAAGAAGACCGACCGGCTGCTGCACATCGTCGGCGAGCAGAAGCTGCCGGTGGTCTGGTACGCCGAGGGCGGCGGCGGCCGGCCGGGCGACACCGACGGCACCGGCGTGGCCGGGCTGGACGTGACCACCTTCGGCAAGTTCGCCGAACTGTCGGGCGAGGTGCCGAAGATCGCCATCGTCGCCGGCCGCTGCTTCGCCGGCAACGCGGCCATCGCCGGCCTTTCCGAGATCATCATCGCCACCAGGGACTCCAACCTCGGCATGGGCGGTCCGGCCATGATCGAGGGCGGGGGCCTCGGCGTGTTCAAGCCCGAGGACATCGGCCCCAGCGACGTGCAGTGGGCCAACGGGGTGATCGACATCCTGGCCGACGACGAGGCCCACGCCACGGCCCTGGCCAAGCAGGCGATGTCGACCTTCCAGGGCCGGGTGGCGCACTGGACCGCCGCCGACCAGCGCGCGCTGCGCCGGGCGATCCCGGAGAACCGCCTGCGGGTCTACGACATCCGTCCGCTGATCGAGACCCTCGCCGACGACGGCAGCTTCCTCGAACTTCGTCGCGGCTTCGCGGCCGGGATGATCACCGGCTTCATCCGCGTCGAGGGCCGGCCCATGGGGCTGATCGCCAACGACCCGCGCCACCTCGGCGGGGCCATCGACTGCGACGGGGCGGAGAAATGCGCCCGCTTCCTGCAGCTGTGCGACGCCTTCGACCTGCCGGTGCTGAGCCTGTGCGACACGCCCGGCTTCATGGTCGGCCCCGACAGCGAGGCCGCCGGCGCCGTGCGCCGCGTCAGCCGGCAGTTCATCGCCGGAGCCAAGCTGGGCACGCCGCTGATGTGCATCGTGCTGCGCAAGGGCTACGGCTTGGGCGCCCAGGCGATGGCCGGCGGCGGCTTCCACGCGCCGGTGTTCATCGCCAGCTGGCCCACCGGCGAGTTCGGCGGCATGGGCCTCGAGGGCGCTGTCAAGCTCGGCTACAGCAAGGAGCTGGCCGCCGAGACCGACCCGGAGAAGAACAAGGCCCTGTACGACCAGCTGGTCGGCCGGCTCTACGCCGCCGGCAAGGCGACCAGCATGGCCGCGGCGCTGGAGATCGACGCCGTCATCGACCCGGCCGAGACCCGCCGCTGGATCATCCGCGGCCTCGACTGCTGTCCGCCGCGCAGGCGTCCCGCGCGGGGCTGGGTCGACGCCTGGTGACGCGCCGCCGCGACATCTGGACTTGTCGCGGCGACTGTGAATTCCTTGAGCGCGAGTGGCGCTGAGGGGCGCCGCCAGCGTCCAGAGGGGTCTTCATGTTCCGGTCTGTCTTCCAGGGGCTCGCGGCCCTGAGCTTCATTGCGGCCCTGTCGCTGGCGTCTCCGGTCCGCGCGGCCACGCCGGAAGGGGAAGCCCTCGGACTGGAAATCGGGTCCACCCTGCTCGACGCGGCCGACTTCAAGTCGGTCATCGCCCGGGCCATGACCGAGGAATCCGCCTCTATGGGCGATTTCAGCTTCCGGCCCGAGTGGAAGCAGCTGCTGGTCGACTCGATGATCGAGGAGACCGAACACGACATCCCGGCGCTGAAGCGGCTGTTCGGCAAGTCGTTCGCTGACAATCTCACGGTCGAGGAACTGCGGGCGGGCGTGACGATCATGCGCGACCCCGCCATGCAGGCGGCGATCGCGGCCGCGGCCGCCGACCGGCCGACGCCGACGACGCGCCCCCAGCGGGCCACCGAAAAGGTGATCAACAGCCCGGCCGGGCGCGCCTTCCTCGACCGCCTGTCGCACCTCGACTCGCTTATGGGCGGCCTGGAGAACGACTTCATCGCCGAGATCATCCCGGGCGCCTTCCGGCGCTTCGCCGACAAGGCCGAGGCGTCCGAAGCCGCGCGGAACGCGGCGCACTAGGCGGCGGCCGGGGCGGCCCGGTAGCGGGCCAGGGGAGTGTCCACATGAAGATCGCGCATCTGTTCGCCGCCGGCGTGCTCGGCCTGGCGCTGACCGCCTGCGACAAGCCCGCCCCGCCCGAGCCGGCGCCGGCCAGCAAGGAGGACGCCCAAACCTGCTACCGCGCCCGCGACTACCGGTGCGCCGCGCTGAACTACTACGGCTACCTCAAGCTCTATCCGACCGAGAGCGATACGCGCGCGATCTACGCCATCAGCCTTACCAAGTCCGGCCAGCATCCGCTGGCCGTCCCGCAGTACGAGCAGGTGCTCCGGGAGGGCGTCGGGACCTACGACCTGTTCGCCAACTACGCCATCAGCCTCGACGCCCTTGGCCGGACCGAGGACTCGATGAGGTGGAACCGCAAGACGCTGGAGCTGGTGCCCAACCTGGTCGACGTCCGCGGCATGCTCGCCCAGCAGCTGGTGCGGCAGGGCCGGCACGACGAGGCGATCAAGCTGCTCCAGGACTTCGACGCCTACCTGAAGAAGAATGGCCAGAGCCCGTATTTCCAGGGCCAGATCATGGTCATCCGGGAAGCGAAGGCGGCCCGGGCGGGCGGCTGATCAGGCGGCCGCTTTCTGCCGGACCCGCGCCAGGACGAACCGCACGACCAGATAGGCGAACAGCCCGGCCGGCCCGAACATGAAGGTCAGCAGCAGGATGGGCAGCAGCAGCCAGTGGGGCACGCCGGCCCTCGGCGCATCCTCGACCTGCCAGGTCCCGACCCACAGGTCGAAGCACAGGTAGTGGATCCAGCCGGGCAGCATGGCCGCCGGCGTCGACAGCAGGATCATCACCGCCTTCAGCGAGCCGAACCCGCCGCCCTCCGGCCCGCCGGTCGCGGTCAGGCCGCGATAGATCAGAATGACATAGGCCAACGCCAGGATGGCCCCGATGACCCGCGCGGCGGCGATCAACGCCGGCCGCCGCAGCGGCGCGACGGCCAGCGCCAGCCAGCCGGCCACGGCCAGGCCGCTCATCAGCGAGAAGATCTGTTCAAGGTCCATGGTCGTCCCTCCCCAGGGTTTGATTGGGGGAAGCTAGCACAGGATTCCTCTCTCCCCTTCATGGGGAGGGACAGACCGTGCAGCGGTCAGGGAGGGGGACAGGGCCGCCGAGTCCGGTTCAACGGGGTGGCGACCGGATGCCCCACCCGTCCGGCCTTCGGCCGTCCACCCTCCCCATGAAGGGGAGGGAGAGGGTCTACGCTATGATGTCCGGCGTCAGCTGGTTTTCCAGCTTGGTGATCTGGTCGCGCAGCACCAGCTTCTGCTTCTTCAGCCGGGCGATCTGCAGCTGGTCGGGCAGCGGCTTGTCGAGCAGGGCCTCCACGGCCGCATCGAGGTCCTGGTGGCGCTGGCGCAATTCCATGAGCCGGCCGCGGACCTCCATGTTGGGCATGGCGTACAGCCCATCGTCGTCGTTCATGGTTGGCGCGCTCCCTGACGAAGGGAAAATACAGTCGCCGTGCGCGTCACGCCAGAGCCCGCGCGAGGCGGTCGAGGGCCTCGGCCGGCGCCTGGCCGCACCAGGCCATGGCCGCGCGGGTCAGGGCGCCCCTGGGGTCCGGCTCGGCGGCCGGGCCGGCGAACCCCGCCAGCGTGTCCATCAGGGTGCGTTCGGCGCGCATCTCGGCGGCCTTCACGTCCTCGCGCAGCCCCTCGCGCGGCGCGTCGGCGAACGGCGGGCGGTGGCCCTTGAGCGCCCGGCGCACGTTGCGCAGCGGCCAGAGCACGGTCTCGTCCCACAGCACCGTGGTCTGCACGCCGTTGGCCAGGGTCTCGCGATCCGGATTGGCCCAGACGGCCCACAGCAGCAGGGCGGTGTTGAAGCCGTGCTCGTCCTGCAATGCCAGGCAGGCCTCGGGCACGCCCGGCTTGTCATAGGCGGCCAGCGCCCAGTCCCAGAAGCTCACGCGCCCTCCACGATCGGCTTGAGATCTTCGCCCCAGCGCCGCACCGCCGCCCAGTCGAGGCCGAACAGGTCGAGCGCCCGGCCGACCGACTGGTCGACCATCTCGGCGATGGACTGCGGCTTGGCGTAGAAGGCCGGCAGCGGCGGAGCGATCGTCGCGCCCATCTCCGCCAGCCGGACCATGGTGCGCAGGTGGCCCAGGTGGAACGGAGTCTCCCGCACCATCAGCACCAGCGGCCGGCGCTCCTTCAGCGTCACGTCGGCGGCCCGGGTCAGCAGGTTGGAGGTCACGCCGGTGGCGATCTCGCTCATGGTCCGCACCGAGCAGGGGGCGACCAGCATGCCCAGGGCCCGGAACGAGCCGGAGGCGATGGCCGCGCCGATGTCGCCCACCTTGTGCACCACGTCGGCCATGGCGTTCGCCTCGACCGCCGTGAGCCCGGTCTCGTCGGCCAGGGTCAGGACGGCCGCCTTGGACAGGATCAGATGGCTTTCGACGCCGAGGTCGCGGCAGGCCGCCAGCGCGCGCAGGCCGTAGGTCACGCCGGAAGCGCCGGAGATGCCGATCACAAGTTTCTGACGGGCCGTTTCAGTCATGTCCGCCAACCTCTACGCGTCCGCGTGAACGTGGGAAAGGCCGCAAGGCCCGATCAAACCGGCGCAACGCTTTGTGATCTGACTCCGCGGCAAGACGGGTGTTCACTCGTCAGGCCACAGAAGAGGAGGCGACTAATGGCGTTGGACGCCCGCATTCGCGAACTCGGTAACCGTCACCAGACCCTCGACAGGTTGATTGAGGACGAGACCCGCAGACCCTCCACCGACGACATCCGCCTCAAGGAACTCAAGCGTCAGAAGCTGCGGCTCAAGGAAGAGATCGAAAGCTTGCGGATGCAGGTTCACTGATCATCACGGGGACATGCGCTTCAGTGCGTGTCCCCTGCCTGCGGAGCCCCGGGGACACGCACTGAAGTGCATGTCCCCTCAGGATCCTAGTCCTCGTCATCCATGTCGTCGTCGACGTCGGCGAAGACAGTCTTGAGGTTGACGTGGCTGGCGGCTTCTTCGTCAGTCTCGATCTCGGGCGCGTCCTCGATTTCGGCTTCCGAGGCCGGGCGCAGGGTCGCGCCGTCAGGGGCGACGATGCCCTTGCGGGCGTCGTCCTTGGCCTTCTTGTCGGCGGCCTTGCGGACCAGCGCGTCGAGATCGATCTGGGTCGTCAGGCCGAGCGTGACCGGATCCACCGCCTTGATGTTGGCGCTGTTCCAGTGCGATCGCGAGCGCACCGACTCGATGGTCGACTTGGTCGTACCCAGCAGCTTGGCGATCTGCGCGTCGGTCACTTCCGGATGGTGGGTGACGAACCACTTGATCGCGTCCGGACGGTCCTGGCGGCGCGAAACGGGCGTATAGTGCGGCGCCTTCTTGACCGGCTTGAGCAGCGCGGCATGACGGCTCACCTGGGCGACCATGCGGTAGGACGGATCGGCTCCGGCCTTGTCGAGCTCTTCGCGGTTCAGCTGGCCATTGGCGATCGGGTCGGCGCCGCGGATATCGCGCGCGACCTCGCCATCGGCGATGCCGCGGACTTCCAGACGGTGCAGGCCGCAGAAGTCGGCGATCTGCTCAAACGTCAGCGAGGTGTTGTCCACGAGCCAGACGGCGGTCGCCTTCGGCATCAGGATTTGGTCGGACATGTCGTGCTCCAGATACGACGGCGCCCGGCCTTTCGGCCGGGCGGGATGTTGGATGAGACATATAGAGCCGTTCCCGGACAAAGGAAACGGCGTTCCGTTGTCGCGGGGATTTCAGGCCGTCAGAACGACCTTCCCCACGTGCGCGCCGGCTTCCAGATGCGCGTGCGCCTTCGCCGCCTCGGCCAGCGGGAAGGTGGCGTCGACCGGGATGCTGATCTTTCCGGCCTCGATCCACGGCCAGACGACCCGCTCGACCTCGGCCGCCAGGCGGGCCTTTTCGTCATTCGAGCGCGGGCGCAGGGTCGAGCCGGTGATCACCGCCCGCTTCTGCATGATGGCCAGCACCGGGACCTCCAGCGTGCCGCCGCCGAGCGAGGCGATGTAGACGATCCGCCCGCCGGTCTTCAGCGCCTGCAAGTTCCTGGCGAAGTACGATCCGCCGACCATGTCGAGCACGACATCGACGCCGCCCTCCGCGGTCGCGACCTCCGCGAAGTCCTGCGTCTTGGTATCGACGGCCACGTCGGCGCCCAGCGCCAGGGCCTGGGCCGCCTTGTCGGCGCCGCGGCCGGTGGCGATGACCTTCGCGCCGGCCGCCCTGGCCATCTGGATGGCTGTGACGCCGATGCCCGACGTACCGCCGTGGACCATGAAGGTCTCGCCGGCCTTCAGCCCCCCGTGCTCGAAGACATTGGCGAACACGGTGAACACCGTCTCGGGCAGGCCGGCGGCGCGGACGAAGTCGAAGCCCGCCGGGATCGGCAGGGCGTGACGCGCGTCGACCACCGCGTATTCGGCATAGCCGCCGCCGCCCAGCAGCGCGCAGACCCGGTCGCCCGCCTTCCAGCGGCCCGCGCCCTCGACCACTTCGCCGGCGACTTCCAGGCCCAGGGTGGCCGGCGCGCCGGGCGGCGGCGGATAGAAGCCCATGCGCTGGAGCAGGTCGGGACGGTTCACACCGGCGGCCCTGACCCGGATCAGGATTTCACCGTCCTTCGGAACGGGGCGCGGCGCCGAAACGGCCCTGAGGGCCTCGGCCGGCCCCTTGCCGCCCTCGACGGTGACGGCGGTCATGCTGGACTCGGCCATGGTCTCGCTCCTGGACTTGCGTGTTATCGTCAGCGCGCGTCTGATATCGTGAAAGACGTCGGAAGCGATAGGGAGGCCCCGGCGATGAGCGACGAACCAGCCGAACCGCGCGGACACAGGGGCGAGGCGTTGTCCCACGCCCTGCGCGAGGATCTTGAGCTCTACAGCGTCGACGACCTCGACGAGCGGGTCGGCCTGCTGCGGGCCGAAATCGCGCGAACCGAGGCCCAGATTGAAAAGAAGCGGGCCAGCAAGTCCGCCGCCGATGCGTTTTTCAAGTTCTGAGGGCGGATGGCCGGGGGCTTGGCACGTCCGTTGCAGCCGTTGAGACCATGCGGGAATGTGATCCCGCGCGTTTCTTGTGAGGGGCGATCTTGTCCATGAATGAACTCGGCGCGCCCGCAACGGCGCCGTGGCGGGCGAACGTGATCGCTGACTTCGCCCGGTCGGAGCTGTTTGACCGCACCTTTCTCGAGGGTATGGACCTGGTCGAGGAGACCGCGGCCTATCTCGACGGCGGCGGCCGCCAGGACTCCAAACTGTTGTCCCGCAACGCCGCGCTGTCCTACGCCTCCGAAAGCATGCGCCTGACCACCCGGCTGATGCGGGTGGCCAGCTGGCTGCTGGTCCAGCGCGCCGTGCGCGAGGGCGACATGGCCCCCGAGGCCGCCTGTGAAAGCCGCTACCGGCTCGACGCCGAGGACACCTCGGTCAGCGAGGCCGAAGCCCTGCATGATTTGCCGCTCGGGCTGCTGGAACTGCTCGACCGGTCGGCCCGCCTGTACGACCGCGTCCGCCATCTGGACCGCCGCATGTATGTCGAGGCCTCCACCGAGACCACGCCGCATCCGGTGCTGTCGCAGATGGACCGCCTGCGCGACGCGTTCGGCGGCGCGGCGCTCTGACTTTCTTCTCCCTCCCCTTTATGGGGAGGGTGGCCGGGCGAAGCCCGGACGGGTGGGGCAACCGCCCACAACCCGGGCGCATCCGATCGCCCGCCAACTCCCCACCCTGACCGCTACGCGGTCTGTCCCTCCCCACAAGGGGGAGGGAGGAGCAGACAGCAAAAAGGCCGGCGGGGTTTCCCCTGCCGGCCTTTTCGAATCTCGCTGGCTGACGCCGACGCCTACTTCTTGGCGGTGAAGCCGGCGAACTTGGCGTTGAAGCGCGACACGCGGCCGCCGCGGTCCAGCAGGTGGGCGTTGCCGCCGGTCCAGGCCGGGTGGGTCGAGGGATCGATGTCCAGGTTCAGGGTCGCGCCTTCCTTCCCGTAGGTCGAGCGCGTCTGGTACGTCGTGCCGTTCGTCATCACCACGGTGATGAAGTGATAGTCGGGATGGGTGTCTTGTTTCATCGGGCGGTCCAACCGACTTAAGAGGAATGTTGATCTGGCGGCCGAAAGTTCGGGCCACGGAAGAGGCGCGGCTATACAGAAGGGCCGCGACTAAGGCAAGGGGCCGAACATGACTGACACCAGCGCAAGCGACGCCGTGGCCGATGGACGGCCCAGCGCGGGCGCCGCCCTGGCCCAGAGTCTGACGGAAGAAGCGGCCCGCCGGCCGAAGAGTCGCGACATCAAGAATCTCGCGCCGTTGCTGCCGTTCATCCGCGCGCACTGGCGTCACGCGGCCGCCGCGGGCTTCTTCCTGCTGTTCTCGACGGGCGCGACCCTGAGCATCACCCAGGCCCTGCGGCTGGTGGTCGACAAGGGCTTCCTGTCGGCCGAGAACCTCAACCGCTACTTCGGCCTGGCCGCGATCGTCGTGCTGGTGCTGGCGCTGGCCACGGCCGCCCGGTTCTATTTCATCACCGTGCTGGGCGAACGGGTCGTGGCCGACCTGCGCAAGGCGCTCTACCGCCATGTCCTGACGCTCGATCCCTCGTTCTTCCTCAAGACCCGCACCGGCGAGGTACTGTCGCGCATGACCACCGATGTGACGATCATCGAGAATCTCGTCGGCTCGGCGGCCTCGATCGCCCTGCGCAACATTCTCGGCCTGATCGGCGCGACGGTCATGCTGGCCGTGGTGTCGCCCAAGCTGACCCTGTTCGTCATGCTCGGCGCGCCGCTGCTGATCGCGCCGCTGTTCCTGTTCGGCCGCCGCGTGCGCAGCCTGTCGACCAAGACCCAGGACCGCTTCGCCCAGGCCGTCGGCTTCGCCGGCGAAAGCCTCGACGCACTCGACACCGTGCAGGCGTTCGGCCGCGAGGGCATGGCCGACAAGCGCTTCGGCGATGCGGTCGAGACGGCGTTCCGCACGTCGCTGAGCCGGGTGTTCGCCCGCTCTCTGATGACCCTGGTGGTCATCGGCCTGGTGTTCGGCGGCATCGGCCTGCTGCTGTGGACGGCCGCCCATGCCGTGGTCAATCACACCATGACCGGCGGCCAGCTGATCCAGTTCCTCGCCCTGTCGGTGTTCGCCGGCGCCTCTGTCGGCGCCCTCGGTGAGGTCTGGGGCGTGGTGCAGCAGGCGTCCGGCGCCATGCAGCGGATCTTCGAGCTGCTGGCGTCGAAGACGCTGATCGCCGCCCCGGCGCATCCCAAACCCCTGCCCGTTCCGGCGCGCGGCGAGATCGTCTTCGAGGACGTGACCTTCGCCTATCCCGGACGGCCCGACCTGCCCGCCCTGCGCGGCTTCGACCTCAGCGTAAAGCCCGGCGAGACCGTGGCCCTGGTCGGCCCCTCGGGGGCCGGCAAGAGCACCGTCCTGCGCCTGCTGCTGCGCTTCTATGACCCCCAGGCCGGCCGCATCCTGCTCGACGGCGTGGATCTGAAGGACGCCGACCCCGCCGAGGTCCGCGCCCGCATGGCGCTGGTCTCGCAGGACGCCTCGCTGTTCTCCGGTTCCGCGCTCGACAACATCCGCTTCGGCCGCGAGGACGCGACGCTGGAGGAAGTCCAGGCCGCCGCCGTGGCCGCCGAGGCCGACGGCTTCATCCGCGCCCTGCCCGAAGGCTACGACACCCCGGTCGGCGAGCGGGCCAAGACCCTCTCCGGCGGGCAGAAGCAGCGGCTGGCCATCGCCCGCTCGCTGGTCCGCAACAGCCCTATCCTGCTGCTCGACGAGGCGACCAGCGCGCTGGACGCCGAGAACGAACGGCTGGTGCAGAAGGCGCTCGAAGGCGCCATGGGCGACCGTACCACCCTGGTCATCGCCCACCGCCTGGCCACCGTCCTGCGCGCCGACCGTATCGTGGTGATGGACGACGGCCGCGTCGTCGAACAGGGCACGCACGCCCAGCTCAGCAAGGCCGGCGGCCTCTACGCCAAGCTGGCCCAGCTGCAGTTCGGGGTCGAGGCGGCCTGACCGCCGCTGACCGCGGCCGCGAAACGGGCTAGTCTGGCGCCATGGCTTTCTTCTCGACCAAGACCTACGGCGGCGACCGCGGCCTGTCCTGCGCCATGCGGGCCTGGACCGCCGACAGTCACTGCAACCTGCTGCACGGCTATTCGCTGGGCTTCAAGTTCACCTTCGCGGCCGAACAGCTCGACCACCGGGGCTGGGTGGTCGACTTCGGCAAGGGCGGCTTCGGGCCGATCCGCGAGTGGCTGCACGCCACCTTCGACCACACCACCCTGGTGGCGAAGGACGATCCGCACTTCGACGAGTTCATCCGGCTGCGCGACCTCGGCCTCTGCGACATGCGCGTCCTGCCGGCGGTCAGCTGCGAGCGCATCGCCCGGTTCGTGTTCGACCACACCCAGCCGATGATCGCCGCCGCGACCAAGGGCCGGTGCTGGATCGTTTCGGTCGAGTGCTTCGAGCACGGCGCCAACAGCGCGGTTTACCAGAACCCGGAGACGGTGCTGCGCCAGATTTCGGCCGAGGCCCTGGCCGCGCTGGTGGCGCGGGAAAGTTAGCGGCGACAAGGTGCGTGGTTCGACACGCACCCTGCGGGTGCTGCTCACCATGACCTAAAGGGATGTCGCGTCCCCACTTCAGGTCATCCTGAGCAGCCGCGCAGCGGCGTGTCGAAGGACGCAGGAAGCCTACTTCAGCAGATCGCCCGGCAGCGTCGGGCCGCCGATCACCCATTCCATGGCCTTCCAGCGCGCGTCGGCGTCCGGCCCTGCCCGCTCGACGTAGGCCCGCACCATGTCCATGCCGAGCCCGTAGTTGATCACATAGCTGCGGTACTGTTCGCTGAAGGCCACGGTCTGGGCCGCGCGCTTGGCCGAGACCAGGCCGTAGGTCTGGGTCAGGGCGATGGCCTGCTCCTTGGTGATGCGGCCCGACAGGTAATCGCTGGCGATGGTGAAGCGGGCGCCGGCCAGAGCCTTCTGGGCCTCCAGCAGCGCGTCGTAGCGGGCCGCGTCCTTCGGATCGAGCCCGGCGAGCGGATAGAGGGTTCCGACCTCGAACGCCCGCTTCTCGTCGCCCGGGAAGGCCAGCTCGATGCCGTAGTTGGCGCTGCCCTCGGCGATCAGCGATTGCGGCGAGTAGAGCGGATAGACGGTGAACTCGACCCAGCCCTTGCCTTTGCTCAGCCGCTCCTCGAGCAGCATGTTCAGCACATGGTGGCCCGGGTAGCCCTCGTGGCAGCCCAGATCGACGGCCCGGCTCAGGCGGACCGGCAGGTCGGTGTTCACCTGGATCAGGCTGTTGGCGTTCCCCTTGTACCAGTTGTAGCCCGACCAGGACTTGCCGGTGACGAACTCCAGGGTGAACCGTTCGTTCGCCGGCAGGGCGATGTGCGCCATGGTCCGCCGGCGGCACTCAGCGATGGCGGCTTCCATGACGGGCTTGAGCCGGTCGGCGGGGATGATGAAGCGGTCGTTGAACGCATCGACGCGCTGCCACAGCGGACCGTCGCCGGGGACGAGGGCCTCGATCTGCTTCAGGACGGGATCATAGGCCGACAACGGCTTGAGCACCGGCCGCACGCCGAACAGGCCCTCGGCCTCGTCCTCGAAGCTGAGCTTCTCGCCGGACATCATCCGCAGCCGGGTGTGTGCGGCGGTGAGATGGGCCTTCAGGAAGGCGATGCGACGTTTGTACTCGGGCGGCAGGGGGCGAGCCGGATGCGCCTCCAGGCCGTCCAGCCCGCGCTGGACCACCTCGACGCTCTCGATCACCGCCGGCAGGCCGCGGCTCTTGCCCTTCGCCTTCGCCTCGGTCTGCCATTCAGCCGGGCCGTAGTAGGCGTCGATATAGCCGTCCTCGTACTCGCCGATTTCCAGGCTCGTCTTCACATACCATCTGGCGAAAGCATCGAGCGCCTGGCCGTCCCTGTCAGTGACCGGCGGCGCGGCGCTGGCCGGCGCCGGAACCGCCGAAACGAACAGGCATGCGGCGAGCGCCGCGACCATCAGACGGATCATGCGAGGAACGCCTTTCGGGCTTCGGCCGCCAGGCCGGGGAAATCGCTGAACAGGCCGTCCACGCCGGCCTCGTACAGCGCCTTGAACATCGCGCCGACGTCGCCGTGCAGGCGGGGGCGTTCGGGCCCCTGTGCGCCCTTCTGGAGCGACGCGGGGAGGAAGTAGTTCTCCGCCCGCACCGTCCAGGGGTGAACCTTGAGCCCGACGCTGTGCGCGTCGGCCACCAGCGCCGTCGGCGGCAGCAGGACCTGGCTATCCGTCGGCACGACCATCGACTTGTCCGGCCCCACGCCGTCGGCATAGGCGGCGATGGCCTTCAGGCCGCCCGCGGTGACCATGTCCGTATACTTCAGGTCCGGCAGATCGGCGGGCGAGCCCTCGGAATCGACCAACTGGACCAGCGGGGCTTTCGTCAGGGCGCGGATGGTCTTCAGCGGCCCGACCTCGAAACACTGGACAAAGACCTTCGCGCTTTTCGAGTTCAGCCCCTCGGCCTTGAGGGCGTCGGCCATGCGCTGTTCGAACGGCAGACCGACCGAGGCGAAGTGGCGCGGGTGCTTCATCTCCGGATAGACGCCGACGCCGGCCGCCTTCGCGATGGCCACGACCTCGGCGAAGGTCGGGATCGCTTCCTGGCCGTCAAAGGCGGCGTTGGCCGGGCGCAGTTGCGGCAGGCGCTCGCGGGCCCGCAGCGTCTTGATCTCGGCGAGGGTGAAGTCCTCGGTGAACCAGCCGGTGATCGACTGTCCGTCGATGACCTTGGTGGTCTTCCGGGCGGCGAACTCAGGCCGGGTCCCGATATCCGTCGTGCCGCCGATCTCGTTCTCGTGCCGGGCGACGAGGTGGCCGTCCCTGGTGATGCACAGGTCCGGCTCGATGAAGTCCGCACCCTCGGCGATCGCCAGGCGATAGGCCATCGGCGTGTGCTCGGGCCGCTCGCCGCTGGCGCCGCGGTGGCCGATGACGATGGGGCGCGGCCGGTGCGGCCTGGCGAGAGCGGGGCTGGCGGCCATGGCGAGACTCGCGGCGGCGAGGGAGCGTCGGGTGAGGGTCATGAGCCGGGATTAGCCGCGTCCTGTGACGGGTTCGTCAAGACGCCGCGAACAGGCTTTCGCTTATCGCCGGGGCGCCCCTTGCCGGTCCGTGGAGCCGCCCCTATCTCCCCGACGCGGGCCGGGCCCCTCTGACGCAGCGAAAGCGCGTGATGTCGGACCGCATCGGGTGAGCTCGATGCCGGGTCCGGACAGGAAACCTAAGCCGGCGACGCGCCACCCTCCAGACAACAGGAGGGTAAGCTGGAGAGTCTGTTTTTCATCATCCTGGGCCAGCCGCTGTGGATGTGGCTGGCGTTCGTCGCCGTGGTTGGCCTGCTGCTGGCCCTCGACCTCGGCGTTCTGCATCGCGGCAGCCGGACCATCGGCGTGCGCGAGAGCCTGGCGCTTTCGGCCGGCTACATCGCCATCGGCCTGGCCTTCGGCGGCTTCGTCTGGTCCCAGCTCGGGGCCCGGGCGGGCATCGAATACGTCACCGGCTTCGTCGTCGAGAAGAGCCTGGCGATGGACAACGTGTTCGTCATCGCCCTGATCTTCAGCTTCTTCGCCATACCCCGCGACCTGCAGCACCGGGTGCTGTTCTGGGGCATCCTCGGGGTCATCGTGCTGCGGGCGATCATGATCGGCGTCGGCGCGACCCTGGTCAGCGAATTCGCCTGGCTGCTCTACCTGTTCGCCGCCTTCCTGATCGTGACGGGCGTGCGCATGCTCTGGCCGGGCGGCAAGGAGAAGGACCTCGCCGCCAACCCGCTGCTGCTGTGGATGCGCCGGCGGTTCCGTGTGACCGACCAGCTGGTCGGCGAGCGGTTCTTCGTCCGTCGACCGGTCACGGCGGGCGGCCGGCCGGTGCTGTGGATCACGCCGCTGTTCCTGGCGCTGGTCATGATCGAGATCGCCGACGTCGTCTTCGCGGTGGACTCGGTGCCGGCGATCTTCGCCATCACCACCGATCCCTACATCGTCTACACCTCCAACATCTTCGCCATCCTCGGCCTGAGGGCGCTGTATTTCGCGCTGGCCGCGGTGCTGCACCGCTTCGCCTGGCTCAAGCAGGCCCTGGCCGTGCTGCTGGTGTTCATCGGCTCGAAGATCTTCGTCGCCGACCTGCTCGGCCTCGGCAAGTTCCCGGCCGAATGGTCGCTCGCCATCACCTTCGCGATCCTGGCGAGCGGCGTCCTCTACTCCCTCTGGCGCACCCGCGCCGCCCCACCCCTGCCCTCGCAAAATGGAGATTCGTGATGCCCCTGCTCGTCTGCCCCAACGACAACGCCGCCATGCAATCGGTCAGCCGGTCGGGCGTGGAGTTCGACTTCTGCCCCGTCTGCCGGGGGGTCTGGCTCGACCGGGGCGAACTGGAAAAGCTGATGGAGGCCAGCCGCGGCGGACCCGCCGACGCGCGGACGGTCCAGGCCCCGGCGCCGGACCCCCGCTATCGCCCGCCGGAGCGTCACAATGACCACCGCCGGCACGACTACGACGACGACCATCGCCATCAGGGTCGCCGCAAGCGCGGCTTCGACCTGTTCGACATCTTTGATTGAGGCCTGCCATGAAACCGCTTCTCGACGGCTACCGCCGGTTCCGCGCCGACGTCTGGCCGGAGCAACGCGCCCGCTACGAGGCCCTGGCGACCCGGGGACAACGGCCGGAGACCCTGGTCATCGCCTGCTCGGATTCGCGGGTGGATCCGCAGACCGTTTTCGGGGCGGGACCGGGCGAACTCTTTGTCATCCGGAACGTCGCGGCGCTGGTCCCGCCCTTTGAGCCGGACGCGGGCTATCACGGGACCAGCGCGGCGCTGGAGTTCGGCGTTCGGGTGCTCAAGGTGTCCCGCATCGTCGTGCTCGCCCACGCACAATGCGGCGGCGTCCAGGCGATGGTCGAGGGCGCGCCGCCGGAAGCGCGGGACTTCGTCGCGCGATGGATGGAAATCGCCGAGCCGGTCCTGTGGCCGATTCCCGAACCCAAACCGCCGAAGGACGCCCTGCTCCACCTCGAGGCCGCCATCATCGGCCTCTCGCTGAAGAACCTGAGGTCGTTTCCCTGGATCAGCAGCGCGGTGCGGGCCGGAGACCTCGCGCTCCACGGCTTCCGCTTCGACATCCACAACGGCGAGCTCTCGCGGCTGGAGGGAGACCGGCTGGTCCCCGTCTCCTGACCCTGACTACTGCGCCGCCTGGAGCCGTTCGAGGATCAGCGGGTGCAGTTCGAGGTTCGCGGCGCAGATGTCGCCGCGCTCGACGCGGTAGTCGGCGCCGTCGAGGTCGGTGACCTTGCCGCCGGCCTCGGTGACCAGCAGCAGACCCGCCGCCACGTCCCAGGGGCTCAGGTTGCGCTCCCAGAACCCGTCCAGGCGGCCGGCGGCCACCCAGGCGAGGTCGAGGGCCGCGGCGCCGAAGCGACGCACGCCGGAGACGCGCTGGCTGATCTGGTGCAGCTCCTTAAGGAACTGGCCGTGACCCGGGCGGCCGATGAACGGCACGCCGGTGCCGAGCAGGCTCTCGTCGAGCCGGGTGCGGGCCGCCACGCGCAGGCGCTTCTCGTTGCCGAGCCAGGCGCCCTTGCCCTTTTCGGCCCAGAAGGTGTCGTGGGTGATCGGGTTGTAGGTCACCGCCGCGACGATCTGGCCCTCGCGCTCGAGCGCGATGTTGACCGCGAAGTGCGGGATGGCGTGCATGAAGTTGGTCGTGCCGTCGAGCGGGTCGACGATCCAGCGGTGGGTCTTGTCGGTGCCCTCGACCAGGCCCCGCTCCTCGCCGAGGAAGCTGTAGCCGGGACGGGCCTTGGTCAGGGCCTCGAACAGGGCCTGCTCGGCCTTGATGTCGGCGGCCGTGACGAAGTCCCCGGCGCCCTTCTTGGACACCTGGAGCTCGCCCAGTTCGCCGAAGTCGCGGGCCAGGCCCTTGGCCGCCTTGCGGGCGGCGTCGATCATGACAGTCAGAAGTGCGGAAGCTGTGGACACGTCAGTCGGCCCTGCGCAGGTATTCGCCGGTTTCGGTCGAGACCAGCACGCGCTCGCCCGCTTCCATATAGGGCGGGATCAGGATGCGCATGCCGTTGTCGGCCTTGGCGGGCTTGTAGGAGGATGAGGCGGTCTGGCCGTTGGTCGTGGCGTCGGCCTCGACGATGGTCAGCACGACATGTTCGGGCAGCGAGATGCTGATCGGGCGTTCCTCATGGAACTCGACCTTCACCTTCATGCCGTCCTGCAGGAAGCGGACCTGGTCCTCGCCGACGAAGTCCTCGTGCAGGCTGATCTGCTCGTAGTTCTCGGCGTCCATGAACACCAGCATCTCACCCTCGGCGTAGAGGAAGGTGTTGTCGCGCTGGTCGAGGGTCACCCGTTCGACCTTGTCGTCCGAGCGGAAGCGTTCGTTGGTCTTGCGGCCGTCGATCAGGTTCTTCATCTCGACCTGGGCGAAGGCGCCGCCCTTGCCGGGCTTCACGTGCGAGGCCTTCACGCAGACCCACAGGCCGCCGTCGTGCTGGAGCACCATGCCGGGTTTGATGGTGTTGCCGTTGATCTTCATGGGTAGGGGGCGCCGCGCGGGGGGTCGGGAAAGGGCGGCGGAACCTAGCGGCAGGGCCGTGGGATAGCAAGGCGAGGCAAAATGAGCGAAGCTCATTCCACGAACCGACGACAGGACCCCGCCCATGACGCCGTTGTCAGATCAGTCGAGGGAAAGACGAATCCGCCTCGTGACGCTGTGGCGCAACGCCACGCTCCTGGCCTCCGGCGGCTTCTGGCTTCTGCTGGTGGTGATGGCGATGGACCGCCTGCGGGACTCCGGACTTGAGTCCCTGCAGACGCCGATCGTGGCCGCCGTCACCATGACCGTCGTTGCCGTGATGGCCTGCACCGTCAGCCATCTTATCCTGAAGACTCTCCGCACCGAGGACTAGGCGCGCGCCGCCAGCCCCTCGGCGATCGCGGCGTTGAGCGCCTTCACGGCGGCGGCCGGGCCGTCGGGGTGGCTCCAGACCCCCGCGCTGACGGCGATGAAGTCCGCGCCGGCGGCGACGAGGCCGGCGGCGTTGTCGGCGGTGATCCCGCCGATGGCCACGCAGGGGACCGACATGGTTTCCTGCCAGATCGACAGGATCTCGGGATCGGCCGTCGTCGGCGCGTCCTTGGTCGTGGTCGGGAAGAAGGCTCCGAAAGCCACATAGTCGGCCCCGGCCTCGGCCGCCTCCATCGCCAGATGGCGGCTGTCGTGACAGGTGACGCCGACCATGCGGTCCTTGCCCACGATCCTGCGGGCGTCTGCGCAGCTCATGTCGTCCTGGCCGACGTGCACGCCGTCGCAGTCGAACTTCACGGCCAGGTCGGGACGGTCGTTGAGGATCACGGCCACGTCGCGCGAGCGGGCGATGACGCCGAGCACCTCGACGGCGGCGGCGACGACCTCGTCCGGCGCGTCCTTGAGGCGGATCTGCAGGGCGGCGACGTCGCCGGCGTCCAGCGCCGCCGCCAGGGTGTGGGCGAAGGCGGCCAGGTCGTCGAGGCTCGGCGGGGTGATCAGGTAGAGGCGGCAATCAGCGGTCATGGACCGTCCCTACACCAGCAGGGCCCTCAGGGCATAGGCGACGACGGCCGTGGCCGCCGCCGAGGCCAGGGCCAGGCCGACGAACCAGCCGAGCCGGCGGTGCAGCGGCGCGAGGGGCTCGCCCTCGCCGGGCGGGGGTTCAATGGTAACCTTCACCGTCGCCGACCTTTCCGCGGAACAGCCAGTAGACCCAGGCCGTGTAGCCGAGGATCAGCGGCAGCATGACCCCCACCCCCACCAGCATCAGGGCCAGGGCGTTGTCGGCGTTGGCCGCCTGCCGGAAGTCGATGTCGTAGGGCACGATGGCCGGGAAGAAGCCGACCGCCAGCCCGAGGTAACCGGACAGGAAGACCAGCGCCGCCCCGGCGTAGGGCATGCCGTGCTCCCTGCGGCGCAGGCCCTCCGCGACGATCAGCAGACCGGCGGCGCCGAGGATCGGGATCGGCAGGAAGGGCAGCATGTTGAGCGTGAAGTGGCCGCTCTCGAATCCCCAGCGGGCCGCCACGCGCGGATGGACGATGAGGGTCGCCACGCTGACCGCCGCCAGCAGCAGCGCCGTCGCCCCGCCGGCGATGATGGCCCAGCGGCGGGCGTCGCCGTGCAGCTCGTCCTTGGTCTTCCAGATCAGCCAGCAGGCGCCGAGCAGGGCGTAGCCGGCGACCAGCCCCAGCGCGACCAGCAGGCTGTAGGGCGTCAGCCAGTCGAACGGCTGACCGGCGAACTGGCCGTCCTTCACCGTCACGCCCTGGATGAAGCCGCCGAGCACCAGGCCCTGGGCCAGGGTGGCCATCAGCGAGCCGCCGGCGAAGGCGGCCGTCCAGAAGGCCTTGCCGCGCTTGCGCCCGTGCAGGCGGAACTCGAACGCCACCCCGCGCAGGATCAGCGCCAGCAGCATCAGGATCAGCGGCAGGTAGAGGGCCGGCGCGAGGATGCTGTAGGCCAGCGGAAAGGCGGCGAACAGGCCGCCGCCGCCGAGCACCAGCCAGGTCTCGTTGCCGTCCCAGACCGGCGCGATGCTGTCCATCATCACGTCCCGGTCCTTCGGCGAGCGGGCGAACGGGAACAGCAGGCCGACGCCCAGATCGAAGCCGTCGAGCAGCACATAGAGCAGGACCGCCACGGCGATCAGCCCGGCCCAGATGAGGGGAAGGTCGAGGGTCATCTCAGGCCTCCGGTTCGGCGGGAACGGCCGCCAGCGGCGTGCCGGGCGCGCGCCCCTCGGCCGCCGGCGGGGCTTCGGTGTCGGGCGACGGCCCCTTGGCGATCAGGCGCAGGATGTAGATCGCGCCGGCGCTGAAGACGATGGCGTAGATGACGATGAAGGCCAGCAGCGAGGCGGAGATCTGGCCGGGCCCGACCGGCGAGGCCGAGTCCGCCGTGCGCAGGACGCCATAGATGGTCCAGGGCTGGCGCCCCACCTCGGCGACGATCCAGCCGGCGATCACCGCGACGAATCCGGCCGGCCCCATGGCCGCCGCCGCGCGCAGGAACCAGGTCGAGTCCTCCAGCCGCTTGCGGGCGATCAGCACCACGCCCCAGACGCCCAGTCCGATCATCGCCAGCCCGAGGCCGACCATGACGCGGAACGCCCAGTAGACCAGGCCGACGACCGGCCAGTCTTCGCGCGGGAAGGCGTCGAGCCCCTTCAGGACATGGTCCCTGGGGACGCCCTGGACCGTGTTGCCGATGCCGGGAATGGCCAGTTCGAAGTGCGTCTTGGCCGCGCCCCGGTCCGGCAGGCCGATCAGGCTCTGCGGCTGGTCGGGCGCGCTCTTCCAGTAGGCCTCGATGGCCGCGGTCTTCAGCGGCTGGTGCTCAAGCACCAGCTTGCCGGACTCATGCCCGGCCAGCAGCTGCAGCGGCGCGACGATGGCGAACATGCCGACGGCCATGCGCAGCGCCAGGCGCGACTCGGGCTGGTTGCGGTCCTTCAGCAGGGTCCAGGCGCTGGCCGCGCCCACCACCAGGGCCGTGGTCAGGTAGGCCGCGAGGCTCATGTGGGCCAGGCGCGAGGGGAAGGTCGGCGAGAAGATCACCTGCAGCCAGTCGGTGGCCCGCAGGCTGCCGTCGGGCAGGGTGGTGAATCCGGTCGGATGCTGCATCCAGCTGTTGGCAGAGATGATCCAGAACGCCGACACCAGGGTCCCGAGCGCGACCAGCACCGTGGCGAGGAAGTGCAGCCTGGGCCCCACCCGCTTCCAGCCGAACAGCATCACGCCCAGGAAGCTGGCCTCGAGGAAGAAGGCGGTCAGCACCTCGAACGCCAGCAGGGGACCGATCACCGGCGACGCGACGCGGGAGAACACCGACCAGTTGGTGCCGATCTCGTAGCTCATGACCACGCCGGACACGACGCCCATGCCGAAGCTGAGGGCGAAGATCTTGATCCAGAAAAGGTAGAGGTTGCGGAACGCCTCGCGGCCGCTGATCAGCCACAGACCCTCAAGCACGGCGAGGAAGCTGGCCAGGCCGATGGTGAAGCTCGGAAAGATGATGTGGAAGGCGATGGTGAAGGCGAACTGCAACCGGCCCAGCAGTTCCGCGTCAAAACTCATCATCCCGCCCCCTCGTCGAACGACGCTACCCAACGCCTCCAACGCCGCCGGGACAACCCGGGTTGCAGCGACATCCGGTCGCACAACCATGATTTCTAATTGCAAATGAGTTGCAACGGCGACTGCGAGTCGCTACATGCGGATCGTTCTCAAGTCGAGGCCTTCCCGTGTACGTCTGCAACTGCAACGGCATCCGCGAACGTCAGGTCCGCGCGGCCATCGAGGCTGGCGCGACGCGCCCCGCCGACGTGTTCCGCGCCCATGACTGCAAGGTCCAGTGCGCGCGCTGCGTCTGCGAAATGCGCGAGATGATTGACCAGTCCCGCGACGTTCTGCGCTACGCCGCCGAGTAGCGGCCTCGACGTCCCCCCTCATGGCTCGCTAGGACTGTCGCCAACACGGTTCGGGGGAGCGACGTCGGTGCAGCATCACATGGGACCGGGCGACCTGCTCGACGGTCAGGGCCGACTGGCCGAGCCGGGCTTCGCCACCGCGGAGGTCCGCCGCTATCGCCGCGAGGCCATCAAGGCCCGTCCCCTGCGCATCAAGGAATGGGACTACTACGCGATCCTGAACCAGGGCGTCGGCCTGTGCCTGACCGTCGCCGACAATGACTACCTCGGCGTGCTGGCCGTCCACTGGCTGGATTTCCGCAAGGCGGCAGCCCTGCAGGACGGGGTGATGATCCCGCTGCCGATGGGCCGGATGGCGATGCCGGAAAGCGCTGACGCCGGCGATGTCGTCCAGACCCATGAACGGCTGACGATGGCCCTTCGCCACGAGCCGGGCGGGCGGCGGCTGACCGTCGACATGCCCGGCTTCGCCGGCGGCCTGGGGCTGAAGGGCGAGCTCTGGCTGGCGCAGCCGCCGATGGACCGGATGGTCATCGCCACGCCGTTCGCCGGCGCCCCGCGCGCCTTCTACTACAACCAGAAGATCAACTGCATGCCGGCGACCGGATCCGTCACCGTCGGCGGCGAAACGCACGTGTTCGAACCGACATCGGCCTTCGGCATCCTCGACTGGGGCCGCGGCGTCTGGACCTGGGACAACACCTGGTACTGGGGCTCCGCCTCCGGCCTGCACGAGGGCCGGCCGTTCGGCTTCAACATCGGCCACGGCTTTGGCGACACCCGGGCGGCCAGCGAGAACATGGTCTTCCTCGACGGTCGCGCCCACAAGCTGGACCAGGTGACCTTCCACCTGCCGCAGGGAACCTTCGACGGCGCGCCCTGGCGCTTTACCAGCAATGACGGCCGGTTCGAGATGACCTTCGAACCGATCGTCGACCGGGCTTCGGCCACCGACGTGTTCGGCCTGATCCGGTCGATCCAGCATCAGACATTCGGTCGCTATTCCGGCCATGTCGTTCTGGATGACGGAACCCGGCTCGAGGTCCGCGACCTGCTCGGCTTCGCGGAGGAAGTGGCCAACCGCTGGTGACGTTGAACACGATTGCGCGGGACAGGTTGCGGCCCGGACCGGGCCGGTTCAGGGTCGGGGCGACTCGAACCTGAAGGAGCGCGCCATGCGAGGCGACCCGGCGATCATCAAGCTGCTGAACGCGGTGCTCACCAACGAGCTGACCGCGGTCAACCAGTACTTCCTGCACGCGCGGATGTACCAGGACTGGGGCTTCGCCCGGCTGGGCAAGATCACCTATGACGAGTCGATCGGCGAGATGAAACACGCCGACATGCTGATCAAGCGCATCCTGTTCCTTGAAGGCCTGCCCAACCTGCAGGACCTCAACAAGCTGAAGATCGGCGAGACCGTGCCCGAGTGCCTGGCCGCCGACCTGGCCGTGGAAACGGGCGGCCGCGCGACCCTCGTGCCCGGCATCAACCAGTGCGAGGCGGCCAACGACTTCGTCAGCCGCGAGCTGCTGAAGGAAATCCTCGAGGACACCGAACATCACATCGACTTCCTTGAGACCCAGCTGAAGCTGGTCCGGGCGCTGGGCGAGCAGAACTACCTGCAGAGCGCGCTGGGCGAGCTCGAAGGGGGCGACGGCCACTAGGCTGTGCTAGGGGTGCGGCCGTGACGCCCGACCCCGCCCACCTGCTGCCGTTCCTGCTGGCCATCCTGCTGATCGAGCTGACGCCCGGCCCGAACATGGGCTACCTGGCCATCGTCGCCAGCCGCTTCGGACGGATGGCGGGCCTCGCGACCATCGCCGGCGTCACCGCCGGCCTCGCCGTCTACATGTTGCTGTCGGTGTTCGGCCTCACCGAGATCATTCTCAAGGCCAACTGGCTCTACGACCTGCTGCGCTGGACCGGCGTGGCCTACCTGTTGTGGCTGGCCTGGGACACCTGGCGCGGCGAGCGGCCGACCGGCCCGGGCGACGTGGTGATCGAACCATCGCGGATCACCCTGGCCTGGCGGGGTTTTCTGGCCAACATCCTCAATCCCAAGGCAGCGGTGTTCTACGTCGCCCTGCTGCCCGGATTCACCGACCCGGCCCGTCCGTTCGCGGCCCAGGCCCTGGGGCTCGGGCTGATCCACATCGCCGTCGCGCTGGTGATCCACAGTGCGATCGTTCTGGCGGCCGCGCGCGCCTCGCCGCTGCTCGCCAGCCTCAGCGACGGCCAGGGCGCCCGCGTGCGGGCCGCGTTCGCCATCGCCCTGGCGCTGATCGCCGTCTGGCTGGCCTGGGCGACCCGCCGCTAGCGGCCGCGGAACCCGAAGCCGTCCCAACAGGTTTCCCGCTGATACAGGAGGAAACCGCCATGCTCGCCCAGGCCGCCCGGGACGCCGTCGATGACATCGCCAACAGCCGGGGCCGCTCGACGCGACACCTGCTGCTCGGACTGGGACTGACCGCCGGCGCCGTGCTGGCCTCGGCCCTCATCGCCCGCGCCAATTCCCCCATTCCCGAGAATCCCGAGATCAAGCGCGACTACGACCGACTGGAACAGCCGGGCTTCTCGCCGCCCAAGGCCGCCTTCGGCATGATCTGGCCGCCGCTGTTCCTGGCCCTGACGCTGTCGGGTCTGCGGGTCTGGAACGCCCCCTCCAGCCCGGCCCGCACCCAGGCCCTGACGCTGTGGGGCGTGGTCCAGGCGCTCAACGCCGTGTGGATGGCTCTCGGCCCGCGCCGGCTGGGCGGCCAGCTGGCCGCCGCGGTGGTCTCGCTGGGGACCTCGGCCGCCTACGCCTGGCGCGCCCGCCAGGTCGACGCGCCCGCCGCCGGCATGGTCACGCCCTACGTCGGCTGGATCGGCTTCGCCAACGTCCTGACCGGCGAGCTCTGGCGCCGCAACCACGCCAATCCCACCCTGCATTGAGCCGGACCCCGATCCCGCGCTAGCCTCCCGGGAAACCGGGGGGACACGGGATGACGACGACAACGGACACGCCGCGGCAAAGCCACGCCATGGTCATCGGCGGCGCGTCCGTCGGGACCATCTTCGAATGGTACGATTTCTACCTCTACGGCTCGCTGGCGTCGTTCATCACCAAACACTTCTTCTCGGGGGTCAACGAGACCACCGGCTACATCTTCGCCCTGCTGGCGTTCGCGGCGGGATTCGCGGTCCGGCCGCTCGGCGCCCTGGTGTTCGGCCGGCTGGGCGACCTGTGGGGCCGCAAGAACACCTTCCTGGTGACCATGCTGCTGATGGGGCTGTCGACCTTCGTGGTCGGGCTGCTGCCGTCCTATGACGCCATCGGCGTGGCCGCGCCCGTGCTGCTGATCGTCATGCGGCTGGTGCAGGGCATGGCGCTCGGCGGCGAGTACGGCGGCGCGGCCACCTATGTCGCCGAACATGCCCCGCCCGGAAAACGCGGCCTCTACACCAGCTTCATCCAGACCACGGCGACGCTGGGCCTGTTCCTGTCACTGATCGTCATCCTGCTGGTGCGCACCAACATCGGCGAGGACGCCTTCGCCGCCTGGGGCTGGCGCGCGCCGTTCCTCGCCTCGATCCTGCTGCTCGGCGTATCGCTGTGGATCCGGCTGCGGCTGCACGAAAGCCCGGTGTTCCAGCGCATGATCGACGAGGGCAAGGGCGCGACCGCGCCGCTGACCGAATCCTTCGCCCGCTGGCCGAACCTGAAGCTGGTGCTGCTGGCGCTGGTCGGCCTGACGGCCGGCCAGGCGGTGGTCTGGTACACGGGCCAGTTCTACGCCCTGTTCTTCCTCGAGAAGATGCTCAAGGTCGACGGCGCCCTGACCAACACCCTGGTGGCCATCGCCCTGCTGCTGGGGACGCCGTTCTTCATCGTCTTCGGCTGGCTGAGCGACAGGATCGGCCGCAAGCCGATCATCCTCGCCGGTTGCCTGATCGCCGCCCTGACCTTCTTCCCGCTGTTCCGGACCCTGACCGTGGCGGCCAATCCCGCGCTGGCGGCGGCGACCGTCTCCGCACCGGTGACCGTCATCGCCGACCCGGCGACCTGCGCCTTCCAGTTCGACCCGGTCGGCAAGACGGCGTTCCGCTCATCCTGCGACATCGCCAAGTCGGCGCTGGCCTCGGCCGGCGTGTCCTACGCCAACCGGGCGGCCCTGCCCGGCGCGACGGCCACCGTCGACATCGGCGGAACCGCGGTCCCCGCGTTCGAGGGCGCGGGCCTGCCGGGCAAGGCCTTCACGGCTGAACAGACGGCCTGGCGCAAGGCGCTGGGCGCGAAGCTGCACGCCGCCGGCTATCCGGAGAAGGCCGACAGCGCCCGCGTCGACCGGCCGAAGGTGGTCGCCGTGCTGTTCGCGCTGATCCTGCTGGTGACGATGGTCTACGGCCCGATCGCCGCGGCCCTGGTGGAGATGTTCCCGGCGCGCATCCGCTACACCTCGATGAGCCTGCCCTACCACATCGGCAACGGCTGGTTTGGCGGCTTCCTGCCGACCACAGCCTTCGCCATGGTCGCGGCCACGGGGGATATCTACTACGGCCTCTGGTACCCGGTGGTGGTCGCCGCCGTGACCGCCGTGGTCGGCCTGCTGTTCATCCGCGAAATGAAGGGCGCCGATATCGAGGGGTGACCACTGCCCCCTCTTTGCGGCCTGCGCCGGACCTGCATCCGTTCTTCACTTGCCAACCGTCGCGGGGCGGATCACGGTCCCGTGAACACGTGGTGGAGATCCGGTCATGCGCAAACTCGCCCTCCTCGCGGTCCTTGGCGGCTGTGGCCTGCTGGCCGGCAGCTGCGCCAGCCTCAGCGAAGACCAGTGCCTGGCCGGCGACTGGGCCGGCGTCGGCTACAGCGACGGCGCCAACGGCTACGGCACGGGCCGGTTCGGCGACCATGTGAAGGCCTGCGAGCAGTACCACGTCGTGCCCGACCAGTCGGTCTACATGACCGGCCGCGCGCGCGGCCTGACCGTCTACTGCCAGCCGGACCGGGGCTTCCAGGTCGGCCGCACGGGCGGAAGCTACGGCGGCGTCTGCCCCGCCTCGCTGGAAGGCCCGTTCCTCGGCGGCTTCAACGACGGCCGCATCGTCTGGGACGCCCAGCAGCGCTACAACCGCGCCCAGTCGGCGATCTACGACGCCGAGCGGCGGTCCGACGACATCGAGAAGCGAATGCGCGAGGCCGAGGCCCGGATCGCCGATCCGGCCGTGTCGGACGATGAGAAGAAAGCCCTGCGCGAGCGGCTCAAGGGGCTGCGCGACGACCGCTACAGCGCCAGCGAGGACCGCCGCCAGGCCATCGACCTGCGCGACCAGGCCGACCGGGACCTGAGCCGCCTGAAGGCCCGCTACAGCCCGATCTACGGCGGCTGGTAGCCGCCTACTCCGCGGCGGCCTTGCTGACGCCGATCTTCGGGTTCAGTTCGCCGGTGAGGTAGCGCTTGGCCATGGCGGCGGTGCTGACCGGCTTGATCTTGCCGGCCCAGCCGGCGGCGCCGAACTGTTCGAAGCGGGCCTGGCAGACCGCGCGCATGGCTTCCTTGGCGGGCTTCAGATAGGCGCGCGGATCGAACTCGCCCTTCTTCTGCATCAGCACCTTCCGGATCGCGCCGGTCATGGCCATGCGGTTGTCGGTGTCGACGTTGATCTTGCGCACGCCCAGCTTGATGCCGCGCTGGATCTCCTCGACCGGCACACCCCAGGTCTGGGGCATCTCGCCGCCGAACTCGTTGATGATGTCCTGCAGGTCCTGCGGCACAGAGCTCGAGCCGTGCATCACCAGGTGGGTGTTGGGCAGGCGTTTGTGCACCGCCTCGATGACGTTCATCGCCAGGATGTCGCCGTCCGGCTTGCGGGTGAACTTGTAGGCGCCGTGGCTGGTGCCCATGGCGATGGCCAGGGCGTCGACGTGGGTGGCGGCGACGAACTCGGCCGCCTGGTCCGGATCGGTCAGCAGGGCGGAGTGGTCGAGCTTGCCCTCGAAGCCGTGCCCGTCCTCGGCCTCGCCCATGCCGGTCTCCAGCGAGCCCAGCACGCCGATCTCGCCCTCGACCGACACGCCGCAGCTGTGGGCCATCTCGACCACCCGGCGGGTGACGTCGACGTTGTACTCGTAGGAGGCCGGGGTCTTGGCGTCCTCTTCCAGCGAGCCGTCCATCATCACGCTGGTGAAGCCGTACTGGATGGCGGTGGCGCAGGTGGCCGGGCCGTTGCCGTGGTCCTGGTGCATGCAGACCGGAATGTTCGGATAGATCTCGACGAGGGCGTCGATCAGCCGGGCCAGCATGATGTCGTTGGCGTAGCTGCGCGCGCCGCGCGACGCCTGGATGATCACCGGCGCGTCGACGGCCTCGGCCGCCTCCATGATCGCCAGGCCCTGTTCCATGTTGTTGATGTTGAACGCGGGCACGGCGTAGTCGTGCTCGGCGGCATGGTCGAGAAGCTGTCGGAGGGTGATACGGGCCACGGTCGGACTCTCTTGCGCGTTGGTCTGATTTTCCGAGGCTCTTAGCATCGGATGTCGGGAGCGTCAGCTATCGGTCAGAAAATCGCCGATCAGCCGGGTGTAGGTTTCGGGCTTCTCGATCATGCCCATGTGGCCGCAGTGGCTGACCATCTCCAGCCGCGCTCCCGGGATGCCGTCGGCGATCTCGCGACCGTGTTCGGGCGGAATCAACTGGTCGTCCTCACCACAGATCATCAGGGTCGGAACCCTGACGCCGGGCAGGTCGGGACGGGAATCAGCCCGGCCGATGATCGCCTCGATCTGGCGGGCGAAGGCGTCGACGCCGAGCGCCAGCGCCATCTCGACGAAGGTGTTGCGCAGCGGCAGGTCCTCGTGCCGCGCGGGGTGAACCAGCGGCGGGTAGCTGGCCAGCGTCCCGGCGTGGAGGCCGTTGCGGCGGGTCCAGGCCACCTGCTGGCGGCGGCCTTCGCTGCGCTCGGGCGCGTCGGGACGGGCGCTCGTGCCCATGAGGATCAGCTTCTCGACCCGCGCGGGCGCCTGGCGCAGGATTTCGAACGCGACGTAGCCGCCCATCGACGTCCCCGCGAGCGCGAACCGTTCGGGCGCGGTCTCCAGGATCGACGCGGCGATCGCCGCCATGGTGTCGTGCGACCAGTGGTTCGCCAGCAGCACCGGATGGCGCTGGCCGAGGTGTTCGATCTGGTGCTGGTAGATTCGCCCGGTGCACATCAGCCCGGGCACGAAGACGATCGGCAATCCGGCCATGGCGACCACCGCGTCAGACCGCCAGCGCCTCGACGCCCGGCAGGGGCTTGCCCTCCATCCACTCCAGGAAGGCCCCGCCGGCGGTCGAGACGAAGGTCATCTCGTCGGCCACGCCCGCGTGGTTGAGGGCCGAGACGGTGTCGCCGCCGCCGGCCACGGCGATCAGCTTGCCGGCCTTCGCCAGAACGCCGGCGTGCTTCGCGGCCGCGACGGTCGCCTTGTCGAACGGGGGCACCTCGAACACGCCGAGCGGGCCGTTCCAGATCAGCGTCTTGCAGCGATCCATGGTTTCGAGCAGGCGGGCGGTGGTCTCGGGGCCGGCGTCTAGGATGCGGTCGTCGGGCCGGACCTCGTAGACATTGCGCACTTCCGAGGCGACGCCCGGCTTGACCTCCTGGGCCACCACCACGTCGGTGGGCAGCAGCAGGGTGCAGCCGGCCGTGGCGGCGAGATCGATGATCTTGCGCGCCGTCTCGGCCAGGTCCGGCTCGCAGAGCGAGGCGCCGACGTCGATCTGGGCGGCGTTGAGGAAGGTGTTGGCCATGCCGCCGCCGATGGCGAGGTAGTCCAGTTTGGTCACCAGGTTGTTCAGCAGGTCCAGCTTGGTCGAGACCTTCGAGCCGCCGACGATGCCGATGACCGGCTTCTGCGGCTTGCCCAGCGCCGCGTCGAGCATCTCCAGCTCGCGTTGCATGGCCAGGCCCGGATAGGCCGGCAACAGGCGGGCGATACCCTCGGTCGAGGCGTGGGCGCGGTGCGCGGCGCTGAAGGCGTCGTTGACATAGAGGTCGCCGATGGCCCCGAGCTCGGCGACGAAGGCGGGATCGTTCTTTTCCTCGCCCGGATGGAAGCGCAGGTTTTCCAGCACCGCCACGTCGCCGTTCTCGAGCGCGGCGACGGCCTTGTAGGCGGCCTCGCCGATGCAGTCCTCGCCGAACAGCACCGGCTTGCCGAGCAGCACCGACAGCGGCGCGACCACGGGGGCGAGGCTCATCTCCGGAACCCGCTTTCCCTTGGGCCGGTCGAAGTGGGCCAGCAGGATGACCTTCGCCCCCCGGCTGCTGAGGAAATGGATCGTCGGCAGGGCCGAGCGCAGGCGGGTGTCGTCGGTGATGACGCCCCCCTCCATCGGCACGTTGAAGTCCACGCGCACCAGCACGCGCTTGCCGGCGAGATCAGCGGTTTCGAGGGAGCGGAAGGTCATGGGGTGCATCTCATATTTTGCCGCTCATCCCGGCGAAGGCCGGGACCCAGGCTTTTTCTGAAACGCACCTGCGCCGGAAGTCAGCCAAACAAACCTGGGTCCCGGCCTTCGCCGGGATGAGCGGAGTTTGGGCGCTACAGGAACTTCGCCATCACCAGAGCGGTGTCGCTCATGCGGGTCGCGAAGCCCCATTCGTTGTCGTACCAGCTGAGCACGCGAGCCAGCTTGCCGTCGACGACCTGGGTCTGCTTCAGCGCCGCCGTCGAGCTGGCGGGCACGTGGTTCAGGTCCATCGAGACCAGCGGCTCATTGGTCGTAGCCAGCACGCCCGACATCGGGCCGGCGGCGGCGGCCAGCAGGGCGTTGTTGATCTCTTCCACCGTCACGTCGCGGGCGGCGACGACCTTCAGGTCGACCACCGAGACGTTGGGCGTCGGCACGCGGATCGAGGAGCCGTCCAGCTTGCCCTTCAGTTCCGGCAGCACCAGGCCGAGCGCCTTGGCCGCGCCGGTCGAGGTCGGGATCATGCTGAGGGCCGCCGCGCGGGCGCGGTAGAGGTCGCTGTGCATCGTATCCAGCGTCGGCTGGTCGCCGGTGTAGGCATGGATCGTGGTCATGTAGCCGCGCTCGATGCCGAACAGGTCGTTCAGCACCTTGGCCACCGGGGCCAGGGCGTTGGTCGTGCAGCTGCCGTTGGAGACGACGATGTCGTCGGCCGTCAGGGTCTCGTGGTTGACCTTGTAGACGATGGTCTTGTCGGCGCCGTCGGCCGGGGCCGAGACCAGCACGCGCTTGGCGCCGGCGGTCAGGTGGGCCGAGGCCTTTTCCTTCGAGGTGAACAGGCCCGTGCACTCGAACGCGATGTCGACGTTGAGCTCCTTGTGCGGCAGCTCGGCCGGATTGCGGATCGCCGTGACCTTGATCTTGCCGCGGCCGATGTCGATCCAGTCCTCGCCGGTCGTCACCGTTCCGGGGAAGCGGCCGTGCACGCTGTCATAGCGGAACAGGTGGGCGTTGGTTTCCACCGGACCCAGGTCGTTGATCGCCACGACCTCGATGTCCGTGCGGTTGTGCTCGGCGATCGAGCGCAGAACCAGACGGCCGATCCGGCCAAATCCGTTGATGGCGACGCGAAGGGTCATGGGTAAAGCGCTCCCGGCGGCAATGTTTGTGATTGGGCGCGGGTTTTGCGGTCAGGGGCCGTGGAGTCAACCCCGGAGGGGGATTTGGCGCGGTCACATCCGGTGAGGGTTTGTGACGAAAACAGTCAGTCCTCTCCGCGAAGCGGGGAGGGGACCTCGCGGAGCGTGATGGAGGGGCCGGCGCGAAGGCGAGCGGAGACGTCCTGAATTCAGGTCTTTCCGGAGAGGCAGGCGACGCCCCCTCCACCGACCTTCGGAGGGTCCCCCTCCCCTCTGACGAGGGGAGGACAGGTCTAGGACTTGACCACCCTCACCTTGCCGGCCGCCGCGACCGCATTGGCCCGCGCCGTGTCCACATCCGTCGCCCGCGCCAGGGCCACGCCCATGCGGCGGCGCTCGAAGGCCTCGGGTTTGCCGAACAGGCGCAGGTCGACGCCGGGCCCCGCCAGCGCCTCGGCGACGCCTTCATAGGCCACGCCCTTCGCGTCCATCCCACCGTAGATCACCGCGCTGGCGCCCGGCTCGCGCAGGCTGACGTCGACCGGCAGACCGAGAATGGCGCGGGCGTGCAGGGCGAACTCGCTGAGCGTCTGGGTGGCGAGGGTGACGAGGCCCGTGTCGTGCGGGCGCGGGCTGACTTCGGAGAACCAGACCTGGTCGCCCTTCACGAACAGCTCGACGCCGAACAGGCCCCGGCCGCCGAGCGCCGCGGTGACCTTGCCGGCGATGGCCTGGGCCGAGGCGAGCGCGGCGGCGCTCATCGCCTGCGGCTGCCAGCTCTCGACATAGTCGCCCTTGACCTGGCGATGGCCGATCGGCGCGCAGAAGTCGGTCCGGATCTGGCCGTCGGCGCCCAGCGAGCGGACCGTCAGCAGGGTGATCTCGAAGTCGAAGTCGATACGGCCCTCGACGATGACCAGCGCGGTCTCCACCCGGCCGGCGGACAGGGCGTAGTCCCAGGCCGCGCCGATGTCGGCGGCGCTCTCGACATAGGACTGGCCTTTGCCCGAGCTGCTCATCACCGGCTTGACGAAGCAGGGGTAGCCGACGGCGTCCGCGCCCGCTTCCAGCGCCTCGCGCGAGGCGGCGAAGGCGTAGGGGCTGGTCGGCAGGCCGAGCTCTTCGGCGGCCAGCCGGCGGATGCCCTCGCGGTTCATGGTCAGCTGGGCGGCGCGCGCGGTGGGGATCACCGTCGCCAGACCCTCCGCCTCGACCTTCGCCAGCTCGTCGGTGGCGATGGCCTCGATCTCCGGCACGATCAGGTGCGGCCGCTCGGCCTCGATCACCGCACGCAGGGCGGCGGGGTCGGTCATGGTGATGACATGACTGCGGTGGGCCACCTGCATGGCCGGGGCGTCGGCGTAGCGGTCGACGCCGATCACCTCGACGCCCAGCCGCTGCAGCTCGATGGCCACTTCCTTGCCGAGCTCGCCGCAGCCGAGCAGCATGACGCGCGTCGCCGACGGGCTGAGCGGGGTGCCGAGTTTCATCGCTTGATCCCTGTTGCGTGCTTCGAGACGCTCGCCTGAAGCTCGCTCCTCAGCATGACGAACACTATTGCAGCCCACCCCTTCCCGTCATCCTGAGGAGCGGACCCTCAGGTCCGCGTCGCGAAGGACGCAAACTGTCAGAGCTTCGCCTTCGCCGCGGCCGCCACGGCTTCCGCGGTGATGCCGAATTCCTTGTACAGCCGCTCGGCCGGGGCGCTGGCGCCGAAGCCGGTCATGCCGACGAACACGCCGTCTTCGCCGATGAACCGCTCCCAGCCGAACTTCATCGCCGCCTCGACGGCGACGCGCACGGGGGCCTTGCCGATGGTCTCGGCGCGGTACTTCGGGGTCTGCTGCTCGAACAGCTCCCAGCAGGGGGTCGAGACGACGCGGGTCGGCACGCCGTCGGCCTGCAGCAGGGTGCGGGCGGCCAGCGCGATCGGCACTTCCGAGCCGGAGGCGAACAGCGTCACCTGGGCCTCGCCGTCAGCCTTGGCGACCTCATAGGCGCCCTTCGCCGACAGGTTGCCGCCGGTGGTGCGGACCACGCCGGTCTTCTGCCGCGACAGGGCCATGACCGAGGGGGTGGTCTTCGCTTCCAGCGCCAGACGCCAGCATTCGGCGGCCTCGACCACGTCGGCCGGGCGGAACACCAGCAGGTTGGGCATCGCCCGCAGGCTGGCCAGATGCTCGACCGGCTGGTGGGTCGGGCCGTCCTCGCCGACGCCAATCGAGTCGTGCGTCATCACATGGATCACCCGCACGCCCATCAGGGCGCCGAGCCGGATCGAGGCGCGGCTGTAGTCGGAGAAGACCATGAAGGCGCCGCTGTAGGGGATCACGCCGCCATGCAGCGCCATGCCGTTCATCGCCGCGGCCATGCCGTGCTCGCGCACGCCGTAGTGGACGTACTTGCCGGCGTAGTCGGGCAGGTCGAACGGGACCATGCCCTTGACGTAGGTGTTGTTGGAGCCGGTCAGGTCGGCCGAGCCGCCGATCATCTCCGGGATCGCCGGGGTCAGCACGGTCAGGGCCGCGCCGCTGTGCACGCGGGTGGCGTTGACCACCGGCTCGGCCAGCATCTTCTCGATGTGGGCGTCCAGGCCCTTGAAGGCGTCGGCCGGCAGGTCGCCCTTCATCGCGCGGACGAAGTCGGCGCGCTGGTCGCTGGCCTTCAGGCGCGCGTCCCACTTGCGGCGTTGCGAGCCGCCCTTGCGGCCGGCCTTGCGCCAGGCCTCGACGATGTCCTCCGGCAGTTCGAACGGCGGCAGCGGCCAGTCCATGGCCTTGCGGGCCAGGGTCGCTTCCTCATCGAACAGCGAATAGCCGTGGCCGTGGATATCGCCTTCCTTCGGACCCGCGCCCTTCAGGATCTGCGTCTTGCAGGCGATCATCGTCGGCACCGACTGCTTCGTCGCCCAGCGCAGGGCGGCGGCGATCTTGCCGTGGTCGTGGCCGTCGACGGCCTTGACCGCCCAGCCGGCCGCCTTGAAGCGGGCCATCTGGTCGCCGGTCTCGGCGATGGTCGCCGCGCCGTCGATGGTGGTGTTGTTGTCGTCGAACAGCACCGTCAGCTTGCTGAGCTTCAGCCGGCCGGCCAGGGAGATGGCCTCGTGGCTGATGCCCTCCATCAGGCAGCCGTCGCCGGCGATGACCCAAGTGCGGTGGTCGACGAGGTCGTCGCCGTAGCGGGCGTTCATCGAGCGCTCGGCCATGGCCATGCCGACGGCGGTGGCGATGCCCTGGCCCAGCGGACCGGTGGTCACCTCGACGCCGGGGGTGTGGCCGTATTCCGGATGGCCGGCGGTGTTGCTGCCCCACTGACGGAAGTTGCGGATCTGGTCCATCGTCACGGCCTTGCTGCCGGTCAGGTGCAGCAGGCTGTAGATCAGCATCGAGGCGTGGCCGGCCGACAGCACGAAGCGGTCGCGGTCGGCCCAGTCCGGCTTGCTCGCGTCGTAGCGCAGGAATTTGGTCCACAGCACCGTCGCCACGTCGGCCAGGCCCATGGGCGCGCCCTGGTGGCCGGACTTAGCGGCATGGACGGCGTCCATGGAGAGGACGCGGATGGCGTCGGCCATCTTGACCGGGCTGACGGACATGGTGGGCTCTCTCGACTCGAATGGGGCTGGCGGCCTGCTCGCACGTGAGGACGATCGTTTCAACCCGCCTTCCTGTCACGCCCCGGTGCGGTCTATAGAAAGGACTTCGATCAGGAGAGCCGTGAACATGACGGGAGAGGCCGAGGGAAGCGCCCTGGACCTGGCCGTGCGCCGGCTGGAGCGCGCGATTGCGATGCTCGAGAGCCGCATGTCAGACAAGATGGCCGAGGCCGGCGCCGAGGCGGGTGGACTGTTCGACCAGGACCGCTCGCGGCTGGCCGCCGAACTGGACGCCGCCCGGGCCCGCGAACGGGCGCTGGAAGAGGCCGGAGCCCAGGCGTCGCTGGCGCTCGGCCGCGCCATCGAGGAAATCCGCGCCGCCCTGGGCGACGAGCCCGCCACCGGAACGGAGGGCTGACCCGATGGCCCAGGTCACCGTACAGATCAACGGCAAGCCCTACAGCGTCGGCTGCGAGGACGGCCAGGAACGCCATCTGATCGATATCGCGAAGCTGTTCGACGAACAGGTCCGCCAGGTCAGCCAGGACGTCGGCAATCTCGGCGACACCCGCCTGTTCCTCATGGGCGCCCTTCTGATGGCCGACGAGATGGCCGACCTGAAGCTGCGGCTGCAGCACATCCAGGGCGAACTGGCCCGGGCACAGACCGAACAGTCGCGCGTCGAACTGAAGGCCGCGGCGGCGCTGGAAGGCGCGGCCAAGCGCATCGAGAAACTCGCGGCGGGGTGAGTTTTCGTTTCTCCCTCCCCTTCATGGGGAGGGTGGTCCCGCAGGGACCGGGTGGGGGGAGTCAGCCGTCACCCCAATTCCTCCCGGATGGCATCCTGCTTCCCCACCCTGGCCGCTTCGCGGCCTGTCCCTCCCCATAAAGGGGAGGGAGGGGGCTGGTCGCCCTTCCATTCGCCCGCTTCAGCGCCTACCTTGTCAAACGGCGGGTCATGCTGTGGCTCTCGTCGAAGGCAACCACATTCCAGCGACCTTAATTCACTCTAAGGGAGCTGTCCCTGTCCTTCCCCGTGGGGTTGGGCAAACGGCGCCCACCTGGTTATCCAGGTCGAGGGAATTGAACCGACCTTCACGGCTCTTGCGGCGCCGCCACCCTTTTTCTCCCTGCGTGGTTCGAGACGCTCGGCTGATGCCTCGCTCCTCACCATGACGAGCAGTTTGTAGCCCACCCCTCTGCGTCATCCTGAGGAGCGATCCCTCGGGATCGCGTCTCGAAGGACGCACCCTCTGACCGATCCCCTCACCGCCACCCGCAAAGCCACGCTTCGCCTCGAGGCGCGCGCGCGGCGCAAGGCGCTGCTGGTCGAGCACCCCGAGGCCGACTGGATGGCCGCCGACCGCGCCGGCGAGATGCTGGCGGCGCTCGGCGTGACCCGGGCCGGGACCATCGCCCTCTACAAGGCGCTCGGCGCCGAGCTCGATCCCCGGCCGCTCGGCGACCTGCTGGCCAAACAGGGCTGGCGGCTGGCCCTGCCGGCGGTCGAGGTCGAGGACGGGCCACTGGTGTTCCGCGGCTGGAAGCCCGGCGAGCGGCTGGCGAACGACCTGACCGGCCTGCCCGCCCCGCTGGCCTCGGCGCCCGAACTGCGGCCGGACCTGATCCTCGTGCCGCTGCTGGCCTTCGACCGGGCCGGCGGACGACTGGGACAGGGCGGCGGCCATTATGACCGCACCCTCGCCGCCCTGCGCGAGGGCCCCGCCCCGCCCCCGGCCGTGGGCTTCGCCTACAGCGGCCAGGAGGTCGCCCCCCTGCCCCGCGAGCCGCATGATCAGGCGCTTGATGGGATTCTCACCGAGGCCGGCTATATTGCCGTCCGAAAGGACTTCTGAATGCGCTTTGCTTTCTTCGGCGACGTCGTCGGCAAATCGGGCCGCGACGGCCTGGCCGACCACCTGCCCGGTCTTCGTCGCCGCCTCGGCCTCGAGTTCGTCATCGTCAACGCGGAGAACGCCGCCGCCGGTTTCGGGATCACCGAGAACACGGCGCGTGAGCTGTTCGAGGCGGGGGCCGACTGCCTGACGCTCGGCAACCACAGCTGGGACCAGAAGGAGGCGCTGACCTACATCGTGCGCGAGCCGCGCCTGATCCGGCCGGCCAACTATCCGATCCTGTCGGACGCGCCGGGTCGCGGCAGCCATCTGTTCCAGACCGAGAGCGGCAAGACGATCTTCGTCATCAACCTGCTCGGCCGGGTGCACATGGACGCCATGGACGACCCGTTCGCCGCCGCCGACCGCGAGCTGGACAAGGCGCCGCTGGCGCAGGTGGCCGACGCGGTGATCGTCGACATGCACTGCGAGGCCACGTCCGAGAAGATGGCCATGGGCCACTACTGCGACGGCCGCGCCTCGCTGGTCGTGGGCACCCACACCCATGTGCCGACCGCCGACTGCCAGATCCTCACCGGCGGCACGGCCTACCAGACCGACGCCGGCGCCTGCGCCGACTACGACAGCGTCATCGGCAACCAGAAGGAAGAGCCGCTGCGCCGGTTCACCACCAAGATCAGCCAGGGCCGCTACCAGCCGGCGTCCGGCCCGGCGACGGTCTGCGGCGTGTTCGTCGAGACCGACGACCGCACGGGCCTGGCCCGTCGCGTCGAGCCGATCCGCATCGGCGGCCGGCTGAGCGCGACCGAGCCGGTGGTGGAGATGGCGACGGCGTGAGCTAGGCGCCGCGCCACCCCGACGCTAAAACCCCGCACCCTTTCAACACCGAGACCGACACCCGAGCATGGCCGGCCACTCAAAATTCAAGAACATCATGCACCGCAAGGGCCGCGCCGACGCGGTGCGGTCTAAGCTGTTTTCCAAGCTGTCGCGGGAAATCACCGTGGCCGCCAAGGCGGGCCTGCCTGACCCGACCATGAACCCGCGCCTGCGCCTGGCCGTGGCCAACGCCAAGGCCGAGTCGGTGCCCAAGGACGTCATCGACCGCGCGATCAAGAAGTCGCAGATGGGCGACGCGGCCGACTACACCGAAATCCGCTACGAGGGTCTCGCGCCCGGCGGCGTCGGGGTCGTCGTCGAGGTGCTGACCGACAACAAGAACCGCGCCGCGGCCAACGTCCGTTCCATCTTCGGCAAGCTGGGCGGCAACATGGGGGCCACCGGTTCGGTGACCTTCAACTTCGACCGCATGGGACAGATCGAGTACCCGGCCAAGGCCGCCAGCGAGGACGCCATGATGGAGGCGGCCATCGAGGCCGGCGCCGCCGACGTCGAGGCGGACCTCGGCGAGGACGGCTCGGGCCACACGGTCTACACCGCCTTCGAGGACCTCAACGACGTCGCCCAGGCGCTGGAGAAACTGTTCGGCGAAGCCTCCTCGACCAAGATCGTCTGGCGGCCCAAGTCGCTGGTGTCGGTCAGCGGCGACCAGGCCGCCACGGTCATGCGCCTGCTCGACGCGCTGGAAGACGATGACGACGTGCAGAACGTCTATTCCAACGCCGACATCAGCGACGAGGACGCGTCGAAGTTCGCCGGGTAGGTGTGCGTCCTTCGAGACGCTCGGCCGAGGCTTCGCTCCTCAGGATGACGAAGAGGGATTGATCGCCCACCCTGTTCGTCATGGTGAGGAGCGGACCCTCAGGTCCGCGTCTCGAACCACGCACCCTTCGTCAGCCTTCCGGGTCAGCCCTTCGGCTTGCCCTTCGCCATGGCGTAGTCCTTGATCAGGGCGAACAGGAAGTCGCGGCCCTCGTAGAGCGCCTTTACCCGCACCCGCTCGTTCAGGCCGTGGATACCGTCGCCATCGGAGCTGCCGAAGATGCCGCTGACGCCGTATGTCGGGATGCCCGCGCCGTTGGTGTGAATGCCGTCGGTGGCGCCGGTCAGCAGGATGGTGACCACCGGCACGCCGGGCCACAGCTTGCCCGCTTCCGCCTCGATCGGCCCCATGATGAACGGCGTCAGCGGCGGCGGCGGCGAGGCCTTGCTCGGCTCGTGGGCCAGGGTGAAGGCGATGCCCGGGTCGCCGGCGACGGCCATCAGCTGCTGGCGCACCGTCTCGACCGGCACGCCGGGCAGGATGCGGCAGTTCACATTGGCGGTGGCCCGCTGCGGCAGGGCGTTGGGCGCATGGCCGGCGCTGACCATGGTCGCCACGCAGGTCGTGCGCAGCATGCTGTTCCACATCGGATCGGACGTGACGATCGCCTGGGCCGCCGCGTCGTCGGGATTGGCGACCAGCGCCTTCATCGCCGCGCCCTTGTCGGCCGCGACCAGCGGGGCCATGCGGGTGAAGTAGCCGCGCGTGGCGTCGTTGAGGGCCACCGGGAAGTCGTATCCGCCGATCTTCACCAGCGCCGCCGACAGGCGGCTGATGGCGTTGTCATGCACCGGCCGGCTGGAGTGGCCGCCGGGGTTGGTGATGGTCAGGGTGAAGTCCTGGTAGACCTTCTCGCCGCCCTGGACCTCCAGCACGACGGGCTTGTCGTTCTCGTCCAGCAGGCCGTCGGCCCCCTCGTTCAGGGCGAAGGCGGCGTCGACCAGCGGCCGGTGATTGGTCACCAGGTCCTCGATGCCGTTGTAGGCCTCGCTCTCCTCGCCGCAGGTCAGGGCCAGCTTGATGTCGCGGCGCGGCTTGAATCCGGCCTGCTTGAGCCGCACCAGGCTGTCGACCCAGATCGCCGCCTGCGCCTTGTCGTCCGAGGCGCCGCGGGCGAAGAAGTAGCCGTTCTCCTCGACCAGGGTGAACGGGTCGCGGGTCCAGTCGGCAGGGTTGGCCTCGACCACGTCGATGTGCGCCAGCAGCAGCATGGCCCCGGCCTTCGGGTCCGTCCCGTGCAACACGGCGACCAGGCTGCCCTCGCGCGGATGGTCGGGATTGACCACCACCTGCACGTCGGCCGCCGGGAAGCCCGCCGCCGTCAGCCGCGCGCCCATGGCCTCGGCCGCCTTCGTGCAGCTGCCGACCGACAGGGTCGTGTTGATCTCGACCAACTCCTTGTAGAGCGCCTTGAAGGCCAGCTGGTCCGGCCGCACCACGGCCGGCGGCGTCGCCGTCTGGGCGCTGGCCACGCCGCTCAGCGACAGCGCCAGCGCGGTCGCCAGAAGTCCTCGTCCGAGGGTCATGTCGTGGTCCTTACTTCGCCGAGGCGTAGGTCTTGATCAGGCCGTAGAGGAAGTCGCGCGCGTCATAGAGCGACTTGACCCGGATCCGTTCGTTGAGGCCGTGGACCCCGCTGTTGCCGTTGTCGGCGAAGATGCCGGTCAGGCCGTAGGTCGGGATGCCGTAGCTGTTGAGATACTTGCCGTCGGTGGCGCCGGTCGACTGGAACGGCACGATCGGCACGCCCGGCCACAGCTTGTCGGCCTGGGCCCGGATCGGCTTCATGATTTCCGGCGTCAGCGGCGGCGGCGGCGGCGTCAGATGCGCCGTGTCGTCCGGCGTCACGGTCACCTTCGGATCGGCGGCCAGGGTCGCCAGCTGGGCCTGCACGGCCTCGACCGACACGCCCGGGAAGATGCGGCAGTTCACATTGGCCTCGGCCCGCTGCGGCAGGGCGTTGGGCGCGTGGCCGGCGCTGGCCATGGTCGCCACGCAGGTGGTGCGCAGCATGCTGTTCCAGGTCGGGTTGCGCGAGATGACGGCGGCCGCCGCCGCGTCGGTCGGATCCGCGACGATGGCCTTCATCGCCGCGCCCGTCTCGGCGTCGACCAGCGGGGCCATGGCGGTGAAATAGGCCCGGGTGGTGTCGTTCAGCTGGACCGGGAAGTCGTAGTTCCCGATCCGCACCAACGCGCCGGCCAGATGGGTGATGGCGTTGTCGTGCACGGGCCGGCTCGAGTGGCCGCCCGGATTGGTCGAGCTCAGGGTGAAGTCCTGGTAGACCTTCTCGCCCGACTGGATCGACAGCGAGACCGGCTTGCCGTCGTCGCCGAGCAGGCCTCCGGCGCCTTCATTGAGCGCGAAGCCGGCGTCGATCAGATCGCGGTACTGCGTGGCCAGCAGGTTGGCGCCGTTCAGCGCGCCGTCGCTCTCCTCGCCGCAGGTCAGGGCCATCTTCACCGTGCGGCGGGGCCGGAAACCCTCCTGCTTGAAGCGGATCAGGGTGTCGACCCAGATCGAGGCCTGGGCTTTGTCGTCCGAGGCGCCGCGGGCGTAGAACCAGCCGTCCTCCTCGATCAGGGTGAAGGGATCGCGGGTCCAATCGGCGCGGTTGGCCTCGACCACGTCGATGTGCGCCAGCATCAGCACGGCCTTGGCCTTCGGATCGGTCCCCGGCAGCACGGCGACGAGGTTGCCCTCGCGCGGGTGGGCCGGATCGACGATCAGATGCAGGTCGCTGTCCGGATAGCCGGCCGCCTTCAGCCGCGCCGCCATCGCCTCGGCCGCCTTGGTGCAGCTGCCGACCGACAGGGTGGTGTTGGTCTCGACCAGCTCCTTGTAGAGGGCGCGGAAAGCCAGCTGGTCGGGACGGGGCGCCGCCTGCTGGGCGCCCGCCAGCCCCGGCAAAGCCGCCGCCAGCGCCGCGCCCGCGACCATCTTCCGCCAAACCCGCATGACTCACTCCCCGTCCGCAAGCGCCCATTCACACCCGCCACCCGGCGCGGCGCAAGAGTGCGTGGTTCGAGACGCGGACCTGAGGGTCCGCTCCTCACCATGACGAACAGAAGTGAAGCCAACCCTCCACGTCATCCTGAGGAGCGAGCCTCAAGCGAGCGTCTCGAAGGACGCAACGATTTGCATCGCCGCCGGAATAGCGCATTGTTCCGGGTTCGGAGGATTATTGATGAATGAGTTTCTGAGCACCGCGTTGAATCCGCAATATATTCTGCCGCTGGTCGGCGCTCTTCTGGCCGGCGGCTGCATCGGATTCGAGCGGGGCTTTCGCGGCCAGCCGGCCGGATTCCGCACCCACAGCCTGCTGGCCCTGACCTCGGCCCTGCTGATGGTGGCGGCCAATCACCAGATGAGCTGGATCGGACCAAGCACGCCGCAGGACGTGATCCGCATCGATCCGGTGCGCATGGCGCACGGCATTCTCACCGGCGTCGGCTTCCTCGGCGGCGGGGTGATCTTCCGCGAGGGATTCAACGTCCACGGCCTGACCACGGCGGCCTCGGTCTGGACCACCTCCTGCATCGGCATCCTGTTCGGCATCGGCTTCTGGGAGGTGGCGGTCAGCGGCACGGTGCTGGCGCTGATCGTGCTGGCCGGGTTCCGGCTGATCGACCAGCGGCTGCCGCAGCAGTCGCTGGCCGACATCACCATCCGCTACGCCCGGGGCTCGGCCCCCGGCGCCGAGGACCTCCGCGACCGGCTCAAGGCCCTCGGCCTCAAGTCAGCGCCGCTGAGCGAGCGGCTGCTGAAAAAAGGCCAGTTCATCGAGCACGGGGCCACCGTCAGCGCCCTGAACCGCAGCGCCATCGACCGCCTGGCCGCCGAACTGCGCGCCGACCACAAGGTCATCGAGTTCGAGATCGAGCCCCGGAACGCCTGACGCGTTCATCTTTGCAGTTCGTTTAGTGTTCGGCCACAGTAGTAGAACACATGATGAACGCGATTCGGATTCTCGGGCTCGATCCAGGTCTGCGGCGCACCGGCTGGGGCGTGATCGCGGTCGAGGGCTCGCGCCTGACGTGGGTCGCCCACGGGGTGATCACCTCGGCCGACAAGGCCCCGCTGTCGGAGCGGCTGCTCAGCCTGTTCGACGGCATCGGCGCCGTGATCGCCGCGCACGCGCCGCATGAGGCGGCGGTGGAGGAGACCTTCGTCAACGCCAACCCGCAGTCGACGCTGAAGCTGGGCCAGGCCCGCGCCGCGGCGATGATCGCGCCGGCGAAGGCGGGCCTGACCGTGGCCGAGTACGCCGCCCGCGAGGTCAAGAAATGCGTCGTCGGCACCGGCGCCGCCGACAAGACCCAGATCGCCTTCATGATCGCCCGCCTGCTGCCGACCGCCGGCGGTCCGACCCAGGACGCCGCCGACGCCCTGGCCGTGGCCATCACCCACGCCCATTCCCGGCGATCACGTCGCCTCGGAGCGGCAGCATGATCCTCCTTCGCCAAGGCTTCGGAGGATTCATCCTCAGGGCAGTTGTCCTGCGAAGCTCCCGCCTGGGCCGAGGCTTCTGCGGGCAAGCCGTCAGGAGCGAAGCAGGATGATCGGGCGGCTGCGCGGCATCGTCGCCGAGATCGGCGAGGAAGAGGCCCTGATCGATGTCGGCGGGGTCGGCTACGTCGTGCGCTGCGGTTCTCGCACGCTCGGCCGTCTGCCGGCCGTCGGCGACGAGACCGTGGTCCATGTCGAACACCAGTGGAGCGAGGCCCAGGGGCCGCGGCTGTACGGCTTTTCCACCCGCGAGGAGCGCAGCGTGTTCGTGCTGCTGCAGGCGATCCAGGGCGTCGGCCCGAAGGCCGCCATGGCCGTGCTCGACGTGCTGCCGCCGGCCGAGCTGGCCGGGGCCGTGCAGCGCGGCGACCAGGCGCTGGTCGCCCGGGCCAACGGCGTCGGCCCCAAGCTGGCCCAGCGCATCGTGCTGGAGCTGAAGGGCAAGCCGCTCGGCGACGGCCTGGTCAGCGGCGGAACCGGTCCCGGCGGCGGTCCGGAAGCGCCGCGGGTCCACAGGGTCAGCGCCGCCGGCGAGGCCGTGGCCGCGCTGATGGGCCTGGGCATCGCCGAACCCGTCGGGCGACGCGCCGTCGAGCACGCCGTCGGGCAGCTGGGCGACGAGGCCGACGTCGGCGCGCTGGTGAAAGCCGCGCTGAAGGAGATCGGGCGGTGAGGGATTGGCGGACCATGGTGCGTCCTTCGAGACGCGGCTTCGCCGCTCCTCAGGATGACGAAAATGGGTGGGCCGCACCGCTGTTCGTCATGGTGAGGAGCGAGCCCTCAGGCGAGCGTCTCGAACCACGCAACGGCCCTGCATCATGACCGACGACCGCATCATCTCCGCCGAGGCCGCGCCGTTCGAGGCGAGCGACAAGGCGCTGCGGCCGCAGACGCTGGCCGAGTTCGTCGGCCAGGAGCAGACCAAGGCCAACCTGAAGGTGTTCATCGACGCCGCCCGGGACCGGAACGAGGCGCTCGACCATGTGCTGCTGTTCGGACCTCCGGGGCTCGGCAAGACCACCCTGGCGCAGATCGTCGCCCGCGAGCTGGGCGTCGGCTTCCGCGCCACCAGCGGCCCGGTGCTGGCCAAGGCCGGGGACCTGGCGGCCATCCTGACCAACCTCGAACCGCGCGATGTGCTGTTCATCGACGAGATCCACCGCCTGCCGGCCAATGTGGAGGAGATCCTCTATCCGGCCATGGAGGATCACGTCCTCGACCTGATCATCGGCGACGGGCCGTCGGCGCGGTCGATCCGCATCGATCTGGCGCCCTTCACCCTCGTGGCGGCGACCACGCGGGCGGGCCTGCTGGCCACGCCGTTGCGCGACCGGTTCGGCATTCCGCTGCGGCTGGAGTTCTACACCCCGTCGGAGCTGCAGCGGGTGCTGCTCGGCGCCGCCCGCAAGATGGGCGCGCCGCTGAGCGAGGGCGGCGCCGGCGAGATCGCCGCCCGCTCGCGGGGCACGCCGCGCGTGGCCGGCCGGCTGCTGCGGCGGGTGCGCGACTTCGCCGCCGCCGACGGCGCGACGCTGATCGACAAGGGCCACGCCGGCCGGGCGCTGGCGCGGCTGGAGGTCGACGAGGCCGGGCTAGACAGTCTCGACCGCCGCTACATGCGCGCCCTGATCGAGAACTACGGCGGCGGGCCGGCCGGGGTCGAGACGCTGGCCTACGCCATCGCCGAGGCACGCGACGCCGTCGAGGACGTCATTGAGCCCTTCCTGCTGCAGCAGGGCTTCATCCAGCGCACGCCGCGCGGCCGGGTGGCCTGCGGCAAGGCCTATCTGCACCTGGGGCTCAGGGAGCCCCCGCCGCCGAAGGGCGCGCCGGGCCTGTTCGACGAGGGCTGAGCCGCCGCGGCGAACCTTTCGGCGGTTCGCGGCGTTCCCTGTGCCGGACAGCGCCGTGACGGCGATCCGACGGAGGGACTGCCCATGACACCCCGCATCCTGCTGCTCGCCGGCATGGCCGTGACCCTGGCCGCCTGCGGCGACGGAACCGCCGGCGGCCGCTGCAAGTCGCCGATCGATCCGAGGGCCGGACAGAAGGCCGCGGCCGTCGAGCCCGGCCCCGTGCTCAACGCCGACGTCGGCCGGGTCGACGCCCGGGCGGCGACCGCCGACGCCCGCGCCTGCGTCCAGCGCTATGCGTGGAAGCTGTCAAAGGGCAAGGACGACACCGAGGTGGTGGCCGCAGCCGCCGTAACCGCCTGCGACGCCTTCATCGCCGCCGCCACCCAGGCCGAGCAGGGCCCCGCCGGGACCCAGGACCTCAACGCCCTGCAGGACGCCAACGTCCGCACCATGACCCGCTGGGCGACGCTCTACGTGGTGCAGTACCGCGCGGACGTTTGTGACTGACCGATGATGTTTTTCCCTCCCCGTCCCGGGGAGGGAGCGGCGCGGGATGACGTCGCACGCGCCTTCCCGTATGGCTTGGGGATGGATCAGGATCATCCCACCGCCGGCCGGTTCGAGGGCCGTGAGCACATCCTGCCGGTGCGCGTCTACTACGAGGACACCGACTTCACCGGCGTGGTCTATCACGCCAACTACGTGCGCTATTTCGAGCGCGGGCGGAGCGATTTCCTGCGGCTGGCGGAAGTGTCGCACACCGACCTTCTGGAGCGGCACGATCCGGCGGCCTTCGTGGTCACGCGGATGGAGATCGACTTCAAACGGCCGGCCAAGATCGACGACGCCCTGCAGGTGATCACCACCTATGACCAGGCGAAGGGCCCGCGCCTGCAGATCAGCCAGCGCATCATGCTGGGCGAGGTGCTGATCGCCACGGCGAAGGTGTCGGCCGCCTGCATCAGTCTCGACGGAAAGCCGCGCAAGCCGCCGCCGGGCCTTGTCGAGGCCTTGCGGCCCTGGTTTTGCAAGGAAGAGGGTTAAGGCCTGTTAAGGCCCGCGCCATAGTTTCACCAAAGCCGCACGCCTGAATCGCGGCTGATCTGACCCCCGGGGGATACGACCGCATGGACGCCCAGACGATTACGGCCGACACCTTTTCCATCGTCACCCTGTGGGGCAACGCCGACTGGGTGGTGAAGCTGGTGATGATCGGCCTGGCCCTCGCCTCGCTGTGGTCCTGGGCGGTGATCATCGACAAGCTGTTCCGTTTCGGGTCGCTCAACGCCGAGGCCAACCGGTTCGAGGACAAGGTCGGCTCGGGCCGGCCGCTTGAGGAAGTCGGCCAGGAATCGGCGGGGTCGAAGCATCCGCTGCCGAAGCTCCTCAACGCCGCCCTGCGGGAGTGGAAGGAAGCCCGCGCGCGCGGCGCCATGGGCGACACCCAGACCGCCCTGCTGATCCAGCGCATCGACCGGGTGCTCGACAGCAACATCGCCCGCGAGAGCCAGAAGGTCGAGGATGGCCTCGGCAGCCTGGCCATCGTCGCCACCGCCTCGCCGTTCATCGGCCTGTTCGGCACCGTGTGGGGCATCATGCACGCCTTCCAGAACATCGCGATCGAGAAGAACACCTCGCTGGCCGTGGTCGCCCCGGCCATCGCCGAGGCCCTGTTCGCCACCGCCATCGGCCTGGCCGCCGCCATCCCGGCCTACATCGCCTACAACAAGTTCTCGACCGACGCGGGCAAGTTCGCCGCTCGGCTGGAAGGCTTCGCCGACGACCTGTCGACGGCCATCCAGCGCCGCCTGGCCGAGAAGATCTGAGCCATGGCCCTGTCGTCCACAGATGCCTTCGGCGCGGTCGGAAAGCGGCGCGGCCGGCGCGGTCGCGGCCGGCGCGGCGCGCTCAGCGAGATCAACGTCACGCCCCTCGTGGACGTGATGCTGGTGCTGCTGATCATCTTCATGATCAGCGCCCCGCTGCTGACCAGCGGCGTGCCCATCGAGCTGCCCAAGACCGAGGCCGGCGCGATGCAGGACCAGTCCGAGCCTATCACCCTGACGATCAAGGCCGACGGTGGTCTGTTCGTCGGCGAGAGCCAGATCCCGTTCGCGGCGCTCAAGCCCCGGCTCGCGGCCATGGCCAACGCCGGCTACGACAAGCCGATCTACGTCCGCGCCGACGGCAAGGCGTCGTACGAGGTCGTCGCCCGGGTCATGGCGGCCCTGTCGACGGGCGGCTTCTCCAAGATCAACCTGATCACCGACACCGGCGGTCCGTCCTCGGGCCCGGCGGCCGTGCCGTCGCCCGCCGAGATTCCCGCAAAATGATGCGGGGCTGCCCCCTCCCGGACCATGGGACGCGCCGATGAGCCGGCGCGAGGGCCACAACATGTCTCCGGCGCTGCTGGCCTCGCTGCTCGTGCATGTGGGGCTGTTCGCGTTCGTGATCCTGGCCGGAATCTGGTTCAAGAAGCCGCCGCAGCCGCCGGGCGGCGTGCCGATCACCATCGTCACCCAGGGCCCGCCGAACGCGCGGCCGGCCGAACAGGCCAACGTCGAGGAGATGTCGGCCGGCGAGGAAGTCCTGCCCGAGCCGGCGCCAGAGCCCGAACCGGTTCCGGTGGCCCCGCCCTTGCCCGATCCCACGCCCAGGCCGCCGGTCAAGACGCCGCCGAAACCGACCCCGACCCCGACGCCCGCGCACAAGCCGGCGCTCGACCTCGACCGGCTGATGGCTGACGTGCAGAGCGTCCGCCGACCGGCGCCGCGCCCGCAGACCGGCGGCGGCGGCGGAACCGGCAAACGCGACCGCACCCTGGCCGTCGGCACGAGCACCGGTCCGTCGGCCGGGGCCAAGGGCTACCTGCTGACGCTCGGCACGGACCTCGGCCGGCGCTGGAATCCCAACTGCCTCGTCGAGGGCGGGGCCGACGTGAACATCAAGGTCAGCTTCATCGTCGCGCCGAACGGCCGGCTGCTCGGCGACCCGGTGTCGTCCGGCGGCAGCGCCCCGCCGGGCTCGCTGACGCGGGCCGGATCGGACGCCGCCATTCGCGCCATACGAATGACAGAACCCTTCCCCAATTTCCCACCCGAGCTCTTCGGTGAGAAAGTCACCGTCAATTTCAACGCCAACCAGGTTTGCGCCAGTCGCTGACCGGAGTGCCCCGATGACCTTCAGACCCGTCCTCGCCGCCCTCTTCGCGCTGTTCATGGCCGGCGCCGTCCTGCCCGGCATGGCCCGCGCGGATGTGGAGATCGACGTCAATCAGGGCGAGGTCCGGCCGCTGCCGATCGCCATTCCCGCCTTCACCGGCTCGACCCGCGGCGCGGAGATGGCCCAGGTCATCGCCGGCAACCTCGACCGCTCGGGCCTGTTCGCGCCGATCGACAACGCCGCCTTCCCCGAGCGCAACCTCGACATCGGCATCCAGCCCGACTTCGCCGGCTGGAAGGCGATCAACGCCCAGGCCCTGATCAACGGCGCGATCACCGTCGAGGCCGACGGCAAGCTGCGCGTCGACTTCCGCCTGTGGGACGTGTTCTCCGGCGAGCAGCTGCTGGGCCTGCAGTTCACCTCGACGCCCGAGAACTGGCGCCGCGTGGCGCACAAGATCAGCGACGCGGTCTATGAGCGGCTGACCGGCGAGAAGGGCTATTTCGACACCCGCGTGGTGTTCGTCGCCGAGAGCGGCCCGCGCGCCAACCGCGTCAAGCGGCTGATGATCATGGACCAGGACGGGGCCAATCCCTCCAGCCTGACCGACGGCAGCTATGTGGTGATGACGCCGCGCTTCTCCTCGACCAGCCAGGAGATCACCTACATGGCGCTGCGGCCCACCGGCTCCAGCATCTATCTGTTCAACATCGAGACGGCACGCCAGGAGACGATCGGCCGATTCCCCGGCATGGTCTTCGCGCCGCGCTTCTCGCCCGACGGCGGCCGTGTCGCCTTCTCGGTCGAGCGCGGCGGCAACACCGACATCTGGGTGATGAACCTCGCCACCCGGTCGCAGACCCGGCTGACCAGCGATCCGGGCATCGACACCTCGGCCAGCTTCTCGCCGGACGGCTCGCGGATCGTGTTCAACTCCGACCGCGGCGGCAGCCCGCAGCTCTATGTCATGGGCTCCGACGGCGGCGGCGCGCGGCGCATCTCCTACGGCCAGGGCCGCTACATGACCCCGGTCTGGAGCCCCAACGGCGACTTCATCGCCTTCACCAAGCAGACGGGCTCGACCTTCCACATCGGCGTGATGCGGCCGGACGGGTCGGACGAACGGATCCTCACCACCAGCTATCTCGACGAGGGTCCGACCTGGGCCCCGAACGGCCGGGTGCTGATGTTCTTCCGTGAAACGCCCGGCGGCCCGCCGCGTTTGTGGACGGTGGACATCACCGGCCGCATCCTGCGTCCGGCGCCGTACCAGGGCTCGGGTTCAGACCCCGCATGGTCGCCGCTGCTCAACTGACCGGTGATTGTGGTTGTTGGGTCCCAGCCTGACGCCATTGTGAGATCAAGTCAGAGTTTCTTGTCGCGTTAGTTCGCTGTTTTGCGTCACTAATGGCGCGATAGATCAAATCCGGAGGAGGAAGCTCATGAGCTTCGACGCCAAACGCGCCGTTAGACTGGCGCTTATTGTCGCCGCCACCGCTTCGATGGCCGCCTGCGCCTCGAAGCCCAAGGACACGCCCGGACCCGGCCCGTCGGCCGGTCCCGGCCCGGCCGGTCCGCGCACGCCCGGCGGCGGCGCGGGTCCGATCGACACGCGCGCCCTGCCCGGCTCGGTGCAGGACTTCGTCATCAACGTCGGCGACTTCGTCTACTTCGACCTCGACAGCTACGAGATCCGCTCCGACGCCATGCCGGTGCTGGACGCCCAGGCCAACTGGCTGCGCCAGTACCCGGCCGTGAAGGTGCGCATCGAGGGCAACTGCGACGAACGCGGCACCCGCGAATACAACCTGGCCCTCGGCGCCCGCCGCGCCAACGCGGTGCGCGACTATCTCGCCAGCCGCGGCGTGGCCTCCAGCCGCATCGTCACCCTGTCGTGGGGCAAGGAACGCCCGATCGACCCGGGCTCCGACGAGACCGCCTGGGCCCACAACCGCAACGGCCACACCGTGATCGTCGAGGGCGCGCGCTAACGCCGCCCCGATCGCTGAAAAGCCGGGAGGGGGCCGCGGTCATCGCGGTCCCCTCTTTGCTTTTCGGGTCCACGCCGTAATTTCGACGCCGCACTAGAGCCAGTTTCGAGCCATGACGCGCAAAACCCTCCTCGCCGCCTTCGCCGCCCTGACCCTGTCGCTCGGCGCCGCCGCCGCCTGGTCGCAGACGCCGATGCCCGATCCGCTGGACGACCGCTCGGTCAAGCGGCTCGACAAGATGGAAAAGGTCGTGCGCGAACTGCGCGCGATCGTCTTCCAGGGCCGCGACACCGGAAAGCCGGTGGTGGTCATGCCGGCCGAGACTGAGTCCCAGATCCAGGCCCTGACCGACCGCGTCGCCGACCTGGAAGAGACGCTGACCAAGCTGAACGGCGCCAACGAGACCCTGACCTTCGAGCTCGAGCAGGCCCAGAAGGCGCTCAGGGCCTCGGACACCTCGAACCGCGCCCTGGCCGACCGCCTCGCGGCGCTGGAAGCCCGCGCGACCCAGATCGAGACGACCGTCGTCAGCCAGCAGGCCGCCGCCAATGACGCGGCTCCCGTCGAGGACGCCGGCGATCCCGACGCCGACTTCGCCCGGGCGCGCAGCTTCATGCTCAACGGCGACTACGACTCCGCCGAAACCGCCTTCAGCGCCTTCGTGAAGCGCTACGGCGACACCGAGAAGGGCCCGGAAGCCCGTTACTGGCTGGGCAAGACCCTGTCGGTGCGCGGCGCCAACGCCGACGCGGCCGGGGCCTTCATCGGCGCCATCCGCGGCTGGCCGAAGACCGCCTGGGCTCCCGACGCGACGCTCGAGCTGGCCCGCTCGCTGGTGGCGCTGAAGAAGCCCGCCGACGCCTGCCAGACGCTCGACGAACTGGCCCGCCGCTATCCCAAGGCCCCGGCGTCGGTGCTGTCCCGCGCCCAGACCGTCCGCGCCCAGGCCAAGTGCGCGGCGTGATCGTGCGTGGTTCGAGCCCCGGATCCAGTCCGGGGGGGGTCTGACGCACCCGCTCCTCACCATGACGGGGATTTCTGCAGCCCCCGGAATTCGTCATCCTGAGGAGCCCCGGACTTGATCCGGGGCGTCTCGAAGGACGCAGGGACCTTGCTGCAATCGATCTTCCCCATCCTCGACCGCCGCCTGAGGTCCGCCTCGGCGGCGCCGCTGGCCGTGGCGCTGTCAGGGGGCGGGGATTCGCTGGCGCTGCTGCGGATCGTTAAGACCTGGGCCGACGCCCGCGGGCGGACGGTCGTCGCCCTGACCGTCGACCATGGCCTGAACCCCGCCAGCGCGGGCTGGACCGCGCGGTGCCGCGAGACGGCGGCCCGGCTCGGCGTCGGCTTCCGGGCGCTCGCCTGGACCGGCGACAAGCCCGCCACGGGCCTGCCCGCTGCGGCCCGGGACGCCCGCCACGCCCTGCTGGCGGACGCGGCGCGGGCGCTCGACGCGCGGGTTCTGCTGATGGGCCACACGGCCGACGACCTGTCAGAGTCGGCCGCGATGCGCGCCGGCGGCTCGACCGTCCCGGACGCGCGGGTCTGGGCCCCCTCGCCTGCCTGGCCCGAGGGGCGGGGCCTGTTCCTGCTACGCCCCCTGCTGGGCGTCAGCCGCGCGGCGCTGCGGCAGTACCTGAACGAGGCCGGCGAGACCTGGATCGACGATCCGGCCAACGAGGACCTGCGGTTCGCGCGGGCAAGGGCGAGGGCTGCTCAATCCTCTCCGCGAGGCGGGGAGGGCGACCACGCCGAGCGTGGTGGAGGGGCCGGCGCGGACACGTCCGGACAGACCGGAATTCAGGACGCGACCGCCGCCGTTCGCCCTGCCCCCTCCACCCTGCTCCGCAGGGTCCCCCTCCCCACGTCGTGGGGAGGATTGGTTTTGGCCAAATCTACCGCCCCCTCCACCCTCGCCGCCGCCGCCCTTTGCGCGGCCGGGACGGCGCGGCCGCCGCGCGGGGCCAGCCTGTCGCGCATCGTCGACGCGCTGCGGCGGGGCGATCCGTTCACCGTCACCCTCGCCGGGGCGCGGATCGAGGTCGGCTGGACCGACATCACCGTGATGCGCGACGCCGGCGAGATCACGCGCGGCGGCCTCGCACCGCTGGCGCTGCCCGAGGGCCGGGAGGTGATCTGGGACGGCCGGTTCGCCGTCCGCGCCGGGCGGCCCGGCCTGACCGTGACGGCGCTGGCCGGGCGCGCCGCGAAACTGCCGGAAAGCGAGCGCAGAAGGCTGGCCGCCGTCCCCGCCGCCGCCCGTCCGACCCTGCCCGTCACAATTGACGCCCAAGGGACCGTGACTTGCCCGATCCTTGCAGAGCGGCCTTCGGTTCGTGTTCAAGCCCTCGCTTTGGCCCGTTTCGACGCGGCGACGGGGGGCGTAGACAGCGAACCTGCCCCGTGACGAATCGCGCGCGTGGCGAAATCGGACCGGCCGCCCTATCTTGTGGTCGGTAACACAGGAAGTTTGAGCGCATGAACCTGCGGAATCTGGCCATCTGGGCGTTCGTCGTCATCATCGCCGCCGGCGTGTGGAGCATGGTGGCGCGTGGCGGCGCCGCGCCCGGGACGACCCCCGCCCCCGAGGCCCATTCCTATTCCGACCTTCTGGCCCAGGTGGATCGCGGCCAGATCGCCAGCGCCAACTTCCACGGCGCGTCGGTCGATCTCGTGACCCAGGACAAGAAGGCCTTCACGGTCGTCGTGCCGGCCGACTCCGCCGATCTGGTCAAGCGGATGGAGGCCCGCGGGGTCAACATCAACTTCAAGACCGGCGAGCGCTCGCTGCTGCTCAACATTCTGATCCAGGCCTTCCCCATCCTGCTGCTGATCGCGGTGTGGGTGTTCTTCATGCGCCAGATGCAGGGCGGGGCCCGCGGGGCCATGGGCTTCGGCAAGTCCAAGGCGCGCCTGCTGACCGAGAACAAGAACAAGGTCACCTTCGAGGACGTCGCCGGGGTCGAGGAGGCCAAGGACGACCTGACCGAGATCGTCGACTTCCTCAAGGACCCGTCCAAGTTCCAGCGACTGGGCGGCAAGATCCCCAAGGGCGCGCTGCTGGTCGGTCCTCCGGGCACCGGCAAGACGCTGCTGGCCCGCGCCATCGCCGGCGAGGCCGGCGTGCCCTTCTTCACCATTTCCGGCTCGGACTTCGTGGAAATGTTCGTCGGCGTCGGCGCCAGCCGCGTCCGCGACATGTTCGAACAGGCCAAGAAGAACGCGCCCTGCATCATCTTCATCGATGAAATCGACGCCGTCGGCCGCCATCGCGGCGCCGGCGTGGGCGGCGGCAACGACGAGCGCGAACAGACGCTCAACCAGTTGCTGGTCGAGATGGACGGGTTCGAGGCCAATGAAGGCATCATCCTGATCGCCGCGACCAACCGTCCCGACGTGCTCGACCCCGCCCTGCTGCGTCCGGGCCGCTTCGACCGCCAGGTCGTGGTGCCCAACCCCGACGTCACGGGCCGCGAGAAGATCCTGCGCGTTCACATGCGCAACGTGCCGCTGGCGGCCGACGTCGACGTGCGCACCCTGGCCCGCGGCACGCCCGGCTTCTCCGGCGCCGACCTGGCCAACCTGGTCAACGAAGGCGCCTTGCTGGCCGCGCGCAAGAACCGCCGCATGGTCACCCACGATGACTTCGAGATGGCCAAGGACAAGGTCATGATGGGCGCCGAGCGCCGCTCGATGGCCATGAACGAGGAAGAGAAGAAGCTGACGGCCTATCACGAGGGCGGCCACGCCCTGGTGGCGATGAGCGTCCCCTGCGCCGACCCGGTGCACAAGGCGACCATCGTCCCGCGCGGCCGTGCGCTCGGCATGGTCATGCAGCTGCCCGAAGGCGACCGCTACTCGATGAAGTACGCCCAGATGACCAGCCGCCTGGCGATCATGATGGCGGGCCGCGTCGCCGAGGAGCTGATCTTCGGCAAGGAGAACATCACCTCCGGCGCCAGCAGCGACATCAAGGCCGCCACCGGCCTGGCCCGGGCGATGGTCACCCAGTGGGGCTACTCCGACAAGCTCGGCACCGTGGCCTACGGCGACAACCAGGAAGAGGTGTTCCTCGGCCATTCGGTGGCCCGCACCCAGAACGTCTCGGAAGAGACGGCCCGGCTGATCGACAGCGAGGTCAAGCGGCTGGTCCAGGAAGGCCTCGACGAGGCCCGCCGGATCCTGACCGAGCGGCTGGAGGACCTGCACAAGGTGGCCAAGGCCCTGCTCGAGTATGAGACCCTCAGCGGCGACGAGATCACCAACGCGATGAAGGGCGTCATGCCCAACCGCGAGGAACCCGAGAAGCGCCCGAGCGGCCCCAACGCCTCGGTGCCCCTGTCGCCCCGTCCGGGCGGCGTGGTGGCGCGGTCGCAGGACTGATGCTCCTCCCGGTCCTCCCCCTTCCCCCTGGAGGGGGGAAGGGCCGGGGATGGGGGTGGAGGTCTGTCAACGTCGCGGCGCCGGCGGCTGAGCCCCCCTTTCCCATCACCGTGCTGGTTGAACCTGCACCACCCCCATCCCTGACCCTTCCCCCCTCCAGGGGGAAGGGAACGAGCCTACAGGGGAGCACCTAGATGCCATCCCCCCGCGTCATGGGCATCGTCAACGTCACGCCCGACAGCTTCTCAGACGGCGGCCGCCATCTTGGCCTGGGCGCCGCGCTGGCCCATGCCCGGCGGCTGATCGCCGACGGCGCGGACATTCTCGACATCGGCGGCGAGTCGACCCGGCCGGGCGCCGCGCCGGTGCCCGAGGCCGAAGAGCTGGACCGCGTGGTCCCGCTGATCGCCGCGCTCCGCGCCGAAAGCGCCGTCCCGATCTCCATCGACACCCTCAAACCCGCCGTAGCGCGCGCCGCCGTGGCCGCCGGAGCGACGATCTGGAACGACGTCAGCGCCCTGCGCGGATCGCCGGACGCTCCGGCCGTTGCGGCCGCGCTGGGCTGCGACGTGGTGCTGATGCACATGCGCGGCGAGCCCGGCACGATGCAGGACGCGCCGCGCTACGACGACGTGGTCGCAGAGGTCGAGGCCTTCCTGCTGGCCCGCGCCGACGCCGCCCTGGCCGCCGGCGTGGCGCGGAAGAAGATCTGGCTCGACCCCGGCATCGGCTTCGGCAAGACGCTCGAGCACAACCTCGCCCTGCTGCGCGCCCTGCCTCGCTTCGTCGCGCTGGGCTTCCCGGTGCTGCTCGGCGCCAGCCGCAAGCGGTTCATCGCCGCGATCGACCGGACCGCGACCGACGCTGACGACCGGCTGGGCGGGTCCCTGGCGGTCGCGCTCGAGGGCGCCCGCGCCGGCGTCGCGGCCGTGCGGGTGCATGACGTGCGCGAGACCGTCCAGGCGCTCGCGGTTCAGGGCGCGATGGACGGCTAGGCGCCCGTCTTCATTGGCGTGCGTCCTTCGACACGGCCGCTGCGCGGCCTGCTCAGGATGACGTAGCTCTGTGCACGTCATGGTGAGCAGCACCCGCAGGGTGCGTGTCGAACCACGCACCCTGCCCATCGCGGGCGGAGAGCGATACAAACCTTCCATGCCCTCTCCTGATTCCCCTCGCGGCCGCGTCCTGATCATCGCCGGGTCCGACAGCGGGGGCGGGGCGGGCGTCCAGGCGGACATCAAGACGGTCACGGCGCTGGGCGGCTACGCGGCCACGGCGATCACCGCCATCACCGTGCAGAACACCCTCGGCGTCACGGGCGTGCACCCGATCCCGCTGGACATCATCGAGGCCCAGGCCCGGGCGGTGCTGGACGACATCGGCGCCGACGCGATCAAGACCGGCATGCTGGGCGACGTGGCGACGGTGGAGCTGGTCGCGCGGCTGCTCGGCGGCGCCGCGGACATTCCGGCCGTCATCGATCCGGTGATGGTCGCCAAGGGGGGCGCATCGCTGCTTGAGGCGAAGGCGGTGGCGGCGGTGAAGGCCCTGCTGGTCCCGCGCGCGGCGCTGCTGACCCCCAACGCGCCGGAAGCGGAAGCCCTGACCGGTCTGCGCGTGGCCACCCCCGACGACCAGCGCCGCGCCGGCGAGGCGCTGCTGGCGCTGGGCGCGCGGGCCGTGCTGATGAAGGGCGGCCATGTGGGCGGCGACCGTGTGGTCGACATCCTGCTGACGGCCGACGGCGAGACCCTCTTCGAGGGCGAGCGGCTCGACACCCGCCACACCCATGGCACCGGCTGCACGCTCGCCTCGGCCTGCGCCGCCGGCCTGGCCCAGGGCCTGCCACTGACGGCCGCCGTGGCCCGGGCCTGGAACTACGTTCACGAGGCCATGCTGCGCGCGCCGGGCTTCGGCTCCGGCCACGGGCCGCTGGATCACGCCTGGCCGATGAGGGACAGATGAGCCGACCGCTGGAGCAGCAGCTGGAGGACATCCTCCGCGCCTCGCCCTCGATGATGACCGTGCTGACGGGCGCGCGCGAGCTCGACCTGCCGGACTGGCTGATTGTCTCCGGCGCGGTCTACCAGCGCATCTGGAACCACGTGACCGGACGCGAGCCCGACTACGGCGTGCGCGACTATGACCTGATCTACTTCGACCCGGACACCAGCTGGGACGCCGAGGACGTGTTCATCAAGCGCGCCGCGGCCCATTTTCCATCGCCGCTCAACGAGCTGGTCGAGGTGCGCAACCAGGCGCGGGTGCATCTGTGGTTCGAGGACCACTTCGGCGAACCCTACGCGCCGCTGTCGAACAGCACCGAGGCTCTGACGCGGTTCGTCGCACCCGCCTTCGGCGTCGGCGTGCGGCTGGAGCCCGACGACAGCCTGACCATCAAGGCGCCGTTCGGCCTGGAGGACGTGTTCGCCATGACGCTGCGGCCCAATCCGAACCGGCCCCTGGCGAAGGGCTGGGCCAAGACGACCACCTCGGCCCGGACCCGCTGGCCGGAAGTGACGGTGGTGGAGCCGGGCTGAGCGAGGACATGCACTTCAGTGCGTGTCCCCGGACGTGTGCGGGGTTCGAGACGCCCGCTTGAGGCTCGCTCCTCACCATGACGAAGAGTTTTGCAGCCCACCCTGGCCCGTCATCCTGAGGAGCGATCCCTCAGGATCGCGTCTCGAAGGACGCACTCCGCGTGTAGACCTCCGGATCGCGGATCTCCATCCAGCGGTCGGCGCCGGTCAGGTCGCTGAAGCCGTATTGTCGGTAGAGCGCATGGGCGTCGGCCGTGGCCAGGTGCATGCGGCGGAAGCCCTGCAGGTTGGGATGGGTCTTGAAGAAGGCCATCAGCGCCTTGCCCAGCCCCCGCCCGCGATGGGCCTCGTCGACGAACACATCGCACAGCCAGCCGAAGGTCGCCCGGTCGGTGACCACCCGGGCCATGGCCGCCATCTCGCCGTCCGGGGCGTAGGCGCCGAAGGTCAGGCTGTTGCGGACGGCCGTGGCGAAGGTCAGGTAGGGGATCTGCTTCGCCCAGTAGGACTCCTCGCTGATCCAGCGATGGGCGCGCGGCAGATCGAACAGGGCCGGGTCGTCGCTGACGACATAGCCGTCGCCGGTGCGCAGTTCGGTGGGCATCGCTCCCTCCTCAGACGCCGTGCAGGCGGCGGTAGTCCTCGATCTGGCGCAGCAGGCGATCGCTCCCGCCGTCGCCGAACACGCACAGCAGCCGGCGGCCGAGCACCTGGCCCGCCGGGCCGAGCAGGCCGCCGCCCGCGTAGGCGAAGTGAAGCGTCGAGGGCGACACCAGATCAAGGCCGAACACGCGGCTGACGCCGATCGGCCCCATCAGCGACCAGTCGAACACCTCGGTGCGACCGAGCGTGTGATGGATCAGCGCCGTCGGCGTCAGCTCCAGCCTCCACCGGCGCCGGCCGAACAGCCAGAGCGCGCCCGTCGCGACGAACGGGATGCCGGCGGTGATCGACACGTTCACCGGATCGGCGAGAAAGGCGTCGCGGTTGACGAGCCACGACAGCGCCAGCAGCGCCCAGATCGGCGCGAACAGGCCAAGCAGCTTGCCGCCATTGAGTTCGAAGGTCATCACGCCCACCTATCGCGTTTCTTCGTTATCCGGGAACTCCGCTCATGCGCCAATGGACTGTCGACGCCTTCGCCTCCGCGCCCTTCCGGGGCAACCCCGCCTGCGTGGTCGAGCCGGTGTCGGCCTGGGCGGACGCGGGCTGGATGCAGGCGCTGGCGGCCGAGAACAACCAGGCGGAGACGGCCTTTCTGCTGACCACGGACGATCCGGCGCAGTTCGGCCTGCGCTGGTTCACCCCGGCGCTGGAGGTGCCGCTGTGCGGCCACGCCACCCTGGCGGCGGCGCATGTGCTGTTCGCCGAGCTGGGCGTCACGGCCGACCGGATCACCTTCGACACACAGTCGGGGCCGCTCACGGTCAAGCGTCTGGGCGAACGCTACGAGATGGACTTCCCGGCCAGCATCCCCAGGCAGACGTCCGTGCCGGAGGGGCTGGTCGAGGCGCTGGGCGCGACGCCGACCGAGGTCTGGGCCGGCAGCTATCTGGTCGCCCTGTTCGACGATGAGGCGGCCGTCCGGGCGCTGAAGCCCGATCTGGCGGCGCTGGAGAAGATCGCCGGCGAGGCCACGGGCGGGCGGGGCAACCTGTCGGCCGCGGCCCTGGCGGACGCGGGTTCGGCCTACGATGTCGTCAGCCGTTTCTTCGCGCCGGGCTCGGGCATCCCGGAGGATCCGGCGACGGGCTCGGCCCACTGCATTCTCTCGCCGCTGTTCGCCGGCAAGCTGGGCCGCGCCGACCTGCGGTTCCTGCAGGCCTACCCGGGCCGCGGCGGCGAACTCGACTGCGAACACCGTGGCGACCGCGTGCTGCTGCGCGGGCGAGCCGTGACCGTGATCGAGAGCCTCCTGCGGCTCTGACAACGGAAAACGCCCCCGTCCGGGGGGAGACGGGGGCGTTCCTTCGCGTCAGCGCTGGTCGGGGCTTACCAGCGGCGCGGGTCGTGCGGGAACCGGTCGACGCGGTCGGGGTGACCGTCGCGGTCGGCGTCATAGCCGGGGCCCGGGCGGGGGCCAGGACCCGGACGATAGTCGTCGCGGTCGTGGCGCTCGTAGCGGATCTTGGCGCTCAGGATGTTGAAACGACGATCGAGATCGGCGCGTTCCCAGGCCTGCAGGCCGCCGGTCCGGCGATAGCGGTATTCCAGCCGGGCGATGGTCTGGAACTCGGCGCGCAGGCCGGCCGCTTCGCGACGGGTCAGGGAGCCGTTGCGGACGCCCTGGTCGATGCGGTGGTCGAGCGCGGCCTGACGATGGTTGATGTCGGTCCAGGGCGCGGCGGCGGCCGGCAGGGCGGCGCCGGCCAGAGCGGAGGCCGCCAGAAGGGGGATCAGAAACTTCTTCATCACGAATGTCCTCTTGTGCGGAGCCGCCTCGGAGGGACGACCATGCACAGAGGTAAACACGCGGAACCTGAAACGGTTCTGAGGCTGTCGTTGTCTGGCGTTCAGGCTTCCGGGACGGATCAGGCCGCGACGGAGCGGGCCGCGGCGGCCGCGGTCAGGGCGGACTCGATCGCCTCGTAAAGCCGCGTCAGTTCGATCGGCTTGGAGACGTGGCCGTCCATCCCCACGGCCAGATAGGACTCCACCTGATGCACCAGCGCATTGGCGGTGAGCGCCAGGATCGGCGTCCTCGGTCCCCCGTCGGCGGCTTCGGCCGCGCGGATCGTGCGAGCCGCCTCCACGCCGTCCATGACCGGCATCTGGATGTCCATCAGGATCAGGTCGAACTTGCCATGGCGCCACGCCTCGACCGCCTGGCGGCCGTCCGCCACGATGTGCAGGTCGACGCCCAGCGGCTCCATGACCGCCTGCAGGACCTTCTGGTTGGTGGCGTTGTCCTCGGCCGCCAGGATGCGCAGCTTGCGCTCCTCGATCGCCTCGGCCGCCGACTCCGCGACCGCGGTCTCGGCCCGGGCTTCGGCGCGCGGCAGCGGCAGGTCGACCGTGAAGGTCGAGCCCTCGCCCTCGATGCTGCGGGCGAAGATCGACCCGCCCATCAACTGGGCCAGCTCGCGGCAGATGGCCAGGCCCAGGCCCGTTCCGCCGAACCGCCGGGTCGTCGAATTGTCGGCCTGGATGAACTTCTCGAACAGCGTCGGCAGCTTGTCGCTGGCGATGCCGATGCCGGTGTCGGACACCGTCAGGCGCAGCTCGCCGAACGGCGACAGCGAGAACCGCGCCGCCACGGCGCCCTCGACGGTGAACTTCACCGCGTTGGACAGCAGGTTGCTGAGGATCTGGCGGATCCGGTCGGGATCGCCGCGCCACCAGCCGGCGACGTTTTCGTCGACCGTCATGCCGAACCGCAGATTCTTCTCGGCGGCCATCACGGAGAAGGCGCTGACCGCGCTCTCGGCCATGTCGTCGAGCGAGAAGTCGTGTTCCGCCAGCTCAAGACGGCCCGCCTCGATCTTGGACAGGTCCAGCACGTCGTTGATGACGCTGAGCAGCAGCTCGCCGGATTCGCGGATCACGCCCAGCCGCTCGCGCTGGCGCGTATCGAGCTCGCCGCGCGCCATGACGTCGGCCATGGCCAGCACGCCGTTCAGCGGGGTGCGGATCTCGTGGCTCATGTTGGCCAGGAACTGGGATTTCAGCACATTGGCGGCGTTGGCCTGGTCGCGGGCCTCGACCAGTTCGGCCATCGTCCGGCGCAGGTCGCGGTCGTTGGCGTCCAGCTTGGCGAGCAGCTGGTTGAAGCTCCGCGCGAGACTGCGGAACAGATCGTCGTCCGCGTCCTCGGCGACCGGCGTGAAGCGGCCGCTCTCGGCCACCTCGCCCATCGCCCGCGACAGGCGGCTGACCGGCCGGCTGATGCGGCGGGCCAGGGTGTTGGCCACGAACATCGCGATGCCGGCCGCGCCGAAGAACAGGGCGAAGGTCAGGGCCAGGAAGCGCGGCAGCAGGGTGGCCAGCTTCGGCGACTCCACCGTGGTGACCAGGGCGCCGACCGTGCGGCCCTTGAGGGTCACCGGGGTCCGGATGGTGGTTTCGGACGCGGACGCCGGCCGACGGTCCCGATGCACCGCCAGGATGCGCCCCTTGTCGTCGATCAGACTGGCCGCACGAACGCCGGGCGCCGCGATGACCGACTGGACGGCCCGACGCGCCTCCGCCTCGTCCCCGCGGGCCAGGGCCGGCGCCGCCAGATCCGCGACCACGGCGTTCAGCGCGGCGGTGTTGGTCTTGGCTTCCTGTCGCGAGACGGCCCACTGCTGAATCATGAAGGCGCCGCAGGCTGCGAGCAGCACCGCGACCGTCGTGACCAGCGCAACACTGGCCACGCGCGCCTGGAAGGGCGCGTGGCTGGAAGCCTGGGTTGTATCCGTCTGCTGGGTCATCGGTCCGGAAAGGCAGCCCCTTACCCCCCGCTTATGACCCAATCTCCCTAACGCTTCGCTTCCGCGACAATTTAACCATCTATTTACCTAGTCAGATATTAAGGTTTCGTTTACCTTCATCTCGCCTGCCGGTTGATGGAGGGATACAGGTGGAAAAAGCTTTTGTTGCCCAACGCGTGGCCCGTAAGTTGTTCGCGACCGAGCATGCGCTCGACGCGGCGATGACCGAGGCGGCGGAACTGATGGCGGACCTGCTCAAGGCCCGCAAAGACCTCAACCTGTCGGCCGTGGTGGGCGACGCCGCCCCGTCCAAGCTGGTTGAAGCGATGGCCGCGCTGGCGGAAGCCCGCACCGCCGTCGTGGCCGTGCACAACGAACTGAACGATGTGAAGCTGCGCATCGGCGTTCGCACCAAGATGACCGGCTGGGAAGACAAGCCGCCGGAAGCGGACACGCCGCAGAACCGTCTGGACCTGCGTCAGGTCAGCTGACGTCGAAGGTTGCGATAGTTTAACTCTCTTGCGCCTCTAACTCCGTGTAGAGGCGCAAGAGATGTATCACTCGCTCATTCCACTGGTCGGCTGGGGCGCCACGTTCTTGGTGTGCGCCTTGGCGTGGTGGAAGGGCGGACGGCCTGAGCGTCTCGGCGCCAGCCTGAAGCTGATCACCTCGATCATCGCCCTGGGCGTTCATCATCTCCTGAAACAGGACGCGATTTCCGGCGCCCTGCTGACCGCCGACGGCGTTCTGGCCGCGGGTTTTCTCGCACTGGCGATCCGCTACGCCAGCCTGTGGATCGGGGCGGCGATGCTGCTGCAGGCCGGTCAGTTCAGCCTGCACGCCTGGTATCTGGTCAGCGCCCTGGAGCGCGACCGCTTCTACGCCATCGTCAACAACCTGGTGACGATCGGCATCCTGATCTGCATCCTCGTCGGCACGCTGATCGCCTGGCGGCGACGCAGCCGGGCCGCCGCGCGGGTCACTCAGGCGGCCTGAGCCGCCTTCTTCGACACCGTGGTGGTCAGGCCGACCCCGCCGAGGATCAGCGCCAGCGCCGCCAGGGCGCTCCAGCCCGGCCGCTCGTGCATCAGCCCCACCCCCAGCACCAGCGCCCATAACGGCAGCAGATAGACCGTCATGCTGGTGAACACCGCGCCGCGGCGCTGGATCAGCCAGACCCAGCCGACCGTGCCCAGGCCGCTGGAGAAGATCCCCAGCACGGCCGTGACCGCCAGCGGCCCCATCGGCGGCATCGGCGGCGGCCCGTCGAGCGCCAGGGCCCCGACGGTGGCGAAGATCGCGCCGGTCAGGCACATCATCAGCCCGCCGATGGTCGACGGGACCTGCGGCGTGCGGCGCATCATCACGTTCGAGGCCGCGTAGAGGACCGCCGCGCCGATCGCCAGGCCGAGCGCCCCGGCCTCGAGCGCCGCGCCCGTGGTCAGCCTCGGCCCGACCAGCACCAGCAGGCCGCTGAAGCCCAGGACCACCCCGACCAGCCGGCGGGGCGTCAGCTTCTCGTCGTGCAGGAACAGGTGGGCCATGACCACGGTGAACACCGGCGAGGCGCCGTTGCAGATGGCGTTGACCGCGCTCGGCAGGCTTTTCGCCGCCGTCGAGAACATGAAGAACGGTGCGGCGAATCCGACCAGTCCGAGCATGGCGTAGGCGAACCAGACGCCCTGCCGGTCGAAGGACAGCGGCGGCAGCTGCTCGCCCCGCGCCGCGGCGACGAGCCAGAGGGTGATCGTCGCCACCCACAGGCGGATGGCCGAGACCCAGAAGGGGTGGATGCCGCCCACGGCGATCTTCAGGCCGGCGAAGGCCGAGCCCCAGATCAGCACCAGGACCCCCAGCACCACCCAGTCTATGCGCGCCCGAGATTGCACCCGTTCCCCCCTCGCCAGGCGTCGGAGGTAAGGCCCCTGCCCCGACGGCGCCAGCGGTTCCTGTCGACGGCCGACGAAAAACGCCTCTTGTGCGGCGCCGCGAAATGGAGTTCTTCGGCGGCGGGCCACGCCCCCCCAACGGGGCGCAGTCCATCTGCAAGGATGGGAGACATCGCAGTGACCACGACTCCGCAGAAGCCGGCTTTGCGCCCGGCGCGCCCCGAATTCTCTTCAGGCCCGTGCGCCAAGAGACCCGGCTGGACCCCCGAAAAACTGAAGGACGCCGTCCTCGGACGCTCGCACCGCGGCAAGCCCGGCAAGGCGAAGCTGAAGCTGGCGATCGACCGCACCCGCGAGGTGCTGGGCGTTCCGGCCGACTTCCTGATCGGCATCGTCCCCGGCTCCGACACCGGCGCCGTCGAGATGGCCATGTGGTCGATGCTGGGCCCGAAGCCGGTCCAGCTGCTGGCCTTCGAATCGTTCGGCAAGGACTGGGTCACCGACGTGACCAAGCAGCTCAAGCTGCCCGACGTCGAGGTGCTCGACGCCCCCTACGGCGCGCTGCCCGACCTGACCAAGGTCCGCGCCGACGCCGACCTGGTGTTCACCTGGAACGGCACCACCAGCGGCGTGCGCGTGCCGAACGCCGACTTCATCTCGGCGGACCGCGAAGGCATCGTCATCTGCGACGCCACCAGCGCCGCCTTCGCCCAGGACCTCGACTGGGCGAAGCTCGATGCCGTGACCTTCTCCTGGCAGAAGGCGCTCGGCGGGGAGGCCGCCCACGGCGTGCTGATCCTGTCGCCGCGGGCGGTCGCCCGCCTCGAGAGCTACACCCCGCCCTGGCCGATGCCGAAGCTGTTCCGCATGACCGACAAGGGCAAGCTGAACGCCGGCATCTTCGACGGCGCGACGATCAACACCCCCTCGCTGCTCTGCGTCGAGGACGCCCTGGACGCGCTGGCCTGGGCCGACACCGTCGGCGGCTTCGCCGGCATGAAGGCCCGCTCGGAAGCCAATCTGAAGGCGCTCGAGAACTGGGTCGCGGTCACGCCGTGGGTCGAATTCCTCGCCGGGGACAAGGCCATCCGGTCCAACACCTCCGTCTGTCTGAAGGTCGTGGATCCGGCGATCACCGCCCTGTCCGAGGACGCCCAGGCCGACTTCGCCAAGAAGCTGGCGTCGCTGCTGGAGAAGGAAAAGGCCGCCTACGACATCGGCGGCTACGCCAAGGCGCCTCCGGGCCTGCGCATCTGGTGCGGCGCGACGGTCGACACGGCCGACGTGCAGGCGCTGACGCCCTGGCTCGACTGGGCCTTCGCATCGGTCTCCGCCGAGCTGGCCGCCGCCTGACTTCGAGCCCCCTCAGTCACGCTGCCGCGTGACAGCTCCCCCTGAGGGGGAGCCTCCGCGGCCGTGATCCTCCCCTTCCCGGGGAGACGGCCCGCAGGGCCGGAGGGGGTCCTTCATTCCATTCTTCCGAAAGAGACCAACACATGGCTCCCCGCGTCCTCATCGCTGACAAACTCAGCCCCGCCGCCGTCGACATCTTCAAGAACCGCGGCGTCGATTTCGACATCAAGACCGGCCTGACCAAGGATGAACTGATCGCCGTCATCGGCGACTACGACGGCATCGCCATCCGCTCGGGCGCCAAGCTCGACAAGGACGTGATCGCCGCCGCGAACAAGCTGCAGGTCATCGCCCGGGCCGGCATCGGCGTCGACAACGTCGACATCCCGGCCGCGACGGCCAAGGGCATCGTGGTGATGAACACCCCGTTCGGCAACTCGATCACCACCGCCGAGCACGCCATCGCCATGATGTTCGCCCTGGCCCGCCAGCTGCCCGCCGCCGACGCCTCCACCCAGGCCGGCAAGTGGGAGAAGAACCGCTTCATGGGCGTGGAGCTCTACGCCAAGACGCTGGGCCTGATCGGCGCCGGCAACATCGGCTCGATCGTCGCCGACCGGGCGCTGGGCCTGAAGATGAAGGTCATCGCCTTCGACCCCTTCCTGTCGCCGGAGCGGGCCATCGAGATCGGCGTCGAGAAGGTCGAGCTGGAAGACCTGCTGGCCCGCGCCGACATCATCACCCTGCACACGCCGCTGACCGACAAGACGCGCAACATCCTGTCGGCCGAGGCGCTGGCGAAGACGAAGAAGGGCGTGCTGATCGTCAACTGCGCCCGCGGCGGCCTGGTCGACGAGGTCGCCCTGCGCAAGCTGCTGGACGAGGGCCACATCGGCGGCGCGGGCTTCGACGTGTTCGTCACCGAGCCGGCGAAGGAAAACCCGCTGTTCGGCAGCGACAAGGTGGTGGCCACCCCGCACCTGGGCGCCAGCACCAACGAGGCGCAGGAGAACGTCGCCCTGCAGGTCGCCGAACAGATGAGCGATTACCTGCTGACCGGCGCGGTGACCAACGCCCTCAACAGCCCCTCGATCACGGCCGAAGAGGCCCCGCGCCTGAAGCCGTTCGTGGCTCTGGCCGAGAAGATCGGCGCCTTCGCCGGCCAGATGGTCGACTTCGGCATCACCGCCATCGACATCGCCTACGAGGGCGATGTGGCGGCCCTGAACGTCAAGCCGATGACCAGCGCGGCGCTGGCCGGCGTGCTGCGGCCGATGCTGGCGGAGATCAACATGGTTTCGGCGCCGGCCGTGGCCAAGGAGCGCGGCATCGTCGTCTCCGAGAGCCGCCAGGAGCAGAGCCCCGTCTATGAAAGCCTGATGCGCATCACCATCACCACCGAGAAGGGCAAGCGCTCCTTCGCCGGCACGGTGATCGGCGGCGCGCCGCGCATCGTCGAGGTCAAGGGCATGGAGCTGGACGCGGCCTTCTCGCCGGCCATGCTGTACGTCAACAACCTCGACAAGCCGGGCTTCATCGGGGCGCTGGGCATGCTGCTGGGCGAAGCGGGCGTCAACATCGCCACCTTCAACCTCGGCCGGGTCAGCGCCGACGCCGACGCGATCGCCCTGGTCGGCGTCGACCAGGCCCCGGACGCGGCCCTGCTGGCCCGCATCCAGGCCCTGCCGCACGTCAAGGAAGCCCGCGCTCTGGTGTTCTGAACAAACGGGGACATGCACTTCAGTGCGTGTCCCCGGACCGGCTGATGGAACGGATCAGCCAAGCATACGCTTAACCTTCCGCACCGCGACACGGTCGCCTGGGGAATTCGCGCATGTCTATCCTGATCTTCGCCATCATCGTTCTGGTCATCGCCGCCCTGATTGCCTGGGCCGTACAGAAGCTGCCCCTGCCCTCGCCCTTCGGCGCGATCATCCAGGCCTTGATCCTCGTGGCCGCGGCCGTCGTCATCGCCCAGCGCGCGGGCCTGTTCTAGCCGACACCGGATGGGGACACGCACCGAAGGCGGTGCATGTCCCCTCCTTCCAGGGCCGGCCCGCCCGGCGGGTGATCAGCCAGCCCTTGCACGGTTCGCGGATGGTCCCGCGCGCCGAGCCCCAGCCGATCGACTGGACTGCGGATGCGCGGTTGACGCGACCGGTGCGATCGCTGAACCTTGGGCGTGAAACATCGCTCCCCCCTGATCGGCCTTCTCGCTCTCGCGCTCATGGCCGCGCCGGCTCTCGCCGCGGACTCCGGCCCGCCCGACCTGATCCTTCACTTCAAGCAGAACATTGACCGCACGGCCGAGGACGCCGCCCGTGCGGTCGGCGAGGAGCGGGCCCGAAGCTTCACCCGCGCGCCGATCGACCGGCACACCCCGCCGCCCTGGCAGTCGGGCGACGTCTGCGCCCTGCCGCGAATGCAGTACTGGCAGGCCTTCGGGGAATACATGGTGGGGACGGTCCGCGCGCCCCGCCGCGAAGGCGACGCCATCTACGCGATGAACTCGCGGATCCGCATCAACGTCGCGAAGATGGCGAAGATCTTCGCGGCCGAGCCCGACCGACGTTTCCTGCTGCCCGGGGAACAGCTCGACAGACGCGCGACGAACTGGTCGGTCGCGGCCCGCCAGCGGGCGGAGTGGTCGGTGCTTCTGGGGGCCGTCCTGACCGGCGTGATCAGGCAGACGGGCGACCGCACGGACTACGGGGCCAACTACGCGGCGGGCGTCTGGACCCGGGCCTGGTGCGACTACGCCGGGGCGCACGGCGCCTTCCTGGCCGACTATCATGAGGCCGTGGCCAACCCGCCGGCGGAGGACCGCCCGGCCCTCGACTATCTCGAGAGCGCAGCGGTCCCCGCGCCGGGGTCCTGACCGCCTCAGGCGTGCAGGATCGCCGAGGCGATGTGGTCCGGCGTCTGGCCGGTCAGGTCCTTGGCGATCTCGCCGAGAAGTTTGGCCTGAAGCGCCTTGTGCCAGTGCTTGCGCAGCTCGCCGAGCGTGCGCGGCGCGGCGATCACCACCAGGTCGCCCAGCTTGCCCGACAGGGCCTGGGCGTTGAGCATCGCCGCCACGCCGGCGGCGAAGCCGTCCTCGCCATGGGCGTCATGGTCGGGGTTGGCCGAACTGGCGTGGTGACCGGTCGATACGGTTCCCTTGTCCACGGCGGGCGTCGGCAGGGCTTCGAGCTTCACCGTCTCATGGCCGGTGTTGTGGAACATCACGAGCTTGCCGCCGTCGACGACAGCCACCGTGGCGCCTGTGGGAAGAATCATCGCGTGGTCTCTTTCTTCTATGGAGCCTGCTAACGGCTGGCAGAGAGCGCGGTTGCGGTCGCCGCGCCTTGATATGCGTCATGGGCGGATCACGCGGCGGTTCTTGACGACGGTTCCGCCGGCGCAAAGATGCTCGCAAGGACATCCGGGCGCACGTCGCCGCGAGCCGCCTTGAGCCGCGCGGCGCTACGGAAGCCCACGCAGGGAGCGCCATGACCGGACACCGCCTCTACGCCATGCCCTTCGCGGGGGTCTATCCGGCCTATGTCGCCAAGGCGGAGAAGAAGGGCCGCACCAGGGCCGAGGTCGACGAGATCCTGCGCTGGCTGACCGGCCTGACCCAGGACCAGCTTGAGGCCCGGCTGGCGGACAAGACGACCGTCGAGGCCTTCTTCACCGGGGCCCCGGCGCTGAATCCCGACCGGAGCAAGGTCACCGGCGTGGTCTGCGGCGTGCGCGTGGAGGAGGTCGCCGACCCGCTGATGCGCGAGATCCGCATCCTCGACAAACTCATCGACGAGCTGGCCAGGGGCCGGCCGATGGGGAAGATTCTGCGGCAATAGCGACGCGGCGATCGCCCGCCGCCTAGCCCCTCGCGCGCTTGCGCACGAACATCGCCGCATCGGCCTCGGCCAGGGCCGTTTCCGGATCCATGCCGGGCTCGACGGGGCGGATGCCGTAGCTGACGCGGATCGGGGCCGACCAGTCGCCGAGATTCATCGGCTGGTCCTCGATCACCTTGCGCAGGGTCTCGGCCTTGCCGGCGGCGGTCTCCATGTCTGCCTGAACGAGGACGACGGCGAACTCGTCGCCGCCGAGCCGGCCGACGACGTCGGTCTCGCGGGTGTTGGCCAGCAGGCGGTCGGCGACCTCGCGCAGGGCGGCGTCGCCCGCGGCGTGGCCGAACCGGTCGTTGACGCCCTTGAAGCCGTCGAGGTCGAAATAGACTAGGCTGGCCGGCGAGCCGTAGCGGGCGGAGAAGGCGCCGACGCGGTGCAGCTCGCGCATGAAGGCGCGGCGATTGAGCAGCGGGGTCAGCACGTCGCGGTCGGCCAGGGCCTCGACCTCGGCCAGCCGGCCCTTGAGGCGCGAGACCTCGCCGCGCAGGTCGTCGACCTCGGTCAGCAGGGTCTTGATCGCGCCTTGCACCGCCGGGGTGAGGTCGGCTTCGGTCAGGCCGAGAAAGGCGGTCTTGTCGGCCGGGGCGGCCGACGACGCCGTCGCCTGCGCGCCCGCCTGCGCGAGGGCGCGCTTGCGGATCGCGGAGAAGGACTCTGCCCGTGCGCCGCCGATTTTCATCCGAGAATCATACCCTGTTACCCACCCGTACGGGAATCTGACGCATCGGTTGCGGCGTCACAAGCGGCGCCTATACTCCGCGGCCTTCCGGGGAAGGGTTTTCCAACGTCCGGGCAAGGGATTGATCACGTTATGAGCGCAAGCCCGCCGGTCGCCATCATCATGGGCAGTCGCTCAGACTGGCCGACGATGAAGCACGCCGCCGACAGCCTCGACGCGCTGGGCGTGGCCTATGAGACCAGGATCGTCTCGGCCCACCGCACGCCGGACCGGATGTTCGCCTTCGCACGCGGCGCGCGGGACGCGGGGGTCAAGGTGATCATCGCCGGGGCCGGCGGCGCGGCGCACCTGCCGGGCATGACCGCGTCGATGACCGACCTGCCGGTGCTCGGCGTGCCGGTGGAGAGCAAGCTGCAGAACGGCCTCGATTCGCTGCTGTCGATCGTCCAGATGCCCGGCGGCATTCCCGTCGGCACCCTGGCTGTCGGGGCCGCGGGGGCGAAGAATGCCGGCCTGCTGGCCGCGCGCATCCTGGCCCTGTCCGATCCGGCGCTGGCCGAGCGGGTCGCCGCCTACGCCGCGCGCCAGACCGAGGCCGTGGCCGAGACGGTCGAGGACTGATGCCCTTTCCGCTGCCCCCCGGTTCGACCATCGGCATTCTCGGCGGCGGCCAGCTGGGCCGCATGCTGGCCCTGTCCGCTGCGCGACTTGGGCTGGACGTGGTCATCCTGACGCCGGACGAAGGCTCGCCCGCCTCGCGCGTCAGCCGCGAGACCATCGTCGCGGCCTATGACGACCCCGACGCGCTGGCGCGGCTGGCGGCGCTGGCCGACGTGGTCACCTACGAGTTCGAGAACGTGCCGGCCGCGACGGTCGCGGCGCTGAACCGCCAGGGCGTTCCCACGGCGCCGGGTCCGCTGGCCCTGGCCGTGGCCCAGGACCGGGTCGAGGAGAAGACCTTCCTCAACGCCGCCAGCGCCCCGACCGTGGCCTTCGCGCCGGTCGACAGCGCCGCCGATATCGACGCCGCCCTGCCCCGAATCGGCCTGCCGGCGCTGCTGAAGACCCGCCGCGAGGGCTATGACGGCAAGGGCCAGGCCTGGATCCGCGACGCCTCGGAGGCGTCCGATGCGCTGGCCTCGGTCGGGGGCGCGCCGTCGATCCTCGAGGCCCGGGCCGCCTTCACGCGCGAGCTGTCGATCATCGCCGCGCGCGGCCGCGACGGCCGGACCGCCTTCTATCCGCTGTCGGAGAACGTCCACGAGGGCGGGGTGCTGCGCACCACCTACGCGCCGGCCGGGGTCACCCCGGCGCTGCAGGCCGAGGCCGAGCGGATCGCCGGTGAGGTGCTGGGCCGCCTCGACTACGTCGGGGTCATGGGCATCGAGCTGTTCGACCTCGGCGACGGGACGCTGCTGGTCAACGAGATCGCCCCCCGGGTGCACAACACCGGCCACTGGACCCAGGACGGCTGCGAGGTCGACCAGTTCGAGCAACACATCCGCGCCGTGGCCGGCTGGCCGCTGGGCGACACGACGCCGGCGGTGTCGGTGGAGATGACCAACCTGCTCGGCGACGAGGTGCTGGACTGGGCGAGGCTGGCGGCCGATCCCGACGCGCGCCTGCACCTCTACGGCAAGGGCGAACCGCGCCCGGGCCGGAAGATGGGGCATGTGAACCGGGTGAAGCGGCTGTGAGCGCGTGCATCCTTCGAGACGCGATCCTGAGGGATCGCTCCTCAGGATGACGGTGAGGGTTGGGCCGAAAAGGTATTCGTCATGGTGAGGAGCGAGGCATCAGCCGAGCGTCTCGAACCACGCACGAACGCGCCTACCCGAACCGCACCCTCGCCAGGGCCCCGACGAAATCCTTCGCCAGGTCCGACGGCCTGAAGCCGGCTTTCCACTTCTCGAAATCCATGACGTTCTGGATGCGGGCGTCCAGCGCGGCCAGGGCCTCGATGCGGCCCAGCTGCAGGTCCAGCGCCGTCACCTGGATCAGGATGCCCGAGAGGATCGCGCGCTTGGTGTAGTGGTTCTCGTCGGTGGCCGTGTCGCCGGCCCAGCGCCAGAGGCCGTCGGCGCTCTCCCACAGCAGGCGCAGGGCCAGCGGCAGGTTGGTCGGCAGGGCGAGGAAGCCGGCCCAGCGGCGCACGGCCTCGCGGTCGGCCTGGACGGCGTCGAGCCGGGCGATGACGGCGGCGCGGATGCGCTCGCGGATTTTCAGCGTCGCCGGATCGGGCAGGGCCGCCAGGGCCCGGGCGTCGTGCCGGCGCGACAGCAGCGCGGCCAGGTCCTTCGGACCGTTGGGGAACAGCAGTTCGGCGTCGCCGACCGACAGTCCACAGGCCTTCGCGGCCGCCAGCAACGTCGCCTGCCCCCAGCCTCGCGTGGGCGCCAGCTTGAGGGCTTCGTCCAGAACCTGCTGCTCGGTGCGGACGGCCCAGTCGTCAGATGCGATCATGCCCCTACATTACACCGGCTCGCGCGCGCCGTCGCCGATAGACAAGCCTTCCCGCCTCTGCTATCTCGCGCGCCTCGCCACGGGAGGCTTCTCCCGGGGCAAAACAATCATTTCGTCCGCCATGCCGCACGGCTAGCGGCGGGCCGTACGAAGGAGAGTCTCCCCTGGTTCAGATTTTCGTCCGCGACAACAATGTCGACCAGGCGCTGAAAGCCCTGAAGAAGAAGATGCAACGCGAAGGCTCGTTCCGCGAAATGAAGCGGCACGTGGCCTACGAAAAGCCTTCGGAAAAGCGCGCCCGTCAAAAGGCCGAAGCGGTTCGCCGCGCCCGCAAGCTGGCCCGCAAGCGCCTGCAGCGTGAAGGCCTCATCGCCGCCCCGAAGAAGCCCGCCCCGCGCGGGTAGGCCGGCGTACAGCTGAATTCGAAAGGGCCGTCCGGAAAACCGGGCGGCCCTTTTGCTTTGCGGCGGTGCGCTGGTGCGTCCTTCGAGACGCGATCCTGAGGGATCGCTCCTCAGGATGACGAACACCAGTGCCCGTCATGGTGAGGAGCGAGCTTCAAGCGAGCGTCTCGAACCACGCAGGGCCTACTCCCCGCCCCGGATCCGCAGCACCAGGCCCTTCAGGTCGATCTTGCCGGTCGATAGGGCCCCCGCCCGGAACGCCCGGCCGGCGATCCACACCACCACGGCCACCGTGGCCGCCATCAGCAGGCCCGTGCCCAGCACCTGCCACAGCGGCGGGGCGCTGGCCGCCCGGGCGGTCATCAGGAACGGCGTGAACGGCGGAAACCAGGACAGGGTCTCCAGCAGCGGCGCGTCGGGCCGGCGGATCGCCTGGGGCAGGAAGACCACCGGAAGGGTCAGCACAGCCATGATCGGCCCGAGCAGGGTCTGGGCCTCGCGCGTGGTCTCGCAGAACGAGCCGACGGCGGTGAAGATCGCCGCGTACATCAGGTAGCCGCCGACCAGATAGAACAGGAAGTAGAAGATCAGGCCGTTGGAGGTCAGGACGGCGAAGACGTCCGCCGCGATCCCGGGATTGGCCACCGCCAGCGCCGTGCCGCCGACGCTCGCCCAGACGGCCAGCACGGTCAGGGTCACGCCGGCGACGCCGAGGATCTTGCCGAACATGATCTCCGGCACCGAGGCCGAGGCCAGCAGCACCTCCAGCACCCGGCTCGACTTCTCCTCGATGACACTGTTGAGGAGGATGCCGGCCCCGGTGAGGATCATCATCCACAGCAGCATGGCCGCGCCGAAGCCGACGATGCCCGGCAGCCGGTCGCGCAGGCCGACCTTGCCGTCCGAGGCGGCCTTCGGCGAGAACGACGCCACCGTCGGCTCCAGCGCCTGGGCCGACCTCAGCGCCGCCGGATCCACGCCGAGGCGGGCCAGCCGCCGGGTCCGCATCTCGTCGGCCAGCGCCGCGCTGACCTGGCGCTCGAGCGACCGGTCGGCGAGGTTGTTGTTCCAGAAGTCGAGCCGGACGACGTCGCCCTTTCCCCGGATCACCGCCACGGCGGTCAGTTTGCGGCTGTCGGCCCCGGAGACGCCCTGGGTCATCCAGCGCCGGATCGCGGCGTCCTCGGCCTCGCCGGCGACGGCGGGCGGCGGCAGGACGGTGATCCTGGACGCACCCGCCCTTGAGGCCTCCAGGCTGCGGGTCACGGGCGCAGCGTAACCGCCGTCGCTGTGATCGATGATGGCGACGACCGGCGCGGGGGCCGATTTCTCGAACCAGGCGGGCGCGCCGAACGACAGCGCGCCGATCGCCGGCATCATCAGCATCGACAGCCAGAAGCCGGCGGTGCGGACATAGGCGCCGTATTCGCGCGCGGCGATGCGCAACAGGCGGATCATTGGGTCGCCTCCCCGCCGGTCAGGGCAATGAAGGCGTCGTGCAGGCTCGGCTCGCGCATGTCGAAGCGGGTGATGTCGTGGCCTCCGGACAGGGCCGCGCGCAGGGCGTCCTGGCCCGACGCGCCCCTGGCGAGGGCGGCGGTGTAGCGGGTCCCGCCGCTATCGAGGCCTTCGGGAACGACCGACTCGACGCCCGGCAGGGCGGCGACCGCCGCCGCGTCCAGCGCGCCTTCCAGCACCAGGGCGCGGGGCGCGTGGCTCCGCGCCTCGCTCACCGAGCCGTCGAAAACCTTGGCGCCGCGCGCCAGCAGGACGACGTGATCACACAGCCGCTCGGCGTGCTGCATGACGTGGGTCGAGAAGACCACCGTCGCGCCCCGGTCGGCGAGGCCGCGGATCACCGCCTCCAGCGCCTGCTGGTTGACGGGGTCGAGGCCGCTGAACGGCTCATCGAGGATGACCAGCTCGGGCTCATGGACGATGGCGCTGATCAACTGGACCTTCTGGGCCATGCCCTTGGACAGGTGGCGGATCTGGCGTCTGGCGGCATGGCCGAGGCCCTGGGCCTCGAGCAGCGCCATCGCGCGCCGGCGGGCCTCGCCGCTGGACAGGCCTTTCAGCCCGCCGAGGAAGACGATGGCGTCGACCGGCGTCATCCGGCGATAGAGGCCGCGCTCCTCGGGCAGGAAGCCGATCCGTTCGCGCACGGTCCGCGCGTCGGCCGCGCCCAGGACGTTGATCACGCCCGAGGTCGGCGCGACGAGACCCAGCACCATCCGCAGGGTCGAGGTCTTGCCCGCGCCGTTGGGACCGAGGAAGCCGAGGATCTTGCCCCTGCGGGCGCTGAACGACAGGTCGTTGACGGCGGTGAAGTCGCCGTAGCGCTTGGTCACACCGGAAAGCTCTAGCGCCGCGTCCATGGACCCCCGCAAATCGAAACCGTCGCCTACTGCGTAACCTGAGCCGCGTCGCGAACGAACAGCACCGCCTTCACGATCTCGTCGGCGAAGCCCTCGCCCAGCAGGGTGGCGTGGCCGGCGGCGTCGACGTTGACGATGTAGGGCTGTTGCGAGGCCCGGGCGGGCGCGGACTGCACCGCCTTCCAGCCCTCGCGGCCGGCGGCGGGCCCGGCGGTGACCACGGCCACCGGCCAGTCGGGATTATAAGGCGGCAACGCCGCGGCCTGGTCCGACGCGGCCAGCCACTGCATGACTTCCTCGGCGGCCCAGCGATTGTGCGGCCCGGAGGCGAAGGCGCGCCGCTTGGCGACAGCGGCCTCGGCCGGCAGGCCGATGCGATCGCCCATCCACGGCGCGACCGGCTTGAACAGCCCCGCGGACGCGCCCCAGCCGGCCACGCGGGAGGCCGCGCCGAAGCGCGCGATCCACTTGCGCGCCGAACCCATCTCCGCGGCCTCCGGCGTCGCCGCGTCGACCAGCACCAGCCCCGCGACCTTGTCCGGGTTCCGCCCCGCGAACAGCCGCGCGTAGAGGCCGGCCATCGAATGGCCGACGTAGATGTAGGGGCCGGGCTCGCCTGAGGCGGCCAGCATCTTTTCGAAGTCGCCCGCGATGGCCAGGCCGTCGCGCGGCCGGGGGCCGGGGTCGGACTGGCCGAGGCCCGCCCGGTCATAGGCGCAGGAGCGTACGCCGTGGGTGGCCAGCTTCGCCTGCACCGCCCCCCAGTCGGCCGACAGGCCGAAGGCCCCGGCTTCCATGACCACCACCGGACGACCGTCGGCCGGTCCGGCGCAGACCATGTGCAGGGAGCGGCCGCCGATGTCGATCATCCGGCCGCGCAGCGGCGTGGAACTGGCGGCGGACATGAGGCCTCCGAAGGCGATGAACACGAGCAGCGCGAGCACGAGGCCCGCCGCGCCCCGACCGGCGAACTTGAGCATGCCCTCAATCTAGGGAACTCTCGCGCCACAGGAAGGGTCTGGAGGACGATATGCTGAGACTTGTGCTGGGCGTGTTGGCGGGCGTGGCGGCGGGGTTCGCCACGGTGTTCCTGATCGAACTGATCTCCGGGAAGCTCTACCCGATGCCCGCCGGACTCGATCCGACCAGCGCCGACGGCATGAAGGCCTGGATCGCCGGCCTGCCGGTCGGGGCGTTCGCGCTGGTGCTGGCGGCGATGACGCTCGGCGCCTTCGACGGGGCTGCGGTGGCGGCGGCGGTCGCCGGGCGGCGGCGGCTGGCCGGATGGATCGCCGGCGGCGTCATCGTCGCGGCGACGATCTTCAACGTGATCGCCATTCCGCATCCGGTCTGGTTCGCCGTGGCGTCGGTCGTGCTGTCGACCACCGGGGCCTGGCTGGGCGCGGGCCTCGGCGGCGAGCGTCGCGCGGTCTAGCCGACTGCCGACCGGCCGATCGGCAGGTCGCCGGCGTGCGGGTCGAACACGGGCGGCGGCGACGGCGGCGTCAGCGGCGCGACCTTGTCGCGCGACTGCATCTTGGCCGAGGCGTCCGACGGCAGGATGGTCGCGTGGACGCGACCGTCGGCGGCGGCCGGCGTGACCACGACGCGATCAGCCGCGCGCGGCCGGGCGGCGACGCCCCTGGGCCAGTCGGACACCTGCGCGATGCGCACCACGCGCGGCACCCGCGCGGCGTCGCTCAGCGGCAGGTCGGCGGCGGTGGCGAAGGTGCGGCCCATGAAGGCGGCCGGATTGAGCGGCCGCCCGCCCTCGCGGATCTCGAAATGCAGGTGAGCGCCGGTCGAGCGGCCGCTGTCGCCGACGTAGGCCACCACCGCGCCGGTCGGCAGGGGCGTCCCCGCCTTCAGGCCCGGCGCCGTGCGGCCGAGATGGGCGTAGAGCGAGGTCAGGCCGTCGCCGTGGGCGACCTCGACGAACCGGCCGTAGCCGCCGTCGACGCCGGTGCGCAGGACGGTCCCGGCCAGGGTGACGCGGATCGGCGTGCCGGCCGGGGCGGCGATGTCGACGCCCTCGTGCAGGCGGCCGCCCTCTTCCCACGGCATCTTGCGCAGGCCGAACGGCGAGTTGACGGCGAAGCCGGCCAGCGGCGCGGCGAAGGCGAACTTGGCCTGTTCGATCGACGGGTGGCTGGCCGCGACGGCCGGCGCCACCGCCGGGACCAGCCGCGCGGCCGCCTCTTCGCGGGACGGCAGGCTGGCATGGGCGGACACGACGGCGACGGCGCCCATCAGGACGGCGGCGAGGCCGGTGCCCAAGAGGGGCGGAAAGCGGCTCTCGCGGGTAAGCAATTCACGCAACAAGGATCGGCCTCGTGGTTCATGTCGAGCTATACGCACGGTGCGACGAGGTCTGACGCACCAGCTTCGACGGTCATGTAAACTTGAGGCCGGCGATATGCTGGCCCAACCCGGCGAGATTATGTCCGGAAGCCGGGCGGTTTATTCTTTGAGAGCCCGCGAGGCAACCCCGGGCGCCGCGAATAGACTCTGCTCAGGCCGGCGTTGCTCTGCGCCAGCCAAGAATGCACATGGCCAGCATGATCAGGTTCGCGGCCGCGTCCAGCAGGATGAAGCCGTTGAACACCGGAGTCACCGCGTAGAACCAGTAGTCGAAGACGAAGAACGGCAGCAGGGCGATCGCGTAGACCAGGAAGGTCGTCCGGGTGAAGCGCGAGAACCAGGCAAACAGCCCCGCCAGCACCGCCTGGGCCCCGAAGCAGCGGACGATGATCGGCACGACCGGCGCGTCCGGGGCGCGCCAGGCCGGCGTCAGGCTGAGATCGGCGACCATCGTGGGCGCCACCAGGCACCAGCCCCCGAGCACCAGGAAGACGGTGGCGATCAGGCGCTGGATGCGGAGCGGGGTCATAGGCGCTCCTCGGACCTAGAGGTTCTTCACGATCCCTTCGACCATCTTCTTCGCGTCGGCGAACAGCATCATGGTGTTGTCGCGGAAGAACAGTTCGTTCTCCACGCCGGCGTAGCCGGAGCTCATGCCGCGCTTCACGAACAGCACCGTGCGGGCCTTTTCGACGTCGAGGATCGGCATGCCGTAGATGGCGCTGGTCGGGTCGGTCTTGGCGGCCGGGTTGGTCACGTCGTTGGCCCCGATGACGAAGGCCACGTCGGCGGTCGGGAACTCGGCGTTGATGTCCTCCAGCTCGAACACCTCGTCATAGGGGACGTTGGCCTCGGCCAGCAGCACGTTCATGTGGCCCGGCATGCGGCCGGCGACGGGGTGGATGGCGTACTTCACCTCCACGCCCTCTTCCTTCAGCTTGTCGGCCATTTCGCGCAGGGCGTGCTGCGCCTGGCTGACGGCCATGCCGTAGCCCGGGACGATGATCACCTTCGACGCGTTCTTCATGATGAAGGCCGCGTCCTCGGCGCTGCCCTGTTTCACGGGGCGGGTCTCGATCTTGCCGCCGGCGGCGGCCGCGCTGTCCTCGGCGCCGAAGCCGCCGAGGATCACGGAGATGAAGCTGCGGTTCATCGCCTTGCACATGATGTAGCTGAGGATGGCGCCCGAGCTGCCCACCAGGGCGCCGGTGATGATCAGCGTCACGTTCTGCAGGGTGAAGCCCAGCGCCGCCGCGGCCCAGCCGGAGTAGCTGTTGAGCATCGACACCACGACCGGCATGTCGGCGCCGCCGATCGGGATGATCAGGGTCACGCCGACCAGCAGGGCCAGGGCGAAGATCGCCCAGAAGGCCCAGGTGGCCGCGCCGCCGCTCATCACCAGCACCACGATCAGGCCGACGATGGCGACCGCGATGGCCAGGTTCAGCAGGTGGCGGGCGGGCAGCAGGATCGGCGCGCCGCTCATGTTGCCGTTCAGCTTGGCGAAGGCGATGACCGAGCCGGTGAAGGTGATCGCGCCGATGGCCAGGCCGAGCGACAGCTCGATGAGCGACTGCAGGTGGATGGTCCCGTCCGGCTCTGCGATGCCGTAGGCGGCGGGGGTGTAGATGGCGGCCACGGCCACCAGACAGGCGGCCATGCCGACCAGGCTGTGGAAGGCGGCGACCAGCTGCGGCATCGAGGTCATGGCCACGCGGCGGGCGATGATCGCGCCGATGACGCCGCCGACGGCGACGCCGGCGCCGATCAGGCCGAGCGTGATGGCGTCGAGCACGCCCTGGCTGAACAGCGTCAGCAGGGTCACGCCGACGGCGATGGCCATGCCAATCATGCCGTTGCGGTTGCCCGCCTGGCTGGTCTCGGGGCTCGACAGCCCGCGCAGCGCTAGAATGAACAGGACGCCCGAGACGATGTAGGCGATGGCGGCGATGTTGGCGTTCATGATCTCAAATCCCCCGAACGCGCGCTCAATGGCCGCTCTTGCCCTTGGCGGGCTCTTTTTTCTTGTACATGGCCAGCATGCGCTGGGTGACCAGGAAGCCGCCGAAGATGTTCACCGCGGCGAAGGCGGCGGCCAGGGCGCCGGCGCCCTTGGAGATCCAGACGTTGGTCGGGATCGCGCCGCCGCCGGCGAGGTCAGCGCTTCCACCGTGGGCCGCGGCGGCCAGCAGGGCCCCGACGATGATCACCGAGGAGATGGCGTTGGTCACGGCCATCAGCGGGGTGTGCAGGGCGGGCGTCACGCTCCAGACCACGTAGTAGCCGACGAAGATCGCCAGCACGAAGATGGCCAGGCGGAAGACGGTGGGGTCGACGACGGTTTCCATCTCGCGCTCTCTACTTCTTCTTCGGGGCGGACTTGGCGGCCGGCTTCGGGGCGGCCTTGGGTTTGGCGGGCTTGTCCGCCGAAGCCTTGGCGGCGGCCTTCGGCGTGGTTGTCGCAGCGGCCGGCTTGGCCGCGGCCTTCACGGCAGGCTTCGCGACGGCTTTGGGAGCGGCCTTGGCGGCAGGCTTGGCCGTCGCTTTCGCGGGCGCGGCCTTGGCCGGCTTGGCCGCAGGAGCCTTGGTGGCGGCAGGCTTGGCCGCCGGAGCCTTCGCGGCAGCGGCCGGCGCCGTCTTCAGCTGTTCGTGGACGATCGCGCCGTCCTTCGTCACCAGCGCCGCCTTGAGGATCTCGTCCTCCAGGTCCGGGGCCAGCCTGCCCTCCTTGTCCAGCAGCAGGACGGCGAAGGCCATCAGGTTGCGCGAATAGAGGGCCGAGGCGTCGGCGGCGATCCGGCCGGGCAGGTTGGGAATGCCGAGGATCTTCACGCCGTTGGCGGTCTCGAACACCTGGCCGAGCTTGACGCCCTCGACGTTGCCGCCCTGTTCGACCGCGAGGTCGACGAGGACGGAGCCCGGCTTCATCGACGCCACCTGGGCGGCCGTGACGAGGCGCGGCGCCGGCCGGCCCGGGATCAGGGCCGTGGTGATGACGATGTCCTGCTTGGCGATGTGCGACGAGACCAGCTCGGCCTGCTTGGCCTGATACTCCTTCGACATCTCCTTGGCGTAGCCGCCCGCGGTCTGGGCGTTCTTGAACTCCTCGTCCTCGACGGCGAGGAACTTGGCGCCGAGCGACTCGACCTGTTCCTTGGTGGCCGGTCGCACGTCCGTGGCGGTCACGACGGCGCCGAGGCGGCGGGCGGTGGCGATGGCCTGCAGGCCGGCGACGCCGACGCCCATGACGAACACCTTGGCCGCGGCGACGGTGCCGGCGGCGGTCATCATCATCGGCATGGCCCGGCCGTAGGCCTCGGCCCCCTCGATGACGGCGCGATAGCCAGCGAGGTTGGCCTGGGACGACAGCACGTCCATCACCTGGGCGCGGGTGATCCGCGGCACGAACTCCATGGCGAAGGCCGAGGCTTTCGCTTTCGCCAGCGCCTCGAGCGTGGCCCGGTCCTGGTAGGGATTGAGCGTGGCCACGACCATCGCGCCCGGCTTCAGGGCGGCGATCTCGTCGGCCTCGGGCCCGCGCACCTTGAACAGCACGTCGGCCTTGCCGACGGCGTCCTTCAGCGTCCTGGCGATGGTGGCGCCGGCGGCGGCGTAGTCGGCGTCAGGAAAGCTGGCCGTGGTTCCGGCGCCCGACTCGACGGTCAGGGACCAGCCGGCGGCGATCAGTTTCTTGACCGTCTCGGGAGTCGCGGCGACCCGGGTTTCACCGGCGCGACGTTCGCGGGTGACGGCGATGACTGGCATGGAACTCCCCATCCGGGCGCGGTTTGAGTCGCGCCCCTTTAGGGAGCCTGTTTAGGGGAAGATATTGCCCGTTGTCGAGCCTGCCGATGGTGCGCCGCGAAAAACTATGCCGCGCCGCAGCATCCGGGACGGGTTTTAGTGCCCGCCGCCCTTCTTCTCGCGCAGCAGGGCGATGCCCGCCGCCGCGACGACGACGCCCGGGATCAGGCCGCCGAGGAAGCCGGCCGGGGTGCAGAACCACAGGGTCAGCATCAGAATGGCGGTCGCCACGGCCAGCGAGCCCCACTTCGTCAGGCCCATCACGGCGTGATAGGTCGAGGTCTGCTCGGAGATGTCCATCTCGCCGCGGTGATATTCGGAAGCCATCGGTATGTCCTGCGCTCTGATGGGCCGGGATTACTATGGCGGGCGCGAAGGCTCAAGGGGGGCCGATAGGGCGCAGGGGCTAGGGATTAGGGGCTAGGGGCTAGTAGAGGGTGGGCGCGGCGATGGCGGCGTGAGCCGGTCGAACTAGTCCCTAGCCCCTAACCCCTGCCCCCTAACCTCCGGCCACCCCGCCAGCAGCCCCCGCAGCGCCCCGACGAACGCCAGCGGCTGGTCGATCATCACATGATGGTCGGCGTCGGGGATCGGGATCTGCGGCGAGCCGGGCGGCAGCAGGCCGCGCATGTAGTTGAGGATCTCGTCGTCGACGAGGCCGGACCGGTCGCCCCACATCATCGCCACCGGACAGGTGGCGTTGTGCAGCAGCGGTCCCCGGTCCTCCATCATGAACGAGGTCCACATGAAGGGGTCGAACCGCCAGGTGAAGCCGCCCTCGGTCTCCTTGATCGAGTTCCGCGCGATCCAGTCGGCGATGTAGGGGTTCTCGCAGCCCTGCGGCGGGGCCAGCCGGAAGCGGCCGAGCGCCTCGGTCAGGGTCGGGTAGACGCGGTTGGGGCTGACGCGCCGGGGCGGGCCGCGCCATTCGCGCTCCGGCGGCCGGACCACCGAGTCGACCAGCACGGCCGCGCCGATCCGGTCGCCATACCTGCTGGCCGCCAGCATGGTCGGGAAGCCGCCGAAGCTGTGGGCCACGAAGACGGGATTGCCGGCGGCGTAAAGGCCGGCGGCCTCGGCCGCGGCGAAGGACTCGCGGGCGAACTGGTCGGCGTTGTAGCTGTCCCGCCAGTCGGACCGGCCCATGCCGCTCCAGCTGAACGCCGCCACGCGCCAGTCGTCGGCGAAGAACGGCGCGATGAAGCTCCACCAGTCGGCGTTGGCCCCGTTGCCGTGCATCAGCAGCAGGCCCGGCTTGCCGACGTCGCCCCAGGTCAGCAGCTCGATGTCCGCCCCCTCGAAGGCGAAGCTCGAACGCTCCGGCGCGCGGGCGAGGGCCGCGTCGAACCAGGCCGGGGCCGGCGGCTTCTCGCCGTGGAACGGCAGCAGCGGGGCCGGGAAGTCCCTGTGCGGGGGCTGATCGTCAGCCACCGGCGGCCTCGACATAGGCCTTTTCGCCGGGGCGAGGCGCGCGCGGGCCGATCACCTTGTAGACGGCGGTGCCGGTCATCAGCATCCGGTCGCCCGACCACAGCGTGCCGCGCACCGTGTAGAGGTCGTCCTCCTCGGAGATGATCTCCGACGTGCCCTCGACCCAGTCGCCGAGCTTCGCCGACGACAGGAAATCGCAGGTCAGCCGGACCGTGACCCAGAAGTGCGACTTGTGCACCGAGATCACCCGGCCCCAGGCCACGTCGGCGACCGTCATCAGCATGCCGCCGTGACAGTTGGCCATGCCGTTGGTGTGGTGCTCCTCGACGCGGAAGCCGAGGCTGCAGTCGAAGTTCTCGTATTTCTCGTAGAGCGGCCCGATCTGGCGACCGAAGCCCCGGGTCCAGTTCAGCGGCTTGAACCCCGCCGGGATATCGCCCGCCTGGGCTTCGGTAAGATCGTCGGACATGCGCCGACTCTAACAACCGTTTGACTGAGGGGGAAGCGGCCGAAAGGGGACATGTACCGAAGGTACGTGTCCCCGTCAGGTCAGGCGTTCGAATTCCTCGACCAGCCGGGCGATGTCGCGGCAGCCGGCGGCCCAGAATTCCTTTGTGCGGGGGTCGAGGCCGAACGGCGCCAGCGCCTCGACGTAGGTCTTCGTGCCGCCGGCGGCGAGCAGCTCCTCATAGAGCGGCGCGAAGCCGGCCGGGTCCTCGCGGCGCTTTTCCATCAGGGCCCGCACCAGCAGGTCGCCGAAGGCGTAGGCGTAAACGTAGAACGGCGCGTGCACGAAGTGGCTGACATAGGCCCAGTAGTGTTCGTAGCCGTCGTTCAGCCTGATCGCCGGGCCGAGGCTTTCACCCATCACCTCGAGCCACAGTTCGCCGATCTCGTCGGGCGACAGCTCGCCGTCCCTGCGGGCGTCGTGGAAGCGGGTCTCGAACTGGTGGAAGGCGATCTGCCGCACCACCGTGTTCAGCCCGTCCTCGATCTTGCCGGCCAGCAGGGCGCGGCGGTCGGCGGGCGTCGCCTCGGCCAGCAGGCGCTCGAACACCAGGCCCTCGCCGAAGATCGAGGCCGTCTCGGCCAGCGTCAGGGGCGTGTCGGCCAGCAGGGTGCCGAGCGGCGCGCACAGGGTCTGGTGCACGGCGTGACCCAGCTCATGGGCCAGGGTCAGCACGTCGCGCCGCTCGCCCATGAAGTTCATGAACACATAGGGGTGGCGGGTCGCGGTCACCGGGTGGCTGTAGGCCCCCGACTGCTTGCCGGGTCTCGGCCGGGCGTCGATCCACGGCCTGGCGAAGAAGGTCCGCGCCTGGTCGGCGAACTTCGGGGCCAGGGCCGAGAAACTCTCCAGCACCACCCCCTTGGCCTCGTCCCAGCCGTACTGGCGCGGCGTGGCGGCGTCCAGCGGGGCGTTGCGGTCCCAGTAGTCGAGGGTCTTGCGGCCCATCGCCTTCGCCTTGGCGGCATAATAGCGGTGGCTGGTGGCGGCATAGGCCTCGGTGACCGCCTCGGCCATGGCGTTGACCGCCTCGGCGTCGACCTCGTTGCCGATGTGCCGCGACTGGGCGGGGTAGTCGTACTTGCGCCAGCGATCCTCGACCTGCTTCTCGAAGGCCAGGGTGTTCATCACCAGGGCCATGGTCGGGGTGCGGTCATGCAGCGCCTCGGCCAGGCCGTTGGCGGCCGCCTTGCGCCGGGACGCGACCGGATCCGACAGCCGGTTCAGCGCCTCGGGGAGGGTCAGATACTCGCGGCCGACCTTGGCGGTCAGCTTCGCCAGCGTCTCGTCGTACAGGCGCGACCAGTTGGCCACCGCCGGCGCGCGATCGATCAGCAGCCGCTCCAGATCGGCCGACAGCTCGTGCGGCCGGCTCAGGCGCAGGCGGCGGATCCACGGGCGCCAGCGGGCCGCGCCGAGATGCGCGTCCATGGCGGCCTCAAGCTCGGCGTCCTCGAGCTCGTTGAGCTCGAGCGTGAAGAACAGGCTCTCGGCGGCGATCTGCGAGGACCGCGTCCGCAGGTCGCCCTCGAACCGCGCCCACTCCGGATCGTCGCGGGCGACGGAGGCCGCCAGCGAGGCATAGGCCCCGACCGTCCAAAGCCCGTTGGTCGCCTCTTCATAGAGGGTGATCCCCTCGTCGATCAGCACGCCGAGCGCGGTCGCGTCGGCCCGGCTGGCGACGAACCGGCCCTTGAGGGCGACGAGGGCGTCGTTGGCCCGTCTGGCCGCCGCCAGGTCGAGCTCGATGCGGGGGTCCTTGCGGCTCTCGTAGAGGTCCGTGAGGCTCCACTCGGGCGGCTGGTCGGTCTTGGCGGGGGTCTTGGCGGGCGCGTTCATGGGCGGGATATCGCGCGCGGACGTCCGGCGCGCAACGCTCTCCGTGGCCGGGCCCGGATAGGAGGGTCCGCGCCGCTCTCTGGCCCCGGCGCCGGCCCTGGACGGACGATCCCTTGATCCGCCCGCCGCCGTTAACTCCCGACTCAGGTCTCCGAAACCCGGTCTTTACCCACCCGTGTTTCAATCCGGGTCAACAAGAGCGGCGCTCCATGTCGGGCGCACGCCGGTACGGTGGGTGACTTTCATATGACCAAAACGGTCCTGGTCGTCGACGACGACCCGACGCAAAGGCGTCTGATCCAGGCTGTCCTCGAGCGCGAGGGCTTCGCCGTCGCGCAGGCCGAGAACGGCGACGGCGCGCTCAAGCACCTGATGTCCGGCCAGCCGGCCGACGTCGTCCTGCTCGACCTGCAGATGCCCGGCCTGAACGGCCAGGACACGCTGAAAGAGATGCGCGCCAAGGGCTATGGCCAGCCGGTCATCGTGCTGACCGCGGGCGGCGGCGTGGAGACGGTGGTCAAGGCCATGCAGGCCGGCGCCGGCGACTTCATGGTCAAGCCGGCCAGCCCCGAACGGATCATCGTCTCGATCCGCAACATCCTGTCGATGGGCGACATGCGCAGCGAGGTCGACCGGCTGAAGAAGCAGGTCACCGGCCGCACCACCTTCGCCGACCTGATCGGCGAGAGCGCGCCGATGCAGATGGTCAAGCGCCTCGGCGAACGGGCGGCCAAGAGCTCGATCCCGATCCTGATCACCGGCGAAAGCGGCGTCGGCAAGGAAGTCATCGCCCGCGCGGTGCACGGCACGTCCGATCGCGCCGGCAAGCCCTTCGTGGCCGTCAACTGCGGCGCCATTCCCGAGAACCTCGTCGAGTCGATCCTGTTCGGCCACGAGAAGGGCAGCTTCACCGGCGCCTCGGAAAAGCACCTCGGCAAGTTCCGGGAGGCCGACGGCGGCACCCTGTTCCTCGACGAGGTCGGCGAACTGCCGCTCGACATGCAGGTCAAGCTGCTGCGGGCGCTGCAGGAGAGCGAGATCGATCCGATCGGCGCCAAGCGCTCGGTGCGCGTGGACGTGCGCATCGTCTCGGCGACCAACCGCGACCTGACCAACCATGTCGCCGAGGGCCGCTTCCGCGAGGACCTGTTCTATCGCCTGAACGTCTATCCGATCGAGGCCCCGTCCCTGCGCGAACGGCGCGAGGACGTGCCCTCGCTGGTCGAGGCCTTCATCCGCCGGTTCAACATCGAGGAAGGCAAGCGCGTCATGGGCGCGTCGGCCGAGACCCTCGCCCTGCTGACCGCCTTCGACTGGCCGGGCAACGTCCGCCAGCTGGAGAACGCTGTCTATCGCGCCATCGTGCTGTCGGACGCGCCCTATCTGCAGCCGCACGACTTCCCGGCCATCTCGGGGGTCAAGGTCGCCCCGGCGACCTTCTCCCTGCCCGTCGATCCGCCCACGGCCGAGCAGCTGATCGCCGAGATCAGCAAGGACGCGCCGGTGCGGATCCTGGACGGCCGGGGCCATGTCCGCCCGCTGGAGGAGGTCGAACGCGACCTGATCCAGCTGGCGATCGAGATCTACGCCGGCCACATGAGCGAGGTCGCCCGCCGCCTCGGCATCGGCCGCTCGACCCTCTACCGCAAGGTCCGCGAACAGGGCCTCGACGTCGAGGGCGGCCTGGAGGAGGCAAGCTGATGGCCCGTCGCGTCAACATCCGCCCGTCCCAGCCCCGCGACGCGCGGCTGAAGATCCTGATGCACCGCATGAAACTGGCGGCGGCCCGCGTGGCCGTCCTGCCCGCCGCCGTCAGCGCGGGCGCCGGGGCGTAATCCGCACCATGGTCCCGTCCGGCGCGCCGAGCCCGCCCTGGCAGGCCGCCGGCCGGTAGCGCAGGTCGTAGCAGAGCCGCACGTCCATCAGCCGGCCGTCCGCGACGGTCTTGATGTAGATTCCGTCGCGCCGGACGCCGGGGTTGGCCTTCACGAACGCCGCGCGGATCTCGCCGGCCGTGGTCGCGGCCGGCATCGGCGGCAGCCGCAGGCCGCGCCACAGCCGCCGGGCGTCGGCGAAATAGGCTTCCGGAGAGGTCCAGCCGCAGGTCCCGTGCGCGGCCCACTCATGCTGCAGCGAGGCCGGCGACGGCGTCATGCACAGATGCCGGCGCACCGTGGCGGCGGGGATCGCCGGGGCCGGGCCGCAGTAGCGCGGGTGGCGGCCGTCGGCGCCGTCGGGCCACAGGCCGTGCAGCACGAAGCCGAAGGCGTTGGCGCGGCACTGCACCGCCAGCTCGGGATCATCCTCCCGCCCGCGACAGGCCTCCGGCGCCCAGGTCAGGGCCAGCATGTAGAAGGCGGTCGGCGCGTCGCCGACGATCTCGTTCGCCGGCGGGGTCAGCTCCGGGGCCGGAACCACCGTCTTCGGCAACGAGCAGGCGCGCGGCGGCGGCGCGGCGGCCGGGGCGAACCCGGCGCCCAGCAGGGCGGCGAGGCAGAGCGCCGGCAGGCCGGCGCGGGCGGCGATCATGTCGGATCCTCTTCGACCTCGGCGGGCGCCGGCCGCCGGCCGAACGCCTCGCGCTTCATCGGCTTCTTCTCACCCTTGGCCTTGAGGGTGATCTCCTTGAGCTTCACCGTCTGCAGGACCGAGAGGGCCTGGCCGGCGCCGCCCTTCTCGGGATCGCCGAAGGCCCGGCCGTAGGTCTTCAGGCGGTCCTCGACGCTGCCGAGGAACTCGCCTTCCCAGTCCGACAGCTCGACGCCGGCCTTGTCGGCCGTGCGTCGCGCACGCTTGAGGGCATTGAGCGCGGCCCGCTTGGCCTGCGCCTTCAGATCGGGTGGGCCCCGCTTCAAACTTCCCCGATGGCCGAGAGGTAGAGGTCGATCAGCGCGTCCTCTTCCTGGCGCTTGGCGCGGTCCATCTTCCGGATGCGCACCACCTTGCGGATGATCTTGACGTCGAAGCCGTTGCCCTTGGCCTCGGCGTAGACCTCCTTGAGGTCGGCCATCACCGCGGCCTTGTCCTCCTCAAGACGCTCGATGCGCTCGAGAATGGTCTTGAGCTGCGTCTGGGCCGTGCTGTTGAGCACGTCGATGGTGGAGGCGTCGTCGGCCATGGGGAAAGGCTCTCACAGGACGGAGGGATCGGGAAGCCCGACGGTCTAGCCCCCCCGGCCTCAGGCCTCAAGCAGTCCGTGGCCGACCAGCAGCGGATTCAGCGCCGCGGGGTCCTCGAACCTGTGGACATGGAAGCCCAGGGCCCGCGCGGTCTCGATGTTGGCGGCCGAGTCGTCGATGAACAGCAGCTCCTGCGGCGCCATGCCGGCGCGCTCGGCGGCCAGAAGGAAGATCGCGGGATCGGGTTTGACCAGACCTTCGTCGCCGGACACCACCGTGTCGCGGAAATGGCCGAACGCCGGCGACAACGCCTGGACGCCGGGCCAGGCCTCGCTGGGCATGTTGGTCAGGCCGAACTGCGGCGCGTCGCGGGCGGCCAGGGCGTGGATGGCGGCTTCGGTCTCGGCGAACACAGGCCCGACCATGTCGATGAACCGGTCGCCCCACAGCCGGATTTCGGCTTCGAACTCGGGATGGAGGGCGATCAGCGGCGCGGCGTTGTCCCGGAACGAGACACCACGATCGTGCGCGATGTGCCAGTCGAGCGTGCAGACAGACGAAAGGAACCGGTCGCAAGCGGCCGGTTCCTGGAAGATCGTTTCGTAGAGACGTCGCGGGCTCCAGCCCACGATCACATTGCCGACGTCCCAGAGAACTCCCCGGGGCGCGCGCATGCTCAGCCCTGTTTGGCCTTGAAGCGCGGGTCGGTCTTGTTGATCACGTACATCACGCCCTTGCGACGCACGAGCTTGCAGTCGCGGTGGCGATTCTTCAGCGACTTGAGCGAGCTTCTGACCTTCATGACCCGTCTACCGTTTTGCGGGTGCACCCGGACGCGAAAAGCGGCGCCAGCGGGAACCCGGTTGTTCCAGAGCGGGCGGCTATAGGCGGGGCGGGCTTTTGAGTCAATCCGCGCGCTTGAAACGCCAGACGCCGTGCTGGCCCCGGCGGTTGTACATCACGCCGCCGATCTGCCCCAGACCCGCCTGGCCGACATAGACCGCGAAGTGGTCGTTGGACTGCCACTCGATCAGGTTGCCGCGCTGGATCCAGGTCCCGTTGGTGTAGGCCACGCCCTTGGAGACGTACTCGACGACACAGTCCTCGCGCAGGAACAGGGTCATGGGATTGGCTTCCAGCCCGTCCCACTCCGAGGTCCCGCTCCAGCGGGTGTTGGCGTAGGACGGCCCGCCCGCCGGATCGGCGCAGCTGGAGTCCGCCGCCAGAGCGCCCCCCGACCACGCCGCAACCGACGCCGCCGCCAAGGCTCCAACCCACAAACGCTTCATGTGACTCCCCACGATTTCCGCACGGACTATCCTGCGAGCCTGCCGGTCAGGTCAATCTCGGCACGGTATTCGCAGCCTTGTGATTGAGGTGCGGCCCCGCACGCCTGTAGCTTGGTTCGATGGATCGTCGTTCATTTCTCGCCCTGATTCTCGCCGGCTGCGCGGATCCCTCGCTGGAACCGTCGCTGGGCGTGACCACGCCGGCGCCGCAGCCCGCCCCCGGAACGCCCGCCGTGCCGGCCGTTCCCTCGCCGTCGGCCAGCCTGACGCCGTCCGGGGACCCCAACTTCGACATCTGGCTGTCGGGCTTCTATCTGCGCGCCCGCGACGCCGGGGTGCCGGCGGCCGTGCTCGACCGCGAGCTGGCCGGCCTGACGCCCGATCCGAAGGTCGCGGCCCAGGACGCGCGCCAGCCGGAATTCTCCAAGCCGGTCGGCGACTATGTGAAGGGCGTGGTCAGCGACGCCCGCATCGCCCAGGGCCGGCAGTTCCGCGACAGCCTGCCCTACCTGCCCGAGATCGAGCAGCGCTACGGCGCGCCGCGCGAGATCGTGCTGGCGATCTGGGCCATGGAATCGGCCTTCGGCAAGATCCAGGGCGACCAGGACGTGATCCGCTCGCTGGCCAGCCTGGCCGCCCAGGGCCGCCGCCGGGCGTGGGCCGAAGGCGAGCTGATCGCCGCGCTGAAGATCGTCGGCTCGGGCGAGGCGCCGCGCGCCCGTCTCAAGGGCAGCTGGGCCGGGGCCATGGGCCAGACCCAGTTCCTGCCCTCGGTGTTCCTGGCCACGGCCGTGGACGGCGACCGCGACGGCGTGCGCGACATCTGGGGTTCGACGGCCGACGCCCTCTATTCGACCGGCGCCTACATGGCCAAGGCCGGCTGGAAGCGCGGCGAGAGCTGGCACCGCGAGGTGATCCTGCCGTCCGGGTTCGATTATTCGGTGGTCGAGGGACCGAAGGACACGCCCCTCGGCTGGGCGTCGAAGGGCGTCAAGCGGGCCGACGGCCTGCCGTGGAGCACGGCCGACCAGGCGGCGCAGGCGGGCCTGATCCTGCCGTCGGGCGCGGCGGGACCGGCCTTCCTGGTGTTCCCCAACCATATGGCCATCCGCCGCTACAACAACTCGACCGCCTACGCGCTCGGTGTGGGGCTGCTGGCCGACCGGTTCGGCGGCGAGGGTCCGCTGGTCACGCCCTGGCCCTATGAGGTCCCGCTGTCGCTGGCCGACCGGATGGCGGCCCAGACGGCCCTGGCGAAGGTCGGGTTCGACCCCGGCGCGCCGGACGGGGTGATCGGCTCGGGCACCCGCACGGCCCTGCGCGCCTGGCAGAAGGCCCGCGGGCTGCCAGCCGACGGCTACCTGTCGATCGATGTCGTGCGCAAGCTGCGGGAAGAGGCGGGACTGCCGTAGCGATCGGCCACCAGGGCCACCAGGGGACAGGTTATCCTGTCCCTTGGGACTGGATAACCTGTCCCCGTTCCGAGATCCGGGGACGGGACAAGCAGTCCCAAGGGACAGCTTGGCCAGTCCCCCCGGCCTTCGCCAAGGTAAGCGGAATCGAGCCTAGACCCCGCCCTCGTCGCTGCGTTCGAGGATCGCCAGGGTGGCCTCCTCGTCGGCGTCGCCCGCCTCGCCGGCGGCGCGCAGGATGGTGTTCCTCAGCGCGAAGGCCATCAGCCCGGCGAGGATCAACGCGTTGAGCAGGAACGGCCCGGGGTGGAAGTGCCGGTAGAGCTCCACGAAGGCCGGGGCGATGATCACGTTCAGGCCGTTGACCGCGGCGATGGCCGCCGCGGCCTGGGCCTGCTCATGCATCTTCACCGACAGCGAGGCGCCGGCGGTGAAGCCCGGGCGGGCGAAGCCGTAGCCGAGGCAGGCAATGGCGTAGCCGGCGACCACGGTCCAGTAGTCCGGCGCGAAGGCGGTGATCAGGTTGCCGACGCAGGCCAGGGCCACGCCCCAGCGCAGCAGCGCCTTGGGCCCCATGTTGAAGATGCGGATCAGGCCCCACTGCGCCAGCAGGCCGGCCATCGCGCCAGCCGCCATCGACACGGCGATGAAGCCCAGCGCCTCGACGGGCGAGACCTTGAGCTTGTCGATGATCATGAAGCCGAGCGTGTAGCCCTGGGCTGTCTGGCAGGTCGCGACGAGGAAGCCGTAGATCAGGAAGGGCGCCAGCCGCTTGTCCTTCCACAGGGCCGCGCCCGCCAGCCGCCGCGTCTCGCGCTGGACCGCTTCCTCGGGCAGCAGCCGCCAGACGACGATCAGCATGCACAGGGCGATCAACGAGAAGGTGAACAGCGGCCCGGCCAGCGAGACCACCGGCAGGATGAACATCGGCGCCAGGAACGGGCCGACCACGGTGCCGAGGCCGAAGGCCCCGGCCAGGCTGGCCATCATCTGGGTGCGTTCGGCGCGCGGCGTCCGCTCGGCGACATAGGCCTGGGTCGCCGGGTTCGAGGCCGAGCCGATCAGGCCGAAAAGGGCCCGCGCCAGCAGGAAGATGAGGAAGATCGCCCACCAGGGCGCCAGGTGGTGCAGGCCGGCCGTCACCACCAGGCCGCAGCACAGCATGGAGGTGGCGAACCCGCTCAGGCCCAGCATGATCAGCGGCTTGCGGCCGCGCTTGTCGGACTCACGCGCCCAGAACGGCGACATGATCGCCCACAGCAGGGCCGACAGCGAGAAAATCGCCGCCATGAAGGCGTCCGGAATGCCGATCTGGCGGCCGATCGCCGGCAGGATCGACATCAGGCCGGTGTTGCCGATGGCCACCACGATCGAGACGGCGAACAGGATGCCGAACGAGCGCGGGGCGAGCTTCGGGCCTGTCATCGTCTGTGCGCTCATTGTGACAGTGTAGAGCGCGTCGAAACCGGCGCGCAACGGCCGCCGCGCTCACCGCCCATTAAGCATTAAGGGGGATTCTCCGGCGGTTAACCTTGCGGGGCGGCGTCTCTTTCCATGTTCCAGATCATCGGCATCGTGCTGCTCTTCGGCCTCGTCTTCGGCAGCTACATCATGTCCGGCGGCAACATGGCCGTGATCATCGAGGCGGCCCCCCACGAGATGATGGCCATTGGCGGCGCGGGCATCGCCTCGTTCCTGATCTCCAACTCGCTGGGCGTGATCAAGGCGTCCGGCGCCGGGCTGGGCAAGGCCTTCGCCGGCCCCAAGTGGAAGGCCAGCGACTATCGCGACCTGCTGTCGCTGCTGTTCCTGCTGACCAAGACGATGAAGTCCAAGGGCGTCATCGCGCTGGAAAGCCACATCGAAAAGCCCGGCGAAAGCGCGATCTTCTCGCGCTTTCCCCGCATCATGAAGGACCACTTCGCCGTCGACTTCATCTGCGACACGCTGCGCATGATGACCATGAACCTGGAGGATCCCCACCAGGTCGAGGACGCGATGGAGAAGCAGCTCGAGAAGCACCACCACGAGCACGCCGAGCCGGCCCACGCGCTGCAGAACCTCGCCGACGCCCTGCCCGCCCTCGGCATCGTCGCCGCGGTGCTCGGGGTCATCAAGACCATGGGCTCGATCACCGAGCCGCCGGCCGTGCTCGGCGCGATGATCGGCGGCGCGCTGGTCGGCACCTTCCTCGGCGTGTTCCTGGCCTATGGCCTGGTCGGCCCGATCGCCGCCCGGCTCAAGGCCGTCGTCGACGAGGAAGGCGCCTTCTACCGAATCATCCAGTCGGTGCTGGTCGCCCACCTGCACGGCAACGCGGCGCAGATTTCGGTCGAGATCGGCCGCGGCAGCGTGCCCTCGGCGTCGCAACCCAGCTTCCTCGAACTGGAAGAAGCCCTGTCCAGCATTCCGAACGAAGGCTGAGGCCTTTCGCCGCGGGAAAAAAGTGATCACAGGGGCGTGAATGAGACTCTTGCGCTCCCCGCTCAGAGCGGCATAGTCCCTGAGCGTCCCCCAGCGGGGCGCGTTAAAAAGCCTCACAGGGGACTCCAGGACATGACCTCCGATATGCTCCGTAAGCTGCTCGTCGCCGGCGCCGCCGTCGCCGCTCTCTCCGTCGCCGCCTGCGGCAAGCCCGCCGAGAAGGCCGAAGACGCCGCCGCCACGGCCGACGCCGCCGCCGCCACGGCGACCGACGCCGCCGCGACCGCTGACGCCGCCGCCACCGACGCTTCGAAGGCCGCCGCCGACGCCGCCGCCGCCGCTCCGGCCGACGCCGCCGCTGCCGCCCCGGCTGCTCCGGCCGCCGACGCCGCTGCCGCCCCGGCCCCCGCGCCCGCGCACTAAGAACAGTCTCGACGCTTCACGCGTTGAAGGAAGGGCCGTCCTCCGGGGCGGCCCTTTTTCCTTGTCAGGTCCCATGTCGCCAGACGGTCCCCATGCCACCGATCCCGCCCTGGTCTGGGGCGACGACGGCCTGCCCCGGTCGGGCCGGTTCGGCGACGTCTACTTCTCCAGCGACGATGGCCTGGCCGAAACCCGCGCGGTGTTCCTGGCCGGCTGCGGCCTGCCGGACGCCTGGGCCGGACGGTCGCGTTTCGTCGTCGGCGAGCTCGGCTTCGGCACCGGCCTGAACATCGCCGCCCTGCTGGACCTCTGGCGCCGCGAACGGCCGCCGGAGGGCCGGCTGCACATCTTCTCGGTCGAGGCCTTTCCGGTGTCGCCGGCGGACGCCGCCCGCGCCCTCGCCCGATGGCCAGAGCTCGCCGAGGTCGCCGCGCCGCTGCTGGCCGGCTGGCCGGGTCGGGCGAGCGGCTTCCACCGCGTCGACCTGCCGGCGCTGAACGCCACGCTCGACCTGGCGGTCATGGAGGTCGAGACGGCGCTGCGCCAGTGGACGGGCCGGGCCGACGCCTGGTTCCTCGACGGCTTCGCCCCCTCGACCAACCCGGGGATGTGGCGCCAGGAGGTGCTGGACCTGATCGCCGCCCGCAGCGCGCCCGGCGCCCGGGCGGCCACCTTCACGGTCGCCGGCGCGGTCCGTCGGGGCCTCGAGGCCGCGGGCTTCAGCGTCGCCAAACAGCCCGGCCACGGCCGCAAGCGCGAGCGGCTGGAAGCCCGTCTCCCGGATCAGGCGGTCGCCGATCCCGCCCCGCCCACGGTCGCCATTCTCGGCGCGGGCATCGCCGGCGCCAGTCTGGCCAGGGCGTTCAGGGCCCTCGGCGTCACGCCCGTCCTGTTCGACGCGCGGGGCGCGGGCGCCGGGGCGTCCGGCAATCCCGCGGGCCTGGTCTCGCCGCGCCTCGACGCCGGCCTTGGTCCCACCGCCCGGCTGTACGCCCAGGCCTTCGCCCGCGCCGTCGACCTCTACGCCGACCTGCCCCAGGCCATCGTCGCCCGCGGCGCGATGCAACTGGAGACCACCGACCGGGACGCCGGCCGGTTCGACGTCGTCGCGGCGTCGGACATCTTTGAGGCCGGAGCCCTCACCCCGCTGGCGGCCGACGCCATGAGCGCGGCGCTCGGCGAGCCGACGCCCGGCGGCCTCGCCCTGGCCGACGCCGTGGTGGTGCGGCCCGCCGCGCTGCTGGCCGCCTGGACTGGCCCGGTCTCGCCGGGCGTCGCCGCGTCGATCGCGCCGCGTGAGGGTCGCCAGGCGGTCCTCGACGCCGACGGCGGCCTGCTCTGCCTGGCCGACGTCGTCTGCATCGCCGCGGGACACGCCAGCGCCGCCCTCGCGCCCGACCTGACGCTGCAGCCGGTGCGGGGCCAGGCGAGCTGGACGCTGGAGCCTCACCCGGCGCCCGCCGTCTCGAAGGGCGGCTATGTCATTCCCCTCGCCGACGGCGGCGTGCTGTTCGGCGCCACCTTTGACCGGGATGACGCCGACGAGGCCCCGCGCGACGCCGACCAGGCCCGCAACCGGGCCCTGCTGGCCCAGACCCTGCCGGCGCTGGCCGCCCGCCTCGCCGACAGCCCCGTGGCGGGCCGGGCCAGCATCCGGGCCGCGACGCGCGATCGCCTGCCGCTGGCCGGGGCCCTGCCAGGCGCGCCGGGGTGTTTCATCCTGTCGGGCCTGGGATCACGCGGCTTCTGCACGGCGCCGCTGCTGGCCGAGCATGTCGCGGCGCTGGCGCTGGGCGCGCCCTCGCCCCTCCCGGCCGACCTGTCCGCAGTCGTCGACCCCGGCCGGTTCGCCGAACGGGCCCGGCGACGCGGTTCGCCGTAATCCCGCCGCGTCGCTATAGTGAAGTCGGGGTCGGGCCTTGCGTATGGAGACCATGATGAAACCGCTGACCATCGCCACCCTCGTCGCCGGCCTGGCGCTTTGCGCCGGCGCCTCGGCCCTCGCGGCGGACCCGGCGCCGCCGACCGCCGCCGCGCCGGCCAAGCGGGCCTGCTTCTTCTCGCACCAGATCAACGGCTGGCGCGAAGCCCGGCCGCACAACGACCGGGTCGTCTACCTCGATGTGAAGACCCATGACGTCTACCGGCTGGACACGTTCGGCCCGTGCAACGGCATCGGCGAGGCGGAGTCGATCGGCGTGGAGACCTCGCGCGGCAGCGACGTGATCTGCGACGGTCTGGACGTGACCCTCATCGTGCGGGGCCCCACCGGTCCGTACCGCTGCCCGGTGTCGAAGATCACCAGGCTGACGCCCGAGGAGGTCAAGGCGGCCTTCCCGAAGAAGCATCACTGAGGCGACTGCGACAGCCTGTCGCAAGCCTTGGGGGCAACCAACCCGAAGCCGCGACATTCCGCGACAGGGCATGACGTGTCGGGGGCCGCTATGGTCTCGGAGAACGTCGTTCCACGTGCGGCGATGGGACGGGACCCTTGGACGGCGAATTTACTCAGCGAACGGGACCGTTCAGGCCTGAGGCCTTCTTTGTCGGGCGGACCGAAGGCTGGGGTCTCGCGCGGGGCCCGACCGGCAGGCTCCTTCGCCGCTGCCGGGTGATCACCGACGGCCATCTCGACGACGCGTTCCGCTCAATCCACTTCGACGAAACCTTCCATTGGGAGGACGGCGAGGAAGACAGCTGGCGCTGGGCGATGACCCGGGGCCTGGACGGCCGCTACGTGGCTGCCGAGGCGCGCGCCGGGTCCGGGATCCAGGGACGCTACGACGGCGCCGACTACCTGCTGTCGTTCCGCCGGCCGCTGCGCATCGACGGCGGACCCAGGCCGCGCTTCATCACCCGCTTCACCCAGATCTCGCCCTCCGTCGCGCTCAAGAGCGTGAAGCTGTTCATCTGGGGCTTGCCGGTCGGCCACCTGACCGCCTTTCACAGGCGGCTCGACTGACCGGGATCAGTGCTCCCGGCCCGACTTCCAGAAGGTCTGGAACAGCGGTTCGACCATGTAGTCCAGCGCCGTACGCTTGTAGAGCGGCACCAGCACCTCGGCCTGGAGGCCGGCCTGCAGGCCGGTGTCCGGCCCGCGCACCTTGCGGATCCGTTCCAGCTCGGTCGGCGGCACGGAGATTTCGGCGCGGAAGTAGCGCTGGCCCGACTTCTCGTCGACGAAGCTGTCGGCCGACAGTTCGGTCAGCCGCCCCATGAGGATCGGCAGGTCGCGCTCGTGCAGCGACGGGAAGCGGATCTGGGTCAGCTGGCCGACCTTCAGGTCGTCGGCGTCGTTGGGCGAGACGTTGGCCTGGATCACCAGGGCGCGGTCCTGCGGCACGATTTCCATCAGCACGTCGCCCGGCCCGACCACGCCGCCGACCGTATAGACCTTCAGCCCGACGACCTTGCCGCTGGCCGGCGCCCGGACCGTCGCCCGGTCGAGCTGCTGGCGCATGGCGCTGAGCTTGGGCTGCAGTTCGTCGAGGCGGACCTCGACGTCGCGCAGCTGGCTGGTGACGTCCTCGATCATCTGCCGGTCGAGCGACAGCAGCTGCATGCGCGTCTCGCCGATGGCCTCGCCGGAGCGGGCGATCTGGGCGCGGAACGAGCCGTCCTCGCCCGCCAGCGCCGCCTCGTTGCGCTCCAGCGCCCGCACGCGGTTGACCGGGGCGTAGCCCTGGGCCGCCAGCTTGCGCATGCCGTCCAGCTCCTCGCCGATCAGGCGCTGCTGTTCCGCGTTGGCGTCGAGCTGGCGCTGGAAGCCGGTGACCTGTTCGGTCAGCTGGCTGACCCGCTGGCCGAGCACGCCGCGCTGGGCCTCCAGGGCGTTGCGGCGGGCGTCGAACTGCTGCCGCTGCAGGGTCATGGCCTCGGCGGCCAGGGTCCGGTCCTCGGGCTGCAGATGGGCGAACTCCGCCGGGGCGGCGAAGCTGGACACATGCCGGCGCTCGGCGTCGAGCCGGGCGCGCTGCGCCAGCAGGGTGAACACCTCGCTGGTCGTGGCCCGCTCGTTGGCCCGCAGGTCGCCGGCGGCGATCTCGACGAGGATCTGGCCCTTGGCGACGGTCTGGCCCTCGGTGACATAGATCGCGCTGATCATGCCGCCCTCGCGGTGCTGCACGGTCTGGCGGTTGCCGGCGACGGCGATCACGCCGTGGGCGTAGGCCCCGGCGTCGAGCCGCGTCACGGCGGCCCAGCCGAGGAACAGCACGAAGAAGGCCACGGCCACGCCCGCGCCCCAGCGCAGCTCATGGCGCGGATCGTCGCTCAGGCTGTCGGGGAGCCTTGCGGGCTCGGCGGGACGATCGAGCGAAAGGCTGTCGGACACGCTCACTTACTGGCCCTTCAATTCTACAACGTTGGACGGCGGCCGGGCGGCGCCGGACATGGCCGCCAGCACATCGGCCCGGGGGCCGATCCGGTCGACCACGCCGTCGCGCAGGACCATCAGCTTGTCGGCGGCGGCCAGGACGCCGGTGCGGTGGGCGATGATCATGATCGCCGCCCCCCGCGCCTTGGCCCCGGCGATGGCCCGGGCCAGCGCCATCTCGCCCTCGGCGTCGAGCGCCGAGTTGGGTTCGTCGAGCACCAGCACGGCCGGGTCGCCGTACAGCGCCCGCGCCAGGGCGACCCGCTGGCCCTGGCCGGCCGACAGGCCGCGGCCGCCGTGGGTCAGCACGGTGTCATAGCCCTTGGGCAGCTTGAGGATCATGTCGTGCACGCCGCCCGCCTGGGCGGCCGCGACCACGGCCGCGTCGATCGTCGCCGGGTCCTCGCCGCGCCAGACGGCGAAGCGGGAGATGTTGTCGCGGATGCTGCCGGCGATCAGGGCGTTGTCCTGCGGCAGGTAGCCGACGTGCCGGCCGAGGCGGTCGGGGTCCCAGTCGGTCAGGTTGGCGCCGTCGAGGCGCACCACGCCCGCGTCAGGGCTGATGGCGCCGACCGCGAGGCGGGCGAGGGTCGTCTTGCCCGCGCCGCTGGGGCCGACGACGCCCAGAACCTCGCCCGGCTCCATGGCGAAGGCCACGCCCTTGAGGATCAGCGTGTCCGAGCCCGGGGCGCGCTGCACGACCTTGTCGAACCGGAGCGCGCCGAGCGGCGTCGGCAGCTGGGTGCGCGGCGTCTCCGCCTCGCCGCCGGCGAACAGCTCGCTGAGCGTCTTCAGCGCGCCGCGCGCCTGCACGACCGTGCCCCAGGAGCCGACCACCTGCTCGACCGGCTGCAGCGCGCGGCTCATCAGGATCGAGGCGGCGATGATGGCGCCGGACGAAATCTCGCGGTTGACCGCCAGGTAGGCGCCCAGGCCCAGGGCCGCCGACTGCAGGAACAGGCGGGTGAACTTGGTCAGGGCGGCGAAGCGGCCGCCGGTGAACTGCGCCTGGCCGGCCAGGCTGAGGCCGGCGCGGCGGTCGGACAGCTGGCGCTCGCGCAGGGCCCCGCGCATGCCCAGCGCCTTGACGATGTCGGCGTTCTGGGCGGCGGCTTCCTGGGCTGCGTAGGCGGCGTTGGTGGCCTTGGTCGCGGCCTGCGACTTCACCTTCGTCGACCGCTCGTTGAACACGGCCAGGGTGACGAGGATCGCGCCGCCGACGATGGTCATGGTCCCGAGCGCGGGGTGCAGCATGAAGGCGATGATCACGTAGATCGGCGTCCAGGGCGCATCGAGGAAGCCGAGCGCGGCCTGACCGGAGATGGCCTGGCGCAGGATGTCGAACTCGCGCATGCCGAGGATCGGCGCGCCCGGCGCCGTGCGGGCCATCAGTTTCTCAAGCAGCGGCCCCGCCAGCTCCTTGTCCAGCCGCAGGCTGGCGCGGACCAGCAGGCGGGCCCGGATGGCGTCGAGCGCGGCCAGGGTGATCAGGGCGAAGGCGACGGCCAGGGTGATGAACATCAGCGTCGTGATGCCGCCCGTCGGCACGACCCGGTCATAGACCTGGAGCATGTAGATCGACGGCGTCAGGTACAGCACGTTCAGCAGACCGCTGAACACCGCGATGCCGATGAAATGGGGGCGGCATGCCCGGAACGCCGCCGCCATCGGCAACGGAAGTTCAACGCCAAGATACTTCAAGATCCGCCCTCATTGGGAATGCGCGCGAGACGCCTGCAAAGCCTAGTCCACCGCCGCTTCCCGACCAATCCCGTCAATGAGGCATGGCCCGGAAGTCCACAAGAGGGATGGACGAAACCCTGAATGGGCATTTACCTAAACGTTTATGGGGGAGCGACACGATCCGGCGGCGATATATCGGCTGACTCCGCGTGAGCGGGAGTGCCTCCGGCTGGTCGCCGACCATCTCCATTCCAAGGAAATCGCTCGCCGCCTGAGCATTTCGCAGCACACGGTGGACGGCCATCTGAACGAGGCCCGGCGGCGACTGGGCGTCGCCAGCCGCCGCGACGCCGCCCGTCTGCTGCTGGCCTGGGAGACCGACAACACCCCCCTCAATGATTTAGGGGGCGCCCCGCCGGGGATGGTTAACCCCCCCGTCGACCCGCCAGCCTTCACGCAGTTGCTGCGGGAGGCGGACGATGAACGAGACAGAGACCGAGACCGGTCAGACCCCCGATACCGTCGCGGGCTTTCCCTCGACGGCGCCGATCGGGGCGGCTCCTCCCCTCTGGAATCCGGCGGCGGACATGCCGGTCTGGACCTGGAGCCAGCTGGAGGACGCGCTGAGCGAGCTGGCGGCGAGCCGTCAACAGCACGACATGATCGAGAACCTGGTCTCGGCGACGCGCAAGCAGGCCCGGTATCTCCCCTCGGGACACATCCTGAAGGAAATCCTCTGCATCGCCTGGGTGATCGCGGACGAAACCTTCAAGGGCGGTCGGGAGGAGGGCTCCTCCATGACCTAGCGCCCCTCCGTGGTCTGGCGCTCATCGGGGGCGCCGCAATCCTGGCCGCCCTTCTGCTCAGCGGCGTGATCATGGCGAGCCATGAGTTCGCCTACGTGATCCAGAAGACGCTGACGGGCTGGGACAAATAACCGGGACCCAAGGTCCCATCTCCGGAAATTCAAACAACATCCGCCGCGCCGAGCCTTCGGCGCGCACGGGAGGAGTCTGTCATGAAACGCAAGATCCTGGGCCATCAGGTCGCCGAGCAGCTGTTCGCCGCCGAGGCGGCGATCGACGGCGCCCTGTCCGCGGTGGCCGCCCTGACCGCCATGTTGCCCAACGCCCGCATCGAGGCGCGCCTGTCGGCCGTGGTGGGCCAGGGCGTCTTCGACCGGTCCTGCCAGACCATTTCCGCCCTCACCGAGGCCCGCCGCGGCATCGTCGAGACCCACAAGGCCCTGTCCGACGTGCAGAACAGCGTCGGCCTGCGCAATGTCGCCTTCGGCGGCCATGACAAGCCCGACGAGAACGTTCCGCCGCTCGAAGGCCGCCTCCAGGCCGTCGCGGGCGGTCGCCAGGCCGCCTGAGACCCTTAACGCCGGCCCCGAATTGGGCTGATATGGCCGGAACACCCACCAGGCGTTCCGGCCATGTTTCTGACTCCCGCCGCCCAGATCGGCGCCCTGATCATGACGCTGGTCTGCCTGTTCGCCGCCTGGGCCGGCGGGAAGCCGCAGAAGGTCATCGCGCTGACGGCCTTTGTCGCCTGGGTGCTGTCTGCGGCCATCGAGGACCGGGGCTTCCACGGCCCCCAGTACAGCACCTTCGTCCTCGACATGGCGCTCATGGTGCTCTGGGTCTGGCTGGCCCTGGTGTGGAAGCGGCCCTGGCTGGGCTGGGTGGCCGCCTTCCAGTGCCTGACCATGGCGACCCACATCGCCGGCATCATCGACCCCCGCATCTGGCCGCTGGCCTCGATCACGGCCTACATGACCTGGAGCTACCTGACCCTCGTGGCGATCGCCTGGGGCGGGGTCGAGGGCCTGATCGAGCGCCGGCGCGCCGCGGCCGCTAGCGGCCTGTGAAGGCCGGCGCGCGCTTCTCGACGAAGTGCGCCACGCCCTCCTTGAAGTCCGCCGAGGCGAAGCTCTCGGCCATGTCGCCGTTGGCCGTCTCGATCGCCTCGCCGAGACCCTGGAACTGGGCCGCCCAGATCTCGCGCTTCATCACCCGCATCGAGCGCGGCGAGACCTCGGTCGCCAGCATGCGGGCATAGGCCATGACCTCGTCCATGAAGTGGCCGGCCTCGATCACCCGGTTGACCAGTCCGATCCGCTCGGCCTCGAGGGCGGAGACCCGCCGCGCCGAGAACAGCAGGTCGGCGGCCTGGGCGAACCCGACCAGCCTGGGCAGCAGCCAGCTGATGCCGTGCTCGGCGATCAGCCCCCTTCGCGAGAAGGCGGTGGTGAACACCGCGTTGTCCGCGGCGAAGCGGATGTCGGTGTAGAGGGCCATGACCATGCCCAGCCCCGCGCAGGCGCCGTTGATCGCCCCGATGATCGGCTTGGGCACGCTGGGGAAGTAGGAATAGGTCTTGCGGAAGTCCTCGGGCGCGTCGGGATCGAACGGGCCGTCGACGACAGCCTCGCGGGTCCCCGCCCCGATCTGCTGCAGGCCGTTCATGTCCGCCCCGGCGCAGAAACCGCGCCCGGCGCCGGTCAGGACGATCACCCGCACCGCCGGGTCGTCGGTCGCCAGCCGCATGGCCGCCTTGACCTCGGCATGCATCTGGCCGGTCCAGGCGTTGAGCCGCTCAGGCCGGTTGAGGGTCACCACGGCCACGCCGTCCTCGACCTGATAGAGAATGTCCTGATAGCTCATGGCGGCCTCCCGTTTCTTGTTGTGGACGGGAGCCTACCCCAGGCGAAGCGGGAGTCGAGGCGATGACGGCCAGTGCGTTCGGAGAGTCGGCGTTTGAAACCCTGGTCTGCGACCGGCCGGCGCCGGGCGTGGCGCGGATCACGCTCGACCGGCGCCGGGCGATGAACGCCTACAGCTTCGCCATGACCCAGGAGCTGCAGGCCGCGATCGCCGCCTTCCGCGACGACGACGCGCTCAAGGCGCTGATCCTCACCGGCGCGGGGGAGCGGGCCTTCTGCACCGGCGGCGACATCTCGGGCGATGCGCCGGAGCATTCCGCCGCCGTGGCCGCCGCCCCGATGGGCCACGGGCGTGAGATGCGCGAGGGCATGCAGGCGGTGGTGCTGATGCTGCGCAGGCTGGACAAGCCGTCGATCGCCATGATCCGCGGCTATGCCGTGGCCGGCGGTCTGGCGCTGGCCTGCGCCTGCGACTTCCGGCTGGCGGGGGCGGGCGCGAAGCTCGGCGACACCTCGGGCCGGGTCGGCCTGTTGCCCGACGAGGGCGGCGCCTGGCTGTTCCCCCGGCTGATGGGCCTCGACCGCGCGCTGAAGATGACCCTGCTGGGCGAGGTCTATGACGCAGCGACGGCGGCCGGGCTGGGCCTCGTCACCGAGGTCGTGGCCGACGACACGCTGGAGGCCCGCGCGCTGCAGATGGCCGAGGCCCTGGCGACCCGCGCCCCGCTGGCCGTGCGCCTCGCCAGGACGATGATGCTCCGCGCCGGCCAGATCAGCCTGGAAGACTCGATGATCGACGCCCAGCACGCCGTGATGATCACCAACCCCAGCGCCGACGTCCGCGAGGGCATCGCCGCGTTCCGCGAGAAGCGGGCGCCGCGGTTCGAGGGGCGGTAGGGGGCGCTACCAGAGACGCCTCGCTGCGAAGGCCTGGCCCGAGCCGGATTTCAGGTACTTTTCAAAGGCGGCGGCACGCGTTCGCGTGTCGAAGGCGATATAGGCCGCGAGTCGCCACGGCCGGTATTTCGAGGTGTGGGAGGATCGGCCGGCGTTGTGCGCGGCCAGGCGCGCCTTCAGATCGCTGGTCAGCCCGACGTATCGCTGGCCCGGCGCGCCCACACTCTCCAGAAGGTAGACGTAATACATGAAGCGCAGCTTATGCGCGCGTCCGATTTTCATGCAAGAAGACGATGCGGCCGGTCCCCCTTCGCCAAGGCTTCGGGCGACACGCCTTCGCCCAAGATGCGGTTCCGGGTGGCTTGCCACCCGAAGCCCGCAGGGCGAAGGGTGGTGGACACGACTGGGATTGAACCAGTGACCCCCTCGATGTCAACGAGGTGCTCTCCCGCTGAGCTACGCGTCCTTACCGGGGAGGCCGGGGATATAGCGATGCTTTTCGCGGGACGCAACCGCCCGCGAACGTTCGTGATGGCGTCAGGCCGCCATCATCCGTTCGACCTCGGTGACGATGTCGCGCAGGTGCACCGGCTTGCTGAGGACCTTGGCCCCGGCGGGCGCGCGTTCACCGGCCGTCAGGGCGACGGCGGCGAAACCGGTGATGAACATGATGCGCAGGCCGGGATGGCGGGCGGCGGCGTGGCGGGCCACCTCGATGCCGTCCATGCCGGGCATGACGATGTCGGTCAGCAGCAGGTCCCAGTCCTGGTCGAGCACCGCCGCGGCCTCTTCGCCGTCGGCGCAGGCCGTCACCTCGTAGCCGGCGCGCTCCAGCGCCCGGGCGAGGAAGTTGCGCAGGGAATCGTCGTCTTCGGCCAGGAGAATGCGCGGCATGGTCTGGAAACGGGCCCCCGGGAAACTTGCGACAGGGACGCATCCTAGCCTGTCAGGCGTAAAGGCGCGATGAAGCTCTCGCGCGGCGGGAACGCTGAAAGCCTTTGACCCGGCCCCGCCGGCCCCCGATCATTCGGCGATGGACCTGCGGCGCGAGATCACCGGACTGGACGAGGCGGACGCCGATGGCGCGGCCTTCCATCTCCTCGCCCGGGATCCGCCGCCGACGCCGCTGGTGTTCGCCTCGCCCCATTCGGGCCGGCACTATCCCCGCGAGATGCTCGAAGCGGCCGCCGTCGACCCCGAGGCCCTGCGCCGGTCGGAGGACGCCTTCGTCGACACCATGATCACCCCGACCCACGCGTCCGGCGCGGCGATCATCACCGCCCGCCACGGCCGGGCCTGGATGGACCTCAACCGCGAGCCGTGGGAGCTGGACCCGGCGATGTTCAGCGACGAGCTGCCCGACTACGCCCGCGGCCGGTCGGCGCGCGTGGCGGCGGGGCTGGGCGCCATCGCCCGGGTGGCCGCCGAGGGCCGCGAGATCTACGCCCGCAAGCTGACCTTCGCCGAGGCGCGGGCGCGGGTGGAGCGGACGCACGCCCCCTATCACGACGCCCTGGACCGGCTGCTGGCCCGGGCCCGGGCGGCGCACGGCATGGCGGTGCTGATCGACTGGCACTCGATGCCCGAGGCCGCGGCCCGCACGGCGGTCACCGCCCGACACGGCAAGGGCTGCGACATGGTGCTGGGCGACCGCTTCGGCGCCTCCTGCACCCGAAAGCTGTCCGACCTGGTCGAGCGGGAGCTGGAGGCCATGGGCTATCACGTGGCCCGCAACGCCCCCTACGCCGGCGGCTACACCACCGAACACTACGGCCGGCCGGCCAGCCGCACCCATGCGCTGCAGATCGAGATCAGCCGCGCGCTCTATCTGGATGAGAAGACCCTGGAGCCGACCGGGGGCCTGGCCCGGGTCACGGCGGACATCGCCCGGCTGGCCGACGTGCTGGCCGCGGACTGGCCGAGCCTGCGCCCGGCCTAGGACGGGGACCGGCCCCGGGCCCGCCGGCGCCCGGGCCAAAAAAAAGCGGCGGCCGAAGCCGCCGCAGTTCATTAGGGAGGAAACGCCCAGGAAGGGCAGAGGGGCCGGAGCCGCCTCACACCTCCAAATTAGTGTGCGCCGCACAAAAGACAAGACAAAAACGTGCGCCCAGACCGAGAATTCCTGTCGCGCCCCATCAGGAAACCTTGTTCCGCAGGGGCATTCTTGCCATTTCCGCGTCATTGTGCGATGCACAATCGCACAGCGTCCGTCACGCATTTCACGTATTGGTGAATAAAAACAGCCGTTTGACGGCGCATTGATCCGCGTCACTCCCCCGGGGTGGCTAAACCCGGCCGGCTCGCGTACAAGCGCGCGCCTTCCGCCCCCGCCCGTCCGTTCCGAAAAAAAGTCGCCTCATGTCCCTGCGAAATATCGCCATCATCGCCCACGTCGACCATGGCAAGACCACCCTGGTCGACCAACTGCTGGCCCAGTCCGGCGTTTTCCGCGCCAACGAGGCGCAGACCGAACGCGCCATGGACTCCAATGACCAGGAGCGCGAACGCGGGATCACCATCCTGGCCAAGTGCACCAGCGTGCTGTGGCACGGCGAGGCGGGCGACACCCGCATCAACATCATCGACACCCCCGGCCACGCCGACTTCGGCGGCGAAGTCGAACGCATCCTCGGCATGGTGGACGGCTGCGTCCTGCTGGTCGACGCCGAGGAAGGCGTCATGCCGCAGACCAAGTTCGTGCTCGGCAAGGCGCTGAAGATGGGCCTCAAGCCGATCGTCTGCCTCAACAAGGTCGACCGGCCGCACGCCGATCCCGACCGGATCCTCAACGACGCCTTCGACCTGTTCGCCATCATGGGCGCCACGGACGAGCAGCTCGACTTCCCGCACATCTACGCCAGCGGCAAGCAGGGCTGGGCGACGATGGACATGGACAAGCCCAACGACAACCTGGGCCCGCTGTTCGACCTGATCGTCAAGCACGTGCCGAGCCCCAAGGCCGAGGCCCGCAAGGACGAGCCGTTCCAGATGCTGTCGGTGCTGATCGAAAGCGATCCGTTCCTGGGCCGCCTGCTGACCGGCCGCATCGAGTCCGGCAAGGCCGTCCCCGGCATGGCCATCAAGGCCCTGTCGCGCGACGGCAAGGAAATCGAGCGCGGCCGCATCACCAAGGTGCTGGCCTTCCGCGGCCTGAAGCGCCAGCCGGTCGAGGAGGCCACCGAGGCGGGCGACATCGTCGCCATCGCCGGCCTCTCCAAGGCCACCGTGGCCGACACCCTGTGCGCCCTGGAGGTCACCGAGGCCCTGCCCGCCCAGCCGATCGATCCGCCGACCATCTCCATGACCGTCTCGGTCAACGACAGCCCCCTGGCCGGCCGCGAGGGCGACAAGGTGCAGAGCCGCGTGATCCGCGACCGCCTGCTGAAGGAAGCCGAGAGCAACGTGGCCATCAAGGTCAGCGAAACCGCCGAGCGCGACGCCTATGAAGTCGCCGGCCGCGGCGAACTGCAGCTGGGCGTGCTGATCGAAAGCATGCGCCGCGAAGGCTTCGAGGTCTCGATCAGCCGGCCGCGCGTTGTGTTCCAGACCGACCCGGAAACCGGCGCCCGCCTGGAGCCGATGGAAGACATCCAGATCGACGTCGATGACGAGTTCAGCGGCATCGTCATCGAGAAGCTCAGCGCCCGGAAGGCCGAGCTGAAGGACATGGGCCCCTCGGGCGGCGGCAAGACCCGCATCCAGCTCCTGGCCCCCTCGCGCTCGCTGATCGGCTACCAGGGCGAGTTCCTGACCGACACCCGCGGCTCGGGCGTGCTGAACCGCGTGTTCAGCCACTACGAGCCCTACAAGGGCCCCATCGACCAGCAGCGCAAGGGCGTGCTGATCTCCAACTCCGACGGCGAGACGGCGGCCTACGCCCTGTGGAACCTCGAGGATCGCGGGACCATGTTCGTCGGCGGCGGCGAGAAGACCTACGAGGGCATGATCATCGGCGAGAACGCCCGTAACGACGACCTCGACGTCAACCCGATGAAGGCCAAGCAGCTGACCAACGTCCGCGCCAGCGGCAAGGACGAAGCCATCCGCCTGACCCCGCCGCGCCGCCCGACCCTGGAACAGGCCATCGCCTACATCCAGGAAGACGAACTGGTCGAGGTGACCCCCAAGAACATCCGCCTGCGGAAGAAGGTCCTGAACCCCAGCTTCCGCAAGCGCCGCGTCAAGGACGAGTAGCGCTCAGCGGGACAGGCGCCGGCGGTGTCTGTCCCTTGGGGTGCAGCGGCCGAATGGCCGGCGATTGAAGGCGGGACGCTGAAAGGCGGCCCGCCCTTTTTGCGTTTGGGGGTGAGGCGCTACCGAATGGGGTGGGGAAAACCCTTGGCAGAAGCTGCGGCCAACGGAGTAAAGGCGAAACTTGGGCCAGCGCCCGACGACCTTACTCAATGACAAGGGCTGCGCAGGCTGCATTTGACTCATCGCGGAGGGTGCCACGTCTGCCTCCTGGACCGCGATGGGCGGTGAATGTGAGCTGCAATCCGCAGCTAAGCCGCAGACACGACAAACCAAGGGATGCGGTTTGGAAAAAGCAGTGATGCGAGGATAGCGCCCGCCGTCAAAGCGAGCGTGTTAGGTCTTTGAGCCGCCGTAGCAGGCCAAGCAGCCACGAGGTCGTCGATGGTCCAGACGCCTTGACCGATGGTGAAGGTATGGTTCTCCCCGTCAATGATGGTGTCGTCGGCAAACTGTGCGTAGTCGCTCGCTATGAAGGCGTTGATATTGACGTGGTCGAGTTCGGCCATCGCCTCATCGAATACCTCGCTCAAACCAAACAACGGGGCCAAACGGAGGACGACGGCAATAGCCTCGCTTGGGTTGGCTATGAGCTCGAACACCTCGCTGAAGCTCTCGGTGTATCGTGCCGTCATGTAGGTGAAGATCTGCTCGTTCTTGATGGACCAGCGCGCGACGTTACCGCCAGCTTCGACAGCCGAGTTGAAGAGGACACTGAGCAAGGTCTCGCCCTGTTCGTGTAGGCCGAGTTCTGCAGCGCAGGCGAGCCCAACGGCAATCGATGAGCCTTGGACCTCTGACAGGAGCACCGCCGACGCGCTGTAGTGCTCGACGATCGCATCAAGGAATTCGGCAAACGCCCCGGTGGGAAATTCGGTCTCCCGCCCGGCAGCCTTCAGGATGAAATAGGCCGCGCCGGACCAGCCGATGATTTTCCAGATGCGGATAGGCAACACGTAGAGGTCGCCCATTCCGGCACGCTGGCTGAGCAAAGCATACTTCTGGAGGCTAAGTTCCTCGACCGCGCCCGCAAGGGCGCGGAGGATGCACTCGCAGGCGGCCACCGACTGCTCTTCGACGTAGTCGGACACAATGACGGACGTAGCGCAGAATGGCAGGAGTGCAGCCGCGGCCGACGCGCGCACCTGCGCTTCCAAGAACTTGTCGCGGCTGTCTTGTGCGCGAACGATGAGCCCTCCGACGAGGCGCTCAACGTCAGCTATTTGGTCCGCCGAGCTGGTTGCATGACTCGCAAGGAACGGGCCGACCGTTTCAATAACGCCCCGCGGAGACCAGTGCTTGAAGGTAACCTCAAGGCTCGCCTGAAAGTGAGGGTTCCTGCAGAAGGCCGCACGTTGATGGACGTTCAGCGCCCAAAACCGGGGCTGCTGATCTGGATTGCTCGCGACACGACGCCCGACTGCGGCGCCGATCTCCATGAGGTCGAGCGCGGCCGCATGCTCCTGGATGAAAGTGCGGCCATCGAGGCACTCTAGGAGCGCGTTTGTGCCGGCACCGCCTTCCCCCGTCTCCAAGGCGAACTGATCTCGTGAGGCCATGGCGAGCAAAATGACAGCTGGCGTTCCGGCATCGCCCTGCATCTCTGGCCTGATGAGGACGTGGACGTCGTTCGCCAGGCCGCCACTGAAACAGGCGTCGAGAATGATGTTAGTTGCTATGGGCGGTCTGGTCGCTAGCGTCATGAGCGCCTCGCTCAACCAATACGCCGTGGTGGGTAGCCGGTCATCGCGTGTATCACGCAGCTCCATGAAGAAGCCGCCACCGTCGAGCGCGCCATGGCCCGCGAAATAGAGCGTGAAGGTGTCAAGCGGCGCGTCGTCATAGACAATGTCGGCAATGGCCGTTCGAACCTCAGCCAGCGTCGGCGATAGGAGCAGACGGGAGCGGGACGGGTCGTAGTCACCAACGTCTGGCTTGATAAGTTGCTCGTAGACACGTCTCGCATCGAGCTCTGCACCGTTGAGCTCTGGTTCGAGAAACTCGTATCTGTCGCAACCGATGGCGAGTAGTGCGCGCTGCGTCACAGCTTCGGTCTCTTGAATCGATTGCGCCGCTCGAACTCCGCCTGTCGGGCGCGCTCCATCTTTTCTTCTTTTAGACGTTCGAATTCGGCATGGTATTCGTCTCCCATGGCTTGAAGTTGCTCGACTACCTTCATGCTACCGACGTGGATTTCAGGCAGCGAAGGGTTGCCCTCACGGTCTACGCCGAATTCGATTTTCCTGAATGCTTCCATGAAGGCCTCGGGAAACGGCTTGTCCCGCGCATCGACTGTTTGGCCGTTGGCTTCGCATATTTCGGAAATACCTTCGTATAGCATGCGGGCTTGGGCTTCGTCGAACTGCCGCACGATCGATTCGAGCATGCGCGGCACGATGCTGAAGTCGTTGTTCGCAATGTCATCAAAGGAAGTTAGAAACTCCGCACCGTGGGTCTGCATCTCGCCTTTGGTCGCGCTTTCGTTTGCAGGATGCCGCCATGTACGCCCGTGCGAGTATACTTGGTGGTTCTCCCTGGGGATGCGTTCGCCAGCCTTGTGACGAATGAGTCCGCTCATGAGTCTCATAACGGACACTTCGAAGGCTTCGCCCTCTTCGCGCATTTCGAAGAAGACGACCGTCGGCCGATGATTTGATGCACTATCCATACGATTTGGATAGCACAAATGCTTCGATTTTCGGCTAGGTGGGCCACCCCCACCACCCCCTTCATCTCTTGCCGAGACGATCGCCGGGCGATCCGGGTTGCTCAAGGGTGGCCCTGCGGGCCATCGCCTCCGGCGACGCGAAGCGCCCTTGACCAACCCGGCTCGTCCGGCACGCTGGCCTGCATGAGATCGAAGGGCTCCTATCCTCCCCGCTTGCGGGGAGGTGGCCCGGCGGAGCCGGGTCGGAGGGGCGGCGCCGGCGGTCGGTGATTGGTGCCTGTTGAGCCTATTCAGGAAATGCCCGCGCCGGCCCCTCCGACCTCGCTTCGCGAGGCCACCTCCCCCTCGCTGCGCTCCGGAGAGGATGTCCGGAGGCGAGACTCCCGGGACCGATCATCCCGGGACAAAGCGGGACAATCCGACCCCTCCCGGGACATCCGCGCCCCACCGCCGCGCGATTTGATCCCCGCTCTCCAGGGCGGGGTTACAATGCCCCCATGAGACCGCTCGCCACGCCCCGCAAACCCTGCGCCGCAAGGGATCGCCGCCGGCCCCCGCCCCGCCCGGCGGCGGCGGCGGCCGGTCGGCGGGCGCCCTTGACCCCCGCATCCGGCGCCACGCCGGAAAACACGCCGGCCCTCGCGGGACAGGCGGGACCCCGGCGAATCGCCGCCGCGCTGGCTTTTCCACAGGTTTGGCTGTATGAGCCGCCCTTCACCTACCCCGAAACGCTGAACCAGCCCCTCGCGGACGCGAGACATGGGCGTCCGACGCGTTTTCGCACCGTCAGGACGACCGATGACCTTTCCTTCCGTGAACCCCGCGATTGATCGCGCGCTTGTCGATCAGGGCTATCTCGAGCCCACCCCCGTGCAGCTGGCCGTGCTGGAGGCCGACGCCGAGGGGCGCGACCTGCTGGTCTCGGCCCAGACCGGCTCGGGCAAGACCGTCGCCTTCGGCATGGCCATGGCCCCGACCCTGCTGGGCGAGGAGGAGCGCTTCGGCGGCGCCGGCGCGCCGCTGGCCCTGATCATCGCCCCGACCCGCGAACTGGCCCTGCAGGTCAGCCGCGAGCTGACCTGGCTCTATGCGAAGACCGGGGCGATCGTGGTGTCCTGCGTCGGCGGCATGGACGCCCGCAGCGAGCAGCGCACGCTGAACCGCGGCTGCCACATCGTCGTCGGCACCCCCGGCCGCCTGCGCGACCACCTCGAGCGCGGCCACCTCGACCTGTCGGCGCTGAAGGTCGCGGTGCTCGACGAGGCCGACGAAATGCTCGACCTGGGCTTCCGCGAGGACCTGGAGTTCATTCTCGAGGCCACCCCGGCCGAGCGCCGCACCCTGCTGTTCTCGGCGACCATCGCCAAGGACATCGCGACCCTGGCCAAGACCTTCCAGCGCGACGCGGTGCGCATCGACACCACCACCCGCAACGCGCCGCACGGCGACATCGAGTATCGCGCCATCCGCATCGCGCCGAACGAGATCGAGCACGCTGTGGTCAACGTCCTGCGCCACTTCGACGCCGGCGGCGCCCTGGTGTTCTGCGCCACGCGCGACGCGGTGCGCCACCTGCACTCCAGCCTGCGCGAGCGCGGCTTCGAGGTCGTCGGCCTGTCGGGCGAGATGGGCCAGCGGGAGCGCAACGACGCGCTGCAAAGCCTGCGCGACCGTCGCGCCCGCGTCTGCGTCGCCACCGACGTCGCCGCCCGCGGCCTCGACCTGCCGGACCTGGGGCTGGTGATCCACGCCGACCTGCCGGTCAACAAGGCCGCCCTGCTGCACCGCTCGGGTCGCACGGGCCGCGCCGGCAAGAAGGGCGTCTCCGTCCTGCTGGTGCCCTACACCCGCCGCCGCAAGGCCGAGATGCTGATCGGCAACGCCGGCGTCGAGGCCGTCTGGAGCGGTCCGCCCAGCGCCGAGGAGATCCGCGCCGGCGACACCGTCCGCATGCTGAACGATCCGACCCTGACCGAGGCGCCGTCGGAGGAGGACCTGACCCTCGCCCGCACCCTGATGGAGGGCAAGACGGCCGAGGAGATCGCCACGGCGTTGGTGCGCATGTACCGCGCCCGCCTGCCGGAGCCGGAAGACCTGTATGACGGCGGCGATCGCGGCGCCGGCCGTCCCGAGCGCGCGCCCCGCGAGTTCGACGACGGCGGTGAGCGCGGCGCCCGCGACCACGGCGAATTCGCCGACGCCTCCTGGTTCCGCCTGTCGATCGGCCGCAGCAAGAACGCCGATCCCAAGTGGATCCTGCCGCTGATCTGCCGCCTGGGTCACGTGACCAAGAAGGACATCGGCCAGATCCGCATCTTCGACAACGAGACCAAGTTCCAGATCTCCGAGGAGATGAGCCCGCGCTTCGCCGAGGCGATCAAGGCGACGGCGGCCGAGGACATCAAGGTCACGCCCTCGACCATGCCGACCTCGAAGGATTTCGGTCCGAAGAAGCGCGACTTCGCGCCGCGCGGCGACCGTCCCGAACGCAGCGAGCGTCCGGTCCGCGCCGAGCGCCCGGCCCCGTCCGGGGATCGTCCCGAGCGCGCGGAACGCCCCGCCTGGAAGGACCGCGCCCCGCGCGCCGACGCCGCGCCCGCCGGCGATCGTCCCGAGTGGAAGCCGCGCGCGCCGCGCGAGGATCGTCCGGCCCCGGCCGGCGACCGTCCCGAGTGGAAGGCCCGTCCGCCGCGTGAGGAGCGCGCCGCCCCCGCCGCGACCGTCAAGCCGCGCCGCGAGTACGACCGCCCGCGCGACGCCGCCCCGGCGGCCGCGCCCTATCGTCCGGAAGCCTCCTCGGACCGCCCGGCCTACAAGAAGCCCCGCGCCAGCGACAGCCGCGGCCCGCGCGAGTCGGTCCCCTACCAGGCCGAGGGCGCCGCGCCCGAGCGCGCGCCGTTCAAGAAGCCGCGCGACTTCAAGGGCGGCCCGCGCAACGACAGCGGCTTCAAGAAGCCCGACGGCGCCCCCGCCGGTCGCGGCGGCGCCTTCAAGGCCGGCGGCGACTACAAGGGTCCCAAGGCGGGCGGCAAGCCCAAGCCCTTCAAGGCCGGGGTCGAGTCTTCGTTCAAGGGTCCCAAGAAGCCGTTCAAGCCCAAGAACAAGGGCAACGACTGGAAGCCCTAGGGCCCGTCAGTCGCCGGTCAGGGTCACGAACAGCTCCGATTCGATGACCCACTGGCCGGTCACCTTGCGCCAGGCGGCGAGGTAGGTCCCGGCCAGCCGGGTCTCCCCGTCCGCGCCGCGCCACAGGGCCGTCCAGCGCCCGGCCTCGGCCGCCCGCGCCCCGGCGTCGTCGAGCTCGACCGTGTCCGTGGTCCGCTCGTAGGTGACGAAGGCCGGGTCGGCGAACTGGGCGGCGAAGGCCTCCAGCACCATGGCCGCGCCCGTCAGGCGGCTGCCGTCGCCGGCGATGACCGTCATCTCCGGATGGAAGAACGGCCTGAGCCGCGCCGCGTCGTGCGCGGCGATCAGCCGGTTGGTCAGCTTGCGGCGCGCCTTCACGGCGTCGGTCGGCGAGGTCATGCCCTCCCCTATACCGACGGCGCGGCCCCGTCGATCAGACGCCGGCGCGGGTGACCCGCCAGATCGCGTTGCCGACATCGTCGGCCACCAGCAGCGCGCCGCGGCGATCGATGACCACGCCGACCGGGCGGCCCCGCGCCTCGCCGCCGGCCGTCAGGAACCCGGTCAGCACATCGACCGCCGCGCCGGCCGGCCGGCCGGCCCTGAACGGCACATAGATCACCTTGTAGCCGCTGCGCGGGTCGCGGTTCCACGAGCCGTGCTGGCCGACGAAGGCCCCGCCGCCCCAGGCGGGCCCGAGGTCCGCGCCCGTGCTGAAGGTCAGGCCCAGCGAGGCGGTGTGGGGTCCGAGCGCATAGTCCGGGACCAGGGCGCGGGCCACCAGATCCGGCCGCTGGGCCTTCACGCGCCTGTCCACATGCCGGCCGTAGTAGCTGTAGGGCCAGCCGTAGAAGCCGCCGTCGGCGACGCTGGTCATGTAGTCGGGGACCAGGTCGCTGCCGATCTCGTCGCGCTCGTTGACCACGGTCCACAGCGCCCCGCTGTCGGGGTTGAAGGCCATGCCGACGGGATTGCGCAGTCCGCCGGCGAACACGCGATGGGCGCCGGTCGCCGGGTCGATGGCCCAGATCGCCGCACGCTCCGCCTCCTTGTCGAGGCCGTTCTCGCCGACGTTGCTGTTCGACCCGACCGAGACGTACAGGGTCGCGCCGTCCGGGCTGGCGACGACGTTCTTGGTCCAGTGATGATTGATCGGCCCGCCCGGCAGGTCGGTGATCCGGACCGGCGGCGCGGTGATCGCCGTCTCGCCCGCGCGATAGGGAAAGGCCACCAGGGCGTCGGCGTTGGCGACGTACAGGCGGTCGCCGACCAGCGCCATGCCGAACGGGGAGTTGAGGCCCGACAGCAGCACCGTGCGCAGCTCGGCGACCCCGTCGCCATCGGCGTCGCGCAGCAGGGTGATGCGGTTGGCCGTCGGCGCGGCGGCGCCGGCCTTCTTCATCGCCAGGCCCATGAAGAACCCGCGAAGGCCCTTGCCGTCCTCCGGCTTGGGCGGGGCGTTGGTCTCGGCCACCAGCACGTCGCCGTTGGGCAGGACGTAGAGCCAGCGCGGGTGGTCGAGGCCGGCGGCGAAGGCCTTCACCCGCAGGCCCGGCGCAGCGGTGGGCGTCTCGCCGGCCGGCCAGGGGCTGGCGTCGGCGACCTTGATCGTCGGGATCAGGCTGGCCCGGGGCGGCGGCAGCACGGGGTTGGGCCCCATGCCGGCCTCGACCGGCAAGCCGGCGGTGTCGCCGCAACCGACCAGCGTGATCGCCGCCAGGGCGGCGGCGGACAGGAGAAGGGCGCGTCTTTGCATGGGAAAGCCTCCGGAGACCGGCTCCGGAGGCTCAAACGGCAGGGCGAGCCGGATGTTCCGCCGTCAGGCGGTCAGCGGCCCATGCGCTTGGCTTCGCGCTTGGCGCGGGCCTCGGCCTTGGCTTCGGCCTTGCGAGCCTTGCGTTCCTCGCGCTTGAGAGCGAGCTGGGCGTCAGCGTCGTTGAGCAGCGCCAGACGGCGCTCCTCGGCGGCGGCGGCTTCGGCCAGGCGGCGGGCCTCGGCCTTCGCCTCGGCGGCCTTGCGGGCCTCTTCCTTGGCCAGTTCGCGGGCGGCGCGGGCCGCTTCGCGTTCGGCGGCCAGGCGCTCCTCGCGATGAACGAAGTTGGGATCGACGACGGCGGGCTTGGGCTTGAACTTGGCCAGCATGGCCTTCTTGGCCTCCGCCGCGGCCTGTTGGCGCTCGGCGAAGGTCGGTTGCTTCAGCAGACTCATAGCTTCTTTCAGCGATTTTTCACGGGCGCTTCAAAGCGAAAAATCGACGGCGAGGCAAGCCCGGTTTCGCGGGATCAAACGGCCCTGTGGTAGAAGCACCGCACCCCTACCGGAGGATTCCCATGACGCCCGCCCCGATCCAGCAATGGCACGCCTATATGGAGACGCTCGACGCCGCGACGCTCGAGGATCTCCTGACCGAGGACGTGGTGTTCGAATCGCCGGTAGTCCACACGCCCCAGGCCGGGCGGCCGATCACCATGAAGTACCTGCTCGGCGCGGCGGCCGTGCTCAACAACGACAGCTTCCACTACGAGAACGAGTGGTACTCGGAGAGCGGCGCCGTGCTGGAGTTCGTCACCGTGATCGACGGCATCAAGGTCAACGGCGTGGACATCATCCACTGGAACAGCGCCGGCAAGATCGACCACTTCAAGGTCATGGTCCGCCCGCTGAAGGCGATCAACATGGTCCATGGCAAGATGGGCGCGATGCTCCAGAGCATGGCCGGCTAGAGCCGCGCCTACTCGGGTCGGATGACGATCGACTGAAGCAGGTCCGTCCGGGACGTCCCCGGAGGCGCGGAGGCTTCGGACTCGTAGACAAGCCCGGAAATCGCTTGCAGGGCCAGGGCGTCGCACTGGCCGAACGGCTCGCTGTGAATGACCTGCGCATTGATCACCGCCCCGGCGGCGTCGAGATCAAACCGGACAACGACGCGGCAGGGACGGCCGTGGGTCGCGTAGCTCCTCTGGTGCAGCGACCCCTTCACCACGACGGGCGCGCGGCGCCTGCTTCCCACCAGATCGGGACGCCGCGCCAGAATCCGGCGCCGCTCGCGGGCCATTGCGGACGCCAGCCCGAGATCCAGACAGGGCGAGCTGGTTTTCCAGAGACGCTCACGACAGACCAGAACCGCTTCATCGCCGGTCTGGATCGCCGCCTCATAGTCTCCGCTGGCGCTGAGCAGGTCGACCAGCGCCAAGGCGATAACCGGGTGGAGAATCCTGGCCTGTCCGTCCAGCTGCCGCGACTCGGCCAGCAGCGGACCGAGCAGACCGATCATCTCCTCGATGTAGGCCTTCCCCTGTTCGCGCGTGACCTCCACGTCGGGGCGTTCCAGTCGCCAGGTCACGGCCAGGACCGCGGCCGCCCAGAACGTCGCTTCGTCCGGCTGCCCCGCCCTGATGGCCCGCAACAGGGCCAGTCGCTGTTCGATCAGGCCGCCCGTGCCGGACTCCTGGCCGACGATGGAGGCAAGTCGCGCCATCGCCCGACCGTCCCAGCCGTCAGCGAAGCCCTGTTGCATGGCGACTGCGTCGAAGGTCAGGGACCGGGCCTCCGCCAGACGAGGATCGGGCATCCTTGTCGCGGCCTTGCGGGTCGAGACCGCGGAACCGAATGACCGCCCCTCCGCCGTCGTCACCCAGCGGGCGAGCAGGAGCACTTCCGCCTTGCGAGCGTCCAGCCGCGCGAACATCAGGCTTGCGGACGCCTGATCGCACCAGTGGACAGCCTGCTGTTCCCCGGCCTCCACGGCGCTCCGGCACCGGGAGATGGCCTCCGCCAGGCGTTGCTCACGAGTCGCGTCCGCGCGCGCCTGCCCGGCCAGCAGTGCCGATGCGGCCAACGCCAGAACGCCGGACGTCAAGATCGACCAAACCCGCGACATTCGTCCCTCCCGACGATCCAGCGTTCGCCCTTATCAAGTCGCCGGCGCCGCGTCTGCCCGCAGCCGCATCGCCATCCACACGTCGCAGCGCGCATAGGGCGTGTCCTGCCGGGGCAGGTCGGTGAAGCCCATGGCGCGGTAGAGGCCGAGCGCCGGCCCCAGCGCGCTGTTGGTTTCGAGATACAGGCGCGGCGCGCCGAGGGCGCGGGCGCGATCTATACAGGCCTGCATCAAATCGCGGCCGAGGCCCGTTCCGCGCGCGGCCTCCGAAACGGTCATCTTGATCACCTCGAAGCCGCCGTCCGGCATGGCCTTGAGGCCCACGCAGCCGATCGCCGCGCCGTCGGCGTCCTCGGCCATGAAGATGTGACCGCCCGGGGCGATCACCTTGCCGACGGGATCGCCCAGCACCTCGGCGTCAGCCGGCTCGATGGCGAAGTGCCGGCTGATCCAGGCCTCGTTCAGCGTGCGCCACGCCTGCGCGTGACGGGGTTCGAAATCGACGATGGGCATGGCATGAGTTTGCGGAGCGCGGGCCGCGCGCGCAAGGAGGCTGCCTTGGTTCACCCCGTCTACGCCGACCTGCCGACGACCATCTTCGAGGTGATGAGCGGTCTCGCCCGCGAAACCGGCGCGATCAACCTGGGCCAGGGCTTTCCCGACGAGCCGGGCCCCGAGGCCGTGCGCCGACGGGCGGCGGATGAGGCGCTGAACGGTTACAACCAGTATCCGCCGATGCGCGGCCTGCCCGAGCTGCGCCGGGCGGCGGCGGACCACTACGCGCGGTTCCAGGGCCTGGACCTCGACTGGCAGACCGAGGTCACCGTGACCTCGGGCGCCACCGAAGCGCTGGCGGCCGCCTTCCTCAGCCTCATCTCGCCTGGTGACGAGGTGGTGCTGTTCCAGCCGCTGTACGACGCCTACACGCCGATGGTCCGCCGGGCCGGCGGCGTGCCCCGTCTGGCCCGGCTGGAGCCGCCGCACTGGCGCATCACCCGGGAGATGCTCGACGCGGCCTTTACGCCGAAGACCCGCATGGTGGTGCTGAACAACCCGGTAAATCCGGCGGCGGTGATCTTCTCCGACGCCGAGCTGGCCCTGCTGGCGGAATACTGCGTGGCGCACGACGCGATCGCCGTCTGCGACGAGGTCTGGGAGCAGATCGTCTTCGACGGCCGGACGTTCCGCTCGATGATGAGCTTTCCGGGCATGCGCGAGCGGACGGTCAAGATCGGCTCGGCCGGCAAGATGTTCGCCCTGACCGGCTGGAAGGTCGGCTTCCTCTGCGCCGCGCCTGCCCTGACGAAGGGGCTGGCCGGGGCGCATCAGTTCCTCACCTTCACCACCCCGCCGCCGCTGCAGGCGGCCGTGGCCTGGGGGCTCGACCACTGCGCCGACTGGTTCGCGGCCATGCCGGGCGACCTGCAGCGATCGCGGGACCGGCTGGCGGCGGGCCTGACGCGCGAGGGGTTCACCGTCCTGCCGGCGGCCGGCACCTACTTTCTCAATGTCGACCTTGCCGCGTCAGGCGTGACCGAGGCCGACCGCGCCTTCTGCCTGAAGGCGGTGAGGGAGCACGGGGTCGCGGCCATTCCCGTCTCGGCCTTCTACGAGCAGGACGCCCCGACCCACATCCTGCGGCTCTGCTTCGCCAAGCGCGACGAGACCCTGGATGCGGGGATCGAGCGGCTGGCGGCGGCGCGGGCCGCCGCCGGGTAGAGCCGCGGTTGGAGATGGCGTGATCCGGCACGCCCCGGACCAGGTCCGGGGCTGCTCACCATGACGTCTACACTGCACGTCATCCTGAGCCGCCGCGACGCGGCGTGTCGAAGGACGCAGGAACGCCTAGATCGTCGCGCCGCCGTCGACCACCACGGCCTGGCCGGTCATGAAGGTGCCGGCCGCCGAGGCCAGGAACACCGCCGCGCCGGCGATCTCGTCCGGCTCGCCGATGCGGCGCAGCGGCACGGTCTCCGTAGAGCGCTTGAGCGTCTCGGGGTTGTCCCAAAGGGCCTTGGCGAAATCAGTCTTGATCAGGCCCGGCGCGATGCAGTTCACCCGGATGCCGTGCTTGCCGTACTCGTGGGCGAGGTTGCGGGCCAGCTGGAAGTCGGCCGCCTTGGAGATGTTGTAGGCGCCGATCACCGGGCTGCCGCGCAGGCCGCCGATCGAGGAGACGATGATCACCGCCCCGTCCTTCCGCTCGATCATCTCCGGGATGACCATGCTGATCAGCCAGTGGTTGGAGATGATGTTGTTGTCGAGGATCTTGCGGAACTGGTCGTCGGCGATGCCGGCCAGCGGGCCGTAGTAGGGGTTGGACGCGGCGTTGCAGACGACGATGTCGACCTTGCCGAACGCCTTGCGCGTTTCGTCGACCAGCCGCTGCAGGTCGTCCTTGGAGGAGATGTTGGCCGGAACGGCGATGGCCGTGCCCGCGCCGTAGGTGGCGTTGATCTCGGCGGCGACCTCGTCGCAGGGGCCGGCCTTGCGCGAGGAGATGGTCACCTTGGCGCCGTGCTGGGCCATGCGCTCGGCGATGGCCTTGCCGATGCCGCGCGAGCTGCCGGTGATGATCGCGACCTTGCCGGTCAGATCGAAAAGCGTGCCTTCGGCGGCCATGACGTCTCTCCCTTAAACGCTTGTTTGAAGTTGCCGGGCAACCTGAGGGGAAGCGGCCGCTGCGTCAAGCCAGCGAACGCCCCAGGGTCAGCAGCGTCTCCGACTGGATTTCCGGGATCGAACCGTCCGCACGGGGGCCGACGTTGACCAGCAGGTTGCCGCCGCCGGCGGTAACCTCCGCATACAGATCAATGAGCCCCTGGCCGGTCAGATAGTCGTCGGTCGCCTCGGCCGCGTTGTAGCCGAAGGCCAGCCCCAGCCCCCGCGTCGACTCCCACTTCTCGTCCACGATGTGGTCGCCGGAACCGTATTCGACGGTGCGGAAGTCGCAGTGCGGCGGCGCCGATCCGCCGCCGCCATGGACGCCGTTCTCGGCGATGCGCGCCTTGATGAAGGCGTTGAAGGCGTCGCAGGCGGCGGGGTCGCGCAGGCTCTCGAACATGCCCGCGTTCCCCATCCAGCGGTCATTGATCACACCGTCGGGCACGACCGCGTAGTAGTGGGCGAAAAGGTCCGGCAGGTCCTCGGCGTTGGGCCAGCCGATGTCATTCCACAGCACCGACGGCTTGTAGCGGTCGATCAGCTCGCGCACCTGGGCCACGGCGTAGTCGCGATAGGTCTGGTCGGTCGGGATGCCGGCGAACAGCTCGCCCATGTTGCGGATCAGCCGGGGATGGGCGGTCCAGTCGAGGCCGCCGGAATAGTACAGCCCGAAGCGCATGCCGCGCGCCCGCACGGCCTCGGCCAGCTCGCCGATGAAGTCGCGCTTCGAGTTCCAGCCGGGCCGCCAGGGATTTTCGACCGCCGTCGGCCACAGGCAGTAGCCGTCATGATGCTTGGTGACGAACACCACGTATTTCGCGCCCGCCGCCTTGAACAGGTCAGCCCAGACGTTGGCGTCGAACGCCTCGGAGGCCTTCTCGAACGGCTCGCGGAAGGCGGTGTAGGGCGCGTCGCCCCAGTGCTCGCGATGATGCTTGCTGGTCGGGCTGTCGGGATCGCGCAGGGCGTTCTCGTACCACTCCGCATACGGCCCCTGGACGAAGGCGTCGTCATAGGCCGTCTCGAACAGCTCGGTGATCGACTTGCCCGGCGGGGCGAAGGCCGGAATGGCGAACATGCCCCAGTGGATGAATATGCCCAGCTGCGGCTCGGCGTACCACGCTGGGCATTCGCGCCCCGCGAACTGGCTGAAATCGGCCATCAATCCCTCCCCTGTTTCCGTCCCGCGCCCGTCTTGTCGCGGGCCCTGCGCTATCGGTAGCGCGTTGCCCTAAGGGGACAGAACCGAAAAAACGCGCGTCAGGGTCGTGGCCCCCCTCCGGGCGTCACCCGCACTTCGGCCAGCCGCCCATGTCCAGATGGAAGTGGTCGTGGTGCTCGACGTTGTAGTCGGGACTGAGCGTGGTCAGGAAAATGCGGCAGCCGCCGTCGCGCACCCGGTGCAGGAAGCGGCCTTTCGGACCGGGGTCGGCCCAGTCGCGCGCGACGGAGATCACCGTGCCGTCGGCCAGCCGGAAGTCGGCCACGTCGATGGCGTTGGCCGTGGCGTGCTCGCTGATCGGGCCCTCGGCCTTTCCGTATTGCCGGCGGCAGGCGTAGCTGCCGTAGTGGTCGATGCCGACCACGGCCTGGCCCAGCTCGTCGAACGCCGCCGTCTGGACCACCTGGCGTTCCCAGATGCTGAAGGCCAGCGCCTCCTTGCAGGTCATCTTGGCGTCGGTCGGCGACAGGGGCGCGAGGCCGGAGGTCAACCGCACGGTGTCGGTCAGGCCGCACTGGCCGGTCGTCGGCGCGACCTCCGTGTAGTCGACGCCGCCCTGGGCGAGGATGGCGCGGCAGGCGGCCGGATCCTCGCCGGCGCGGGCGGCCTTGATCTTCGTCGCCGCACCGATCGGGTCGATGATCGCCAGCGTCTTCCACGGCAGGTGCTCACGCGGCACGGCGCGGTCGGCCACCAGGGTCATCAGCCCGACCAGGCCCCAGAGCAGCACGAATCCGACCACCCGCGCCGCCAGGGTCTGGCGGCGGGCGCGTTTCTCGATGTGGGGCCGGCGGGCCTGGGGAGCGCGATAGGTCGCCATGGGACTATGGTGAACGAGCTTCGCCTGCGCCTGCGTCGGGAAAATGACAGCAGGGGCGATAGCATGATTGGCGCCTGCGAAACGAGCATGCGCGGGGAGACGGGACAGACGCCTGGGGTGTCTGTCCCTGGCCGCTACCGACCCAGCGAATCCACGACCACGCTGCCGGCGGGCGGGTCGATGTCGGTGCGGGTGGTCTCGGTCAGCCGGGCCATGGTCATGTAGAAGCCGCAGGTCAGGATGATCTCGACGATCTCCTTGGGGCTGAAGTGCTTCTGCGCCTCGGCCAGCGAGGCCTCGCTGGCCTTGACCTTCTCGATCACCTCGGCGGCGAAGGCGACGAGAGCCTTTTCCCTGGCGTTGAACGCGGGGTCATCGAGCCGGCGCGCCTTCAGGGCGTCGATCTGGGCCTGGGTGCAGCCGCACTTCAGCCCGATCGGCACATGCTGGTTCCACTCGTACTCGCCGCCCTCGAGCTCGGCGACCAGCAGGATGACCAGCTCGCGCAGGTCGGCGCCGAGGTCCTGCTTGCTGAGGATCGCGCCGCCGAAGCGCAGCGCCGGCTCCATCAGCGTGTCGGCGTTGGCCAGCATGCGGAAGATGTTCAGCTTGGCGGCGAGCTTGTCCCAGTAGTCCTTCGCCTTGAGCGGCAGGGCGTCGATGTCGGCGAAGGGCACGAGGGCCATGGCGCGTTTCCTTGTTCTGTCGTTACCCCATTTTCGCGCGGTCGCGCCGGCGACGCCAGCACCCTTGGCGCGGCGACCGGATGCGTCCATCAAGGCGCGACCATGACCAACCGAAGCGACAAGACCCAGGGCGCCGGCTGGCGCGACCTGATGGCGCCCGGGCTGGCGGCGCGGTTCGCCTTCCTGTGCCTCGGCATCTGGCTGAACGCGGCCGATGCGCTGGTGACCGTCACCCTGACGCCGACCATCGCGAAGGAGATCGGCGGCTTCCAGTATTTCGGCTGGTCGGTGGCGGCCTTCCTGCTGGCCTCGATCATCGCCGGGGCCGTATCCGGCCGGGTGTCGATGACGCTGGGGCTGAGGCCCGCCACGGCGCTGGCGGGCGCCGCCTACGCCCTCGGCTGCGCGGTCAGCGCGCTGGCCCCCGACTTCCTGGTGTTCGTCGCCGGACGGCTGATCCAGGGACTCGGCGCGGGCGCGGTGGTCGCCCTCTGCTACGTCGCCATCAACGCCCTGTTTCCCGAGAAGCTGTGGGTGCGGGTCTATGGCGCCATCGCCGGCGTCTGGGGCGTGGCGACCCTGCTCGGCCCCCTGATCGGCGGACTGTTCGCGGAGGACGGCGCCTGGCGCGGGGCCTTCTGGTTCTTCGGCGTCCAGGGCCTGGTCTTCGTCGTCGCCACCTTCCTGCTGGTGAGGAAATCCGCCCCCGCGCCCCGGGCGACGACCCGCGTGCCGGTGGCGCAGCTCGTGGTCCTGACCCTGGGGGTGACGCTGATCGCGGCCGCCGGCGTGGTCGGGGCGCTGTGGCAGGCCGCCGGACTCGGCGCAGCGGGCCTGGCCAGCCTGGCGTTGCTGCTGCGCCTCGACGCGAAGGCCGGCGGCGTGCTGCTGCCGCTGTCGGCGGGCGACCTGAGCCGCGCGGCCGGGGCCGGCTATCTGATGATCTTCGCGCTGGAGGTCGGAACCATCGCCTTCACCGTCTACGGCCCGGCCTTCGTCCAGGTGATCCACGGCGCCTCGCCGCTGGTCGCCGGCTATGTCGTCACCGCCATCGCCGCCGGCTGGACCGTCGTGGCCATGCTCGCGGCCGGGATCCAGAACCGCGACGGCCTGATGATCCGGCTGGGCGCCGCCCTCGTGGTCACGGGGACCGCCTGGGCCGCCTGGGCCGTGCCACGCGGGTCACTGCCGGGCATGATCGCCGCCCTGACCGTCATGGGCGCGGGCTTCGGCGCCAGCTGGGCCTTCGTCGCCAAGCGCATCGTCGCCAGCCTGCCGGTGGACGAGCAGCCGCTGGGCTCGTCAGCGGTCCCGACCGCCCAGCTGATCGGCGGAGCCTTCGGGGCGGCAGCCTCCAGCGCCGTGGCCAACGCCCTGGGCTTCGCCGGCGGCATTGACCCTACGGTCGGCGTGGCCAACGGCGTCTGGCTGTTCGCGGCCTTCCTGCCGGTGTCGATCATCGGCGGGCTGGCCGCCTGGCGGCTGGGGGGCCTGACGCCGGCGCAGGACTGACCGCAGCACGCCCCCCGTCAGGCCGACCGCCAGCAAGACCCAGACCCCGCCGGGCGTTCGCACGGCCCAGACGATCCCCGCAACGGCCGCCGCGAGCATGGCGGACAGCACGATCCAGCCGAGCGCCGTCAGCCTGTGGTCCGGTCGGCGCAGGCGCTCAGCGAAGCTCATGGGATGAGGCTAACCCGGCCCCGGCGGGATGTCAGGCCGCGGCGGCGATCAGGACGACGATCATGCCCAGCAGGAAGGAGCCCAGGGCCACGGCCCCGGCCGCGCGAACCATGCCGTCCACGCCGGAAAACAGGGCCGCCAGGCCGAACGCGGGGGCGGTGTCGGCGGAATGGATCCGGAAAGCGCTGGTATCGGACATGGTAAATTCCTTTCGGGGCGCCTCCCTAAAGGCCTCCGTCCGGAATGGCCACCCCTCCGGCGCCCCAAATTGAGGTATTGCGCCGGCGGTCTAGGCCGGCGTCAGGGCGGCGTCCTCGACCACCTTGACCACGTCGGCCATGATCTGGGTGAGCTTGAAATCCTTGGGCGTGTAGACCCGCCGCACGCCCATCTGTTTCAGGATCAGGGCGTCGTCGGGCGGGATGATGCCGCCGACCACGACCGGGATGTGGCCCAGCCCCTCGACGCGCATGACCCGCACGACCTCCTGCACCAGGTCGAGGTGTGACCCCGACAGGATCGACAGGCCGACGACATGGGCCTTTGTCTCCTTCGCCCGGCGGACGATCTCGTCCGGCGTGGAGCGGATGCCGTCGTAGTGCACCTCCATGCCGACCGCGCGGGCGCGCGTGGCGATCTGTTCGGCGCCGTTGGAGTGGCCGTCGAGGCCGGGCTTGCCGATCAGATAGGTCAGGGTGCGGCCGAGCAGTTCGGAGACGCGCTCGACGTCCTTCCTGACCGCCTCGATGTCCTCGGCGTCCTCGCCGGACGCGACGACCACGGCGACGCCGGTCGGGCCGCGGTATTCGCCGAACACCTCGCGCAGGGCGAAGGACCACTCGCCGGTGGTCACGCCGGCCTTCGCCGCGACGATCGAGGGCTCCATGATGTTGCGGCCGTCGCGGGCGGCGGCCTTCAGGTCGGCGAGAGCGGCCTCGACGGCGGCGTGATCCCGCGATGCGCGCCAGGCCTTGAGCCGCTCGACCACGCCCGCTTCCAGCTTCGGATCGACGGTCTCGATCGAGCCCTCGCCGGCCGACAGGGGCGATTGCTCCGTGTCCGTCCAGCGGTTGACGCCGACCACGGTCATGCCGCCGGTCTCGACGGCCCGCACGCGCGCGGCGTTGGACCCGACCAGCTCGCTCTTCATGTAGCCGATGGCCGCGGCGGCGCCGCCGATGGCGTCGATCTTCGCCAGCTCAGCCAGGGCGCCGGCCTTCAGCTCGGCGACCTTGGCCTCGACCACATGGCTGCCGGCGAACAGGTCCTCGTATTCCAGCAGGTCGGTCTCATAGGCCAGCACCTGCTGCATGCGCAGGGACCACTGCTGATCCCACGGCCGCGGCAGGCCGAGCGCCTCGTTCCACGCCGGCAGTTGCAGCGCGCGGCAACGGGCGTCCTTGCTCAGCGTGACCGCCAGGGCCTCGATGAGGATGCGGTAGGGGTTGTTCTCCGGCTGCTGCTCGGTCAGGCCCAGGCTGTTGACCTGCACCCCGTAGCGGAAGCGGCGGGCCTTGGCGTCCTGCACGCCGTAGCGGTCCTTGAGGATCTCGTCCCACAGGGCCGTGAACGCGCGCATCTTGCACAGTTCGGTGACGAACCGGACGCCGGCGTTAACGAAGAAACTGATCCGGGAGCAGACGATCTCGAAATCCTCGTCGGGGACCTGGCCACCGGCCTTGACCGTGTCGAGCACCGAGATGGCCGTGGCCAGGGCGTAGGCCAGCTCCTGCTCCGGTGTCGCCCCGGCCTCCTGCAGATGGTAGCTGCAGACGTTCATCGGGTTCCACTTTGGCACTTCGCGGTAGCACCAGGCGATCATGTCGCCTATCAGCCTGAGGCTCGGCTCCGGCGGGAAGATGTAGGTCCCGCGGCTGAGATATTCCTTGATCAGATCATTCTGCGTCGTGCCCTGCAGCGCCGAGCGCGGCGCGCCCTGCTCGTCGGCCAGCGCGACGTACATCGCCAGCAGCCAGGCGGCCGGGGCGTTGATCGTCATCGAGGTGTTCATCTTGTCGAGCGGGATGCCGTCGAACAGCAGCCGCATGTCGCCCAGATGCCCGACCGGCACCCCGACCTTGCCCACCTCGCCCCGCGCCAGGATGTGGTCGGCGTCGTAGCCGGTCTGGGTCGGCAGGTCGAACGCCACCGACAGCCCGGTCTGGCCGGCCGCCAGGTTGCGCCGGTACAGGGCGTTGGATTTCTCGGCCGTGGAGTGGCCCGCATAGGTGCGGAATATCCACGGAGCGTCGGGGGCGTGCTGGAAAGGCTTCTGGGTCATGGCGGCGGATCATGGCGATCCGCCTGCTGCGGTGCAACATTTTTGCGCGACGAATGTGACGCAGGCCGCCGCGCGCAAGATTCGTGCTTAGGGGGCCGCCTTGATCCGCCGGTACTCGGCCTCGCTCAGCCGCCAGCCGACGCGGCTGGTGATGAAAATGTCCAGGTCATCGAGCGGCTGCACAGGGCCGGCGCGGCCGAACGCCTTGTAGACCCTGGCCTGGGCCTTGGCGCGTTTGTCGAGATAGTCGGGCGTACGCTTGTCGGCCGCGGGCATCAGCCAGAAATAGGGCAGGTCCTTTTCCGGAATCGCGTCGACGGCCGCCTCCAGGGTCGCTGCCGGCCATTTCGCGGCCAGCCGGCGTTCGGTCCACAGCGAGGCCTCGTAGTAGGTCACCGCCTTGGTCGCCACGCCGTCCGCCTCCTCGCCGAGGCCGCAACGCGAGAAGGCCAGGGTCCAGTCTTCCTCGCTGTACTGCCGCCGCAGCCGGTCGAAGGCGGGAAAGTCCGGCGCGGTCAGCACCTGTTCCTTGGAGGGCGGCAACGCCCCCCACAGGCAGGGTGAGACGGTCGCCTCCGGCTTGCCGCCACCGATCAGGGGCAGGCTCACGGCGAGCAGAAGGGCGAGAGCGGGCATCGACTTTAGGCGTCTCCTGATCGTCCGGAACCGGCATGTTGCCCCGGTCGCGGCGGCGACTTCAAGGCGGGCTCACGACCGCGAAAAGACCGCCGGGCGCTTTTCGAGGAACGAGGCCACCGCCTCGCGGTGATCGCCGCTCGCGGCCAGGGCGGCCAGCGCCGCGTCCATCCGCGCCACGCGCTCGTCCGGGGCCATGCCGGCGAACCGCTTGGCCGCCTCGACCGCCAGCGGCGGGCGGCTGGCGATGTGGCTGGCGAGGGCGAGGGCCTCGTCCAGCAGACGGTCGGCCGGCCAGACGGCCGTCACCAGCCCTGTCCGCAGCGCCGTCGCCGCGTCGACCGGCAGCCCGGTCAGCAGCATCGCCTTGGCCGGTCCCACGCCGATCAGCGTCGGCAGCCGGCCCGCAGAGGCCATCAGTCCGACATTGACGCCCGAGGCGGTAAAGGTCGCGCCCTCGGCCGCCAGCCGGATGTCGCACGACAGGGCCAGGTCCAGCCCGCCGCCCAGCGCCCCGCCGTTGACCGCCGCGATGACCGGCATCCGCAGCCCCTCGATGCGGCCCATCAGCGCATTGAAGTCGCTGATCGGCGACAGGTCGTCCGCCGCCCGGTCGGCCAGCTCGCGCAGGTCGTTGCCGGCGCAGAACAGCCTGCCCCGCCCGGTCAGGACGAGGCAGCGCACGGCGGGGTCGGCCTCGAGGGCGTCGAGCCCCTCGCCCAGCCGGCGGCGCATGGCCGCGCCCAGCGCGTTGGTCGGCGGCAGGTCGAGTTCGATCAGCGCGACATGGTGCGCCGGCCGGCTGAAATGAATGGTCATGGCGATGCGGCCCTCCCTTGCGGCAGCCCTAGCACCCCGGAAGGGGACACGACCATGTTGCGCCGCACAAGAATCCGCTTGCCAGTTTCATTCGGTTGTCACACGATCCTTCCCCTACGGGCGGTGAACGGCGGTGTCTCAGGGCAAAGCTTTGCGCCGAACCATTATAAATTGACGGATCACGGGCCGGTTTTCGTCGGGCGGCCCGATGCTCCGCGAAACGCCGGAACACTACCCGGCGCTACTGCATTGCAACAGAAACGCGCCCCCAAGAACGCTCAACGGACCTGCAGATGACCACCGCCACGCTTGAGAAGACGCCCGTGAAGGACCTGTACGAGATCGGCGAGATCCCGCCGCCGTTCCACGTCCCGAAAAACATGTACGCCTGGACCATCCGCAAGGAGCGCCACGGGCGCCCGGCGACGGCCATGCAGGTCGAGGTGGTGCCCACCTGGGAGATCGGCGAGGACGAGGTGCTCGTGCTCGTGATGGCCGCGGGCGTGAACTACAACGGCGTCTGGGCCGCGCTCGGCGAGCCGATCAGCCCGCTCGACGGTCACAAGCATCCCTACCATATCGCCGGCTCCGACGCGTCGGGCATCGTCTGGGCCGTCGGCTCCAAGGTGAAGCGCTGGAAGGTCGGCGACGAGGTGGTCATCCACTGTAACCAGGACGACGGCGACGACGAGGAGTGCAACGGCGGCGACCCAATGTTCTCGCCCAGCCAGCGCATCTGGGGCTACGAGACGCCGGACGGCAGCTTCGCCCAGTTCGCCCGGGTGCAGTCGCGCCAGCTGCTGCAGCGCCCGCGTCACCTGACCTGGGAAGAGAGCGCCTGCTACACCCTGACGCTCGCCACCGCCTACCGCATGCTGTTCGGCCACAAGCCGCATGAGCTGAAGCCCGGCCAGAACGTGCTGGTCTGGGGCGCCTCGGGGGGTCTGGGCGTATTCGCCGTGCAACTGGCCGCCGTGGCCGGGGCCAACGCCATCGGCGTGGTCAGCTCCGACGACAAGGTCGACTTCGTGCTCAGCCAGGGCGCCAAGGCCGTGCTGAACCGCAAGGAGTTCAACTGCTGGGGCCAGCTGCCGACGGTCAACGGCCCCGAGTTCAGCGACTACATGAAAGAGACCCGCAAGTTCGGGAAGGCCGTGTGGCAGATCACCGGCAACAAGGACGTCGACATGGTGTTCGAACACCCCGGCGAGTCGACCTTCCCGGTCTCGGTGTTCCTGGTGAAGCGCGGCGGCATGGTCGCCATCTGCGCCGGCACCAGCGGCTACAACCTGACCATGGACGCCCGCTTCCTGTGGATGCGCCAGAAGCGCGTCCAGGGCAGCCACTTCGCCAACCTGATGCAGGCGAGCGCGGCCAACCAGCTGGTGATCAACCGCCAGGTCGACCCCTGCCTGTCCGAAGTGTTCCGCTGGGAAGACATCCCGGCCGCGCACGAGAAGATGCTCGATAACCAGCACCTGCCCGGCAACATGGGCGTCCTCGTCTGCGCCCAGCGCCCCGGCCTGCGCACCTTCGAGGAGGTCCAGGAGATCTCGGCGGAGATGGGGGCCTAGGCCGTCGGGACAGACGCCGAAGGGCGTCTGTCCCTGATGCGACACGCTTCAGGCGGCGGCTCTCGCGAGGGGGCCGCCGTTGTTGCGTTTGGGAACCCCGAGGTGCGCGCCGTCTGGCTACCGGAGCAAACTCTAAACGTCGGGGCCCACCAATTTGGAAAATACATGGAAAATTATCGCCAACGCCCAATGGCGGCTGCCACATTCATTTTCCATGAAATTGTGATTGACAATCGACGGTTTTCCACTCTCTATGCAGCCATTCTTTGTTGCATATTTGAGGGATATTTTCATGACAAACGTAAGCGCCCCTGGAAAAGTTGGGATCCGGAACTTTCTTCGGCGAAGAGCCATCCAGGAATTGGAGAAGCAAGGATACAAGGTCGAACGAATTCCTCGTGCAGGTAAGGGAAGCCTTCGAAAGATCACGAAGAATGGAATTTCCCAGAACGTGACGATCCGCACATCTCAAGACACGTGGATCGCTTTCCCTCGCAATGCCGGCGATACTGGTTGGTCCACCTTGGAGGACGCGGACCTCGTCCTTGCCGCGTCGCTCGATGAAAAGGGAGGGAGCTACGCCAACTTCCACCTAATGGGCGCGGATGACATTCGCGCTCGGTTCGATCGGGCGCGCGAGGCCCGCTTGAAGGCCAACCACGTAATGCCAGCTGAGCGTGGCATCTGGATTTCGCTATACAATCAGGAAGCTGATGAGCCGGTGTCGATGGTCGGTGCCGGTGCCGGTCTCAAGTGGCCTGCATTTGCGAAAGACGTGCCCGTTCTTCTCGACCATCAGATCGATGCCACAGCGACCGAAAATGAGGATAACGACGAGCCACCAGCGCCGATTTTAGTGGCTGGTGCGCCCGACGACGCGCCCTTGACCATCCCCGAGGCCAAGCGCCGCTTGGCACTAACTTTCGGGGTGGACCCCGATGCGATCAAAATCATCGTTGAAGGCTAACCGGTAGTCATTGGCGATGTGGGGCTGGGCGGAAATTTTGGCCGCTCAGCCCTCTTTTCTATTTGCTTCGCTTACAGCACACCCCGCCCTTCTGCCTTGGCGGAGCATTGCGCGGGCGGGCGTCTTGCTCAAGGACCGGCTTCGCGGCGGCGCAGCGGCGGCCCGCAGGGCCGTCCTTGACCAAGCGACCGCTCGCGCTCCTATTCCATCAAGGCTTTGGGGCGGGTGTCATCAGGCCTCCCCACCCCTTTTTCCCGCTCATCCTCGCGGAAGCGAGGACCCAGGTTTGCGGCCGGTGCACTCACGGTCGGGGCTGTTGTTCAGCACATCTCCGGATGGAGGCCTCGTCATCCGGGATCGGCTTCCCGATGCGTTGGATCGTCCCGGCTCTGCGCCAGACATCCCTTGAGGTGAGTGCACCTGCGGTAAACCTGGGTCCTCGCTTCCGCGAGGATGAGCGGAGCTGGTGGGCGCGGGGAGATTACTCCGCCCGCCTCCCCACCACCGTCAGCAGCATCGCCGCCGCGCCGGCCAGCAGCACGATCGGCACGGTGGACAGCACCACCTGCCCCGGGCTGGCCCCGCCGCCGAGCAGCTGGCCCGCCAGCACGGGTCCCATCGCCGAGCCGAACCGGCCGGCCGCGATGGCCGCGCCGACGCCGGTCCCGCGCACGGCCGGGCCGTAGTAGCCGGGGCCGACGCCATAGAGGCCGAACTGCGCGGCCATGATCAGGAAGCCCGCTCCGAACGCCAGCGCCGCCGTCGCCGGCAGGCCCGCGCCCGGCGCGGCCAGGGCGAACAGCGTGGCGACCAGTCCAGCGACCGCCGCCGCCAGGGGCCAGCGCGCGCCCAGCCGGTCGATGGTCAGTCCGACCAGCACCCCGCCCGCCGCGCCGCCGAGGTTGAACAGGGTCGAGATGCCGGCCGCCGCCCGGCCCTCGACGCCGCGCGCCACCAGCAGGCTGGGCAGCCAGTTGAGGAACAGGTGCAGCACCAGGGCGATGGCCGCGTAGGAGACCCACAGGCTCAGGGTTGTCGCGAGCCGGTCCTTGCCGAACAGGGCCGCCAGACTGGCGCCCTTCACCGGCGCGGCCGGCCGGCCGCCCGTCTCCGGCAGGCCGAGCCACAGGGCCAGCGCCAGCAGCAGGGGCGCGGCGCCGCCGACGAGGAAGATCACCCGCCAGTCGCCGGCCGCCAGCTCCGTTCGCGCCAGCAGCCCGACCAGCGCCCCGCCCAGCGGCATGCCGGCCGTGACGGTCGAGACGACCACCGTGCGCCGCCCCTCGCTGGCCAGTTCCGAGGCCATGGCGATCAGCATCGGCATGGCCCCGCCGAGGCCGAGGCCGGTGAGGAAGCGCACGGCCAGCAGCGGCGCGTAGGCGTGGGTCATGGCCGTTCCGAGCGAGAACAGGCCAAACAGCGTCACGGCCGTCAGCAGCACCGGCTTGCGCCCGACGCGGTCCGACAGCGGCCCGGCGACGGCGGCCCCGAACAGCAGGCCCAGCAGGCTGGCGCTGAAGGCCCAGCCGGCCTCCGGCTTCGACAGGCCGAGCGCCGGCATCATCTTCGGCGCGGCCACGCCCATCGAGGCGATATCGAACCCCTCGAGCATCGCCGCCAGCAGGCACAGGGCCAGCGCGATCAACGCCGGTCGGCCGGTCAGTCGGGTCGTGGTCATGGCGCGCCCCCGGAGCGTGACAGACAGCGAGCCTGACCCAGAATCAGGCCGGCGCGAAGCGTTCCTGCAGCTGGCGCGCGAGCAGGCGCGGCGCGCTGCGGTCATCGGGCATCATGACGTTGGCGGCGGTCACGATGGCGACGCCGCGCTTCGGCGCGACCAGGGCCAGCATGTGCCACATGGTGTTTGATCCCTCATGCGCCAGCCGCGGCCCGCGAGCCCAGGGCTGTCCGTCGGTAACGCCCCAACCCAGGGCGTAGGCCCCGCCGGGCGGCGGCGTGGTCAGGTGGGCGACCGTCGCGGGCGTCAGCAGGTCCCCGCCGTCGGTCAGGAACAGGCGGATGAACTTCGCATAGTCGGTCAGGGTCATGTGGGCGGTTCCGGCCGGACCCAGCGTCGGCGGATTGTCGGCCGTGCCCTTCGGATCCACCGGAATCAGACCGCCCACGCCCATCGGCAGCCGGCGATGACCCCAGGGCTGGTCGCCCTTCGGCGCGCCGAAACCCGCGCTGGTCAGGCCCAGCGGCTTGAACAGGCGGTCGGTGATGGCGACCTCCCAGCTGGTCCGGGTGATCCGCTCGATGGCCGCGCCGGCGAGGATAAAGTTGAGGTTGGCGTACTGGAACTGACCCGGTTTGCCTGCCGGCGGGGCGGCCAGAACCTTGGCGGCCAGCGCCGTGCGCTGCTCGGTCACCGGATTGGTCGCGCCCTGGGCGGCGATCAGCCAGGTCACGTCGATGGCGCCCTTGTCCGTCGCGCCGGCTGTGTGGCTCATCAAATGCTCGATGGTCGTGGTCGACCAGGCGGGGTCCAGCGTCAGGTCCGGGAACAGCGCCGGCAGTGTCGCGCCCCAGCGCGCCAGGCCCGCGTCCACCAGCCGGCCGTAGAGCGCGGCGGTCATGGCCTTGGTGTTCGAGCCCAGATGCCAGAGGTCGTTCTTCGTCACCCGCTCGTCGCCGCCCGCGCGCCGTACCCCGGCGACCTCGAGAAATGGCAGGCCGTCGGGTGTCACGACCGCCCCGGCGAGGGCCGGCACGCCGGTTTCGTCGACCAGCCGCTGCAGCGAGCCCGCCGGAGCCGACGACTCGGCTCGTGCGCAGCCGGCGGCGGCGATCACCGGAATGGCGGCCAGAAACTCGCGGCGGAGAAGGGTCATCGGTCTGCCCGGCGTCATCGGAAGAGGCCCATCGTGCAAGGATCGTCGACAACGGCAAGTGACCATTCCGCAACCTTGGCGTCGCCCCGGCCATGCGCCGGCATACGTTCGCCGCGGACGAGGAAAGTGGGTTGGCGGGATGACGGGCCCGCCTCTACTGTCTGCGCCGACACGATCGGGGAGGATCGCATGAAGACCTGGGCGAAAATGGCGCTGACGAGCGTCGGCGTGGTGGCGCTGCTGGGCGGGGTGGTCGCGTACCGCACCGCGACGTTCAAACCGGCGACCCAGGTCGATCCGAACGCCGTACAGGTCGCCGCCGTCACGCCGGTCGACCAGGCCACGGCCGCCCTGCATCTGTCGCAGTCGATCCAGATCCTGACGGTCAGTCACCAGAACAAGGCCGAGAACGACTGGGCCCAGTGGGACAAGCTCCACGCCTGGCTGGCCGCCACCTATCCCGCCGCCCACGCGGCCATGACCCGCGAAATCCTGCCCAACAAGGCGCTGGTCTACACCTGGCAGGGGTCGGACCCGAGCCTCGCGCCGATCATCCTGATGGCGCACCAGGACGTGGTGCCGGTGACCGCCGGGACGGAAGGCGACTGGAAGCACCCGCCCTTCGCCGGCGAGATCGCCGACGGCGCCGTCTGGGGCCGCGGCTCGATCGACGACAAGGGCACCCTGGTGATGATGTTCGAGGCCGCCGACGCGCTGGCCGCCAAGGGCTTCAAGCCGAAGCGCACGGTGATCTTCGTCAGCGGTCAGGACGAGGAGGCCGGCGGTTCGGGCGCCCGCGCCGCCGCCGCCCTGCTGAAGAGCCGCGGCGTGAAGGCGCTGCTGGTCCTCGACGAGGGCATGGCCGTGGTGAAGGACTTCCCGATGGTGGGTCGCCCGGTGGCCGTGGTCGGCGTCGCCGAGAAGGGCTACGCCACCCTGAAGATCGTCGCGCCCGCGTCCGGCGGCCACTCCTCGGCCCCGCCGAAGGAGACCGGCGTCGAGACCCTGGCCAAGGCGGTGCTGGCCGTCACCTCCCACCCCTTCCCGATGAAGTTCAAGGGACCGGGAGCCGACATGATCCGGGCCATCGCTCCCTATGCCGGCGGGATCGTCAAGGTCGCGGCGGCCAACGACTGGCTGTTCGGCCCCGTGCTGGTCAACACCCTGGCCAAGAGCCCGGCCAGCGCCGCGACCCTGCACACGACCATCGCGCCGACCATGCTCCAGGGCAGTCCGAAGGAGAACGTGCTGCCGCAGGACGCCACGGCCTGGATCAACTACCGTATCGCGCCCGGCCAGACGGCGGCCGAGGTGATGGCCCGGGCGAAGGACGTGACCAGAGGCATGAATGTCCAGCTGTCCTGGGCCGGCGGCGTCGCGGCCGATCCCTCGCCGGTGTCCTCGACCACGTCGCCGGGCTGGACGCTGCTGGCGGCGCTGGCCTCGGAGAAGGGCCAGGTCCCCGTCGCCCCGGGCCTGGTCACCGCCGGCACCGACAGCCGCTACATGAGCGACGTCTCCAGCGACATCTACCGGTTCTCGCCGATCCACGCCTCGCTGAACGAGTTCGGCATGATCCACGGCACCAACGAGCACATGACGCTCGAGAACATCACCCGGATGACCGACTTCTTCACCAGCCTGATCGCGACGGCGGCGGGTTAGAGCTTGCGTGGTTCGAGACGCTCGCCTGAAGCTCGCTCCTCACCATGACGGGCCTGGGTGTTCGTCATCCTGAGGAGCGGACCCTCAGGTCCGCGTCTCGAAGGACGCACTCCGCGCGGAATTGATGCGGCTCAATGCATAGCGCCGCCATACCGACTGCCCTTGCAGGCCACCTTCTCCCGCAAGGGGAGACGGGTTAGAGAAAAGCCATGCCCGACGACGCCTCGAAACCTGCCGCCCGCGCCAAGGCCGCGCCGATGAAGTTCGGCGAGGGCTGGCTGCGCGACTGCTGGTACTTCGCCTGCCAGAGCGGCGACCTGAAGCCCGGCAAGCTGCAACGCTACGAGCTGCTCGGCGAGCCGGTGCTGCTGGGCCGTCGCCGCGACGGGGCGGTCTACGCCATCAAGGACATCTGCCCGCACCGCGCCGCGCCCCTGTCGGCCGGCAAGCTGGTCGCGGAAACGGGCGGGACCGAGAGCGTCGAGTGCCCCTACCACGGCTGGCGCTTCGGCACGGACGGCGGCTGCACCGCCATCCCCTCGCTGGTCGCGGGCCAGGACCTCGACATCAGCCGCATCCGCGTGCGGCGCTATCCGGCCGCCGAGAGCCAGGGGATGGTGTTCGTCTGGATGTCGTCCGACGCCCGCTTCGGCATGACGGCCGAAGGCGAACCGGACATGCCGCCGCCCGTCTTCCCCGGCGCGGTCGGCAGGCCGGCGATCGTCGACCACATGGATTTCGACACCCATATGGACCACGCGATCGTCGGGCTGATGGACCCGACGCACGCGCCCTATGTCCACGCCGCCTGGTGGGCCCGCTCCTCGAAGCGGATGAAGGACAAGGCCAAGGCCTTCGAGCCCTCGCCCGAAGGCTTCGTCATGACCCGCCACGCCACCAGCAAGGCCAACCGCATCTACGCCATCCTCGGCGGACAGCCGCAGACCGAGATCACCTTCCGGCTGCCCGGCTACCGCTGGGAGCATATCCAGGTCGGCCGGTTCCAGATGCTGGCCCTGACCTGCCTGACGCCGATCACCGAGACGAAGACGCGCCTGACCCAGCTGATCTGGTCCGACCACCCGGCGATGATGCTGCGCTGGCTGATCAAGCCGTTCGCGCGCGCCTTCATCCACCAGGACGGCGACATGGTGAACCTGCAGAACAAGGGTCTGCAGTACGATCCGTCGCTGCTGTGGATCGACGACGCCGACACCCAGGCCAAGTGGTACCAGCAGCTGAAGCGCGAATGGGTCGCGAGCCGCGCCGAGGGCCGGCCGTTCAACAACCCCGTCAAGCCGGTGACGCTGAAGTGGATCAGTTGAGCGACGCGCTCGCCGCGAGCCTGGAGCTGGTCGCCGACCGTTGCGGCGACCCCACGGCGCGCGTCTATGACCGGCTGTTCGCGCAGCAGCCGGAGATGCGCGCGCTGTTCGTCAACGACCACGCCGGCGCGGCGCGCGGCCATATGCTGCAGATGGTGCTCGAGACCCTGACCAACATGGCCGACGGCGCGGCCTGGCCAGCCAACATGATCCGCGCCGAGCGGGTCAACCACGACCAGATCGGCGTGCCGTTCGACGTGTTCGCCACCTTCTTCGCCGTAGTCCACGAGACCTTCCGAGAGGCGGGCGGCGAGGCCTGGACGCCCGAGATGGAAGCGGCCTGGACCGGCGTGCTGGCCCGCGCGGCGGCGGCCTGAGCCGATGACCTTCGCCCCACGCTTGCGCGCCGGTGACAGAACGCCCCGCTTGCCGTTACATCGGCGCATGCACAGGCGCGTCTTCGCCATCGCCGTTCTCAGCGCCTTCGCGCTGCCCGCCGTCGCTCCCGCCTCGGCGCAGGAACGTACGCCGCCCGAGCGGCAGACGCTGCTCGACCTCGCCTATACGCTCGGCGAAAGCCACGCCCTGCGGCAGGCCTGCGAGGGCGAGAGCGACCAGTTCTGGCGCGATCGCATGGTGCGGATGACCGAGACCGAAGCCGCCGACGCGGCGTTCGACGGGCGGCTGAAGCAGCAGTTCAACAGCGGGTTCGCCACCGGGCAGACGGAGTTTCCGACCTGCAGCCCGGCCAGCAAGCGCGCCGAGCAGGCCGTCGCCCGCAAGGGGCAGGCCCTGGCCAACCGGCTGAGCGCCGTCACCCGGGTCGTGCGTGGCCTGGGTTCCGACGCGCCGACGGGAGAATCGGATAGCGCCGGTCCGGATTCCATGGCGGGGACCCCCGCGCCGCGCTAGATTCGCCTTCAGGTAGTTCTGGAGGGGACCGATGTCCTTCGCAATTTTCGCCGTCGTGCTGATCGTGCTGGCGCTTTTCCTGCTGGTCAGCGTGATCAAGATCGTGCCGCAGGGCCGTGAGTTCACGGTCGAGCGGTTCGGTCGCTACACGCGCACGCTCAAGCCCGGCATCTCGCTGCTGACCCCGTTCGTCGAGGGCATCGGTCGGCGCGTGAACATGATGGAACAGGTGCTCGACGTCCCGCAGCAGGAGGTCATCACCAAGGACAACGTCTCGGTGAAGGTGGACGGCATCGTCTTCATCCAGGTGATGGACGCGGCCTCGGCCGCCTATCGCGTGGACAACCTGACCTACGCCATCAGCCAGCTGTGCATGACCAACCTGCGGACCGTGGTCGGCTCGATGGAACTGGACGAGGTGCTGAGCCAGCGTGACCAGATCAACACCCGGCTGCTGGCGACCATCGACCACGCCACCAGCCCCTGGGGCGTGAAGGCCACGCGGATCGAGATCAAGGACCTGACCCCGCCGCCGGACATCACCAACGCCATGGCCCGCCAGATGAAGGCCGAGCGCGAGCGCCGTGCGGTGATCACCGAGGCGGACGGCGAGAAGCAGGCCGCCATCGCCCGCGCCGAGGGGGCCAAGCAGTCGGCCATCCTGCAGGCCGAGGGCCGTCGGGAAGCGGCCTTCCGCGACGCCGAGGCCCGCGAGCGGGAAGCCGAGGCCGAGGCCAAGGCGACGGCCTTCGTGTCGGAAGCCATCGCCCGCGGCGACATCAACGCGATCAACTACTTCGTCGCCCAGAAGTACGTCGAGGCGTTCGGCGCCCTGGCCGCCAGCCCCAACTCCAAGATGATCATCGTGCCGGCCGACTTCGCCGGCATCACCGGCACCGTGGCCGGCATCGGCGAGCTGGTGAAGTCGCTGGCCGACGGCCGCGGCTCGCCGTCCGCCACCGCCGCGCCGCGGACCAAGGCCTAGGGAGACCGCGCCATGAGCTGGCTGGCTGAACTCTACGTCGCCCATCCGTTCTGGATCTGGGCGGCCATCGCCGGCGTGATCCTCGCCGGCGAGGTGGCCACGGGCACGGGCTGGCTGCTCTGGCCGGCGGCCTGCGCAGCGATCGTCGCGTTGCTGACCTTCCTCCTGAAGGGCAACTTCGCGGTCGAGCTGGCGGTGTTCGCGGTGCTGACCATCGCCTCGACCCTGCTCGCGCGACGCTATCTGCCGCGCAACGCCTCCGGCGACGGGCCCGATATCAACGACAACGTCGGCCGGCTGGTCGGCCACTACGGCATGGCCGTCTCGGCATTTGAGCACGGCCAGGGCCGGGTGTTCATCGACGGCAAGGAATGGGCGGCCGTGGCCGACGACGATGCGCCCCCGCTGCTCGACCAGCGGGTCAAGGTGCTCTCGGCCGACGGCGGAATCCTGAAGGTGAAGGCTTACTAGGGCCGCGTCAGCGGTTCTCGTCCAGCCAGACCCGCAGCGCTTGCAGGAACGGCAGGGCGGCCTTGAACTCGTCCTCCGTGAAGGCGGCCCGCATCCCCTCGAGGTGCGGCCGCATCGCGGCGAGGCCCCGGTCGAAGGCGCGGGCCCCTTCGTCGGTCAGCGTGACCCACTTGCGGCGGCCGTCGTCGGGATCGCCGGCGATGGCCACGAAGCCCTGCGCTTCCAGCCGCTGCAGCGTGTTGGTCATCGCCCCCTTGGTGACCTGGAAGGCGCTGGCCAGCTGGGCCGGGCTCTCCCGCCCGCCGCGTCGCATGAAGTGGGTCAGCACGCCGAACTGCGCGGCGCTCATGCCCTCCGGCAGGCTGCGCTCCAGCCGGGCGTTGGACAGCTGGGCGATGATGCCGATCTCGGTCATCACCCGCACATCGGGCCGGTCCTTCGGTTGCGGCGCCATCAGCCGGCCCTCACCAGGGGGGCCAGGCCACGGCGGGGCGCGGGCCGGAGCGGAGCCTTCGGATAGCCGATCCGCGCCAGCATCTGGAGACGGCCGCCCGCCGGGGCGAGCTCACGGTGCAGGCGGTCGAACAGCGGCTTCTGGGTCGCGTACTCCTGCAGGCCCTGGCTCCACGGCTGCATGGCCAGTCCCTGCCCCGTGGCGGCCAGGTTGGCCCGCACATAGGCCCGGCCGGCGAGGATCTGGCTGACGCGGCCGTCGTCGGGCGTGGTCAGCCAGACAAAGCCCTGCGCGGTGTCCGCCCCGGTCCTGAGATACTTGAGCGACTGGTCGTAGGCGACGGTCCCGGGCGTGGCCATCTTCGCCTTGGTCAGGACGCCGGCGGTGTTGAGCGCCGTCATCATCGGGTTGTCGAGCGAGATGCCCCAGGGATGGGCGGCCACGTCCCGGGCGCCGATGAAGGTCCGCTCGACGCTTTCATGGTGCGCGGCGGGGGTGTGGGCCTCGGTGACGCCGCCCTGGTAGACGAGGTCCCGCAGCAGGGCGACCCGCGCCGGCGTCGTCTCGACGGTCAGGGCGACCCCGCCCTCCGGGGCCGAGGCCCTGAGGGCCGCCACCGCCGCTGCAGCTACAGGTTTGTCGAGATAGGCCTCGCGATTGGTTCGACGCTGAAGCACCTGCGTGAAAAGCGGGTCGGGCGTCGTCGCCGCGCGGGCGATCCGCACCCGGAACAGCGGCCGGTCATCCAGCAGGGGCTGCGGCTCGCCGTCGGGGAACAGGTCCACGGTCGCCGCCTGGCCCTGCACCGCGAGCGCCATCATCAGCAGTTCGAGGAACGCCCCGCAGCCGATGGTGATCTGGCGGTTGAACGGATCGGTCACGGGCAGCAGCCGCCCGCGATCGATGTAGAGGGTGATCGCATCGGACGCGGACAGTTCGACGATCCATGGCTGCATGTTGTGCGGATTGGGCGCGAGAATGGCCCAGGCCAGCGCCTTGCGGCGGATGTCCCGCTCGCCCGCGCCCGGATGGTCCCAGGCGGCGCGGGGATCGGGTCCCGCGGGCGCGCAGCCCGCCGCGGCGAAAACGGCCGAGCCGCCGAGAACGCGGATGAAATCGCGACGATGCATGGCGCACCTCATTTGGTTCAAGATTGAACCAAACATAATGGTTTAATATTGAACCAGTCAAGCCTCGCCGAGCGTCTGCTTCATGCCCTTGTTGGCCAGTCCGTCGGCCCGCTCGTTCAGCTCATGACCGGCATGGCCCTTGACCCAGCGCCAGTCGACCTCGTGCCGCCCGCGCGCCGCGTCGAGCCGCTTCCACAGGTCCTCGTTCTTCACCGGGCTCTTGTCGGCCGTCTTCCAGCCGCGCGCCTTCCAGCCGTGGATCCAGGTCATGATGCCGTTGCGCATGTACTGGCTGTCGGTGTGCAGCTCGACCTTGCAAGGTTTGGTCAGGGCCTCCAGCGCCTGGATGGCGGCCATCAGCTCCATGCGGTTGTTGGTCGTGGCCCGCTCGCCGCCGCACAGTTCCTTTTCCCGGCCATTGGAGATCAGGATCGCGCCCCAGCCGCCCGGCCCCGGATTCCCGCGGCAGGCGCCGTCGGTGTAGATCAGCACCTTCGGCGTCATGCGTGGTCGCCGAGCAGCGCCAGCCCCGCGCGGTGCACCGCCAGCTTGCGCTCGTACTCGAGCGGGTCCTTGGGCCGCACCAGCGCCCCGGCCGGCGTCGAGCCCCAGTCGTTGAGCCGCGTCAGGAAGAACCGCATGGCCGCGCCATGGGCGAGAATCGGCAGCGCCGCCCGCTCTTCCACCGTCAATGGCCGGTGCGCCTGGTAGCCGGCCAGCATCGATCGTCCGGCGGTCAGGTTGAACGACCCGTCCGGCTCGAAGCACCAGGCGTTCAGCGCCACCGCCAGGTCGTAGGCGTAGGCGTCGTCACAGGCGAAGTAGAAGTCGAACGCCGCGGCGAACTTCCCGTCGCGGAAGAAGACGTTGTCGGGGAAGAAGTCGGCGTGGATCACGCCGGCCGGCAGGTCCCTGGGCCAGTCGCGGCCCAGATAGTCGAGGTCGGCGCGGATGGTGTCGGAAAGACCGGGCTTGAGCGCCTCGGCCGCGTCCCACAGGCGGGCGAACATCGGCGCCCAGGCGGCCTGGCCGAGGTCGTTCTCCCGGCGGCCGGGATATCCCTCCCCCGCGAGGTGCAGCCGGGCCAGCCCCGCGCCCGCCTCGCGGCAGTGGGCGGCGGTCGGCCGCCGCACCGAGATGCCGATCAGGAACTCGACCAGCGCCGCCGGCTTGCCGCGCACCGTCTTCAACGTTCGTCCCGCGCGGTCGTGCACCGGCCGGGCGCTGGGGAAGCCGCGGTCGGCCAGCCAGGTGAGCAGATTGAGGAAATACGGCAGATCCTCCGCCCGCACCCGTCGCTCGTAGAGGGTCAGGATGTAGCGGCCGACCTCGGTCTCCAGCAGGAAGTTGGAGTTCTCCACCCCCTCGGCGATGCCCTTGAACGCGATCGCCTGACCGATGTCGTAGTCGGCCAGCAGCGTCGCCAGTTCGTCGTCGGAGATGTCGGTATAGACGGCCATGGCGACGGGATGGGCGACCGCGCCCCCTCCGTCAAGTTGGGACGCGGCGGAACCGCGTGCTACACTGGACAAGTGGAGGTCGCCCAAGGGGAAGTGTCGATCGAAGTTCTGACCGTCTGGCTCAGGACACGCGTCGCGCCCCTCTAGGCCGTCAGCAGCCTCGGCAGTTTGAAGGTCACGGTCTCACGGGTCGGCGCGACCTCTTCGATGGTCAGGGCGTAGCGCTCCGCCAGCTTGTCGATCACGCCCTGGACCAGCACCTCCGGCGCCGACGCCCCCGCGGTCACCCCGACGGCGCGGACGCCCTCCAGCCAGGCCCAGTCGAGCCCGGCGGCGTCATCGATCAGCTGAGCGTTGTCCGCCCCGCCGCGCAGACCGACCTCGACCAGGCGCACCGAGTTGGACGAATTGCGCGAGCCCACCACCAAGAGCAGCTCGCTGCGCTCGGCCAGGTGCTTGACGGCTTCCTGCCGGTTGGTCGTGGCGTAGCAGATGTCTTCCTTGTGCGGCGCGGCGATGCCGGGGAAGCGCCGTTGCAGGATGGCGACGATCTCGGCCGTGTCGTCGACCGACAGGGTGGTCTGGGTGACGAAGGCGACATTCATCGCGTCGATCGGCTGGAACACCTCGGCGTCGGCGGCGTGCTCGATCAGCCGCACGGCGCCGTCGGGCAGCTGCCCCATGGTGCCGACCACTTCGGGGTGACCGGCGTGGCCGATCAGCACGATCTCGCGGCCGGCGTCGTAGTGGCGCTGGGCCTCGACATGGACCTTGGACACCAGCGGGCAGGTGGCGTCGAGGTACAGCATCTGCCGCGCGCGGGCCTCGGCCGGCACGGTCTTGGGCACGCCGTGCGCCGAGAACACCACCGGCCGGTCGCCCGGGACCTCGTCCAGCTCCTCGACGAACACCGCGCCCAGGGCCTTCAGCCGCTCGACGACGTGCTTGTTGTGAACGATCTCGTGCCGCACGTAGACCGGCGCGCCGTATTTCTCGATCGTGCGTTCGACGATCTGGATCGCCCGGTCGACCCCGGCGCAGAAGCCGCGGGGGCTGGCCAGCAGGACCTTGAGCGGCGGTTTGATCGGGGCGGCGTCATCCATGCCGGGCAAGGTAAGGCCTGCATGCCGCGCCCGCCAGAGCGGACATCGATGCGGTTTCTCGACGCGCGGTTCCCGTCGGGGATGAAGCCGCGTTGCGACGTCATGCCTTTGCCTTTATCAGACTGCATCAGCTTTTCGGCCGGGCAGCCGCGCCGGTCCCCTGCTTTTCCGGACGAGACATGCGCCGTACTTTGAATATCGGGTTCCTCGCCCTTCTCGCCGCCGGGGCCCTGGCCGCCACCAGCCCCGCGTACGCCCAGGGCCGGCCGGGTCAGGGCGACGCCGATCGCCGGCAGGAAGAAGAGTCGGCGCGCAAGAAGAAGCGCGACCAGGAGTGGAACCAGCCGGCCGCGCCGCTGCCCCAGCTGCGCAACGCCGGCCCCTGCCCCTATGTGAAGGTGCTCTACGACGCCGGTCGCTTCGTCGAGTTCAAGGACGGCAAGGAAAGCGCCTCGACCGTCGGCTACACCGGCGAGATCCAGGGCGTGTCGGCCGGCTGCGAATACAAGGACGCCGACCCGATCAAGGTCCAGGTCGAGCTGCTGTTCTCGATGGGCCGCGGCCCCGCCGCCGTCGGCCAGGCCAAGACCTACCGCTACTGGGTCGCCGTGACCCAGCGCAACCAGGCGGTCATCGCCAAGGAATACTTCGACCTGCCGGTGACCTTCACGGCCGGCGAGGACCGGGTCTATGTCCGTGACACGGTCGCCAACATCACCATTCCGCGGGCCAGCGCCGACACCAGCGGCGCAAACTTCGAGGTCCTGATCGGCTTCGACGTGACCCCGCAGATGGCGGCCTTCAACCGCGACGGCAAGCGCTTCCGCGTCAACGCCGGCGCCGCGCCCGCCGCCGTGCCGCCGCCCGCCGGAGCCACTCCGAACCCATGAGTGACCTGAAGCGGTCCCTCGGCGAAGCGGTCGCGGCCGCCTTCGTCGCCCAGGGACTTCCTGCTGAACTGGGCCGGGTGACCGCATCCGATCGCCCGGACCTCGCCGATTTCCAGTGCAACGGCGCCCTGCCGGCCGCCAAGGTCGCGGGCAAGCCGCCGCGCGAGATCGCCGCCGCCGTGGTCGAGGCCCTGTCGGGTCATCCGCTGCTGCAGTCGGTCGAGATCGCCGGCCTCGGCTTCATCAATCTGCGGGTCAGTTCAAAGGCCCTGTCGGAACGCGCGCGCGAGATCGCCGCCGATCCGCGCACCGGCGCCGGCGAGGTGTCCGAAGCCCGCCGCGTGATGGTCGACTACGGCGGTCCCAACGTCGCCAAGCCCATGCATGTGGGCCACCTGCGCGCCTCGATCATCGGCGAGTCGGTCAAGCGGCTGTACCGCTTCCGCGGCGACGAGGTGCTGGGCGACGCCCACTTCGGCGACTGGGGCTTCCAGATGGGCCTGCTCATCGTGGCGGCCTGTGACGAGGATCCGTTCGTCCGCACCCTGATGGAACGCCTGACGGGCACGGCCCCGGTCAGCCCGGCCGACGAGGCCCAGGTCATGGGCGCGCTGGCCGATCACATCGACCTGCCCCTGCTCGACCGGCTGTATCCGGAAGCCGCGGGCAAGGCCAAGACCGACGTCGAGTACCGCGACCGCGCCCGCCGGGCGACGGCCGAGCTGCAGGGCGGCCGCCTCGGCTACCGCCTGCTGTGGAAGCATTTCGTCAGGGTCAGCAGGGTGGCGCTGGAGCGCGAATTCCATGCCCTGGGCATCGATTTCGACCTGTGGAAGGGCGAAAGCGACGTTGACGCCCTGATCGAGCCGATGGTCCAGGAGCTCGACGCCAGGGGCCTGCTGGCCGACGACCAGGGCGCGCGGGTGATTCACCTGGCCCGCCCGGGCGAAACCAAGAAGAAGAAGGCCCCCGACGGTACGGTCTACGAGGCGCCGAGCCCGGACCCCCTGCTGGTGGTCTCCTCCGAAGGCTCGGCGATGTACGGCACCACCGATCTGGCCACCGTGCTGGACCGGCGCCGGTCGTTCGACCCGCACCTGATCCTCTACTGCGTCGACCAGCGCCAGGCCGATCACTTCGAGCAGGTGTTCCGCGCCGCCTACATGGCCGGCTACGCCGAGCCGGGCACGCTGGAGCACATCGGCTTCGGCACGATGAACGGCCCGGACGGCAAGCCGTTCAAGACTCGCGAAGGCGGCGTGCTGAAGCTGCACGACCTGATCGAGATGACCCGCGCCAAGGCCCGCGAACGGCTCAAGGAGGCCGGCGCCGGCAGCGAGCTGACGCCGGAAGAATACGAGGATACGGCGCAGAAGGTGGCCGTGGCGGCGCTGAAGTTCGCCGACCTCTCCAACTATCGCGGCACCAGCTACATCTTCGACCTCGACCGCTTCTCGAGCTTCGAGGGCAAGACCGGCCCCTACCTGCAGTACCAGTCGGTGCGCATCAAATCGCTGCTGCGCCGGGCGGAAAACGAGCGGCTGCAGCCGGGCCGGATCACCATCGTCGAGCCCGCCGAGCGCGAGCTGGCCATGCTGCTGGACGCGTTCGACGCGGCCCTGATCGAGGCCTACGACAAGAAGGCCCCGAACTTCATCGCCGAGCACGCCTTCAAGCTGGCCCAGAGCTTCTCGCGCTTCTTCTCCGCCTGCCCGATCTTCCAGGCGGGCGACAGCGCGGTGGCCGCCTCGCGCCTGGCCCTGTCGGCGACGACCCTGCGCCAGCTCGAGATCGCCTTGGACCTTCTGGGCATCGAGACGCCGGAGCGGATGTAGGGAAACGCCAGTCCTCCCCGGAGCGTAGCGAGGGGGAGGGTGACCGCCAGAGGCGGTGGAGGGGCCGCGCAGACGCGGGCGAGCCCGACCTGAATTCCGGCCTTTCCGGCGGCGGCGCCCTGCCCCTCCACCACGCTCCGCGTGGTCCCCCTCCCCGCTTCGCGGAGAGGATTGGTCGCGGGACGATGTCGCGGCATAGTCGCCCCTTCGACTGGGGGAGTTCAGCGTGGCCGGCATTCGCGTCTTCGGGATTGTTCTCGCCCTTTGCGGCGTCATGGTCGGGCCGATGGCCGCGGCCGGAGATGGCGCGAAGCCGATCGCCAAGGCGGTCGAGGGGCTGGAGCGCCACGACGGCCTGCTGCCGGTGTTCGTCAACCGCAAGGACGGCAAGGTGCTGCTGCGCCTGCCGCCGGCCGACGCCGACGGCGTCCAGGGTCGCTTCCTCTACCAGACCTACCTGCGCGCCGGCCTGGGCTCCAACCCCGTCGGGCTCGACCGCTCCGCGCCGGGCGACACCCAGGTGCTGGTGTTCCGTCGCGCGGGCGGGAAGATGGTCGTGCAGTTCGAGAACTACAGCTTCATCGGCGAGCGCGGCTCGGCCGACGAGCGCCAGGCGGTCCGCGAGTCCTTCGCCGTCTCGACCGTCTGGTCGACCGATGTGGCGGCCCAGGATCCCGACGGCGCGGTGCTGATCGACATCTCCGGCTTCCTGACCCGCGACGCCCAGGGCATCGCCCGCCAGCTGCGCGCCGCCGACCAGGGCGACTTCCGCCTCGCCGCCGAGCTCAGCTATCCCGACACGGCGACGGTGGAGACCTTCCCGAAGAACCTTGAGCTGGAAGCCACCGAGACCTTCGTCAGCGACAACCCCGGCGCCGAGGTGCGCGGCATCCTGCCCGACCCCCGCGCCGTCACCCTGACCCTGCACCACTCCATTGTGGCCCTGCCCGAGCCCGGCTTCGAGCCGCGCTTCAACGACCCGCGCGTCGGCGTTATCGACCACGCCGTCAGCGACTACACCGCCCCGCTGGGCGAGGGCATGGTGCTGGAGCTGGCCCACCGCTTCCGGCTGGAAAAAACCGATCCGACCGCCGCCCGCTCGACCGTCAGGCAGCCGATCGTGTTCTACATCGACCGCAGCGCGCCCGAGCCCGTGCGCTCGGCGTTGATGGACGGCGCGAAGTGGTGGGCGGACGCCTTCGACGCCGCCGGCTTCATCGACGCGTTCCGCGTCGAGGTGCTGCCCGCCGGGGTCAGCCCGCTCGACGCCCGCTACAATGTGGTCAACTGGGTCCACCGCGAGACGCGCGGCTGGTCCTACGGTCATTCGGTGGTCGACCCGCGCACGGGCGAGATCGTCAAGGGCGACGTCCTGCTCGGCTCCCAGCGCGTGCGGCAGGACCGGATCATCTTCGAGGGCCTCGTCGGCGCCGACAGGACCGGCCAGGGCGGTCCGAACGACCCGATCCAGGTCTCTCTGGCCCGCCTGCGCCAGCTGGCGACGCACGAGATCGGCCACGCAATTGGCCTGCAGCACAACTTCGCCGCCAGCAGCTACGGCCGCGCCTCGGTGATGGACTATCCCGCACCGCTGATCACCATCACCGACGGCCAGTTCGACCTGTCGGACGCCTACGCCCGCGGCGTGGGGTCCTGGGACAAGTTCGCCATCACCTGGCTCTACGGCGCGGTCGCGCCCGGCCCAGCCGGAAGGGTCCAGCTGTCGTCGATGGTCGACCGGGCGCTGGCCGGCGGCCTGCGCTTCGTCTCGGACGACGACGCCCGCGGCCAGGACACCGCCCAGCCGCTCGGCGCGGTGTGGGACAACGGTTCAGACCCCGTCGCCGAACTCCAGCATCTGATGGAGGTCCGTCGCCTGGCCCTGTCGCGCTTCGGCCTGGCCAGCCTGCCGGCCGGCGCGCCGGTGGCCGACCTGCGTCGACGGATCGTGCCGATCTACCTGTTCCACCGCTACCAGATCGATGCGACGGCGAAGCTGGTCGGCGGCGTCGACTTCACCTACGGCGTGCGCGGCGACGGGCACGAGGCCTCGACCCCCGTCCCGGCCGCCCGTCAGCGCCAGGCCATCGACGCCCTGCTGGCGACCGTCAGCCCGGCGGAACTGGACCTCGGCGACGGCCTGCTCGACCTGCTGACGGTCAGCCAGTCGACGACGATCGCCAAACAGACCAGCGTCGAGCTGTTCGAGCCGGGCCCGGTGTTCGATGTGACCACCGCCGCAGACGTCGTCGCCGGCCAGGTGTTCGAGGACCTGTTCGCCCCGGCCCGTCTCAACCGCCTGGTCGAGGCCCGCCGCCGAGACCCGGGCCAGCCCGGCGTCGAGGAGCTGCTGTCAAAGAGCTTCGCCGCCGTCAGCGTCCCGGCCTCGGGTCGCCAGGCGGAGATCGCCCGCCGCGTCCGCTACCGGCTGGTGACGACGCTGGCCGGCGTGCAGCGCGACAAGGCCCTGTCCCCGACGGCCGCCGCCCTGATCCGCGCGGCGCTGGTCGACTACGGCCGCAGCCTGCGCAAGGCGAAGGGCGACCCGGCCGACGTCGCCCAGGCCCGCGACCTCGCCGCCATCCTGCTCGACCCGGATCCCGCGCGGCTGGCCACCCTGGCCGACGCCCTGAAAGCCGCCCCCCGCACCCCGCCCGGCCCGCCGATCGGCGAGGACGACTGGTTCGGGGACTTGAGGCTGTAGCGCGCCCGCCGCAGTTGACTCCCCGCCCGGCCTCCCGCACTTAACCCGGGTCTCGCGGGAGACATCGGGATTCGTCCCGAGGCCGAAGGCGCAACCGCCCCGGAAACGCTCAGGCAAACGGACCGCGCGACATCGAAACGCTGGAAAGCGCCGCATCCGCGGTGCGCCGAAGGAGCAAGGATCACCCCGGTGATCTGAAATCTCTCAGGCTCCAAGACAGCGGGGGCGAATCGCCTGGTCATCAGACCCGGTGAGCCGCATCGACCCCGCCGGAGCTCCGCGTGTCTGACGACGATCTCAAGAAGACCCCGCTCTATGACGCGCATGTCGCCGCCGGCGCGCGCATGGTCCCGTTCGCGGGTTACGCCATGCCGGTGCAGTATCGCGACGGCGTGCTCAAGGAGCATCTCTGGACCCGCGAGAGCGCCGGGCTTTTCGACGTCTCGCACATGGGCCAGGCCCGGCTGCGCGGCGTCTCACCCCTGTCGGCGTTCGAGGAGATCACTCCGGGCGACTTCATCGGCCTTGCCCCCGGCAAGCAGCGCTACAGCCTGCTGCTGAACCGCAAGGGCGGTATCATCGACGACCTGATGGCCTCGCGGCCCGACGACGACGGCCTGTTCGTCATCGTCAACGGCGCCTGCAAGGACAACGACTTCCACGTTATGGACGACGAGCTGGCCCCGCAGGTCAGCATCGACCGTCTTGAGGACCGCGCGCTGCTGGCGCTGCAGGGACCGAAGGCCGTCGCCGTGCTCAGGGCCCACATCCCCGAGTGCGCCGACAAGGTGTTCATGGACAGCTGGGCGACGACCGGGTTCGGCGTCGACGTGCTGATCTCCCGCTCGGGCTACACCGGCGAGGACGGCTACGAGATCTCCGTGCCCGGCCACGCGGCGGAGCGCATCTGGAACACCCTGCTGGAGGACGAGCGCGTCCGGCCGATCGGTCTCGGGGCCCGCGATTCCCTGCGGCTCGAGGCCGGCCTGCCGCTCTACGGCCACGACGTCGACGAGACGGTCAGCCCGGTCGAGGCGGCCCTGACCTTCGCCGTGTCGAAGAAGCGCCGCGACGCGCAGGACTTCCCGGGCGCCGCCCGCATCGTCAAGGAACTGGCCGAGGGCCCGGCGCGCGTCCGCGTCGGCCTGAAGGTGTTGGGCGGCCCGCCCGCCCGCGAGGGCGCCGAGATCGCCGACATCAACGGCAAGGTCGTCGGCGTGGTCACCAGCGGCGGCTTCGCCCCCTCGCTCGGCTGCCCCATCGCCATGGGCTTCGTGCCGCCGGCCCTGGCGGCGGTCGGCACGAAGCTGAACGTCATCGTCCGCGGCCGGGCGGGGGCCGCCGAGGTCGTCGCCATGCCCTTCGTCCCCAACCGCTACGTCCGCAAAGTCTGAAAAAGGGTCCAGCCATGCGTTTCACCAAGGATCACGAATGGGTCGCCCTCGACGGTGACATCGCCACCGTCGGCATCACCGCCTACGCGGCCGAACAGCTGGGCGACGTCGTGTTCGTCGAACTGCCGGCCCCGGGCAGGACGCTCTCCGCGACAGATGAGATGGCTGTCGTCGAAAGCGTAAAGGCCGCCTCTCCTGTCTACGCACCAATCTCGGGCGAAGTCGTGGAGATCAATTCGAAGCTGCCTGGTGACGATGCGAAGAACATCGACCCGGAACCTGAACTTGTGAACGCTTCACCGGAAGCCGGCGGCTGGTTCGTGAAGATCAAGGTCAGCGATCCCTCGCAGGTCGAGGCCCTGATGGATCGCGCGGCCTACGAAGCGTTCCTCGCCACCCTTTAGTCCGTGCATCCCGCGAAGGCGGGGATCCAAGCCATCCGACCGAATGGGTTCCCGCCTCCGCAGGAACACTCGGAAGAGAGTGACAGAATGCGCTACCTCCCCCTGACCCCCGACGACCGCGTCCAGATGCTGGGCGACATCGGGGTGGACTCCATCGACGCCCTGTTCGTCGACGTGCCCGCGTCTGCCCGCCGCGAGGGCTTCGTCGCGCTGCCGCATGTGGCCGGCGAACTGGAGGTCGAGCGGGAGCTGGCCGTGCTGGCCGGGCGCAACGTGGCGGCGGGTTCAGTCCCCTTCTTCTGTGGCGCGGGCGCCTACAGGCACCACGTCCCCGCCAGCGTCGATCACCTGATCCAGCGGTCGGAGTTCCTGACCAGCTACACGCCCTACCAGCCCGAGATCGCCCAGGGCACGCTGCAGGTTCTGTTCGAGTTCCAGACCCAGGTCGCGGCCCTGACGGGCATGGAGATCGCCAACGCCTCGCTCTACGACGGCTCCACCGCCTGCGCCGAGGCGGTGATGATGACCAAGCGGGTCACGAAGCGGAACCGGGCCGTGCTGTCGGGCGGGGTGCACCCGCACTACGTCCGCACCACCCAGACCCTGGCCCACGCCGAGGGCATGGAGGTCGACGCCCTGACCGCCGCTGTCGACGCGGAGGACGCGGTGATCGCCGCCATCGACGCCGATACCGCCTGCGTCGTCGTCCAGACTCCCAACGTGTTCGGCACGGCCACCGACGTGACGAGGATCGCCGACGCGGCCCACGCCGCAGGCGCCCTGCTGATCGTGGTGACCACCGAGGCAGTGTCCTACGGTCTGCTGAAGTCACCGGGCGAGATGGGCGCGGACATCGCCGTGGCCGAGGGCCAGTCGATCGGCAACGCCCTGAACTTTGGCGGGCCCTACGTCGGCCTGTTCGCCTGCCGCGAAAAGCTGATCCGCCAGGCCCCCGGCCGGCTCTGTGGTGAAACGGTGGACGCCGACGGCCGCCGCGGCTTCGTCCTGACCCTGTCGACACGCGAGCAGCACATCCGCCGCGACAAGGCGACGTCCAACATCTGCACCAACAGCGGCCTCTGCGCCCTGGCCTTCTCGATCCACATGAGCCTGCTGGGCGAGACCGGCCTGCGTCGTCTGGCGGCGCTGAACCACCAGACGGCCCGACATCTCAAGGTCGCGCTTGAGGGTGTGCCGGGGGTCGAGATCCTCACCCCGCGCTTCTTCAACGAGTTCGCGGTGAAGCTGGCCAGGCCGGCCGCCGCCGTCGTCGAGGCCCTCGCCGCGAAGGGCGTGCTCGGAGGCGTGCCCTACAGCCGCCTCGACCCGGGCGCCGGGCTGGACGACGTCCTGCTGGTCGCCGCGACCGAGACCGTGACGCAAGACGATATCGCCGCCTTCAAGGCCGCCCTGACCGAGGTGATGGCATGAGCACCACCATGAACTCCGTCGGCCGCCCGACAGCCCCGACCCAGACCAACGACTATGTCCACCCGACCCTCACGGGCGCGCGCGGCCTGCTGCAGGACGAGCCGCTGATCTTCGAGCTGGGCGGCTGGAACAAGACCGGCGTCGACCTGCCCGAGGCCACCGACGCCGACGAGGGGCTGTCCGGCCTGCTGCGCGGCACGGCCATCGGCCTTCCGGGGCTCAGCGAGCCCGAGGCCGTGCGCCACTATGTGCGGCTCAGCCAGAAGAACCACGCCATCGATCTCGCCCTCTATCCGCTGGGCAGCTGCACGATGAAGCACAACCCGCGCCTCAACGAGAAGATGGCGCGGCTGCCGGGCTTCGCCGACATCCATCCGCTGCAGCCGGTCTCGACCGTGCAGGGCGCGCTGGAACTGATCGACCGGCTGGCCCACTGGCTTAAGACCCTGACCGGCATGCCGGCCGTCGCCATGACGCCCAAGGCCGGCGCCCATGGCGAGCTGTGCGGCCTGCTGGCCATCCGCGCGGCGCACGAGGCGGGCGGCCAGGGTCACCGCAAGACGGTGCTCTGCCCGACCAGCGCCCACGGCACCAACCCGGCCACGGCGGCCTTCGTGGGCTACAGCGTGGTCGAGATCGCCCAGACCGAGGACGGCCGCGTCGACCTCGCCGACCTTGAGGCCAAGCTCGGCGACCATGTCGCGGCGATCATGGTCACCAACCCGAACACCTGCGGCCTGTTCGAGCGCGACATCGTCGAGATCGCCCGCCTGACCCACGCGGCCGGAGCCTACTTCTACTGCGACGGGGCCAACTTCAACGCCATCGTCGGCCGGGTGCGGCCGGGCGACCTCGGCGTCGACGCGATGCACATCAACCTGCACAAGACCTTCTCCACGCCGCACGGCGGCGGCGGGCCGGGCGCGGGTCCGGTGGTGCTGAGCGCTGCCCTGGCCCCCTTCGCCCCGGCCCCCTGGGTGGTCCACCACGCGGGCGGCTTCCAGCTGGTCGAGGACCAGGCGAACGAGGCCGCCCAGGCCTTCGGCCGGATGAGCGCCTTCCACGGCCAGATGGGCATGTTCGTGCGGGCCTACGCCTACATGCGCAGCCACGGCGCCGACGGCCTGCGCCAGGTCGCCGAAGACGCCGTCCTCAACGCCAACTACATCAAGGCCCGCCTGTCGGACGTGATGAGCCCGGCTTTCCCCGACGGCCCCTGCATGCACGAGGCCCTGTTCGATGACAGCTGGCTCGAGGGCACCGGCGTGACCACCCTCGACTTCGCCAAGGCGATGATCGACGAGGGTTTCCACCCGATGACCATGTATTTCCCGCTGGTCGTCCACGGAGCCATGCTGATCGAGCCGACCGAGACGGAGAGCAAGCAGGAGCTGGACCGCTTCATCGCCGCCCTGCGCGCCCTGGCCGGGGCGGCGAAGGCCGGCGAGGTCGACCGCTTCAAGGGCGCGCCGTTCCACGCGCCCCTCCGTCGTCTGGACGAGACCCTGGCGGCCCGCAAACCGCGGTTGCGCTGGCGCCCTGAGACAATTCCGCCACTGGCGGCTGAATAGCCGTGCAGGACGCGTGAAGACTTTGTCATAACGGGAACGCGGGCCTTTACGGTCCGTTGTCGGCTGCACATATCCAATTGTGCAGCGACGTGATCCTTCGGGAACGCGAAGCGCCCAAGCCCGCTTTCACGTGACCCATGTCCCTCGTCCTGACGATGCCCCGCGCCTTTACGCCTGCTGACGACGCCGCCCGCGAGTTCATTTCGCGCGCCGGTCGCTGGCTGTTCATGGGCCTGGGCATCGCGATCATCGGTCTGGGCGTGCTGATCGCGCCGCTGCCGGGCCCCGGCGGCCTGCCGGTGATCGTCGTCGGTCTGATGGTCACCCTGCGCAACAGCTTCTGGGCCAAGCGACAGTTCATCCGCTTCCAGCGCGCCCACCCGAAGATGGTCTTCCCGATCCGCCGCCTGCTGCGTCGCGAGCCGGAAGTCATGCCGGTGATGTGGCAGGGCATGCTGCGGATGGAGCGGGTGGTCCTGCGCAAGGAACGCCGCTTCATGAAGAAGGTGCGCAAGCACTTCCGCCGGCGCTAGGCTGACAAGCAAAAGGCCCCGCCTTTCGACGGAGCCCTTCACGATTTCAACAGTCGAACGCCGTCTACTGCAGACGGGCGGCCATGCCGGCGATCGCCGCGTCAACCGACGGGTCCGACTTGGCCGTGGCCAGACGGGCGGCGAGGATCTGTTCGGCGGCCTGGGCGGCCAGGTCGGCGGCCACGGCCTTGACCCCGGCGGCGGCTTCCGCCTCCGCCGACGCGATCTTGCGCTCGGCCAGGGCGGCGCGGCGGGCGATCTGTTCTTCCAGCTTGATCTCGGCTTCGGCCGCGAGACGGACGGCGTCTTCCTCGGCGGCCTTCAGCATGTCGGCTGCCTGGCGTTCGGCGGCTTCCCGCTGGGCGCGGATGTCGGCCAGCATGGCTTCAGCCTCGGCCCGCAGACGGGCGGCTTCGTCCAGATCCGTCTGGATGGCGATCGACTTGGCGTCCAGCATGCCCGCGATGGTCGCGCGCGCCTTCCACCAGACGATGCCGAAGAACAGCAGCAGACCCACGCCGACCCAGAACTCCGGGTTCGACAGGTTCCAGAAGTGCGATTCGAAGAATGCGGGCATCAGGCGGCTCCTCCGGCGGCTTTCACCTCGGCCGCCGTGGCGGCCGTGCCGGTCAGCTTCTCGACGATCGCGCGGGTGGTCTCGCTGACGATGGCGCCGACGTCCGCCATGGCGCTGTCGCGCATGGCGGCGATGCGGACTTCAGCCTCGGCGATCTTGGCGGCGACCTGCGTCTCGGCCTGGGCCGAACGTTCGGCGGCTTCGGCCGACGCCTTGGCGCGGGCCTCGGCGGCCAGACGCTGCGACTGGGCGCGGGCGTCGGCGACCTCGGCCTGGGCGGCCCTGGCCTGGTCCTGGGCTTCCGCCTGGACCTGCCTGGCCGCTTCAAGCGCGCCGCTGATCGCGCCGGCCCGCTCGTCGATCACCTTCCGCAGACGCGGGGCGAAGACGCGCGAGATCAGCGCGTAGAGAATCGCGAACAGCACCAGCAGGTAGACAATCTGCCCACCCCAGTGCTGGAACTCGAACTGCGGAATGCCGCCGCCCGAGCCATGCTCGGCCGTCGTCGATGCGCCCGTTGCGGCCGCGTCGTGCGGGCCCGCGGGCTCGTGTGGATCAGCCATGACCTGTTCGTCCCGTGGAAGGTTCGGCGGCGTCGGCAGGACGCCGCCGGCTCATCCGGTCCTTAGGAGGCCGAGAAGATCAGGAAGCCGAGCACGAAGGCCAGGATGCCCAGGGCTTCGGCGAGGGCGGCGCCCACGAACAGGTTGCCGATCTGGCTGGCGGCGGCCGACGGGTTGCGCAGGGCGCCCGACAGGAAGTTGCCGAAGATGTTGCCCACGCCGATGCCGGCGCCGATCATGCCGAGGGTGGCGAGGCCCGCACCGATGTACTTGGCGGCTGCAGCGTCCATGATTCTCTTGTCCTAATTAGTCAGAAGGTGGGTTGGAGGAATTGGATTGGCCCGGCTTTTAGTGGGCGTGATCCAGATTGACCACATCATTCAGATAGATGCAGGCCAGGATGGCGAAGACGAAGGCCTGGAGGAAGGCCACCAGGAACTCCAGCGCGGTCAGGGCGATGACCATGCCCATCGACAGGATGCCGACCGGCGCGCTGAGCAGCACGCCCAGGCTGCCGCCCACGGCGACGGCGACGAAGCCGGCGAACACCTTCAGGGCGACGTGGCCGCCCATCATGTTGCCGAACAGACGAAGCGACAGGGTCAGCGGGCGCAGGAAGAACGAAATCAGTTCGATGAAGCCGACGATCGGCCGCATCACCAGCGGCGCGCCCATCGGCCAGAACAGCTTCAGGAAGCCGAAGCCGTTCTTGACCACGCCGATGATCATCACGAGCGCGAAGGTCAGCACGGCGAAGGTCACGGTGATGGCCAGCTGCGAGGTGACCGTGAAGGTCAGCATCAGGCCGAGCATGTTCATGCCGAGGATCAGCAGGAACAGCGTGAACACGAAGGGGAAGTACTTGCGGCCTTCGTGACCGATCATCGACTCGGTCATGTTGTCGATCAGGCCGAAGACGCCTTCGCCCATGGTCTGCAGGCGACCGGGCACAACCTTCGGGCTGGCGGTCACGAGGCTCAGGAAGGCCACGATCACGACGAACACGATCGTCATGGCCAGATGGGAGTTGGTGAACGCGAGATCGACCGTTCCGACGTACGGAAGGGTGATGTCGGGGAAATCGACAAGCTTGTGGATCTCGAACTGTTCCAGCGGACCAGCCATTGGGCCTTCTACTCCTGGTCTTCCCCGGCCTTGGAGAGCGCCGCCTTGCGGGCGGCCTCCTCAGCCTCTGCCTGCGCCATCAGCCGGTTGGCCGTACGACGCGCCATGTATATCGACAGCGCAAATCCCAGAAGGACCCCGCTGATCACTCCCCAGGGCGTGGTGTGGGCCAGCCAGTCCACCACCGCGCCCAGCGCGATCCCGAGCAGCACCCCGCCCAGCAGCTCCGCGAGAATGCGGTAGGCCTGGCTGGTCGCCGTCATCTCGCCAACCGGCGAGGGCGGACGAGTCGTCCGCGCCTTGAGCGCCTGGGCTCGCTCGTCAAGGCTGCGAAGCGCCTCTTCGCGCGGATCCAGGGCCATCGGCATGGGGCTGTAAAGTTCGACACCGGCCCGTCGGGAAACCCCGCGGACCCTGTTTGATCGCGGCGGAACCTATAGGCCTCGCTGCAGTGCGTCAAGGTTGGGCGGAATTGCGGCAAGCCTTTGAATCGCAAGCCTTTCCAAAGGCAAAGGCCCCGGTGTTTCCACCGGGGCCCCGCTTTGGTTCAGCTTTACGCCGAAGATCAGGATCAGAAGTTGATCGAGATCGTCGAACGGCGGTTCAGCGGTTCCTTCACACCATCGCCCGTGGCGACGGCGAGATCGGTTTCACCCTTCCAGTCCACGGCCAGCGTACCGGCCGAGACACCCAGGCCCACCAGCGCGTCGGCGACAGCCTTGGCGCGGCGTTCCGACAGGCGGACGTTGTAGGCGGGCGAACCCGAGGAGTCGGTGTGACCCACGACGACAACGCGCGTGGCGCCGCCGGCTTGAGCGTACTGGGCCGCTTCAGACACCACCGTCTGGGCTTCCGGCGTCAGCACGTACTGATCGAACGGGAAGTAGACGATGAATTCCCGGGCTTCGTACTGCGGCGGCGGAGGCGGCGGCGGCGGAGGCGGCGGGGGAGGCGGCGGGGGCGGCGGCGGCGGGGGCGGCGGAGGCGGCGGGGCCGCTTCCGGAGCGCTGAACGCGTACCGCAGACCGACGGTCACCGACTGGTCCTTGTAGCTGCCGGTGAAATCGCCCGGGTTGAACAGGGCGGAGGTGTTGGTCGTGCCGATCTGCAGATCGCTGCCGTCGAGATAGCGGTAGGTCACGTCGAAGTTCAGACGCTCGGTGACGTCGAACGACAGACCCGCCAGCACCTGCCAGGAGAAGGCGGTGTAGGTGTCATCCAGGTGGATGGCGCCGACCGGCGCGTTGCCACGGCCCGCGATGTTGACTTCGCCGCGGTTGGCGCCGACGCCCACGCCCACGAACGGACGGAACTGGCTGTCGGGGAAGAAGTCATAAATGACGTTCGCCATCAGGGTCCAGGACTCGATGGAGCCATCCGGAGCCCGGCAGGGCACGATGCCCGACAGGTTGCAGAGTTCATTCGGCAGAGGACGGCTGGAGTCGCCCTTGGCGCTTTCGACGTTGCCGGGACGGGCGCCGCCTTCAAGTTCAACGCGCCAGTTCGGGTTGATCCGGTAGCCGAGGCGGGCGAAGCCGACCACGGTGTTCTCGGTCTGGAAGTCGAACTGGTACGGCTTGCCGTCGGAGGCCTTGTTGGCGGAACTCGCGTCCCAGCCCGACGGCCAGTGATAGCCGAGGTCGAACGCCCCGTACCAACCGCTGTCGGGCTGCGCGAACGCCGCCGGCGCCAGCGCCAGAGCGCCGAGCATGGTGCTCAGCATAAGTGCTTTTTTCTTCACGGTGAGCCCCTCGCTCAAATTTCGCCATGCGCCGAACGGCCGGTGCAGGCCCTTGGAATGTGGGCACGATATTGGCGCGAAAACCGAACCGGCCGGATTCTCAAGAGAACCCCCCAAGCCAGCCCTGTCGACGCCTCCACCGTACGGCCGAACGAGCAACGCCCTGAACCCCAACGGGTTCCAAACATTTTTCACGACCGTGCGCGGTCGCCCGCGCAAGTGCGACCATACGCCACCTTTTTCCGATATTCCAGCAGGGGTTGGCCCGTTATTGAGCGGTGTGGCGAAGACGCCTCACGCAACGTTAATCGGGCGTGTTGGCGTCCAGTTCGGCGAGCCAGACGTCCGGGCGGGCGTCGGAAGGCATCCGCCAGTCGCCCCGCGGCGACAGCGCGCCGCCCGACGAAATCTTCGGCCCGTTCGGAACGGCCGAGCGCTTGAACTGGTTGGCGAAGAACCGCGTCAGAAACAGGCGCAGCCAGCGTTTGATCTCGACAAGGCCGTAGGCCCGCCGTTCGGAGGCCGGCACATCCTTCGGCCAGCCGCCCACGGCGGCGTCACCCCAGGCGGCATGGGCCAGATAGGCGATCTTGGACGGCGCGGCTCCGGACCGGGTCATGTGGAACAGGGTGAAGTCCTGCAGGGAGTAGGGCCCGACGAAGTCCTCGGTCGCCTGGGTCTTGCCGCTGGCGTCCGCCGGGACGAGTTCGGGCGAGATTTCCGTGTCGAGGATGTCGCGCAGGACGGCGGTGGCGGCCTCGCCCACCTCGGCGGCGCCGGCCGCGAACCGGATCAGGTGCTGGATCAGCGTCTTGGGCACCCCGCTGTTGGGGTTGTAGTGGCTCATGTGGTCGCCGACGCCGTAGGTGCACCAGCCCAGGGCCAGCTCGGACAGGTCGCCGGTGCCGACCACCAGCCCGCCGTGACGATTGGCCAGGCGGAACAGATAGTCGGTGCGCAGACCCGCCTGGACGTTCTCGAACGTCACATCATGGACCGCCTCGCCCTTCGCGAAAGGATGGTCGAGATCGGCGAGCATCTGGGTCGCGGCCGGGCGGATGTCGAGCTCCGCGCCCGTGACCCCGAGCGCGTTCATCAGGGCCCAGGCGTTGGACCGCGTGCGGTCCGAGGTGGCGAATCCCGGCATGGTGAAGGCCAGCACGCCGGTGCGCGGCAGGCCCAGCTGGTCCATCGCCTTGACCGCGACGATCAGCGCCTGGGTCGAGTCGAGCCCGCCGGACACGCCGATGACCAGCGTCTTCGCCCCGGTCGCCTTGATGCGCTGCGCCAGCCCCTGGACCTGGACGTTGTAGGCCTCGTGACAATACTCCGCGAGCCGGGCCGGATCGTCGGGCACGAACGGATAGCGGTCGACCGGCCGCTTCAGCGCCAGCGGCGCGGTCGGGGCGTCGAGCGTGAAGGCCACCGTGCGCCAAGCCTGGCCGGCCTCGCGCGCGGCGATGGCGTCGCCGAACGAGCCGGTGCGGATGCGCTCCTGGCGCACCCGGCCCAGATCGACGTCGACGACGGCCATGGTCGAGGTCGTCGGAAACCGGCCGCTCTCGACCAGCAGGTCGCCCAGTTCAAAGATCGAGGCCTGGCCGTCCCAGGCGTTGTCGGTGGTCGACTCTCCGACCCCGGCCGCCGAGTAGGCGTAGACCGCCTGGCAGCGCATCGCCTGCGAGGCGCACAGCAGCCGCCGCGCCTCGGCCTTGCCGATGACGATGTTGCTGGCCGACAGGTTGAGCAGGATCTCGGCCCCGGCCAGCGCGGCCGCCGTCGACGGCGGCTCGGGCGTCCAGACGTCCTCGCAGATCTCGGTGTGGAAGGTGAACGGCGCCGAGCCGGTCGAGCGGAACAGCAGGTCGGCCCCGAACGGAACCGGCCGGCCGTCGATTTCGATCGTCCGCCCGACCACGCCCCGGCCGCTGGCGAACCAGCGACGCTCGTAATACTCGCGGTAGTTCGGCAGGAAGGTCTTGGGTGTGACGCCGAGAATGCGGCCGTCGTGAATGACCACGGCGGTATTGAACAGCCGCCCCTCGAACCGCAGCGGCGCGCCGACCGCGAACGCCGGGCGCAGCCCCCTGCTGCCCTCCGCCAGGCTGGCCAGCGCCGCCTCGACGCCGTCGAGCAGCGCGTCCTGCAGCAGCAGGTCGTCGATGGAATAGGCGCTGAGCCCCAGTTCCGGGAAGACCATCAGGGCGACGCCCTCGTCATGGCCCCGGCGGACCAGCTCAAGGGTCCGTGCGGCGTTGGCTTCCGGATTGGCCAGGGTGGTTTCGGGCACACAGGCCGCCAGCCGCACGAACCCGTGACGGTATGGCGACTCGAAAGGGATGTCCGCGGCGAGGCGGCTGGTCTTCGACATGGTGCGCCCTGGCCCTGTTCAGATGGGACTTACCAGCGCCGGTCCAAGGGCCGCAAGGTTCAGAGGTGCTGCCGGATCAGATCCGCCATCTCGCCGGTATGGCGCGGACGGCCGGGTTCAGGCTGGTCGCGAACCAGCATCAGGCTCGCGATCATGGCGTCGACCTCGTCGCGCGCGGCCTGGCGGGCCCCGGCCGTCACGCCCGGTTTCACCTTGGCGGCGACGTCGGCCAGGGTCAGGCCGAACGGGAACATCTCGCGGTAGGCCACCCGTTCGCGCATCGACGGACCGATCCGGAAGCCGATGTCGGCGGCGAGCGCCGTGAGCGCCTTGTCGAGACGCTGGCGGTTGTTGGTGTCGGCGCCGGTCAGGCGGTTGCGCAGCACGACCCAGTCCAGCGTCCGGCCGTGTTCGGCGCGGATGGCACGGGCGTGCAGGATTTCCTGGGCGTAGTGGCTGGGCCGCAGCAGGCGCAGCGACACCGGATCGACCAGGCCCAGCACGTCGAAATCGACGAAGCTGTCATTCATCGGGGTGACGACCTGGTCGGCCTGCACATGGGCGGCGCGAGACACCGCCGTGTCGCCCCCGGGCGTGTCGATGACGAGAATATCGGAGTCGCCCATGGCCAGATCACAGGCTTCCTGGAACAGGGCCAGGGCGGCGGGCTGGTCGTCGGCGAGCCGCGCCGGGTCCTCGGCGAGCTTGTATTCCAGCGGCATCGGCGCCGAGACGCCCGCCGCGGGCAGCCAGCGGCGGCGATTGGCCAGCAGGCGCGACAGGCTCTGTTGACGCAGGTCGAGGTCGATCACCGACACGCGCTTGCCTTGGTAGAGCATCGAGGTGGCGATCAGGGCCGCGACCGTCGACTTGCCGGCTCCGCCCTTTTCGTTGCCGACGACGATAACGCGCGCCTTGTGCCGCGTCTGACCCGGCGCGGCGCGCTGATGCCGGGGGCCCAGCGCGCCCCGGATCGGATTGTTGAAAATAGACACGCCAACCGCTCCTGTAGGCTGACGCGGATTGCGGCCCGCCTCGTCCCTGGAAAACGGTGGTGGATAAACCCGGCCAGAGTCAACAGGGGGCGCGCCGGAGGCGAGGCCCGGTAAGGCTTTACGCCCGCAGCGCGTACAGCGCGGCCACGGCGATGATGAGCCACGGGGCGGCGGCGACCAGAAGCTGTGCGAAACCGGGGCGTCGGCCGCCAGCATAGGGAAACAGGATCGACAGGCGCATGATTTTGAGTCCCCCGACTTGAGGAGAGACTATGCTGCGGCGAACCAAACAACAGGTTAAATCCGCAGGTTGTCACAGCGACGAACGGTCGCGGGGCGACGCACAACGGGACTTCGTCATGACGACCTTTCACGACCTGTACTGGACGGCGGCCGACGGCCTGTCCCTGCATGCCCGGGACTATCCGGGCGGCGGGTCCGCGGCGCCGGTGATCTGCCTGCACGGCCTGACCCGCAACGCGAAGGATTTCGAGGATCTCGCGCCGGCCATCGCCGGCCGCACGGGACGCCGCGTGCTGGCGGTTGACGTCCGCGGCCGCGGCGGCTCGGCCCGCGCCGCGGACCCCGCCAGCTACAACCCCGGTGTCTACGCCATGGACGTGCTGGCCCTGCTCGACGACCAGAAGATCGACCGCGCCGCCTTCATCGGCACGAGCATGGGCGGGCTGATCATGATGACCCTGGCGGCCCTGCGGCCGGCGGCGCTCGCGGCGGCGGTGCTGAACGACGTCGGGCCCGAAATCGCGGCCGAAGGTCTGGCCCGCATCCGCGGCTACGTCGGAGCGCCCGCGGACACGCCGGACTGGGCGGCGGCGGCGGCCTATGTGAAGGCCGGCAACCAGGCGGTGTTCCCGCACTATGATGCCGCCGCCTGGGCGCGGATGGCCCGGCGGACTTTCCGGGACGACGGCGGCGGCCCCGTACTGGACTACGACCCCGGCATCGCCGCGCCGATCCGCGCCGCGGACCCGGCCGCCCCGGCCCCGGACCTGTGGCCCTTCTTCGCGGCCCTGGTGACCGGCCGCCCCGCCCTGCTGATCCGCGGCGAGACCTCCGACATCCTGAACGAGGACATCGCCGGCCGCATGCGCGCGGCGGCTCCCGACATGGACTACGCCGTCGTTCCCGGCGTCGGTCACGCCCCGATGCTCGACGAACCGGCGGCCGAGGCCGCGATCCTGGCCCTGCTGTCCCGCGCGCCCTGAGCCTTCATTTGCGCCCCGGGCCGGGATCGTTAAGGTCGCTCCCAGCGTTCGTCAGCCGAGTATCGCCGTGTCCCAGCCCGTCCTCGCCGTCGATGACCTGAAGGTCAGTTTCCGGACTCACGACGGCCTGGTGGAGGCGGTGCGGGGCGTGTCCCTGTCGGTCGCTGCCGGAGAGTGCCTGGGCGTGGTCGGCGAGAGCGGCTCGGGCAAGAGCCAGACCTTCATGGCGGTCATGGGCCTGCTGGCCCAGAACGGCGTGGCCGCCGGATCGGCGCGGTTCGAGGGCCAGGAACTGCTCGGCCTGAAACCGGCGGCGCTCAACCGCGTCCGCGGCTCGAAGATGACGATGATCTTCCAGGACCCGCTGACCGCCCTGACCCCGCACGTGAAGATCGGCGAGCAGATCGCCGAGCCGCTGCGGCTGCATCTGGGCCTGTCGGACGCCGACGCCCGCAAGGGCGCGCTCGACTGGCTGGGACGGGTGCGCATTCCGGAAGCCGCCCGGCGCATGAACCAGTATCCGCACGAGCTCAGCGGCGGCATGCGCCAGCGGGTGATGATCGCCGGCGCCATGGCCTGCGGGCCGAAGCTGCTGATCGCCGACGAGCCGACCACCGCGCTCGACGTGACCGTCCAGGCGGAAATCCTCGACCTGATGGCCGAGCTGATGCGCGAGACCGGCGCGGGCATGGTGCTGGTGACCCACGACATGGGGGTCATCGCCCGTCTGGCCGACCGGGTCTGCGTGATGAAGGACGGCGCCTATGTCGAGGCGGGGTCCGTCGAGGCGGTCTTCGACCGGCCGCAGACCGACTACACCCGCGCCCTGCTGGCGGCGATCCCGCGGCTGGATCGCCCCGACCGCGGCGGGCGCCCGCTTCCCCCCGCGGTGGCGCCGGACGCGCCGGTCGTGGTGAAGGGCGAGGACGTGAAGGTCTGGTTCCCCATCACCCAGGGCCTGTTCGCCAGACCCCGCCCGCTGCGCGCCGTCGACGGCGTCAGCTTCGAGATCCGCCAGGGCGAGACGCTGGGCGTGGTCGGCGAGAGCGGCTGTGGCAAGTCGACCCTGTCGCGGGCCGTGCTCAACCTGCTGCCGCCGGGCGGCGGCGACCTGGGCGGGACGGTCACGGTGCTCGGCCGGGACATCACCCATGCCGACCGCGAGACGATGCGCGCCGCCCGCAAGGATCTGCAGATCGTCTTCCAGGACCCGCTCGCCAGCCTCGACCCGCGCATGCCGATCGGCGACTCCATCGCCGAGCCGCTGCAGGTGTTCCGGCCGGCCCTCAGCCGCGACGACCGCCGGGCGGCGGCGGCGGCGATGATGGCCCGCTGCGGCCTCGCCCCCGACCTGGTCAACCGCTACCCGCATGAGCTCAGCGGCGGCCAGAACCAGCGTGTGGGCATCGCCCGGGCGATGATCCTCGAGCCGAAGCTGGTCATCTGCGACGAGGCGGTCAGCGCGCTGGACGTGTCGATCCGCGCCCAGATCATCGACCTGCTGATCGACCTGCAGCGCCAGCTGGGCATGGCGATGATGTTCATCAGCCACGACCTGGCCGTGGTGCGCGAGATCAGCCACCGCGTCGTCGTGCTCTATCTCGGACGGGTCATGGAGCAGGGCAGCCGTGAGCAGCTCTACGAGGACCCGCGCCACCCCTACACCCGCGCCCTGCTGTCGGCCGCGCCGATCCCCGATCCGAAGATCGAGCGATCGCGCAAGCGCGTGCGGCTGACCGGCGAGCCGCCCTCGCCGATGGACCCGCTGGCGGGACTGCGGTTCCTGCGCTCGAAAATCCCGGCCGACCCGTCGGCCCCGATCCCGACGCCGGCGCTGACCGAGGTCGCGCCGGGCCATTTCGTCAGCGACTTCGACCCGATCTGATCAGGCCTGCATACCGGGGAATAGACATGATCCGACGAGCCTTTCTGGGCGCCGCCGCCTCGGCCCTCTTCGCCACCACGGCCCTGGCCCGCGCCGCCGCGCCGGTCGCCCGGCGTCAGCAGGGAACGCTGACGCTCGAGAACGTGCCCGAGACGCCGCCGGCCCTGCGCGAGAGTCTGCGGCGCTACCAGAACGCCCGCAGCGCGGCCTTCCAGGACTGGCTGGCCGACGGCTCGATGCTGATCACCACCCGGTTCGGCCAGACCAGCCAGCTGCACCACGTCGCCGCGCCCGGCGGCGAACGCTACCAGCTGACCTTCTTCGACGAGCCGGTGGCCAGCGCCACGGCCCTGCCCGGCTCGGCGGAGGGCTATGTGTTCAGCAAGGACACGGGCGGCGACGAATACTACCAGCTCTATCTCGCCGGGCTTACGCGGCCCGAACGGGCCTTCACCACCGCCGGCACGCGCAACCAGTCGCTGGTGTTCTCGAAAGACGGGCGGCGCGCGGCCTGGGCCGAGGTCGGCAAGGGCGATCCGGACTACCGCATCCGTTTCGCCGACGTGAAGGACGGGGAAATCATCCCCGAGGCCACGGCGCTCAGGACCACCGGCGCGACCGCGCCGGTCGCCTTCTCGCCGGACGGCCGCAAGCTGCTGCTCAGCCGGTACGATTCCGCCGCATCGAGCAAACTGTACCTCTGGGAGGGCGGCAAGGCCCTCGTCGAGATCAATCCCTCCGACAAGCCGATCGCCTATGAAGGCGGCCTGTTCACGCCCGACGGCCGGTCGATCCTGATCGTCTCCGACCAGGACTACGAGTTCAAACGGCTGGTCCAGATCGACCTGTCGGGCGGCCGCGTCTCGCCGATGACGCCCAATGATCTCGCCTGGGATGTCGAGGCCTTCGACCTGTCCGACGACGGCCGGGTGCTGGCCTATGCGATCAATGACAACGGCCGGTCGAGGGTGGTGGTGCGCGACTTCCGCACCCGGCGCGCCCTGCCCCAGCCGCCGTTGCCGGTCGGGGTCCTGACGGGGCTGAAGTTCTCGCCGGACAGCCAGACCCTGGCCATCGGGCTGAACGCCGCGACCTCACCGGCCGATGTCTGGAGCTGGGACCTCAAGGGCGGCAGGCTGACCCGCTGGACCACCAGCGAGAGCGGCGGGCTGGACCCGGCGGCCCTGGTCGATCCGACCCTGGTGACCTTCCGCTCGTTCGACGGGCTGGAGGTGCCGGCCTGGGTCTCGCGTCCCCGGGCGGCCACCGGCCCCGTCCCGGTGATCATCGACATCCACGGCGGGCCGGAAGGCCAGGACCGGCCCGGCTTCAACACCCGCCGGCAGTTCTGGACCAACGAGCTCGGCGCCGCCGTCATCGCGCCCAACGTCCGCGGCTCGGAAGGCTACGGCAAGACCTACCTGTCGCTCGACAATGGTCCGAAGCGGCAGGACAGCGTCAAGGATATCGGCGCCCTGCTCGACTGGATCGCCACCCAGGCGGATCTCGATAAGACCCGGGTCGTGGTCTACGGCGGCTCCTATGGCGGATTCATGGTGCTGGCCTCGCTGGCGGCGTTCAACGACCGGCTGGCCGGGGCGATCGACATCGTCGGCATCTCGAACTTCACCACCTTCCTGCAGAACACCGAGGGCTATCGCCGCGACCTGCGCCGGGCCGAGTACGGCGACGAACGCACGCCGGCGATGAAGGCGGTGTTCGACCGCATCTCGCCGCTGAACCTGACCGACAGGATGACCAGGCCCCTCTTCGTCATCCAGGGCCGCAATGACCCGCGCGTGCCCTGGACCGAGGCCGAGCAGATCGTCGCCAAGGTCCGCGCGAAGGGCGGCGAGGTCTGGTACATGCTGGCCGCCGACGAGGGCCACGGCTTCCGCAAGAAGCAGAACATCGACGCCCAGCGCGAGGCCGAGACGTTGTTCCTGCGCAAGGTGTTCAAGCTGTAGTCGGGGGTAGCGCGACCGGGGCGGCGGGAGTAACAGCGCCCCCATGACCGCCTTCGCCGTATCGATCCGCCCGCAGCCGACCGTGCCCGTGCAGGGTTCGGACCGGCCGTTCCCCGTGCGCCGCATCCTCTGCGTCGGCCGCAACTACGCCGCTCACCGGCGCGAGATGGGCGGCGACGATCGCGACCCGCCGTTCTTCTTCAGCAAGCCGGCCGACGCCGTCGTCCCGCCCGGCGTCGACGTCCCCTACCCGTCCGCGACCAGCGACCTGCACCACGAGATCGAGCTGGTCGTGGCCATCGGCGAGGGCGGATCGATCTTCGGCTTCGCCGTCGGCGTCGACCTGACCCGCCGCGACCTGCAGAACGGCTTCAAGGCCAAGGGCCAGCCGTGGGACGCCGCCAAGGGCTTCGACGCCAGCGCGCCGGTCTCGGCCATCGTCCCGGCGACCGGCGTCATCCCCCAGGGCCGCATCACACTCAGCGTCAACGGCGAGACGAAACAGGACGGCCAGGTCGCCGACATGATCTGGTCGGTCGAGGAAATTCTCGTCGAAGCCGGCAAGCTCTGGAACCTCGAAGCCGGCGACCTGGTTTTCACCGGCACGCCCGAGGGCGTCGGCCCGCTGGTGCGGGGCGACCGCGTCGAGGGCTCCGTCGAGGGCGTCGGCGCCCTGTCGTTCAGGATCGTCTGATGGGTCTGCTGCTGCACAGCGCCTGGCGCGCCTCGGCGCCCTACCGGGTGCGGATCGGCCTCAATCTGAAGGGGCTCGACTACGCCTACGCCCCGGTGGACCTGGTCGCCAGCCAGCAGCGCGGCGAGGCCTACGGCGCCGTCAACGCCCAGCATCTGGTGCCCGCGCTCGAGGTCGACGGTCATGTGCTGACCCAGTCGCTGTCGATCCTCGAATGGCTCGAGGAGACGCATCCGGAACCGGCGCTGCTGCCGAAGGATCCCTTTGACCGCCAGGTTGTCCGGGCCATGTGCGGCATCATCGCCTGCGACATCCACCCGCTGAACAACCTGCGCATTCTCCAGACCCTGGCCCGGCTGCAGGTGCCGCAGCCGGAGGTCGACGCCTGGGTGCACGGCTGGATCCGCGACGGCTTCACCGCGCTCGAACCGATGATCGCCCGCCACGGCGCCGGCTACGCCTTCGGCGCCGCGCCGACGATGGCCGACTGCCTGCTCGTGCCGCAGGTCTACAACGCCCGACGATTCAAGGTCGACCTGACGCCCTTCCCGGCGCTGGTGGCCGCCGCGGACGCGGCGCTGCTGCATCCGGCCATCGCCGCCGCGCATCCGAACAACCAGCCTGACGCTCAGACCTAGGGGATAACCACTTGCTCGAAGATCTGAAGGACAACAACCGCAACTGGTCGCGCAGGAAGACGGAGGTCGACCCCGACTTCTTCAAGCGGCTCGAGAACCAGCAGAGCCCGGAATATCTGTGGATCGGCTGCTCCGACAGCCGGGTGCCGGCCAACGAGATCGTCGGTCTCGATCCCGGCGAGCTGTTCGTCCACCGCAACGTCGCCAACCTCGCCCCGCCGCAGGACGCCAACTATCTCAGCGTGCTGCAGTTCGCGGTCGACGTGATGAAGGTGAAGCACATCATGGTCGTGGGGCACTACGGCTGCGGCGGCGTGCAGGCGGCGGTCGACGGCGTCCGCCGCGGCCTGGTCGACCACTGGCTCCACCCCATCCGCGAGGTGGCCGCCCAGCATCGCGACGAGCTTGAGGCCCTGGCCGAGAAGGAACGCTGGGACCGGCTGTGCGAGCTCAACGTCATCCGCCAGGTGCAGAACGTCGCCTCGGATGTGTTTGTCCAGGACGCGTGGGCGCGTGGCCAGAACCTGTCGGTGCACGGCTGGGTCTACCGGCTGTCGAACGGCCTGGTGAACGATCTCGGCGTGACCGTGACCAATCCGGGCGAAGCCGAAGAGCTGAGCCAGGGCTAGCCCTTGATGCGCACCTTGGCCCGCGCCTCACGGCCCTGGTCGTCGACAACCATCAGCTCGTAGAAGCCGGCCGCGGCCGGACGCCAGATCGTCCGGCCACTGACGGGGTCTGCGGACAGCGGCCGTCCCTCGACGTACCAGCTCAGCCCTTCGCCGCCGGCGGCCAGCGCCAGGCCGCGCGACGCGGGACCGAAGGCCTCGACCTGCACGGTCGCGCCGTCGGGCGGGAAGATCAGGTTCGGCCCCTGCTCCGGCCGCTCCAGCGTCACGAGCGCGCCGGGCGCGCCCTTCGGTGCGATGCGGGGCGGCGCGGTGCGCGGCGCGGACAGGATGTCGGCCGCGTCGAACAGCATCGGCAGCGCGGCCTCCCGCCCGGTGAAGCCGCCCCGCGCCCCGCCGTCGGCCCGGCCGGTCCAGACGATGATCACATAGCCGCCGACCACGCCCGCCGCGACCGCGTCGCGGAAGCCGTAGGAGGTGCCGGTCTTGTAGGCCAAGCCCGGCCCGCCGAGCGTCAGGGCGTTGGGGATGCGGCCCTTGGGCGCCGGCGCGTCGCGCAGGATGTCCAGCACCTGCCGCGCCGCCTCGGGCCGCACCAGACGCCCGCCCCGGCTGCGGTCGCGTCGGGCGGCCTCGTCCTCGGTCCAGGCCAGCGGCTTGGCCAGCCCCTCGTCGCCCAGCGCACAGTAAAGCACCGCCATGTCGCGCAGGGTGATCCCCTCGCCGCCCAGCGCCAGCGCGAGACCCGGCGCGCGGGTCTTCGCGTCGGGCAGCACCAGGTCGACCCCGGCCGATTCCATCCGGGCCAGGAACCGCGCCGGACCGATCCGGTCCATCAGCTGCACCGCCGGCACGTTCAGGGAGTGCGACAGCGCCTCGCCGGCGGTGACCTTGCCGCGGAACACCCGGTCGAAGTCCTCGGGCTGATAGTCGGCGAAACGGGTCTGGACGTCCTGCATCTCGGTGTCGGGCGCGGCGATGCCGTCATCGAAGGCGAAGGCGTAGATGAACGGCTTGAGCGCCGAGCCCGGCGAGCGCAGGGCCTGCGTCATGTCGATCCAGCCGCCCGGCCGGTCGAGCCCGCCCGACCCGACCAGCGCCCGCACGGCGCGGCCCTTGATCTCGACCACCAGGATGGCGGCCGTGGCCTCCGCCCCCTGTTCCCGGGCGTAGGCGGCGGCCAGCGGCTCGAGCCGGGACTGCAGGGTGGCGTCCAGCGTGCTGACCACCGTGGCCTGGCCGACCGGCGCGGCGCGGGCCAGCTGGCCGGTGGCCTGCCAGGCCAGGGCCGGAAAGGTCGACCGCGCCGGCAGCGCCTCGGTGTCGGCCTCGTCGGCCTCCGCCCGGGTCGCCAGCCCCGCCTTGACCATCCGCTGCAACACCAGATGTCGCGCGGCGCGCGCCTCGGTCGGGTTGCGGTCGGGCCGCCGCACCTCCGGCGACTGCGGCAGGGCGATCAGCAGCGCCTGCTCGCCGAGCGTCAGGGTCTCGGGCTCGTGGCCGAAGTAGGACAGGCTGGCCGCCCGCACGCCCTCGAGATTGCCGCCGTAGGGCGCGAGGGTCAGGTAGAGGGCGAGGATTTCCTTCTTCGAATAGCGTCCCTCGAGCTGCACGGCCCGGACCATCTCGACCAGCTTGGCCCCGAAGGTGCGGGGATGCGGCTCCAGCAGCCGCGCCGTCTGCATGCTGAGCGTCGAGGCGCCGGAGACGATGTGGCCGCGCAGCAGGGCCGATCCCGCGGCGCGGACGACGGCGGCCGGATCGACGCCGTCATGACCCTGGAAGCGCGCGTCCTCGATGGCGATCAGCCGCCGGATGAAGGTGGGATCCGTCCGCTTCAGATCGGCGCGAATCCGCCAGCGGCCGTCCTCCACCGGCAGGGCCCGCAGCCAGACGCCGCGCCGGTCGAGCACCACCGGCGATGACCGCTGTCCCCGCGACAGATCGGGCGGGAACAGCGTGTCCGCCGTCAGCAGCGCGACCTCGAGGGCCAGGAACGCAATCAGACCAAGGACGAGACGACGCACCGGCCGGGGCTAGCTCCCCGGCGCGATGGTCGTGCGGGCCGCCGATCCCCGGGCGAAGACCGACGGACGGTACATGTCGCGGGCCTCCGGCGCGGGCAGGAAGAAGTCGCCCGGCGTCACGGCGCGCGCCACATAGGCCATGGCGAACGGTTTGGCCCCGGCGAGGTCAAGGGCGGCGATATAGCGGTCGTCGCGCGCTTCCTGCACATCGGCCCCCGACAGTTCGCCGAGGAACTTGAACGGTCCCTCCTTGGCGTCCTCGGGACCGAGCACGGTCTCGATCTCCCAGCCGGCCGGCAGGGCGTCGTCGACGACCAGCGGCACGGTGCGGGCCTGGCTCGACCGGCCGTAGACCAGCACGATCACGCGATCCCCCTGCCGCAGGCCGGCGAGGTTCACCGCCCCGCCCTGCATGGTGAAGTAGCGCTTGTCGACCGACAGGCCGGACCCGGCCGCGCCGGGCGCCTCGACGGTCGTGCCGTGCACGGTCACAGTCCGCCACAGCGCGCCCGAGCCCCTGTTGGTGAACACCGCGTCGGCCAGACGGCCGACCGCCCAGCGCGGCGCGCCGCCGGCCGGCGTCAGGGCCATGGCCCCGGTGGCGTCGACGCGCATCACCCCGGCCGCCTTCAGCATGAAGGACGCCGCCTGCAGCAGGCGGGCCTGCTCCTGGGTGTTCAGCGAGTCGGGGTCGCGGACGGCGTTCTCCAGCCGCCCCTGCAGACCACGGGCGATGTCGACCTCGCCGGCCTCGTAGGCCAGGGCGATGATGCCGGCGAGATCGCGCAGCTGGCTCTGGTACCAGTCGGCCTCATCACGGTAGCCGAGCGTGGCCACGGCGCGCTTGAAGGCCGAATGGGCGCGGGCCTTGTCGCCCATCAGGGCCAGGCCGGCGCCGATCTGGGCGCGGGCGAGGGGCGAGTCGTCGTCCTTCATGTGCACGTCGTGCCACCAGCGCAGGCGCGCGAGGTCGCCCCGGCCGGCCTTGGCCAGGATGTAGAGGGCGTAGGCCGAGGCGCGGCTGCGCATCCGCTGGGTCGCCTTCTTCGACTCGGCGTCGTTGCGGTACCACCACTCCGGATATTCCAGGCGGTAGGACACGCTGGCCCAGCCTTCCGGCCGGCTGACCTGGCGCATGGCGTTCAGCGCGCGATCCATGGCGGCGTCGGGCACGGGCGCGCCGCGCATCTTCGCCTCCCACAGGAAGTCGGTGGCATAGGCGCCCAGCCAGGCGTCCGCCTCGCCGTCACCCACGCGCCACAGGCCGAACGCCCCGTCGAGGGTCTGGCGATCGAGCAGCTTGCCGACCGCGTCGTTCAACGCCGCCGAGGACGAGCGCCGCTTGGGATCGGGCGCCAGTTCGCGGGCGAACAGCAGCGGGTAGGCCACCGACACCACCTGCTCGGTGCAGCCGTAGGGATAGCGCGACAGCGCCACGGCGATCGGTCCGGGGTCGAAGCCGCGGAACGGCGAGTAGCTGACCTGCAGGCTGATATCCCCGGCCGCGAGGCCCGCGAGCAGCTGGGGCGAGGGCGTGAACGCCTCGCCCGGCCGCTGCAGGTCCACGGTGGTGCGGGTGATCGGGCTCCAGCCCAGACGCGTCTGGATCGGATAGTCCTTGCCGGTCGAGAAGTTCGGCCCGGCGACCGAGAAGCCGACCTTGCCGATGCCCGAGCGGGTCGGGGCGTTGAACGGAATCCGTTCGGCGACCCGCTGGCCGAGCGCCAGCTGGAACAGCTTCTTGAAGGTCATCACCACGCCGCCGGAAGAGCGGGTCTCGGCGGTGTAGCCGCCGGCCGCGCCCTCGACGTTATGCAGTTCGAGCGTCGCGAACGGCCGGTCGCCCGGCGCGAGGAACCGCGGCAGGTTGAGATCGGCGATCACCGCCTCGCGCACGGTCATCGGCTTGGACACCGCCCCGACGGCCTCGTCGGTCCAGGCCACGGCCATGACCCGCAGTTCGCCGTTGAAGTCGGCGGCGGGCAGCTTGATCCGCGCCTTGCCGTCGAGGCCGGTCTCGACCACGCCGGACCAGAGGGCCACCGACTTGATCGGCGTCACCGTCAGCCCCTCGCCGCCGAGCTGGTCGGCGCCGAAGTTGACGTTGGCCGGCGCGCCGAGGTTCGGATCGAGCAGGCGGCCGTAGTCGTCGCGATAGTCGAGCGTCAGCGCGCGCTTGCCGAAGTACCACTTCACCGGGTCGGGCGAGTCGAACTTGGTCAGGCGCAGGATGCCCTCGTCCACCGCCGCCACGGTGACCCGCGCGCGCTGGCCGATGCCGAGGCCGCGGACGGTGACGGGCACCTCCACCGGCGCGCGGCTGTTGAGCTTCACCGGCGTGCCGAGATCGACCGTCAGCTTGCGGCCCCTGGGATCGAGCGGCACGTACATCAGCCCCAGCGCGCGGCGCGGCTTGGGCGTCACCGACGGGTCGCGCGGCTGGATCACGCTGACCAGCACATAGGCCCCGCCGCCCCATGAGGCGTCGGTCTTCAGCGTCACGGAGCCGCCGTTCGGGCCGACCGAGAAGGTCTTGAAGTCGATCACCCGGTCGGTGGCCACGGCCACCTGGGCCTCGCCGGCATAGGGAGACTTGATGGTCAGGGTTACGGAATCGCCCTGGACGTGGACGCCCGGGCCGGCGCTGATGCGGACGAAGTCCGGCGCCTCGGCGTCCTTGGCCGGCGCGCCCCAGCCGGCGGCGAAGCGGATGACGCTCTTCGCGCCTCCGGGACCCTCGACGACCATGCGGTAGTCGCCCCAGCCGAGGCGGCGCGTGATGCGCGCGGCCCCGCCGGCGCCGATGCTCAGCGCGCCCTTCTGCACCACCACGTCGCGGCTGGTCCGCCGCCACTGCCAGCGGCCGTCCTGCTGGAACCAGTCGTAGTCCCAGTTCTCGGCGATGAGGGTGTAGGTCGTGCCCGGCGCGGCGATCCGCTCGCCCCTGGCGTTGACGGCGATGACATTGAGCGCCACCGGCGCGGCGTCGCCGCCCGTCGCGTCGCCCTGCTCGACCTTCACGCCCAGATAGACCGGCCGGGTGCGGACCTTGAGGAACAGGCTCTCTCGCACGGGGCGGCCGCCCGGCTCGAACACAGAAGCGGTGACCGTCGCCTTGAGGGGCGCGGTGGTGTCGCCGACCTCGGCCGTGCCCAGCGACAGGATCGCCTTGCCGTCGCCGTCGGTGACCGACGAGCCCAGTTCGAGAAACTTCTCGTCGAAGGTCGACTGCTGGTCGCCCCATTCATAGCCGGCGAAGGCCGGGAAGGGGTTGGGGTCGGCCATGATCCGGGCTTCGCCCTGGGTCTGCAGGCCGGCGCCGGCCGCGCCGTAGAGGAAGCGGGCCAGCACGGACACCTGGCGCGTCTCGCCGGCCCCGACGGGGACGGACTCCTGGCCGTCGGTGCTGACGGCCAGCCGCTGGGGCGCGAAGTCCTCGACCGAGAAACTCATCTCGCCGGCCGCGGCCTTGATGCCCTCGATCTCCAGCGTCGCCTTCCAGCGGCCGCGCGGCGCGCTCTTCGGCAGGCTGATGTCGGTGGTCACCGCGCCGGTCGGGGCGCGGTCGAAGGCGACGCGTTTGAACTCGACGCCCGAGGGCCGGCGGATCACCAGCACGCCCTTGCGGTCCTTGACCGCCCGGGACTGCAGGTCGCGGATCAGGGCCGACAGGTGCACCGTCTCGCCGGGGCGATAGATGCCGCGGTCGGCGTAGAGGTAGCCGTCGATCTCGCTGTCGGCCACGCGGCCGCCGGTCTCGTCGTCGGCTCCCGGCGTGGTCCGGCCGCCCATGCCCTGTTTCGACAGGTCGACCGGCGAGCGGTCGAGATCGAGCACGGCCAGATCGCCCTGCGGCCCGTAGGCCATGACCATCTTCGGGTGCATCGCGCCGTCGCCTTCGAGCAGCGGCCGCAGGAAGCGGACCCGGCCCGAACTGTCGGAGCGCGCCTCGCCCAGGGTCTCGCCGTTCTTGGCCACAAGCGCCACACGGGTGCCCGGCATGACCCGGGCGGACTTCAGTGACCGCACGACCACGTCGAGCGACTCGGAGCCGTCGTAGGCGACCATCGCCATGTCGGTGAAGATGATCCAGCGGCGGGCCTGGGCCGGCTGGGTGCCTTCGCCCTCCTCGTCCTGGTCGTCCTTCGGCGCGCCACCGGAGGAGGCGTCGCGCGCCTTGATGACATAGCCGCCGGGCTGCATGTCCTTGAGCACCGCGCCGAGCGGGAAGACGGTGGTGACCCGCTCGCCCTGGCCGCCGCGCACGGCGATCTGGCCCTTCCAGACGACCTTGCCCTCGTCGTTGGGGCTGTCGTCGCCGTAGTCGCCGGGCCAGTCGCCCTCGCCGGTCGGGTCGGGCGCGCTGATCGAGGTGCGCACGAGGTTGCGGTCGGCGACGCGCCAGACCTCGATGTTCAGCCGCGAGACGTTGACCGTCTCGATGCCCACGCCATCGGCGTCCTCGCGCGGCAGGATCACGCCGTCGCCGGCGAAGCCGACGTAGGGCGGCTTCTCGCCGAAGGTGAAGTCGACGTCCGCGTTGGCCGCCAGGGTCTGGCCGCCCGCGCCCGGCAGGCCCTTGAGCAGGGTCACGCGGCGCTCGGTCAGGCCCAGCCCGCCGATGCACAGCTCGGCCCTGTTCTTCTGGTTGACGCTGACCGCGGGGGTTCCGCCCAGATCCGGCGAGACCAGCACATAGTCGGCGTAGGCCTTGCCCGGATCGAGCGGCTTGGTCATCTCGATACAGGCCAGCGGATCGGTCCGGCTGGTGTCGAGGCGGGTCTTCCAGACCGCGAACCCGTCAGGCTTGGGGATCCCGCGGCGCGGCGCGCCGGCCGCGCGCGGCTTGCCGAACATCGACCAGAGGGACGGCTTTTCGCTCTCACCGGTGGCGACCGAGCTGGTCGCCGGCCCCTTGGCGCCGAAGCCGCCGCCCAGCACCCCGGCCGTCACCAGGCCGCCGCCGAAGCCGGCCGCCAGCGCGATGGCCGCGATGGCCCCGACCGGCAGATGCCAGTGCGATGTCCACTTCGACCAGAACGGCCTGGCCTCGCCCGACGGCGTCAGGGCCAGGGGCTCATGGGTCTCCGCGGGAGACTCCGGAGCGGGATCATGCGGGGTTTCGTCGGACGGCGTCATGGGAGCCCTTCCCGGGCCTTGAGTGTTCATTGAAGAACGATGTGAGCCCAAGCCTGCCAGCGGGTCAATCCGCACACGAGTCGGCTCCCGTCTCAGGCGAGCGGCGGCAAGATCGTGCTTGACCTAGCGGCAATGGCGGGACATTTCCCGCGCCAAACCCTTCGGGAAGGAAATGACCATGCGCGTTGGAGTTCCGGCGGAGATCAAGCCTGGCGAACATCGGGTGGGGCTGACCCCCACCGCCGTCCGCGAATATGTCGCCCACGGCCACCAGGTGCTGGTGGAAGCCGGCGCCGGCCAGGGCGCGGGCTACACCGACGAGGCCTTTGTCAGGGCCGGCGCGACCATTGTCGCCGACGCGGACGCGGTGTTCGCCGGCGCGGACATGATCGTGAAGGTCAAGGAACCGCAGAAGATCGAGTGGGAGCGGCTCGAGCCGCGCCACATCCTGTTCACCTACCTGCATCTGGCTCCGGACCCCGCCCAGACCGAGGGCCTGCTGAACTCCGGCTGCGCCGCCATCGCCTATGAGACCGTCACCGACGCCCGGGGCGGCCTGCCGCTGCTGGCGCCGATGAGCGAGGTCGCCGGCCGGATCGCCGTGTTCTCCGCCGCCGAGACCCTGCTCAAGCACAACGGCGGCATGGGCCTGCTGCTCTGCGGCGTGCCCGGCGTATCGCCGGCCCGCGTGGCCGTGCTCGGGGGCGGCGTGGTCGGCATGAACGCCGCCCGCATGGCCATGGGCCTCAACGCCGAGGTCGTGGTGCTGGAGCGGTCGATCCCGCGCATGCGCGAACTCGACGACATCTTCATGGGCCGGGTGCTGACCCGCTATTCGACGCTCGACGCGGTCGAGGACGAGATCCTCAAGGCCGACGTGGTCATCGGCGCCGTCCTGACCGCCGGCGCGGCCGCGCCCAAGCTGGTCAAGCGCGAGCATCTGTCGCGCATGAAGCCCGGTTCGGTGCTGGTCGACGTCTCGATCGACCAGGGCGGCTGCTTCGAGACCAGCCACCCGACGACCCACGCCGAGCCGACCTACACCGTCGACGGCGTGGTCCACTACTGCGTGGCCAACATGCCGGGCGCCGCACCGCGCACCTCGTCCGAGGCCCTCGGCAACGCCACCCTGCCGTTCGGCCTAGCGCTGGCCGACCACGGCCTGGACGCCCTGAAGCGCGACAGGCACCTGGCCAAGGGCCTCAATGTCCTGAAGGGCGAACTGACCCACCCGGCCGTGGCCGAGGCGCTCGGCAAGCCGTTCGTCGACCCGTACGGCGCCTGGGGCTGATAGAAAATGGCGGGGATGATTTACGAAAACGGGATCGGCGTCGCCGCGTGAGCTGCTAGGATCAGGCAGGTCACGATGACCGGCCGATCATGGACAGGCGCCGCGCTATGACTACGCCTGTTCTGGGCCACATCGACAGTCACGCGCGCGCGCTGGCCAAGGCGGTCAGCTGGCGCGTCATCGGCACGCTCGATACCTTTCTGTGGAGCTACCTGATCACCGGCCATCCGATGGCCGCCGGCGCGATCGCCTCGATGGAGACGGTCACCAAGATCGTCCTGTTCTATATCCACGAACGCATCTGGCGGCTGATCCAGATGGCGCCGTCGTCACGCTGGCGTTCGCTGATCAAGTCGTTCACCTGGCGGTTCGTCGGCAGCCTGGACACCTTCATCCTCAGCTGGCTCGTCACCCACCGGCTGCGCTACGCGGTGTCGATCGCGTCGGTCGAGGCCCTGACCAAGATCGCCCTCTACTTCATGCATGAGCGCGTCTGGCGTCGCGTCGCCTGGGGCCGGCTCAACTAAGGCCGCTTGAGTTTTCCCCGCCGACGGTTCAATCAGGCCGCAGGCGGTTCCCCTTCCGGGGGGCCAAGAGGGAACGGGGTGCAAGTCCCCGGCTGTGCCCGCAACTGTCAGCGGCGAGGGCCGCATCCATTCGCGCAAGCGACGCCACTGGGAAACCGGGAAGGCGGGATGCAGTCCAATGACCCGCGAGCCAGGAGACCTGCCGCCGCCGTCGCTCGTCCGCAGCCCGGGTCCAGGCTGATGGCGCGGGGAAGGCTTGCCTTCCCGTTGAAGCGACCGTCGGCCGGCGCGTCGACGTTCGCTTTGGACAAATTCCGCCACGCGGCGCCGCGCGGGCTCACGTTTGTGAGGACCTGCGCCATGAAGCGCCTTCTGCTGATATCCGCCTCGGCCCTGCTGGCCGCGGCGACGACCGCCCGCGCCGATGACGTCGAGAGCACCACCGTCGGGGAGCTGATCGTCACCGCGACCCGGCTGGAAACCCGCATCGACGACGCGCCCGACGCCCGGGTGATCACCGCCGAAGACATCGCCGCCAGCCAGGCGACCTTCGCCGGCGACATCCTCGAGACGATCCCCGGCCTGTCGCTGAGCCGCAACGGCGACTTCGGCGGCGTCACCTACGTCCGCATGCGCGGCGCCAGCGCCGACAAGACCCTCGTGCTGGTCGATGGGGTCGTCCAGAACGACCCCTCCAGCCCCAACGGCGGCTTCGACTTCTCCAGTCTGGATCTGGGCGATGTCGAGCGGATCGAGGTGCTCTCGGGCCCGCAGGGCTCCCTCTGGGGTTCCGACGCCATCGGCGGCGCGATCGCCTTCACCACCCGGGAGATCGACGGCTGGCGCGCCTCGGCCGAGGCCGGGTCGCTGGGCACGGTGCGCGGCACGGCGGCCTTCGGTGTCGCCGACGACCGGCGCGCGCTGGGCATCACCGCCTCGGCCTACTCCAGCGACGGCGTGTCCAAGGCGGCGGTTGGAACGGAGAAGGACGGCTTCACCAGCTGGACCGTCGGCGGCAACGCGCGCCTGACCCTGTCCGACTCCGTCAGGCTGGACGCCCGCCTGCGCTACAACGAGGCGCGGATCGACAACGACGGCTATGACGCCTTCTTCACCTTCGGCGACACCGCCGACCGCAGCGAGAGCCGCAGCTGGACAGGCTTCGGCCGGATCACGGCTGACGGTCTGCTGGGTCTCGACCAGGTGTTCAGCGTCAGCCTCTACGACCTGACCCGTGACAACATCTCGGCCTTCTCCTCGAGCTACGACGCCCGGCGCGCGACCTTGCGCTGGACGGCCGGGCGGGGCGGCCCCGGCGACGCCTTCGCCTTCCTGCTGGGCGTCGAACGGGACGACACCGAGGCCTCGATCAGCACCGGGGAGACCGCCGACCTGGGGGCGACCTCGGCCTTCGGCGTGGTGCGGGCTTCTCCGGTCGCGCCGCTGACCCTGACCGCCAGCCTGCGCCAGGACGCGCCGGACGACTACGACGCCAAGGCCACGGCCCGGCTCGCCGCCGTACTCGACGCCGGCCACGGCGTCCTGCTGTCGGCCAGCTTCGGCCAGGGCTTCAAGACCCCGACGATCAGCCAGACGGTCTGCGATTTCTGCTTCCCGGCCGGCCCGTCGACCGGTCTGAAGCCCGAAACGGCGGAGGGCTGGGACGCGGCCGTGTCGTGGCGGTCAGCCGACGATCGCTTCTACGCCCGCGTCACAGGCTACCGTCTCGAGGTGCGCGACCAGATCAGCTACGGCGTCGGCCGCTATGTGAACATCGACCGGACGAAGACCACCGGGGTCGAGGCCGAGGTCGAGGCGGAGCTGACCGACCGCCTGTCGCTCAAGGCCTCCTACGCCTTCACCGACGCGGTCGATGAGTCGACCGGGGCGGAGCTGATCCGGGCGCCGGAACAGGCGGGCTCGCTGAGTGTGATGTGGACCGGGGATCGCCTGAAGGCGGCGTTGAGCGTGCGAGCGGAAGGCGAACAGGCTGACTCCGACCCCTCGACCTTCTCGCCGGCGCGGCGGGACGGATTCGTCGTCGCCAATCTGTCGGGCAGCTGGGCGCTGACCGACACGATCGATCTGACCGCGCGCGTGGTGAACCTGACCGACGAGGACTACCAGCAGTCGCTCGGCTACGGCGAGGCGGGCCGCGGCCTGTTCGTCGGCTTCAGGCTGCGTAACTGAAGCGGGCCAGATCCTGACGTCCGCCGACCAGGTCGAGCACGTCGGCCATGCCGAAGCCCGGATCGGCGGCGTACAGGGCGCCGTAGACCCCGCGGGCGAAGGCCAGGTCGGCGGACGTCTTCACCCGCCAGTCCAGCTTCGACAGGTCGCGTTGGTAGCTGAAGCCCGCTCTTGAGAACCGGCCCGGGTTGGCGCGGATGAAGGCGGTCGGGGACACCGTCGCCGTTATCTCGCGCGGCTCGGCCGCCGCCGCGACCAGGGCGGAGGTGGCGACCACCTCGACCTCCATGCCGCGCGGATAGCTGGCCGGCTCGCGGTTGGAGACGTAGTCGGCGCCGCTGACGCGGGCGAGGCGCACGGCCTCGTCGATCACGCGCGGGTCGACAAAAGGCGCGTCGCCCTTGATGCGGACCACATGGCCGGCCGGACCGGCGGATTCAGCGCAGCGCGCGAACCGGTCGAGCAGGTCGCAGGGCGCGCCGCGGAACACGGCCTGGCCCTGGGACACCAGCCAGGCGGCCAGGGCGTCGTCGGCCGGCTCGCAGCTGGTGGCCACGACGATGCGGGTCAGGGTGCGGGCGGCCTTGATCCGTTCGAGCTGGCGCCAGATCAGCGGCTGGCCGGCGAGCGGCGACAGCGCCTTGCCGGGCAGTCGCTTGGAGCCCATCCGGGCCTGGAGGATCGCGAGGGTCATGGGCGTGCTCCTTCTGAGCGTTGCCGGGGTGGGCGCCGTCTAGGCGGCGGCCCACCGGCGAGGATCGAGGGCCACCGGGTCGTCGATGGCCATTTCGGTCCAGTCCAGATCCGGGGGCGGGCTGGCGGCGGCGGCGACGACGGCCGACAGCTCCGCGGCGGTGGTGACATTGACCAGCACGGTGCTGGCTTCGGGACGCGACAGGGCGAAGCCGAGGGCGGCCTGCAGCGGATCGCTGCGACCTTCGGCGATCATGCGCCGGACGCGCGACAGCGAGCCGGAGGCCGCCTTCAGCGGCGACGGGATGCGGTCGAGCGGCAGGAACAGCAGGCCGTTGAGGAAGATCGAGCGCAGCTGCACCTCGACCCCCATGCCGGCGATCCGCTCCAGCGTGCCGTCGGCCAGCATGCGCTGGTCAAGCAGCGACGCGGGGGCCTGGATCAGGTCCGGCTTGAAGCGACGAACCACCCCGACGGGGTCGTCCGTGGAATGCAGGGAGATGCCGATCTTGCCGATCAGGCCGCTGTCGCGCAGCTGCTGCAGGCGTGTCCACATGGCCATGCCCTGCGGACCGAACAGGTCGCCGGCCAGCGGCACCACCACGGCGTCGGCGTGCAGAACGCCGAGGCGGGCGAGGCTGGCCCGCAGCTCGCCCTCGACGAAGTCCGGACCCTTGTCCGGGCGAACCGTGGCGACCACCAGACGGAACGGCAGCGGCCGCGGCATCAGCTCGCCGAGCAGGGTCTCGGACCGGCCCCAGGCGCCCGAGGCGTCGAACACCGACAGGCCCGCGCGCGCGGCGATGGTCAGGATGTCGCGCGCCTCGACCTCGGGCGTGCGGCCGCGGCTCGGCGTCGACGCGCCGGGAACGAACTGGGCCGAGCCCAGACCGAGCTTGGAAAGCAGAGGGTTCATGCGTGTCCTTCTGGACGGATGTCGAAGGCGAAGTCGGCGCGGCGGGTCGGACCCAGCCGGCGTCCTTCCTCGACGAATGTCGGCAACAGGGCGGCGTAGGCCGCGATCAGGGCGGCGACTTCCGGCTCGCCATGGGCGGCCGACAGGGCGTGCGGCCCGACGACAACGAAGCCGCAGGCGGCCATGCCGCGCAGCCACAGGCCTTCGATCTGCGGCCGGGCGAACAGGGGCGTGGGCAGGGACGGGTCGCCGTCGAGGGCGAACAGGCCCTCGGCGCCGGCCTGCTCGGCGAGGCGGGCGACTTCGGCCTGCAGTTCGGCGCCCAGCACCCGCAGGCGCGGCGCGACCGGGTCGGCGGCCAGCAGTCTCAGGGTCGCGCCGGCGGCGGCCAGCGACGGGGTCGCGGGCGCGGGCAGGTCCTCGGGGTCGAGGGCGAAGATCAGCTCGGACCGGCCGCAGACCGCGCCGATCGACCGGCCGTTGGCCAGCGCCGAGCCGAACACGGCCAGGTCCGGCGAGACGCCGGCGAGGCCCTGGGCGCCGTTCTCGTGCACGCGGAAAGAGGCGGCGCCTTCATCAAAGATCAGCACCGCGCCGGCGGCGTCGGCGGTGCGACGGACCGCGACCAGATCCAGCGGTTCGGCGCCCAGCGGATCGACGACGATGGCGGCCAGATCGTCCACCCCGCCGAACGGCCCGGCGCCGGCGTCCCACACCGCGGCGCGGCGGCGGCCGGTGACCCGGCGGGCCGCGTCGATGGCCGCGGGCAGGGCCTGGGACTCCTCGGCGCAGAAGCGCGCGGCGACGGATCCGGGCAGCAGATCGGCCAGGGCGGCCTGGGCGACGCCCTCGGCAGGGACTCCCTCGGCGACGGCGGATTCAACGACCGGATGGCTGTGGCCGAGCAGGGCCGAACCGCCGGCCATGTCGAAATCGATACGCGCTTCGCCGTCGGCGTCCCACAGCCGACACCCCAGCGCGCGCAGGCGCGGTCCCCCTTTCGGGGCGGGTGGAGCGGGGATGAAGGCGGCGCGGCCCATCGGGGTCCTTCCCGGGCTTCTTGGTGAAGTCAGCCGTAACCATGCGCGCCAACCCCTTAAGGAAGCGGTATCGAGAGCGTTTAGCGGGGGTTAATGTCGCGCCGATGGACACCCCGCTTCCCGACTGGCCGGACTACGGCCTCGCCGACGATCAGAGACCGGCCCTGCGCAAGGCCCTGGCCGCCGGAAAGCCGGCCGTTCTGGCGACCATCGCCGCGCTCGGCGGCGGCGGTCCGCGGCCCGTCGGCACGCAGATGGTCTTCGCCGAAGGCGTCGTGTCAGGCTTCCTGTCGGGCGGCTGCGTCGAGGGCGATGTGGCCGGTCACGCGCGCGCCTGTCTGGCCGACGGCGAGCCGCGCCGACTGGTCTACGGCGAGGGCAGCCCCTGGCCGGACATCCGCCTGCTGTGCGGCGCGCGCATCGAGATCCTGCTGGAGCGAGTCCTGCCGGACGACCCGGCCGCGGCCGACCTGTTTCGCCTGATGGACGCCCGGCGGCCGGCTATGTGGGTCAGCGACGGCCGGCGACGACTCTGCGCCGGGACGGCCGGGCCCTGGCCCGGCGCCGTCATCCGACGGCACGATCCGGTCTCGCGGCTGGCGGTGATCGGCGGCGATCCTACGGCGCTGGCCATCGCGCAGCTGGGCGCCCAGGCGGGATTCGAGACGACCCTCATCCGGCCGCGCGGCCCCACCACGCCGCCGCCGCTGACCGGCGTCGCCTATCGCCGCGACGACCCCGCCGCCGCGCTGACGGCCGTCGGCCTCGACGCCTGGACGGCCGTCGCCGTCTGCAGCCACGATCTGGAAACCGACCACGCGGCGCTGCTGACGGCCCTGCCGTCGGCCGCGCCTTACGTCGGCCTGCTCGGCGCGCGCAAGCGGCTGGCCGAGCGGCTGGCGTTGTTGAGGCGGGACGGGGTCAGCGAGGCGGACCTGGCCAGGCTTCGCGCCCCCATCGGCCTCGACCTCGGCGGCAAGGCGCCGTGGGAGGTGGCGGTAGCAGCGGTGGGGGAAATCATCGGGCTACGTGCGTCCTTCGAGACGCGGACCTGAGGGTCCGCTCCTCAGGATGACGAACACAAATGCCCGTCATGGTGAGGAGCGAGCCTCAAGCGAGCGTCTCGAACCACGCAACGGCGCTCAAAGCGTATGCAGCCGCTTCCATTCGCCCGACTTGCCGCCGGTCTTCTCCTCCAGCCGCACGGCCTCGATGACCATGCCTTTGTCGGCCGCCTTGAGCATGTCGTAGATCGTCAGGCAGGCGACGGACACGGCCGTCAGCGCCTCCATCTCCACGCCGGTCGGGCCGGTGGTCCTGACCCGCGCGGTCACGGCCAGCCCCTCGTCGTGCGGCGTCACCGACACCTCGACCTTGGACAGGGCCAGCGGGTGGCAGAGCGGGATCAGCTCCGAGGTCTTCTTGGCCGCCATGACGCCGGCGATCTCGGACACCGCCCGCACGTCGCCCTTCTTCGCGTCGCCCGACAGGGCCAGGGCGCGGGTCTCGGCATCCATGCGCACCAGGCCGGTGGCCACCGCTTCGCGCACCGTGTCCGGCTTGCCGGTCACGTCGACCATCCGGGCGCGGCCTTCGCTGTCGATGTGGGTCAGCTTGCTCATTGTTCGAGGAGCCGGGGCATCAGCTCGACCATGTTGCAGGGGCGGTGACGGCTGTCGAGCTGGGCGGCGATGACCTTGTCCCAGCCGTCCTTCACCGCGCCGTTGGAGCCCGGCAGGCAGAACACGAACACGCCCTTCACGATCCCCGCCAGCGCCCGCGACTGAAGCGTGGAGAGGCCCACCGACTGGTAGCTGACCAGATGGAAGATCACCGAGAAGCCGTCAATCTCCTTGTCGAACAGCGGCCGGACCGCCTCGGGCGTCACGTCTCGGCCGGTCAGGCCGGTGCCACCGGTGGTGACGATGGCGTCGACCGAGCCGGACGCGACCCAGGCCTCGATCTGCTGGCGGATCTGGGCGACGTCGTCGCGCACCATCCGCTTGTCGGCCAGTTCATGGCCGGCGGCCGTCACGCGGCCGGCCAGCAGATGACCGGAGGTGTCGCTCTCCTCGTCGCGGGTGTCGGAGACGGTCAGCACGGCCACGCGCACCGGCGTCACCGCCAGGCTCTCGTCGATCTTGCCGCCGATGGGGAAGGGCGAGGTCATTCAGGTCTCCCAGCGTTCAGCGTCTGTCCTGTCACGATCGGTCGGCTCGATCCAGCGGGCGCCGTCCGGGCCGTGTTCCTTCTTCCAGAAGGGCGCGCGGCTCTTGAGGTAGTCCATCAGATGGTCGCAGGCCTCGAACGCCTCGCGCCGGTGCGACGCGGCAGCGGCCACGAAGACGATCGGCTCCCCCGGCGCGATCGGCCCGGTGCGGTGGATCACCAGCCAGTCGTGCAGGCCCCAGCGGCCGGCCGCCGCCGCACCGGCGCGGGCGATCTCGGCCTCGGTGAAGCCCGGATACGCCTCCAGCTCCAACGTCGTCGTCGCGCCGGCCTCCGACCGGGCGATGCCCGTGAAACTGGCCACGGCGCCGGTCTCGGACCGTCCCGCCGTGAAGGCGGTCAGCAGGGCGCCCGGATCGAACGGTTCGGTCTGCAGGCGAACGGTCATCCGCCGCTCATCGGCGGCAGGAAGGCGACCTCGGACGCCGCCGTCAGGGGAACGTCGGTGCGGACGATGACCTTGTCGACGGCCGCCTGCACCCCTGGTCCGGTCAACGCTTCGCCCAGCGCCGCATCGGTCGCCGTCAGGCTGTCGCGCAGGTCGGAGAGGCTGTCCGCCGCGATCGTGGTCTCCCGCCAGCCGGCGATGTCAGCCAGACGGCCGAACAGCAGCACCCGGGCCATCTCAGCCTCCCGTCGTGGACATGTGGCGACGGGTCGCCGGCGCGTTTCCGCGCGCGATCTGGAAGTCGTGGCCCTGCGGCTTGGCGTCGACGGCGTGACGGATCGCCTCGACCAGGTCCGCGTCACTGGCTCCAGCGCGTAGCACGGCCCGCAGGTCCGACGCGTCCTCACGGCCGAGACAGGTGTGCAGCGTGCCGGTGCAGGTCAGCCGCACGCGGTTGCAGGCCTCGCAGAAATTGTGGCTCAGCGGCGTGATCAGCCCCAGCCGCCCGCCGGTCTCCTCGATGCGCACATAGCGGGCCGGGCCGCCGGTGTTCAGCGGCAGGTCGGTCAGGGTCCAGTAGCTGGCGAGCTCGCGCCGTACCTGGTCGAGCGACAGGAACTGGTCGGTGCGGTCGGCATCGACCTCGCCCAACGGCATGGTCTCGATCAGGGTCATGTCGAGGCCCCGGCCGTGCGCCCACTGGATCAGGTCGGGAATCTCGGCGGCGTTGTCCTGCGCCAGGGCCACGGCGTTGACCTTCACCGCCAGACCGGCCGCCTGGGCCGCCTCGATCCCGGCGATGACCTTCGCCAGGTCGCCGCCGCGGGTCAGGGTGCGGAACAGGTCCGGCTTCAGCGTATCGATCGAGACGTTGACCCGCCTGACGCCATGCCGGGCCAGGTCGCCGGCGAACTCGGCCAGACGGGTGCCGTTGGTGGTCAGGGTCAGTTCGTCGAGCGCGCCGGACCTCAGATGCCGCGACAGGCTCTCGACCAGACTCATGAAGCCCTTGCGCACCAGCGGCTCGCCGCCGGTCAGCCGCAGCTTGCGCACGCCCAGGCCGATGAAGGCGCTGCTGATCCGGTCGAGCTCCTCGAGCGTCAGCACCTCGGCTTTGGGCAGGAAGACCATCTTCTCGGCCATGCAGTAGACGCAGCGCAGGTCGCAGCGGTCCGTCACCGAAACCCGCAGATAGGTCACGGCGCGGCCAAAGCCGTCGATCAGGGCGGGACGGGCGGGCGCGGCTGTCATACTGTTCCCAGAATAGGGCGGAGGCGGGCGTGATGACAGGGGCGCTGGAAGCGATCGTACTGGCGGCGGGCTCGGGCCGGCGTTTCGGCGGCGGCAAGCTGACCTCGCCGCGCGGCGACGGTCTGCTGCTGGATGGAGCGCTCGCGGCCGCCTTCGCCGCGCCCGTGCGCTCGGTCACCGTGGTCTGGGGAGCCGACGAGGGCGTGCTGGGGGCCGCCAGCCGCTTCGCCGACCGGACCGGTCAAGGCGCCCGGCTGCACCTGGTCCACAACGCCAATCACGGCGAGGGTCTGGGCGCGTCCCTGCGGACCGGGGTGGCCGGCCTGCCGCCGGACGCCGCCGGGACGTTCGTCTTTCTCGGCGACATGCCGCGCATTCCGCATGACATCGCCCCGAAGCTGGCCGAGGCGCTGGCCGCGGGCGCCCGCGCCGCCGCGCCGGTCTGTGGCGGCCGGCGCGGCCATCCGGCGTTGTTCTCCGCCGAACTGTTCCCCGCCCTGCTGTCTCTGGCCGGCGACCGCGGCGCCGGCTGGCTGCTCAGCGCCATGACCCACGGCCTGGCCCTCATCCCGACCGACGACGACGGGGTGCTGTTCGATGTGGATGAGCCATAGAGCCGATGCTCCCCGCTCGCGGGGAGCTGGCACGCGGAGCGCGACTGAGGGGCAGAACCGGTGTCGGCGAGGGCCCGGAACTCCGGCGCCGGCCGACAACAGTCGTCATACCCCTCCGGAGGCGTCGGCGCTGACCCCTCCACCATGCTCCGCATGGTCCCCCTCCCCGGGAACGGGGAGGGTTGAGCATTCGCTACACGCTTCTCACGAACGGCAGCCGGTAGGTCGCGGGCTTGCCGGCGCCGAGCATCGCGTTGGCCACGGCGGGCGCGATCACCGGCGTGCCGGGCTCGCCCACGCCCGACGGCGCATTGCCGGACGGCACGATGTAGGTCTCGACCGTCGGAGCCTCGTTCATGCGCAGCACGCGGTAGCCGTCGAAGTTGGTCTGCTGCACCGCGCCGTCCTTCAGCGTGATCTCGCCGTAGAGCGCCGCCGACAGGCCGTAGCAGACGCCGCCTTCCATCTGGGCCGCGATCTGGTCGGGCGCGATGGCTACGCCGCAGTCGACCGCCGTCACCACGCGCCGCACGCGCGGTTCCGCGCCGGAGAGGTCGACGTCGGCGATCTCGGCCACGACCGAGCCGAACGACTCGTGCACGGCGACGCCGCGCGACAGCCCGGCCGGGACGGGCCCGGCCTTGGACAGCGCCAGGTCCATCACCGCCAGATGCCGCTTGGCGCCGGCGCGGGTGTAGAGGGTCCGGCGGTACTCGACCGGATCCTTGCCGGACTTGTGGGCCAGCTGGTCGATGGTGTGCTCCATGACGAAGGCCGTGTGGGTCGCGCCCACCGACCGCCACCACAGCACCGGCACCCCGACCTCCGGCAGCGCCACCTGGGCGTCCACGGACGGCGTGGCCTTCAGATAGGGCGACCCCATCGCGCCCTCGACCGCCGAGGTGTCGACGCCCTTGGACGGCATCGGCGAGCCCTTCATCACCGTCTGGGTGACGATCCGGTGGCGCCAGACGGCGGGATAGCCGTCCTTGTCGAGGTTGATCCGCACGTTGTGGTGCACGATCGGGCGGAAGTAGCCCGCCTGCATGTCGTCCTCGCGGGTCCAGACCAGCTTCACCGGGCGACCGCCGCCGACCTTCTTGGCGATGTGCACGCACTCGGCCGAATAGTCGGACTGGAAGTTGCCGCGCCGGCCGAACGAGCCGCCGGCGAACAGGGTCTCGATCTGCACCGACCCCGGCAACGTGCCGACGATCTTGGCCGCGTTCAGCTGGTCCATGGTCGGAATCTGCGAGCCGAACGTCATGGTGACGCTGTTGCCCTTGACCCGCGCCACGGCGTTCATCGGCTCCATCGTGGCGTGCGCCAGGTAGGGGAAGTCATAGGTCGCCTCGAACACCTCGCCGTCGGCCTTCGACGCGTCGCCGTGGGTGTCGAACGACTCCCACTTCAGGTCCGAAGGGCCCTTGCCGGCGGCGGCGGCGCGGAACTCGGCCATGATCTGGTCGGAGCCGCGTTTCTCGGCCTTGGAGTCATCCCACTGGACCTTGAGGGCGTCGCGGCCCTGGCGGGCGGCCCAGGTGTTGTTGGCCACGACGGCCACCCCGGTCGGGATCTGGTAGACCTCGACCACGCCCGGCACCTTCTTCGCCGCCGTGGCGTCGAAGCTCTTCACCTTCGCGCCGAACAGCGGCGCATGGGCGACCATGGCCACCAGCAGGTCCGGTTCCTGGACGTCCTGGGTGAAGCGCGCGGTCCCGGTGCTCTTGGCCAGGCTGTCCTTGCGCCGCACGCGACTCGTGCCGATCAGGGTGAAGCTCTTCGGATCCTTCAGGACGGGCTTCTCCGGGGGCGCGATCCTGGCCGCATCCGCGAGGAGCTCGCCGAAGCCGGCCGACTTGCCGCTCCTGTGGCTGACCACGCCGTCCTTGACGGCGATCTCCGCCGCCGGGACGCCCCACTTGCCGGCGGCCGCCTGGACGAACATCGCCCGGGCCGACGCGCCGGCCGTGCGCAGCTGCATCCAGCTGTTGGCGATGGCGGTCGAGCCGCCCGTGCCCTGCACGCCCATGCCGAGGTTGGCGTAGAGCTTGGCGTTGGCCGGGGCCTGTTCGACGGTCACCCGGGCCCAGTCGGCGTCCATCTCCTCGGCGACGATCGCCGACAGGCCGGCGTGATTGCCCTGGCCGAATTCGATGTGCTTGGAAATCACCGTGACGGCGCCGTCGGCGGCCACCTTGATGAAGGGCCCGAAGGCGCCGACGTCGACCTTTGAGCCGGCGCTGAGCAGGTCGGCCGGCGAGCAGCCGACCAGCAGCGCGCCGCCCACGAGGGTGGCGCCGACGACGAGATCACGGCGGGAGGGCGCGATGCTTTTGCTGTGCATGTTCATGACCCGGTCCCTCACGCCTTGACCGGCAGGGCGGCGGCGATGCCGGCCGCGTCCTTGATGGCCGCGCGGATGCGCTGGTAGGTGCCGCAGCGACAGATGTTGCCGCTCATGGCCGCGTCGATGTCCTCGTCGCTCGGAGCCTTCTTCTCGGCCAGCAGCGCGACGGCGCTCATGATCTGGCCGGACTGGCAGTAGCCGCACTGCGGTACATCGGCGGCGACCCAGGCCTGCTGCACGGGATGGTGGCCGCCCAGGCCTTCGATGGTGGTGATCTTCATGCCGGCGACCGCGCTGACCGGGGTCTGGCAGGAGCGCGTCGGCTGGCCGTCGATGTGCACGGTGCAGGCCCCGCACTGGGCGATGCCGCAGCCGTATTTGGTCCCGGTCAGGCCCAGTTCGTCCCGCAGGACCCAGAGCAGCGGGGTGTCATCCGTCGCGGCGACGCTGACGGACTTGCCGTTGATATCGAGTGTGGTTGCCATTTCTGAACGTTCCCCAGTCTGCGTTCGATTATAGTCCAGGGACCTGGCCAGTCCCGTGGCGTATCCTATCTTAACGCTGTTAAGGGAGGGTGGCGCCAGTGAATTTTTCTCGGGGCTGGTCTAGGCTGGAAGCCCTTCGACGGAGACTGTTCATGCGCATCGCCCTCGCAGCCGCCTTCGGGCTGGCGTTCGCCCTGCCCGCCGCCGCCGAAGACGGCCAGGCCCTGTTCAACGCCCAGTGCAGGAGTTGCCACACCCTGACCGGCGTGAACGGCCCGGCCGGGCCGAGCCTGAAGGGCGTGACGGGCCGCAGGATCGCCGGGTCGCCGGGCTTCGCCTATTCGGCCGGCCTCAAGGCGAAGACCGGACCCTGGAACGACGCGAACCTCGACGCCTACCTCGCCAACCCCGCCGGGTTCGCCCCGGGAACGCGGATGTTCGCGCGTGTGGCGCAACCTGCGGCGCGCGCGGCGATCATCGCCTATCTGAAGACCCAACCCTAGGAGCGCCCATGCGCCGCCTGTCCTTCATCGTCGCGCTCGGCCTGACGCTCGCCGGCTGCGCCACCGCGCCCGCGCCGGGCACGGACAGCAGTCCGCTGCGATATCGCTGCGACGGCGGCAAGGGCTTCACGGCGGCCTGGAACCAGCCCGGCGACCGGGTCAAGGTGACGGCCGGCGGGGTGACGAAGGCGCTGCCGCATGTCCGCTCGGGGTCCGGCGCCCGATACGCCTCGGGGACCTACGAGATCTGGGGCAAGGGCGAGGGCGCCATGCTGTCCGGCTTCCCCGGCGGTCCCTACGACAACTGCCGCGTCGGCTGAGCGGAGACCCGGTGGACGCTTTCCCAGCCTTCTTTCCCCTGGCCGGCCGCAAGGTGGTCATCGCCGGCGCCGGCGAGGCCGCCGACGCCAAGGCGCGGCTGTTCGACGGCTCGCCCGCGCACCTCGTGCGACTGGACGGCCCGTCGGCCTTCCTCGCCGGGGCCTATTCGGGGGCGATCCTGGCCTTCATCGCCGGCGACGACCTGTTCGTGCAGGCCGCCGCCGGCGCGGCCCGGGCGGCGCGGGCGCTGGTCAATGTCGTCGACCGGCCGGACCTGTCCGACTTCTTCACCCCGGCCCTGATCGACCGGGGCGAGGTGGTCGCCGCCATCGGCACCGGCGGCGGGGCCCCGATGCTGGCGGCCCTGCTGCGCAACGCCATCGAGACCCGCATTCCCGAAGGCTCCGGCCGGGTCGCGGCCCTGCTGCGCCAGCATCAGGCCGAGGTCCGCGAGACCCTGCCCGACGCGGCCGTGCGCCGGACCTTCCTGCGGGAGATCCTCGCCAGCCCCACCGCCCAGGCGGCCATGGACGGCGACATGGAGCGCGCCTCGGTCCTGCTGAAGGAAGCGCTCGCCCGCGGTGTCCGCCCCGCGGGCCTGGTCCGCTTCGTCGCCGGCAAGGGCCCCTCGGACCTGCTGACCCTGCGCGCCGCGCGGGTGCTGTCCGAAGCCGACTGCCTGGTCATTCCCGACGGGGTCGAGCCGGCGATCCTCGGCATGGCCCGCCGCGACGCGGGCCGGCTGACGCTCGGCGACGCCGGGGCGGAACACCTGATCGCCCTGGCCCGCGCCGGCCGGCAGGTCGTGCGGCTGGTCACCGGCCCGATCGATCCGCGCGAGATCCGGGCGCTGGCCGAGGCCGGGGTGGCGGTCGAGGTGCTGCTCGCCGCGCCGGACACGTGATCGCCCTGACCGCCGCCGACCTGGACGCGATCGCCCTGTCGCTGAAGGTGGCGACGACGGCGATGCTGTTTTCCCTGCCCGTGGCCTTCGCCGTCGCCCTGCTGCTGGCCCGCGGACGGTTTCCCGGCCGCTCCCTGCTCGACGCCATCGTCCATCTGCCGCTGGTCCTGCCGCCGGTGGCCACCGGCTATGTCCTGCTGATCCTGCTCGGCCGCAACGGACCGCTGGGCCGGCCGCTGGCCGAGTTGGGCGTGGTCTTCGCCTTCGACTGGACCGGCGCGGCCCTGGCCTCGGCGGTGATGGCCTTTCCGCTGATGGTCCGGCCGATCCGGCTGGCCATCGAGTCGATCGACCCGGAAGTGGATGAGGTGGCGCGCACGCTGGGCGCCCGGCCGTTGCTGCGACTGCTGCGCGTGACCATCCCGCTGGCCGGACCGGGCCTGATCGCCGGAGCGGTGCTCGGCTTCGCCAAAGCGCTGGGCGAGTTCGGCGCGACGATCACCTTCGCCGCCGCCATTCCCGGCGAGACCCTGACCCTGCCGACGGCCATCTACCAGGCGGTGCAGTCGCCGGGCGGCGAGAGCCGCGCCCTGATGCTGTGCGCCGTGGCCAGCGTCATCGCCGTGGCGGCGGTGTTCGCCTCGAACGCGCTGGTCCGGGCCGTGGAACGGCCGACGGGACGGAGCTAGTCGTCCAGCGACCGGCCGCGCGTCTCGGGCCAGAGGAAGGCCGTGGCCAGCACGCTGATCAGGGTGAAGATCAGCGGGTACCAGAGGCCGGCGTAGATATCGCCCGTGGCGGTCACGATGGCGAAGGCGGTGAACGGCACGAAGCCGCCGACCCAGCCGGTGCCCACGTGATAGGGCAGCGACAGCGCCGTGTAGCGCACCCGCGTCGGGAACAGTTCGACCAGCGCCGAGGCCTGCGGCCCGTACAGCGCCGTCGAGGCGACCACGAACACCAGGATGATGGCGAACAGCGCCGGCAGGTTCATCCGCGCGGGATCGGCCTTGGCCGGATAGTCGGCGGCGGCCAGCGCGGCCTTCAGCCGCGTCTCGAAATCGGTCTTGGCCGCCTTGAGGCCCGCCTTGTCGAGACCGGCGCCCTCGACCGAGACCACCTCGGCCGTGCCGACGTCGACCCTGGCCACGACGCCCGCGGGGCCCGCCTCGTTGACATAGGAGACCCCGGCGTTGGCCAGGGCGCTCTTGGCGATGTCGCAGGAGCTGGTGAACACGGCCTTGCCCACCGGGTCGAACTGCAGGTGGCAGGACGCCGGATCGGCGATCACGGTCACCGGCATGCGCTGTTCGGCCTCGGCCAGGGCCGGGTTGGCGTAGCGCGCCATCTGGTGGAAGGCGGGGAAGAAGGCGACCAGCGCCAGCGCCATGCCGAACCACAACACCCACTTGCGGCCGACCTTGTCGGACAGCCAGCCAAAGAAGACATACAGCGGCGCGCTGACGGCGGTGGCCGCCATGACCAGCAGGTTGACGGTCTTGGGCTCGACCTTGAGGAACCGCTCGAGGAACACCGGCAGGTAGAAGAAGGTCGTGTACCAGACGGCCCCCTGGGCGAACATGATCGCCACCAGCGCCAGCAGCACCAGCTTGAGGTTCTTCCACTGGCCGAAGGCCTCGCGGAACGGGTGTTCGGCCTGTTCGCCGGCGTCCTTCAGCTTCTGGAACGAGGGGCTTTCCGACAGCTTGAGGCGCATGAAGATCGACACGCCCAGCAGGCCGATGGAGACGAGGAACGGAATGCGCCAGCCCCAGGCGAGGAAGGCCTCCTCGCCCAGCGCGGTGCGGGCGGCGAGGATCACCAGCAGGGCGCCCAGCAGGCCGAAGGCGGCCGAGGTCTGGATCCAGCCGGTCATCGCCCCGCGCTTGCCGTTCGGCGCATGCTCGGCGACGTAGATCGCCGCGCCGCCGTATTCGCCGCCCAGCGCCGTGCCCTGGATGATGCGCATCAGGATCAGCAGCAGCGGCGCCAGCGGCCCGGCCATGGCGTAGGTCGGCAAGAGGCCGATGGCGAAGGTCGCCGCGCCCATCAGGATGACGGTGATCAGGAAGGCGCCCTTGCGGCCCGCCTTGTCGCCGATGCGGCCGAAGATCAGCGCGCCCAGCGGCCGGAAGAAGAAGCCGGCGCCGAACAGGCCCAGCGCCGCGAGCACGCCCGCCGTGTCGCCCAGCTCGGCGAAGAAGTTCTTGCCGATGACCGAGGCCAGCGTGCCGAAGACGAAGAAGTCATACCACTCGAAGGCGGTGCCGGCGGATGACGCCAGAACCACCGTCCGCATGGAGACGGGCGCGTCTTCGCTGGTTGTCGTGCTGGCCATGGCGTCATACCCCCCGGTTTTGACGCAGGTCTAGCACGACCGGCGGCGGGCGGAAGATGGTCAGGCGACCAGGGTCGCGTCGTCGGCGTCCGCCCCGGCGCCGGCGAGGCGCGAAATTTCGGCCAGCAGCGCGGTCGGCGAGATCGGCTTGCCGACCACGCCGTCCATGCCGGCGGCCAGATAGGTCTCGCGCTGATGGGCCAGCACATTCGCCGTCAGCGCGATCATCGGCGTTCCGGCGGACGGTCCGTCCAGCGCGCGAATGCGGCGGCAGGCCTCCATGCCGTCCATGTCCGGCATCTGGATGTCCATCAGGATCAGGTCGAACACCCCCGCCGCTGCGGCGGCCACGCCCTCGGCCCCGTCACAGGCGGTCTGGGCCGAAGCGCCGAGGCTTTCGAGCATCTTCACGGCGATCAGGCGGTTGGTCGGGTTATCCTCGACGACCAGCACGCGCAGGCCTTCGAGCGCGCCGCCGCTCGGCGCGGCCGCTCCGTCGACGGCCTGGGCCGCGGGCGCGGCGATCTCGATGCGGAAGGTCGAGCCCACGCCCAGGACGGAGTCGAACGAGACCTGGCCGCCCATCATTTCCGCCAGACGGCGCGTGATCGTCAGGCCCAGGCCCGAACCGCCGAACCGCCGGGTGGTCGACGCGTCGGCCTGGTGGAAACGTTCAAACAGCCGGTCCTGCGCCTCGCGCGCGATGCCGATGCCGGTGTCCTGGATGGCGAAGGCCAGCCGGCCCGCCGCGGGGCGTTCGCAGCGCAGCGTCACCCCGCCCGACGGCGTGAACTTCACCGCGTTGCCCATGAGGTTGAACAGGCATTGCCGCAGGCGGACCGGATCGGTCCGCACCCAGCCCAGACCTTCGGCGCCCTCGAGCGTCAGGGTCAGACCCTTGGCGCGGGCCTGGGGCTCGAGCAGGCGGAACACGCTGCGCGCCAGCTCGCCGGCGTGGACCGGCTCGTCCGACAGCTCCAGCCGCCCCGCCTCGATGCGTTCGAAATCGATGACGTCGTCGAGCAGGGTCGAGAGCATCTTGCCGCAGCTGAGAGCCTCGTCGAGCAGCCGCTGGCCGCTGTCGCTGATGGTCTCGCCCTTCAGCAGGTGCAGCACGCCGAGCACCCCGTTCATCGGCGTGCGGATCTCGTGGCTCATGTTGGCGAGGAAGGCCGCCTTGGCCTCGGCCCCCGCCTCGGCGGCGCGCTGCGCCTCGACCAGGGCCAGTTCCTGCCGCTTGCGGGCGTCGATATCGAGCACCAGGCCGACGCCTTTACGGGTTGGCCGGTCCAGCCGGTAGAAGGTGCGCACCCAGCGCTCCTTGCCGTTCGGCAGAAGGATGCGGAATTCCATCGAGACGTTTTCGGACCCGCCGGCCCAGCGGCGATTGTGATCGCGCACCATGGCCTTGTCGTCGGGATGAACAGACGGCCAGACCGGCTGGGCGATCGTCTTGTAGGTCATGCGTTCGCCGACCAGCCTGAAGAACTGCTCGCTGGCCCAGAAGGTCCGGCCCGCATGATCGATCTCGAATGCGCCCGCGTCGGCGGCGGCGAGCGCCAGTTCCTGGCGCCAGGCGTCCATGCGGGCCTGTTCCATCAGCGCCTGGACGCGGGCCTCGCCTTCGCGCGCGGCGTCGCGCGCCTGGACCAGCTCGGTGACGTCCTGTGAAATGCCCTTGAGCGCGAAGGTGCGACCGCGCGGTTCGGTCCGGAACGTCGCCCGCATGGTCAGCCAGCGACCGTCCCGGGCCAGAAGCCGGTGCTCGATGGTCGCGCCCTCGCCGGTCTGGACGCCCCGGGTGAAGGCCTGGTTGACCATGTCCCGCTCGGCGGGGTCGAGGCAGGCGAAGAACTTCGCCGGCGAGTCGACATCGGTCTGGTCCCAGCCGGACAGCGCCAGGATATCGTCGGACCACTCGATCCGGTCGGCGCGCGGCTCGAAGCTCCAGCTGCCGATGCCGGCGGCTTCGGACAGCATCGAGCGGTTCCGGCGCGCCGTTTCCAGCTCCTCCTTCTGCATCACCAGCTCGGTGATGTCGTGCAGGGTGCCGACCATGTCGCCGTTGGGGTCGAGGCGCGACCGCCCCTCGATCCAGATCCACCGGTCATCCTTGCAGCGGATTTTCAGCTGGTTGACCGTATGGCCGTCACGCTTCATGCGCCGGCGGGAGTCGCGCGCCTCTTCGTAGCAATCCTCGTGGAGGAACTCGAAGATCGTGCGGCCGACCAGGTCCTCGCGGCGCCAGCCGGTGAGCCGCTCCCAGGCGTCGTTGATCTCGGTGAACACCCCGTCCCGGTTGACGACGGCGAACATGTCCAGGGAGTTGTCGAAGAACCACCGCGCCGCCGAGGACCGGTGTCCCCGCGCTTTCGTCGATCGCTCTCCGGTCCTTGCGCCGGCCATCTGGTTTCCGTCCCGTGTTCGTCCGGACCATGACGGGTGCGGGTAAACGAGGGATGAGCGGCGGGCGCTGATCTTGGTCCGGACCGGATGTTCAGGTCTCGGCCCACATCCGCAGCAGGTTGTGATAGGCCCCCGTCAGGGAGACCACGGCCGCGTCGCCGACGCCCAGGCCGACGCCCGCGCGCTGGATGGCCAGGTCCATGTCGAACAGCAGGGCCCGCCGCGCGTCGTCGCGCACCAGGCTCTGGATCCAGAAGAAGGACGAAACCCGCGCGCCGCGGGTGATCGCCTCGACCCGGTGCAGGCTCGAGGCGGGATAAAGGATCATGTCCCCGGCCGCGAGCTTCACCTGGTGCACGCCGTAGGTATCGTCGACCGTCAGCTCCCCGCCGTCATAGTCCTCCGGCTCGGTGAGGAAGAGCGTCGCCGACAGGTCGGTGCGCAGCTGCCGGCCCTCCCGGTCGCGGCGGATGGAATTGTCGATGTGATCGCCGAAACCGTCGCCGACGCCGTAGCGGTTGAACAGCGGCGGAAAGATCCGCGCCGGCAGGGCCGCCGACAGGAACAGGGGATGCCGCTCCAGGGCGGCGAGAATCGCCGCGCCGGCCTCGCGGGCGGCGTCGCTCCCTTCGGGCAGTTGCCGGTTCTGCTTGGCCAGGGCCGACTGGAAGCCGGACGTCACATTGCCGTCGGTCCAGTCGGCGGCGTCGATCAGCGCCCGCAGGCGCGCGACCTCGTCCTTGTCGAGCACGCCGGGAATCTGGAGCATCATCGCGCTGTCCCTCCCGCGCCCGTCAGAACCGGTAGTTCAGCGTGACCTGGGCCGACCGCGCGTCGCCGGGCGTGGCCCAGCCGAAGCCGGCGTTGGACCGGATGCGCGTGTAGTAGTCCTGGTCGGTCAGGTTCTTGACGTTGACCTGAACGCTGATCGTGTCGCTGGCTGTCCAGGTCAGCGAGGCGTTGTGCAGCCAGTAGCTGTCGGACCAGAGCAGCGGCGCGCCGGCGGCGGCCCGGGCGAAGGCGTACTCGCCGGCGTAGGTCGCGCCATAGCCGACCATCACCGTGTCTGTGAGCATCACCGTGGTCCACAGGTTGAACGCATGGCGCGGGGTGATCGGGATCGGGTCGCCCTTCGTGTAGTCGACATTGTTGGGCGGCAGGGCCGTGCCGGCGATGTTCTGCAGGATCTCGCTGTCAAGGTAGGTGTAGTTGGCCAGGATCGTCCAGCGATCGGTCAGCTGCCCGGCCGCGCCCAGCGCCAGGCCGCGCACGCGGGAGGCGCCGTCGAGCTGCTGCACCGGGATGGCGGGGTCGTTGGAGTTCAGCCGGATGTTCGTCCGCTCGTTCTGGAACAGGGCCGCGGTCAGCGACAGGCGCCCGTCGAAGGCGTCCCACTTGGCCCCGACCTCGAGCACCTGGCCCTTTTCCGGATCGACGTTGCAGTTCTGGGCCGTTCCGGTCACCGCGCAGCCGCCGTTGACGGTCGCCTGCGACGGCGTCTGGGTGTTGCCGTAGGCGATGTACAGACTGGCGTTCGGCGCCGGCTTGTAGACCAGGCCCAGACGGTAGGAGACGAGCGTCTCCTCGTTCTTCGCGATGGTCGTGACGCCGGCCACCCGCACCGGCGGCGTTCCGACCGTCCAGGTGTAGGGCGTAGAGACGAACTCACCCTCGTTGTGCTCGACCCGCGCGCCGCCGTTCAGCTGCCAGTGCGGTCCCAGTTCGACCGTGTCGAAAACATAGAGCGCCTGATTGGCCAGCTCCCCGTCGCTGATCGCGCTTTCAAGGAAGTTGACCGGGCCAGTGTAGCGATTGTCGGGGTCGGCGATGCTCATGGTCGGCAGGACCACGGCCGAGCCGTTGGCGTTGAAGAACAGCCGGCCGGTGGTCAGGTCGTAGGTCTCGTTGGAGAACGAGGCCCCCAGCACGAGGTTGTGCGACCAGGTCCCGGTGGTGAATTTCCAGTTGAAGTCGGTCTGGCTGACCAGCTGGGTGTTGGTCGTGTCGCGCAGGTTCCCGCGCGGGCCGCTGAGCGTGTAGACGCCGGGCGTCGCGCAGGCCGCGCCGGTCTGGGCGTTGAAGCCGCTGGCCAGGCACCAGGTCCCCTGCGGCGGGTCGACGATGGTCGTCTGGGTGATCTGCTGCCAGCGGCTGGTGTTGGTCACCGTCAGGCTGTCGCTGACCTCGTGCACGATGTTCAGCGTCAGGCTGTCGACGCCGATCTCCTGGGTGTCGATGTTGCGGTAGCCGTAGTAGCTCGACGCCTTCACGCCCGGCAGCGGCCCGTTGAGGAAGGCGTTCGACGCGTAGGGCACGCCGTACTGCGGGACGTTGTCGTCCTCCTGGTGCAGCCACGAGACCGTCACCCGCGTCGGGCCGGTCAGGCCGAAAGTGATCGACGGCGCGATCCCCCAGCGGCTGAAGCTTTCCACGTCCCGGCCCGGCGCGTCGTTCTCGTGCGCCATGGCGTTCAGGCGCACGGCGATCTGGTCGCCGATGACACGATTGGCGTCCAGCGTCAGCCGGCCGTAGCCGTCCGTGCCGACCCCGGCGGTGAACACGCCGCTGTCGGAAGCGCGCGGCGCCTTGCTGACCAGGTTGATCGATCCGCCCACGGAGCCCGCGCCGGCGTAGACGGAGTTGGCCCCGTTGATGACCTCGATCTGCTGCAGGTTGAACGGGTCGGTGCGGCTGTACTGGGCGCTGTCGCGCAGGCCGTCGGTGGTCACGTCGTTGTTGGCCGAGTAACCGCGCAGATTGATGCTGTCGCCATAGCCGCCGCCGCCCTCGCCGGCCCCGAAGGTGATCCCCGGCACGGTCTGCAGGATGTCGCGCAGGGTCAGCAGGTTCTGGTCGCGGATGGTCCGGCCCGACACGACCGTCACCGTCTGCGGCGTGTCGATCGGCGCGGCGGTGTATTTCGGCGAGCTCGGACGGTCGCCCTTGTCGCCGTGCACCTCGATGCCCGACAGCTCGGTCGGGGCGGCGTCGGCCCCCGCCGTCACCATCGCGCCGCTCTCGGCCGCGCCCGCCAGGGCCGGCGACAGGGACAGCCCGGCCGCCCCGGCCACCGCCGCGACGCCGAAAGCCCTTTTGGCGCGGGCGGTGACGCCGCCTGAAGTCGTACGCATGAAGTCTGTCCCCGAAACCCGGTGCGCCGTAACGACGCTAATTTGCGATTGCGAGTCGTTCTTAACTTCCACGTTGCAGCGCCGCAATGAGAATCATTCTCAAAAAGACATTTAGTCCGCGTGCGTGGCGCGCAGGCGGCGCAGGTGCGCGCGGCGGCCGCGGCGGCGCAGCCACATCACCGTGCCGGTGACGCCGAGCAGCGCGGGCGCGACGCCGGTGATGAACACCAGCAGCTGCCAGAGCCACGGCGCGTCCTGGGCGTCGTGGATCGTCCGCATGCTGCGTGACAGAGGGTCGGGTTGCCCAGGGCCCGCGGGTCCGCGGCCCTTGCGGATCGAGCCGTCCTCGTCGGCCACCTGGACGGTCGGCCCGGGACCGTCGCCCTCGGCGGCGAACTGGATGCGCCAGGCCGGCCGGCGGCCTTCCGTGGGCAGGGTGACGGCGGCCAGCCGGGCGCCGGGCTTTTCCGCCATGGCCGCGGCGATCGCCATGTCGATCGGCAGGCCGGGCTCGGCCAGCGGCGGCGCGGCGGCGGGCCGCTGGCCGCCGCGTGGCCCGCCGGCCGTCTCGATGCCGAACAGCCGGCGGCTGGTCTCCGGGAAGGAGATGTAGACACCGGTCAGGGACACGACCAGCAACGGGACCAGAACCCAGAAGCCGACCATGTGGTGCAGGTTGTTGAAGGTCGACGGCGAGCGAAGCCAGCGCAGGCCGCGCACGACCTTGCCGTTGCGCGGCCACCAGAGCCAGAGTCCCGTCAGGCAGGACGCCGTCATCGCCCAGCCCAGCCAGCCGACGATCTTGCGGCCGAGCCCCGGCGTACTGATGAGCAGGCTGCCGTGCAGCCGATGCATCACGCCGATCAGTTCATTGCGGGTGTCGGCCACGTCGAGCACCCGGGCGGTCGCCGGATCGATCCAGGCGGTCAGGCTGCGCGGGCGCTGGCCCGGCCCCGGCGGCGGGCCGTTGACCCGGCCGCTGGCGATGACCGGCTGGCCCGCCTTCTCCGGCATCCGCAGCTGGGTCACCGTCGCCCGGTCGCCATAGGCCTTGCGGGCCGCGTCGAGATAGGCCGAGGCCGCCAGCGTCGCATCGCCCTTCGAGACGGCGAACCGCTGCGGATGCAGCACCGTGTCCAGACCGTCGTGCCACACCAGCGCGGCGCCCGACAGGCCGAGCGGAACCAGCAGGATGAACAGTCCCACACCGATCCACAGGTGCACGTCGAGCCAGAAGCGGCGGAGGCGGCCGAGCAGGGACTTGGTCAAGGCTGGGTTCCGGGGGCTGGGAGCGGACAATCGCTCCGGCGTTAATGCGAATAGTTCTCAAATGCAAGTCGCCCGGCTTGACCGCCCCCCTGGCCCGGCCTAGCCCCGTGGCGTCCAGGCAAGGGAGGCGTCCATGACATTCGCGATCGAGGCGGTCGGCCATGTTCGGGGCGGCCGCGAGGCGGCCATCGACGATGACTGGGGTCCCAGCCGGGCGAGGATCGACCTCGATCCGGCCCGGTTCGGCCCGGAAGCCCTGTTCGGCCTGACCGACTTTTCCCATGCCGAGATCGTCTTCGTGTTCGACCGCATCACCGACGCCGAGATCGTCACCGGCGCGCGCCGGCCGCGCGGTCGCGAGGACTGGCCGCTGGTCGGAATCTTCGCCCAGCGGGGCCGCAACCGGCCCAACCGGCTCGGCGTCTCGGTCTGCCGCATCGTTTCGGTCGACGGCCTGAGCCTTGAGGTCGAGGGGCTCGACGCCATCGACGGCACGCCGGTGGTCGACATCAAGCCGGTGCTCAGCGGCTTCCTGCCGCGCGGCGACGTGCGTGAGCCCGCCTGGGCCGCCGAGATCATGGAGTCCTACTGGTGAAGCGACCCCTGCAGGGCATGCGCGTCCTGACCATCGAACACTACGGGGCCGGGCCCTACGCCACCCTGCTGATGTCGGAGCTGGGCGCAGAGGTGATCAAGATCGAGGCCCCGTCGATGGGCGGCGACGCCTCGCGCCCGACCGGACCGTTCCTGCTCGGCGACAACGACAGCCAGTATTTCCAGACCTTCTCGCGCGGCAAGAAATCCGCCGCCATCGAGCTGAAGACGCCGGAGGGCCGGGCCGATTTCGAGCGGCTGGTGGCCTCCGCCGAGGCGGTGGTCAACAACCTGCGCGGCGACCAGCCGGCGAAGCTCGGCCTGACCTACGCGGCGCTGAAGGCCATTAACCCGGCCATCGTCTGTGGTCACCTCTCGGCCTACGGCCGCGGAAATAGCCGCGAGGGCTGGCCCGGCTATGACTACCCGATGCAGGCCGAGTGCGGCCTGATGAGCCTGACCGGCGAGCCGGACGGTCCGCCCGCCCGCATGGGCGTCTCGATCATCGACTTCATGAGCGGCGCGACCTTCGCCTTCGGCGTGGTCAGCGGCATCCTCTCGGCCCGCGCCACGGGCGAGGGCTGCGACGTCGACGTGTCGCTGTTCGACGTGGCGCTGCACCAGCTCAGCTATCCGGCGGTCTGGGCGATGAACGAGCATTACCCCACCGTCCGCATGCCCAACGGCGCCCATCCCTCGCTGGCCCCGGTGCAGCGGGTGAAGACGGCCGACGGCTACGGCCAGCTGATGTGCATGAACGAGAAGTTCTGGGCCGAGCTGTGCGCCCTGATCGAACGGCCCGACCTGGCCGTCGATCCGCGGTTCGCCACCCTCGCCGACCGGGCGCGCAACCTCCCGGCCCTCACTGAAACGCTCGATGCCCTGTTCGCCGCGGCGCCCACGGCCCACTGGAGCGCCCTGTTCGCCGGCCGGGTCCCGTTCGGCCCGGTCAACGACCTGTTCCAGGCGCTCGACAATCCGTTCGTCGCCGAGGTCGGCATGCGCGACGTGGTCGAGCACCCCGACCGCCCGCAGGGCCTGCGGATGCTGGCCGCGCCGCTGAAGATCGACGGCGCGCGCATGCCGGGGGTCAGGTCTCCCAAACTGGGCGAGCACACGGAAGAACTTCTGGGTTAGGCTCCCCGCCATGGCCGCTGTGTTCCAATCCGTCGAGACCCGCCCCGCCCGTCAGTGGCGGCGCGGCCAGCCGGGCGATACGCCGGTCGACCGGCCGCTCGCCGACGAGGCGCCCGTCGGACTGCTCTATGACGGCCGGCCGCACGCGGTGCTGATGGCCACGCCCGCCGACGTCGAGGATCTGGCGGTCGGCTTCACCCTGTCCGAACGCATCGCCATGGCCGGCGACATCGAGGCCGTCGCCGTCGAGACCCTCGACCAGGGCCTGCAGGTCGACATCCGTCTGACCGCCGAGGGCCGGGGCCGCCGCGCCCGCGCCCGGGTGCGCGGCATGGAAGGCCGCTCCAGCTGCGGCCTGTGCGGTGTCGAGCGGCTGGCCCAGGCGGTCCGGCCCCTGTCGCCGCTGGCCGAAGGCGCCCGCTTCAGCCGCGCGGCCATCGAGGCGGCGCTGGACGCGCTCGAGACGCAGCAGGCGCTCGGCCGGCTGACCCGCGCCATGCACGCCGCCGCCTTCGCCGACGCGTTGGGCGTCCTGGCCCTCGTCCGCGAGGACGTCGGCCGGCACAACGCGCTCGACAAGGTGATCGGCGCGGCCGCCCGCGCGGGCCTCGACCCGGAGGCCGGTTTCGTCGTGGTCACCAGCCGCTGCTCCTACGAGATGGTCGACAAGGCCGCGATCGCCGGCTTCCCGCTGATGGTCGCCATCTCGGCCCCGACGGCGCTGGCCATCCGCAAGGCCGAGGAGTGCGGCATGACGCTGGTCGCCCTGGCCCGCGCCGACGGCTGCGCGGTGTTCACCCGCCCCGACAGGATCACGCCATGAGCCGGGCGAAGGGCGTCGGCGACTATCACCGGCCGGCCGGCGGCTGGGGCGCCCTGCGCGCGGTCGCCGGGGCGCTGGCCGACCAAGACACGGTGGTCGAGGGCGGCAAGGCCCTGCTGTCGGCCAACCAGCCGGATGGCTTCGACTGCCCCGGCTGCGCCTGGCCCGATCCGAAGCACACCTCCTCGTTCGAGTTCTGCGAGAACGGGGCCAAGGCCGTGGCCTGGGAGGCGACCGGCAAGCGCGCCACGCCCGAGGACATCTCCGCCCGGACGGTCACGGCCCTGACCGGCTGGACCGACCATGCGCTGGAGGACCTCGGCCGCCTGACCGAGCCGTTGCGTTACGACCGGGCCAGCGACACCTATGTCCGCGTCGGCTGGGACGAGGCGATCAGCCGGATCGGCGCGGTGATGGCCGCCCAAGCCGATCCCGACGCCATCGAGTTCTACGCCTCGGGCCGCGTGTCCAACGAGGCCGCCTTCCTGTTCCAGTTGCTCGGCCGCAAGGTCGGAACCAACAATTTCCCCGACTGCTCCAACATGTGCCACGAGCCGACCAGCGTCGGCCTCGCCGAACAGCTGGGCCTGGGCAAGGGGTCGGTGACGCTGGAGGACTTCGACCACTGCGACGCGGTGTTCAGCTTCGGCCACAACCCCGGCACCAACCACCCGCGCATGATGGCCACCCTGCGGGACGTCGCCCGGCGCGGCGCGCCGATCGTGGTGTTCAATCCGCTGAAGGAGCGGGCGCTGGAGAAGTTCGCCTCGCCCCAGGATCCGGTCGAGATGGCCACCCTCGGCGGCACGGACATCGCCCATCGCTACTACCAGCTGCGCATCGGCGGCGACGTGGCGGTCGTCGAGGGCATGATGAAGACGCTGATCGCCGGCGACCACCTCGACCACGCCTTCCTCGCCGAACACACGGCCGGGTTCGACGCCCTGGCCGCCCATCTGGCCACGCGCGACTGGCCGTCGCTGGAAGCCGCGAGCGGGCTGACCCGCGGCCAGATCGAGGAAGCCGCGGGCATCTTCGCCGCCAGCAAGGCGGTGATCCTCTGCTACGGCATGGGCGTCACCCAGCACCGCTCGGCCTCCAGCGCCGTGCAGCAGCTGGTCAACCTGCTGCTGCTGGGCGGGCACATCGGCCGGCCCGGGGCCGGCGTCTGCCCGCTGCGCGGCCACTCCAACGTTCAGGGCGCCCGTACGGTCGGCCTGACCGAAAAGCCGCCCGCCGCCCTGCTCGACAGTCTGGGCCGGGCGTTCGGCTTCACCCCGCCGGCCCGCCACGGGCACACGGTCGTCGAGGCCATCGCCGCGATGCAGGCCGGGACGGCGAAGGTGTTCATCGGCCTCGGGGGCAACTTCGCCGTGGCCGCGCCGGACCCGGTCGCCACCTTCCCGGCCCTGCGGCGCAACGCCCTGACGGTCCACATCGCGACCAAGCTCAACCGCACCCACCTGCTGCCGGGCGAGGAGAGCTACATCCTGCCCTGCCTCGGCCGCACCGAGATCGACATCCAGGCCGGCGGCCGCCAGTCGGTCACCGTCGAGGACTCCATGTCGATGGTGCACGCCTCGCGCGGCCTGAATCCGCCGGCGTCCGAGCATCTGCGGTCGGAGGCCTGGATCGTCGCGGCCATCGCCGAGGCGGCCCTCGGCCCGGACAGCGGCGTCGACTGGCGGGGCCTCGTCGCCGACTACGATCGTATCCGCGACGCCATTGAGCAGGTCTTTCCCAAGAGTTTCGCCGACTTCAACGCCCGCATCCGCGCGCCCGGCGGCTTCCGCCTGCCGGTGCCGTCCGGCGAGCGCGTCTGGCGGACGGCCAGCGGCAAGGCCGACCTGATCCCTTTCCGCCACGACGACCCGGCCCGCACCGACAGCACGCGCGGCGATCCGGACGTGCTGATCCTGACCACGGTGCGCAGCCACGACCAGTACAACACCACCATCTACGGCCTGAACGACCGCTATCGCGGGGTGAAGGGCCGGCGCGACGTGGTCTTCGCCCACCCCGACGATCTGGCCGCCCGGGGCCTTGCGGACGGCGACCGGGTCGACCTGGAAGCGGCCTTTCCCGAGGACGACGGCGACCGGTCGGTGCGCGGCTTCACCGTGGTCGCCCGCGATCTGCCCCGCGGTTGCCTCGCCGCCTACTATCCGGAGGCCAATCCGCTGTTGCCGCTCAGCGAGCGCGACATCCGCAGCGGTACGCCGGCCTACAAGGCCATGCCGGTCCGGCTGTCGCGCGCGCGGTGATCGCGGGCCTCGTCCTCGCCGGCGGACGATCGTCGCGCTTCGGCAGCGAGAAGGCCATCGCGCCGCTGAACGACCGCACCCTGATGGAATGGGCGCTCGACGCGCTGGGTCCCCACTGCGGGGCCGTCGCTGTCAGCGCGCGACCGGCCTCCGGCGCCGCCGGGCTGGCGTCGCGACTGGGCCTTCCGGTGCTTGACGACGCGGCCGGGGCGCCGGACGGACCGCTGGCGGGCGTCGCCGCCGGCCTGCGCTGGGCCATCGCCGGGGGCGCGGACCATCTGGCCACCCTGCCCTGCGACATGCCGCACGCGCCGGCCGATCTGGTCCCGCGCCTGGTCGAAGCGCGGGGCGAGGCCTTCGCGGCCTTCGCCGTCACCGGCGAGGGCGTGCATCCGCTGTGTGCGGTATGGAGCGTCGATCTGCTGGGCGCGCTGGAGTCGGAACTGGCGCGGGGCCACCCGGCGGTGCGAGGTTTTCTCGGCGACATCGGCGCGGTGGCCGTCCCCTTCGAGGACGCGGCGGCCTTCGCCAATCTGAACCGGCCGGAAGGCGGATCGGTCACGCCCCGGGCCCGTTGAGGATCGTCAGCGCGCGCGGACCCGGCGGGCGATCGCCGACGAACGGCCTGACCGGCGGTCAGACCTCCAGCGCCTCGCTCGTCATCCGGCGATACAGCTCGAGATACCGCTCCGACGTCGCCGCCACGACCGCCTCGGGCAGAGGCGGCGGCGGGGCCTCGCCATTCCAGCGGCCGGCGGCGCGCTCGGCGTCGAGATAGTCGCGCAGCGGCTGCTTGTCGAAGCTGGGCGGCGTCTCGCCGACCGACCAGCCCCCGGCCGGCCAGTAGCGGGAGCTGTCCGGCGTCATGACCTCATCGATCAGCACCACCTGGCCCTGCGCGTCGCGGCCGAACTCGAACTTGGTGTCGGCCAGCACCAGACCGCGCTCCGCCGCCAGCGCCCGGCCGGTTTCGTAGACGGTGCGGCTCAGGCGTTCGAGCTCGGCGGCCAGGTCGGCGCCGACGTCGGCGGCCATGCGGGCGACGGAGATGTTCTCGTCGTGGCCCGTCTCGGCCTTGGTCGCGGGGCTGAACACCGGCGGATCGAGCCGCTCGCTCCGGCGCAGGCCGGCCGGCAGGGGCTCGCCCGCCAGGGTGCCGGTCTGGGCGTATTCCTTCCAGGCCGAGCCGGAGAGGTATCCGCGCACCACGCATTCGACCGGCACGACCGTCACGCGGCGGCACAGCATGGCCCGGCCGACGAGCGTCGCGCGATGCGGCGCCAGCGCCGGGACCGCGGCGATGATCTCGTCGGGGTCGACCGACAGCATGTGGTGGCGCACCACGCCGTCCAGACGCCGGAACCACCAGGCGCTGAGCTGCGTCAGCACGGCGCCCTTCATCGGCACGGGCTCGGCCATCACCACGTCGAAGGCGCTCACGCGATCGGTGGCGATCAGCAGGAGGCGGTCCTCGCCGACGGCGTAGATGTCGCGCACCTTGCCCCGGCCGACGAGGTCCAGCGGCAGGTCGCTGCGGGTCAGAAGGGTCATGGTCGCGCTCACGGTCTAGAGGCTCCGGCGGATAGCCGCCCAGCTGTCGGCGAGTCCATCCCGATGCGCGGGATCGGCGACGCCGATCAGGGCCTCGGCCCGGCCGTCGAGGGTCAGGCCGCGCAGGTCGGCGACGCCGTGCTCGGTGATCACCAGGCCCACATCGGCGCGCGGCACGGACACGGCCGTCGGCGGCAGACGCGGCACGATGCGGCTGATCTCGCCGCGGCGGGCGCTGGCCGGCAGGGCGAGAATGGGCAGGCCGCCCTTCGACAGCCGGGCCCCGCGCAGGAAGTCGGTCAGGCCGCCGACGCCGCTGATCTGGCGTCCGTCCTGGAACTCGGCGTTGGCCTGGCCGAACAGATCGATCTCGATCGCCGAATTGACCGCCACAAGCCGGGGGATCCCGGCCAGCACGCGGATGTCATGCGTCACGTTCGACGGCTCGAAGCGGATGCGGCTGTCGCTGCCACAGCGGTCGTAGAGCGCGCGCGACCCGGCCGCGAGGCCCGTCACCACCTCGGTCAGGGCGCTGGAGTCGAGCACCGGCAGCAGCGGATCGGTGACCATGCCGGAGAAGATCTTCAGGCCCTTCATCCCCTCCAGCGCCGCCAGCGCCGCGATGCCGGCCTTGCCGACGCCGAACTGTACGCTGGCGCCGTCGGGCATGATCGCCTGCAGATGCCGCTTGATGGCCTCGAACGCCGGATCGAGCGCCCCGACGTCGTAGGTCAGCAGGTCATGCGGCGCGTCGGCGACCACATCGAACGCCGACAGCGGCCAGACCGCGCCCTGAACGCGCGGCATCGCCGGATTGACCAGCGCGACCTTGAACACCGTCCGCGCCATGACGGCGGGGGCCAGATCGCTGGCGACGCCCAGCGAGACGTTGCCCTCGGCGTCGGGCGCACTGACATGGAACACGGCGGCGTCGAGCGGCGTCTCGCCCAGCCAGCCATAGGCCTGGAACCAGGTCATCGGCCGCAGGGCGTACCGTCCGGCCTCGAAGGCAGGTCGCCAGTCACCGGACATGAACGTGCCTTCAGACCGCGCGGTCTCGTGCAGACCGGCCCAGTCGTTGCGGTTGATGCCCGGAACATGGGCGCCGACGAAGGTCAGATGGGCCGCCAGATCGGGCCTCTGTCGCCAGGCGTCGAGCAACGCCAGCGGCTCGCCGGCCCCGCCCGTGATGAACACTCGGCCGCCCGCCGGATTCAACTGGCGAGCGATCGTTTCGGCGGTCATGTCGACTGTAAGGCGAATCACGTCATTCTCGGTTCAGATGACGCCTGCAACCGTATGCGGCGCCTGTGTGTTCAGTGGTTGAATACTTGGCCCCGAAAGGACCATCAGCGTCATGCGCGCCGCAGTCGATCACCCCTACGACGTCCTCAAGCCCTTCCTGTGGATCGCCGGCCTGGCCTTCGCCAGCGGCTTCCTCGGCTACGTCGGCCTGCACGGCATCCCGGCCTAGCCGGCGCCGGTCGAGCCGAACCCGCCCGCGCCCCGCGCGGTCTCGTCGAGGCTCGTCACCGCGCGCCAGGTCGCCGCCGCCACGGGCGCGATGACCAGCTGGGCGATCCGGTCGCCCCGGCGGATGACGAAATCCTCCTCCCCCAGATTGATCAGAATGACCTTCACCTCGCCGCGGTAATCCGCGTCGATCGTGCCGGGCGTGTTGAGGCAGGTGATCCCGGCCTTGGCGGCCAGGCCCGAGCGCGGCCGCACCTGGGCCTCGAACCCGGCCGGCACGGCGAATGACAGCCCCGTCGGGACCATGGCCCGCGCCATCGGCTTGAGCGTCATCGGCGCGTCGTCCGCGACGGCCGCGCGCAGGTCCATGCCGGCCGCCAGAGGGGTCTCGTAGGCCGGCAGCGGCAGGCCCTCGGCATGGGGCAGCTGGACGACGGGGATAACAGGAGTCACGTCAAAGCCTTCGCGATACGGGCGGCCAGATCGGCGGCCACCTGGTCCTTGTGGGCGCGGTCCCAGCGCTCGATCCCCTCGCGGGTGATCAGCAGCACCGCGTTCTCCTCGCCACCCATGACGCCCGGCTCGGTCACGTCGTTGGCGATGATCCAGTCGCAACCCTTGCGGGCCAGCTTGGCCCGGGCGTGGGCCTCGACGTCGTTGGTCTCGGCCGCGAACCCGACCACCAGCTTCGGCCGCGTCGGGCCGGACGCCGCCAGGGTCGCCAGAATGTCGGGGTTCTCGACCAGGGTCAGGGTGGGCGGACCGTCCTTGCCCTTCTTCAGCTTGAGCCCGAACGCCTCGTCGGGGCGCCAGTCGGCCACGGCCGCGACACAGACGGCCGCGTCGGCCGGCAGCGCCGCCTGGCTGGCGGCCAGCATGTCGCGCGCGGACTCCACGTCGACACGGTCGACACCCGCCGGGGTCGGCAGGCTGACCGGCCCGGACACCAGCGTCACCCGCGCGCCGAGCTTCGCCAACGCCCCGGCGATGGCGTAGCCCTGCCGGCCGCTCGAGCGGTTGGTCAGCAGCCGAACGGGGTCGAGCGCCTCCGCCGTGGGACCGGCGGTCACCAGCACATGCCTACCGGCTAAAGGGCGGGCGGCGGGCCCCTCCAGCAGGCCCATGATCGCCTCGAAGATCGCCTCGGGCTCGGCCATCCGGCCGTAGCCGAACTCGCCGCAGGCCATGGCGCCCTCGTCCGGCCCGACGAAGTGGACGCCGTCTCCCTTGAGGGTCGCGAAATTCCGTTGCGTGGCGGGATGGTCCCACATGCGCACGTTCATCGCCGGGGCCATCAGCACCGGCTTGTCGGTCGCCAGCAGGGTGGTCGAGGCCAGATCCCCGGCCAGGCCATGGGCCGCCTTGGCCATCAGGTCCGCCGTCGCCGGGGCCACAACCACCAGGTCGGCCGAGCGGGACAACTCGATGTGGCCCATCTCCGCCTCGTCGGTCAGCGAGAACAGCTCGCTGTAGACCTTGTCCTCGGCCAGGGCCGACAGGGACAGCGGCGTGACGAACTCGGCGCCGGCCCGGGTCAGGATCGGCCGCACGGCGACGCCCGCCTTGCGCAGCAGGCGCGTCAGCGCCAGCGCCTTGTAGGCGGCGATGCCGCCGCCGACGATCAGCAGAACCCGCCGCCCAGCCAAACCCGCGTCTCCGTCAGCGCCGTGAAAACCTGCCGCTGCATACGACGCCACGACCGCTTGACCAATCCCGAAACCCGTGTTCTTGATATGTTCAATTACACGCTAGGATAGCAACAGGGGTTGGGATCATGGTGGGATTGTTCAGGGCTTCGTCGGCGGCGCTTGTGACCGCCGCGCTTCTGGCCGGCTGCGATGGCGGCGCCTCGGCCGTGCCGGTCCATCGGGAGGCGGCCGCCGTTCCGGCTGTGGCGGAGGGCGCGTTCGAAGCGCCCAGGGCCGCCGTGGCGCGGGCCGAGCCGGTTCGGCGCATCGACGGCAAGCCGATGTGGTCGGCCAGCCGACGCTTCACGGCCGAACAGAACGCCGAGCGCAATTTCAGGCGCAACGGGGCGGACTTCGGCGCGGCGACGCTCGACGCCTATGTCAGCAAGGCCCACGCCTTCGTGACGAAGCCGCCGCGCGGCGCCCAGACGCTGACGCGCAGGAACGGCGACACCCTGATCTACGACCCGGCCGGCAATGTGTTCGCCGTCGCCACCCGGGACGGCGCGCCGCGGACCATGTTCAAGCCGGACGACGGGCCCGAGTACTGGACGCGGGTCAAGGCGCGCGAGGCCGAGGGCGGCGCGGGACGCTCGCGATCGCGGGACGACGGGTAGAAAACCTCCGTCATCCTCGCGCTTGTCGCGAGGACCCATGAACACCGTGGCAGGAGGTGGGACGCCGGAGAGCCTTCGGCGGACCCTGCCCTGACGGGTTGACCGCCAGTGTTGCTCCGGCGGCTCGCCAATCCTCTCCCGGAGGGAGAGGGGGACCATGCGGAGCATGGTGGAGAGGGATGCGCCGGTGGCGGCCGTTTGGCCGCGCTCTCTGCTCGGCGGCGTTCGACCGGATGGCTTGGTGGGACCGCACGGGAACGGCCGCTCGCCCCTACCCCAGCAGCCGCGCCAGCACGAACGCCAGCCCGGCGATCAGCGCCCCGGCCGCCAGCCAGGCCATGCCGGACGACTCGCGGACCGGCGCGACGACGACCGGCGGGGCCGCGCCGTCCTCGGCCATCCGGGCGATGGCCCGCAGGGCGCGCAGGGCCTCGTCGGCGAAGTCCTTCATCCGGGCGGCCGGTGACAGCTCGCGGGCGATCCAGCGGCGCACCACAGGGTCGGCGGCGGCCCAAAGGTCGTGGTCGGGCCACAGACGGCGGGCGACGCCCTCGACGGTGACCATGGTCTTCTGCAACAGCACCAGTTCGGGCCGCAGCCGCATGTCGAACAGGGCGGTGATCTCGAACAGCAGCGACAGCAGCCGGCCCATGGAAAGCTCGCTGGCCGCCCGTCCGAACACCGGCTCGCCGACGGCGCGCAGAGCCTGGGCGAAGGCGTCCGGGTCATGGTGCGCGGGCACGTAGCCGGCGTCGAAGTGGGCCTTCGCCACCCGGGCGTAGTCGCGGGTCAGGAAGCCGTAGAGGATCTCGGCCAGGTAGCGCCGAGTCTCCGGCGACAGCCGGCCGACGATGCCGAAGTCGACCGCCACGATGCCCGAGGGCGGGACGACGAACAGGTTGCCCTCGTGCAGGTCGGCGTGGAACACGCCGTGGTCCAGCGCCTGGGCGAGGAAGGCCCGGATCAGGTTGTCGGCCACGGCCTTGCGGTCGAGGCCCGGCGCCTCGAGCGTCGCCGGATCGGACAGCGGCAGGCCGTCGACCCAGGTCAGGGTCAGCACCCGCTTGGCCACGCCATCCCAGATCACCTGCGGCGCGCGCATCCAGCCGTCGCGGTTCATGATGTCGGACAGCTCGGCCGCGCCGGCGGCCTCGAACCGCATGTCCAGTTCCAGCCGCAGCGAGCGGATCACCGTCCCGGCGAAGGCCGAGGGCTCCAGCCGCCGCGCGGGAGGGATCAGCGCCTCGATCAGGCCGGCGGCCATCATCAGGGTGGCGCTGTCGTCGGCGATGCGCCGCTCGATGCCGGGGCGCAGGACCTTGACCGCCACCTCGCGGCCGTCGGCCAGGGTGGCCCGGTGGGCCTGGGCCAGCGACGCGGCGCCAACCGGCTCGCCGAACACCGGGAACAGCAGGTCGACGGGCTGGCCCAGCTCGCGCTCGATCTCGGCCCGCGCCCGGGCGGTCGGGAACGGGGGCAGGGCGTCCTTCAGATGCGCCAGGTCGGTGGCGAAAACGGCCCCGAAGATGTCGGCGCGGGTCGACAGCACCTGGCCGAGCTTGATCGCCACCGGCCCCAGCTTTTCCAGCGACCGCGCCAGCCGCTCGCCGGGCCGGCCCTGCCGCGCCTGACGGCCGGCGAACAGTCGCAGGAAGGCGGCCAGCGTCCGCACGCCGGACGGCAGGACGTCGTCCAGCTCGCGCGGGATCAGCGCGTCGGCGCGGATCAGGGTCCAGCCGGCGGCCAGCAGACGCAGGAAAGCGGCCAGATCCATGGTCCTAGAGAACCCGCCCCGAATGCAGGGCCGCCACGCCGCCGGTGAAGTTGGTGTAGCTGACGCGGCTGAAGCCGGCCTGCTCGATCATCGCGGCGAAGGTCTTCTGGTCGGGGAAGCGGCGGATGCTTTCGACCAGGTACTGGTAGGAGTCACGGTCGCCCGCCACCCATTCGCCGATCTGCGGAATGGCCTTGAACGACCAGGCGTCATAGGCGGCGCGCAGGGCGATGCCGGTCGGCCGGCTGAACTCGAGACAGACGAACCGGCCGCCGGGCTTCAGAACCCGCTTCGCCTCGCGCAGGGCGGCGCTGACGTCGGTCACGTTGCGGATGCCGAACGCGATCGAATAGGCGTCGGCGCTGGCGTCCGGCAGCGGCAGCCGCTGGGCGTCGCCCACGGCCCAGCAGATCTCGGGCGGCGCGCCCTTTTCCCGGCCCGCGGCGATCATCTCGGCGTTGTAGTCGATGATGTGGATGGTCGCGTCGTCGCCGCCCCGGCGCTCCTGCGCGGCCCGGGCCAGCTTCGCGTAGCGGCGGGCCATGTCGCCGGTGCCGCCGGCCACGTCGAGGATCACCTCGCCCGGCTGCGGATTGAGGCGGGCCGCCGTGGCGTCCTTCCAGATTCGATGCACGCCCGCGCTCATCAGGTCGTTCATCAGGTCGTAGCGGCTGGCGACGCGGTCGAAGACCCCGCGCACAAGGCCGGGCTTCTCGGTCGGATCGACGTCGCGATAGCCGAAGGTGGCGCTGCTCTGGCTCATGGCCTTGCTCATAGACCCGCGCGGGCAGGTCGGCTAGCCGGCGCGCCTCAAGGTCAAGGCGGAATTCGTCCTGATGTCTTGATGAGCATCTTTGCTCCGGCGAGGCTTTGCTCAAGGACCGCTTCGCGGCCGCGCAGCGGCGACCCCGCAGGGGTCGTCCTTGACCAAAGACCTCGTCCGGAGCGGACCATTCCATCAAGGTCTTCAGGGCGTATCAGCATCCGGAGGGGGAGACGGCGCATGGACCCCGACCCCGTCCTCGGCTAGCCAAGACCCCATGCCTGAGTTGCCCGAAGTCGAAACCGTCCGCCGGGGCCTGTCGCCCGTGCTGGAGGGCGCGCGCCTGTCCCGCGTCGAGCAGCGCCGCCCGGACCTGCGCTTCGCCTTCCCGGAGGACTTCGTCCAGCGCCTGACCGGCGCGACCATCACCCGCCTCGACCGGCGGGCCAAATACCTGCTCGGCCACACCGACCGCGGCGACGCCCTGGTGATGCATCTGGGCATGACCGGCCGGTTCGAGATCGAGGCCGCGGAAGGGACCGTTCGCCCGGGCGAGTTCGTCTACGCCAGCGCGCCCGACCCGAAGCACGCGCATGTGGTGTTCGAGACCGAACGCGGCGGCCGGGTGACCTATTACGATCCGCGCCGGTTCGGCTTCATGGGCCTGATCCCTGCGGGCGACGTGGCCGCCCATCCCTGGTTCGCCGGCATGGGGCCCGAGCCGCTGGGGCCGGACTTCACCCCCGCCCTGCTGGAAAAGGCCTTCGCCGGCCGCAAACAGAACGCCAAGGTGCTGCTGCTCGACCAGCGGATCGTCGCGGGCCTCGGCAACATCTATGTCTGCGAGGCGCTGCACCGGGCCGGGATTTCGCCGCTGAAGCCGGCCGGCAAGATTCCGAAGAAGGCGCTGCCGAGCCTGGTCGCCGTGATCCGGGAGGTGCTGGAGGAGGCCATCGCGGCCGGCGGCTCGACCCTGCGCGACTTCGCCGCCACAGACGGGGCGCTCGGCTACTTCCAGCACAGCTTCCAGGCCTACGGCCGCGAGGGCGAGCCCTGCCTGAGGCCCGGCTGCGGCGGGACGATCGAGCGCATCGTCCAGGGTGGCCGGTCGACGTTCTGGTGCGCGACGTGCCAGCGGTAGCGACTGAAACCATGAAGGCGCAAAGCGTCCTGATGTCTTGATGAGCATTTTGGCTCAGGCGGGCCCCTGCTCAAGGACCGCTTCGCGGCCGCGTAGCGGCGGGCCTGCAAGGCCCGTCCTTGACCAGGGACCCGTCCTGAGCGGACCATTCCATCAAGGCCTTCAGGGCGCATCAGCATCACGTTGGATTCAGTCCTCGCCATGAAGTTCCGCCTGCTCGCTGTCATCGCTCTCCTCTTCGCCAACCCCGCCGCCGCCGCACCGCCGGTGTGGATCGTGAAGGACGCGGACTCGACGATCGTCCTGTTCGGCGCGGTTCACGTCCTGCCGAAGGACCTCGCCTGGCGACCGAAGGCGCTCGATGACGCCCTCGCCCACGCCGACGACCTGTGGTTCGAGACCCCGGTCGACCCCGACAGCCAGGCCGAGGCCTCCCGTGCGGCCCAGGCCAACGGCTATCTGCCCGAGGGCCAGACGCTCGAGGGCCTGCTGACGCCGGTGGGTCGCGAACGGCTGGCGCGGGTCGCCGCGAAGCTCGGCCTCGCGCCCGGCGCCCTCGGCCGCGTGCGGCCGTGGCTGGCCGACGTGACGCTCGGCGTCGTGGCCCTCAACCAGCAGGGCGCGTCGGTGGACAACGGCGTCGAGCGCACCCTGTCCGCCGCGGCGGCGCCGACGGCCGCCCGTCGCGCCTTCGAGACCTCGACGCAGCAGATCGGCTTCTTCGCCGACGCCCCGCTGGCCGACCAGCTGGCCTCGCTGGAGGACACGCTCAAGCAGCTCGACGAGGATCCGGGCTTCTACGACCGCCTGATCGCCGCCTGGGCGCGCGGCGACGTCCGCGCGCTGGAGGACATGGGCCTGACGCCGATGAAGCAGGTCTCGCTCATCCTCTATGACCAGCTGATCGTGCAGCGGAACCGCCGCTGGGCCGAGACCATCGCCACGCGCATGGCCGGCTCCGGCGAGACCGTCATCGTCGTCGGCGTCGGCCACCTGGTGGGCCCCGACAGCGTGCCGGCCCTGCTGCGGGCCCGCGGCTTCACCGTCGAGGGGCCCTGAACAAGCCGCTTGAGCCGACGCGGAGGCGGAGGCACAACCGGCTCATGACCTACCAGACCCTGATCCTCGAGACCCCGTCCGACGGCGTGACCCTCATCCGGCTGAACCGGCCGGAGGCGCTCAACGCCCTCAACAGCCAGCTGCTCGGCGAACTGGGCCAGGCGCTCGACGCCGCCGCCGCCGACACGGCCGTGCGCTGCGTGGTGCTGACCGGCTCGGACCGCGCCTTCGCCGCCGGCGCCGACATCAAGGAAATGTCGGACAAATCCTACGCCCAGATGATGACGCTCGACTTCTTCACCGCCGCGGCGCGCAGGATCGAGCAGTTCCGCAAGCCGGTCATCGCCGCGGTCAGCGGCTACGCCCTGGGCGGCGGCTGCGAGCTGGCGATGATGTGCGACTTCATCATCGCCTCGGAGACGGCGAAGTTCGGCCAGCCGGAGATCAACCTCGGCGTCTCGCCGGGCATCGGCGGCACCCAGCGCCTGACCCGCTTCATCGGCAAGGCCAAGGCGATGGACATGATCCTGACCGCCCGGATGATGGACGCGGCCGAGGCCGAGCGCTCGGGCCTGGTCTCGCGGGTGGTGCCCGTCGACAAGCTGATCGAGACGGCGCTGGAGGCCGCCGCGAAGATCGCCGCCCACTCGCCGCTGGCGGTGATGATGAACAAGGAGCTGGTCGAGGCGGCCTACGAGACCACCCTGACCACGGGCGTGGCTCTGGAGCGCCGGCTGTTTCACTCCCTGTTTGCATTTGAGGATCAGAAGGAGGGCATGGCGGCCTTCGTCGAAAAGCGAAAGCCGAACTTCACAGGCTCATAGCCTCGAGGCCACATGCTGCGGATCGCGATCGGACTGTTTCTCTCCCTGATCGCGACGCAGGCCCTGGCCGACCCCTGCCACGCCATCCCCGACAAGGGGCCCCGCCCGGCCTGGGCGAAGGCCGGCGTCGTCGTGACCGGCACGGCCCGCTACATCATCGACGGCGACGGCCTGTGCATCGGCTCAAGCGGCGACCCCGAGCGCTGGGTGGAAATCCGCCTCGCCGACTACTACGCGCCGGAACTGCGGGAGTCGGGCGGCGCGGCCGCCAGGGCGGCGCTGACCCGCCTGACGGGGGCCAGGACCATCATCTGCACGGCCGTGACCGGCGATGGCGGACGGGTCGTCAGCTATGACCGCCTGATCGCGATCTGCCGCATCGGCGGGGTCAGTCTCGCCGACCTCATGCATCGCGCCGGCCAGCCAGACGGCGGACGCGGCCTCAAGGGACGCTAGGCGCGCTCCCGCCCGCCAGCAGGGGCGCGGCGGCGTCGCTGGCCAGCCACTTCGCCAGCTTCAGCGCCCGCCACTGGTCGGGCCCCCAGCCGCGGGTGACGAGGATCTGCATCGTCCCGTCGCCGATCCGCGCCTGCCAGCGATGCTCCAGCCGCACGAAGCCCAGCCGCTGCAGACGATTGGCGATCAGGCCCTGGCCTGTGACCACAAGAGCGTTGTCGGCGTTCTCCGCCCGGTCGAGCAGTTCGGCGACCCGCGCCTCGGTCAGCACCGGGGCCACGGCCGTTGGGGCCTTCGCCAGCGCCCGTTCCAGGGCCTGGCCGAGTCCGGGGTCGCACAGCACGGTCTGGCGGGGGGCCTCGCCGCCGCAGCTCGCGAGCGCCAGGGTCGAGAGAAGAAAAAGGCGACGGTTCATGCAAAGACTCTACATCGCCGGCGCGGAACCGCCAGAGTCGCATTGACCGGCCCGGGGCCTTCCTGTATTTGCCCGCCCTTCGATTTATCCGGCGTGCGCGGCCTTTCGCGAGCGCCCGTCCGTTCTGAGGTTCTACAAGCCCATGGCCAATAATCCCGGCGCCAAGAAGGCGATCCGCAAGATCGAGCGCCGCACCGAGGTCAACAAGGCCCGTCGGTCGCGCGTGCGCACCTTCCTGCGCAAGTTCGATGAAGCCCTGGCCGCCGGCGACGCCGCCGCCGCCAAGGCCGCCTTCATCGTCGCGCAGTCCGAACTGATGCGCGCCGTGTCCAAGGGCGTGGTTCACAAGAACACCGGCTCGCGCAAGGTTTCGCGCCTGAACGCCCAGCTGAAGAAGCTGTCGACCGCCGCCTGATTTCGGGGCTTCCCGAGACCGGCCGGACGTCACCGTTCGCCCTAAAAATATGCAGTTGATGAACCGGCAGGCGCCTATCGCGCCGGCCGGTTTTTCACGTGCCCAATTCGCGCATGCGGCGAATATCCACAGGCCTCAAAACGAGTGTTAACGGATTCCCTTGCCGGGCGAGGGGGCCTCGTGAGTCAACAGAAATATCCGCGTCCGGACTCAAATTTCACGTTTGACCCACCGATTTTTGGGCCGCTAGTGTGAAGCTCTCGACGCTTGGTCCTCTTCCTTTTTTGGGTATGAGATTGGCGGCGGCGGATGCTGTGCATTCGCCGGTTAAGAGACTGACTGCGTTGAGTATTCTGACTTCTCCACCGTGGGGGCGGAGGGGTGTCGCGGGTTCGGAAACGAAACGGAACGGGTGGGGCTGATGACTTTTCTGGGCGGGCAAACGATGCCGTCGCTGACTCCTGCTGGCGCGATCTGGACGAAGGCCTGCCTGGCCCTGCGTCGGGAGCTCGGCGAGGCCGCGTTCGGGTCGTGGCTGGCCCAGGCCGCCCTACGGGAAGTCGCCGACGGCCGCATCGTGCTCGTCACCCCGACCGGCGTGGCCCGCGACTGGATCCGCCGCAACGCCTGGCGCCGGATCGGCGAACTGTGGGCCGAGCATGATCCCGCCGGCCGCAGCCTGGACCTGAAGTCGCGCATGGAGTTCGAGGCCGACACCGGCGGCCTGGACATCATCGCCGAGGCCATCGAGGTCATGGACCCGGTCGCCACCGACGCCCCGACCATCGCCCCGACCCCGAGCAGCCGCCCGACGCGGGTCTCGGGCCTGCAGGACCGCTTCACCTTCGACAGCTTCGTGCCCGGCCCGGCCAACGAATTCGCCCACGCCGTGGCCCGCCGCGTCGCCTCCTGGGCCGACGGCCACTTCAACCCGGTGGTCATCCACAGCGGCTACGGCTTCGGCAAGACCCACCTGCTCAACGCCATGGCCTGGGAGGCCATGCGCGCCGCCCCGGAAAAGCGCGTCGTCTATCTGAGCGCCGAGCGCTTCCTGTCGACCTTCGTGCGTTCGGTGATGGATCGCTCCACCGCCCTGTTCAAGGAGGAGCTGCGCGCGGCCGACCTGCTGCTGATCGACGACGTGCATTTCGTCGCCGGCAAGCAGTCGACCCAGGAAGAACTGTTCCACACCCTGACCGCCCTGATGGAAGACGGCCGCCGGGTGGTCTTCTCGGCCGACCGGCCGCCGGCCCAGATCACCGAGATGGACGCGCGCCTGCGCAGCCACCTGTCGGCGGGCCTGGTCTGCGGCATCGAGCCGGCGGACCGCACGCTGCGCATGGGCATCCTCGAGCGCAAGCTGGCCTCGCTGGGCCGTCAGGGCGGCTTCAACGCCCAGGCCCGGCCCGAGGTCATGCAGTTCCTCGCCGACCGCTTCACCGACAGCGTGCGCGAGCTGGAAGGGGCCCTGAACACCCTGGTGGCCCGCATGGGCGCCCAGGTCGGCGGCCTGTCGCTCGACGAGGCCCAGGCCATCCTGCGCCCGCACCTGCGCGGCGCGGAGAAGCGCATCACCATCGACGACATCCAGAAGGCCACGTCGGAGCATTTCGGCCTGCGCCAGGCCGATCTGGTGTCCGAGCGCCGCAACCGCTCGGTGGCCCGTCCGCGTCAGGCGGCCATGTGGCTGGCCAAGCAGCTGACCACCCGCTCGCTGCCGGACATCGGTCGGCGCTTCGGCGGCCGCGACCACACCACCGTGCTGCACGCCGTGCGCCGCATCGAGGCCCTCAAGGCCGAGGATCCCCAGCTGTCCCGCGACCTGGAAGCCCTGACGCGCAAGCTGCGGGGATAGCCCAGGGCGCCGTCATGGCCCGGCGGGTCCGGGCCGCCCAGGAACTCGACGATACAGAAAAGGGCGCGGCCGATCGGTCGCGCCCTTTCTTGTGACCCGTCACGCCTGGATGGCCCGGACTTGCCAGGCCATGACGGCGATGGACGTTACGGCTCCACGCCGTTCTCGTGGAAGAAGTCGATCATTCGCCGCCAGCCGTCCTGGGCGGCCTTCGGGTCGTAGCTGGCGCGGTAGTCGGCGTGGAAGCCGTGCTGGGCGTCCGGATAGACGATCAGGTCGCAGCCGGTCTTGCCGTATTCCTTCAGCTTGGCGCGCATCGCCTCGATGTCGGTGACCGGGATGCCCTGGTCCTTGCCGCCGTAGAGCCCCAGCACCGGCGCCTTGAGGTAGCCGGCCAGCTCCAGCGGCCACTCCCGCTCGGGCTCGCCGAGGAACTGTCCCGCCGCCGGACGCGACAGCCGGCCGTACCAGGCCACGCCGCAGCGGAAGTCGCGGAACCGCTCGCAGGCCAGCCAGACCTGCGCCCCGCCCCAGCAGTAGCCGGTGATGGCCATCTTCTTCCGGTTGACGAAGCCCTGCCGCGACAGCCAGCCGCTCGTGGCCTCGATGTCGTTCATCACCTCGGCGTCGGTGGCGGCGCCGACGATATTTCGGATCAGGGTGAAGTCGACCAGCGGGGCCGGGTCGCCGTGGCGCACGAACAGGTCGGGCGCGATGGCCACGTACCCGAGCTTCGCCAGCCGCCGGCAGATGTCGCGGATATACTCGTGGATGCCGAACACCTCCGACACCACCAGCACCGTCGGCCGCTTTCCGCGCGCGTCGGGGCGGGCGATGTAGGCGGGGATGTCGCGATCGCCGGCCGGGATCATCACCGTCTCGGCGATCAGGCCCTCGGCGTCGGTGTGGATCGGTTCGGCCCGGGCCGACACGGCGGCGGCGGCGTAGCCGGCGAAGAACAGGGCCGGCAGGGCGCGGCGCGAGATATCGAAATCGCGCGGCTCCGGGCCCTCGGGGCGGGTCAGCTTCAGCATGGGCGGTGTTCCCTCGTATCGTTGCCGTCACCCTAGCCCCGGAGCGGCGGGCGAGGGAAGCGCCCGCCAGTCAGGACAGAAATCGCTTCAGCCCCGCCCTCACCGCGTCCGGCGTCAGCCAGTGGCCGCCGGGAAAACTGTGGAATTCGACGTCATAGCCGGCCCGGCGAAAGATCTCCGCTGTCGACTCGCCCCAGGCCAGCGGCGTGCCCATGTCGTCGCGGCCATGCCAGAAGAACATCCGGGGCCGGCCGACCGGCGTGCGGACGTGATACCGCGTCACCGAGAAGGCCAGCACGTCACTGAACAGGTCGCCATTCTGCACGCCCAGGGAGACGGCCCAGGCGGCCCCGTCGGAAAAGCCTGCGACGGCGATGCGCGCCGGATCGATACGGCAGGCGGCGAACGCCCAGGCCAGGGCGCGGTCGACGAAGGCCGCGTCGGGGCCCACCGCGCCGCCCTCCATCGCCCAGGTCACGCCGCGCGACGGGATCGCCAGCAGGACGACGCCCCGCCGGCTGGCCTCGGCCCGGAACTGGCCGAGGGCGTCGGCCGCCCCGTGCGAGGCCCCGTGAAACGCCACCAGCAGCGGCGCCGGGCGGTCGCGGTCGAGGGTTGACGACAGATACAGCAGGGCGTCGCGGTCGGGGTCGAGGCCGGCCTTGTGCAGGCCGGGCGGCAGGGTCCAGGCGCCGGGAACGGCCGGCCGGGCGGTCAGACGCCCGTCATCGCCTGCCTCGCGCGCCCGGACGGGACCCGTCGCGGCCAGCGCCAGGACGCCGGCCAGTCCGGCCCGCCGCGTCAGTCGCGCTCCGGCGCTCATCGCGGCGCCGCCGCGGCCCGGCGCAGGGTCAGGTTGATCCGGCCGCCGCCGGGGACCAGCCGGGACGACCCGGACAGGATCCGGTCGACGCCGTGAAACGCCAGCCGGGCCTCTCCGGCCAGCAGGCAGACATCGCCGGAAGCCAGTCGCACCGAGCGGGTCGGGTCGGTGCGCTTCAGCCCTCCGATGCGGAAGATCGCCGTATCACCGAGCGACACTGACAGGACCGGAAAGGCGAAGTCGGCTTCGTCCTGGTCGCGGTGGAGACCCATCTTCGCCCCCTCGCGATAGAGATTGACCAGGCAGGCGTCGGCGGGAACGGCGGGGTCGGCCAGCGCCGCCCAGAGATCCTGCAGCACCACCGGCATCGGCGGCCAGGGCCGGCCGGTGCGCGGGTTGACCGCCTCGTAGCGATAGCCGGCGCCGTCGGTCACCCAGCTGAGCGGCCCCAGGCCGGTCATGGCCACGCTCATCGCCTTGCCGCCCGGGGTGACCTGGTGATGGAACGGCGCCTCGGCCGCCGCCGCCAGCACCGCCTGGACCAGCGCCGCCTGTTCGGCCGCGTCCAGTCGCCCGGGCAGCAGGGTGAAACCTGACAAATCCTTCATGATCGGCTCCGCACGGCACAGTCTAACGTCGCCGCCGACCGGATGGGGAGAGTTCGCGTGTTTTATCGGATCGGAACGGCCCTCGGCGTGGCGACGACGCTGGTGTTGCTTGCGGGCTGCGGAGAGCAGGCCGCGCCGGCCCGCCATGTGCTGCCGACGGACATCACGCCCGTCCACTACGACATCACCGTCCGGCCGGACGCGGCCAGCCTGGCCTTCAGCGGCTCGGTCGGCGCCGACGTCCAGGTGGTCCGGCCGACGGCGACGGTGACCGTCAACGCCGCCGACCTGACCTTCGGCGCGGTCAGGCTGGACGGGGCGGCGGCCTCGCCGAAGGTGGCCTATGACGACAAGGCCCAGACCGCGACCCTGACCTTCGCCACGCCGCTGACCGCCGGTCCGCACCGTCTGGCCATCGACTACCGCGGTAAAATCAACCAGCAGGCCTTCGGCCTGTTCGCCATCGACTACGACACCGCCCAGGGCGGCAAACGCCTGCTGGCGACCCAGTTCGAATCCCCGGACGCCCGCCGGTTCGCGCCGATGTGGGACGAGCCGGCCCTGAAGGCGACCTTCAAGCTGACGGTCGAGGCGCCGGCGGCCGACATGGTCGTCTCCAACATGCCGGTCGAGACGGCGACGCCGCTGGACGGCGGCCTGACCCGCACCACCTTCGCCGTCTCGCCGAAGATGAGCTCCTATCTGCTGTTCCTGGCGGTCGGCGATTTCGAGCGCGTCAGCCGCAAGGTCGGAAACGTCGACATCGGGGTGGTGGTCAAGCGCGGCTCGACCGGCGAAGCGGGCTTCGCCCTCGACGCGGCCGAGCAGCTGCTGCCGTACTACGACGCCTATTTCGGCACGCCCTATCCGCTGCCCAAGCTGGACCTGGTGGCCATTCCGGGCGGCGCCTCGGGCTTCTCGGCGATGGAGAACTGGGGGGCGATCCTCTACTTCGAAAAGGCCGTGCTGGTGGACGCCCGCGTGTCCAGCGCCGCCGACCGGCAGAACGCCTACACCACCATCGGCCACGAGATGGCCCACCAGTGGTTCGGCGATCTGGTGACCATGGCCTGGTGGGACGACATCTGGCTCAACGAGGGCTTCGCCTCCTGGATGGAGTCCAAGGCGACGGCTCATTTCCATCCCGAATGGTCAACTCAGCTGCAGGACATGGACAGCCGCGACGGCGCGATGAACCTCGATGCCCGCGTCGCCACCCATCCGGTGGTCCAGCCGGTGGCCGACGCCCGCGACACCGCGTTCGACACCATCAGCTACCAGAAGGGCCAGGCGGTCATCGCCATGATCGAGGCCTGGGTCGGCGAGGACCACTTCCGCGACGCCCTGCGCGCCTACATGAAGAAGCACGCCTACGGCAACACGGTCAGCGACGACCTGTGGGCGGCGGTGGAGACCGCGTCGGGCCAGCCGATCCGGCGCATTGCGCGCGATTTCACCACCCAGCCGGGCGTGCCGCTGATCAAGGTCACCAGCCTGGGTTCGGCGCGGCGCATCAGCCAGCGGCGGTTCGGCGTCGACGCGCCGTCCCGCGAGCCGCTGGTCTGGTCGACGCCGGTGGCGGCGAGCTGGCCCGGCCTGAAGACGGACTGGCGCGGTCTGGTGTCGATGAACCATTCGGTCCGCCTGAACGGCCCGGCCGGGGCGCCGCTGCTGGTGAACGTCGGTCAGGCCGGTTACTTCCGCACCCTTTACGACGACAGGGCCTTCGCCGCGCTGAGGGCGGATTTCGCCCGCCTCGCGCCGGTCGACCAGCTGGGCCTGCTGTATGACTACTGGGCCTTCGGCCAGGAAGGCGTGGCGCCGGTCGGCCGCTGGCTGGATCTCGCCGCCAGCCTGCCGGCCGACAGCGACCCGGTCGTCTGGATGCACGTGGTCGACGTGCTGGGCCAGATCGACCGCCTGTACGACGGCGACGGCGGCCAGGCGGCCTTCCGCGCCCGCGCCCGCGCCCTGCTGGCGCCGGCCTGGACGCGTATCGGCTGGGCGCCGGTCCCGAACGAGCCGGCCACGGCGGTGCTGCTGCGGGCCAAACTGATAGAGGCGCTCGGGCGCTTCGACGACCCGGCCGTGGTCGCCGAGGCCCGCGCCCGTTTCGCCCGGATGGGCGCCGATGCGTCAGCCCTGCCCGCGGCCATCCGCGAGCCGGCCCTGATCGTGGCGGCCATGCAGGCCGACGCGGCCACCTGGGAGCAGCTTCACCAGATGGCCCTGACCTCGACCAACGCGCTCGAGAAGCAGCAGCTGTACGGCGTGCTCGGCGAAACCCGGGACAAGGCCCTGGCCCGGCGCACGCTGGACCTGGCGCTGAGCGTCGAACCGCCGACCACCCTGCGCCAGAACGTCCTGCGCGGGCCGTCGGGCAACTTCCCGGCCATGACCTGGACCTATCTGAAGGCCAACAAGGCCCGCGCCGACGCCCTGCTGGCGCCTGGATCGATGGTCGACATGCTGCCGCGCATCACCCTGGCCTGGGCCGACGAGACGATCGCCGGCGAGGCGCTCGACATGGCCCGGGCCGACGGCGAGGTTCCCCAGCGGCTCAAGGCGTCGCTGTCGGCGGCCGTCTATCGCGCGAAGGTGCGGCGTGAGCGGCTGGGCGAGATCAGCAAATGGGTTCAGGGGCGCGGCTAGACCGCGCGGGCCGGAAAGACAGCGGGCGGGGCGGCTTTCGCCGGCCCCGCCCGTCGGAATCCCCCCCGGGTCCCGTCGCCTTGCGGCGTCAGTCTTCGGTGTAGCGGTAGGACGAAATCTTGCAGACGTCGACGCGCTGGCGGACCAGGGAGTCGCCGTCGTCGAACACGGCCTTGAAGTCGAACAGGCAGTAGCCCGAGCCGTCGTCGATGTTGATCGTGACCGAGGCGCCGGGCTTCAGCACGCTCTGGCCGAGGATGTCTTCCTCCCACGACGTGGCGTTCACGTTGGACGCGTAGAAGCGCACGATGATGTGCCGCGTCTCGTTGATGATGCGCACGCGGCGGTCTTCGGCCGAAGCCATGCCGGGCGTGAACGCGGTGGCCGCCACCATGACGGCGAGTGCGAAGCCGGCCTTGAGCCGGTTAGACAGGGTGACCATTTTTCCCTCCTGAAAAGCGCCCCTCGAACAGCCGTGAAAAGGCCACATTTCAGGGGTCCCGCCATGCCCCAAATGGGGGGCGTCCGCACAGCCGCGAAAAAGCCCCCGATTTGATCGGGGTTTTGCTCTTGCAGCAGGCGCCCTGCTTCCCATATGGCGGTCTGAACAACGGCTTTCCCTGAGCGGAAAGCCTTCCATTTTCAGTCCAGAAAGATCCAACCGGGGACGGAAGAGAAAAACTGGGGTGCTTCTCGAAGGCCCTCGTCACCGCCGTCCGCCTGTCAGGGAGCTAGAGAGACCTATGAGCAAGATTATCGGCATCGACCTGGGAACGACCAATTCCTGCGTGGCCATCATGGATGGCAAGACGCCCAAGGTGCTCGAGAACGCGGAAGGCGCCCGCACCACGCCGTCCGTCGTCGCCTTCCTCGAGGACGGCGAGAAGCTGGTCGGCCAGCCGGCCAAGCGCCAGGCGGTGACCAACCCGACCAACACCCTGTTCGCCATCAAGCGCCTGATCGGCCGCTCGTACAGTGACCCGGTGGTCGACAAGGACAAGGGCATGGTGCCCTACGAGATCGTCAAGGGCGGCGCCGGCGACGCCTATGTCCGCGCCCACGGCAAGGACTACAGCCCGCAGGAAGTCTCGGCCTTCATCCTGATGAAGCTCAAGGAAGACGCCGAGCGTCACCTGGGCGAGAAGGTCACCAAGGCGGTCATCACCGTTCCGGCCTACTTCAACGACGCCCAGCGTCAGGCGACCAAGGACGCCGGCCGCATCGCCGGCCTGGAAGTCCTGCGCATCATCAACGAGCCGACCGCGGCGGCCCTGGCCTACGGCCTGGACAAGAACGACGGCAAGAAGATCGCGGTCTATGACCTCGGCGGCGGCACCTTCGACGTCTCGATCCTCGAGATCGGCGACGGCGTGTTCGAGGTGAAGGCCACCAACGGCGACACCTTCCTCGGCGGCGAGGACTTCGACCTGCGGATCGTCGACTTCCTGGCCGACGAGTTCAAGAAGGAAACCAGCACCGACCTTCGCAAGGACAAGCTGGCCCTGCAGCGCCTGAAGGAAGAGGCCGAAAAGGCCAAGAAGGAGCTGTCGACGACCACGCAGTACGAGGTCAACCTGCCCTTCATCAGCATGAACGCCAACGGGCCGCTGCACCTCAACATCAAGCTGTCGCGCGCCAAGCTGGAAGGCCTGGTCGAGGACCTGATCGCCAAGACGATCGGCCCCTGCGAGCAGGCGCTGAAGGACGCCGGCATCAAGAAGGGCGACATCGACGAAGTCATCCTGGTCGGCGGTATGACCCGCATGCCCAAGGTGGTCGACGCGGTGAAGAGCTTCTTCGGCCGTGAACCCCACCAGGGCGTGAACCCGGACGAGGTCGTGGCGCTGGGCGCCGCGGTCCAGGCCGGCGTGCTGCAGGGCGACGTCAAGGACGTGCTGCTGCTGGACGTCACCCCGCTGACGCTGGGCATCGAGACGCTGGGCGGCGTGTTCACCCCGCTGATCGAGCGCAACACCACGATCCCGACCAAGAAGAGCCAGACCTTCTCGACCGCCGACGACAACCAGTCGGCCGTGACGATCCGGGTCTTCCAGGGCGAGCGTCCGATGGCGCACGACAACAAGATGCTGGGCCAGTTCGACCTGGTCGGCATCCCGCCGGCGCCGCGCGGCATGCCGCAGATCGAGGTCATCTTCGACATCGACGCCAACGGCATCGTGCACGTCACGGCCAAGGACAAGGCGACCAACAAGGAACAGTCGATCCGCATCCAGGCCAACGGCGGCCTGTCGGACGCGGACATCGAGAAGATGGTTCGCGAAGCCGAGGCCAACCGCGCCGAGGACGAGAAGCGCAAGGCCACGGTCGAAGCCCGCAACCAGGCCGACACGGCGATCCACTCGACCGAGAAGATGCTGGCCGAGCACGGCGACAAGGCCGGCCCCGAGGTGCGCAGCGCCATCGAGTCGGCGCTTGAGGACCTCAAGGGCGTGCTCGACAGCGGCGACGCCGACGCCATCGCGGCCAAGAGCGAAGCGCTCAAGGACGCGGCGATGAAGCTCGGCGAGGCCATGTACAAGGCCCAGGGCGAAGCGGGCGGCGACGCCGGCGAAGCCCCCAAGGACGACGGCGTGGTCGACGCCGAGTTCGAGGAAGTCGACGGCGACGACAAGAAGTCGGCGTGACATCGCGCCTCATGGCGGCGACGCCCTCTCCCGTGGTGAAACCCGCCTCGGGGAACGTCGCCGCCGCCTTCGCGAACGCGAGAAAGTCCCGCCCGACTCGTCTGGTCTCAGGCTTGCAGTCGGGCGGGCGATCGCCCACCTCAGGGAATGCTCGGTTTTTCGGTGATGCCGGCTGATGCGTGACTATTACGAAATTCTGGGTGTCCAGCGCGGAGCCGACGAGGCCGCGCTGAAGAGCGCCTTCCGCAAGCAGGCGATGGAGCACCATCCCGACCGCAACGGCGGTTGCGAGGACTCCGAGGCCCGCTTCAAGGAAATCAACGAGGCCTATTCGGTCCTCTCCGACCCGCAGAAGCGCGCGGCCTATGACCGTTTCGGCCACGCCGGCGTCAACGGCGCGGCGGGCGGCGGCGGTCAGGGCGCGGGCTTCGGCGACGTGCACGACATCTTCAACGAGGTGTTCGGCGACGCGTTCGGCGAGATGTTCGGCGGCGGCCGCCGGCGTCAGAACAACGGCCCGGCCCGCGGCCAGGACCTGCGCTACGATCTGGAGATCACCCTTGAGCAGGCCTACGCCGGCTCGGAGGTCGAGATCACCGTGCCCGCCTCGATCACTTGCGAAACCTGCGAGGGCTCGGGCGCCAAGCCGGGCACGGCTCCCACCGTCTGCGGCAGCTGCGGCGGCGCCGGCCGGGTCCGCGCGACCCAGGGCTTCTTCGCCATCGAACGCACCTGCCCCCGCTGCGGCGGCTCGGGCAAACTGATCCTCGACCCGTGCAAGAGCTGCAACGGCCACGGCCAGGTGCGCCGCGACCGCACCCTGCAGGTCCGCATCCCCGCCGGCGTCGATGACGGCGCCCGCATCCGCCTCGCCGGTGAAGGCGACGCGGGTCAGCGCGGCGGCCCGCGCGGCGACCTCTACATCTTCCTCTCGGTGGCCCCGCACGACCTGTTCGAGCGCGATGGCCTGGACCTGCTCTGCACGGTGCCGGTGCCGATGTGCGTCGCCGCCCTTGGCGGGGAGATCGAGGCCCCCTGCCTGACCGGCGGCGACGACTGCGACGGCGAATGCCGCATCCCGGTCAAGGTGCCGGAAGGCACCCAGACGGGCCGCACCATGCGCCTGAAGGGCCGCGGCATGCCGTCCCTGCGCGGCCGCGAGCGCGGCGACTTGCTGGTCGAGATGTTCGTCGAGACCCCGACCCACCTCAGCCCCCGGCAGAAGGAGCTGATGCGCGAGCTGGCCGAGACCTGCGGCGAGCAGCAGCACCCCAAGGCCGCCGGCTTCATGGGCAAGGCGAGCAAGTTCTGGGGCGCGGTCTCGGGCAAGGCCTAGAGGTCGCGGCCCCGGCCGACCGCGCGGTAGACGCCGATCAGTCCGCCCAGCGCCAGCAGGGCGATCAGCAGGCTGCCGGCGGCGAGACCGAACAGGGTCGCCGGCGCCGGAGGCGGCTCCGGCTGCGGCATGACGAACGCCAGCGGCACGCGCACCACGGCCTTGACCGGCACGCCGTTGCGGATCGCCGGCGCCATGCGCATCTCGTCGGCCATCTTCAGCGCGGCGTCACCGAAGCCGTAGCCCGTGGGGGATTCCGACTGCACCCGGCAGTCGTGGAGCCGGGTGTCGAGCGCCACCGTGCAGACGAGGGCGGCGCGGCCCTCGACCTCCATCCGCTGGGCCCTTTCGGGATAGAAGCGCGCCACCATCCCGCCGTCGGGCTTGACCAGCCAACCCGGATCGCGATCGGCCTCCGTGCCCGGCGCCAGGACCGGCGCGGCGGCGATCAGCAGCAGGGCCGCGCCCGCGACCGGCAAGACCTTCATCATGACAACGCCCCCTTGCCGGAGACGTTTTCACATCTCCCGGACGCGCGCAAACCGTCCGGGCCGCGAAACCCTTAACGCCCCCCGCGAACCCCGCTAGGGTCGCCGGCGATGAACGCCCCGCTTCCCCCCGGACAGTCCGCGCCCGACGCCGCCGGCGCCACGCCCGTGATGGCCCAGTACTTCGAGGCCAAGTCGCGCCAGCCCGACGCGCTGGTCTTTTTCCGCATGGGCGACTTCTACGAACTGTTCTTCGACGACGCGATCAAGGCGGCGGCGGCGCTCGGCATCGCCCAGACCTTCCGCGGCACGCACAACGGCCAGCCGATCCCCATGGCCGGGGTGCCGGTGCACGCCGCCGAGGCCTATCTGGCCAAGCTGATCCGCGCGGGCTTCAAGGTCGCCGTCTGCGAGCAGATGGAAAACCCGGCCGAGGCCCGCAAGCGCGGCTCCAAGGCCATCGTCCACCGCGACGTCGTGCGCATCGTCACCCCGGGCACCCTGACCGAGGACGGCCTGCTCGACGCCCGCGGCGCCAACCGGCTGGCGGCCATCGCCCTGCGCGGCGGCCAGGCGGCCGTGGCCAGCGTCGAGCTGTCGACCGGCGAGGTCGAGAGCCTGCTGATCGCGCCGTCCGGCCTGTCCGCCGCGCTGGCGGCGCTGCAGCCGTCGGAGATTCTCGTCCCCGACCGCCTGTTCGCCGACGAGACGGTCAACCTGGCGCTCAAGGGCGCCGGCGGCCTGGTCCAGCCGGTGGCCCAGGCCCTGGCCGAGCCGGCCGCGTCCGAGGCGCGGCTCAAGCGGCTCTACGGCGTCGACACCCTCGACGGCTTCGGCGGCCTGGCAGGCGCGGAGATCTCGGCGCTCGGCCTGATCGCGGCCCATCTGGAAATGACCCAGGCCGGCAAGCTGCCGGCCCTGTCGCCGCCGCGCCGCGCGGGCGAGGCCGACGTCATGGCCATCGACCCGGCCACCCGCGCCAGCCTCGAGATCGAACGCACCACGGGCGGCCAGCGCGAGGGCTCGCTGCTGGGCAGCATCGACCGCTGCGTCACCGCCGCCGGCTCGCGCCTGCTGGCCGCGCGGCTGGCGCGGCCGCTGCTGGACCCCGCCGCCATCGACGCCCGGCTGGACGCCATCCAGTGGCTGCTCGAACGGCGTCAGCTGCGCGAGCGACTGCGCGACGCGCTCAAGCGCTCGGGCGACCTGGCCCGCGCCCTGTCGCGACTGGCGCTCGGCCGCGGCGGCCCGCGCGACCTCGGCGTGCTGCGCGACGGCCTCAAGACCGGCGAAGCCCTGTCGGGCCTGGTCGTGGACGCGGGCGACAGCCTGACCGCCCCGCCGTTCGAGATCGAGATGGCGCTGGCGGCCGTCAATCCGTCCCTCTCGGCTGACCTGTCTGGCCTGCTGGCCCAGCTGGAGACGGGCCTCGGCCCCGACCTGCCGGCCCAGGCCCGCGACGGCGGCTTCGTCGCCGAGGGCGTCCGCCCCGAACTCGACCAGGCCCGCGCCCTGCGCGACGACAGCCGCCGGGTGATCATCGCCCTCGAAAGCCGGCTGGCCGCCGACAGCGGCGTGCCGCTGAAGATCCGCCACAACGCGGTGCTCGGCTACTTCGTCGAGACCACGGCCGGCAAGGCCGATCCACTGTTCCAGCCGCCGCACAACGCGACCTTTATCCACCGCCAGACCCTGGCCAACCAGGTGCGGTTCACCACCGTCGAGCTGGCCGACCTGGACGCGCGCATCGCCCAGGCCGGCGAGCGGGCCCTGGCCATCGAGGTGGCGACCTTCGAGGCCTGGCGCGAAGCCGCCTGCGCCCTGGCCGCGCCGCTGCAGGCCGCCGCCCGGGCCCTGGCGACCCTCGATGTCGACGCCGCCCTGGCCGAATGGGCCGAGGACCAGCAGGCCGTCCGCCCGGTCGTCGACAAGGGCTTCGGCTTCGACGCGAAGGGCGGCCGCCACCCGGTGGTCGAGGCCGCCGTCAAACGCGCCGGCGAGCCGTTCACGCCCAACGACTGCTGTCTCGACGGCTCGGGCGAGACGGGCGCCCGGCTGTCGATCGTCACCGGCCCGAACATGGCCGGCAAGTCGACCTTCCTGCGCCAGAACGCCCTGCTGGCGGTGATGGCCCAGGCCGGCTGCTTCGTGCCGGCGACGTCGCTGAAGATGGGCGTCGTGGACCGGCTGTTCAGCCGCGTCGGCGCGGGCGACGACCTGGCCCGCGGCCGCTCGACCTTCATGGCCGAGATGGTCGAGACGGCCGCCATCCTGACGCAGGCCACGCCGCGCAGCTTCGTCATCCTCGACGAGATCGGCCGCGGCACGGCCACCTGGGACGGCCTGGCCATCGCCTGGGCCTGCGCCGAGGCCCTGCACGGCGTGAACAGGTCCCGCGCGCTGTTCGCGACCCACTATCACGAGCTGGCGGCGCTCGAGGACCGGCTGAGCTACGTGTCCAACCTGTCCATGCGGGCCAAGGAGTGGAACGGCGACCTGGTCTTCCTGCATGAGGCCGGCCCCGGCCACGCCGACCGCAGCTACGGCGTCCAGGTGGCCAAGCTGGCCGGCGTGCCGCCGGCCGTCGTCGCCCGCGCCCGCGAGGTGCTGGAACGGCTCGAAAGCGAGGCGGAGTCCCCCGCCAGACTCGAGGGTCTGCCCCTGTTCGCCTCGGTCGCCCCGACCCCGGTCAAGCATGGTCCCAGCCCGGTGGAAGAGGCCCTCAAGGGCATGGAGCCCGACGGCATGAGTCCGCGCGAGGCAATGGAAGCGCTCTATCGCCTAAAAGGCATGCTCTAGGCCGAGTCATCGGGGCGACCCGTTGCGCGGCCTCGTGTTGCAGCGCACATATGAACCATGGCCACCCGACTTCGCCCCACCCGCCTCGAACATGTCGTTGACGGCGTCGCCCTGCGCGCGCGCCTCACCGCCGCCGCCCATGACGCCCTGGGCAACGAGGCCGAGCAGCGGCGGCTGGCGCTGGAGATCCTCAAGGCCGCCCTGTTCCGCGGCCGGATGATCGCCAAGGAGCGGCTGGAGAACGGCGCCGGCGGGGTCGAGACGGCCAGGCTGCTGTGCGGCGTCACCGACGAGGTGGTCACCGCCCTCTACGACTTCACCACCGTGCACATGTTCCGCGCCCGCAACCCGACCGAGGGCGAGCGGCTGTGCGTCATGGCGGTGGGCGGCTACGGCCGGGGCGTGCTGTCGCCCTACAGCGACCTCGATCTCCTGTTCCTGCGGCCCTACAAGCAGACGGCCCACGCCGAGAGCGTCATCGAGTTCATGCTCTATGCGCTGTGGGATCTGGGCTTCAAGGTCGGCCACGCCTCGCGCACGGTCGAGGAATGCGTGCGGCTCTCGAAAGAGGACTTCACCATCCGCACCTCGATCCTCGAAGCCCGGCGCCTGACCGGCGACGAGTCCCTCGCCGAGGACCTGAAGAAGCGCTTCCGCAACGACGTGATCCGCGGCACCGGCGCCGAGTTCGTCGCGGCCAAGCTCAAGGAGCGCGACGACCGCCACAACCGCGCCGACAACAGCCGCTACATGGTCGAGCCCAATGTGAAAGAGGGCAAGGGCGGCCTGCGCGACCTGCACACCCTGATGTGGATCGCCGAATACCTGCACCCGGTCGACAAGCCCGAGGAGGTCTTCGCCCTCGGCTATTTCGACCGCCGCGAGGTGGCCGCCTTCGTGCGGGCGTTCGACTTCCTGCATGCGGTGCGGGCGCACCTGCACTTCGCCACCGGCCGTCCCGAGGAGCGGCTGACCTTCGACCTGCAGCCGGAAATCGCCCGGCGGATGGGTTTCGGCGACCGCGCCGACAACCCCGCCGTCGAGCGCTTCATGCGCCGCTACTTCCTGATCGCCCGCGAGGTCGGGGCCCTGACCCGCACCTTCTCGGCCAAGCTCGAGACCGAGCACCTCAAGGCCCACCCGAAGGGCCTGTCGCGGTTCCTGCCCGGCCGGTCGGCTCCCAAGCGCAAGCCGCTCGACGTGGCCGGCTTCCACGAGGAGGGCGGCCGCCTGAACATCGACGGCCCGCAGGTGTTCGAACGCGACCCGGTCGACCTGATCCGCATCTTCCGTCTGGCCGACCAGCGCGACCTCGACCTGCATCCGGACGCCTTCACGGCAGTGACCCGCTGCCTGCCGCTGATCACGGTGAAGACCCGGCGCGACCCCGAGGCGGCGAAGGCCTTCCTCGACATCCTGGCGCGCGGCAAGCGGACCTACCGCACCCTGATGCTGATGAACGAGTCCGGCGTGCTGGGCCGCTTCGTGCCGGAGTTCGGCCGGATCGTCGCCCAGATGCAGTTCAACATGTACCACTCGTACACGGTCGACGAGCACACCCTGAAGGCGGTCGGGATCATCGCCGACATCGCCGAGGGACGGCTGGCGCAGGACCATCCGCTGGCCGTGTCGATCATGCCGCTGATCGACGACCGCGAGAGCCTGTTCCTCGCCATGCTGCTGCACGACACCGGCAAGGGCGGGGCCGGCGGCCAGGAGAAGGCCGGGGCCCGCGCCGCGCGCTCGGCCTGCGAACGGCTGGGGCTGGAGCGCTCCAAGATCGAACTGATCGCCTGGCTGGTCGAGCATCACCTGGTGATGAGCGACTTCGCCCAGAAGCGCGACGTGACCGACCCGGCGACCGTCGCGGCCTTCGCCAGCATCGTCGAGAACCCCGAGCGCCTGCGCCTGCTGCTGGTCCTGACCGTGGCCGACATCCGCGCCGTGGGCCCCGGCGTCTGGAACGGCTGGAAGGGGCAGCTGATGCGAGAGCTCTACGCCGCGACGGAGGCCACCTTCCGCGGTGGCCGGGGCAGCGATCCCGCCGCCAGCGCGCGGCGCCACCAGGAGTCGGTCGCCGCGGCCGCCCGCGCCGCCCTGATCGAGGCCGACCCCGCCGCCAAGGGCTGGGCCGGGTCGATGGAGGACGCCTATTTCACCGCCTTCACCCCCGCCGAACTGGCCAGCCACGCGGCGCTCGCCCGGCGCGCGGCGCTGCAGGGCGGCGCGGCCGCCGACGCCCGCATCCGGCCCGACCGCAACACCGCCGAGATCGTGGTCGCCGCCAAGGACCGGCGCGGCCTGTTCGCCGACCTGGCGCTGGCCCTTTCGGGGCTGGGCGGCAACGTGGTCGGGGCGCGGGTGTTCACCTCCGGACAGGGCCAGGCGCTCGATGTGTTCCATGTCCAGGACGTCACCGGCGCGCCGATCGGGGCCGACAACCCGCGCATCCTGCGCCGGCTGGCCGACAGCCTGGAAGCCGCCGGCCGTGGCGAGGCCCCCAACTTCGAGGCGCGCAAGAGCGGCGAAACCGGCCGTTCGGCGGCCTTCTCCATCTCGCCGACGGTGATGCTCGACAACGAGGCCTCGGCGGAATCGACCGTGGTCGAGGCCTCCGGCCGCGACCGGCCCGGCCTGCTGGAGGCGCTGGCCCGGGCGGTGGCCGACGCCGGCCTGTCGATCACCTCGGCCCACATCGACGGCTACGGCGAACGGGCCACCGACGCCTTCTATGTCCAGACCCCCGGCGGCGGAAAGCTGACCGACCCCAAGCGGGCCGCCGCCCTCAAGACCGCCCTGATGGAGGTGCTCGAGGCCGAGGAGTCCGGCCAGGCCCCGCGCGGCCGGCCCAGGCTGGAACGGGCGCGGGCCAGCATCGGACGCTAGGCGCCCGTCCTCCCCCTATCGCGGGGAGGATTTCCGGTGTTGAAATTGTGGCGTTTTCGCCCAGTCGGCGGGCCCGTCTTGACCACCCGTTTGCGCCAGCGCACAAGCGCGCGGTGAGCACCGAGCAGCCGTCCCGACCCGTGAAACCTGCGAAGGGCGGCCTGATCCGCTCCTCCATGGTGTTTTCCAGCCTGACCCTGGTCAGCCGGTTCATGGGCCTCGCCCGCGACCTGTTCATCACCGCGCGGCTGGGGGCCAGCTCGACCCCGGCGGCCGACGCCTTCAACACCGCCCAGTCCTTCCCCAACCTGTTCCGCCGGATCTTCGCCGAAGGCGCCTTCACGGCCGCCTTCGTGCCCACCTATTCCAAGGTCCTGGCCAGCGAGGGACAGGAGGCCGCCGACAACCTGGCCACCGACGCCCTGGCGACGCTGGCGGCGATCACCCTGGTACTGACCATCGGCTTCCAGCTGGCCATGCCGTGGCTGATGCTGGTGATCAATCCGGGCTTCGGCTTCAACAGCGAGAAGTACAAGCTGGCGGTGGCGCTGACCCAGATCAGCATGCCCTACCTGCCCTGCATGGCCATCGTGGCGCTGCTGTCGGGCGTGCTCAACGCCGGCGGCCGGTTCGCGCTGTCGGCCGCCGCCCCGACCGTGCTCAACGCGGTGATCCTGGTCGCGGTGATCCAGCCGCGCGACGCCATCGGCTCCGCCTACGCCGCCAGCTGGGCCATCCTCGTCGCCGGCCTGCTGCAGGCGGGCCTGCTGTGGTGGGGCGCCTGGCGCACGGGCGCGAAGATCCGCCCGACCATCCCGCGCCTGACCCCCGAGATCCGCGCCCTGATCGCCATCGCCATTCCCGGCGCCATCGCCGCCAGCGTCACCCAGGTGAACATCTTCCTGTCGGGCATCATCGCCAGCCAGGAGAACGGCGCCCGCACCTGGCTGTCGGTGGCCGACCGCTTCTACCAGCTGCCGCTCGGCCTCGTCGGGGTGGCCATCGGCGTGGCCCTGCTGCCGTCGCTGTCCCGCGCCATCAGCATCAACGACAAGGAAGAGGCCCAGCGCACCACCGACCAGGCGATCGTCTTCGCCATGGCCCTAACCCTGCCGGCGGCGGCCGTGCTGATGGCCATGCCACACTATCTGATCGACGGCCTGTTCCAGCGCGGCGAGTTCGGCCCCTACGACGCGGCCCAGACGGCCAAGGCCCTGTTCCACTACGGCTGGGGCGTGCCGGCGTTCGTGCTGGCCCGGGTGCTGTCGCCGGTGTTCTTCGCCCGCCACGACACCAAGGCGCCGATGCGGTTCGCCCTGATCAGCGTGTTCGTCAACATCGGCCTGGGCGCGGCGCTGTTCTACACCATCGGCTTCGAGGGCATCGCCGCGGCGACGGCCTTCGCCTCCTGGCTCAACGTCGCCCAGATGGTCCATGCCCTGCGCAAGCGCGGCGACTGGACCCCGTCCGCCGCCGCCTGGAGCAAGCTGGCCCGCATCGCCGTGGCCAGCGGCGTGCTCGGCGCGGTGCTGTTCAGCGCCCAGCTGTTCCGCGCCCAGCTGGAGGCCCCGCTGCACGGCTTCCGCATGATCGGCCTCGGCCCCAAGGAAATCACCGTCCTGGCGCTGTGCATGGCCGGCGCCGCCCTCTATCCGGCCCTGCTGCTCGGCTCGGGCGGGGTGACGATCGCCGAGGTCAGGGACGCCCTGCGCCGCAAGCCGGGCGCCGCCGCCGCGCCGCCGGCGGACTTGCTCTAGGCCCTCGCCTGCCGTATCGAGCGGTCATGGTCCTCGCGGCACATACCCCGCGCCGATGGCGCAGCGTCTGACGCACACCCGCCGAGCTTCGCGCGGTCCGTAACGACGCGCGCCCAACGACCTGCCATTCAAGAAGACCGATCCATGACCGATCAGCCTCCCGCCACCTATTCCGGCCCGCAACGCGTGCTGTCCGGCGTCCAGTCCTCGGGCGCCCTGCACCTGGGCAACTATCTCGGCGCCCTGGTGAAGTTCACCCGGCTGCAGCACGAGACCGACACCTTCATCTTCGTCGCCGACCTGCACGCCCTGACCGTCTGGCAGGACCCGGCCCAGCTGGCCAACCAGACCCGGGAGATCGCGGCCGCCTATCTCGCGGCAGGCCTCGATCCGAAGATCGCGACCATCTTCCCGCAGTCGGCGGTGCCGGCGCACGCCGAACTCGGCTGGATCTTCCAGTGCGTGGCCCGCCTCGGCTGGCTCGACCGGATGACCCAGTTCAAGGAGAAGAGCGGCAAGCACAAGGAGCGCAGCTCGGTGGGCCTCTACACCTACCCGGTGCTCCAGGCGGCCGACATCCTGCTCTACAAGGGCACCCATGTGCCGGTCGGCGACGACCAGAAGCAGCACCTCGAACTGACCCGCGACATCGCCGCCAAGTTCAACCACGACTTCGACGCGCCGGGCTTCTTCCCGCTGCCCGAAGGCCTGACCGAGGGCCCGGGCGCGCGGATCATGTCCCTGCGCGACGGGTCGGCGAAGATGAGCAAGTCCGATCCGTCGGACAATTCGCGCATCAATCTGACCGACGACGCCGACGCCATCGCCCAGAAGGTCCGCAAGGCCAAGACCGACCCCGAGCCGCTCCCCGAAACGCTCGAGGACCTCAAGGCCCGGCCGGAAGCCGACAACCTGGTGGGCATCTACGGGGCGCTCGCCGGCCTGACCAAGGCCGAGGTGCTGGCCGAGTTCGGCGGCAAGGGCTTTGGCGCCTTCAAGCCGGCCCTGGCCGACCTGGCGGTGGCGAAGCTGTCGCCGGTCAGCGACGCCATGCGCCGCTACATGGCCGACCCGGCCGAGATCGACGCCATCCTCGCCGCCGGCGCCGACAAGGCCCGCGCAGTCGCGGCGCCGACCCTGGACGAAGTGAAGAAGATCGTCGGCTTCTGGCGCTGAGGCACGGTGCGTCCTTCGAGATGCGATCCTGAGGGATCGCTCCTCAGGATGACGGGCAGGGGTGACTTGCACTTTCCTTCGTCATGGTGAGGAGCGAGCTTCAAGCGAGCGTCTCGAACCCCGCACCGTATCGCCGCGCCCCTTGCCCAACCTCCGCGCCTGAGCCACCGTTGACCGCATGAGCCAGCGCAAGTTCCTCGTCATCGCCGACGACAGCCCGGAGTCCGGGGCGGCGCTGCGCTATGCCTGCAAGCGGGCGCTGTCGACCGGCGGCCACGTCTGCCTGCTGCGGGTCATCGAGCCGGCGGTGTTCGAGCACTGGTCGGGCGTGCGCGAGGAGATGGAGCGCCAGGAGCGGGTCGAGGCGGAGTCGGTGCTGCAGAAGCTGGCCGAGACGGTCGTGGCCGTCACCGGCAAGGCCCCCGAATTCCTGATCAAGCACGCTGAATCGACCCGCGCGGCGATCCGCGCGGTGGTCGCCGCCGACGCCGACATCAAGATCCTCGTCCTCGCCGCCGCGACCAGCGGCAAGGGTCCGGGCCCGCTGGTGGCGTCGATCGCGCGGGATGGCGTCAACTGGGGATCGCGGAAACTTCCGGTCACCGTGGTGCCCGGCGACCTGACCGACGACGAAATCGCGGATCTGGCCTAGCGTTTCCTCCCCGCGGCGTGGCGAGGGAGACCATGCGGAGCATGGTGGAGGGGCCGGCGCCGGATAGACCGGAGAGACCGGAATTCAGGATGGGGCCGCTCGCGTCCGCGCAGCCCCCTCCACCGCCTCGCGGCGGTCCCCCTCCCCCTCGCTACGCTCCGGGGAGGAAGGAATCGAGCTCTACAGCTTCGACGGAATCCGCACCGGCAGGGTCAGGTAGCCCTTCACGAACGCCGACGGCACCCGCTCGGGCTCGCCGACGACCTCGATGGTCGGGAAGCGCTTGAGGATCTCTTCCCACACCACGCGCAGCTGCATCTCGGCCAGGCGGTTGCCCACGCAGCGGTGGATGCCGAAGCCGAACGACATGTGATGGCGGGGCCGCTCGCGGTCGATGATGTAGGCGTCGGGGTTCTCGATCGCCGTCTCGTCGCGGTTGCCCGAGACGTACCACATGGCGACCTTGTCGCCCTTCTTGATGGTCTTGCCGCCGATCTCGTAGTCGGCCAGCGCCGTGCGGCGCATGTGGGCCAGCGGCGTCTGCCAGCGGATGGTCTCGGAAACCATCGACGGGATCAGCTCGGGGTTGGCCTTCAGCTTGGCGTACTGGTCGGGGTTCTGGTTCAGCGCCAGCACCGAGCCGGTCATGGTGTTGCGGGTGGTGTCGTTGCCGCCGACGATGAGCAGGATCAGGTTCCCCAGATACTCCATCGGCTCCATGTTGCGGGTCTGCTCGCCATGGGCCAGCAGCGAGATCAGGTTGTTGGCCGGCGGGGCGTTGACCCGCTCGTTCCACAGGTTGGTGAAGTAGGCGAGGCACTCGAACAGTTCCTCGCGGCGCTGTTCCTCGGTCTCGATCACCCCCATGCCCGGCGCGGCCGTGGCCACGTCCGACCAGCGGGTCAGCTTGCGGCGGTCATGGAACGGGAAGTCGAACAGCGTCGCCAGCATCTGGGTGGTCAGTTCGATGGAGATGCGGTCGACCCAGTCGAAGGTCTCGCCGATCGGCAGGCTGTCGAGCAGGCCGGCGGCGCGCTCGCGGATGATCGGCTCCAGCTGCATCAGGCTGTGCGGGCTGACGATCGGCGAGACGGTCTTGCGCTGCACGTCGTGCTTGGGCGGGTCCATGGCGATGAACATCGGCAGGACGAAGTCCTCGTCGAAGTCGCGCAGGGTGATGCCGCCGAGATGGGCGTCGGAGCTGAACACCTGGTGGGTGGTGTCGATTTCCATGATGTCGTTGAAGCGGGTCACCGACCAGAACGGCCCGGTTTCCTCGTCGACGGTGCAGTAGTGGACCGGGTCTTCCTTCCGCAGCCGTTCGAAATAGGACCAGTGGGTGTCATTCACCCACAGGTCGGGATCGACCACGTTGATCTGGTCCAGGGGCAGGGAATAGGCGCGTTCCCGCGCGGCCTTGTCGCGCTCCGCCTTGTCCCGCAGCGCCTTGCCGATATCGAAATTTCCGTCGGCCATGGCCGTCTCCCTTGCCCTGTGACGCCGCGGCGTTCCCCGCCGTCATGCGCTGCTATCTTATCAGTGCTTACATAGCGCCAGAAAATGACGCCCTTGTCACGCCCCGTGCGCGACGCCACATGTATTTTCATGTTTATCCAGACCGAACCCACGCCCAATCCGGCGGTATTGAAATTCCTGCCCGGCAGGGATGTGCTCGGCGACGGGGCCCGCGAGTTCCGTGACGCCGGCGAAGCGGCTTCCTCGCCGCTGGCCAAGGCCCTGTTCGACCTCGGCGAGGTGACCCGCGTCTTCTTCGGCGGCGACTTCGTCACCGTGACCAAGACCGACGACACCGACTGGGCCCATCTGAAGGCCCCGGTGCTGGCCGCGATCATGGATCACTTCACCAGCGGCGCGCCGATCCTCAGCGACGACGACGGGACCGGCCACGACGCGACGGTCTACGAGGGCGAGACCGCCCAGATCGTCGCCGAGATCAAGGACCTGCTCGACAGCCGCATCCGCCCGGCCGTGGCCCAGGATGGCGGCGACATCGTCTTCTCGCGCTTCGAGGCCGAGACCGGCGTGGTCTATCTGCACATGCGCGGCGCCTGCTCGGGCTGCCCCTCCTCCTCCGCGACCCTCAAGGCCGGGGTGGAGAACATGCTCAAGCACTATGTCCCGGAAGTGACGCGGGTCGAGCAGACGCTGTAGGGCGGAGTGGCAGGATGCTCCCCCTTCGGGGAGCTGTCGCCGAAGCGGTGACTGCGGGGGTTCTTTCCGCCATTCCCCCCTTGCCCTGGATCAACGCCGGCCGCCGGACGTTGGGCTTTCCTGACAATCAACGGTGACGACCCGCAGCCCCCCTTGGCGCCGCGTCGTCGTTTCCTATATTGCAACCGTAACAGATACGGATGGAGATTCCCCATGGCCGCCCCGCTTCCCGACGCCGACCTTGACCAGCTGTTCCGCGAAGCGCGGACCTACAATGCCTGGAACCCCGAGCCCCTGCCGGAAGCCCTGCTGAAGCAGGTCTACGATCTGGCGAAATTCGGCCCGACGGCGGCCAACTCCTCGCCGGCGCGGTTCGTGTTCGTCACCAGCCCGGAGGGCAAGGCGACGCTGTCGGCCCTGGCCAGCGGCAACAACCAGGCGAAGATCCTGCAGGCCCCGGTGACCGTGATCATCGGCCACGACCTGGACTTCATGGACCACAACGCCCTGCTGTTCCCCAACGCCCCGACCATGCTGGTGGGCCTCAAGGGCACGCCGCACGCCGAGCCGATGGCCTTCCGCAACGGCTCGCTGCAGGGCGCCTATCTGATCATCGCCGCCCGGGCGCTGGGCCTCGACGCCGGCCCGATGTCGGGCTTCGACAACGCCGGCGTCGACGCGGCCTTCTTCGCCGGGACCAACATCAAGTCCAACTTCATCGCCAGCCTCGGCCACGGCACGACCGAGAACCTGTATCCGCGCAATCCGCGTCTGACCTTTGAGCAGGCGGCCCGCTTCGCCTAAGAGAGGCGGATGATCGCTTTCCGCCGCTTCAGCGCGTTCCGGACTCACGGTCGGCCCCAAAGCGGCCGGCCGTGATCCTCGCCCTCGACACCTGCCTGACCGCCTGCTCGGCCGCCCTGCTGGACGGCGAGACGGTGCTGGCCGCCCGCTCGGAGGCCATGCCGCGCGGCCACCAGGAACGGCTGGCCCCGCTGGTCCAGGCGCTGATGGCCGAGGCGGGCGTCGGCTTTCCGGCCCTGACCCGCATCGGCGTCACCGTCGGCCCCGGCAGCTTTACCGGCCTGCGCGTCGGCCTGGCCTTCGCCAAGGGTCTGTCCTCGGCCCTGTCGATCCCCTGCGTCGGGGTCGGTGCGCTGGAAGCCCTGGCCTACGGGCAGCCCGGCTTCGTCGTGGCGGTGATCGATGCCCGGCGCGAGCAGGTCTATGTGCAGATGTTCGGCGATGGCGTCGCCCTGATGGCCCCGGACGCCCTGGCGGCCGCGGACGCCGCCGCCCGGCTGGCCGAACTCTATCACGGCGGCCCGGCGACCCTGGTCGGCTCGGGCGCGCCGCTGCTGGCCCCGGCCCTGCCGTCGGCGACCGTGCTGACGCCCGACGGCCCGGACCCCGTGGCCGTCGCCCGCCTGGCGCAGCGCGGCCCCGACCCGCTGAAGCCGCCCCGACCGCTCTATCTGCGCGCGCCCGACGCCAAACTGCCGATATGACCCCGCGCAAGGTCCTTCACGACGATGCGCGCCAGCTGGCCGTGCTGCACGCCGCCGCCTTCGAGCGGCCGTGGGACGAAGCGGCCTTCGAGGCGCTGCTGGTCACCTTCAACGTCTTTGGCCTGATGCTCGACGGCCAGGGATTCATCCTCTGCCGCGCGGTGGCCGACGAGGCCGAGATCCTGACCCTCGCGGTCGCGCCGATGGTCCGCCGCAACGGCGCGGGTCGGGCGCTGGTCGAGGCGGCCGCCGACCTCGCCCGGGCGCGCGGGGCCGACAGCCTGTTTCTCGAGGTCGCGGCGACCAACACCGCGGCGCTCGCGCTTTACGCATCGACCGCCTTCGAAACCGCCGGATTGCGCCGCGCCTACTACGCCGACGGCGCCGACGCCCTCGTCATGCGTCGCACGCTTAACACCTGAGCCCCGCGCGCCTATCTTGCGCGCGACTCGCCTGGAGACCCGCCGTGGAACGCCTCGAAAAACTGTGCGTCGAAAAAGGGATGCGCATGACCGACCAGCGGCGCGTCATCGCCCGCGTCCTGTCGGTGTCCGCTGACCACCCGGACGTCGAGGAGCTCTATCGCCGGGCCCACGAGGTCGACCCGCACATCTCCATCGCCACGGTCTACCGCACGGTCCGGCTGTTCGAGGAGTCGGGCATCATCGAGCGCCACGACTTCCGCGACGGCCGCAGCCGCTACGAAGAGGCGCCCGACGTCCACCACGATCACCTGATCGACATGAAGACCGGCAAGGTCGTCGAGTTCGTCGACGAGGAGATCGAGGCCCTGCAGCAGGCCATCGCCCGCAAACTCGGCTACCGGCTGGTCGATCACCGGCTGGAGCTCTACGGGGTGCCGCTGGAAGAGTAGGGATTAGGGGGTAGGGATTAGGGGTTAGTCGAGCGGGGTGGCTGCGGTGGGTGTTCTTCACTAGCCCCTAGCCCCTAGCCCCTAGTCCCTTGGCGACGCTCCGCTCCCCACGCCCCAATCTTGCGCCGCCGCCCCCCGGCCCCCATAACGCGTCCATGACCGACGCCGCGCCGACGAAGCGCCTCTACATCAAGACCTACGGCTGTCAGATGAACGTCTATGACAGCGAGCGCATGGCCGATGTCCTGCGCCCGCTGGGCTATGCCGTGACCGACGAGCCGGAAGGCGCGGACCTGGTGGTGCTCAACACCTGCCACATCCGCGAGAAGGCCACCGAGAAGGTCTATTCCGAACTCGGCCAGATCAAGCTGATGAAGGGTCGCAAGGCCGACAGCGGCGGCCGCATGACCATCGCCGTCGCCGGCTGCGTCGCCCAGGCCGAAGGCGAGGAAATCATGCGCCGCCAGCCGGCCGTGGACCTCGTGGTCGGACCGCAGGCCTATCACCAGCTGCCCGAGTTGATCGCCCGCGCCCACCGCGCCACCGGCGAGCGGCTCAGCGCCGATTTCGCGGCCGACGAAAAGTTCGACGCCCTGCCCAGGGACCGCCACGTCACCGGCGTGACCGCCTTCCTCACGGTGCAGGAGGGCTGCGACAAGTTCTGCACCTTCTGCGTGGTGCCCTACACCCGCGGCGGCGAGTGGTCGCGGCCGGCCGGCGACATCCTCGCCGAGGCCCGGGTGCTGGCCGCCAAGGGCGTGCGCGAGGTCACCCTGCTGGGCCAGAACGTCAACGCCTATGACGGCGACGCCGGCGGCCTGGCCGGTCTGGTGCGCCAGCTGGCGGCCGTCGAGGGCCTCGACCGCATCCGCTACACCACCAGCCACCCGCGCGACATGGACGACGCCCTGATCGCCGCCCACGGCGAGGTCGAGGCGCTGATGCCCTACCTGCACCTGCCCGTGCAGTCGGGCAGCGACCGCATCCTCAAGGCCATGAACCGCGGGCACACGGCCGAGCACTACATCCGCCTGATCGAGAAGATCCGCGCCGCCCGGCCGGACATCGCCATGAGCTGCGACTTCATCGTCGGCTTCCCCGGCGAGCGCGACAGCGACTTCGAGGCGACCCTGGATCTGGTGCGCGAGGTCGGCTACGCCGGCGCCTTCTCGTTCAAGTACAGCCGCCGCCCCGGCACCCCGGCCTCGGCCATGCCGGGCCAGGTCGCGGCCGAGGTGATGGACGAGCGGCTGCAGCGGCTGAACGCCCTGCTGCAGGAGCAGCAGGAGGCCTTCAACCATTCGGTGGTCGGCCGCGTCGCCCCGGTGCTGATCGAGAAGACCGGCCGCCATCCCGGCCAGATCGGCGGCCGTTCGCCCTGGCTGCAGCCGGTGCATATCGACGGCCCCGAGCGGCTGATCGGCCAGATCCTGCCCGTGCGGATCGACAGCGCCACCCGGAACAGTCTGTCCGGGTCGCTGGTTCTGGAAACAGCATGAGCCGTCCGCCTGAATTCCTGCACCTGTCCGACGCGGCCGTCCGCGCCGTGTCCGGCCCCGGCGGCCGGCACGCGGCCCTGATCGAGGACGCCTTCAAGGTGCTGCTCGAGACCCCCGGCGGCGGCGTGTCGCTGGCCGGCGACCTGCGCGGCCGCGCGGCGGCCAAACGCGCCGTCCAGGCCCTGGCCGAGCTGGCCGACTCCGGCGCGCCGGTGGCCGACGCCGATGTGCGCGTGGCCATCGGCGACGCCCGCACCGGAGACGCCCCGGCCGCCCCCGGCGTGGCCGGCGGCGCGCGGCGCGGCCCGGTCTCGCCCAAGACAGCGACCCAGGCGCGCTACATGGACGACCTCGGCCGCCACGACCTGGTGTTCGGCCTTGGTCCCGCCGGCACCGGCAAGACCTTCCTCGCCGTGGCCCACGGCGCGGCCATGCTGATGCGCGGCGACATCGACCGGCTGATCGTCACCCGGCCGGCCGTCGAGGCCGGCGAGCGGCTGGGCTTCCTGCCGGGCGATCTGACGGAGAAGGTCGATCCCTACATGGCGCCCGTCTGGGAGGCCCTGACCCAGCTGATGGGCGCCGACCAGCTGCGCCGCCGCCGCGACAAGGGCGAGATCGAGGTCGCCCCGATCGCCTTCATGCGCGGCCGCACCCTGGCGCATGCCTTCGTCATCGTCGACGAGGCGCAGAACACCAGCCGGCTGCAGATGAAGATGGTCCTGACCCGCCTGGGCGAAGGCTCGCGCATGGCTGTCACGGGCGATCCCAGCCAGATCGACCTGCTCAATCCCAACGACTCCGGCCTGGCCCACGCCGTGGCCATTCTCGAGGGCGTCGAGGGCGTGGCGGTGACCCGCTTCACCGCCGCCGACGTGATCCGCCACCCGATGGTCGCCCGCATCGTCCGCGCCTATGACGCCGACGCGGCCAAGCGCACCGGGCAGTAGCGCCTTGGGCATCGACATCGAGATCGAGGACGAAGCCTGGTCCGCCGCCCTGCCGGACGCCGAGGCCCTGGCCCTGGCCGCGGCCGAGTCGGCCACCGCAGAAGGCGGCCTGACCATCCTGCTGACCGACGACGCGACGGTCGCCGACCTCAACCTGCGCTTCCGCGACAAGGCCGGCCCGACCAACGTGCTGAGCTTCCCGGCCCCGGCCAATCCCGAGCATCATCTGGGCGACATCGCCCTGGCCTACGGCGTCTGCGCCCGCGAGGCGGCCGAGCAAGGCAAGCCGCTGGCGCATCATCTGCAACACCTGGTGGCGCACGGCGTGCTCCATCTTGTAGGGTACGACCACAAGACGGAGACCGAAGCCGAGGAGATGGAAGCGCTGGAACGGCAGATCCTTGCCGGCCTCGACGTTCCCGACCCCTACGCCTGAGCACAATGACCACTTCCGACGACGCAAGTTCGCCGCCCGAAACGCCGAAGCCGAAGCGCGGCTTCTGGTCCCTGTTCAGCCGGGTGCGCCACGGCCTCGCCGGCGAGCCCGTCGCCGACCTGGAGCCGACCACCCAGGCCGGCGAGACCCTTGCCGCCCAGGCCCGAGCCTTCCAGACCCTGACGGTCGACGATGTCATGACCCCCCGGGCCGATATCGTTGCGGTCGAGTTCAACACCTCGTTCGACGCCCTGGTCGCCCAGTTCAGCGAGACCGAGCACTCACGCCTGCCGGTCTACCGCGGCACGCTCGATGACCCGATCGGCTTCGTGCACATCAAGGACGTGTTCAAGCTGCTGGCCAGCAAGGGCCGCCGCCCCGCGGGCGTGCTCAAGCGCCTGCGCCGCCCGGCCCCGGGGGTGCCCGGCTCGATGCGCGCGGCCACGTTGCTGGCCCAGATGCAGAAGACCCGCGTGCACATGGCGCTGGTCATCGACGAATACGGCGGCACCGAGGGACTGGTGACGCTGGAAGACCTGATCGAGGCCGTGGTCGGCGACATCGCCGACGAGCATGACGATGCGGCGGTCACCGGCCTGCGCGTGCTGGAGGACGGCATCATCGAGGCCAGCGCCCGCGCGCTGCTCGAGGACCTCGAGGCGGTGCTCGGCGAGGACCAGCTCGGCGACGGCGACCACGAGGAAGACATCGACACGGTCGGCGGCCTGGTCAGCGCCATCGCCGGCCGCGTGCCGCGCCGGGGCGACGTGATCCGCCTGTCGGACGCCTATGACATCGAGATCATCGCCGCCGATCCGCGCCGGGTGAAGCGCGTTCGCTTCCGGCCGCGTCCCGTCGAGCCGGCGGCGGACGAGACCGCGCCGGCGTGACCCGCCTCGATCCGGCCCGGATCCCCCGCTGGGCGCTGGCGCTGGCCGCCGGGCTCGCCACGGCCCTCGCCCACCCCCCGTTCGGCGTCCTGCCGGGCCTGCTGGGCTATCCCCTGCTGCTCTGGCTGGTCGACACGGCCGACGCCGGCCGGCCGCTGCGCTCGGCCTTCTGGCGCGGCTGGCTGGCGGGCCTGGCCTATTTCGCCGTCGGCACCTGGTGGATCGCCGAGGCCTTCCTGGTCGACGCCGCCAACCAGGGCTGGATGGCCCCGTTCGCCGTCACCCTGATGGCCGGCGGCGTGGCGCTGTTCTGGGGCGCGGCCTGCCTCGTCTATCGCTGGACCGGGATGACCGGCGTCACCCGCGTGCTGGTCTTCGCCGGCGTGTTCGCCGGTTTCGAGTGGCTGCGCGGCCATGTCCTGACCGGCTTTCCGTGGAACCTGCCGGGCGAGACCTGGAAGGCCGGGTCGGCGATGTCGCAGACCGCCTCGCTGGTCGGGGCCTATGGCCTGACCTGGCTGACCCTGGCCATGGCCGCGGCCCTGGCCGTCTGGCGCGAGGGGCGGGCCGGCAAGGCGGCCATCGGCCTGGCGGCGGCGACCTTCGCCGGGCTGTTCCTGTTCGGCGTCGTCCGCACCCGGCCCCACCCGGCGTCCCCCGGCCAGACGGCGCCGGTCATCCGCATCGTTCAGGCCGATATCCACCAGTCGGCCAAGTACGATCCCGCCGAGTTCCAGCGCATCGTCGACAAGTATGTCGCCCTGACCTCGCGTCCCTATCCGGGCGGCCGGGTCGCCGACATCGTGGTCTGGCCCGAAGGAGCGATTCCGGACGCCATCGACAACTATCTGGCCCCCGGCACCTGGACACGAAAGGCCATCGAGGGGTCGCTCAAACCGGGCCAGACCCTGCTGGTCGGGGCCTACCGCGTCGAAGGGACGCAGTCGGACTATCGCGTGTTCAACAGCCTCGTCGCCGTTCTCCGCACGGGCGAAGGTCTCGAGGCCTCCGGCGTCTACGACAAATACCGGCTGGTGCCGTTCGGCGAGTTCCTGCCGTTTGACAAGCTGATGGGCGCCTGGGGGGTAAAGACGCTGGTTCACGTCGGCGACGGCTTCAGTCCCGGCCCGCCGCCGGCGCCGCTGCATCCGGCCGGCCTGCCCGTGTTCCAGCCCCTGATCTGCTACGAAGGCCTCTACCCCGGCTTCACCCGGAACGGAGCAATGGCTTCCCGCACAAGGCCTGACTTCATCGTCAACGTCTCCAATGACGCCTGGTTCGGCGCGACCAGCGGACCGCTGCAACACCTCAACCTGTCCAGTTATCGTGCAATCGAGGAAGGCATCCCGATCGTTCGCGCGACGCCAACCGGGGTATCGGGCCTGATCGACGCGACCGGCGCCACAATACCCGGCGTCTTGCGCCTCGGAGACAGCGGGGTTATCGACAAAGCATTGCCTTCGCGACGTTTCGACACGCCCTATAGGCGACTTGGCGACACGCCGTTCCTGGTGATGCTGCTCATTTCGGGCCTCATTGGACTACTCAAACGGGTGGTTCCCGACTTGAAATGGCGGCGAAATAGGACTTAGGGGGACGAACAATTGAAAATGCCATTTTCACAGATCAGGCCCTCATGACGACGACGACTGAAACTGACCGCTCCCCCAATCCCGTTGACCTTCACGTTGGCGGTCGAATTCGCATGCGCCGCAAACTGCTGGGCGTGTCGCAGGAACGCCTGGCCGACGATCTTGGCCTGACCTTCCAGCAGGTCCAGAAGTACGAACGTGGCGCCAACCGGGTGAGCGCCAGCAAGCTCTACGAAATCGCCAAGTCGCTGCAGACCTCGATCGCCTACTTCTTTGAAGGCCTGGTGGACCCGTCGACCGCCCGCGCCGAGGGCGTGGCCGAGAGCGGCGCCGAGCCCTTCATCCACGACTTCCTGATGACGCCCGAAGGCCTCGAGCTCGCGGCGCTGTTCCCCAAGATCAAGCGCGGCCGCGTCCGCCGCCGGATTCTCGACCTGGTCCGCTCCATGGCCGAGGAAGAAGACGCCGAGGCCGGCGAGGCGTGATCGTCCCTGTCCGCCGGCGGCTGCAGGTCGCTTGCGGATATAAGGATATCTTTATAGGTTCCTCGAGACCGCTCGTTCCGGGCGGTCTCGTCGTATCCGGAGCCTGGTTGTGAATCGTTCTTCCTATCTCTTCACCAGCGAAAGTGTCTCCGAAGGCCACCCGGACAAGGTCGCCGACCGGATCAGCGACACGGTCGTCGACGCCTTCCTGACGGCCGATCCCGAGGCGCGCGTCGCCTGCGAAACCCTGGTCACCACCAACCGCGTGATCCTCGCGGGCGAGGTCCGGGCCGGAAAGCCGGGCGGCGACAAGGCCGCCAACAAGGCCTTCACCAAGGACATCATCAAGTCGCTGGAGCCCAGGGTCCGCGCGGCGATCCGCGACATCGGCTACGAGCAGAAGGGCTTCCACTGGGAGAAGGCCAGGTACGCCTGCTACCTGCACGGCCAGTCCGCCCATATCGCCCAGGGCGTTGACGCCGGGGCCAACAAGGACGAGGGCGCCGGCGACCAGGGCATCATGTTCGGCTACGCCAGCACCGAGACGCCGGAGTTCATGCCGGCGACCCTGCAGTACAGCCACAACATCCTGCGCCGGCTGGCCGAGCTGCGTCACTCGGGCGAGCTGCCGGACCTCGAGCCGGACGCCAAGAGCCAGGTGACGCTCGAATACGACGCCGACGGCCGCCCGCAGCGGGTCGTGTCGATCGTCGTCTCGCACCAGCACAAGAAGAAGATCGGCGGCAAGTCGCCGACCAGCAAGCGCGTGCTGGAGATGATCCGGCCGCACATCCTGTCGATCTTCCCGGACGGACTGGTGACGAAGAAGACCCAGTGGCTGATCAACCCGACCGGCAAGTTCGAGATCGGCGGGCCGGACGGCGACGCGGGCGTGACCGGCCGCAAGATCATCGTCGACACCTACGGCGGCGCGGCCCCGCACGGCGGCGGCGCCTTCAGCGGCAAGGACCCGACCAAGGTCGACCGTTCGGCCGCCTACGCCTGCCGCTACCTGGCCAAGAACGTCGTGGCGGCCGGCCTCGCCGACCGCTGCACGATCCAGATCGCCTACGCCATCGGCGTGGCCCAGCCGGTTTCGTTCCACGTCGACCTGCACCGCACGGGCCGCGTTGATCCGGCCCTGCTGGAGAAGATCCTGCCGGACCTGATCAACGGCGCGACGCCGCGGGCGATCCGCGAGCACCTGGGCCTCAACCGGCCGATCTACGCCCGCACCGCCGCCTACGGCCATTTCGGCCGCACGCCGGACAACGAGGGGGGCTTCAGCTGGGAGAAGACCGACCTGGTGCCTGAGCTGAAGAAGCTGGCCTAGGGCGTAGGGGTTAGGGCGTAGGGAGTAGTCGAACGGAGCGGGCCGCACTCTCGACGTGCTACGCCCTACTCCCTAATAGCTACGCCCTTCTCGCACCAAGCCCTCAGCCCCGCCCCCATGACCATCACCCCGCAACAACCGCACGGCGCCCTGCGCAGCTACGGCCGGATCAAGGCCCGGCCGATCAAGGCCAAACAGGCCGAGCTGCTGGAGAGCCTGGGGCCGAAGGTCGAGATTCCGGAGGTCCCGTTCGCGCCGCGCGACCTGATGCCGGAGGCGAAGGCCGTCTGGCTGGAAATCGGCTTCGGCGGCGGCGAACACATGGCCGGCCAGGCGGAACGGTCGCCCGACACCCTGATCATCGGCGTCGAGCCCTTCCTCAACGGCGTGGCCAGCGCCCTGCGCCACATCGAGGAACGGGGTCTGACCAACGTCCGGGTGCACCAGGGCGACGCCCGCGAGGTGGCCGCCCGCCTGCCGGACGGCTGTCTCGACCGGGTGTTCATCCTGTTCCCCGATCCCTGGCCAAAATCGCGGCACCACAAGCGGCGCCTCGTCCAGAGCGAATTCCTCGTCGAGCTGGCCCGGCTGTTGAAGCCGGGCGGCGGATTGCGCTTCGCCACCGACTGGGCCGACTACGCCGACTGGACCCGCGTCCGCGTCCCCGCCACAGGCCTGTTCACCGCGGTCGACGGCGATACGTCCGTCCCGCCCGCCGACCACCTGACGACCCGCTACGAGGAAAAACAGCTCGGCGACTGCCCGCCGGTGTTCCTGGACTTCGTCAGGACCTAGCCCTCCCGAACAGGCGGAAGGCGGCCTCTAGCTTTCCACCCCCCGAATCCCGATCTGATCGCCGCACCACACACACCCTTCTTCCAGGACATCCGACCATGAGCTTCACGATCCACCAGGCGTCCGCGCCGGTCTTCACGCGCGCCCTGACCAACCTGTCGGCGATGATCGACAAGGCGCTGGCCGCCGGCGTCGCCGAAGCGACGCTGCTCGAGGCCCGCCTCGCGCCGGACATGCATCCCTTCCCGCGCCAGATCCAGATGGCCTCCGACAGCGCCAAGGGCGCCATCGCCCGGCTGGCCGGCGTCGAGCCGCCGTCGATGCCCGACACCGAAACCACGATCGGGGAGCTGAAGGCGCGCATCGCCGCGACGATCGCCTACGCGAACAGCGTCGAAGCCGCCGCCTTCGACGGCGCGGAGGATCGCGAGGTGGTGCTGAAGTTCCCCAACGGCGAAATGAAGTTCGCCGGCGCCGACTATCTGACCGGCTTCGCGCTGCCGAACTTCTTCTTCCACATCACCATCGCCTACGCCCTGCTGCGGGCCAACGGCGCGCCGATCGGCAAGATGGACTTCCTCGGCGGCGCCCGCTGAGAATCCGGGGCTGACAAGGGCGATGAAGGGGCCTATAAAGGCCTCCACATCGTTTGAACGCGCTGGATGGCGCATTCGAGCGGCGACCGAGAGGTCGCCGCTTTTTGTTTGGATTTGAGACGGATGCGCGCGCGGACGGCGGAAGACGCCCAACTGCTCGAAATGCTGGACCCGGTCGCGGAAGCGGCCGGTTTCGAGATCGTACGCCTGCGTCTGATGGCCGGCAAGGAACGCCGCCGCCTGCAGATCATGGCCGAGACGCCGGACGGCGACATGACGGTCGAGGGCTGCACCGTGCTGTCGCGGGCCTTCTCGGAGGTGCTCGACGCGGCCGACCCGATCAGCGGCGAATACACGCTGGAGGTCTCCAGCCCCGGCATCGACCGGCCGCTGACCCGGCTGAAGGACTTCGACACCTGGGAAGGCTTCGAGGCCCGCATCGAGCTCGACCGCCTGGCCGACAACCGCAAGCGCTTCAAGGGCGAGCTGGCCGGGACCGAAGACGGCCAGGTCGGGATCAACATCGAGGGCGAGGCCGAGACCACCCTCTACATCCCGTTCGAATGGATCCTCGAGGCCAAGCTGGTCCTCGACGACAAGCTGATGAAACACGGCGCCGAAGAACGCGCCGCCCGCCTGCAATCCGAAACCGACACCGACCACGAGTCCTGAACCAGGGAAACCCCACCATGGCCACCGGCATTTCCGCCAACCGGCTCGAGCTCCTGCAGATCGCTGACGCGGTCGCCCGCGAAAAGGGCATCGACAAGGAGATCGTCATCGCCTCCATCGAGGAAGCGATCCAGAAGGCGGCCCGCAGCCGCTACGGCGCCGAGCACGACATCCGGGTCCACATCGATCCGAAGACCGGCGAGACCTCGATCAAGCGCTACCTGACGGTGGTGCCGGACGACGCCGAGTTCGAGGAAGAGGACGGCCACGGCAAGATCCGCCTGTCGGACGCCCTCGCCGCCGACCGCGACGCCTTCGTCGGCCAGGTGACCGAAGAGGAACTGCCGCCGTTCGAATTCGGCCGCGTCCAGACCCAGATGGCCCGCCAGGTCGTCACCGGGAAGGTCCGCGAGGCCGAGCGCGAGCGCCAGTTCGAGGAGTTCAAGGACCGCGTCGGCGAGATCGTCAACGGCAGCGTCAAGCGCGTCGAGTACGGCAACGTCATCGTCGACCTGGGCCGCGGCGAAGGCATCATGCGCCGCGACCAGTCGATCCCGCGCGAGAACTTCAACATCGGCGACCGCATCCGCTGCTACATCTACGACGTCCGTCGCGAGACCAAGGGCCCGCAGATCATGCTCAGCCGGGCCCACGGCGGCTTCATGGCCAAGCTGTTCGCCCAGGAAGTGCCGGAAGTGTACGACGGCGTCATCGAGATCCGCGCCGTGGCCCGCGACCCGGGCAGCCGCGCCAAGATGGCCGTGGTGTCCAACGACTCCAGCATCGACCCCGTCGGCGCCTGCGTCGGCATGCGCGGCTCGCGCGTCCAGGCGGTCGTCGCCGAACTGCAGGGCGAGAAGATCGACATCATCCAGTGGAACCCGGACGAGGCGACCTTCATCGTCAATGCCCTGGCCCCGGCCGAGGTCTCCAAGGTCGTCATGGACGAGGAAGACGAGCGCGTCGAAGTGGTCGTGCCCGACGAGCAGCTGTCGCTGGCCATCGGCCGTCGCGGCCAGAACGTCCGTCTCGCCTCGCAGCTGACCGGCTGGCAGATCGACATCATGACGGAGTCGCAGGAGAGCGAGCGCCGGCAGAAGCAGTTCGCCGAGACCACCGCCCTGTTCCAGGAAGCCCTGGACGTGGACGAGGTCATCGCCCAGCTGCTGGCCACCGAAGGCTTCGTCTCGGTCGAGGACGTGGCCTACGTCGAGCCGCATGAAATCGCGGCCATCGAAGGCTTCGACGAGGACACCGCCGAGGAACTGCAGACCCGCGCCCGCGAATTCCTCGACAAGGAAGCCGCCGCCCAGGACGCCCGTCGCGTCGAGCTGGGCGTCGAGGACGCCGTGCTGGAGATCGAGGGCGTCACCCTGCCGATGGCCGTGGCCCTCGGCGAAGGCGATGTGAAGACCGTCGAGGACCTCGCCGGCCTGGTGCCGGACGATCTGCGCGGCTGGTTCGAGAACAAGAACGGCGAGCGGGTTCGCGAGCCGGGCATCCTCGAAGCCTTCGCCCTGAGCCCCGACGACGCCGAAGCGCTGATCATGCGCGCCCGCGTGGTGATGGGCTGGGTCGAGGCCCCGCCGGAACCCGAGTACGAGCCGGAATACGAGCCGGAGGCCGAGTCCGAGGGTCTCGACAATCCCGAGGACCTCGATCTGGCCGCCGCTGAAGGCGAGGCGCAGGACGCGTGAGGGAAGGGACTAGGGATTAGGGATTAGGGGTTAGCCGATCGCGCTGACCCTCAACTCTTCACTAGCCCCTAGCCCCTAGCCCCTGGCCCCTGACCCCATGCGCGCTCCCTCCACCCACGCCCAGGCCTCCCGCGAACGTCGCGACATCGTCTCCGGCGAGGTCATGGACGAGGACCGGCTGATCCGTTTCGTCGCCGGACCGGACGGCGTGGTCACGCCCGACCTGGCGCGCAAGCTGCCGGGCCGCGGCATGTGGGTGGCGGCCGACCGGGCGAGCGTCGAGACGGCCGCGAAGAAGGGCCTGTTCTCGCGCTCGGCCAAGACGAAGCTGATCGCACCGGCGACGCTCGCCGACCAGGTCGAATCCCTGCTGCTGAAGCGGCTTCTTGACGGGCTGGGCCTTGCACGGCGCTCGGGAGACCTTACTTCGGGGTTCGAGAAGGTCATGTCGTCGATCCGCGGCGGCAAGGCCGCCTGGCTGATCGAGGCGACCGACGGCGCCGCGGACGGGCGTCGCAAGCTGCTCGGCGCGATCCATTCCAGCCCGTCTCCGCCCCGCCTGTTCGGCCTTTTTTCCTCCGAGGAATTGGGTTTGGCCTTGGGGGGCGAGAATGTGATACACACCGCCTTCCTTGCGGGGCGAGCCTCCGGACGCTGGACTTCAGACGCCCAGCGACTATCAGGCTTCCGTCCGCTTCTCCCCGAGAGTTGGCGCGAGGAGCCGTAGAAGACCGGGCGGCGACGCCTCGGTCCCTTCGCGGTTTGAACTAGACGATTTAAAGCCGGATACGCCGGCTGAGAGTTAAGCGAGACGCATGAGCGACGAGAACGACAACGGCCGGCCCGCCCGCCCCTCCCTCACCCTGAAGCCCCGCGCGGGCTCGGTGAATGCGGGCGTGGTCAAGCAGACCTTCAGTCACGGCCGGTCGAAGACGGTGGTGGTCGAAACCAAGCGGGTGCGCACGCACGCGCCGGGTGGCGGCGGCAACCTTGCCGGTCCGTCCGCCGCTGAAAAGCGTACGACCTATGATCCGCGTCCGGCTCAGGGCGGTGGTCGCCCGACCGTTTCCAACCCCGGCGGCCTGTCCGCCGAGGAGCACGCCGCCCGCCAGCGCGCCATCGACGCCGCCCGCGAAGCCCAGGAGCGTCAGGCCGCCCAGGCCCGCGCCCGCGCCGAGGAAGAGGCCCGCGCCCGCGCCGCTGAACAGGCTGCCCGCGCGCCGACGCCCGCTCCGACGCCCGCGGCCCCGGCCGCAGCGGCGCCCGTAGCGACGCCGGCTCCGGCCGCGCCTGTCGCCGCCGCGCCCGCTCCGGCCCCGGTCGCCCCGACGCCGGCCCCCGCGCCGGTCGCCCAGGCCCCGACGCCGGCTCCGGCCGCGCCCCAGGCCAACCAGACCCGCTCCTACGAGCCGTCGCGCGAACGTCGCGACGACCGCTCGAGCACCACCACCTACCGTCCGCCCAACGCCGGTCCCTACAACCAGCGGGCCCCGCGGCCGGACGCGGCCAACTTCGGCCAGCGCACGCCGCGCCCCGAAGGCGACCGTCCCTTCACCCCGCGCACGCCGCGTGAGGGCGACGCCCGTCCGCCGCGCGACAATGCGCGTCCGGGCGAGACCGTCCGATATTCGGCCCTGGCCCCGCGTCCCGCGCCCCGTCCGGGCGCGGCCCCCGGCGGTCCGCGCGGCGCCCGTCCGGGTCAGCCCGCGGCGGCTCCGGCCACGCCTGAAATCCAGCGCGCCACCCGTCAGGCCCCGCGGCCCGGCGGCGCCGGCGCGGTCATCGACCGCCGTCCCGACGATGATGATGATCGTCGCAAGGGCGCCGCGCCCGGCAAGGCCGTCTCGCGCACCAAGGGCGAACCCAAGCGTCGCGAAGGCCGCCTGACCATCCAGGTCCTGGCCGGTGACGACGAGGGCGCCGCCGAGCGCATGCGCTCGCTGGCCTCGGTCCGCCGGGCCCGTGAACGCGAGAAGGAAAAGCGCCGTGGCGGCGCCGCAGAACAGGCCCGCGTGGCCCGTGAAGTGGTCATTCCCGACGTCATCACCGTGCAGGAGCTGTCCAACCGGATGGCCGTGCGCGGCGTCGACATCATCAAGTTCCTGATGCGTCAGGGCGTGATGCTGAAGATCAACGACGTGATCGACAACGACACCGCCGAACTGGTGGCCACCGAATTCGGCCACACCGTCCGCCGCGTGTCGGAAGCCGACGTCGAAGAGGGCTTCCTCGACGCCGACGACCACGACGATCACCTGGAGCCCCGTGCCCCGGTCGTGACGGTCATGGGTCACGTCGACCACGGCAAGACCAGCCTGCTCGACGCCCTGCGTGCCACCGACGTGGTGGCGGGCGAAGCCGGCGGCATCACCCAGCACATCGGCGCCTACCAGGTCCGCCTGAAGAGCGGCGACCGCGTCACCTTCCTCGACACCCCGGGCCACGCGGCGTTCAGCGCCATGCGCGCCCGCGGCGCCAACATCACCGACATCGTCATCCTCGTGGTGGCGGCCGATGACGGCGTCATGCCGCAGACGATCGAGGCCATCCAGCACGCCAAGGCGGCCGGGGTCCCGATCATCGTGGCCGTCAACAAGATGGACAAGCCGGACGCCAATCCGACGCGGGTCGTCAACGAGCTGCTGCAGCACGAGATCGTCGTCGAAAGCCTCGGCGGCGAAACCCAGATCGTCGAAGTCTCCGCCAAGACCGGCGCGGGCCTGGACGAACTGGTCGAGCGCATCCTGCTGCAGGCCGAACTGCTGGACCTCAAGGCCAACCCCGACCGCACGGCCGAGGGCGTGGTCATCGAATCCAAGCTGGACAAGGGTCGCGGCGCTGTCGCCACGGTGCTGGTCAAGCGCGGCACCCTGCGTCGCGGCGAGATCGTCGTGGCCGGCGCCGCCTGGGGCAAGGTTCGCGCCCTGCTCAACGAACGCGACGAGCAGCTGACCGAAGCCGGTCCCTCGACCCCGGTCGAGATCCTCGGCCTCGACGGCACGCCCGATCCCGGCGAGCCGTTCGCCGTGGTCGAGAACGAGGCCCGCGCCCGCGAGCTGACCGAGTACCGTGTCCGGGTGAAGCGCGAGCGGTCCGCCGCCAGCGGTCCGATGGCCGGCGCCTCGATGGCCGACATGATGGCCAAGCTGCAGGACAAGCGCATCAGCGAGCTGCCCCTGGTCATCAAGGGCGACGTGCAGGGTTCGGTCGAAGCCATCGTCGGCGCGCTGGAGAAGATCGGCACGGACGAAGTCCGCGCCCGCATCATCCTTTCCGGCGCCGGCGCGATCAGCGAAAGCGACGTGATGCTGGCCAAGGGCGCCGGCGCCCCGCTGCTCGGCTTCAACGTCCGCGCCTCTCGTCAGGCCCGTGACCTGGCCGTGCGCGAAGGCGTCGAGATCCGCTACTATTCGATCATCTACGACCTGATCGACGACATCAAAGGCGTGCTCTCGGGCATGCTGGCGCCGATCCAGCGCGAAACCTTCCTCGGCAACGCCAAGGTCCTGCAGGCCTTCGACATCTCGAAGGTCGGCAAGGTCGCCGGCTGCCGGGTCACCGAGGGCGTTGTCCGCCGCGGCGCCAAGGTCCGGATCGTCCGCGAGAACGTGGTCGTGCTGGAACTGGGCACCCTGCAGACGCTCAAGCGCTTCAAGGACGAGGTGGCGGAAGTCACCAACGGCATGGAGTGCGGCATGGCGTTCGCCGGCTTCCAGGACATCCGCGAAGGCGACGAGATCGAATGCTTCACCGTCGAAGAGGTCAAGCGCCAGCTGGCGTAGGACGCTTCACGAGCGACACTGCGAAAGGCGCGGAGAGCGATCTCCGCGCCTTTTTCGTTGGTGGACCCCGGTCTCTCTGTCAGTCCGGACCCGCCCTGCGATGTGGCGCGGTTCGCCATGGGCGCGGCGGGATGATCGACTGGGCGGCGACGCCGCGGACCGAGAGGGCCTTCGCCGCGCGGCGCGGCTGACGGGCGGGGCGCGCCCTTGACCCGGGGGCGGAGGCGCCCTGTTCTTCACCTGGACGCGCAAGCGCAGCCCCGGACCAACCGGGTCGCGCCGACTCTTTGGGGAGAGACGGATGCCCATCACACGAAAGCAGATCCTCGCCGGCGTGGTCGGCGGAGCCATCGCCGGGCCGGGCGATCTGCTCGCCGCCACGGCGCAGTTCGGCGTTCCGCTGGACATCGTCTGCCGGTCGGTCGCGGCCGGCTGGGTCGGGCGGGACGCGGCGATGGCCGGCGGCCTGCCGATGGCCGCGCTTGGATTCGTCTCCGACCTGGGCATCGCCGTCGTCGCGGCCCTGATCTATTGCGTCGTCACCCCGCCGCGCGAGATCGCCCGACCGTGGCTCAACGGGACCCTGTTCGGCCTGGCCATGTTCACCGTGATGCGCTTCATCATCACCCCGCTGTCGCTGGCCGGGCACGGCAAGATGGCCCCGATGGTGCTGGCCGAGAGCCTGCTGGTGCACGCCTTCATCTTCGGTCTGCCCGTCGCGCTGGTCGCCAGCCTGGTGCTGAAACCCGGTCCTGACCGCCCCATTTCCGCCGTCTGATCGCGGCAAGGAGACCCCATGATCCGCACGCTCGCCCTCCTCGCGCTCATGGTCGTCACCCTCGCCGGCTGCGCCACGGCCAGCCGGTTCGACGCGGCCGGAGACGTGCACAGCCTGCTGGTGGCGATCCGCGACAACGACCGCGCGGCGTTCGACCGCTATGTCGACCGCAAGGCCCTCAAGCAGAACCTCGAGGGCCGGGTGATGCGCGAAACCACCCGCCCGGACATGGACGACGGGGCCAGGGCCCTGGCGGCGCTGATCGCGCCCAACCTGGCCGACATCGCCGTCGAGGCGCTGATCCGGCCGGAGGTGTTCCGCGCGGTGGCCAACTACTACGGCTACACGCCGGACAAGCCGCTGCCCGACCGCCTGGCGATCGGCGCCGCGCTGAAATACCTCGACGACGGCCGGGTCTGCGCGACGAAGAAGAAGGACGGGCCCTGCCTGCTGACCTTCACCAACGTCGAGGGGACCTGGAAGCTGTCCGGCTTCGAGGGCGACCTCGCCGACCTGCGCGGCCAGCGCCGCAAGACCCCGTAAGAGTTCTTCCATGACCCGTCCGTTCCGCACCGCCGCCCTGGCGGTCCTGATCCTGTCCCTCGCCGCCCCGGCCTTCGCGGCCCAGAAGCGCATGGTCACCTATGACGCGGTCTCGCCCACGGCCCGGCGACTGACCGGGGCGGGCCTGACGTTCGTGTTCACCAAGTCGCTGCTGCGCACGCGCGTCTACGCGGTGCGGGCCACGGCGGTGGCGGTCGGCGTCGTGCCGCGTCCGTCGACCGACGGCGAGATCAACCGCAAGCTCGACGCCCTGATGGGCGCCGAGGCCGGGACCGGGACGCTCTACGCCATCGACCCGGACGCGCAGGAAGGCCGGATCATGATCGCCGCCTTCTGTCCGGGGTCGACGAAGGGCTGGCTGTCGCTCGGCCAGATCGGCTCGCGCCGCGACCTCAGGGTGTTCGCCTTCGGCGACGACCCGACGACCGGCGAACCGCGCCTCTGCGGCGACATGCTGTTCACCTTCCACGGCGAGTGGCGCATGCCCGGCCCGCTGAACGACGGCGTCACCGACCGGGTGTTCTCGCCCGATTTCGGCCGTCCGGGGTCCTGAGGGACTTCTCCTTCTTGCCCGGACCAGCCTAGTCTTCCGCCAAACGGGCGGGGGAACGACATGGCCGACATCGACGCGCTGAAGGACTACGAGCGCTTCACCTTCACCGACGGGCCCTGGACCCGCGAGGTGTTCCGCCGCGGAACGGGGCCGGCGGTGATCATCATGCACGAGATCCCCGGCCTGCATCCGCTGGTCGTCGACTACGCCGACCGCGTCGCCGCCGCCGGCATGACGGTGTTCCTGCCCAGCCTGTTCGGCGCGCCGGGCAAGCCCGTGTCGAACGGCTACGCTGTCGGCCAGATGGTCCTGAACATCTGCATCCGCCGCGAATTCAACGCCTGGGCCAACGGCAAGTCCTCGCGGATCGTCGACTGGCTGCGCGCCCTGGCCCGCAAGGCCCACGCCGAATGCGGCGGCCCGGGCGTCGGGGCCCTGGGCATGTGCTTCACCGGCGGCTTCGCCCTGGCCATGATGACCGAGCCCTCGGTGATCGCGCCGGTGCTCAGCCAGCCGTCGCTGCCGCTGGGCAGGAAGGGCGCGCGGACCATCGACTGCTCGGCCGCCGAGATCCGCTGCGCGAAGCAGCGATTCCAGGACGAGGACCTCAGCCTGCTGGGCCTGGCCTTCCACGGCGACCCCTTCGTGCCGCCCGGCCGGTTCGAGATGCTCAAGGAAACCTTCGGCGACCGCTTCGAGGCGATCGAGCTCAATCCGGAAGACGCCCGGCAGGGCACGGGCATGCCCGGCCACTCGGTGCTGACCATCCATCTCAACAACAGCGGCCCGACCAAGGCCGCCGAGGCGCGGACGATCAGCTTCTTCCGCCACCGCCTCGGACTGGACAGCGCCCCCCCGCGGGCCTAGAAGCGCGCCCTTTCCGCCCATCCGGGGTTCGACCCCCCGCCGGGCGTCTGGATACAGCCAATGTCACGCGCCTCCCCTCGCCACGGGAAATCCCGTCACGCCGCCCCGTCCGGTCCCTCGCAGCGCCAGCTGCGCGCCGGCGAACTGGTCCGCCACGCCCTGGTGGACATCCTGCGCGAGGAGCACCTCGCCGACCCGGCCCTCGCCGAGGTGTCGGTGACGGTCTCCGAAGTGCGCATGAGCAGCGACCTCAAGCACGCCATCTGTTTCGTCGAGCCGCTCGGCGCCGGCGTCACGGGCGCCGAGACCCAGTCGGTGGTCAAGGCGCTCAACAGCGCCAGCAAGCTGCTGCGCGGCCGCCTCGGCCGGCACATCGACATGAAGTTCACGCCGGACCTGAAGTTCTTCCACGACGACAGCTTCGCCCACGCGGCCCGCATCGACCGCCTGTTCGACAACCCGCTGGTCCAGAAGGACCTGCACCCCGACGACGCGCCGGCCGCCGCGGCCGACGACGACGGGGAGGCCTGATGGCCCGCCGCAAGAAGGGCGAGGCCGTCTCCGGCTGGGTCTGCCTCGACAAGCCCTACGACTTCGGCTCGACCCAGGCCGTCGGCAAGGTCCGCTGGCTGTACAACGCCCAGAAGGCCGGCCACGCGGGCACGCTGGACCCGCTGGCGACCGGCGTGCTGCCGATCGCGCTGGGCGAGGCGACCAAGACGGTCCCGTTCATGATGGACGCCGACAAGGCCTACCGGTTCACCATCGAGTGGGGCCGCTCGACCACGACCCTCGACCGCGAGGGCGCCACCACCGCGGAATCCGGCGTGCGCCCGACCCGCGAGCAGGTCGAGGCCGCCCTGCCGGCCTTCCTCGGCGAGATCCAGCAGGTCCCGCCCAACTACTCGGCGGTCAAGGTCGACGGCGAGCGCGCCTATGACCTGGCCCGCGCCGGCGAGGACTTCGAGCTCAAGGCCCGCACGGTGGTCATCCATTCGGCCCGCGTCAGCGCGGTTCCCGACGCCGACCACATCGAGCTGGAGATCGAATGCGGCAAGGGGACCTACGTCCGCTCGATCGTCCGTGACCTGGCCGATGCCCTCGGCGCCTGCGCCCATGTCAGCCAGCTGCGCCGGACCCGCGTCGGACCGTTCGGCGAGGATCGTGCGATAACACTGGAAAATCTGGAAAAATTGAGCCATAAGGCCGCGCTTCCGGAGGTATTGCTCCCGGTCGAGACCGCGCTGGACGACATCCCGGCGCTGGCCGTGACCGCGGAGGACGCCTTCCGGCTGGCGCAGGGAAGACCCATCGTTCTCGTTCCCCGACAGGTCGAAACGCTCAAGGCCCGCCTCACAGGCGGCTCGCGGCTCGTTTCAGCCATGGAGGGAGACAGGCTGGTGGCCCTCGCCGAGATGCGTGCGGGAAGGCTCAATCCCGTCCGGGTCTTTATTCAAGCCTGAGCGGAGACTTGACCGATGTCGATTACGCTGGAGCGCAAAGCCGCGCTTATCAATGAACATGGCCGCACCGCCGGTGACACCGGCAGCGCTGAAGTCCAGGTCGCGATCCTTTCGGAACGCATCGCCAACCTGACCGAGCACTTCAAGACCCACAAGAAGGACAACCACAGCCGTCGTGGCCTGCTGAAGCTGGTTTCCCAGCGTCGCGGTCTCCTCGACCACCTGAAGTCGTCCGACGAAGCTCGCTACGCCGCGATCATCGAAAAGCTGGGCCTGCGCCGCTAGGCCCCCTGTTCCGCTCATCCCCGCGCAAGCGGGGACCCAGGCTTTTTTCGGAAGGCCTGGGGCGAGGGGAAGAAGACCGAATGCACCCCGGTCCCCGCCTTCGCGGGGATGCGTGGTGGAAAGACCCGAACCTCTCCGTTCCTTCAGGCTCTGGAACGCGGAGGTGGAGACCCCAGGGTCTCGGATATCCGTACGTCGAGGGTTCAATCGAAATCCTCACCGGGCCTGACATCTGGAGAGGATTTCGGAAACGACGCCTGTCCGCCCCCGTGAGGAATACGCCCGCGGGATTCAGAGAAAGACACACCCTCAAATGTTCGACATCAAACGCAAGACCATCGAATGGGGCGGCCGCGCGCTGACCATCGAAACCGGCCGCATGGCCCGTCAGGCTGACGGCGCGGTTCTGGTCACCTACGGCGACACCACGGTTCTGGCCGCGGTCACCTTCGCCAAGAGCCCCAAGCCCGGCCAGGACTTCTTCCCCCTGACCGTCAACTACCAGGAAAAGTTCTACGCCGCCGGCAAGATCCCCGGCAGCTTCCCGCGCCGCGAAACCGCGCCGTCGCAGAAGGAAACCCTGACCAGCCGCCTGATCGACCGTCCGATCCGCCCGCTGTTCGTCAAGGGCTTCAAGAATGAAGTGCTGGTCGTCTGCACCGTGCTCAGCCACGACCTCGAGAACGATCCCGACGTCGTCGCCATGATCGGCGCCTCGGCCGCCCTCGTCATTTCCGGCGCTCCGTTCATGGGCCCGATCGCGGCCGCCCGCGTCGGCTACATCAACGGCGAGTACGTCCTGAACCCGACGCTCGACGAGATGAAGGAAACCAAAATGGACCTCGTCGTGGCCGGCACCGCCGACGCCGTGATGATGGTCGAATCGGAAATCCAGGAGCTCTCGGAAGAGGTCGTCCTGGGCGGCGTCTCCTTCGCGCACAAGGGCATGCAGCCGGTGATCGACGCGATCATCGAACTGGCCGAACACGCCGCCAAGGAGCCCTTCGAGTTCGAAGCCGAGGACACCGACGCGCTGAAGGCCAAGATGAAGGATCTGGTCGGCGCCGACATCGCCGCCGGCTACAAGATCATCAAGAAGGGCGACCGCCAGAACGCCATCGGCGCCGCCAAGGCCAAGGTCACGGCCGCGCTCGGCAAGTCCGACGCCAACCCGGACGGCTATGACAGCAACAAGCTGGGCGCGGTGTTCAAGGAGCTGGAAGGCGACGTCGTGCGTCGCGGCATCCTCGACACCGGCATCCGCATCGACGGCCGCACGGTCGACAAGGTCCGCCAGATCGTCAGCGAAGTGGGCGTCCTGCCCCGCGCCCACGGGTCGGCCCTGTTCACCCGCGGCGAAACCCAGGCCCTGGTCGTGGCCACCCTGGGCACCGGCGACGACGAGCAGATGATCGACGCGCTGGAAGGCAAGTACTACGAGAAGTTCATGCTGCACTACAACTTCCCCCCCTTCTCGGTCGGGGAAACGGGCCGCATGGGCGCGCCCAGCCGTCGTGACGTCGGTCACGGCAAGCTGGCCTGGCGCGCGATCCGTCCGATGCTGCCGGACGCGGTCGACTTCCCCTACACGATCCGCCTGGTGTCGGAGATCCTCGAGTCCAACGGCTCGTCCTCCATGGCCACCGTCTGCGGCGCCTCGCTGGCGCTGATGGACGCGGGCGTGCCCCTGAAGAAGCCGGTCTCCGGCATCGCCATGGGCCTGATCCTCGAGAAGGACGGCTTCGCGGTCCTGTCGGACATCCTGGGTGACGAAGACCACTTGGGCGACATGGACTTCAAGGTCGCCGGCACCGAGGACGGCATCACCAGCCTCCAGATGGACATCAAGATCGCCGGCATCACCGAAGCGATCATGAAGCAGGCCCTGGCCCAGGCGAAGGCCGGCCGCGACCACATCCTGGGCGAAATGTCCAAGGCCATGGAAGCGCCGCGCGCGGAGCTGGGCGAGTTCGCCCCGAAGATCGAGACGATCAAGATCCCGGTCGACAAGATCCGTGAAGTGATCGGCACGGGCGGCAAGGTGATCCGCGAGATCACCGCCGAAACCGGCGCCAAGATCGACATCGGCGAAGACGGCACGATCAAGATCGCCGCCTCCGACCAGGCCAAGATCGACGCCGCCAAGGAGTGGATCAAGTCGATCGCCAGCGAGCCCGAGCTCGGCGCGATCTACAACGGCAAGGTCGTCAAGGTCGTCGACTTCGGCGCCTTCGTGAACTTCTTCGGCGCCAAGGACGGCCTCGTCCACGTCAGCCAGATCAGCAACGAGCGGGTCTCCAAGCCCAGCGACGTGCTGACCGAAGGCCAGATGGTCAAGGTCAAGCTCCTCGGCTTCGACGATCGCGGCAAGACCAAGCTGTCGATGAAGGTCGTCGACCAGGTGACCGGCGAAGACCTCTCCAAGAAGGAAGAGGCCTCCGCCGAGGCGTAAGCCTTCGAGCGGTTATCGCTGAAAGATCAGGGGCGGCTTCGGAAACGGAGCCGCCCTTTTTCTTTGGAATTCAGGTCAGCACGGTCGCGAGTTCGGGTGGCGACGCCAGAGCGGCCTTTAGGGCCGCCAAAGCCGGCACGCTGGCCTGCATGGGCTTAGGGGCCTTCCTCTCCCGCGAGGGAGAGGGGGACCAGCCGGAGGCTGGTGGAGAGGGAAGCGCCGCTGGTGGCCGGAATGTCCGGGTCAGCCCCCCATCGCATCGCCGGACTGAAGATTCACGGGACGTATCCTCTGAAGACAAAGCGGGACACGGACGAGACATCCGCCCCTCTCATGCGGCCCGGTCCCAACAATCGACACATCCCCTCGCTGGGCGGGCGTAAAATGGGTCTGTGACAGGTCAGTCCACCCCAGGAATAGCCCCTCCCGGCAAGGGTTTCGCGAGCCTTCCCTCTGGGTTCGGCAGGGGTAATGCCGGCTGCCCGGTCCGTCACGCCGCCAGCTGTCTTCGGACGTGCCCTGACCGTCGAACGCCAACCCCGGTCCAATACGTGTCGCCGTCGACACACGAGACACGTCCAGCCTCTGCACCACCCCTCCACCATGCTCCGCATGGTCCCCCTCCCCGCGATGCGGGGAGGAAAGGTCGTGGCCAAAGTAAACGCCCCTTAACCCTCTCCGCGCGACAACGGGCGGTCACGGGATCGGGGATTTTGGATGGCGCGGGCGATGCGGCGATCGGGGCTGGAGATGGCGGTGGAACTCCTCGCCTGGGCCTGGGCGCGTCCGCTGACGACGCGGCTGCGCGGGGGCGTCGTCGCGGCGTTCGGCGCGGCGCTGATCGCAGCCTTCGCCAGCTGGAATTCGGCCGACCCCAGCCTCAACGCGGCCTCGGCCGTTCCGGCGACCAACCTGCTCGGCGGGGCCGGCGCGCTGATCGCCGACGTCTGCCTGCAGTCGCTCGGCCTGGCGGCCTGGGGCCTGGCCCTGTTGATGATCGTGTTCGGCCTGACCCGGGTCATGGAGCCCGAGCCCGGCGCCGGCCGCGGCCCGATGCGGGTCCGCGCGGCGATCGGCGTGGCGGCGGTGTTCGCCCTCGCCGGCGCCCTGTCGGGACCGACGCCGCCGAAGAGCTGGGCGCTGGCCGGAGGCCTCGGCGGCTTCTGGGGCGATACCCTGCTCGGCGGCCTGTCCGGCCTGCTGGCCTTCGCCCATATCCCGGCCGCCGGCTGGTTCGCCGGCCTGATCCTGCTGGCGCTCGGCGCCACGGGCCTGGCGCTCGCCCTGGGCGCCAGCCGCGAGAGCATGGCCGACGCCGCCGGCGGGGCCCTGGAACGTCTCGTGGACCACGCCCGACGCGCCCCCGCCCCGGCCCCGATGCCCGCGCCGGCCAAGGCGCCCGCCGTGCGCCGCCGCGCCGAACGGGCGGCCAGGCCCCTGACCTTCGCCGAGGACGCCGGGCCGGCCGTCGAGGCTCCCACGCCGATCCAGGCCCCCGCGCCCCGGTCGGCCGACGGCGAGCCGGCGATCAAGCCGCCCAAGGCCGTGCCCCGGAGCAGCGGCCGCGAGGTGCGCGAGCAGCAGAAGACCTTCGACTTCGTCCAGCCCGGCGGCTTCATGCTTCCGGAACTGGCCATCCTCGCCAAGCCCAAGCCGCGCGCCGGCAACTTCGACGAGGAGGGCCTGCGCCAGAACGCCCGCCTGCTGGAGAGCGTGCTGGCCGAGTTCGGCGTGCGCGGCAATATCGACCAGATCCGCCCCGGCCCGGTGGTGACGCTGTACGAGCTGGTGCCCGCGCCCGGCGTGAAGCATGCCCGCGTCGTGGCCCTGGCCGACGACATCTCCCGCTCGATGGGCGTGGCCGCCTGCCGCGTCTCGGTGGTCCAGGGCCGCAACGCCATCGCGCTGGAGCTGCCCAACACCAAGCGCGAGACGGTCTATCTGCGCGACCTGCTGGCCAGCGCCGACTACGAGAAGCAGTCCCAGACCCTGCCCATGGCGCTGGGCGAGACGATCGGCGGCGAGCCCTACATCGCCGACCTGGCCAAGATGCCCCACCTGCTGATCGCCGGGACCACCGGCTCGGGCAAGTCGGTCGGGGTCAACGCCATGATCCTGTCGATCCTCTACCGGCTCTCGCCCGACCAGTGCCGGTTCATCATGATCGACCCGAAGATGCTCGAGCTCAGCGTCTACGACGGCATCCCGCACCTGCTGGCGCCGGTGGTGACCGACTCCAAGAAGGCCATCGTCGCCCTGAAGTGGACGGTGCGCGAGATGGAGGACCGTTATCGCCGCATGGCCAAGATCGGCGTCCGCGGCATCGCGGCCTACAACGAGCGGGCCAAGGAGGCGATCGACAAGGGCGAACACTTCGAGCGCACGGTCCAGACCGGGTTCGACGACGCCGGCCGGCCGATCTTCGAGAGCGAGAAGATCCGCCCCGAGCACATGCCCTACCTGGTGGTGGTCATCGACGAGGTCGCCGATCTGATGATGGTCGCCGGCAAGGACATCGAGGGCGCGGTGCAGCGGCTGGCCCAGATGGCCCGCGCCGCCGGCATCCACCTGATCATGGCCACCCAGCGCCCGTCGGTCGACGTCATCACCGGCACGATCAAGGCCAACTTCCCGACCCGCATCAGCTTCCAGGTCACCTCGCGCATCGACAGCCGCACGATCCTCGGTGAACAGGGCGCCGAGCAGCTGCTGGGCCAGGGCGACATGCTCTACATGGCCGGCGGCTCCGGCGGCCGGCTGACGCGCCTGCACGGTCCGTTCGTGGCCGACGAGGAGGTCGCCGCGGTGGCCAAGTTCCTGCGCGAGCAGGGCAGCCCGCAGTACCTCGACGAAGTCACCGCCGGCGCCGACGACGAGGCGGACGAGGGCCAGGGCGGCCTCGCCTTCGGCGACGAGAACGGCGCCGGCGACGGCGGCCTCTACGACAAGGCCGTGGCCGTGGTCACCCGCGACGGCAAGGCCTCGACCAGCTACATCCAGCGCCGGCTGCAGATCGGCTACAACCGCGCCGCCTCGCTGATGGAACGGATGGAGCAGGAGGGGGTTGTTGGTCCCGCCAACCACGCCGGCAAGCGCGAAATCCTCGTCGGGCCCCCACCCTAGGCCGGGCGCCCTAGATTCGCCGCCGGGAGCTGTTAGACGAGTTTCATGGACACCACCCGCCGCGCCCTGCTGTTCGCCGCCCCCGCCCTGATGCTGGCGGGCCCGGCCCTCGCCCTGCCCGCCGCCGACCAGGCGCTGGTCGACAAGGCCGTGGCCTACCTGCAGGGCATGCCGACGGCCCGCGGCCGCTTCGTGCAGACCGATCCGCGCGGCTCGGTCAGCCAGGGCCTGCTCTACATGCAGCGTCCCGGCCGCGCCCGCTTCGAATATGACGCGCCGTCCAGCCTGCTGGTGGTCTCGGACGGCAAGGTCGTCTCCGTGGCCGACAAGCGGCTGAAGACGGTCAACCGTTACTTCCTCAGCCAGACGCCGCTGAAGCTGTTTCTCGCCGACGAGATCCGCCTGGATCGCGGCGTGACGGTCACCCGCGTGACCCGGCTGGCCAACGGCTTCGAGCTGACGGCCCAGGACCGGGTCGGCAAGACCCGCGGACAGATCGTCCTGACCTTCGGCGACAGCCCCATGCAGCTCCTCGGCTGGAAGATCACCGACGCCCGCAACGCCGAGACCCAGGTGCGCCTGACCAGCCTCGTGCGCGCCGGCGATCTCGACCCGGCCCTGTTCCGCGCACCGTTCCCGGCGCCCCCGTCACGCCGGACGTGATTGTGACACATTCGCAACATGCAACCTGTGTTGCGAATCACGGTTGACGTTTCTGGGTTCACGTTGCGATAATGCCACTCATGGATTGCGCGTCCGACCTCGCGCACCCCTGAGATACCGTGCCGGAACCTATCCCCTCCCGGTCGCGGCATGAGAGACAACTTTTTACGCCCGGACGCCTCACCCGCGTCCGGGCGTTTTCTTTTGGCCGAAACGGCTTATCTGGGACCGATGCGCCTGCGTCTCGCCACCTGGAATATCAACTCGGTCCGCCCCCGCGGCGACCTCATCGGCCGGATGGTCGACGAGATCGCCCCGGATGTCCTGTGCCTGCAGGAGATCAAGTGCCAGACGCACGAGTTTCCCACGGCCATGTTCGAGGCGCTCGGCTTCAGCCACTTCCGCATCGCCGGCCAGAAGGGCTGGCACGGGGTGGCCATCGCCTCGCGCCTGCCGATCGAGGACGCCCCGCGGCTGGACGTCTGCCGCGAGGGCCACGCCCGCTGTGTCGGGGCGACGGTGGCCGGCGTCGAGATCCACAACTTCTACATCCCGGCCGGCGGCGACACGCCCGACCGGGCCCTGAACCCGAAGTTCGACCACAAGCTCGACTTCTACGGCAAGCTGACCGCCGAGCTGGCGAAGCGTGATCCGAAGGCGCCGCTGGTGGTCACCGGCGACCTCAACGTGGCCCCCGGCGAGTTCGACGTCTGGAACCACCGCTACATGTCCAAGATCGTCAGCCACACGCCGGTGGAGGTGGAGGCCTTCCGGGCGCTGGAAGCGTCGCTGGGCTTCACCAACCTGGTGCGCGAGGCGACGCCCGAGCCGGAGAAACTGGCCAGCTGGTGGAGCTATCGCGCGGCCGACTTCCGCCAGTCCAACCGCGGCCTGCTGCTGGACCACATCCTGGTCACGCCGGGCCTGCGCGAGTCCGCCTTCGCCACCGGCCGGGTCCAGGCCCGCATCCACGCCGACGTGCGCGGCTGGGACAAGCCCAGCGACCACGCCCCGGTCACGGCCGACTTCAAGATCTGATCAGCAGGCGATGGCCTGGACGTATCCGGCGGCGGCATAGGTCAGGATCGGCCGGTCGCGCGTCATGATGCGAAATCCCCGAGCCCGGGCGGTGGCGACGATGATCCGGTCAGCGGGGTCGCGGATCTGGGCGCCGGGCAGCGTCGAGGAGCCGATCAGGGTCGCCGCGTCCATCACAGCCAGCTGAACACCCGCGTCCAGAAGGGCGTCCCACCACAACAGGGTGTCCATCGACAGGGACAGGCGCCGCCGCGCCGTCAGCTGGCCCAGCTCCCAGGCGCTGGCCGGGCTGACGAAGATGCCGTCACAGCCTTCCAGGGCCTCCAGCGCCCCGTCCGCCAGCGGACTGCCGTTGGCAAGCCAGAGGGCCGCGCAGGTGTCGAGCAGAATGGCGGTCACTGGATTTCCGCGTCCCAGACTTCGCCGGTCGGCTCGGTGAGGTCGACGCCGTACGGGATCCGGACCGTTCCCCCCAGCCTCGCCTGAAGCCGTGCGATCAGGCCCGCCTGCGGGCCCGTGGCGGATTGGGCCGGCGCCGGGGCGGGCGGGACCGCAGCCTCATCTCGGCGAAACGTAAGGGTCTCGCCGGCCATGTCGACCTGAAAGGCGCGAAACCCGGCGGCGCGCCAGGTCCGTGTGATGACGCTGTTGTCGGGATTGTTGCTCCACCAGGCCCGGTGCCGCCGCGCCGCCGGCGGGAGGGGAGCATCGATCAGGGCTTCGATCTGGCGGAAGGTCATCGGCGCTTCCGCCTCTGTCGACCGCGCCAGGTAGGTCCCGAGGGGATCATACTTGCCCATACAGTCGCCGCCCGCCCGCCGATGAGAGCAGTTACTATAGTACCTATAATTGGGAACAGGTAGTAACTATCGGCCAGTCAAGGCTGCAGCCTGTAGCCCCCGGCCTCGGTCAGCAGCAGACGGGCGTTGGCGGGGTCGGGCTCGATCTTCTGCCGCAGCCGGTAGACGTGGGTTTCCAGCGTGTGGGTGGTGACGCCGGCGTTGTAGCCCCAAACCTCGGTCAGCAGCTCCTCGCGCGACACCGCCTTGGACCCCGAGCGGTAGAGGTACTTGAGGATGTTGGTCTCTTTCTCGGTCAGCCGGACCTTCTTGCCCTTGTCGTCGACCAGCAGCTTGGACGCCGGGCGGAATTCGTAGGGACCGATGCGGAACACCGCGTCCTCGGACGCCTCGTGGCTGCGCAGCTGGCTGCGGATGTGGGCCAGCAGCACCCCGAAGCGGAAGGGCTTGGTCAGATAGCCGTTGGCCCCGGAATCGAGCCCCAGGATGGTGTCGGCGTCGCTGGCGGCGGCCGTCAGCATGATGATCGGGCTGGTCACCCCGCCCTTGCGCATCAGCCGGCAGGCCTCGCGGCCGTCCATGTCGGGCAGGTCCACGTCGAGCAGGATCAGGTCGGGCCGGGCCTCCTTCCCGAGGCGCGCGCCCTCGCCGGCCGTCTCGGCCTGGACCACGGCGAATTCCTCGTGGAGCTGCAGCTGTTCGGCCAACGCGCCGCGCAGGTCGGCGTCATCATCGACGATCAGGAGAGTCTTGCGTTGCACCATGAGGAGACCATGCACCGGTTTGGCCCCTGAGGCCAACCGCCGTAGGGCATTTCAAGCCACAGATAGGGAGTCCGGGTCGCTCGCGCGACCCTCAGCGGGGCGTTCTGCCGCCAAACAGCGCCGATCCCACGCGCACACTGGTCGCGCCCCGTTCTACAGCGGTCTCGTAGTCGGCGCTCATGCCCATGGACAGCCGGGACAGGCCGTTGCGCGCGGCGATGGCGGCCAGCTGGTCGAACCAGGGCGCCGGAGGCTCGCCGTCGGGCGGAATGCACATCAGCCCCTCGATCGTCAGGCCGAGTTCGCGGCACAGGGCGATGAAGGCGTCGGCCTCGCCCGGCGCGACGCCGGCCTTCTGCGGCTCCTCGCCGATATTGACCTGGACATAGAGCCGGGGCGCCCGCCCGACGCGCACGATCTCGGCCGCCACGGCCCGGGCCAGCCTGTCCCGGTCGATCGTCTCGATGACGTCGAACAGGGCCACGGCCTCGCGCACCTTGTTGGTCTGCAACGGTCCGATCAGGCGCAGCTCGACGCCGGCGCGGCGGCCGGCCCAGCGTTCCCGGGCCTCCTGGACGCGGTTTTCGCCGAACACACGTTGTCCGGTCGCCAGCATGGCGTCGATCCGCTCATCGGGCTGTTGCTTGGAGACCGCGACCAGAGTCACATCGGCCGGATCGCGGCCCGCCTCCCGGGCCGCGGCGGCGATGCGATCCAGCACCGACAGGCGGGCGGCGGCGATATCCGATGACAGCGGCAAACGACGATCTCCGGACGCTGATGGACGTCGCCGCGTCCTTACGACCCCGCTTCGCCGGCGAAAAGCCCCTGCCCCGGCTGCTGTTCGTCACCGATCCGGCGCGGACGCCAGATCCGGCCGCCGTCATCGCTCGTCTCCCGGCGGGCTGTGGCGTGATCTACCGGGCCTTCGGGAGCCCGGATGCGCAGCCCATGGCGCGTCTGTTGCGGCGCCTGACGGCCGATCGCGGCCTGCTGCTGCTCGTCGGCGCCGACGAGGCCCTGGCCCTGTCCTGCGACGCGGACGGCCTGCACCTGCCCGAGCGGTTGATCGACGCCGCGCCGGGACCCAGGATGCGCCATCCGGGCTGGATCGTGAGTGCGGCGGCCCACAGCCTCGAGGCCGCACGGCGCGCCGCGGCGGCCGGATGCCACGCCGCGCTGGTCTCGGCCGTGTTTCCCAGCTCCAGCCCCACGGCGGGGCCCGCGCTGGGCGTGGAGGCCTTCCTGGCGCTGATCGAGGCCGCGCCGTTGCCGGTCTACGCCCTGGGCGGCGTCAACGCGGTCACGGCGCACGGGCTGTCAGGCTCGGGCGCGCAGGGTCTGGCGATGGTGGAAGGTCTTGTGGAGGCCGTCAGAACTTGAAGGCGGTCTCGAGGCGCACGCGCGGCGCCTCTTCATTGTCGCCCGGCTTGCGCACGGGCGCCAGTTGGGGTCCCACGCCGACGGCGCCGCCGACCCGCAGTTGCGGCGTCACGCGGAAGAAGGCGCCGGCCTCGACATCGCGCGCCTGGGCGTCGACGCCGGAGCGCGGGTTGATGTCGAGCATCAGGCCCCAGCGGCCCTTCTTGGCGTCCCACACGAGCGTGCGGCGAGCGCTCTGGGACGCGAACTGGTCCCTCGGATTGAAATCGCCGCGAACGACAAAGGCGTCGGCCGCGCTGGGCGCCCGCGGCTTGACCGGAGCGCTCTGCGCGAGCGCCATCGTCGCCGACCCCGTGAGGGCCAGCGCCGCGACCGCTGCGATGCTCCAGATCTTCGCCATTCCGCCTTCCGGCTCCCCCAGCCGTCCGTCCAAACCATTCTTCGACATTGAAGATGGGAGGACCTTGACCGCGATTAAAGGCCCTCGGGCGGCAGGGTCAACGATCGTCGGACGAGTCCGGGACGGACTCCGGCGATTCCCGCCTCGCCTGTGGCGCGAGAGACACGCGATTCCTGTTTGGCGGCGGCGAGGCCATGTTGTAGACGCACTTGATGGGCACGGGGTGAACGCCGGTACGCTTTCACAAGGAAAGCGACGGACGGAACGAGTGGAGCGAGAGAATATGGCGTTTGCGCGCAGGTCGTGGATGCGGGTCGCCTCTGTCGGAGTGCTGGCTCTGGGTCTCGTGGGCGTCAGCGCCTGTGGCTCGACGGGCGGCGCCCGCACCTTCCAGACGCAGGAAGAAGGCGGCCAAGGCTTCCATCTCCCGGGTCTCGGCCGGCCGGCCCCCCGGGGCGACGCCGGGCAGGCGCAACTGGGCGTGAACGGCTACCTGTGGCGCGCCACGCTGGACACGCTGTCCTTCATGCCGCTGGCCTCGGCCGACCCTTACGGCGGCGTGGTCATCACCGACTGGTACGTGAATCCGGAAAAGCCCGACGAACGCTTCAAGGCGACCGTCTACATTCTCGACACGCGACTTCGGGCCGACGGCCTGAACGTCACCGTCTTCAAGCAGGTCAGTGACGGCGCCGGCGGCTGGACCGACGCGCCGACCGCGGCCCAGACCGAGACGGACATCGAGAACGCCATCCTGACCCGGGCGCGCCAGCTGCATCTGGCCAACGTCTCCCGCTGAATTCCGGACAGCAATCACTCCGCCGCATGGCCCGTTACAATCCGAAGGACATAGAGCCCAAGTGGCGCGCCGCCTGGGCGAACGCGGACGTTTTCCGGACGGAGAACGACGACCCGCGCCCCAAGTATTATGTGCTGGAGATGTTCCCCTACCCGTCGGGGCGCGTCCACATGGGCCATGTGCGCAACTACGCCATGGGCGACGTCGTGGCGCGCTATCGCCGGGCCCGGGGTCATGCGGTGCTGCACCCGATGGGCTGGGACGCCTTCGGCATGCCGGCGGAGAACGCCGCCATGGAGCGCGGCGTCCACCCCAAGGGCTGGACCTACGACAACATCGCGGCGATGCGGGAGCAACTCAAGGCGCTCGGCCTGTCGATCGACTGGAGCCGCGAATTCGCCACCTGTGACCCGGAATACTACGGCCAGCAGCAGGCCTGGTTCCTGAAGCTGCTCGAGCGCGGCCTGGTCTATCGCAAGGAAGCGACGGTCAACTGGGACCCGGTCGACATGACCGTGCTGGCCAACGAACAGGTCATCGACGGCCGCGGCTGGCGCTCCGGCGCGGTGGTCGAGAAGAAGAAGCTGACCCAGTGGTTCCTGCGGATCACCGACTACGCCGATGACCTGATCGAGGGCCTGGCGACACTGGACCGCTGGCCGGACAAGGTCCGGACCATGCAGGAAAACTGGATCGGTCGCTCGACCGGTCTGCGCTTCTCGTTCGACTTCGCCGGCGCCGCGCCGGCCGGTTTTGAAAACGGCCTGGAAGTCTACACCACCCGCCCCGACACCCTGTTCGGAGCGGCCTTTGTCGGCATCGCGCCGGACCATCCGCTGGCCGAGCAACTGGGCGCCGCCAGTCCCGAAATCGCCGCCTTCGTGGCCGAGTGCCGCCGGGGCGGGACGTCCGAAGCGGAGATCGAGGGCGCAGAGAAACTGGGCTACGACACCGGCCTGCGCGTCGCCCACCCGTTCGACGCGGGCAAAACCCTGCCGGTCTGGATCGCCAACTTCATCCTGATGGACTACGGCACGGGCGCCATCTTCGGCTGCCCCGCCCATGATCAGCGCGACCTCGATTTCGCGCGCAAGTACGCCCTGCCGGTGCTGCCGGTGGTGCTGCCGGCGGACGCTCACCCGGCGACCTTCATGATCGGCTCGGAGGCCTATACGGGCCCCGGCAAGATCTTCAATTCGGACTTCCTCGACGGGCTGGCGATCGAGCCGGCCAAGGCCGCGGCGGTCGCGAAGATCGAGGAGATGGGCAAGGGCAAGGGCGCGACGGTCTATCGCCTTCGCGACTGGGGCGTCTCGCGCCAGCGCTACTGGGGCTGTCCGATCCCGGTGATCCACTGCGCCAGGTGTGGCGTCGTGCCGACCCCGGCCGGCCAGCTGCCGGTGGTGCTGCCCGACGACGTCACCTTCGACCTGCCGGGCAACCCGCTGCTGCGGCACCCGACCTGGCGGTTCACAACCTGCCCGACCTGCGGCGGCGATGCCGAGCGCGAAACCGACACCCTGGACACCTTCGTGGACTCCAGCTGGTACTTCGCGCGCTTCGCCAACCCGACCTCCGCCGACCCGATCGACAAGGCCGCCGCCGACCGCTGGCTGCCTGTCGACCAGTACATCGGCGGCGTCGAGCATGCGGTGCTGCACCTGCTGTACGCCCGGTTCATCACCCGCGCCCTGAAGGACGAGGGCATGGTGTCGGTCGCCGAACCGTTCGCCGGCCTGTTCACCCAGGGCATGGTGACCCACGAAACCTACAAGACGGCCGCCGGCGACTGGGTCGAGCCGACGCAGATCACCTTCGAGACCGAGGGCAATACGCGCCGCGCGAAAGTCACCGCCACGGGCGAGCCGCTGGTCATCGGCGACATCGAGAAGATGTCGAAGTCGAAGAAGAACGTTGTCGCGCCCGAGGAGATCTTCGAGCAGTACGGCGTCGACGCCGCGCGCCTGTTCGTCATGTCCGACAGTCCGCCGGAGCGCGACGTGCAGTGGACCACGGGCGGCGTCGAGGGCGCCGGCCGCTTCGTGCAGCGCGTCTGGGCCGAGTTCGACAGCCAGGTCGAGGTGGTCCCGGCGCCGGAAGATCCCGTCCGCTCCGAGGAGCTGCGCCGGGCCACGCACAAGATCATCAAGGCGATCACGGAATCCGTCGAGCAGTTCAAGTTCAACAGCGGTATCGCCCGCCTGTATGAATTCCTGAACATTCTCAAGACCTTCTCCGCCGCCGACGGCAGTGTCGCCGCGGCCCGGGCCGAGGCCCTGTCGGTTCTGGCGCGGTTGATCTCGCCGTTCACGCCGCATCTGGCCGAGGAATGCTGGGCCCGGATGGGCGGCGAGGGCATGGTCGTCGACGCGTCCTGGCCGGACTTCGATCCGGCCATGGCCGCCGACGCCGAGCTGCTGCTGCCGGTCCAGGTCAACGGCAAGCGTCGCGGCGAAATCCGCGTCGCGCCGGACGCCACGGAGACCGAAGTCCGCGAGAAGGCTCTGGCGGACGAGGCCGTCTCGGTCCACCTTGCCGGTCTGACCTTGCGAAAGGTGATCGTCGTGCCGGGCCGTATCGTCAACATCGTGGTGGGCTAGTCCATGCAGGCCCGTTTCGTCGCCCTCGCCCTGCTGCTGATGACCCCGGCGCTCGCCGCCTGCGGGTTCACGCCCCTCTATGCCGCGCCGGGCGTCTCGTCCGGCCTGTCCGGCATCGAGAGCGTTGCGCCGGAGGGCCGCACCGGCTTTCTGCTGCGCCAGGCGCTCGACGACGCCCTGGCCCGCGACATCGCGACGCCGCCCGTCTACCGCCTGACCATCGACCTGAAGGAAACCCGCACCCCGCGCGGCCGCCGCGTCGACTCGACCGCCAGCCGCTACGAGCTGGTGCTGGTCGCCGAGTGGAAGCTGGTCAGCGTGGCCACTGGGGCGGTGGCGCTGGAAGGCGCGACCCAGACCGAGGCGACCTTCGACCGCGCCGACCAGCCCTATGCCGGCATCGTCGCCAACCAAGACGCCCAGAGCCGGGCGGCCTCGGAACTGGCGCGCAAGATCCAGCTGCAGCTGGCCAGCTGGATGGCCCGCGGCGGCGGAAAGTAGTCTCTCCGTGGCCATTCTGTCGAAACGGCCGGACGTCGAACGCTTTCTCAAGGCCCCTGACAAGGTTTTCCGCGCGGCCGTGATCTACGGCCGCGACCGGGGCGGCGTGCGCGAGCGGGCCGACCGTCTGGCCAAGGCCGTCACGGCCAATCCCGACGATCCGTTCGATGTCGCGGTCCTGACCGAGGACGAGGTCGGCGAGGGCCGGCTGGCGGACGAACTGAGCGCCATCTCGATGATGGGCGGCCGCCGGCTGGTGCGGGTGCGCTTTTCGACCGAGAAGATCGGTCCCGACCGGACCGTCGCCGAAGCCCTGGCCGCCCATGCCGAGGGCAGGTTCAATCCCGACGCCTTCTTCCTCATCGAGGCCGGAGCGATCGACCGGTCTTCGCCTCTGCGCAAGGCCGCCGAGAAGGCCGCGGCCTGCGCCACCATCCCCTGCTACGAGGACGAGCCCGGCGATGTGGCGCGGCTGGTGCGGGAATCGCTGGCGGCCGACAAGGTCGGGCTCGACGCCGGGGCGCTGGAGATCTTCGTCGCCCGCATGCCGCGCGAGCGCGGTGTTTCACGTCAGGAAATCGAACGCCTGGCCCTGTGGCTGGGCCCGGGCAGCGGTCGCATCGCCACAGCGGCCGACCTGGAGGCCTTCCTCGGGGTCGAGCCGGAAGCCTCGCTGGCCGACGCCGCCTCGGACGCCTTCGGCGGCAAGCTGGGCGCGGCCCAGGCCGGCCTGCGCCGCGCGGCGGCCGAGGGGGAGGGCGGTCCCGCCGCCGTCCGGGCGATGGGCATGCACCTGGCCAAGCTGCGCCGCGTGCTGACCCTCGCCCAGAACGGCGCCACGCTCGCCGAGGCGGCCAAGTCGTCGGGCGTGTTCTGGAAGAACGAGCGCGAGTTCCTGCGTCAGGCCCGCGCCTGGTCGCTCGAGCATCTGCTGTCGCTGCACCCCGAGGTGCTGGCCGCCGACCTGGCCTGCAAGACCGCGGGCTCGCCCGATCACCTGCTGGCGGAACGCCTCGCGCTGACCATCGCCGGCCGCGCCCGTCGGCTTGGGCTCTAGGGCTGCACCAGCCTGGACTTTACGCTATAGTCCAGTCATGGACTCCACCGACACCACCCGCCCCGGCGGCGGCCGGGCCGCACGCGCCCGGGCGGACGCCCAGCGATCCGAGGACGCCATTCTGGCGGCCGCCCGGATCCTGTTCCTCGGCGCCGGCTACGACGGCGTGAACCTCGACCAGGTCGCCGAGGCCGCTGGGGTATCGCGTCAGACTGTCTACAATCGCTTCGGCGGCAAGGAAGCGCTGTTCCGCGCCATGGTGCGGCGACACTGGGCCGGGGTCATGACCTGGTCCGACCAGGTCCGGGCGACCATCCGCGACGTGCGCTTTCCGGATCCCGCCGCCAAGCTGGTCGGCATTGCCCGCGCGTTCCTGCGATTCATCGATGACGCCGACCAGGTCGCCTTCACGCGTCTGGTCATCGTCGAATCCCGGACCCGGCCATGGATCGGGGAGGAGTTTCATCGCTTCGGTCAGGCCATGACACTTGAAACCCTGGCTGAAATCCTGGGCGCCATGCACCAGCAAGGGGTCCTGGACTGCCCCCGGCCCGACGTCGCGGCGCGGCAGTTTCTCGCCCTGATCAACGAGTTCAGTCTCTGGCCGCGGATCATGGCGGTCGGCGCGGCTCAGGCCGATGCGCCCGACGCCGACGCCATCGTCGCGGAAGCGGTGGCGACCTTCCTCTGTCGCTATGGCCGGCGTGGCCCTGGAACGGCTCACGCCGAGGGTGGTTGACGCGGGATATTGGATTAGACAGTATAGTCTAATCCGATATCGGAGTCCGCCATGCGCACTGCTCTTCTATCGCTCGCCCTGACCCTGGGTCTCGGCCTGACCAGCTGTTCCGCCGCCCCCCTGACGGCGCCGGTGGACGCGACCCTGACCGTTCCGGCGCAGCAACCGCCCGCCGGCATGCGCCTCTACGCGCTTCAGACGGGCCGGATGTATTCCCGCGCCGCCTTTGCCTTCAAGGGCGGGCGCCTCGGTGATCCGCGCGTGTTTTCCGCCGGCGGCATACTCGTCCAGCACCCGAAAGGAACCTTGCTGTTCGACGCGGGCTTCGGCCCGAGCGTCGCGGCTCACCGCATGACCTCGCCCTGGCTTCTGCGCGCGACGACGAAGTACGACCGCCAGACCTCGGTGGCCGATCAGCTGAGGGCCGGCGGCATCGCGCCGTCCAGCCTGACCGCGGTGGTCCTCACCCACACCCACTGGGACCATGTCAGCGGGCTGGAGACCCTGCCCGGAACGCCGGTCTGGGTTACGCGCGACGAACTGGCCTTTGTCCGGAGCGGCGACGCCTCGACCGCCCTGGCCCGGCAGCTGGGGACCGGGTCCTATGTCGCCTACGACTTCCCGGACGGCCCCTATCTCGGCTTCGCCCACAGCCGCGACGTGTTCGGCGACGGCAGCGTGGTGCTGGTCCCGGCGCCCGGCCACACGCCCGGCTCGATCGTCGCCTTTATCGCCACCCCGGACGGGAAGCATTATGCGCTGATCGGCGACACCGCCTGGCAGCGGGAAGGGGTCGACCTGCCCGCCGAGAAGCCATGGATCGTCCGACGGGTCGATGCCGACCGGGCCGCGACCCGGGCGATGCTGATTCGTCTGCACCAGATCAAGGCCGCCATGCCCGGACTGATCATCGTCCCGGCTCACGACAGCCGGGTGTGGGCGACGCTGCCCAAATTGCCAGCGGCGCCCGCGGGCGGTTGACCATCTGTCGACGTCGCGGCGGGCCATCCGGCGGCAGGCCGCAACACCCGCCGCAACGTCCGAACGGTGAAAAACGACGCGAAATTAATCCAATACTTTCAATGGGTTAAAATCGCGCCCCGGAAAATTGCCTCTGTGGCGAAATAAGCCGCTCGCGACGCACTCGGCTACGGCTCCGCGCGGCTCACGCGCCGCGCGTCAGCTTGCGGCAGAGGTCGTCGAGCTGCTCCAGCGTCGCATATCGGATGCGCAGTTCGCCGACGCCGCCGCGGTCGCGGATCTCGACGCCGAGCCCGAGTACTTCCGACAGGTCGCTCTCCAGGGCGAGGGTGTCATGGTCACGCGACAGCTTGCCGGCCGCGCCGGGCGAGGCGGACTTCTTCTCGGGCGCGCCACGCTTCACCAGCGCTTCGGTGTCGCGCACGTTCAGGCCGCGGGCGATGACCTCTTCGGCGAAGGCCAGCGGATTGAGCGAGCCGATCAGCGCCCGGGCATGACCGGCCGTCAGCTTGCCGTCGGCCAGCAGGCCCTGGACCTCGGCCGGCAGGGACAGCAGACGCAGCGCGTTGGCGACGTGCGGCCGGCTCTTGCCGACGACCTGGGCCACCTCTTCCTGGGTCCGGCCGAACCGGTCCATCAGAGCGCGGTAGCTGAGCGACTCCTCGATTGGCCCGAGGTCGGCGCGCTGGACGTTCTCGATGATGGCGATCTCGAGGACCTGCTGGTCGTCGAGGTCGCGGACCAGCGCCGGTATGGCCTTCAGTCCGGCCTGTTGCGAGGCGCGCCACCGCCGCTCGCCGGCGACCAGCTGGTATTCCCCGGGCAGGTTCGGCGCGGGTCGGACGAGCACGGGCTGCAGCACGCCCTTCTCGCGGATCGAGTCGGCCAGTTCCGCGATCTCGGCCTCGCCGAATCGGCGGCGCGGCTGGTCCGGATTGCGGTGGATCAGCTCGATCGGGATCTCGCGCGCGCCGGCGGCGGCCTCGGCGGCGGCGGGATTTTCCGCATCGGACTCGCCCAGCAGGGCGGACAGACCCCGACCCAGACCCCTGCGACCTTCGGCCATGGACACGTTCACTCCGTTACTCATGCGGCGGCCAGACGCCGCTGGCGTTCACGCCCGACAACCTCGCGGGCCAGTTTCAGATAGGCCTGCGAGCCGGCGCACTTGAGATCGTAGATCAGCACGGGCTTGCCGAACGACGGCGCCTCGGAGACCCTTACGTTGCGGGGGATGACCGTCTCGTAGACCTTGTCGCCGAAATGGGTGCGGACGTCGCGCGCGACCTGTTCCGACAGGCTGTTGCGCCGATCGTACATGGTCAGAACCACGCCCTGGATCTCCAGCGACGGGTTCAGGCTGCCGCGCACCAGGTCGACCGTGCGCATCAGCTGCGTCAGGCCTTCGAGGGCGAAGAACTCGCACTGCAGCGGCACGAAGACGGCGTCCGACGCGGTCATGGCGTTGACGGTCAGCAGGTTCAGCGACGGCGGGCAGTCGATCAGCACATAGCTGTAGGTTCCGGCGATGCGCAGCCGCTCCATGGCGTCACGCAGCCGGTACGACCGGCGCGGCATCTGGCCCAGTTCCAGTTCCACCCCGGAAAGATCGGCGTCCGAGGCGATCAGGTCGAGGCCGGGCAGGGCGGTCTGGATGGCCGCCTCGGTGATCGGGGTGTCGCCCATCATGACGTCATAGAGGGTCACGCGGCGCTGCTGGCGCGGCACGCCGAGGCCCGTCGAGGCGTTGCCCTGCGGATCGGCGTCGATCAGCAGCACCCGCTCGCCGACAGCCGCGAGGGCCGTGCCGAGGTTGATGGCCGTCGTGGTCTTGCCTACGCCGCCCTTCTGGTTGGCGATCGCCAGGACGCGCATGGGCTTCTTGCTGTCAGGCACGGGCCAGGGACTCCACATCGACAATCTGTCCCCGGGCGTCGCTGAGGCTGGGGATCAGCCGCGCCTTGATCGTCCAGGACGTCGAGGCCTCGTTCAATTCCGTTACCACATCCTGCCCCTTGAGGAACAATCCGCGGGCCCTGCGCTTGAAGTAGGGCTGGGCATACCCGAGCAGTCTGACCATCGGCGCACAAGCCCGGGCGGTGACGATATCCACAGTCAGTGACAGGTCTTCCGCACGTGCGTTGTGAATCTCGACGGGCAGGTCGAGTTCCCGGGCGACCTGATCAAGAAAGCGGCAGCGCTTGGCCATGCTTTCCACGAGATGGACCTTCGCGCCCGGCGCGCCCTTGAGCAGGATGGCGAGCACCAGGCCGGGAAAGCCGGCGCCCGCGCCCAGATCGGCCCAAATCTTCGCTTCCGGGGCCAGGCGCAGCAGCTGCGCGCTGTCCCAGGCGTGGCGGTTCCAGAAGTCGGGCAGGGTGGCCGGACCGACCAGGTTCATCACCGCGTTGCCGGCTTCCAGCATCGCGCGAAAGCGTTCGAGATCGGCCATCTGGGCGTCGCTGGCGCCGGTCAGGGCCTGGAACTGGGCGGCGTCCTGCACCGCGATGACCGCCTCAGGCGGCGCGGGGGCGTCGGACATGGGCGAGCAGGGCGGTGAGAGCGCCAGGGGTGACCCCTTCGATACGGGCGGCCTGGCCGAGGGTCAGCGGCCGCACGGCGGTGAGCTTGTCGCGGATCTCGTTGGAGAGGCCGCCGACCGCGCCGTAGTCGAGGTCGGCCGGCAGGCGCAGGGCCTCGTCGCGGCGGAAGGCGTCAACGTCGGCCTGCTGCCGGTCGAGATAGCCGGCGTAGGCCGCGTCGATCTCAATCTGCTCGCGGACTTCAGGGGTCCAGGCGGCCAGCTCGGGCCAGATCACCGCGAGGCGGACGAGATCGATCTCCGGATAGGCGATCAGCTGCAGCACGTTCCGGCGCTGGCCGTCGGCCTTGACCGCCAGCCCCGCCTTTTCAGCGGCGGCGGGCGTCATCGTCAGCGAGCGGGCGAGGGCGCGGGCCTCGTCGAGCGCCCGTTGTTTCACGTGAAACACCGCGGCCCGCTCCGGACTCACGCAGCCGAGATCGATGCCGCGGGCGGTGAGCCGCTGGTCGGCGTTGTCGGCCCGCAGCGTCAGGCGGAACTCGGCCCGGCTGGTGAACATGCGATAGGGCTCGGTGACGCCCCGCGTCACCAGGTCGTCGATCAGCACGCCGATATAGGCCTCGTCCCGCGCGAAGGTCGCCGGCTCGGCGCCCGAGGCGGCCCGGGCGGCGTTGAGCCCGGCGACCAGACCCTGGGCCCCCGCCTCTTCATAGCCGGTCGTGCCGTTGATCTGGCCGGCGAGGTACAGGCCAGGGAGGCGCTTGACCTCCAGGGTCGGGAACAGCTCGCGCGGATCGACGTAGTCGTATTCGATGGCGTAGCCGAACCGCCGGACCTCGACGGCCTCCAGGCCGACGATGGTGCGCAGGAACAGCATCTGGGTCTCTTCCGACACCGAAGTGGAGACACCGTTCGGATAGACCGTGTCGTCGTCGAGCCCCTCGGGCTCCAGGAAGATCTGGTGGCTGGTCTTGTCGGCGAAGCGGACAACCTTGTCCTCGATCGACGGACAGTATCGCGGGCCGCGTCCGGTCGCGCGGCCGCCGTAGACCGCCGACTCCGTCAGCCGGTCGGCGATGATCTGGTGGGTGGCCGCGTTGGTCCAGGTGATGCCGCACTCGATCTGCGGCACGGTGATCTCGCGGTTGAGGAAGGAGAAGGGGATCGGCGTCTTGTCGGCCGCCTGCATCTCCAGTCGGTCCCAGGCGATGGTCGACCCAACCAGCCGCGCCGGGGTGCCGGTCTTCAGCCGGCCCATGTCGAGACCGAGGCTGTAGAGGCGATCGGCCAGTCCAATGGCCGGCGCGTCGCCGACCCGGCCGGCGGGAATGCGCTTTTCACCGAGGTGAATGACACCCTTGAGGAAAGTGCCGGTGGTCAGCACCACCTTTGGCGCGCTGTAAATCTCGCCCGCGCCACCGACCACGCCGGTCAGGACGCCGTCCTCGACGATCAGATCCTCGACGGCATCGGCGATGATGTCGAGGTTGGCCTGCCCGGCCAGTTCGGCCTGCATGGCCTCGCGATAGAGCTTGCGGTCGATCTGCGCCCGCGGGCCACGCACGGCGGGGCCCTTGGAGCGGTTGAGCATGCGGAACTGGATGCCGGCCTTGTCGGCCATCCGCCCCATCAGCCCGTCCAGCGCGTCGATTTCCCGGACCAGATGACCCTTGCCCAGGCCGCCGATGGCCGGGTTGCAGCTCATTTCGCCGATGGTTTCGAGCTTGTGCGTCAGCAGCAGGGTGCGCGCGCCGAAGCGGGCCGACGCCGCCGCGGCCTCGCAGCCGGCATGGCCGCCGCCAATCACGATCACATCCCACGCGCGGGTCATTTCAAGCGGTCTCAAAGGCGAACGCCCCCGACGGGCGGGGGCGATGGAGTCCGGATATAGCCGATCAGGAGCGGTTTCGGGAGTCCCCCTGCGTGGTTCGAGACGCGGACCTGATGGTCCGCTCCTCACCATGACTCGCCGCTCTCCGTCATCCTGAGGAGCGAGCCTAGGCGAGCGTCTCGAAGGACGCACCCAACCCCGATGTTTCACGTGAAACACCTACTTGCCGATACAGAAGCTCGAAAACACCCGATCGAGCACCGCTTCCGGATCAACCCGGCCCGAAACCCGCTCGAGGGCGCGGGCCGCCAGGCGTACATCCTCGGCCGCCAGTTCCGGCTCCGGCTGGGCGAGCGCGCGGCGGACCCGTTCAGCCGCTTCGGTCAGGCTCTCGGCGTGGCGCAGCCGCGTGGCCGCCGGAAACTCCGCGCCGGAGAGCGCCCCGACCACGCGCGCCTCCAGCCAGGTCCGCAGCGCCGCCATGTCTGCGGCCGACAGGACCGACAGGGACAGAACCTCCAGGTCCGTATCCGACGCCGAGCGCCCATCCTCGCCCCGCGCCAGATCAGCCTTGTTCAGCAGCAGCAGGTCCCCGGCCCGCGCCAGACCGGCGGCCTCCCGCCAGTCGCCGCCCGACGCCGACTGGTCCACCACCCACAGCCGCAGGTCGGCGCCCGCGGCCCAGGCCCGGGCCCGCCGCACGCCCTCGGCCTCGATGACCTCGGCCGTCTCCCGCACTCCGGCCGTGTCGGCCAGCAGCACCTTGTAGCCGGCCAGCACCAGCGGAACCTCGATGACATCGCGCGTCGTGCCCGGGGTCGCGGTGACGATGGCCGCGTCGCGCCCGGCCAGCGCGTTGAGCAGGCTGCTCTTTCCGGCGTTCGGCGCGCCGATCAGGGCGATGCGGAAACCCTCCCGCACGCGGCGGCCGCGATCGACATCGGCCAGCGCCGCCTCCAGCTCCCCGAGCAGGATCCGCAGATGCGGCCGGGCGCGGGCCGCCACATCCTCGGGCAGGTCCTCATCGGGAAAGTCGACCGCCGCCTCCAGCACCGCCAGCGACTCGATCAGCAGTTCGCGCCAGGCGTCGTAGCGCCGGCTCAGGCCGCCCCCGAGCTGGTCGAGCGCCTGGCGCGCCTGGGCGGTGGTCTCGGCGTCGATCAGATCGGCCACCGCCTCGGCCTGGGCCAGGTCGAGCCGCCCGTTCTGGAAGGCGCGACGCGTGAACTCACCCGGCTCGGCCAGCCGCAAGCCCGCCGCCGCGAGCGCGTCGACCACCGCCTCGACGACCGCCTGGCCGCCATGCAGATGAAGCTCGGCGCTGTCCTCGCCGGTGTAGCTGGCCGGCCCCGGGAGCCACAGCACCAGGGCCTCGTCGATCAGGCCGCCGGCGGCGTCCCGCAGCTTTCGCAGCGAGGCGCGGCGCGGCGCGGGCGGCTTGCCGGCCAGAGCGGTCAGCGCCGCCCCGGCGCCGGGGCCCGACAGCCTCACCACCGCCAGCGCCGCGCGCCCCGGCGCGGTGGCCAGGGCGAAGATGGTGTCCGTCATTCCGGCGGCTTGGTCCCGAACGTCGCGCCGGTGGTCGCCGCGGTCATCAGCTTGCGGAACTGTTCGGTCGCGCCGGTGCCGAAGCTCATCCAGCTCTTCATCAGTTCCTCGGGCGCAAGGGCGGCCATGTTGGTGTCCATGCGCTTCTTCATCTCGTTGACCATGTGGTCGTTGAGCACGCTGACGTCGGGCAGGCCGAGGAAGGTGCGGGCTTCCACCGGTTCGCATTCGATATTGATCGTGACCTTCATGGGTCTTCCTTGATGACGTCGCCCACGGTTTTATCTATGGGCCAACGCGGGTCCGGCGCGGTATCTGCCGACGCTACAGACGGGAGACTACGACGATGAGCGGAGAACGCCTCACCATCAAGACGCCGGACGGCGAGTTTTCAGCCTATGTGGCCCGGCCCTCGGCGGAAAAGGCCCCCGCCGTGGTCGTGATCCAGGAAATCTTCGGCGTCAACGCGGTGATGCGCGAGACCACCGACTGGCTGGCCTCGCAGGGTTACCTCGCGATCTGTCCGGACCTGTTCTGGCGCATCGAGCCGGGCATCGACATCACCGACAAGACCAAGGCCGAATGGGACCGCGCCTTTGAACTGTTCGGCCTGTTCGACGCCGAGAAGGGCGTGGCCGACATCGCCGCGACGATCGACGCCATCCGCAAGGATCCTGGCTGCACCGGCAAGGTCGGCGCGGTCGGCTACTGCCTGGGCGGCAAGATGGCCTATCTGACCGCCGCCCGGACCGACGCGGACGCCTGCGTCTCCTACTACGGCGTGGGCATCGACGCCCTGACCGGCGAGGCCGCGAAGATCAGCAAGCCGCTGCTGATGCACATCGCCGGCGAGGACGGCTTCGTGCCCAAGGAAGCCCAGGCGGCGATCCACGCGGCGCTCGACGGCAATCCGCTGATCACCATCCACGACTATCCGGGCCGGGACCACGCCTTCGCCCGCCACGGCGGCGAGCACTACGACGCGGCCGACGCCGGCAAGGCCAACGACCGCACCCTGGCCTTCTTCAAAGCGAACCTCGGCTGATGCTGGCGATCCAGGCGACCCGCGCCGGCGGCCCCGAGGTGCTCGAGGTCGTCGACCTGCCGATCCCGACGCCGGGCCCGGGCGAAATCCTCATCCGCCAGGAGGCCGTCGGCCTCAACTTCATCGACACCTACCAGCGCACCGGCCTTTATCCCGTGAAGTTTCCGGCGGTGCTCGGCCTGGAAGGCGCGGGGGTCGTCGAGGCGGTGGGCGAGGGGGTCACCCGGTTCGTCCCGGGCGACCGGGCCGCCTATGGCAACGGCCCGCTGGGCGGTTACGCGGAATACCATGTCGTCCCCGCCGGTCGGGCCGTGAAGGTCCCCGCCGGCATCGACAGCCGCGCGGCCGCCGCGGCCATGCTCAAGGGCATGACCGCCGAGTTCCTGCTGCGCCGCTGCTACACGGTGAAACAGGGTGAGACGATCCTTATCCACGCCGCCGCCGGCGGCGTCGGCGCGATCCTGACCCAGTGGGCCAAGGCGCTAGGCGCCACGGTCATCGGCACGGCCGGCTCGCCGGAGAAGGCGGCCCTGGCCCGCGCCCACGGCGCCGACGAGACCATTCTCTATCGGGACGAGGACGTGGCCGCCCGGGTCCGCACCCTCACGGGCGGGCAGGGCGTACGCGTGGTCTACGACGGGGTCGGGGCGGCGACCTTTGAGGGCAGCCTGTCCAGCCTCGGCCGCAGGGGCATGCTGGTCAGCTACGGCAACGCCTCGGGCCCGGCGCCGGCGGTCGAGCCCCTGCGCCTGTCGCGCGGCGGCTCTCTGTTCCTCACCCGCCCGACCCTGTTCGACTATGTCGTCACCACCGAGGAGCTGGACGAAAGCGCCGACGCCCTGTTCGAGGTGATCAACTCGGGCGCGGTGAAGATCGGCGTCGGCCAGACCTTCCCGCTGAGCCAGGCCCGCCAGGCGCATGAAGCGCTCGAAGGCCGCGAGACGACCGGCTCGACCCTGCTGCTGCCCTAGGCCTGGGCGGCGGCGGCCTGGAACGCCGGCCGGGCCTTCATCCGCTCGAAATAGGCGGCGACGTTGGGACCATAGTCGTCGGCCAGCCGCAGCATGCCGCCGAGGTTCAGGCAGTAGGCCACGGAGATGTCGGCCAGGGTGAAGCGGTCGCCCGCCAGGTACTGGCGGCCTTCAAGCCGCGCCTCGACGAGTCCCAGACGTTCAAGAAGGCTCGCCTTGGCCTCGGCCAGGGCGGCGGCGTTGCGACCTTCTTCCGGGCCAAAGCTCTGGCGGACCATCGCTCCCAGCGGCGGCATCAGCGTCGCCTCGCCGTACCACAGCCACTGCAGATAGTCGGCGCGGCCGGGCTGGCCCGGCGCGATGGCCAGGTCGCCGCCGTTGGTCTCGTTGACGTACTCGCAGGCGCCGACGGACTCGAACAGCTTCACCTCGCCGTCGATCAGGGTCGGGATCTGGCCCAGCGGATTGATGTGCAGATAGTCGGGCTGCGCCAGACGCGGCGGGAACTGCACCCGGACCGGCTCATAGGGCGCGTTCAGTTCCTCGAGCGTCCAGAGGATGCGCAGCGACCGCGCGAACGGCGCGAAATAGACCTTCACCATGAGACCTCTCCCTGTCTGTCTTCGGGAGCGACGCTACGCCCCTTTCCCCTTGAGGGGGAAGGGGCGCGGTCAATGTCGTCAGGTGTTCATCGACTGGAAGAAGTCGGCGTTGTTCTTCGACTGGCGCAGCTTGTCCATGAGGAACTCGATCGCGTCCTGGGCGCCCATCGGGTTGAGGATCCGGCGCAGGACGTAGGTCTTCTGCAGCTGGTCCTTCGGGGTGATGAGCTCTTCCTTGCGGGTGCCCGACTTGAGGATGTCGATGGCCGGGAAGATGCGCTTGTCGGCGACCTTGCGGTCGAGAATGATTTCCGAGTTACCGGTGCCCTTGAACTCTTCGAAGATGACTTCGTCCATCCGCGAGCCGGTGTCGATCAGGGCGGTGGCGATGATGGTCAGCGAGCCGCCTTCTTCCACGTTGCGCGCGGCGCCGAAGAAGCGCTTGGGACGTTGCAGGGCGTTGGCGTCGACACCGCCGGTCAGCACCTTGCCGCTCGACGGCACGACGGTGTTGTAGGCGCGGCCCAGACGGGTGACCGAGTCCAGCAGGATGATCACGTCGCGCTTGTGCTCGACCAGGCGCTTGGCCTTTTCGATGACCATCTCGGCCACAGCCACGTGGCGGGTCGCCGGCTCGTCGAAGGTCGAGGAGATGACCTCGCCCTTCACCGTGCGCTGCATGTCGGTGACTTCTTCGGGCCGCTCATCGATGAGCAGCACGATCAGGTAGCATTCGGGGTGATTGGCGGCGATCGACTTGGCGATGTTCTGCAGCATCACCGTCTTGCCGACCCGCGGCGGGGCGACGATCAGGCAGCGCTGGCCTTTGCCGAGCGGGGCGACGATGTCGATGATCCGGCCGGACCGGTCCTTCAGCGTCGGGTCCTCGATTTCCATCGTCAGCCGCTCTTCGGGATACAGCGGCGTCAGGTTGTCGAAATGGACCTTGTGGCGGACGTTCTCGGGTGTCTCGAAGTTGATCTGCTCGACGGTCGTCAGGGCGAAGTAGCGCTCGCCCTCACGCGGGGCGCGGATGGCGCCGACGACGCTGTCGCCGGTGCGGATGCCGAATTTCCGGATCTGCGAGGGGCTGACGTAGATGTCGTCCGGGCCGGGCAGATAGTTGGCTTCCGGGCTGCGCAGGAAGCCGAAGCCGTCGGGCAGGACCTCCATGGTGCCCGATCCCGAAATCTCGACGCCTTCCTCGGCGACAGTCTTGAGGATCGCGAACATCATGTCCTGCTTGCGCATGGAGTTGGCGTTCTCGACCTCGAGCTTCTCGGCCAGGGCCAGCAGGTCGGCCGGGGATTTCTCCTTCAGCTCCTGCAGCGACATGCGGGTCAGGCCGAGCTCGGCCACCGCGGCGGCGATCTCGGAGCCTTCGTTCTCGGCCTCCGCGGCTTCGGCGGCCGCTTCGGCGACCTCGGCGGCGGTTGCGACCTCGACGGTGGTGTCGACTTCGGCGTCCTGGGGTTCGGAGGTGTCTTCAGACATGGATAGACTCTGGGCGTGCGGACGCGGGGGTCCGTCTTTCGAAACTGGAGCCGTCTGGGTCCTCAAAGACCCTGGGCGGCGATGGTCTGCGCCTGTCAGGGCGCGGGGTGTTCATTCTGGGGGGCCGGTGTCCAGGGGCGCTCCGAAAGGCGGGCGCGGGATCCGGCGAGAGGCGGGAACGCCGGACGAAGCGCCCGACATCTGCCGTGAGGGGAACCACAACCCCGCCCCGGGGTCAAGGATTCCATGCAGGACCGGGTCAGCGGCTCATGAATTCGGTGGTGACGGCCAGCACCATGATGATGGCGGCCAAGAACGGCAGCTCGTTGGTCATGCGCCAGAATTTCGCCGACCGGGTGTTGGTCCCGTTGGCGAACGTCTTGCGGGCGCCGGCGAGGAACCCGTGCCAGCTGACCATGAACACCACCCCGGCCAGCTTGACCCACATCCACGGCTGGCCGAGCACGTCCGGCCGCGCCGCCATCAGGCCGAGCCCCAGCAGGAAGGCCAGGATCATCGCCGGATTGATGATGATGCGCAGGAGCTTGAGCTCCATGGTCTGGAACGTCAGGTCCATCTCCGAACCCGCTGTCGCGCCGGCGTGATAGACGTAGAGCCGGGGCAGGTAGAGCATCCCCGCCATCCAGGCGATCACGGCGATGATGTGCAGCCCGCGGAGCAGGTCGTAGTGGTTCGCGAACCAGGTCATGCGGCGGCGCCTTCCGTTCTCGGACATTTGGACCAACCGGCGCAGGCATAGCCCCCGGCTGAAGCGATTCCCGTGCGGCCCAGCGACTGCAGGGCGATGTCGGCCAGACTGTCGATGAACCCGGCCTCGACGCCCAGCGCCGGCACGCGGACATAGGCCGGGCAGCCGGCCTCGCGGGCCATCTCGCCGTACTCGTGGTCGAGCTCGACCAAAGTCTCGACATGTTCGGAGACAAAGGCGATCGGCGTCACCACCAGGGCCAGGCCCTCGGCGCTCGCGGCGCGGATCTCGTCATCCGTCGACGGACCAATCCACTTCATCGGCCCGACGCGGCTCTGGAAGCAGACCTTCCAGTCCCAGCCGGGACCGAGCTTCTCCGCCACGGCGGCGCAGGTCGCCTCGATCTGCGCCTGGTAGGGATCGCCGCCCTTGACCACCTTTTCCGGCAGGCCATGGGCCGAGAACAACAACCGCGCGGGCCCCGTATGGCCGGCGGCGGCCCAGGTTTCGGCGATCAACCGGGCATGCGCCTCGACCAGCCCGCCGAGCGTCGGATAGCAGCAGACCGTGCGGACCGTCCCCGAACCCTTGTAGGCCTTCGCCCAGGCCTGGGCCGATGAGCCGGTCGTGGTCGTCGAGAACTGCGGATAGAGCGGCAGCAGGACGATCTCGTCCGGGCCCCAGGCCGCGACCTCCGCCGCCGTCTCGTCGGTCAGCGGCTTCCAGTAGCGCATGGCGATGAAGCAGCGGATCTCGTCGTCCGGCGCGCGGGCGGCCAGCGCCGCCTCCAGCGCCACGGCCTGTTTCCGCGTCTCGGGCAGCAACGGCGAGCCGCCGCCCATGATGGCGTAGTTGGCCTTGGCCGACTCTTCCCGCCGGCTGGAGATCAGGGCCGCCAGCGGCGTACGCAGGAGGCCCGGCAGGCTGATGATCGCCGGATCATTGAACAGGTTGAACAGGAAGGGGCGCACGGCGTCCGGACCGTCGGGCCCGCCGAGGTTGAACAGGACGACCGCGACCTTGCGACTCATCCCTCGGTGATCCGCTTGAGCACGCGTTCCACATGGGCGATCGGCGTGTCGAGGATGATGCCGTGGCCCAGGTTGAAGATGTAGGGCCCGTCGCCCCACTGTTCGAGCAGCTCGTCGACGCGATGGTCGAGCGCCGCGCCGCCGGCCCGCAGCAGCAGCGGGTCGAGCGCGCCCTGGATCGGCACCTTCTCCTGGATGCTGCGGCCGAGCGCGGCCGAAGCGGCCGTATCGAGCGCCACGGCGTCGACCCCGACCGTGTCGGCATAGTGCTGCGCCAGACTGCCGGCGCCGCGCGGGAAGCCGATCACCGGCGCGACCACGTCCAGCCCGGCCAGACCGTCGAGGATCGCCCGGTGCGGCTTGCAGACCAGACGCTCGAACAGATCCTCGGGCAGACCCTCGGCCCAGCTTTCGAACAGCTTCAGCACCTGGGCGCCGGCGTCGACCTGCATGGCCAGATAGCGCACCGTCGACTGGACGATGATGTCGAGCAGCCGATCCATCTCCGCCGGGTGCTCGTAGGCGAACGTACGGGCCTTGCTGCGGTCCGAGGAGCCGCCTTCGATCATGTAGGTCGCCACGGTCCACGGCGCGCCCGCGAAGCCGATCAGCGCCCGCTCAGGCTCCAGCGCTTCGCGCACCCGCGTCAGGGTCTCCCCCACGTTGGACAGACGCGCGGTCGAAGCCTCGATTTCACCGGCCAGCCGGTCCAGATCGGGCAGGGCGCCGAGCTTGGGGCCCTCGCCGGCCTCGAACCAGACTTCCTGTCCCAGCGCCTGCGGCAGGAGCAGGATGTCGGCGAAGACGATGGCCGCGTCGAACGGGAACCGGCGCATCGGCTGCAGCGTCGCCTCGGCGGCCTTCTCCGGATTCAGACAGAAGCTGATGAAGTCCGGCGTCGTCGCGCGCAGGGCGCGATACTCGGGAAGATAACGTCCGGCCTGGCGCATGAACCAGACGGGCGGGCGCTCGAGCGTCTCACCATCGAGGACGCGCAGCAGGCTCGGGATCTGAGATTGGGTCATCGTTGGTCTTGATAGGGCCCGCACCGCGAGAGGCAAGTCCACGTCCCTCTTTCATTCCTTAATAAGAGATTAAAAAGGATGGGGTAGTGGGAGTAGGGCCGGGGCGCCGCGGGGATCAATCGCGCGTGTCGCCGGTGATTCAGCCGGTATGACCAGCCGGCGCCGGGCTTGTCCCCATGTCGACGGCCCGCCTGTGAAGTCCGGGGACAATCGGCCAAAGGGTCGGAATTCGTTAATGAAAGGTTAAACCCCGCCGGCGGGCAAACCTGGGCCTGGAGGCGGCTTTGTCCAAGGATGGGGACGGGATCGACCGGCGACGCGGGCCCTGCGGGCGTAACCTGGGGACGGTCATACCGAAACCGGCCCTACCTGTCCCCGTGGCGCCCAGCCCGGCCCTACCGGTCCGGGGGCGCATGTATGGAAGCCCATTCGGCGCCCGATGGGTTAACGCTTCGTTAACGGCCTATCCACAGGCTTTGTTCCCGGGCCCGCGGCGCCCTATGGAGAAGGCGATGACCGCGACCGCCCGCCTTGCCACCTATTTCCATATCCATCTCGTGTCCGACTCGACGGGCGAGACGCTCAACGCCATGGCCCGCGCCGTGTGCGCGCGGTTCACCGACATCCTGCCGATCGAGCACATCTACGCCCTGGTCCGCTCACCGCGGCAGCTGGAGCGGGCGCTGGAGGAAATCGCCGGATCGCCAGGCGTCGTGTTGCACACCATCATCGATCCGGCCCTGCGCACGGCGCTCGAGGAAGGCTGCCGGCGCCATGACATTCCGTGCATCGCCGCGCTCGATCCGGTGGTCGCGGCGATGTCGCGCTATCTCGGCGCGCCGATCTCCAGCCGCGTCGGCGCCCAGCACACCCTCGACACCGACTACTTCAACCGGATGGAAGCCCTCAATTACGCCATGGGCCATGACGACGGCCAGGGCGGCCAGGACCTGGAACAGGCCGACGTCGTGCTGGTCGGGGTGTCACGGACGTCCAAGACCCCGACCTGCATCTACCTGGCCCATCGCGGCGTGCGGGCGGCCAACCATCCGCTGGTGCCCGGCGCGCCGATCCCGCCGGCGCTGCTGGCGTTGAAGAACACCCTGATCGTTGGCCTGATCGCCTCGCCGGACCGGCTGATCCAGATCCGCCGCAACCGCCTGCTGTCGCTCAACGAGCAGCGCGAAAGCACCTATGTCGACCAGGACGCCGTGCGCGAGGAAATCATCGGCGCGCGGCGGCTGTTCGAACGCATGGGCTGGCCGGTGATCGACGTGACCCGCCGGTCGGTCGAGGAGACGGCGGCCGCCATCATCAATCTCCTGTCCGGCGGGCGCGGCCAGGTCGAGGTGCTTGGATGACCCGCATTGTTCTCGCCTCGGGCAGCAAGGCCCGCGCGGCCGTCCTTTCCGCCGCCGGCGTCACCTTCGAGGTGGCGGTCGCCGGCGTCGACGAGGCGGCCATGAAGGCCGGCCTGCTGGCCCAGGGCAACGGCCCGCGGGAAGTCGCCGACGCCCTGGCCGAGCTGAAGGCCGTCCGCGTGTCGCGCAAGCAGCCCGGCGCCCTGGTCATCGGCGCCGACCAGACCCTCGATCTTGACGGCCAGCTGTTCGACAAGGCCGAGTCCATGGCCGAGGCCCGCGACCGGCTGCAGCATCTGCGCGGCAAGACGCACAAGCTGCACTCGGCCGTGGTTGTCGCCCGCGACGGCGAGGTCATCTGGCGCGAGGTTCCGGCCGCCCGCCTGACCATGCGGCCGTTTACGGACGAATTCCTCGACGCCTTCCTGGAACGGGGCGGGGAAAGCCTGCTCGGCTCGGTCGGCTGCTACCGGCTTGAGGATGACGGGGTGCAGTTGTTCTCGCGCATCAACGGCGACTATTTCACCATCCTCGGCCTGCCGCTGATGGGCTTGCTCGACCTGCTGCGGCGCTACGGAGCGCTGCCGCTATGAGCGCGATCACGGGCGCGGCGATGGTCGCGGGCATCATCGGCCGGCCGGTCACCCATTCGCTGAGCCCCGTGCTGCACAACGCCTGGATCGAGGCGGCGGGACTGAACGCCGTCTACGCGCCGTTCGCGCCGACGGCGGACGGCTTCCGGGCGCTGGTCGACGGCCTGCGCGGCGGGGTGATCCGCGGTGTCAACGTGACCATACCCTTCAAGGAAGAGGCCCTGGCCGCGGCGGACACGGCCAGCGACCGGGCGCGCCTCGCCGGCGCGGCCAACCTGCTGCTGTTTCGCGAGGACGGGACGATCCACGCCGACAACACCGATGGCCTCGGCATGCTGCTGGCGCTGCAGGTCCAGGCCCCGGGCTTCGACGTCACGGCCGGTCCGGCGGTGATCCTCGGCGCGGGCGGCGCGGCGCGCGGCGCGGCGGCGGCCCTGGCCCTGGCCGGCGTCCCCGTCGTGCGGATCCTCAACCGGACCGTCGACCGCGCCGAAGCCCTGGTCCGCGACATCGGCGGTCAGGTGACGGTCGCCGCCGGCGATGACGCCCTCGACGGCGCAAACCTGATCGTCAACGCCACCTCGCTCGGCCTCGGCGGCGGACCGGGTCCGGACGTCGATCTGGACAAGGCGCCCGAAGCGGCGGTCGTCCTCGACATGGTCTACAAGCCGCTGCGCACCGAGCTCCTGCGCCGCGCTGCCGCGCGGGGTCTGCGCACCGTCGACGGTCTGGAAATGCTGATCCGCCAGGCTGTCCCCAGTTTCGAGGCCTTTTACGGCCAGCCGCCGCCGGCGGGCGTCGACGTCCGCGCGCTGGCGCTGAAAGCCGTTGGAGAATCCGCATGATCACCGTCGGCCTGACCGGGTCCATCGGCATGGGCAAATCGACCACCGCGGCGATGTTCGCGGCCGAGGGCGTGCCCGTCTATGACGCCGACGCGGAGGTCCATGCGCTCTATGCCAGGGGCGGCGCGGCCGTCGCTCCGCTGGAAGCGGCCTTCCCCGGCGTGGTTGTCGACGGCGCGGTCGACCGGACCCTGCTGAGCCAGCGCGTGGTCGGCAAGCCGGACGAGCTGAAGCGCCTCGAGGCCATCGTCCATCCGCTGGTCGGCGAGAGCCGGATCGGCTTCTTCCAGAAGGCCGTGGCCGCCGGCGCCGACATCGTGGTCCTCGACATTCCGCTGCTGTTCGAGACCGGCGGCGAGACGCGCATGGACGCCGTCGTGGTGGTCTCGGCCCCCGCCGATCTGCAGCGCCAGCGGGTGCTGGCCCGCCCCGGCATGGACGAGGCCAAGCTCGACGCGATCCTCGCCCGACAGATGGCCGACGCCGAAAAACGGGCCCGCGCCCACTTCGTCATCGACACCAGCAAGGGTCTCGATGACGCCCGCCGGCAGGTGCGCGACGTGCTGACGCGACTGCGCGCCGGACCGCTGGACGCGCTCTCCGAACCGGGTCAATGAAGAGGCCATGGCGCGCCACATTGTCCTCGATACCGAGACCACGGGCCTCGATCCCCGCACCGGTCACCGGCTGATCGAGATCGCCTGCGTCGAGGTCGTGGACTACATGCCGACCGGCAAGTCGTTCCACGAATACGTCCATCCCGACCGCGACATCGACCCGGACGCCGAGCGCGTGCACGGCATCAGCCTGGCCTCGCTGCACGGCAAGCCGCGCTTCCCCGAGATCGTCGATCGCTTCCTGGAATTTGTCGGCGGTGATCCGATCGTCGCCCACAACGCCCCGTTCGACCGCGGCTTCGTCAACGCCGAGCTGACCCGCTGCGGGCTCGCGCCGACGCGCGAGGACCAGTGGATCGACACCCTGGTGCTGGCCAAGAAGAAGTTCCCGGGGATGTACAACTCCCTGGACGCGCTCTGTAAGCGGATGAAGATCTCGCTGGCCGCGCGCGACAAGCACGGGGCCCTGATCGACGCCGAACTGCTGGCGGCGGTGTACCTGGAGCTGCAGGGCGGCAAGGAGCGGGCGCTCGACCTGGTCGCCGCGCCCGCGGCCAACAATGTCGGCCCGTCGCTGATCGCGGTGGCCTATGGCGAACGCCCGCGGCCGCTGGCGCTCCGTTCGACCGAAGCCGAAAGGGCCGCGCACGAGGCCTTCGTGCGCGGGACTCTCAAGGACAAGGCGGTCTGGATCGCGTTCGGTCTCTGACCGGACGCGGGATCAGGCGTTACCGACGAAGCCGCTCGTTTCGCCGTTGGCCTTGCGCGCGGCGTAGACGCCGGCAAAGTCGATCGGGTCCAGCTGGAACGGCGGGAAGCCGCCCTCGGCCGTGACGTCCGAGATCAGGCGACGGGCGAACGGGAACAGGTAGCGCGGGCACTCGATCATCAGCACGCCTTCCAGCTCGGCTTCCGGGATGCCGGTGATCTGGAACAGGCCGCCGTAGAGCAGCTCGACCACGAAGGCGATGTTCTCGCCGCGCTTGGCCTGGGCCGACAGCTTGAGGTCGACCTCGAACAGGCCGTCCGGCCGGCCGCGGGCCGCCATTTCCACGCCAATGTCGATCTGGGGCTGCAGGCCCTGACCGTCCGAGCGCAGGGATTCCGGCGCCAGCGGGTTCTCGAACGACAGGTCGCGGACGAACTGGGCGAGGATGCGGAAGCCGGGCTGGGAGATGTCGCCGCCGGTGTCGGCGGGGGTCGTGGACGTGTCGCTCATGAGGAGATCGTGTTCCTGGACGTCAATCGGACGGGCGCCCCGTGTCAGCGGGCGGGACATGATGAAGGCGCGCTGCTATCACGCAGCCCCAGCCCGCGCAACGCCGGGCCCCTTACGCGGGCGTCGCGCTCGCCTATATTGCCCCTTCATGACGTCAGCACCACCGGTTCCCCAGTGAGATATTTCGAACTCCTGATCTTCGCCGTCTTCGCCGCCGTGGTGCTGTACCAGCTCTACGCCGTGCTCGGACGCCGCATCGGCCGCCAGCCGGAAGACCTGCCCGCCACGGTTCCCGTCGCCGAGGCCGATCCCGGCGCGACCGCCGAAGGGCCGGGCATGGTCGGAGCCGACCTGTCGGGTCTGGCCGCCGTCAAGGCGCGCGACCCCTCGTTCGAGGTGTCGTCCTTCCTCGCCGGGGCGAAGCAGGCCTACGAGATGATCGTCATCGCCTTCGCCGCCGGCGACCACGCGACGCTGAAGAACCTGCTGTCGCCGGCCGTGGCCGAGAGCTTCGAGGCGGCCATCGCCGCGCGCGAGGCCGAAGGCCGGACCGAGAAGGTCGAGTTCCTGCAGCCGCCGCGCGCCGATCTGGACCGGATCGACCTCGAGGACGGCACGGCCCGCGCCGTGGTCCGTTTCCTCGCCGAGTTCCGCTCGCGCACCAAGGGTCCGGAAGGCGAGGCGGTCGACGATCGCCGCACGGCCGAGCTGTGGACGTTCGAACGTAATCTTAACAGCCGCGACCCCAACTGGACGCTTGTTCACGTGGACGCCGCGGAGGCGTAATGCGACTTCCAGTCACCGGCGTTCTGCTGGCGCTGGCCCTGACGGCCTGCGCGACGCCGAAGGGCGGCGGGCCGATTGTCACGCCGACCCTGCCGCCTGTGGTCCCGCCGGTCGAGACGCCCGTCACGCCGCCGCTGCCGCCGTCGGTCGCCTTCGCCGGCCTGCCCGGCTGGGACGCCGAGGACCACCTGGCCGCGCTCAACGCCTGGCGCGCGACCTGCGGCGTGGCCCGGGATCCGGCCGCCGCCGCCGTGTGCAAGCGCGCAAGGGCCCTGGGCAAGAGCGACGAGGTCGAGGCCCGCCGCTTCCTCGAAGCCAACTTCCGGCCCGAAGCCCTGCCGGACAGCGGCCTGCTGACGGCCTATTTCTCGCCGGTCTACCAGGCCAGCGCCCGGCCCACGGCGGAGTTCAGCGCCCCGGTCCGGGCGCGACCCGATGACCTGGTGATCACCGACCTCGCCGACATCGACCCGACCGCGACGCCGGGCCAGAAGCTGGTCAACCGGATGAAGGACGGCCGGCTGACCGCCTATCCCGACCGGGAGACCATCGAGACCGAGGACCTCGGCAAGCCGATCGCCTGGATGCGGCCGGAGGACCTGTTCTTCCTGCAGATCCAGGGGTCCGGCGTGCTGGTCTATCCGGACGGGTCGCGCAGGCGCGCGGCCTTCGCCGCCCACAACGGCCGGCCCTTCACCGGCATCGCCCGGCCGATGCGCGAGCAGGGCCTGCTCAAGGACTCCGACACCTCCGGCGACGCGATCCGCGGCTGGCTGGCCGGCCATCGGGGCCGCGAGGCCGACGCGATCATGCGCCTGAACCCGCGCTATGTGTTCTTCAGCCTGGTCGAGGACGACGACCGCGACCCCGCCGGGGCCGCCGGCGTCTCCCTGCCCGCCGGCCGGTCGATCGCCGTCGACACCAGCCGCCATGACATGGGCGAGCTGTTCTGGATCGACGCCAGCGCCCCTGCCCTCAGCGGCGCCTTCCCGGTCTACCGCCGGCTGGTCGTGGCGCTCGATACGGGCGGGGCGATCAAGGGCGAGGTGCGGGCCGACCTCTACATGGGCCGGGGCGACGCCGCCGGCGCGGAAGCGGGCCGCGTGCGCCATGTGCTGAAGATGTACCGGCTCGTGCCGCTCCCGCCGCCGGGCGCGTAGGGCCATGTCGCGCAAGCTCAAACCGGACGAGGCGCACCTCTGGGGTCACGTGACCGCCACGGTGCGACCCCTGCCGGGACGGCTGGCGCCGACCGTCAAGCCGCCGCCCGTCGAGGCCGCGCCGGCCCATCTGCCGCTGCCGGTCAAGGTCGCCGCCCAGAAGGTCCGCCCCGTCCGGCGGCCCGAGGCGATCGAACCCGGCCGGCACAAGCGCATTGTCCGCGGCCACGAGCCGCTGGAAGCCCGCATCGACCTGCACGGCATGACCTACGACCGCGCGCGCGCGACGCTGGAAGGCTACATCCGCCGCGTCTGGGACGAAGGGTGTCGCGAGGTGCTGGTGATCACCGGCAAGGGAACCCAGGGCGACGGCGTGCTGCGCCGGTCCACGCCCGAATGGCTGTCTGCCCCGCCGCTGCGCGACCTCGTCGCCGGCGTGTCCCAGGCGCACCGTCGCCACGGCGGCGAGGGCGCCCTCTATGTCGCGCTCAAGCGGCGGCCGAAGACCTGACCCAGCGTCAGACTGGCCGCGCCGGCCGGCACTGGGCATAGTCCGGCCGAAGACGATCAAGGACGACCCCATGACTGAACGCGTTCTGGTGATCGGCGCCGGCATGGCCGGGCTGTTCACGGCCCTCGCCCTCGGCGGGACCGGGCGGCGGATCGACATTCTCGAACGTGACCCGCCGGCCCCGACAGGCGGCGCGGACGAGGCCTTCTCCGACTGGAACCGGCGCGGCGTCGGCCATCTGCGCCACAGCCACGCCTTCCTCGCCCGTCTGCGCAACCTCGTCGTGGAGCACCATACAGCCCTGCTCGACGACCTGCGCGCCGCCGGCTGCCAGGAGATGAAGTTCGCCGACGGCCTGCCCGCCGCCAGCCGGGATCGCTACCGTCCGGAGCCGGGCGACGAGATCCTGACCGTCATCACCAGCCGCCGCACGACGCTGGAACTGGTCATCCGCCGCTATGTCGAACAGATGCCGGGCGTCACCCTGCACAGCAACGTCAACGTCACCGGCCTGCTCGGCGCGGTAGACGCGGAGGGGCGGTTCGTCTGCGAAGGCCTGCGCGTGAAGGACGGCGATGCCGAGCGGGAGGAACGGGCCGACATCGTCGTCGACGGCGCCGGCCGCACCGACCAGGGCTTCGACTGGCTGGCCGAACAGGGCGTGACCTGGGACGAGGAGAGCGAGGACGCCGGCATCCTCTATTTCACGCGCCACTACCGGTTCCTGCCCGGCCAGGGCGCGCCCGAACGCGGCCCCGTGCCCGGCGCCGGCGACATGGGCTTCCTCAAGTATGGCGTGTTCCCGGCCGACAACGGCTGCTTCTCGATCACCCTGTCGGTGCCCGAGATCGAGGAAACCCTGCGCGTGGCGGTGATGCGGCCGGACGTGTTCGATCACATCTGCCGGCTGCTGCCCGGCGTCGCCCCGTGGATCGCCCCGGACCGCGCCGAACCGGTCGGCAAGGTCTACGGCATGGGGGATCTCAAGAGCCGCTGGCGCTCCACGGTCAGGGACGGCAAGCCGATCGCGCTGAACCTGTTCTTCGTCGGCGACGGCCTGGCCCGGACCAATCCGCTCTACGGCCGGGGCTGCTCGTTCGCGGCGATCGCGGCATACCTTCTGAAGGATGTGCTGGCGTCGGAGACGGACCCCGCGGCGCGCGGCCTCGCCTATCAGGCCGCCATCGACCGGGACATCCGGCCCTATTTCCGGGCCATGCGCGACCAGGACCGCCAGGCCATCCGTCGCGCCCGCAACACCCTCGACCCCGCCTACCGCCCCCGGCTCAAGGCCAGGCTGATGAAGAGCTTCGCCGAGGACGCCATCGCCCCGGCGATCCGCTCCGACCCGGCCCTGCTGCGGGCCTTCATGCGCGGCTTCCACATGCTCGAGCCCTCGACGGCCTGGCTCAAGCGGCCCGAGACCCTCGCCAGCGTTCTGGGGACCTGGGTGAAGCCGAAGGCCCTGAAGCAGCAATATTATCCGCCCCGGCTCGGACCGAACCGGGCGGAACTGTTCGCGGCGCTGGATCTGCCCGCGACGGCGGACGCCGAGCGGCTAGGCCTGCTCCCCGCCTGAGCCGCGCGACGCCTTTTCGGCGATGCCGGAGGTGCCTTCGCGGGCCTCCAGCTTCGCCGCCACGGAGTCCGGCGAGGTCCCCGCCGCGGCAAGCAGCGCCAGCAGGTGATAGATCACGTCGGCGACCTCGGCGGCCAGGTGATCGCGGTCGCCGGACTCCGCCGCCTCAACGGCCTCGCCGGCTTCCTCGATCAGCTTCTTTCCGGCCAGAACCGGGTCGGCCAGCAGCTTCGCGGTCCAGGATTTCGTCGGATCGCCGCCCTTGCGGCTTTCGATCACCGCTTCCAGCCGGGCGATGACGTCGGACAGGCGGCTCATACGAGGACCTTCGAAACGCCGCGCACGGGAATGCCGGCGGCGGCCATGGCGCGCTTGGCCTGCGGGATCGAAACCTCGCCGAAGTGGAAGATCGAGGCGGCCAGCACCGCGTCGGCCCCGCCCAGCTTCACCGCGTCGATCAGATGGTCGGTGTTGCCCGCGCCGCCGCTGGCGATGACCGGGACGCTGACCGCGCCGGTGATGGCCCGCAGCATCGGCAGGTCGTAGCCGGTCTTGGCCCCGTCGCGGTCCATCGAGGTCAGCAGGATCTCGCCCGCGCCCTTCTCCACCGCCCGGGCCGCGTACTCGACCGCGTCGATGCCGGTGTCGTTGCGGCCGCCGTAGGTGAAGATGTTCCAGCCGCCGTCACCGCGCGCCTTGGCGTCGACGGCCACGACCACGCACTGCGAGCCGAAGGCGTCGGCCATGCGCGCGATGACGTCGGGATCCTCGACGGCGGCGGTGTTGATCGAGACCTTGTCGGCCCCGGCGCGCAGCAGCCGCCGGGCGTCCTCGACCGTGCGTACGCCGCCGCCGACCGAGACCGGCATGAAACAGACGTCGGCCGTGCGGGCGATGACATCGAGGATCGCGCCCCGGCCCTCATGGCTGGCGGTGATGTCGAGGAACATCAGCTCGTCCGCCCCGGCCGCGTCATAGGCAGCCGCCTGTTCGACCGGGTCGCCGGCGTCGCGCAGGGCGACGAAGTTGACGCCCTTCACCACGCGGCCGTCCTTGACGTCGAGACAGGGAATGACGCGGACCTTGAGCATCAGCCGGCGATCTTCAGCGCGGCCTGCGGATCGACCGCGCCCTCGTACAGCGACCGGCCGAGCACCGCCCCGGCGATGGCCGCGCCCTTGCGGGCCTTGAGCAGTTCGATGTCGCGCACCGAAGCGATGCCGCCCGAGGCGATCACCGGTATGGCCACGGCGTCGGCGACCTCACCGACCTGGTCGATGTTGACCCCGGTCATGGCCCCGTCGCGGCCGATGTCGGTGACGATCAGGGCCGCGACCCCCGCGTCCTCGAAGCGTTTGGCCAGTTCGATGACGCCGAGGTCCGACCCGCCGACCCAGCCCTCGGTGGCGACCATGCCGTCGCGCGCGTCGATGGCCACGGCGATCTGTTCTGGCCAGGCTTTCGCCGCGGCCTTGACCAGCGCCGGGTCCTTGACCGCGACCGTGCCGAGGATCACGCGGCTGACGCCGCCCTCGATCCAGCCCTCGATCGAGGCCAGGGTCCGCACGCCGCCGCCCAGCTGCACCGGGATCGACACGGCGCCCAGGATGCTGGCCACGGCCTCGCCGTTGACCGGCCGGCCCTCGACCGCGCCGTTCAGGTCGACCACGTGCAGCCACGAAAAGCCCTGCTTCTGGAACAGCGCGGCCTGGTCGGCGGGCGAGTTGTTGAACACGGTCTCCTTGTTCAGGTCCCCATGCAGCAGACGCACGCAGCGCCCGTCCTTCAGATCGATGGCCGGATAAAGGATCACGCGGACGTCTCCAGGAAATTCGCCAGCAGCCTCAGGCCCTGGGACTGGGATTTCTCGGGGTGAAACTGCACCCCCATGATGTTGTTCCGCGCGACCGCCGCGGCGAAGCGGCCGCCGTGGTCGACACTGGCGATCACATGGGACGGATCGGCCGGGGTGAAGGCGAAGCTGTGTGTGAAGTACATCTCCGCGCCCTCGCCCAGACCGGCCAGCAGCGGATGGTCGGCGACCGCCTCCAGCGCGTTCCAGCCCATGTGCGGGATCTTGGCGGCCGGATCGGCCGGATGCAGCCGCGCGACGTCGCCGGCGATCCAGCCCAGGCCCCTCGTCTCGCCGAACTCGAGGCCCCGGTCGGCCAGCAGCTGCATGCCGACGCAGATGCCGAGGAACGGCGCGCCCCGCGTGAGAGCGGCTTCGCCCATGGCCTCGACCATGCCGTCCAGCGCCGTCAGCGCGCCCATGCAGGCGGCGAAGGCGCCGACGCCGGGCAGCACCAGACGGTCGGCCCCGGCGACGACGGCCGGATCGGCGGTGACGACGATGTCGACCGACAGGTCATGCGTCTCCGCCGCGCGGCGGAGCGCCTTTTCGGCCGAGCGAAGGTTGCCCGACCCGTAGTCGATCAGGGCGACGCTCTGCATGGAGATTTCCTACAGCGTGCCCTTGGTGGACGGCGCGCGTCCGTGGGTCTTTGGATCCAGCTCGACCGCCGTCCGCAGCGCGCGGGCCAGGGCCTTGAAGCCGCTTTCGGCGATATGGTGGCTGTTGTCGCCGTAGAGGGTTTCCAGATGCACGCAGGCGCCCGCGTTCATCGCGAAGGCGTGGTGGAATTCCTTGAACAGCTCGGTGTCCATCGACCCGACCAGCGGCGTCTTGAACGCCACCTTCCAGATCAGATAGGCGCGGTTGGAGAGATCCAGCGCGCAGCGCGTCAGGGTCTCGTCCATCGGGATGTAGGCCGAGCCGAAGCGGCGGATGCCCTTGAAGCCGTCCAGCGCCTTGTTCACCGCCTGGCCGAGCACGATGCCGGTGTCCTCGACGGTGTGGTGCATGTCGATGTGCAGGTCGCCCCGGGTCTCGACCTTCAGGTCGAAGCCGCCGTGGCGCGCGAAGCTGTCCAGCATGTGGTCAAAGAAGCCGATGCCGGTGGAAACCGTGGCTTCCCCCGTCCCGTCGAGATCGATCCAGACGCGGATCTGCGTCTCCTTCGTCTCGCGAACAACTTCGGCCGTGCGGGCCATCAGAGCAGTCCTTCCGCCTTCGCCAGGGCCTCGAGCGAGGTCTGGGGTCTGGGGCCGTAGTGGCCGATCACCTCGGCCGCGGCCAGGGCGCCGAGCCGGCCACAGACGTCGAACGACCGTCCGCGGGCCACGCCCAGCAAAAACCCCGCCGCGTATTGGTCGCCGGCGCCGGTCGTGTCCACGACTTTTTCCACCGAATAGGCCGGAATGACGTGCGCCGCCCCGCCCGCGTACACCACCGAGCCGGTTTCGCCCCGGGTGATGGCGCAGATGCCGGCGCGGCCGGCGAGGGCCTGGGCCGCCGCCTCGAAGTCGTCGGTCTGGAACATCGACTTCACCTCGGCTTCGTTGGCCAGGACGATGTCGCATTCGGTCTCGATGAAGCCGAGCAGCACGTCGCGGTGACGCTCGACGACGAAGGAATCCGACAGGGTGATGGCCATCAGCCGTCCGGCGGCGCGCGACAGGCCGGCGGCCTTGGCGAAGGCGCGGCGGGCCTCGGGCGGATCGAACAGGTAGCCCTCAAGGAAGATGATCTTCGCGTTTTCGACCATCGGCGGGTCGATGTCCTCCGGACCCAGCTCGGTCGAGGCGCCGAGGAAGGTGCACATGGTGCGATGGCCGTCGGCGGTGACATTGATCAGGCTGCGGGCCGTGCGCGGGCCGCCGACCAGCGGCCGGGAGTCGAACGCCACGCCGATGGCGTGCATGTCGTGCTCGTAGACCTCGCCCAGCTGGTCGTCGGCGACCTTGCCGAGAAAGGCCGCCCTGCCGCCGAGGCTGGCCACGCCGGCCACCGTGTTGCCGGCCGAGCCGCCCGAGGTCTCGATGCCCGGCGCCATGTGGCCGTAGAGCGCTTCGGCCTGGCCCTCGTCGATCAGCTGCATCGAGTTCTTCACCAGGCCCTGGGCCGCCAGGAAGGCGTCGTCGCAGGGGGCGATCACGTCGACGATGGCGTTGCCGATGGCGGCGACGTCGTAGAGCTCGGTCATGGCGGACGGTTCTGGCGTGGCTGAAGGGTCCGCGCTGGTTACAGGACAAGGCCCGGCGGGGCAAACGCGCGCCCGCGCAAAAGGTGGTCGACTTCCCCCGGGAGAGCCCGGCGACGCTCGGCGCCTCAACTCACAAGGGACGGGACGCCATGGCTGCCTACATGATCTTCATCCGCGACAAGACCACCGACGCCGCCGAGCTGGCGACCTATTCCGGGCTGGCCGGCCCCAGCATGGCCGGTCACGCCGTGACGCCGCACGTGGTCTATGGTCCGCACGAGGTGCTGGAAGGCCCGGCCGTCGAGGGCGTGGTGGTGGTGTCCTTCCCGACGATGGAAGAGGCCAGGGCCTGGTACGACAGTCCGGCCTACACCGCTGCGCGCGCGCACCGCTTCAAGGGCTCGGAATACCGCGTGGTGCTCGTCCAGGGCCTTTGACGCCGGCGCGGTGGTGACATAGGGGCGATGCATGGCCCGCATCGCCCTGCTCACCCCCGCCGCCCACAACCCCTATGTCCGCATCTGGGGTCCGGCGTTCGACCGCCTGACCGCCGCCCTGTCGGGCGCGGGGCTGGAGGTCGTGTCGATGGAATGGCCGAAGGCGGCCGAGGCGGAGGCGGACGCCGTCCTGCCGCTGCTGGCCTGGGGCTACCACCAGGATGCCGCCGACTGGCTGGCGATGCTGGCGGCTCTGGAAGCGAAGGGCGTGAAGGCCATCAACCCGGCCGCCGTCCTGCGCTGGAACACGACCAAGACCTACCTGGCCGACCTCGAGGCCGCCGGCGTGCCGGTGGTGCCGACGGTGTTCGCCGGGCGCGTCGACGATGCGGTGATCGAAACGGCCCGCGCCGAACTGGGGGCCGGAACGCTGGTGGTGAAGCCCCAGGTGTCCGGCGGCTCGCATGAAACGGTGAAACTGGAGCCCGGCGAGGCGCTGGTCGGCGGCCCGAGCGGCGCGGCGATGATCCAGCCCTTCCTGCCGTCCGTGTCCGGCGAGGGCGAGATCTCCCTGCTGCACTTCGACGGCGTGTTCAGCCACGCCATCGGCAAGGTGGCCAGGGAGGGCGACTTCAGGGTCCAGCCGCAGTTCGGCTCGACCATCGGCCCGATCACCCCGCCGCCGGGCGCGCTGGAGGTCGCCGCGAAGGTGCTGGCCGCCGCGCCGGGTCCGCTGACCTACTGCCGCATCGACCTGATCCGCCATCCGGACGGGACCCTGCGACTGATGGAGCTGGAAGCCATCGAGCCCGACCTGTTCCTGGAGCATGCGCCGAAAGCGGGCGCGGTGTTCGCCGCGGCGGTGAAGCGGGCGATCGGATAGGCATTCCTCCCCGCAAGGCGGGGAGGGGAGGAACCCGGTCTCATCCCCCGACGAACAGCTCCGCCGACGGGCACAGGTCGCGCACCTGGCAGCCCGCGCACTTCGGCTTGCGCGCCAGGCAGGTGTAGCGGCCGTGCAGGATCAGCCAGTGGTGGGCGCGGGTCAGGTAGGGCGGCGGCACGATGGCCATCAGGTCGGCCTCGACCTTGTCCGGGGTCTTGCCGGCCGACAGCTTCAGCCGGTGGGCGACGCGGAACACATGGGTGTCGACGGCGATCGCCGGCTCGATGCCCAGCTCGTTGAGCACCACGCTGGCGGTCTTGCGGCCGACGCCGGGCAGGGCCTCCAGATCGGCGCGGTTCAGAGGCGTCCTGCCGCCGTGCTGTTCGAGGATGATCCGCGACAGGGCGATGACGTTCTTCGCCTTGTTGCGGAACAGGCCGATGGAGTTGACGTAGGGGATCAGCCCCGCCTCGCCGAGGGCCAGCATCTGCTCGGGCGTGCTGGCGACCGGAAACAGCTTCGCCGTCGCCTTGTTGACCTGCACGTCGGTGGCCTGGGCCGACAGGGCGACGGCGACCACCAGGGTGAACGGGTCCTGGAACGCCAGCTCGGTGCGCGGATCATCCGACAGGGTCTGGAAACGGTCGAACAGCGCCTGGACGCGGATCTTCTCCTTCGGCGACAGACGTTTCTTCGGCGCGGGCTTTTTCATCGCCGCGAAGATGGCGCGCGCCGCCCGGTTCGCCAAGGCGGACGGTCAGGCTATGCTGGCGGCGAAATCGTTCCGGCGCCGCAAGAACCGGGCGGATTTCGCGTTTCGCCGCGCCTACCTTCGGTCCATGGCTTACGACATGACCCCCACCCGCTCCGCCCCGGCGCCGGCCTCCGGCGTCATCGTGCAACTCGAGGAACGCGCCCGCGACTACGATCGCATGGCCCGCGCCCTGGCCTGGCTGGCCGACCACTGGCGGGACCACCCGTCGCTGGACGAGGCCGCCGACACGGTCGGCCTGTCGCCGTTCCACTTCCAGCGGGTGTTCACCCGCTGGGCGGGCGTCAGCCCGAAGGCCTTTGTCGCCTCGATCGCCCACGCCGAGGCGCGCACCCTGCTGGAGGAGGGCGCCAGCGTGCTCGACGCGGCGCTCGATACCGGCCTGTCCGGGCCTTCGCGGCTGCATGACCTGTTCATCGCCCAGGAAGCGGTGACGCCCGGCGAGGCCCGCCGTCGCGGAGAGGGCCTGACCCTGCGCTGGGGTCTGGCGCCGACGCCGTTCGGCCGGGGCCTGTTCGCGGTCGCCCCGCGCGGCCTGGCCGGCCTCGGCTTCGTCGACGCGGACGGCGAGGAGGCCGCATTCGCCGACATGCACCGCCGCTTCCCGGCCGCCGACTGGGTGCGCGATGACGACACCGCCAGGGACATGGCCGTGCGGGCGTTCGGCGAGGGCGACGGCCCGCTGCCCGTGGTGCTGATCGGCTCGCCGTTCCACATCCAGGTCTGGAAGGCGCTGCTGCGCATCCCGGTCGGGGCCACGGCCACCTACGGCGACGTCGCCCGCTGGGCCGGCAAGCCGAAGGCCTTCCAGGCCACCGGCGCGGCCATCGGGGCCAACCCGGTCAGCCTGCTGATCCCCTGCCACCGGGTCATCGCCCGCGACGGCCGCCTGACCGGCTATCACTGGGGCCTCGGCCGCAAGGCGGCCATGCTGGGCATGGAGGCGGTGGCGAAGGCGGGGTGAGGTTCTCATTCCTCTCCCGGAGGGAGAGGGGGACCATCCGGAGGATGGTGGAGAGGGAGGCGCCGGGGTCGGCCGACTTTCGCCGTTCCCTCTCCGACCCGGCTCCGCCGGGCCACCTCTCCCTCCGGGAGAGGAAGACTCACCCCGCTGCCCCCACCCGTGGAATCAGCAGTTCATCAAACACCACGCGCCAGCCCTCCGGCCGGCGCTGCCAGACGCGCACATAGTGGGCCTTCACCGGCTTGCCCTCCTTGTCCCAACCGGCGGCGCCATAGGTCCAGGCCAGATCCCCCGCCGCCGAGACGCCCCCACCAAATGGCGCGAAGGCGATCTGCCTCGCGCGCCGGTCCAGTTCCGGGCCGAAGGTCCCGCAGCCGGTCGCCGGCGCCATCGGCGACGACTGGATCCGGCCGTCGCAGGCCAGCACCTTGAGATAGGCCGCCTTGCTGTCGGTCTTCGCCCCGGCCGCCAGCGCGGCTTCCGCCGCCTGGACCTTGCTGAAGGCGCCCTCGGGATACAGGCCAGGAACCTTCGGCATGGCGAGGAACCCCGGCATGGCGTCCGGTCCTGGCGAGGCGGACGGGTCGCTGCCGACGCCGCCGTCGAACACCCACTTCCACTGACCGTCGGCCTGCTTCTTCCAGACCGTGAAGTAGTGGCCGCGCCGCTTGCCGCCGACGCTGTAGGGGCCGGTGGTGAAGCCAAGGTCGCCGGAGGCGGCGATGCCGGCCCAGGTCGGCCACCATTCAAGCTTCGGATCCTCGGGACCGTCGTCGGGCGCGGCGAGAAAGGTCTCTCGGGCGTTCACCGGGTCCGGCTGCAGCAGGATGGCGTCCGGGGCCATGTGGGCGAGGAAACTCTTCTTCACCCCCAGGCGATAGCCGTCGGCGGCGAAAGCCCGCTCGGCCGCGACGACGGGGTCGGGCGTGACCGGCGCGACAGCGGCCGCGGCGGGCAGGGCGAGGGCGGCGGCGGCGAGGGCCAGGATCAGGCGCATGTCGGTCTCCGGCGATTTCGTCGGGGAAGGCTACTCCCTGCCCCCGTCCGCGCGGTATGAAATCGCGGTAAGACTTCGCCGCCCACAGGACCGAACTTCCCCATGAGCTTTTCCCAGGCCGAGGTCGAACGCTACGCCCGCCATCTGGTGCTGCGCGAGGTCGGCGGCCCGGGCCAGCAGAAGCTCAGGGCGGCCAGCGTGATGATGATCGGGGCGGGCGGACTCGGCGCCCCGGCGGCCCTCTATCTGGCGGCGGCCGGCGTGGGGCGGATCACCATCGTCGATCCCGACACCGTGGCCCTGTCCAACCTGCAGCGGCAGGTGCTCTACGCGACGGCGGACGTGGGGCAGGACAAGACCGAGGTCACGGCCCGGCGGCTGGCCGCGCTCAACCCCGAGATCGTCATCGACACCCACACCACGGCCCTGACGCCCGGCAACGCCGCCGCCCTGATCGCCGGCCACGACCTGGTGCTCGACGGTACGGACGACTTCGCCACCCGCTTCGCGGTGTCCGACGCCTGTGTCGCGGCCGGGACGACCTTGGTCAGCGGCGCCATCGCCCGCTGGACCGGCCAGGTCGGCGTCTTCTCCGGCAAGCCCTGCTACCGTTGCCTGGTGCCCGACGTTCCGCCGGAGGCCGAGACCTGTTCGGCCGTCGGCGTGGTCGGGGCGCTGGGCGGGGTGATCGGCGCGATGATGGCGCTGGAGGCGATCAAGATCGTCACCGGCGCGGGTGCGCCGCTGGCGGGCCGGCTGCTGATCTACGACGCCCTTGCCGCCGAAACCCGCACCGTGCGCATCGGCGCCGACCCGGCCTGCCCCGCCTGCGGCGCTTGACGGCCGGCCCGGGAGCGGGCGTCATCCGTCCCGCCGGACAGCAAGAGCCGGGCTGGGGTGAGACACCATGAAGACGCTGGGCAGGGTCCTTGTCGGGATCGTCGTCGTTGTCGCCGTGCTGCTGGTCGGCGGCTGGCTGGCCCTGCGCCGGCCGGACATCCCCTGGCCGGCCCTGCAGGCGAAGTACGCCAACAGCGCCTCGCGCTACATGGACCTGCCCGGCGGCCTGAAGGTCCACTACCGCGATCAGGGGCGGCGCGACGGGCCGACGATCGTCATGGTGCACGGCTTCGCCGCCTCGCTGCACACCTGGGAGCCCTGGGTCCAGCGGCTGGGGTCGCGCTACCGCATCATCACCCTCGACCTGCCGGGCTTCGGCCTGACCAGCGCGCCCGAGGGCTACACCCTGACCCGCAGCGGCTTCGTCGACGTCGTCGACGGCGTGACGACGAAGCTCGGCGTGACGAAGTTCGTGCTGGTCGGAAATTCCATGGGCGGCGGCGTGGCCTGGAACTACGCGCTGAAGCATCCCGGGAAGCTGCAGGGCCTGGTGCTTGTCGACGCCGCCGGCTGGCCGCAGCAGCACGCCGACGGCAAGGAGGGCCCGTTCATCTTCAAGGTGCTGCGCAACCCCGTCGGCCGGGCCCTGATCGGCGATCTCGACACCACGGCCATGACCCGCGCCGGCCTGAAGGACGCCTTCGCCCCGACGCCGCAGATGGTCGATGACGCCATGGTCGCCCGCTACGTCGAGATGTCCCGCGCCCCGGGGCATCGCGACATCATCCTGAACCTGATGGGCGGCTTCGACCCGGCCGACGCGGCGACGAAGGCGAAGCTGTCGGCGATCGCCGTCCCGACCCTGGTGATGCACGGCGATACCGACAAGCTGATCCCGGTCAGCCACGCCGCCCTGTTCGGCGGCGCCATCCCCGGTTCGACCGTGATCGTCTATCCCGGGGTCGGTCACGTCCCGATGGAACAGATCGCCGACAAGTCGGCCGCCGACCTCGATGCGTGGCTGAAGACGAAGGTGTGGGTGGCGACGCCCTGAGGCGGATCAGGGACAGACACACTGGGGTATCTGTCCCTCGTTGCCTACAGCATCGCCGGGATGACGCGGTCGGGCGGGCGGTGGCCGTCCATGAAGGTCTTGATGTTGACGATGACCTTCTCGCCCATGTCGATGCGGCCCTCGACAGTGGCCGAGCCCATGTGCGGCAGCAGCACCACGTTGGGCAGCTTGAGCAGCTTGGGATTGATCGCCGGCTCGTGCTCGTAGACGTCCAGGCCGGCGCCGGCGAGTTCGCCGCGGGCCAGCATGTTGGCCAGGGCGCCTTCGTCGATGACCTCGCCGCGGGCGGTGTTGACCACCACGGCCGTCGGCTGCAGCAGCTTCAGCCGGCGGGCCGACAGCAGGTGATAGGTGGCCGGGGTGTGCGGGCAGTTGATGGAGACGATGTCCATCCGCGCCAGCATCTGGTCCAGGCTTTCCCAATAGGTCGCGCCCAGCTCCTCGGCCACGCGCGGGCTGACCGGCTTGCGGTTGTGATAGTGGATCGACAGGCCGAACGCCGCGCCGCGGCGGGCCAGGGCCTGGCCGATGCGGCCCATGCCGATGATGCCCAGCCGCTTGCCCCACAGGCGGCGGCCCAGCATCCAGGTCGGCGACCAGCCCTGGAAGCCGCCCGACTGCACCACGGCCGCGCCTTCGACGATGCGGCGGGTGGAGGCCATGATCAGGCTCATGGTCAGGTCGGCCGTATCCTCGGTCAGGACGCCCGGGGTGTTGGTCACGATCACGCCGCGCTGGTTGGCGGTGGTCACGTCGATGTTGTCGACCCCGGCCCCGAAGTTGGCGATCAGCTTCAGCCGCTCGCCGGCCCGCGACAGCAGGCGCGAGTCGAGACGGTCGGTGATGGTCGGCACCAGAACGTCACAGCGATTCATCGCGTCGACGAGCTCGTCCGGCGTCATCGGCCGGTCGTCGACGTTGAGTTCGGTGTCGAACAGCTCCCGCATCCGGGTTTCCACGGGATCGGGCAGCTTGCGCGTGACGACGACTTTAGGCTTCTTGGCGGCCATGGACGCTTTCAATAACGGCGTTGGCCCCTCGGGGGGTCATCGCACCCTTAGCAAAGGCCCGGCGCAGGGCCAAGGCAGGCTGCGGCCGTTTAGGGCCCGGTTTGGCGCTTTGCCGGTAAAGTTGGCGGCCCTGGGGCTGGCGCTGACCCTTTCGGCCTGCGGGGCGAGGGGCCAGGAGACCTGCGACACGCCCTCGACCCTGCCCGTGCCGCGCTTCGTGTCGCTCAAATTCGGCGAGGTCTACGCCCGCAAGGGGCCCGGCGAGGACTACCGCATCCTGTGGGTGTGGCGCTCGAAGGGCATGCCGCTGGAGGTGGTGGCCGAGACCAGCGACTGGCGCCGCGTGCGCGGCCCCGACGGGGCGATCGCCTGGGCGCACAAGCGCGGCATCGACGGCCGGCTGACGGTCATGCGGGTCAAGCCCGGGGCCCTGGCCATGCTGGCCGCGCCCAAACCGGGCGCCCGCGTCGTCGCCTGGCTGTCGCCCAACGCCATCGCCGCCCTCGACAAGAGCGAAGGCGACTGGCGGAAGATCAAGGCGGGCGGCGAAACCGGCTGGGTCCCTGCGGCCGAGGTCTGGGGCGCCGGCGGCCCGACACCCTGTCGTCCGCGCGAAGATTGAGGCGCCCGCCCCCGCGTGGTAACCCCGCGCCAGTCAGGCCGCGCGGACGCGGCGAAGTTTCGGTGACGCATGACCTCGACGACCCCGGCCCCCATGGCCCAGTCCAGCTACAGCTATGACGATCTGATCGCCTGCGGCCGTGACGAAACCTTCGGCCCCGGCAACGCCCAGCTGCCGATGCCGCCGATGCTGATGTTCGACCGCATCACCCAGATCAACGCCGACGGCGGCGCGCACGGCAAGGGCTACGTCGAGGCTGAACTCGATATCAATCCGGACCTGTGGTTCTTCGCCTGCCACTTCAACAACGACCCGGTGATGCCCGGCTGCCTCGGCCTCGACGCCATGTGGCAGCTGGTCGGCTTCTACCTGGGCTGGATCGGCGGCCCGGGCCGCGGCCGGGCCCTGGGCGTCGGCGAGGTGAAGTTCACCGGCGAGGTTACCCCCGACGTGAAGAAGGTCGTCTACCGCATCGAGCTCAAGCGGGTGATCAACCGCCGGCTCGTTATGGGGATAGGTGACGGGGTGCTGGAAGCTGACGGCAAGCTTATCTATGAGGCGAAAGACCTCCGGGTTGGCCTGTTCATTCCGGGCGCCAGCGCCTGATCAGGCCGGTCTCTGGACAAGATCCGGCCCGAACCGGGGGCGGATGGGGGAATTAGGGAGTCGTCATGCGTCGCGTCGTCGTTACCGGCATCGGTATCGTGTCCTCGATCGGGTCCAGCGCCAACGAGGTCGTCGCCTCCCTGCGCGAGGCCAGGTCCGGGGTGAAGTTCGCCCAGTCCTACGCCGATCTCGGTTTCCGTTCGCAGGTCGAGGCCGCGCCCGACTGTGACTGGGAGGCGCTGGTCGACCGTCGCGCCGCCCGCTTCCTCGCCGAGGGCACCGGCTGGGCCCACGTGGCCATGGAACAGGCGATCGCCGATTCCGGCCTCGAGGAGAGCGAGGTCTCCAACGACCACACCGGCCTGATCGTCGGCTCCGGCGGCCCCTCCACCCGCGCCATCATCCAGGCCGCCGAGACCACCCGCGAGAAGGGCCCCAAGCGCATCGGCCCGTTCGCCGTGCCCAAGGCCATGAGCTCGGGCGCCTCGGCGACCCTGGCCACCTGGTTCAAGATTCGCGGCCTGAACTTCTCGATCAGCTCGGCCTGCGCCACCTCCACCCACTGCATCGGCTCGGCCTACGAGCAGATCCTCCTGGGCAAGCAGGACGTGGTCTTCGCCGGCGGCGCCGAGGAGCTCGACTGGTCGCTGTCGAACATGTTCGACGCCATGGGCGCCATGAGCAGCAACTTCAACGACCGGCCGGCCGTGGCCAGCCGCGCCTACGACCTGAACCGCGACGGCTTCGTCATCGCCGGCGGCGCGGGCATCGTGGTGCTGGAAGAGTACGAGCGGGCCAAGGCCCGCGGCGCGAAGATCTACGGCGAAATCGTCGGCTACGCGGCCAATTCGGACGGCTACGACATGGTCGCCCCGTCGGGCGAGGGCGCGGTCCGCTGCATGACCCTGGCCATGGCCGGCGCGGGCAACCGCACGATCGACTACCTCAACCCGCACGGCACCTCGACGCCGGTCGGCGACCTGAAGGAGATGGAGGCGGTCCGCCAGGTGTTCGGCAAGAAGGCCCCGGCCATCTCCTCCACCAAGTCGCTCACCGGTCACTCACTCGGCGCCGCCGGCGCCCAGGAGGCGATCTACAGCCTGCTGATGCTGAACAACGGCTTCCTCGCCGAAAGCGCCAACATCGAGACCCTTGATCCCGCCTTCGAGGACATGCCGATCCTGCTCAAGCGCGAAGACCGCCAGGTCGAGACGGTGATGTCCAACAGCTTCGGCTTCGGCGGCACCAACGGCTGCCTGGTGATGGCGCGGGTCTAGCGCACGGCACAAGCAACTTGCGTCCTTCGAGACGGCTGCTTACGCAGCCTCCTCAGGATGACGGGCGGAGAGGGCCGCTAACCCTCTTCGTCATGGTGAGGAGCGCCCGCGAGGGCGCGTCTCGAACCACGCACGGATAGGGAACCACCCATGGCCGACGACTACACCTTCCCCAAGGGCGAGCTGATGAAGGGCAAGAAAGCCCTGATCACCGGGGTGGCGAACCACAATTCCATCGCCTGGGGCATCGCCTCGCAGCTGGCCGCCCAGGGCGCCGAGCTGGCCTTCGCCTACATGCCGGACATGGAAAAGCGCGTCCGCCCGCTCGGCGAGAGCATCGGCGTGAAGACCTTCGTGCCCATGGAGGTCACCGACGACGCCTCGATGGACGCGGCCTTCGCCCAGATCGAAAAGGAACTGGGCACGCTCGACGCCTTCCTTCACTCGATCGCCTTCGCCAACAAGGATGAGCTCAAGGGGTCGTTCGTCGAGAACACCACCCGCGAGGGCTTCCTGCGGGCGATGAACATCTCGGCTTTCAGCTTCGTCGACACGGCCAGGCGCGCGGCGCGCCTGATGCCCAACGGCGGGTCGATGGTCACCATGACCTATCTCGGCGCCGAGCGGGTCATCCCCAACTACAACACCATGGGCGTGGCCAAGGCGGCGCTCGAGGCGGCGACCCGCTATATCGCCCGCGACCTGGGTCCCAAGGGCATCCGGGTCAACGCCATCTCGGCCGGGGCCATGCGCACCCTGTCGCTGGCGGGCATCTCCGGCGGACGCGGCATGATCAGCCAGGGCCGCGCCTTCAGCGCGCTGAAGGAAGACACCTCGATGGAGGGCGTGGCCGGGGCGGCGCTGTGGCTGCTGTCGGATCTGGGCCGGTCGACCACCGGCGAGGTGGTGCACGTCGACGCCGGCTTCCACATGATCGGCCTGCCGGACGGCGAGCCCGCCGAGGGCTAGACCGCGTAGGCCCGCATGAAGATGCGGGCCGCCTCGGTCGCCGAGGCGTCGATCTCGTCCTCGCTCAGGTCGGGCGCGAGATTGAGCAGCGCTTTGGTCTGCCGGTGGCCCAGCACCATGCCGCCGAAGAACTCCGCCGCCTGCAGCGGATTGTGCACGGCCATGCGGCCCGCGCGGGTCTCGAGTTCGAGAAACTGCGCCAGCTGGGCCCGCGAATGCTTGGGACCGGCTTCCAGCACCTCGCGCGCCAGATCGGGCATCGCCCCGGCGCTCTGGATGGTCACCCGCATCAGGGCGTAGTTCTTGTTGCTGACCAGGGTCAGCAGGGTGCGGGCGTAGGCCTTGAGGGTTTCCTCGGGATGCTGGTCCGCCCCGGCCTCGCGCAGCGGCGCGGTGATGCTCGCCACCCGCCGCTCGACCAGCGCCCGGACCAGATCGGCCTTCGAGCCGTAGTGGTTGTAGACCGTCTGTTTCGAGACCTTGGCCCGACGGGCGATCTCCTCCATCGGCGCGGCCAGGCCGCGTTCGCCCAGCACCTCCGAGGCGGCGTCGAGGATCGCCTCGCTCTTCACGGCGTCGATCTGTCCAACGATGCGGGGCATCAGTGCGCGGGCTCCGTCATGGAGCGCCCGCCCGGCGGGACCTTGCCCGGCCTGGCCAGCAGGGCGAGGAAGGCGGCCATGATGGCGCAGACGGCCATGAAGGCGAAGGCGTCGCCGAAGGCCAGGATCTGGGCCTTCTGCGCGATCATGTAGTGCATCGCCTTGTAGGCGGCGCCCTGCGGATCGGCCACGCCCAGTTGCTGGAAGCGCGCGGTCAGGCCGGCCAGCATGGCCTGGCCCTCGACGCTGCCGCGGTCCATGCGCGAGACCATGTCGTTCATGTGCACGGCGCTCTGGGTCGTCAGGTTGCTGGCGATGACCGCCATGCCGATGGCCCCGGCCGTGTTGCGCGACAGGTTCAGCAGGCCCGAGGCGTCCTTGATCAGATGCAGCGGCAGGGTGCTCATGGTCATCTGGGTCGAGGCGATCATCGCGGTCATCACCCCCACGCCGCGGAACGCCTGCACGGCCGCGAACTCGACGAAGCCCCACTCGCCGTTCAGGTCGTGGCCCAGCCACATGCCCCAGGCGACCATGCTGTAGCCGATGAAGATCGGAATGCGCGGATCGACCCGCCGCACCCAGCGGCCGGCCAGCGGGCCGGTTATGAACATGGCGATGCCCGAGACCAGCATGGTGGTGCCGACCTCCGAGGCCGAGAACCCGCGCACGCGGCCGAGATAGAGGGGCAGCAGGAAGGTCCCGCCATAGAGCGCCAGGCCCGACGTCGCGCCCATCACCAGACCCAGGCTGAAGTTTCGGTCGGCCAGGGCCTTCAGCTGGATGATCGGCTGGAAGTAGGTCAGCTGCCGCCAGACGAAGGCCACGCCGGTCACCGTCGCCAGCACCGTCAGCCACAGGATGGTGTCGTCCTGGAACCAGTTGTCCTTGGCCCCCTCCTCGACGACGTACTGCATGCTCATCAGGAACACGGCCATCAACGCCAGGCCGAACCAGTCGAAGTTCTGCGCCAGCCGGCGGTCGCCCTTGTCGAAGTTGCCGTAGCGCCCGACGAGAAACAGGCTGAGCAGGCCCGGCCCGACGTTGATGAAGAACAGCCAGCGCCAGTTCAGCCAGTCGGTCAGGTGGCCGCCCAGCGTCGGGCCGACCGTCGGGGCCAGCGTCACGATCATGCCGGTGACGACGTTGGCCGTGACCCGGCGCTCGGGCGGGAAGGCGCTGAAGGCCGTGGCGAACACCGTCGGCACCATGGCCCCGCCGATGAACCCCTGCAGGGCCCGACAGGCGATCATCATGTCGATGTTGGTCGACAGGCCGGCCAGCACGCTCATCAGCAGGAAGCCGCCGCAGCTGGCCATGAACACCCGCTGGGTGCCCCACAGCCTTGCCAGATAGGCCGACAGCGGGATCATCACCACTTCGGGGATCAGGTAGGCGGTCTGGATCCAGCTGACCTGGTCGGCGCTGGCCTCGATCCCCGCCTGAATCTGCGGCAGGGAAGCGGCGACGATCTGGATGTCGAGGATGGCCATGAACTGGCCGATCGCCATCCCGCCGAAGCCGAGGAACAGCATCGTCCAGTTGACCGCCGGAGCCGCCGCCGCGGCGGGAGGGGTGGCCGGACCGCTGAGGGTCGCGGTGGTCATGGCGTCAGCGCGGCTCGCCGGCGCGGGCGACCCGCGAGGGCGCCTGTCCGGATTCGGCGAAGCTCTGTCCGGTCTTGCCGCGCACGTCGACCTTGACCTCGACCGACAGGCCGGGCCGCAGGGCGACCGACAGGGGTTCGCCCGCGTCGACAGCGATGCGTACGGGCACGCGCTGGGCGATCTTGGTGAAGTTGCCGACGGCGTTCTCCACCGGGATCAGCGCGAACTCCGCGCCGGTGGCCGGGGCGAAGCTCTCGACGCGGCCGCGGATTGTCCGGCTGCCGAAGGCGTCGGCGCGGATTTCCACTGGCTGGCCGATGCGCAGCCGGGCGAGCTGGGTTTCCTTGAAGTTGGCGACGATGAAGCCCTTGCCCAGCGGCACCACGCTCATCAGCGTGACGCCGGGCTGGACCAGCTGGCCCGGGCGCACCGAGCGGGCGCCGACGACGCCGGCGGCGGGCGCGCGAATCACCGTGCGGTCGAGATCGATGCGCGCCTGCTCGACGGCGGCGCGGGCGGCGGCCACCTGGGCGATGGTCTGGGCGCGGGCCGAGCCGAGCGATTCGGCGGCGCGCCGTTCGGCCTCCAGCGCGGCCTGGGCCTGGGCGACAGAGGCCGCCGACTGGGCCGCGCCCGCGCGGACGGTGGTCAATTTCTGGTCGGACACCCAGCCTTTGGCGGCGAGTTCTCCGTAGCGTTTGAGATCGGCGTCCATCCGGCCGGCGTCGGCCCGGGCGCTGGCGACGCCGGCGGCGCGCTGGGCGATCATCGCCTGCTCGAGGGCGGCCTTGTCATCGACCGCGCCGACGGCCGCTTCCAGCGCGTTGGCGTTGGCGATGGCCTGGTCAAGCCGGGCCTGGAAGGAGGTGGGGTCGATGCGGGCGACCACCTGTCCGGCCTCGACATGCTGGTTGTCGGTGACCAGCACCTCGACGACATAGCCGGCGACCTGCGGGCTGACCTGCACGGTGTCGGCCTGGACGAAGGCGTTGTCGGTCTTCTCGTAGGCCTGCTTGTCGGCCCACCAGAACCCGGCGCCGATGATAATGGCCAGGGCGGCGGCGCCGCCGGCGATAAGGGGAACCAGACGGTTCCTGGGAATGGACGACATCGTCAGCCCCTGACGTACACTGTTGATTGGCGTTCGCCGCTCCGGATGCTGGCGATAGCCGCGCCCATCGCGACGGGCAAGGGTTAAATGGACGCAGTCGTCCATAAATCAAGTGTCGCGCCGCGCTTTCGCCGGGACGCGTGTCGCTGTAAACCAGCGGGCGATGACCGATGTCACGTCCACGCCGCCGGCCCTGCGCTGGGTCGCCCTGTTCCTCGCCGCCTGCGCGGTGCTGGGGCTGTTCCTCGGATTCCGCGACCAGATCCGCAAGAATCCGCCCGGCTGGTACACCGGCGCCCAACAGGTCGCCGCGCCGCTGACGACGCCGGCGGACGGCGCGCGCGAAGCGGTGCCGTTCGATCCCAACGCGCCGAAGACCGCCGCCGCGCGGGTCCCGGCCCCGCCCTCGGCGAAAACGCCGGCCGAGGTGCTGGAGGAGCCGTCCGACACCGCGACGACCGATGCCGCGCCGCCGACCGAGACCGCGGCCCCGAAAGCCGTGCCCCCGCCGGTCCTGACGCCGACGCCCGCGCCGAAGCTCAAGCCCGCCGCCCCGGCGCCGAAGGCCGCCCCGTCCGGCGACCCGGTCGGCGACATCCTCGAAGGCCAGAAGCAGTCCGAAACCCCCGCCGCGGTGCCCTACTAGATCATGGCCAGATTTGACGCCGACGTGATCATCGCCGGAGCCGGCATGGCCGGCGCCACGCTCGCCCTCGCGCTCAAGAGCGGCGGCATCGAGCCGCTGCTAATCGATCCGATGCCGTTCGACACCCAGCTGGAGCCGACCTTCGACGGTCGCTCCTGCGCGATCGCCTTTTCCTGCTTCCGCCAGTGGCGGACCCTGGGCCTGGCCCCGTTGCTGGAGCCCCATGCCGAGCGGATGAACGAGATCCTCGTCACCGATGGCCGCAGCCCGGGCGCCGCCTCGCCGGCCCAGACCCCCTTCTTCCTGCATTTCGACGCCGGCGAGATCGCCGACCGCGTCGAGGGCGAACCGCTCGGCTACATGCTGGAGAACCGCCGCACCCGCGCGGCCCTGGCTGAGGGCGTCACCGCCGCCGGCATTCCGGTGCTGGCCCCCGAGCGCGTGGCGTCGGTCTCCGTCAAGCCGGCCTTCGCCGAGGTCACCCTGGCCAGCGGCAGGGTCCTGACCGCCCCGCTGGTGGTCGGCGCCGAGGGGCGCGGTTCAACCGTGCGCAAGGCCGCCGGCATCGACGTGACCGGCTGGGACTACCCCCAGACGGGCGTGGTCTGCACCGTCAAGCTGCAGCACGGCCACGGCGGCGTCGCCCACGAATACTTCCTGCCCGGCGGGCCGTTCGCCATCCTGCCGCTGACCGAGGACCGCGCCAGCCTGGTCTGGACCGAGAAGCGCAGCCGCGCCGACGCCCTGAAGGCCGCCAGCCCCGAAGCCTTCAACGCCCACCTCGTGCGCCGCTTCGGCGACTTCCTCGGCGACATCGAGGTGATGGGGCCGGTGTTCACCTACCCGCTGTCGATCGCCATCGCCGAAAAGCTCTGCGCCCCGCGCATCGCGCTGCTCGGCGACGCGGCGCACGGCGTGCACCCGATCGCGGGCCAGGGGCTCAATCTCGGCCTCAAGGGCGCGGCGGCGCTGGCCCAGGTGATTGTCGAGGCCTCGCGGCTGGGCGAGGATATCGGCGCCGAGGCGGTGCTGGAGCGCTACGCGGCCTGGCGCCGGTTCGACACCAACACCCTGGCGGCCGGCATGGACGCCTTCGTCTGGCTGTTCTCGAACGACAACCCGCTGATCCGGCTGGCCCGGGGCATCGGCATGACGGCGGTCAACACCATCGGCCCCGCCCGGCGCTTCTTCATGCACGAGGCCGGCGGCGCGGTCGGCGACCTGCCCCGTCTGCTGCGCGGGCAGGCGCTTTAGGGATTAGGGTCTAGGGAATAGGGGCTGGTGAGAGCGAAGGCGCGGCAAGAAGGCTTGCTAGCCCCTGGCCCTACTCCTCCAGCGCCCTTGCCTCTTCCGGCAGCATGATCGGCACGCCGTCGCGGATCGGATAGGCCAGCTTCGCGGCCTTGCTGACGAGTTCGCCCTTCGCCCGGTCGTAGGTCAGGGGCGTGCGGGTCACCGGACAGATCAGGACCTCCAGCAGGCGGGGATCGACGTCGGTGACGGGGGGAGCGGCGGCTTCGGTCATGGCGTCAGCTTCTACTGGATCGAATGGGGTTCGTCATCGCCGCCGGCGCTGTCGATTTCGAGCAGGGCGATCAGGGCCTCGGCCCGGTCGCCGATCGTCAGCGCCTCGAGCAGCGCCTGCTTTTCGGCGGGGTCGAACGGCAGGCCCATGGCCAGGCTGTTGACCAGCGCCCCGGACGGAGCCTGGCCGGCCGCGTCCCAGTCGATGCCGAGGCCCCGGTGATCGAGGTACCGGCCGAGCGCCCGCAGGAAGCGCGGCTTGTCGATATCGTTCAGGGCGGCGTCCGGCCGCAGGTCGTCCTCGAACGGCGCGAACCGCGCCCGCACCTGGCGATAGGGCGTGGCGACCGGCAGTTCGTCGCCCGTCGCGAACCGGCAGACCCCGGTCAGGGTGATCATGTAGCGGCCGTCGGGCGTCTCGGCGAAACTGGTGATCTTGCCGACGCAGCCGACGGGGGCCAGCGTCGGCCGCTCCGGCTCGCCGCCGCGCGTCTGGACCATGCCGATCAGCCGGTCGCCGGCCATCGCGTCGTCGATCATGTTGAGATAGCGCGGCTCGAAGATGTTCAGCGGCAGCTGGCCGCCGGGCAGCAGCAGCGCCCCGTCGAGCGGAAACACGGGAATGGCCTGGGGCAGGTCGACCGCCTTGCGATAACCCGTGACCATGGCCGTCTTCCCTAGCTGAACAGGATCGAGGACAGGCGCCGGCGGCCCTGTTTGGCGACCTCGGAGTTGAAGCCGGCGGCCTCGAACACCGTCAGCAGCTGCTTGCGCGCCGCCTGGTCGTTCCAGGCCTGGTCCTTGGCGATGATCGTCAGCAGATGGTCGGCGGCCTCCGCCAGCCGCCCCTGGCCCGCCAGCGCTCCGGCCAGGTCGAAGCGGGCCTGGTGATCCTCGGGATCGGCGGCCAGGGCCTGTTCGAACGGCGCGGTTTCGGCGGCGGCGCCCTCGGCGAGGGCCAGGGCCGCGCGGGCGGCGTCGAGATCGGCGTCCTTCGCCCCCGGCGGGGCCAGGGCGACCACCTCGGCGGCGCGCTCATAGTCGCCGCCGGCGATGTAGCAGCGCGCCAGGCCGCCGATGGCCGGCACGTTGGCCGGGTCCATCTGCAGCACCGCCGCGTAGCCCTGGGCCGCGCCCCCGAGATCGCCCAGATCCATCGACTCCTTCGCCTGGGCCAGGACCTCGTCGATCTCCGAGGCTGGCGGCGGGCCGGCCAGCTTTTCGACGAACGTCTTCACCTGGCTGTCGGGCAGGGCGCCCATGAAGCCGTCGACCGGCTGGCCGTTTACGAAGGCGTAGACCGTCGGGATCGACTTCACCTGCAGCTGGCCCGCGTAGCCGGGGTTCTTGTCGACGTCGATCTTGACCAGCCGCACGGCGCCGCCCAGCGCGGTGACCGCCTTTTCCAGCGCGGGCGTCAGCTGGCGGCAGGGGCCGCACCAGGTGGCCCAGAAGTCGACGATGACCGGCGTGGTCCGCGAGGCCTCGATGACATCGGTCACGAAGCTGGCGTCGGAGCCGTCCTTGATGATGTCGCCGGCCGCCGCCGCGCCGTTGGTCCTGGGGGCCAGGCCCTCTCCGATCAGGGTCATCTCTTCCGTCCCGTGTGCGGGCCTTCGCCCGCGTTCAAACGCTTCGCCGACAAGATGGTCGCACCCGGCCGCCGGTTCAATTCCACATCAGCCGCGAACAACGGCCATCGCGCCGAAATCGACGATCAGCGGCTCCACGCCCACCGCCGCCAGGAACCTCCGGAAGTCGGCCTGCGATACGGCCGTGGTCGCCGTGTTGGTCAGGGGGTGGAAGTTGACCGGGTCGGCCGCCGCCAGCGCCGCGTCGAGCACGAAGCGCACCCGATGCTCCGTATCGTTGATCAGCCCGAACGCCGTCACCGAGCCGGGCGTCACGCCCAGTGTCTCCAGCATCAGCTCCGGGCTGCCGAACGACAGCCGCGCCGAGCCGATCACAGGGTGCAGCCGCTTGAGATCGATGACCGTCTCGCCGAGCGCCGAGATCAGCCACAGCTGCCCCTTCGCATCCTTCAGGAACAGGTTCTTGGTGTGGCCGCCGGGCAGGGCGTCCTTGATCCCCGGGCCGTCCTCGACCCGGAACACGGCCGGATGGTCGAGGGTCGTGGCGGCGATGCCCTGGTCGGCCAGGAAGGCCAGGAGGTCGGTGCGCGTCTTCATGGCCGCCCAGATAGCCAAACCAAGGCGCTTGCGGAACCGCTTCCCGCGGGCGAGAGGTTCGGATGACGACAATCAGAGAGGCCGCCATGCTTCTGGAGTGCTACCCGACCAGCCAGCGCCCGCCGGACATCGTGCCGGGCCGCCCGCAGCGGGCGTGGATGGACGCCTTCGCCGAACGCCATCCCTACCGCTGCCTGCCGCTGTCGATGGCCAACACGTCGGGGTGGGAGATCCTCTGCCCGGTCGGCTTCACCGCCGAGTGGAACGGCGGCGCGCACCAGGACTGCATCACCTTCACGCCCGACCACGGCCATCCGGACTTCCATGACTTCGTGAAGAGCCACTTCTCGCGCGGCATCTTCACCTTCCACCCCGGCTACCTGTTCCGCACCCCGCCCGGCTGGTCGATGTGGGTCGGCGGCCCGCCCAACCACGTCAAGGACGGCGTCCAGCCGCTGGTCGGCCTGGTCGAGACCGACTGGCTGCCCTTCCCCTTCACGATGAACTGGATCTTCACCCGCCCCGGCCGCGTGCGGTTCGAGCGCGGCGAGCCGTTCTGTTTCATCACCCTGGTGCAGGACAAGACCCTGGCCCAGGTCCAGCCGGTCACCCGCTCGCTGGCCTCGAACGACGACCTGCGCGCCCAGTACGACGCCTGGTACCGCCAGCGGGAGGAGTTCAACCGCCGCCTGATGAAGCAGGAACCCGACGCCGTGCGCGACGCCTGGCAGCGCTACTACTTCAAGGGCGAACTGCCGGAACAGACCGGCCCTGCCCCCGCCAACCACGTCAACAAGCGCCGTCTGAAATCTCCGCGCCTCGGCGTGTAAATCGGCGTTCAGAGGCGCTTGCAAAGGCCTTGGCCCTCTGCCATAAGCCGCCTCTCGATTTTCGGGACGCCCATCAGAAGCGTCCCTGGAGCGCGGGCGTAGCTCAGTGGTAGAGCACAACCTTGCCAAGGTTGGGGTCGAGAGTTCGAATCTCTTCGCCCGCTCCATTTAGAAAATTCGAAAACCGAAGACGGGACGAGGCTAGAGAGCTTCGGGCCCGGTCTTAGGGCCTCTCACTTTCAATCGAAATGGCCCGCTGGGCAGCCTCGGTTGCAATTCGGTTGCAACACCCCCATTCGTTGGGTTTGTTTCCTGTGGCGACCCGCCGACGCGTGCTAGATCGGACGGGTCGAGTATGGGGGGGCGCATGCCTAAACGGGCCAACGCGAGGACAGGCGGAGAGCTGTTCATCGTCGATAACAGCGACGATGAATGGAAGGCGCTGCGCTACCTGCACGACTGGTGCGATTACGCCCGGTCCATCGATGTTGCATCTGGCTATTTCGAGATTGGATCGCTCCTGGCCCTGGACGGACAGTGGCAGAAGCTCGACGGCCTCCGCATTCTGATGGGTGATGAAGCCGGCCTGCGGACCAAGAACGTATTCGAGAAGGCGCTATCGGATCGGGTCTCAAGGCTGGACAACAGCCTTGAGACCGAAAAGGAAAAGAACGATTTCCTCGACGGCGTCCCGGCCATTGTCGAGGCCATCGCTTCCGGCAAGATCCAGGTCCGCGTCTATCGGAAAGCCAAGTTCCACGCCAAGGCCTACATCACCCACGCTCGCAGCGACGTCATCGGCGCGGCGGCCCTCGTTGGCTCTTCGAACTTCACCTATCCGGGCCTGACTCAAAACATTGAGCTCAACGTCCAGATCACCGGCCAGCCCGTGTCTGTGCTGCAGGAATGGTACGAGGAACATTGGGACGAGGCCGAGGACATCACGCCGGAAGTCCTCCGTGTCATCGAGCGGCACATCCAGTCGTTCAGCCCGTTCGACGTATGGGCTCAATCCCTGAGCCAGTACTTCAAGCGCCGCGAGATCTCCGCCGGTGAATGGGAGCGTGGGCAGTCGAAGATCTGGCCACTGCTCGATGGCTACCAGCGTGAAGGCTACGGCCAGCTGATGAAGAAGGCCCAGGACTACGGCGGAGCCTTCCTCTGCGATGGCGTGGGTCTCGGGAAGACCTTCGTTGGGTTGATGCTGCTGGAACGGCTGGCCGTCCACGAAGGAAAGCGTGTGGCGCTTATCGTTCCCAAATCCGGCCGGGAGTCGGTCTGGGAGGCAAACCTGGACCTCCACCTCAAGGACGTTGGTCGGGGGCCGTGGGACAACGTCATGGTCCTGAACCACACCGACCTCAACCGGGGCGGCGACATGGCCAAGAAAGTGGAGGCCATCGCCAAACACTTCGACGCCATCATCATCGACGAAGCGCACAATTTCCGAAATCCGGGCCTTGCCGGGCAGGGCGCGAAGAAGGAATCCCGCTACCGCATCCTGCAGCGCATCGCGCGTGACAATCGGCACAAGCAGATGTTCCTGCTTACCGCCACACCCGTGAACAATGGCGTCTTCGACCTGATGCATCTGATCGAGCTGTTCGCAAAAAGAGCTGATGCGTTCGCCCCCCTGGGCGTCCATTCGCTGCAGGGCCATTTCCGGTCGTTGGAAAAGGCGATCCGTAAGGCCAACCATTCGGCCGAAGATGCTGCGCCGGAAGACGACGTCGACCAGTCCGTCAGCGTGGGGGCTGCGCGCGAAGTCTTCGCCCAGGATCCGCTGGTCAACAATCTGGTGGTGCAGCGCAGCCGTGCCTACGTGAAGGCCAGCCAGGTGGCGGAGTCCAAGGGCGGTGCAATCTTCCCGGTTCGCGAAGTCCCGAAGGTCGCGGACTACAGCCTCTCACCGCTCCAGCAGCAGTTGCTCGACCTCGTCGAGGAGTCCTTCAAGCACAAGAGCGAGCTCTTTCGCCTGGCGCTCTATGACCCCACCGAGTGGCTGATCGAGCCCTCCGAGGAGGACGATCTGGCCAAAGGCCGGAGAGCCCAGGTCGTGCGCCTCATCCGGATTGGCTTCCTCAAGCGGCTGGAAAGCTCAACGGCGGCGTTCGAGTTGTCCTGCCATCGTCTGATGGTCAAGCTATTGGCCTTCTGGAAGGCGCATGCGGAGACCGAGGGGGAGCTCGCCGACCTCGCCGTCTGGGAAGATCGCCACAGTCACCAGGTCGCCCAGGTGCGGGCTGGCCTCGCTCAACATGCCGGCGAGGACGAGGACAGCGAGGAAGATGGCGACGACCTGATCACCGGCGAAATGGTCGACAAGGTCGAGCGTCTGCCCCGCACGAAATACAAGGTGCCGCAGCTATTGGCCGAGACCCGCGAGGACCTCAACCAGCTGGTCAAGTTCCTCGATGTCCTGAAAGGCTTCGACGCCGGCCAGGACGGCAAGCTGGCGGCGCTCAAGGCGCTGCTGACCACCGACCCCGTCCTCGCCCACCACAAGGTGCTGATCTTCACCGAGTACCAAGGCACGGCCCGCTACCTGATGCGAGAGCTCGGAAAGGCCGGGGTCACGGGCCTGGCCCAGATCGACTCCTCGACCAAGACGCCGCGCGACCAGATCATCCGGCGGTTCGCGCCCTACTATAACGGGACCAACAGCGCTGCCCTTGCCGCGAAGGGCGAGGCCGAGATCCGCGTGCTGATCTCCACCGACGTGCTCTCGGAAGGCCTGAACCTTCAGGACGCTACCCGGCTGATCAACTACGACCTCCACTGGAACCCCGTGCGGCTGATGCAGCGGATCGGCCGGGTCGACCGGCGGATGAATCCGAAGACCGAGGCGGCGCTTGTCGCCGACCACCCGGACACCGAGCCTCTGCGCGGTAAGGTCGCCTACTGGAATTTCCTGCCCACGGCCGCTCTGGAAAAGCTGCTCGGCCTCTACAGCCGCGTCGCTGGCAAGACGCTGCGCATCTCGAAGCTATTCGGCATCGAAGGCCGGCGCCTGCTGACCGAAGCCGACGACTACGAAGACCTGAAGGACCTCAACGAGGAGATCGACTCCGCGCCGACGGACGAGGAGAAGTTGCGGCAGGAACTGCGCCAGCTTCTGATCGATCATCCGGATCTTGAGGCGCGTCTCGCGGATCTACCCAACCGCGTGTTTAGCGGGCGAGAGGCGTCGAGCGCGCGGGGCGTCTTCTTCTGCTACGCCCTGCCGGGCCGGGCGAATGGGCCTGACGGGGAAGATCGCTGGGATCTCGACGAGGGGCGTCAGGTCCGATGGTATTTCCGCGACTTGGAAGGCGGCGCGGTGCTGGACAGCGCGCCCGCTATCGCCGGGCTTGTCCGCTCTGCCCCGGACATCACTCGGCGTATCCAGCTTGACCGCGCCACCCTGGTCGCCGCCCGCACGGCGGTCGAGAAGCATATCGAAGCCAGCTACATGCGCCGCGTGCAAGCGCCCGTTGGCGCCCAGGCGATCCTCAAGGCCTGGATGGAGTTGAACTGATCCGATGGCGTCCCCCGAGCTGAAGACCGTCACTGACTTCTCGAGCCTTGTCGCCTACCTGCGCGACGAGCTGGATTGGGAAATCCCCGAGGACCTGCCGCTCGAAAAGCTGACCTACAGCTATACAGCGGACGAACTTGGTCTGAAGCTGGATGCCGAGGTCGCCATCACTCAGCTTCGCCCGATCCTGGGTCAGGAGAACGCTTGGGGCGTGTTCTTTGTCGACTTCGACAGGGCCGAGCTGCCGGTCACCCTGCTGCGGCGGATCCTGTCGAGCGTCAGCCGAAGGAAGCGGGCCTCCGCCAATCCCGGCGACAGGGCGCTGTTCGGCAAGAACGACCTGTTGTTCGTCTCGGCCTTCGGCAAGGCCGAGGATCGTCGGCTGGCCCTCGCTCACTTCCATCAGGAGCCGGAGACCACAGCGCTGCCGACCCTGCGGGTCCTGACCTGGGATCAGCAAGACACGCAGCGCCACATGAAGACGGTGGCAGAGCGTCTGGATCGCCTTCGCTGGCCGGACCGGGGCGAACTCGACGAGGCCTGGAAGGCGCGCTGGGCCGGCGCCTTTGTCGACAGGCCACGCGAAGCGATCCGCACTGCAAAGGAGATGGCCCAGGCTCTGGCTGACTGCGCCAAACAGATCCGCCTGTCCATCCAGGAGATTCTGCCCAAAGAGAAGAAGGGCCAGCCGCTAACCCAGCTCTTTGAGGCTGTGAAAGCGACGCTGAACAAGGATCTGGACGAGGCAAAATTCGCAGACACCTACGCCCAGACCATCGCCTACGGCCTGCTGTCCAAGCGCATCGATCAAGTGCAGCGTTGGCGGGCGGAGAAGGCGCGGACGCTGAACGGCGAACTGCTGTTGCCGCCGATCACCGCCGACGCTCTGGAGAGGGCGATCCCGACCAATCCGTTCCTGTCGGAACTGCTTACCAGCTTCATGGGCGCGGTGGGCCGAGACGCCGGCGGTTCCGCGCTGGACTTTGACGAGCTTGGCCTTGGCGATCTGGTCGATCTGCTGAACACAGCCAACATGGAGGCCGTCCTAGACGACTTCGACAAGGACAAGCAGGGCGACGACCCGGTCATCCACTTCTACGAAGGTTTCCTGGCCGCCTACGACAGGGCGATGAAGGTCCAGCGCGGCGTGTTCTATACGCCCAAGCCGGTCGTCTCCTTCATCGTCCGCTCGGTCGACGAGGTGCTGCGCACCGAGTTCGGCCTGCCGCTGGGGCTGGCCGACACCACCACCTGGGGGGAGTTCGTCGCGGCGCATCCGGAGACGAAGATCCCGGACGGGGCCAAGCCCGACGACCCCTTCGTCAATATCCTGGACCCGGCCACCGGCACCGGCACCTTTCTGGTCGAGGTCATCGACCTGATCCACGGCCGTATGATGGAGGTCTGGAAGGACAAGCCGAAGGCCGAGAGGGACCGGATGTGGAACGCCTACGTCCCCGAACACCTGTTGCAGCGGCTGTATGGCTACGAACTGATGATGGCCCCCTACGCCGTGGCGCACATGAAGATCGGCTTGAAGCTGGCCGACACCGGCTACGACTTCTCGGGGTCCGAGATCGGGCCGGACGGCCAGGCACGGCCGACGCGGGCGCGGGTGTTCCTGACTAACGCCCTGGAGCCGGCACAGGACCTCGACATGCAGCTGGACTTCATGAACGAGGCCCTTGCGCACGAGGCCAAGGCGGCGAATGACGCGAAGCGTAGCACTAATACCGTTGTCCTTGGAAATCCTCCATATCAAGGCAACTCTTCGAACATGCAGCCTTGGGCTCAGAAGCTGGTTGATCGATTTCGGTACATCGACGGAGAAGCCTTGGGAGAAAGGAAATCTTGGCTGCAGAATGACTATGTAAAGTTCTTCTCGCTCTCGATGGGGATTGTGGAGCGGACAGGAGTCGGCATCGTCAGCCTGATTACCGACAATAGTTATCTGGACGGACCAACATTCCGCGGGATGCGTTACCAACAAGCGACGCATTGGACGAATGCAGAGGTCGTTGATCTTGGCGGTAAGAGTACAATCAGTGCCGACGGAGAGCGCGATGAAAATGTCTTCGACATTCAACAAGGCGTCGCCGTCCTTATCTTAAGCCAGAATGGGAGCGGTGACGGGACGCATGTACGCGTCGGCTCTCTAAGGGGTTCCGAGAAGTTTAAACTGGATCAGCTCGACGAGTCGTCGGGGCGGGAGCTGGCAAGCCGAACCGGCTACCCTAGGCCTGAGTTATATGACTTCTTCTCTGAGGAGCCGACACAGGAAGAGCTAGAGTTCTACCGGTTCGGGAAACTCTCAAACCTGATGCCGTTCAACTCGGTCGGAGTTCAAACGTCGAGAGACCACGTCGCCGTGGGGTTCGAGGCCCAAGAAGTCATAGCTACTCTGGAACGGCTCGCTGATTTGGCTCGACCAGAGCGGGAAATCCGCGAAGAGCTTTTCGGCGCAACGAAGCCCGATGCAAAATATCCGGCCGGGGACACTCGCGGCTGGAGACTCGCTGATGTCAGAGTCGCCATGAACCGATCGACCGAGTGGCGGCGATCAATCCAACCGATTGCCTATAGGCCGATGGATCAACGTCACTTCGGTGCCGACGAGTTGATATCCGACTGGCCGAGACCGGACCTTGGTGAAGCCATGGCCGTCCCTGGCAACGTCTGTCTGAACGTCGTGCGCCGGACGGAAAATCGTCGAGCTTATGACTACGTCATCGCGACCAAGACCATAACAAGTAACCATCTTGTCTCTCTAAAGGACGGCTCATACGGGTTGCCGCTTTGGCTTCCTCAAGGCCAACTGGATGCGGCCGCTCGCCCCAACCTCTCCCCCACCTTCACCGCCCGTCTTGCCAAGCTGACCGGCCTCCGCTTCGACGACGGCTCGGACGCGCCGGCACAGGGGGCGCTGCCGGGCACCGAGCCGCCCCCGCCGCCGCAGGCATCGCTGGCGCTGCGGCGTGAGCGCGGCGATCTGAAGACGGCGTTCGGCGCCCGCGATGTCTTCGACTGGATCTATGCGGTGCTGCATTCGCCGGCCTATCGCGAGCGCTACGCCGACTTCCTGAAGTCCGACTTCGCCCGCGTGCCTCTGCCGAAGGACCGCGACCTCTTCGCCGCCCTGATCCCGCTGGGGACCAAGCTGGTAGCCCTGCACCTGCTGGACGCCGACGCCCTCCCGGACCTGCTTGAGAACCCGACGGTTCGTTTCGCTTCCAACGGCGGCGAGCCGCGCCTGGGCCGTTTCGGCAAGGACAAGGAAGTGCGCCGCGATGCCTCGGGCCGCGTCTATCTGAACGAGCAGAACTGGTTCGCCACGGTGCCCGAGACCGCCTGGGAGCACTGGATCGGCGGCTATCAGCCGGCCCAGAAGTGGCTCAAGGACCGCGCCCAGACCGGCTCCGGCGCCAAGCTGAAACCCGGCCGCGTCCTCACCCCCGAGGACCAGCTCCACTACCGCCGAATGATCGTCGCCCTGGAGGAGACGGGCAAGGTGATGGCCCAGATCGACGAGAGCATCGCCGAGCATGGGGGCTGGCCCGACGCATTCCGGGGCATGTCAGACTGAGCGGGCAGGCATAGGGGACGAGTAGATGAGCGCCGCTATTCGACATGTTTCGGTGCGAGCGCCTTGGCATGACCGCGCCTGGGACGGTCACGTCTGCGATGCGCCGACGGCGAATGCGTCCTGCTTGGCCCTGAAGCTGGTGGCGGAGGGGCGCAACGACGCTCTGGAGCGCTCCCTGGCGGGCGAGGCGATCGATGCGCTGCCCTACGAGCAGGCGCCGCCCTGCATCAAGGCCAGCGCCGGCTTCCTATCGGGCCGACCTCAGAGCTTTCAGAGCATCATGGCCTACTCTCGCTGGAGTGACAGCCACCGGCACATGAAACCCAAGACGCTCCACCTGCCGGCCTGGGGAGCCCAGCTGATCCCCTATCGGTGGATGCTGCGCGAAAGCGGCTTCGCCCTTGCCGAGGACCTCGAACTGGATGTGCGGCCCGATCGCGAGCCGGCCGAGCCGGAATTCCTACAACGGACCTCCTGGGTGCAGCATCATGACCACCAGCGCATGCTGCTGGATGCCTTCGCCCAGCCCCTGGTGGAGGGGCAAAGCCTGGTGCTGTTTTACGCGACGCGCACGCCCCTGTGCGACGACGAGCGGCGGGTTCTGTTGGGCGCGGCCCTGCTCGAGAAGAAGCATGGCGTCAGCGAATACGACTACGAGCCGGCGGCCGGCGCGGGTGAGCGGCTGCAGGCCATGGTTTGGGAACGCTCCATCCAGCACAGCCTGAGGCCGATCCGCGCGGAGGGGGAGCCGACGCGGTTCGTGGGCGGCTTCCTACTGCCCTACCACGACATCCTGCGCGCCGTCGAAGCCGGCGCGGACATCGATCCCGCCGACCTGGTCGCCTTCGCGCCCGAGGATGCCCGCGTCCAATTCTCCTACGGCAGCGAACATGTCGGCCACGGCCCGGCCGCCGCCGCCCTGCTCAGCGCGCGGGCGGCGTTCGAGCGGATCGCCGCGGTTCTGGCCGGGCCATGGGCCGAGCAGATTGCCTGGATCGACGACCAACTGTCGCGGCTTTGGAAGCTGCAGGGCCCGGCGCCTGGGCTGGGCGTGGCGTTGTCGATGCTGCACAAGGGCTTCAACGGCACGCTGTTCGCCATCGCCCTGGCCGACCAGGTCGCGCCCGGCGACGACCCCTGGACCGCCGCCGACGCCATCCTTTCGCGCAAGGCTCCGCCGCCCGCCGGTGCCCCCCAGATCACCGCCACCCTGAGCAAGCTATGGGAGAGGCTGCGCGGCGATCCGGTGAAGTACAGCGCGCTCAAACTGCTGGCGAGGTTCGAACTGACCCGCGATCAGGCGGGCCGGGCATGGGCCGGCATCGATCATGCCGAGATGCTGGCCAATCCCTATCTGCTGTTCGAACGGGACCGGCTGGAACTCGACCCGATAGCCTTCCAGACTATCGACAGGGGCCTCTTCCCGGGTCGGGAAGTAACCCAGGCGCACCCGCTGCCGGAGGGCTGCCCCGCGATACTGACGGAATTCGACAACGAGCATCGGCTGAGGGCGGCGGCGGCGCATCTGCTGGAAGCGGCCGCCATCGACGGTCACACCCTGCTGAACGCCGCCAGCCTGGCTCAGGCCGCCGCCGGCCTGGCGCTCTCGGCGCCCCTGCCGATGGATGGCGAGCTGCTGGATCTTTACCGCGATGAATTCGCGCCGGTCGTGCATGTGGGGCCAGGCGAGACGCCGACGGCGCAGCTCTCGCGCTACCTGGAGGCGCGCAACCGCATCGAGCGGGCCGTGAACGAGCGGCTCTCGGCCCCTGTAACGGCCTCTGGCGTCGACTGGTCCCGCCTTCTGGAGGGCAAGTTCGGGCCAGCCGGGAACGATGAGATCGAGCTGAAGGCTCGGCGGGAGAAGGTGAGCGCGCTAGAAAGCCTGGCGGCCAATCGGCTGGCGACGCTTATCGGCCCCGCCGGCACCGGCAAGACAGAAGTACTGCACTTGCTGCTTCAGCGGAGCCAGATAGTCGGCGGCCGAGTGTTGCTTCTCGCGCCGACCGGCAAGGCCAGGGTGAGGCTGGGCGCGGCGACCGGCCGGCCGGACGAGGCCAAGACCATCGCCCAGTTCCTGTTGCCGCTGGAAAGGTTCGATCCGGAGACGGGGCGATATGCCGCCGCGCCTCACGTCGCTCCGGCCGAGGCCAGCTGCTGCGTCATCGACGAGGCGTCCATGCTGACCGAGGACATGCTAGTGGCGGTCCTGGACGCCTTGCCGGCCGGCTGCCGCCTGATTCTGGTCGGCGATCCCTGCCAGCTTCCGCCGATCGGGGCCGGATGCCCGTTCGTGGACATCATCGCCTTCCTGCAGCGCCAGCGCCCCGGATGCGTGGCGGAACTGAGCGTCTCCATGCGTCAGAAGGGCGATCGTTCGGACGCCCGCCTGGCAGCCATATTCTCAGGCCGCCCGCTGCAGCCCGGCGAGGATGAGATCGCTTCGCTGGCCCTGGAGGGCGTCCAGGATGATCACCTGCGCCTGAGACGCTGGGACAGCGTGGGCGAGCTGCCGGGCCTGGTCCGCGAGATTCTCGGTGCCGAGTTCGGTTCGGAGGATATCGACGGAGGCCTGGAGCAAGCGCTGGGCGCGATCCGAAACAACAAGGGTTACCTGAACTTCGAAAACGGCTGCTCCGAGCACGCGGAATCCTGGCAGATCCTGACGGTCAACCGCGCCCAGGCGGCTGGCAGTCTTTTCCTCAATCGCTATGTGAAGGAAAACCACCGACGCCGGCGCCTGGACGATGCGATCGCTTCGAATCAAGTGTCCTGGAAAAAGAAGTGGTTCCGTACAATCAAGCCGCACGGGCCCGAGCAGATCACCTATGGCGACAAGGTCATCTGCGTGAGGAACCATCAACGCCACGCATGGGACATCGCCAACCATAGTCGCGCTGGTCGGGATTACCTGGCTAATGGTGAGATCGGTCTGGTGACGGGCGCTCGCGACTACGGGCATGCCAATCCCAAGTTTCTCAATGTGGAGTTCGCCGGAAAAAGCGATCGGTCCTTCGGCTTCCGAGGTTCCGACTTCAGAGACGACGGTCAACCCTATCTCGAGCTCGCCTACGCTGTAACGGTGCACAAGGCCCAGGGCAGCCAGTTCGGCGTGGTTATCCTGGTGCTGCCCGCCAACAGCCGGCTGCTGTCGCGAGAGATGATCTACACCGCCCTGACACGGCAGACCCGGCGGGTGTGGATTCTCCATCAGCGCGGCTTCGAGACCGTGCTCGCCTATCGTCACGAGGTTTATTCGGACGTCGGCGCCCGGATGACCAACCTGCTTCACGAGTCCTCGCCGATGCGGACGCCCCAGCCGCTCGGGCTGCCCGCCGGCATGGCGCACAATGCGCGGGGCTTCCTGGAGGCGCGGCTGAGTCATCGCACCCTTCGCGGCGAACTGGTCAGCTCCAAGGGGGAATTGGCCATCGCCAATATTCTCTACGGCTTCGAGCGCGAGGGTCGGCTGACCTACGAGGTCGAACCCCGCCTCCCGTTCACCGACAACATGCGCGGCCGGTGGGCCGATTTTCGGGTGACGGCCGGGGGTAGGTCCTGGTTCTGGGAGCATTGCGGAATGCTCGACCAGCCGGAGTACCGAGCGCGATGGGAAAGGAAACTGAGGCTCTACGAACTCAACGGCGTAACTCGGTGGACTCCGAGTACGTCCCAGGGGCAGCTCATCGTGACGGAAGACGGCGGCGGCTACGGCCTTGACTCGATGGCGATCGAACAACTCGCGAGGGAGATATTTCTCGGAGTCTGATCCGCTCGGTTGGCCACCTTGACTTCCGGATCTTTAGCGGCATTCTTCGCACTGCTCCCGGATGGGGGCTGGAATAGAACCCGAGAGCGGTTCTGGCGAGATCCTGCTGCTGGATAGCGGCGACCGAAGACGAGGCGAGCCGGAGGCTTGGAACGTGTCGGATGTCGGGCGAACGCGCCCAACTGCGGGATCAATCTAGAGCGGTTCTCCTCATATTGAGAGAGACCCGAAATGAATCCCGATCGTATCCTTGTCCGTTTCGACCAAGGCCAAGTCGCCGAGCAGGTTGAAGGACCTGTCCGCCGCATTGTGGGCTTCGTCAAAGCCCGCAACATGCTCGCCCTTTTCGACGCCGCTGATCTTGAGGCCAACCCGCGTTCCGCCAAGGCGGGCCCGGTGACCGACGCGATCATCGACAGCATCGTCGAAACGCCCGAGACCTTCCCCTTCAAGACCAAGGGCGTTCTCGTCGGTGCGTCCAACTATGAGAAGCTCGAACGGAACCGCTACGAGCTGCGGTTCGAGAACGTTCGGATCGAAGGCATCCTGGATGGTGGGCACAACATGCTGGCCATCGGGACCCAGATCCTTCGGCTGGCGACGGGCAACGCCAAGCTTCGTCTGGCCCGCTGGCCTGACTTCAAGTCCTCGTGGGAAAAGAACCGTGACCTCGTGCAGACGCTTCGGGCGTCGACCGCCGAGGATGCGGAGTATGGCCCGCTCGATTTCCTCGTCCCGCTGGAAATCCTGGTGCCCTCCGACCTGGAGGACCCGTCGGTGATGAACGACTTCACCAGCTCTCTGCTCGATATCTGCGCTGCCCGGAACAACAACGTCGAGCTCAAGCTGGAGACCAAGGCCAACCAGAAGGGCTTCTACGAGGAGTTCCAGAAGTTCCTCCCGCCGGCCATTTCCAGTCGGGTGGAGTGGAAGACCAACGACGGCGGCGACATCAAGGTGCGTGACCTGATCGCACTCGCCTGGATCCCGCTCTCCCTCGTTGACCTGCCGGTGGACGAAGAAGGCCGGCAGATCGAGGCCCCGGTCCCGCAGAATATCTATCGGAACAAGGGCGAGTGCGTGAAGCTCTTCGACCGGCTGATGAGCAGCGCGGCGGTCTCCAAGCAGACGGGTGGCGAATACCGTCACGAACTGCATAACACCCAAGTTGGCAGCGCCCTGGAGATCGCGGCCCAGATCCCGGCCCTCTACGACCGGATCTACCGCATGTTCCCGGAGGCCTACAACGACGGCACCGGCCGCTTCGGCGGGCTGACCGTCGTCAAGCAGGCTAAGGACATGCGCTCCAAGCCCACGACCCACTTCACCGAAGCGGCCGTCAACTACAGCTATCCGGACGGCCTCATCATGCCGCTCGTCTACGGCCTGAAAAAGCTCATCGAGAGGAAGCCGGACGGGAAGCTCGGCTGGTGCATCCAGCCGGAGGAATTCCTCGACGAGTATCTCCAGTCCATCGTGAAGAAGTACAGGGTGATCATGGACGCTTTCCGTGCTGATCCCCAGAAGATCGGTAAGAATGAAGGCTCCTACGAACTGGTGCTGGATGCGTTCGAAACCGAACTGCTCAAGCGCTCGGCGGCTGCGGCGTGAGGGGGCGGCCATGAAGTACCGGGCCGAACCCAGCGGCGTCACGCTCCATGACGAGGATGCAGCGCTCGTCAAAGGCATGCTGAACCGTGGCGATCGTCAGCATGACATTGCCGCCTGGTTCGGGGTGAACGGTGGCCGGATCGGCGAGATCGCGGCGAGTAAGAAGTTCGACCATGTCGAACCGGCGACTCTGTCGGACCTGCCCCCGCCTGGCCCATACCCCAGCGGACGGGAGGCAGCGACGGCGATGCAGGCGTTGTCACAGGCCAGAGAAGCGCCTGACCGCGCTGAGGCGTTCATCAAGCGCAGTGTCTGACCCAAGGGCGCGCTCAAATATCTCCGAGCGCGCCCGACCCTGCACACTCAGCACAGTCCCTCCTGATCGGTCGCCTACAAAGGCAGGATCATGGGGACAGCGGATACCCCCCTCTCCGTGACCCCACGCGCCGCCGGGGAGGGGGTGTCGGCCGCGCCGGGCGCGCCTCCGGGGCGGACCTAGCTATAGGCTCGCTGCAGGGCCTCGACGGCCGCGTCACCGCCACGGACGGCCTGGGTGTAGTGGCCCAGGGTGACGGCCGGGTTGGAGTGACCAGCCAACTTGGCCACGAGGCCGACCTCAATGCCCTGGGCCTGCATCGTCGAGATGAAGCTGTGTCGGGCGGAATGCAGGGTCGCGTAGGGAAGACCGAGGTCGGTGAATACGGGCTCCCAGAACCGGGTCCGGAAGTTCTGATAGACCAGCGGGCCGCCGCCGATGGTGCGCGGCTTGGGCCAAGCCTGCCGGCGACCGAACGCCGGGAAAACGCGTTGTGGGCCGCTGGCCGCCCTTGGGCCCCGCCCGGACCCCCGCGGCGCCGATTTGGCGCGACAGTCCCGCGATGTCCCCGTTTGTCCCGCGAGGATCCGTCCCGGGAGTCCCGCGCTGGAAGGCGTGGAGGATGAGGGACAGAGCGGATCGTGACACCGCGCGGAAGCGCCCCTCTTTTATCCCCCCTTCCCCCCGCGCCGCCGATGCGCTTCCCTGTGGCGACTCCGGATCAACCGGACGCGGGAGCGAAACAGATGACGGCGACACCCTGGGCCACGGGCCTGCAGCTTCGGTCCCTGGTGACGCCCGACGGGACGCTTGAGCTGTCGCTCGCGCGCGTCGACACTCCGGCGCCGGGGCCGGACGAGGTGGTCGTGCGGGTCGAGGCCTCGCCGATCAATCCGTCGGACCTCGGCCTGCTGCTGGGGCCCGCCGACATGTCGACCGCGCGGGTGAGCGCCAACGCCGAGGGCCCGGTGGTCACGGCCGATATTCCCGAGCGGCTGATGCGCATGGTCGCCGCCCGCGTCGGCGAGAGCATGCCGGTCGGCAACGAGGGCGCGGGCGTGGTCGTGGCGGCGGGGTCCTCGCCCGAGGCCCAGGCGCTGCTCGGCAGGACCGTCGGCTGTCTCGGCGGCGCGATGTACGGCCAGTTCCGCACCCTGCCCGTCGCGTCCTGCATGGCGCTGCCCGAGGGGACCACCCCGGCCGAGGGCGCGTCCTGCTTCGTCAACCCGCTGACCGCGCTGAGCTTCCCCGAAACGATGAAGCGCGAGGGCTTCACCGCCCTGGTGCATACGGCGGCGGCGTCCAACCTCGGCCAGATGCTCAACAAGATCTGCCTCAAGGACGGCATCGGCCTGGTCAACATCGTGCGCAACGAGGAGCAGGCGGCGCTGCTGCGCGGCCAGGGGGCCAAGATCGTCGTCAACTCGTCGGCCCCGACCTTCATGGACGACCTGGTCGACGCCATTGTCGAGACCGGCGCCTACCTGGCGTTCGACGCCATCGGCGGCGGCCGGCTGGCCGGCCAGATCCTCACCGCCATGGAGATCGCCGCCAACAAGACGGCCAAGGTCTACAGCCGCTACGGCTCGACCCAGATGAAGCAGGTCTATGTCTACGGCGGACTCGACACCGGCCCGACCGAGCTGAACCGCGCCTTCGGCATGATGTGGGGCCTGGGCGGCTGGCTGCTGACGCCGTTCCTGATGAAGATCGGACCGGTCGAGACGCAGAAGCTGCGTGACCGCGTGGTCGCCGAGCTGAAGACCACCTTCGCCAGCCACTACACCGCCGAACTGACGCTGGCCCAGGTGCTCGATCCGCAGGTCATCGCCGCCTACAACCGCAAGGCCACCGGCGAGAAGTTCCTGATCACGCCCGCCAAAGGGTAGGAAACGGCCGTTTCACTGACGTCCCGGATTGAAACGCTTTTTTTGCAACTCGCCCCGTAGTGTCCCCGGACTGGGTTCCTCAGAACGGGGATGGGGCGGTGGATAAAGTTATTTCGTGTCTCCTGAACGAGCACGACTACCGGATGGTGCTGGTCGCCGTCGTCGTGTGCCTCGGCGGCGCGCTGACGGCCTTCCGCCTCTATTCACGAATGAACGGGGCCAAGGGACTGGTGCGCGGCGCCTGGCTGGTGCTGACCGCGCTGGTCGCCGGCTCGACGGTCTGGGCCACCCATTTCCTCGCCGTGCTGGCCTACCAGCCGGGCGTGGCGACCGGCTTCTCGCCGACCGGCACGATGATGTCGCTGATGGTCGCCGTGCTGCTGATGGCCGCCGGCTTCTTCGCCGCCACGGCCCACCGGGACCGCGGCAACCAGCTGGCCGGGGGCCTGCTGATCGGCCTGGGCATCGCGGGCATGCACTACACCGGCATGTCGTCCTTCGTGACGGCCGGCCATATCGACTGGGAAGCGGCGACCATCGGCGCCTCGGTGGTGCTGGGGGTGATCGGCTCGATCCTCGCCCTGATCGTCGCCGGCGACGCGCGGACCCTGCCGCGCCAGCTGATGGCCGGCGTAACCCTGACGCTCGCCGTCTGCGCCATGCACTTCACCGGCATGGGCGCGATGACCATCACGCCCGACGCCTCCATCGCCCCGCCCGACGCCCTGCTCTCGGGCGGCATCATGACCCTGGCCGTGGCCACCATCACCGGCCTGATCGTGCTGGCGGGCCTGGGCGCCGTGCTCATCGAATCGACCACCAGCCGCTCGGCCCTCGAGCGCATCCGCACCCTCGCCAACGCCGCCTATGAAGGCATCGTGGTGATCCAGAACGGCGTCATCAAGGACGCCAACGCGGCCTTCTGCGACCTGGCCGGCGCGCCGCTGGAGGCGCTGCTCGGCCAGCCGTTCAACGAAAGCCTGCTGTCGTTCGACGACGCCCTGGGCGTGCGCACCGACGCCCAGCGCCGCGAAGGCCACATGCATCCGCTCAACGGGTCGCCCTCGGCGCCGGTCGAGGTGTTCGCCCGCGTCATGGACGACGGCGCCCGGTCGGAAACCCGCGGCCTGACCGTGCTGGCCATCCGCGACCTGCGCGAGCGCCGCTCGGCCGAGGAGAAGATCCGCTACCTGGCCGAACACGACGGCCTGACCGGCCTGCCCAACCGCAACGCCCTGACCGCCCGCCTCGCCGCGGCGCTGGACCGGGTCGAGGCCTCGGGCGAGACCCTGGCGCTGGTCTGCGTCGACCTCGACCACTTCAAGGAAGCCAACGACCTGCACGGCCACATCGCCGGCGACGCCCTGCTGATCGAGGCCGCCCGCCGGCTGCAGGCCAGCGTCACGGCCCCGTCGTTCGCCGCCCGCCTCGGCGGGGACGAGTTCGTCGTGGTGCAGATCACCGACCAGGACCAGCCGACCGCCGCCGCCGAACTGGCCGGCCAGCTGCTCGAGGCCTTCAAGGAAGGCATGACCTACGAAGGCCAGGACATGGCCCTGGCCGCCAGCCTCGGCGTGTCGCTCTATCCCGACGACGGCCGCACCGGCGAGGCCCTGCTGGCCAACGCCGACATGGCCCTCTACCGCGCCAAGGAAAACGGCCGCGGCACCTATCGCTTCTTCAAGCGCGAGATGGACGAGACCATCCGCGAGCGGCGCAATCTCGCCCGCGAACTGCGCCAGGCGATCCTCGACGAGGATCTGGTGGTCCACTACCAGCCGCAGGCCCGGGCCAGCGACGGAGAGATCCTCGGCTTCGAGGCCCTGGTTCGCTGGCGTCACCCGGTGCGCGGCATGATCCCGCCGCTGGACTTCATTCCGCTGGCCGAGGAGACCGGCCTGATCCTGCCGCTCGGCGAGTGGGTGCTGCGCAAGTCCTGCGCCGAGGCCGCCGCCTGGGATCGCCCGCTGAGCATCGCCGTCAACCTGTCGCCGCTGCAGCTGAACCAGCCCAACCTCGCCCAGCTGGTGCACGAGATCCTTATCGAGACCGGCCTGTCGCCGATGCGGCTGGAGCTGGAAGTCACCGAAAGCGCCCTGTTCAAGGATTACCAGCGCGCGCTGGACAACCTGCGCCGGCTGAAGGCGCTGGGCGTGCGCATCGCCATGGACGACTTCGGCACCGGCTTCTCGTCGCTGTCGACGCTGCAGTCCTTCCCGTTCGACAAGATCAAGGTCGACAAGAGCTTCGTCGAGAACATCTACCGCGACGAGCGGGCGACGGTCATCGTCAAGGCTGTGCTGGGCCTGGGCCGCAGCCTGGACATCCCGGTCGTCGCCGAGGGCGTCGAGACCGACGAACAGCTGCAGTTCCTGCGCGGCGAGCATTGCGCCGAGGTGCAGGGCTACGCCATCGGCCGCCCGGCGCCGGCCGACACCCTGGGGGCCTGGACCAACGACCTGCCGGCCGTGCTGATCGCCGCGGCCCTGGGCAAGGATGTCGTCCCGCCGCCGCGCAAACGGAAGCGCGCGGCCTAGCCTAGCGCCGCTTCAGCCCGCCCAGCACGCCGCGCAGGATTTCGCGGCCCACCTGGCTGGCGATGGTGCGGACCAGGGTCTTGCCGAAGGCCTCGCCCATGCTCTGGCGGTTCGAGGCGCGGGCGCGCGGGGCCGGCCGGCTTTCGTAGCGGTCGCGCTGCGCCTGTTCCCGTTCCCAGGCCTTCTGCTCGGTCTCACGCTGTCTGGCCGCCGCCGCCGCGGCCGCCGCATCCTCGGCCTGACGCGCGGCCTGGCCGGCGCGGGTCTTGAGGCTTTCGAAGGCCGATTCCCGATCGAGCGGCGTGTCGTAGAGGCCGCGCACGGGACTGGCGGCCTGGATCGCCGCGCGCTCCGCCGCGGTGATCGGCCCCAGCCGCGAGGCCGGCGGGCGGATCTTCGTCAGGGCGGTCACCGTCGGCGCGCCGCGCTCGTCGAGCACCGAGACCAGCGCCTCGCCGACGCCGAGATTCTGGATCGCCTCGGCCGTGTCGAACGCCGGGTTGGGCCGGAACGACTCCGACGCCGCCCGCAGGCCCTTCTGCTCGGCCGGGGTGTAGGCGCGCAGGGCGTGCTGGAAGCGGTTGCCCAGCTGGGCCAGCACCGTCTCGGGAATGTCGGCCGGGTTCTGGGTGACGAAGAACACCCCCACGCCCTTGGAGCGGATCAGCCGCACGACCTGCTCGACCTTTTCCAGCAGGGCCTTGGGCGCGTCGCGGAACAGCAGGTGGGCCTCGTCGAAGAAGAACACCAGCCGCGGCTTTTCGGGATCGCCGATCTCCGGCAGGTCCTCGAACAGCTCCGACAGCAGCCACAGCAGGAAGGTGGCGTAGAGCCGCGGGCTCTGGATCAGACGGTCGGCGGCCAGCACGCTGACCACGCCCCGGCCCGCGCCGTCGACGCGCATCAGGTCCGACAGGGCCAGCGCCGGCTCGCCGAACAGGTTGGCCCCGCCCTGGGTCTCGAGCGTCAGCAGGCCGCGCTGGATCGTGCCGACGGTGGCGGCGGAGACGTTGCCGTACTCGGCGTCGATGCTCTTCTCGTTCTCGGCGACGTACTTCAGCGCCGCCTGCAGGTCCTTCAGGTCCAGCAGCAGCAGGCCCTCGGCGTCGGCGACCTTGAAGACGATGTTGAGCACGCCTTCCTGGACCTCGTTGAGCTCCAGCATCCGGGCCAGCAGCAGCGGGCCCATCTCCGAGACCGTGGTGCGGACCGGATGGCCCTTCTCGCCGAACAGGTCCCAGAACACCGTCGGCGGCGCGGCCGGGGTCAGGGTCAGGTTCATGCCCTGGGCGCGGGCCAGCATCTTCTCGTTGGGCGCGCCGGGCTGGCTGATGCCCGCGAGGTCGCCCTTCACGTCGGCGGCGAACACCGGCACGCCGGCATCGGACAGGGCCTGGGCGAGGATCTGCAGCGTGACCGTCTTGCCCGTGCCGGTCGCCCCGGCGACCAGGCCGTGCCGGTTGATCCGGTCCAGCCGCAGGGTCTCGGGCTTGTCGGAGAACCCGACGAACAGGGTTCCGGGTTCGCTGGCCACGTCCATTCGGGATCTCCGTGAGGTCTGGGCGGGAACCTACAGGCCGCGCCGTCGCTTCGCCAAGCCGCGCATTGACGGCGGACGGACGGGCCCCGAGACTCGCGCCCGGATTTGGAGAGGACCGCATGGCCAGGACGCCCGCGAAAAAGACGACCGCCGCGCCGGATCATCCGGCGGCGGCGCCCGTGCGGCCCGAGGGCATCGGCCGCAACGCCCTGGTGATCCTGGCGGTGATCGCCACGGCCGGCGCGCTCTACTGGGCGCGCGGGATTCTCACGCCGCTGGCCCTGGCGATGTTCCTGGCCATCATGATCGACAGCTTCGCCCGCCGGCTCGAGCATCGCTGGCCGCGCCTGCCCGACAGCCTGTCGCTGGCGGTGGCCATCGTGCTGTCGCTGCTGATCTTCGGCGTGACCCTGGTGGTGGTCGCCGACCGCGCCGGCGGCTTCATCGGCCAGCTGGTCGGCTACGGGCCCAAGATCGACGGGCTGATCGCGCGGATGGCCGGCATGGTCGGCGCCCAGACGCCGCCCCCGGTCACCCAGATGGTCGATGACTTCAACCCGACCAAATATGTCGGCCAGGTCGCGCAGGGCCTGCAGGGCGTCGTGTCCGACGCGGTCTTCGTACTGATCTACCTCGGCTTCATCATCGCCTCGCGGCGCGGCTTCAAGCGCAAGATCGTCGCCCTGTTCCCGCACAACGCCGAGCGCGCCAACGCCCTCGAGATCTTCAACCGCATCCGCTTCGGCGTGGAGCGCTACCTCTGGGTCCAGACGGTCACCGGCCTGATGATCGCCGGCGGGTCGTGGCTGGCCATGATGATCGTCGGACTCGACAACGCGCTGTTCTGGGCCTTCCTGATCTTTCTCGCGTCCTACATCCCGATCATCGGCGGGTTCATCGGCATCGTCTTCCCGGCCCTGTTCGGCCTCGTGCAGTTCGACACCCTCTGGCAGGGCTTCGTGCTGCTGGGCGTGCTCTATGCGATCCAGTTCGTCGTCGGAAACATCGTCACCCCGCGCATGCAGGGCGACAGCCTGAACATCGATCCGGTGGTCGTGCTGCTGGCGCTGGCCCTGTGGGGCGCGCTGTGGGGCCTGCCGGGCATGTTCCTGTCCACGCCGCTGGCGGTGATGGCGATGATCATCCTGGCGGAGTTCGAAGGATCCCGCTGGATCGCCATCCTGATGTCCGAGAACGGCGACCCGCAGGGCGTCGACGAGAACGGTCATCATCGCCGCACGGGAAAGTCGTACGGCAAGGCCGACGACGCCTCTTGAAACGCGAAAACGGGCGCCTATCTCAATCCTGTCCGGCCGCACTCCCCCTGCCGCCGGACCGGTCGGCGCCCTTCCTCCCCCCCGAAGGCGGCGCCTGGATTGAGAGTTGTCCCGCCCCTCCCCCCGGCGGCGACGACTAAGGAAGCGCCGCCGGACCCCCCTCCGGCGGCGTATTCTTTTCCGGGATCCCGACGTTGCGGAAAGTTCTTCCACAAGGCGGCGGATGGCGGTTGATCGGCGCCCCAAGCGGGCTAGGCTGACCGCGATCCGGATCGAAATTTTCCACCCGATCCGGCTTAAAAGAGGCCCAAAGTCACCTCCCCGGAGCGCCTTCCGACATCCGGCCCCCCCTCGGGCCGGAAAATGGGCGCTTCGGCCGGACAATCCTGTGGGGATACTCGATGCAGGGCGCAAGCCTTCACCCGGCCGCGCCGGGCCTGGACTCCGATACGCTGGCCGCCGCTTTCGCCGCGGCGCTGGGACAGACGACGGGACCGCTGAAGGGGCCGGAGGCGGCCTTCATCGCCCAGGTGCAGCGCGACCTGTCGGGCGAGGAGATGGCCGGGGCGAGCGCCGCCGACCTCGCCGCCGCCTTCGCCGACCTCTGGCGGTTCGGCCTGGCGCTCGAAGGCGACGTCCCGGCCATCCGGCTGCGCCGGTGGACGGGAGCCGAGGGCGGCGATCTCGGCCGCGACCTGCTCGAGATCGCCCAGCCGGACCGGCCGTTCCTGGTCGACTCCATCATGGGTGAGATCGCCGAGGCCGGCTTTCCGGTGCGGGCCATGTTCCACCCCCTGCTTGAGCGGGACGGCCAGCGCCTGTCGCTGATCCAGGTTCATCTCGATCCGATCGGGGAAGACCGGGCCGCGGCGCTGAGCGAGGGTGTGCGGCTGGCGCTCGGCGACGTGCAGCTGGCGGTGACCGACTTCGCGGCCATGCAGACGCTGATGCGCGCGACGATCTCCGAGCTGGCCCAGGCGCCGACGCCGGTCTCGGTCGACGCACGGGCCGAGGACCTGGCCTTCCTGGAATGGCTGGAGCGCGATCGCTTCGTCTTCCTCGGCGCGCGGGTCTACGACTATCCGCGCACGGCGGACGGCGACTACGCCTCCGAGGAGCCGGTCTACCGGCCCGAGGACAGCCTGGGCGTGCTGCGCGACCAGGAGCGGCGCGTCCTGCGCCGGACCAGCGAGCCGGCCATCCTGTCCAAGCAGCTGCGCCGCTACCTGGAGACCGACTCGCCGCTGATCGTGGCCAAGTCCAACCTGCGCTCGCGCGTGCATCGCCGCGGCTACATGGACTACGTCGGGGTCAAGCGGTACGGCGCGGACGGCAAGCCCGCGGGCGAGGTCCGGTTCGTCGGCCTGTTCACCGCCGAGGCCTATGACGCCCCCGCGCGCGAGGTGCCGCTGATCCGGCGCAAGGTGGCCAACGTCATCGAGCGGGCCGGTGTCTCGGCGGGCGGGCACAACGACAAGCGCCTGCGCAACATTCTCGAGACCTGGCCGCGTGACGAGCTGTTCCAGACGCCGGAAGACGAGCTGCTGGTGCTGGCGCTCGGCGTGCTGCACCTGTTCGACCGGCCGCGCGTGCGCGTCTTCGCCCGCCGGGACCCGTTCGACCGGTTCATTTCGGTGCTGATGTTCGTGCCGCGCGAGCGTTACGACTCGCGCGTCCGCGAAAAGGCCGGGGCTATCCTCGCCGAGGCCTTCCAGGGCCGCGTCTCCGCCTACTATCCAAGCTTCTCCGACGCCCCGCTGGCGCGCGTGCACTTCATTCTGGGCGTCGACCCCGGCAAGGCGGTCGATCCCGACATCGCCCAGGTCGAGGCCGACATCGCCGAGGCGGCCCGCACCTGGGACGACCGCTTCGACGCCGCCGTCCGGGCCGAGCCGCCGCCGGCCGGGGTCGCGGCCACGCTCGGCCGCTGGGCCGGGGCCTTCTCCAGCGGCTACCGCGAATTCTATCCGGCCGCCGAAGCCCTCGCCGACCTGGCCGAGATCGACGCCATGGGCCCCGACGAGTTCCGCACCCGCGCCTTCCGCGTGGTCGGCGACTCGGCGATGCGCTTCCGCTTCAAGATCTATCGCAAGGGCGGCGCGGCCCCGCTGGCCGACGTGATGCCGATCCTCGAGCACATGGGCCTCAAGGCCCTGATCGAGGACGCCTTCGAACTGTCGCCGCTGATCGCCGCCGGCCAGCGCGAAGCGGTCTGGGTGCATGAGTTCCTGCTTGAGGACGAGCGCGGCGCGCACCTGGTGTTCGCCGACATCCAGGACGCGTTCGAGGCGGCCTTCACCGCCGTCTGGACCGGCCGCACCGAAAGCGACGGCTTCAACCGGCTGGTGCTGGAGCTGGGCGTGTCCTGGCGCGATGCGGCCCTGATCCGCGCGCTGGCCCGCTACCGCCAGCAGTCGGGGCTCGACCCCAGCCAGCTGGTCCAGGAGCAGGCGCTGTCGGAGCATCCGGGCGTCGCGCGGCTGATCCTCGACCTGTTCCGCATCAAGTTCGACCCGGCGATCGCCAGCGACCTCAAGGCCCGCGAAAGCCAGGCCGCGGCCGTCATGGAGGAGATCACCAGCGCGCTGCAGGCGGTCGAAAGCCTCGACCACGACCGGGTGCTGCGCCGCCTCGCCCTGCTGGTCGGGGCGCTGAAGCGGACCAACTTCTACCAGGTCGCCGACGGCGGCGGGCCCAAGCCCTACATCAGCTTCAAGATCGCCAGCCGCGAGCTGGAAGACCTGCCGGCGCCCAAGCCCTATCGCGAGATCTTCGTCTGGGCCCCGCATGTCGAGGGCGTGCACCTGCGCTTCGGGCCGGTGGCGCGCGGCGGGCTGCGCTGGTCCGACCGCCGCGACGACTTCCGCACCGAGGTGCTGGGCCTGGTCAAGGCGCAGCAGGTCAAGAACGCGGTCATCGTGCCGGTCGGCTCCAAGGGCGGCTTCTATCCCAAGCACCTGCCGCGCGGCGGAACGCCGGAGGCGGTCCGCGCCGAGGGGGTCCGCGCCTACCAGACCTTCCTGTTCGGCCTGCTCGACATCACCGACAACATCGACGCAGACAACCATGTCGTCCGGCCGGCCGGAGTGATCGCGCACGAGGGCGATGACCCCTATCTGGTCGTCGCCGCCGACAAGGGCACGGCGACCTTCTCCGACATCGCCAACGGCGTGGCCGAATCCTACGGCTTCTGGCTCGGCGACGCCTTCGCCTCGGGCGGCTCGGCCGGCTACGACCACAAGGTCATGGGCATCACCGCGCGCGGCGCCTGGGAAGCGGTCAAGCGCCACTTCCGCGAGGCCGGCAAGGACATCCAGACCACCGACTTCACCGTCGTCGGCGTGGGTGACATGTCCGGCGACGTGTTCGGCAACGGCATGCTGCTGAGCAAGCACATCCGCCTGCTGGCCGCGTTCGACCACCGGCACATCTTTATCGATCCGAACCCCGACGCGGCCTCGTCCTGGGCCGAGCGGGAGCGGATCTTCGCCCTGCCGCGCTCGTCGTGGGAGGACTACGACAAGAGCAAGATCTCGGCCGGCGGCGGGGTCTTCTCCCGCGCGCTGAAGACCATCGCCCTGACGCCGGAAATCCGCCAGGCGCTGGACATCAAGGCCGAGACGGTCTCGCCCGCCGAGCTGATGACGGCGATCCTCAGGGCGAAGGCGGAGCTGCTCTATCTCGGCGGCATCGGCACCTATGTGAAGGCGCGGACCGAGAGCAACGCCGAGGCCGGCGACAAGGCCAACGACGCCATCCGCGTCAACGCCGGCGAGCTGCGGGTCAAGGTGGTCGGCGAGGGCGCCAACCTCGGCCTCACCCAGGCGGGCCGCATCGAGTTCGCGCGGGCCGGCGGGCGGATCAACACCGACGCCATCGACAACTCGGCCGGGGTCGACAGCTCCGACCACGAGGTCAACATCAAGATCCTCACCGGCATGGCGGAACGGGCCGGCAAGCTCGACCGCCCGGCGCGCGACACCCTGCTGGCCTCGATGACCGACGAGGTCGCCGCCCATGTGCTGACCCACAACTACGACCAGACCCTGGCCGTCTCGCTGCTCGAGCAGGACGCGGCCGCCGAGGTCGAGAACCACGCCCGCTTCATGACCGAGCTGGAAGCGGCCGGCCGGCTGGACCGCAAGGTCGAGGGCCTGCCCGACGCGGCGCAGATGCTGGAGCTGGCCGCCGCCGGCAAGGGCCTGACCCGGCCCGAACTGGCCGTGCTGCTGGCCTACGGCAAGCTCGACCTGTTCGACGGCATCGTCGCCTCCAAGGCGCCGGACGACCCCGCGCTGGAAGCCACGCTGGAGGGCTACTTCCCCAGACCGCTGGCGCGGTACGAGGACGAGATGAAGCGTCACCGGCTGCGGCGCGAGATCATCGCCACCGTGGTCGACAACGAGCTGATCAACATCTGCGGCCCGACCTTCCCCTCGCGCCTGCGGGCGGCGGCGGGCTGCGACACCGGCGCGCTGGTGACCGGCTTCGAGGCCGCGCGCGCGATCCTGAAATTCCAGGAGAGCTGGGACGCGGTGGCGGCGCTCGACGGCAAGGCCCCGGCCGAGGGCCAGCTGGCCCTGTTCCGCGCCCTGTCGCACATCATCCGCAGCCAGACCTTCTGGCTGGCGCGGCGGGCGGGCCCGGGCGGCATCCAGGCCCTGACCGAACGCTACGGCCCGGCCCTGACCGAGCTGCGCGGCCTGACCCCGGGCATCCTCTCGCCGTTCGAGCAGAAGGCGGTGGCGCGCCGCGCGGCGGCCTTCGTCAAGGACGGGGCGCCCGAGGCGCTGGCCCACAGCATCGCCGCCATCCAGCCCCTGACCACGGCGGCCGAGCTGGTCGACCTGGCCGGCGATCTCGGCTGGCCGGTGGCCGCCACGGCGCGGCTCTACCACCAGGTCGGGGCGGCCTTCAGTTTCGACCGCCTGCGGGCGGCGGCCGGCGAGAAGCGCGGCGGCGACCACTTCGAGCGGATGGCCGTGCGCCGGCTGATCGAGGACATGCTCAGCGAACAGGCGCAGGTCGCCCGGGCGGTGATGGCCTTCGCCGGCACGCCCGACGCGGCCGACACCAGCGAGGCGGCCAAGGGCACGGTCAACTCCTGGGCCCAGGTCCACTCCGGCCCCGGCCGGGTGGTGCGCAAGACGGTCGAGGAGATCGAACAGGCCGGCGGCGGCTGGACCTTCGCCAAGCTGACCATCGCCAACGCCGCGCTGCGGGAACTGGTCGCGGCGGCGGGGAAGTGAAGACGGCGCTCCTCCCCACGCAGTGGGGAGGGGGACCAGCCGGAGGCTGGTGGAGGGGGCAGCGCTGACGCCAGCGGCCCCATCCTGCATTCCGGTCTATCCGGCTCGGCCGGCGCTGACCCCTCCACCCTGCTCCGCAGGGTCCCCCTCCCCGCAAGCGGGGAGGATCAGCTGAACGCGCTCCGCAACGCCTGCACATAATACCCCTCCGCCGTGGCCCGCAGGTCGGGCCGATACCGCGTCCTGGGATCATTCGCGTCGTCGTCGTCGAAGGCGTGGGTGGCGTCCGGGAAGGTCAGCACGTCGACTGACAGGCCGTCGGCCTTCAGCCGGTTCAGCGCCTTCATCGGCCCGTCCACGCCCACCACCTGGTCCTTGCCGCCCAGCACGGCGAACACCTTCGGCCGGGCGCTCCAGCCGCGCGCCGAAGTGAGGGAGGGGAAGCTGGCGTAGGGATAGACGAGGAAGGTCCCCTTCACGGCCTTCAGCAGCGCCGGATCGGCGTCGACCAGGCCGGTCATCCGCGCCGCGCCGTCGCCCTGCGCGAAGGCATCCATGACCGTCCAGCCGCCGTGGCTCCAGCCGGCGGCCATGACGCGGCTCGCGTCGGCCCAGGGCTGGCGCTTCAGCCAGTCGAGCATGGCGTAGAGGTCGCCGGCCCGCTGGGCGCCGCGCAGGGCCGTGCCGGTGCAAACGAACAGGCTGCCGTCGAGCCGGCTCATGTTGCGCGGCCGCAGGCTGTCGACGATGACCACCGCCACGCCGGCCTTCACCGCCGCTTCGGCGTAGCTGTTCTGGAACGGCTGGCAGCCGGCGCAGCCGTGCAGCTGCAGCGAGACGGGAAACGGCCCGTACCCCGCCGGCTTCAGCACGCGCACATGTCGCTCCAGATGGCGGGCGCGCTCGGCGAGGGTCGACGGTTTCAGGGCCATGGGCGCGAGTATGTGAGCAAATGCTCACATGTCAAGCGTCGCGCTCAAGGCCCATCGACCGCCATCGTGGCGGACCGGCCCTGATGTCTTGAAGGCCAGTTTTGCTCCGGCGGAGGCCTTGCTCAAGGACCGCTTCGTGGCCGCGCAGCGGCGACCCCGCAGGGGTCGTCCTTGACCAAGGTCTCCGCCCGGAGCGCATCATTCCATCAAGGCCAAAGGGCCATTGTCATCTGGGTCAGGCGGGACCCGGACAGCCGCAGGGTTAGTGCCTGAACACCCGCACCCCCGTGAAGGCCATGGCCACGCCGCGTTCGTCGGCGGCGGCGATGACCTCGGCGTCGCGGATCGAGCCGCCCGGCTGGATCACCGCGGTCGCCCCGGCCTCGGCCGCCTGGATCAGGCCGTCGGCGAACGGGAAGAAGGCTTCCGAGGCGCAGGCGCTGCCCTTGAGGTCGAGGCCGAAGTCGCCGGCGCGCATGGCCGCGATGCGGGCGCTGTCCTTCCGGTTCATCTGGCCGGCGCCGACGCCCAGCGTCTGGCCATTGCGGGCGAAGACCACGGCGTTGGACTTCACATGCTTGGCGATGGTGAAGGCGAACAGCATGTCGGTGATCTCGGCGGGCGTCGGGGCCCGCTTCGTCACGATCTTCAGGTCGCCCGGCAGGATCAGCGAGGCGTCGCGGCTCTGGACGAGGAAGCCGCCGGCGACCGAGCGGAACACCTCGCCCGGCGCGCGCGGGTCGGGCAGGGCGCCGGTGACGAGCAGGCGCAGGTTCTTCTTGGCCTCGAACACAGCGACGGCGTCGTCATCGGCCTCCGGGGCGATGACCACCTCGGTGAAGGTCTCGCAGATGGCCTCGGCGGCCTTGCGGTCGAGCCGGCGGTTGACCGCGACGATGCCGCCGAAGGCGCTGACCGGGTCGCATTCCAGCGCCCGCTGGTAGGCGGAGAGCAGGTCGCCGCCGGTGGCCACGCCGCAGGGGTTGGCGTGCTTGACGATGACGCAGGCCGGTTCGCTGAACTCGGCGACCAGCTCGAACGCCGCGTCGGTGTCGGCGATGTTGTTGTAGCTCAGTTCCTTGCCCTGCAGCTGGCGGGCGCTGGCCACGCCCGGCCGGGCCGGGCCGCCGGCGTAGAAGGCCGCCGTCTGGTGCGGGTTTTCGCCATAGCGCATGGTCTGGATCAGGGTCCCGGCGATGGCCTTGCGGGCCGGGGCGGTCTGGCCGAGCTGCCCGGCGAACCAGGTCGAGATCGCCGCGTCATAGGCCGCCGTGCGGGCGTAGGCGCGGGCCGCGAGGGCCTTGCGCAGGTCGAGCGTGGTGGCCCCGCCGTCCTTCAGCTGGGCCAGCACCTCGGCCATGTCGGCCGGGTCGGTGCAGACCGCGACATAGCCGTGGTTCTTGGCCGCCGAGCGGATCATCGCCGGTCCGCCGATGTCGATGTTCTCGACGCAGGTCGCATAGTCGCCGCCGGCCGCCACCGTCGCCTCGAACGGGTAGAGATTGACGTACAGCAGGTCGATGCCGCCGATGCCGTGGTCGCTCATGGCCTTCGCGTGGTCGGCCGCGTCGCGCACGCCGAGCAGGCCGCCGTGGACGATGGGGTGCAGGGTCTTGACCCGCCCGTCCATCATTTCCGGGAAGCCGGTCAGCTCGGACACGTCCTTGACCGGCAGGCCGGCCGCCGCGATCGCCGCCCGGGTGCCGCCCGTCGAGACCAGCTCGACGCCGAGGTCGCTGAGCACCTTCGCCGCCTCGACCAGACCGGTCTTGTCGGACACCGACAGCAGGGCGCGCCTGATGACGACCTTGTCGGGGGAAGCGGGATAGTCGGGGGCGGCGGGCATGGCGGGTCTCCGGTTGAAGGATGAACTCGCCCAGGCGCGCGGCTATGAGGTCCGCGCTCCCCGGTGGTCACCCACCTCCAGCGCCAGTCACGCGAACGGGCGGAAAATACGGGGAGGGGCGGGGGAGTCAATGCGTCCTTCGAGACGCTCGCTTGAGGCTCGCTCCTCAGGATGACGAAGCCAGGCGGGCTTCAAGGGTGTTCGTCATGGTGAGGAGCGAGCCTCAAGCGAGCGTCTCGAACCACGCACTCACCCCTCCGCCCGCGACAGCTTCCACCGCACCCGGCCGCCCTTGTCGCCGCTGGCCTGGCCGCGCAGCACGACCTGGACGGTGCGGCGCTGGAGGCCCCCCTCGATGTGCAGCGAGGGCTCGACCGAGACCTCGATGGCGTCGTTGCGCAGCCACCAGCCCTGTTCCGATGGCCCCTTGAGCAGCACGCTCTTGTGGTCGCGGGCCAGCGAGGCCCGGGCGTCGGGGTGCAGGTGGAAGCGCACCGTGAAGGGGTAGTAGCGGCGCGGCCCGTCGAGGTCCTTCTCGACCACCGGGCGGAAGTTGTCCTCGCCGCGCAGTTCCTCGGCGGCCCGGTCGAGATAGAGCTTCCGCTCATGGACCAGGCCGAACCGTTTGGCCCAGCCGTCGTGGCTGACCTCAAGCCAGGCCGCCGCCTCGGCGTCATGGCGCTTGACCTCGACCTTGCGCGGCGCGCCGACCAGGCGGGCGCCGAGGGCGGCGGCGGCGAAGCCCCGCAGCGGCTGGCCGGCCGACATGTCGGCGATGTTGGCGGTCGAGGCGGCGTCGGTCAGCCGCAGGGCGTGCGAGGCGCCGGAGTCGGCGGTCCAGGCGCAGCCGACGATCAGCCGGTCGGTCCCGCAGATGACCTCCATGGCCGAGGGCTGGGCGCAGGCGGTGACGCTCCAGCGGCCGCGCGCGGGCCGGCCTGCGTCGACCATCACGGCGATCAGCGGCGATTCCAGCCGCTCGTAGCCGCCGTGCGGCGCCTTGCGGCGGCTGGGCGGCTCGGTCTCCTCATGCGCCAGGGCCGCGGCGATCCGCCGGGGGCCGACGCTCGCGCCGCCCTGGAAGTCGGCCAGCCGGTGATCGGGCAGGGTGAAGAAGCGGGTCGCCGCGCTCAGCCGGTCGATGGCCCGCGGCAGGTCGTCGGGCCCGGCCTGGCCGCGCTGATGCAGGGCGTCGTCGAGCGTCAGCAGGTCGAACAGCAGCTCCAGCCCCGCCTCCGGCGAGCGGCTGGCGTGGACGCCCTCGTGCGAAACGGTGACCGGCAGCAGGGCCTTCACCCGGGCCACCGACAGGTCGATCAGCCGCTCCCCGGCCTCGCCGCCCAGGGCGCAGCCGGCGACCCCGGCGGCCACCGCCCGTTCCAGCGCGCGCTCCGGCGCCTGGCCGATGCCGGCGAGGTGGCGGGCCTGCCGCGCCAGGTCGTCCAGCAGCAGGGCGCGTTCGGCGTCCGAGGCGCCCGCCGTCAGCCGCCGCGCGGCGCAGGCCAGGTTGAACACCCGCCGCTCGATGACGTCCGGGCCCCAGGAGAAGCCGTTCCAGCGTCCGAACACCCGCCGCCAGTCCGTCGCCAGACGCAGGCCGAGCTTCGCGCCCGCGTCACCTGTGGCCAGCAGGTCGCCCATCCAGCCCATGCGGTGCAGGGCTACGGCGGACTTGCGGCTGGGGCTGGCGCGGTCGAACGGATCGCCCTGCGGCCCGACGACCATCTCGGTCCCGGCCAGGTCGAAGATGCCGGCGAGGATGCGGCGGCCGCGTTCCGGCTCGACGGGGCGCAGGTCGCGTGGATTGGCGGCCATGCCGTCCGGCTTCGGCCTGGCCAGCATCATGCGGTGGAAGGGGGTGCCGAACCACTCCCGCTCCGCCAGCCGGCGGGCGCTTTCGCCGGCGGCCTGCAGGGCGAGCGCGGCGGAGGAGGCGGAAGGCAGGCGGGGCGCGTCCATCCCGCCGGGCTCAGGCGCCCTTCAGGGCGCGGATGTTCGCGGCGTAGGCGTCCGGGCCGCCCTTGAACACGGCCGAGCCGGCGACCAGGGCCGTGGCCCCGGCGGCGACGCACTGCGGCGCGGTGACCGGCGTGACCCCGCCGTCGACTTCGAGGTCGATCTGGCGGCCCGAGGCGTCGATCATCTTCCGCAGGCGCTCGATCTTCTTCAGCTGGGCGCCGATGAAGCTCTGGCCGCCGAAGCCCGGGTTGACGGTCATCACCAGCAGCAGGTCGATGTCCTTGAGGATCCACTCGACGCACTCGACCGGGGTCGAGGGGTTGAACACCACGCCGGCCTTGCAGCCCAGCTCGCGGATCCGCTTCAGCGAGCGGTGCAGGTGCGGCCCGGCCTCGGGATGGATGCTGAGGATGTTGGCCCCGGCGGCGGCGAACGCCTCCAGGTACGGATCGGCCGGGGCGATCATCAGGTGCACGTCGAACGGGATCGACACGTGCGGGCGCAGGGCCTTCACCACATCCGGGCCGAGGGTGATGTTGGGCACGAAATGCCCGTCCATCACGTCGATGTGCAGCCAGTCGGCGCCGGCGGCTTCAACAGCACGGCATTCCTCGCCCAGACGGGCGAAGTCCGACGCCAGGATGGACGGAGCGATAAGGGGGGCGGCCATGCCTTGGTCTAGCCGGACCCGCCGTTCCGAACAAGGACGGGTCAGCCCTTGCGGACCATCCGGGCGGCGAAGAATCCGTCGATGCCGCCTTCGAGATGATGCGGCAGGATGCGCAGCCAGCCGTCGGCCGTGATGCTGGCGGCCGGGGCGCCGCCTTCGCCGGGCGTGACCGGCACGGTGGTGAACTCCGGATGCCGGGCCAGGAAGCCCCGCACCTGGGCTTCGCCCTCCTCGGGCTCCAGCGAGCAGACGCAGTAGACCATCCGCCCGCCGGGTTTCACCCGGGCGGCGGCGGAATCGAGCATCCGCGCCTGCACTGTCGCCAGGCTGGCGATGTCGCCGGGCGCCGCGGCCCACAGCACGTCCGGATGGCGGCGGAAGGTGCCGGTGGCCGAGCAGGGGGCGTCGAGCAGCACGGCGTCGAAGGTCCGCCTGTCAGGCCAGGACCGCGCGTCGGCGGTGATGACCTCGGCCGTCAGGTTCAGCCGGGCGAGGTTCTCGGTCACCCGCTTGAGCCGGTCGGCCGAGCGGTCGAGCGCGACCACGCTCGCCCCGGCGGCGGCCAGCTGCAGCGTCTTGCCGCCGGGCGCCGCGCACAGGTCGAGGGCGGTCTCGCCGGGTTTGACGTCCAGCAGGCGGGTCGGGATCGCCGCGCCGGCGTCCTGCACCCACCAGCGACCCTCGTCGAAGGCCGGCCATTCGGAGAGGTCGCCGCGCTTGCGGGTGCGGATCGAGCCGCCGGGCAGGACCTCGCCCTCCAGCAGGGCGGCGAGGGCTTCGGCGTCGGCCGGGTCCTTCGCCGACAGGTCGGTGGCCGGTTCGTCGGCGATGGCGGCGGCGATGGCGCGCGCGGTCTCGGGCCCCCAGGCCGCCTGCCAGCGGGCCATAAGCCAGGACGGGGCGAGGGTCTCGGGATCGTCTGCCGGCCGGCCGTCGCGCTGCAGCCCGCGCAGGACGGCGTTGATCAGTCCCTTGAACGCGCGTGTCGGCTTGAGCCGGTCGGCGATGGCCACGGTGGTCGAGACGGCGGCATGGTCGGGCACGTCCATCCAGAACAGCTGGGTCATGCCCAGCCGCAGCAGGGTGCGCACCCGCTCCGGCGGCTCCCGCTGAAGCTTCGGCGCCAGGGCCCTGTCGATGGTGCCCAGCCGCCGCAGCGCGGCCATGGTCAGGGCGCGGGCAAAGGCCCGGTCGCGGGGCGCGAGGCCCCGTCCGGCCGATCCGGCCAGGGCTTCGTCCAGCCCGGCCCGGCGCGACAGGGCCGCTTCCAGGAACTGGGCCGCCGCCTCCCGCGCGGGGAGTCCGATGTCTTCATGCTCGCTCACCCGCGCCCCGTGCCCTGTCCGGGCGCGCGGCGCAAGGGCGCGGTCACGCCGCCGCCGGCTTGCGGCCGCCGGAGATCACGCTGATCAGGAAGCAGATCATCCCGAGGATCGTCGGGACCTCGGCGGCCATCATGATCTGGCCGGGCAGCTTCTGCAGGAGCACCTGCGGCAGCAGGGCGCCCATCAGGATCGCGCCCAGCGCGGACAGCACGAAGTTGACCCAGGCCAGAACACCGGCCTTCGGCGCGCCGGGCAGGGCGTAGTAGCCGCCCATGATCGACAGGCTGACCCAGCCGAGCAGGTTCAGGTGGGCGTGGGCGGGATGCAGGCCGTGGTCGCCGGACGCGCCCATCCAGGACCCCCAGACCATCCCGGCCAGGCCGCACAGGGCCGCGACCGTGAAGAAGGCGTTCGAGACACGAGGCATGTTCAGGTTTCCCCCAGAAACGAAAACGCCCGCTCAAATCGGGCGGGCGTTACGAGACCAGCGTTCGATCAAACGATCAAGCGGCGGCCGGGCGGGGCTGGCGGCGGGCGCCGACCAGCCGGAGGCTGAGGAACACCGCGGCGGCGAAGCTGACGAAGCCGGCGATGACCGACAGTTCGCCCACGGCGATCAGCGGCAGGAGCTGCTTGATCGTGGCGACGTTGGTGAACAGCAGGCCGAGGCCGGTGATCATGCAGACGACGCCGGTGCAGGAGAGAAAGAAGTTGGTCCGCACCAGCCAGAGGGGCGTATCCTTGCCCAGAAGGGCGTAGAAGCCGCCCATGATCGACAGGCTGACCCAACCCAGAAGGTTCAGGTGAGCATGCGCGGGCGCTGTGCTGAAGTCATGAGTAGTGCTCATGTAAAGGCCCCAGTTGGCGCCCACGAGGATGCACAGACTGGCGGCGAAGAAGAAGGCATTGGGCCAACGTGACATAGTTGTAATCTTCCCTTGTTGTTCTTGCTGCTTGGGGGCGGCCCGTAAATCATCACCGATCACTGTTCGCAAGCCGGAGTTGTGTTAAATCTTGTCCATGGAAAACGACGCCAAAGACGACCTGCCCCCCGGGGCGAATCCCGACGCGGTGCTGACGCCGGCGGCCCGTCGGGCGCTGGAAGAGGCCGCCGCCCGCCGCGCCGCCGCGCCGCCCGCCGCCCTGCCGCCGGAACAGGGCGGCCCGTCCGGCCCGGAACCGACGCGCTACGGCGACTGGGAGCGCAAGGGCCTGGCCAGCGACTTCTGACGGTCGCGTCAAGCGAACTTTAACCACGCCGGCCTCGCGCCTCAGGGGCAACCGGTCGCCGCGTCCCCCTGGCCCGATCTAGGCTGCCCGTTCACGGCGCTGGAGGCGGCCATGATCAGGTGGATAGTCCGGGTTTCGATGGCGGTGGTCAGCCTGCTGGTGCTGGCCCGCGCCGCCGCCGCCTATGAGCCGCCCTCGCCGCCCTCGCCGCCGCAGGCCGCCTATGTCGCCGGACCCCCGCCCGGCGACGGCTACGTCGCCGTCGGCCAGTATGGTGAGGACGGCTATGCCTACGGCCAGGCGTCGTCGGCCCAGTCCTATCCGGTCAGCCCGTATCCCCCGGCGGTCTACCCGCCTCCGGGCCAGGGCGGCTACGTCCCGGCCCCGGGACCCTGCTGCGAGGCGGCGGGCTATCCGCCCTCGCCGCCGCCCCAGGCCTACTATCCGCCGTCGCCGGGACCCTGCTGCCAGCCGGCCGGTTACCCGGCGCCGGCCTGTTGCGAACCCGGCCACTGGCCGCCGCCGATCTATCACCAGACCTCGGGCCTTCCGCCGTGCGGCGCCTGCGCCCCGCCGCCGTCGGGCGGCTACGCGCCGGGCTGCGATCAGTGCGGCGGCTACCCCGTTCCCGCGCCGCCGCCGTCCTGTGGCGGCGGATGCGGCGGCTATCCGCCCCCGCCCTGCGCCGCGCCTCGCGATCCGCGCTATCCGCCGGCCTGCGGCGAGGTGCGCCTGGGCGACGGCTTCTTCTGGGGCGGCGGCGGGGTCGGGCCGGACGTGATCTATGGCGGCGGCGGGGGCGGCGGCTACGCCTACGCCGGAGCCAGCGCGTCAGCGTCGTCCTGGGCCAGCGCCAGCGCGAGCGCGAGGGTCAGCATCGGCGGCGGGGGCGGCCACCGTCCGCCGCCGCATCGTCCGCCGTCACACGGCTGCGGCTGCCACTAGGCGGTGGTTCGAGACGCTCGCTTGAGGCTCGCTCCTCACCATGACGAACAGAAGTACAGCTCACCCTGGCCCGTCATCCTGAGGAGCGATCCCTCAGGATCGCGTCTCGAAGGACGCACTCAGGCCAGGCTGCCCGACATCTCTTCGGCGATGCGCCGCGCGGCGTCGCGCGGATCGGCCGCGGCCGTCACCGGACGACCGACCACCAGATGACTGGCGCCCGATTGCAGGGCTTCCAGCGGGGTGGCGGCGCGCGCCTGGTCGTCCTTGCCGGCCCAGGCCGGCCGCACGCCGGGCGTGATCACCAGAAAGTCCGGGCCGCCGATGCTGCGCGCCAGCGCCGCCTCGTGCGGACTGGCCACCACGCCGTCGGCGCCGGCGTCGATCACCTGGCGGATGCGGCGCTCGACCAGTTGCTCGACGCCCATGCCGTAGCCGATCTGCGCCAGGTCCTGGCCGCTCAGGCTGGTCAGCACCGTCACGCCGACGATCTTCGCCTGCCTGTCCCCGCCGCGCCCCTTGACCGCCGCCGCCAGCACCTGCGGCTGGGCGTGGACCGTCAGGATATCGCAGGCCCCCGAGCCGACGATCGCCGCGGTGGCCTTTTCCACCGTCGCGCCGATGTCGTGCAGTTTCCAGTCGAGGAACACCTGCCGGCCGCGGGCCTTGAGGTCCTTCGCCATGTCCATGCCGCCGACGGCCAGCATCTGCAGGCCGATCTTGTAGAAGCTGACCGCGTCGCCGAGCGTCTCGACCATCGCCTCGGCGTCGGCGCGGCCCGGCAGGTCGAGGGCGATGATCAGGCGCGGGTCTGCGGACATGCGTTTTCTCCCGCCCCCCGGGGGAGGCGCGCGGCGGTGATTTGGGCTAAGACGCGTGCATGAGCCCGTCCGAATACGCCGTCAACTTCTTCGTCGCCCTGTTCGCGCTGCTGGACCCGATCGGCAACGTGCCGGTGTTCGCCGCCGCGACCGCCGGCGCGGTCGCCGCCGGCCGCCGCTGGGTGGCGGTCTACATCGCGCTGTTCGCCTTCGTGTTCATGACCTTCTTCTTCTTCACCGGCCTGTCGCTGCTGGAGTTCTTCGGCATCTCCCTGCCGGCCTTCCGCATCGCCGGCGGGGTGATCCTGTTCCTGATGGGTCTGGAGATGGCGCGGGACGACTTCACCGCGATGTTCTCGGACGCCGCCGAGGGGGCCGAGGCCGAGGGCCCGCGCGCCTACGCCCGCCGCCGGTTCGAGCGGCTGGTGGTGCCGTTCGCCATGCCGCTGCTGATCGGGCCGGGCGCGATCTCGACGGTGATCATCTACGCCAGCGGGGCCAAAGCGCTCGGGATCCAGGGCTTCGTCGTCGGCGTGGCGGTGATCGCCGCCGTGTCGGCCCTGACCATGGTCTGCTTCTGGCTGACGCCGCTGATTTCGCGGATGCTCGGCCGCATCGGCATGACCATCATCGTGCGGGTGCTGGGCCTGATCCTCTGCGCCATGGCGGTGCAGTTCGTGATCATCGGCGTGGCCGACACCGCCCGCGGGGTGATCATCAAGAAGAACGTCTCGGCCCCCTACGCGGCGACGCGGTAGCGGCCGTGTCCTAGACCTTCCGGAAGCGGCTGCCCTGGCTGGCCATCAGGGCCAGCGCCCAGTCGTCGGGCAGGATCTTGACGATCGCGGCGATGATCTTGTTGGGCACGCCCGTGACGCAGACCGGCCGGTTGGCTTCCGCCGCCTCGTAGCCGGTCGCCGCCACCTCGTCGGCGCCGAGCCACAGCCACTGCGGCGTCGACTGGGTGATCTGCGCCCGGGTGGCGTTGACGTCGTGGAATTCCGACCAGGTGAAGCCGGGGCAGAGCGCGGTCACATGCACGCCGGTCGCCTGGTTCTCCAGGTGCAGGCTCTGCGAGAACTTGATCAGGAAGCTCTTGGTCGCCGCATAGAGGGTGTGGCCGGCCGTGCCGGGGGCCAGGCCCGCGAGCGAGGCGACGTTGACCACGCGGCCGAATTTCCGCTCGATCATGCCGGGCAGGACCTTGTGGGTGAGTTCGCAGACCGCGATCAGCATGACCTGCAGCGACGCCCGCTGGTCCGGCCATTCGGTCGCCGAATAGGCGCCGGGCAGGCCGTAGCCCGCGTTGTTGATCAGGGCGTCGACGACCCGGCCGTGCGATTCGACCTCGGCGAGGATCGCGTCGCTCGCGCCCGGCTCGGCCAGGTCGGCGGCGATGACCAGCGCCTCGACGCCGAACCGCAGGCGGATCTCGGCGGCGAGCGCCTCGAGCCGGTCGGCGCGACGGGCGGTGAGGGCCACATCATAACCGTGGCTGGCGTAGATGCGGGCGAAAGCGGCGCCGATGCCGGCGGAGGCGCCGGTGATCAGCGCAAGGCGACGAGCCATGCGGGCGGGACCCTGGAGGAACTGGGACCTCTAGATTGTCCCGCCCGCTGACCCGGTCAAGCGGCGTCAGGCCGCATGGGCCAGTTCATTGTCCGCCCCGCGGGCCCAGCGCCGGGCCGCCAGGGCCACGCGCCGGCCCAGAAGCTGCGCGGTCAGATGCTCGCCGGCCGGCGGCGAGATGTCCGGGGCGGCGTTGTCGGCCTGGGCCGCGAGGCCGAGGAAGGCGCCGACGCGGTTGACCGCGTCCGGGCCGCGCTCGGCGGCGGTGACGGCCGGAGCCGCCTCGCCCTGGCCGATCCAGACCATGCCGTGCTGGGCGGCGAGCACCGAAAGGCTCTGCAGCGTGTGCAGCTTGTCGCCGGAGAAGCTGTGCGAGACCGTGAAGCCGGCCGCCAGCTTGTCCTTCCAGGCCTGGGTGAACCAGGGTTTGGAGGTGGCGTCGGCGAAGGCTTTGAACGGCGCCGAGACGTCGCCCATGTAGGTCGGCGAGCCGAAGATCACCGCGTCCGAGCGACCGATCTCTTCGAGAAAGGGCTCGAAGTCCTGGACGGCGCTCTCGATCTTAAGCAGCACGGCCTCGGCGCCGGACTGGCGCACGCCGTCGGCGATGCTGCCCGCGATGGCTTCGGTGTGGCCGTAGCCGGAGTGGAAGGCGATGGCGATGCGGGCCATGGGAGGCTCCTTACAAGAAACTGTGTCAGTGACAGTTACGTATGGAGCGGGTCCGGGGTCGACAAGGTATCGGCAACAAACTTGATTACAGTTTTTCTGCGGGCCCGTTGAGCAGATCGGAAACGGTGATCCGCGCCAGCCGCTCCGAGGCCGCCGCGTCGGCCGCCGTGATCGCGGCGCTGACCGCGTCGGGGATCATCTCGCCGACCGGGCAGCCTTTGACCCCCGGGGGGGCGACGCCCAGATGGGTGCAGCCGCCGACCGCGCGCAGCACCACATCGAGACGGATCGTCGCGGGATCGACCTTCAGCCAGGCCCCGCCCCCGGCCCCGGCGCGGGTGTCGATCAGACCGGCGCGCGCCAGCATGGCCGTCACGCGACGCACCACCACGGGGTTGGTCGGCATCGAAGCGGCCAGTTCGGCGCTCGAAATGGCATGCTCCGCCGACGTCGCCTGCTTGTGGGCGAGGTAGGCGAGCGCGTGCGCCGCAACCGGGAATTTCTGACTGTCTGACATGATCGGACCAGGAAGGTAGGAAAGGCAGGGCCCCGGCGCCACGAAAATCGTCGAACTGACGTCGCGGCGGCGCATTGAACACCCTGCGGATTGGGTGTATCGCCCGCGCCGCACTCGCTTGGGACCTGGCGGCGGGACTTTCCCGTCGTGATCCCGGAGGGACCTTATGGCTTCCGAAGCCCCTGGCGCGACCGCTTCCTCATCGGCGGTCCCACACCCGACTCCCGCCCCTTCCGCAGACGGCCACGGCAGCCAGAGTTTCTGGGCGCTGGCGCTCGGCTCGATCGGCGTGGTGTTCGGCGACATCGGCACCAGCCCGCTCTACGCCATGCGCGAGGCCCTGGCCCATTCGCGCAACAGCGCCTCGACCGAGCACGCCGTTCTGGGCGTCGTTTCGCTGGTCATCTGGGCCCTGTTCCTGGTCGTGACGGTCAAATACGTCTTCCTGCTGATGCGGGCCGACAACAAGGGCGAGGGCGGCACCCTGGCGCTGATGGCGCTGGCCCGCCGGACCCTCACCAAGTCGACCGGCAAGCGGTCGGCGGCGGTGTTCCTGCTCGGGGTCATCGGGGCGGCGCTGTTCTACGGCGACGGGGTGATCACCCCGGCCATTTCGGTGCTCTCGGCCATGGAAGGCCTGAAGGACGCGCCCGGCATGGGCGCCCGCGTCGACCCCTACATCCTGCCGATCTCGGCGGCGATCCTCGTGGGCCTGTTCATGGTCCAGTCGCGGGGCACCCACAAGGTGGCCTCGTTCTTCGGCCCGATCACCCTGATCTGGTTCCTGATCCTCGGCGCGCTGGGCCTTTATCACCTCGGCGAGAACCTGCGGATCTTCCAGGCCTTCAACCCGTGGTTCGGCGTCCGCTTCCTGTTCGAGAACGGCTTCCTCGGCTTCGTTATCCTCGGCAGCGTGTTCCTCGCCGTGACCGGGGCCGAGGCGCTCTACGCCGACATGGGCCACTTCGGCAAAGGGCCGATCCGCGCCTCCTGGCTGGTGGTGGTCTTCCCCTGTCTGGCGCTGAACTACCTCGGCCAGGGCGCCTTCATCCTCGCCCATCCGGCGGCGCGCCATAATCCGTTCTGGGAAATGGTGCCTCAGTTCGCCTACTGGCCCGTGCTGGTGCTCGGCGCCTGCGCCACGGTCATCGCCAGCCAGGCGGTGATCACCGGGGCCTTCTCGGTCACGCAACAGGCCGTGCAGCTGGGCCTGCTGCCGCGCATCGACATCCGCCGCACATCGGAGACCCAGGCCGGCCAGATCTTCGTGCCGCAGGTCAACACCATGCTGATGGTCGGCGTGCTGGTGCTGCTGTTCAGCTTCCGCAACTCGCACGCCCTGGCGTCGGCCTACGGCATCGCCGTGACCGGCTCGATGCTGGTCGACACCCTGCTGGCCTTCGTCATCGTCCGGGCGGCGTGGAAGTGGAGCTGGGCGGCGACCCTGGCCCTGCTGGTGCCGCTGGTGCTGCTCGACCTGACCTTCATCTCCTCGAACCTGCTGAAGATCCCGCAGGGCGCCTGGATGCCGCTGGTGTTCGGCGGGGTGCTGGTGCTGCTGATGTGGACCTGGACCCGCGGCTCGCAGATCCTCACCGACAAGACCCGGCGGGACTCGGTGCCGCTGACCGACCTGATCGACATCCTCAAGGCCCGGCCGCCGCACCGCGCGCCCGGCACGGCCATCTTCCTGACCAGCGACCCGGACATGACCCCGGTCGCCCTGATGCACAATCTCAAGCACAACAAGGTGCTGCACGAGAAGAACGTCATCGCCACGGTGCGCACCGCCGAGACGCCGCGCGTCATGGAGGCCGACCGCGTGCGCATCGAGCCGGTCAACGACGACTTCAAGAAGCTGATCATCACCTACGGCTTCATGGAGACGCCGAACGTGCCCAAGGCGCTGGCGCTGCTGCGCAAACAGCAGGGCCTGAAGTTCGACATCATGGCGACCAGCTTCTTCCTCGGCCGCCGCTCGGTGATCGCCTCGGCCCACAGCGGCATGCCGCTGTGGCAGGACAAGATCTTCATCTTCCTGATGCGCAACGCCGCCAACCCGACGGACTTCTTCAAGATCCCGCCGGGACGGGTGGTGGAAATGGGCGCCCAGGTTACGGTGTAGGATGTCCTGGCCCCCGCCCGCCCTGCTGGTCTGGATCGCCACGCTGGGGGCCAGCCTGGTCCTCTCGATCCTCACCTGGCGGTCCACGACGGGCGGCCAGCTGATCGAAACCCCGGACGGCCTCGGCGGGCGTCGCAGCTACTCCCGGCTCCAGCTGGCAGCGATGCCGCCCCTGATCCTGATCGTGGCGGGCGTGGTGTTCTTCGTCATCCTCGGCGAAGGTCGTTCGCCCGGAGCGGCGATCTATTTCAGCGCCTGGATCGTCGCCCTGGCGGTCGCCCAGGGCGTCCTGATCGCCATGGTCAGGGCCAGGCGGCGCGGCCGCCAGGCGCGGCGCAAGGAGCTGTTCGGCGAATGATCCACATCCTCTCCATCCTCGGCGACGCCTTCTGGATCATGGCGCTGGCCCTGATGTGCTCCCTGTCGTGGAGCAGCTGGAAGAAGATCCCGGCCGGGACCAGGGTGCCTGTGGCCTGGAAGGGCGCGGTCGTGGCCACGCGGGTCGACCGCTTTTCCGCCCTGTGGGTGGTCCCGATCCTGGCCATCGCCGCCGGCGTCTGGCTGAAGTTCGAGAGCCGCGCGCCGGGTCTCGACCTCGACGGCGCCCTGATCGCCCTCGGCGTTCGCCTGACCCTCGCGCCGCTCGCGGCGGTGCTGCACCTGTCGCAGGTGCGGCGCGCGCTGATCACCCTCGACGCCGAAGGCCAACTCAAGGGTTGACCCCGGCCCCCCGGCGCCCTTGAACGCGCCGGAACTTGTCTCTCCCCAGGAACACCGCCGTGACCGCCAAGAAGTCCGTCAAGAAGGTCGTCCTCGCCTATTCGGGCGGCCTCGACACCTCGATCATCCTCAAGTGGCTGCAGACCGAATACGGGGCGGAGGTCATCACCTTCACCGCCGACCTCGGCCAGGGCGAGGAAATCGAGCCGGCGCGCGCCAAGGCGCTGGCGGCGGGCGTGAAGCCGGAGAACATCTTCATCGAGGACGTGCGCGAGGAGTTCGTGCGGGACTACGTCTTCCCCATGTTCCGCGCCAACACGGTCTACGAGGGCCAGTACCTGCTCGGCACCTCGATCGCCCGTCCGCTGATCGCCAAGAAGCAGATCGAGATCGCCCGCAAGATGGGCGCGGACGCGGTCAGCCACGGCGCCACCGGCAAGGGCAACGACCAGGTCCGCTTCGAGCTCGGCTACTATGGCCTCGAGCCCGACATCACCGTGATCGCCCCCTGGCGCGAATGGGACTTCAAGTCCCGCGAGGCCCTGCTCGACTTCGCCGAGAAGCACCAGATCCAGATCACCAAGGACAAGCGCGGCGAGGCGCCCTTCAGCGTCGACGCCAACCTTCTGCACAGCTCGTCCGAGGGCAAGGTGCTCGAGGACCCGGCCGTCGAGGCGCCCGAGTTCGTGCACATGCGCACGATCAGCCCCGAGGACGCGCCGGACAAGCCGACCGTCTTCACCATCGACTTCGAGAAGGGCGACCCGGTCGCCATCGACGGCGTGGCGATGTCGCCCGCCACCCTGCTGACCAGGCTGAACCAGCTGGGCCATGACAACGGCGTCGGCCGCCTCGACCTGGTCGAGAATCGCTTCGTCGGCATGAAGTCGCGCGGCGTCTACGAGACCCCCGGCGGCACGATCCTGCTGGCCGCCCACCGCGGCATCGAGTCGATCACGCTCGACCGCGGGGCCATGCACCTGAAGGACGAGCTGATGCCGAAGTACGCCTCGCTGGTCTACAACGGCTTCTGGTTCTCCCCCGAGCGCGAGATGCTGCAGGCGGCCATCGACTACAGCCAGGCCAGGGTCGCCGGCCAGGTGCGGGTCAAGCTCTACAAGGGCAACGTCACCGTCATCGGCCGCACCAGCCCCTACAGCCTCTACGACCAGGACCTGGTGACGTTCGAGGAGGGCAAGGTGGCCTACGACCACCGCGACGCCGGCGGCTTCATCAAGCTCAACGCCCTGCGCCTGCGCGTGCTGGCCAAGCGCGACCAGCGCGCCGCGAAGGAATAGGTCCGATCGGGGACAGGCGCTTGAGTGCGTGTCTCCGTCCGCTCGCAACCCACACTCGTCGTCCTCGGGCTTGTCCCGAGGATGACGGCGGTTTGAATTGGGTACGGCCCTAGCTGTCCAGCCGGTTGTACGGAAAGCGGTCGCGGATCTGGTCGATGAAGAAGCGGCCCTTGGAGTCGGCCGCGACGAAGCCGCGGTGCAGCTCGTCCGGCACGCCGACGTAGACGTACTCGCCCCCGTCGACGAACGTCACGAACAGCTTCTGGCGGTCATCCTCGTAGCGGATGTCGCGGATGGCGGTGGAAGCGAAGGGCATGGCGGTCTCCCGTGTTCCCGGCGGTCCACACGGTAAAAGGGCCGGGGCGGCCAAGGGTTCCGGCTTTGCGCGAAGCATGACAGGTTCCCCCCGGACGGCGCAGACCGTTGGGAACCGGGGAGCTTCTTCACATGCAAACGCACGCCTATGTCGCCATCGTCACGCTGCTGGCGTTGCTGGCCTACTTCTGGATGGGTCTCGGCGTCGGCGCCGCGCGTCGCAAGTCCGGCATCGCCGCGCCGGCCATGACCGGCGATCCGCTCCTCGAGCGGGCCGTGCGGGTGCAGGCCAACACCCTCGAATGGCTGCCGATCTTCCTGCCGTCGCTGTGGCTGTTCCACCTGTTCTGGACGCCGCAGGACCCGACCGGCGTGATCGCCTCGGCCATCGGCGCGGTGTGGATCGTCGGCCGCATTCTCTACGCCCTCGGCTACGTCAAGGATCCGGGCAAGCGCGAGCTGGGCTTCCTGGTCCAGACCCTGGCCGCCGCCGTCCTGCTGTTCGGCGCGCTCGGCAAGGCCGTGCTGATCCTGCTGGCCTGATCTGTCTTCCGGCGCGGGACCGGCTGGTCGAAGCGGGGCGGGGACGCTAAGCCCCCCGCTCATGGCCTTCCCCGTCGATCCCGCCCGTTACAGCGCCTTCCTGGCGACCATGGTCCTGATGGCGATCACGCCCGGGCCCGCCAACCTGTTCGCCATCGCCACGGGGCTGCAGCGCGGCCGCGTCCAGGTGCTGATCGGCGTGGCCGGGATGAACGCCGCCACCCTGGTCTGGTTCACCGGCGCGGCGCTCGGCCTCAGCGCCCTGATGGCCGCGTTTCCCGCCGCCTTCCGGCTGCTGGCGATCGGCGGCGGGCTGTATGTCGCCTGGCTGGGGGTGAGTTCGATCCGCGCGGGCCTGCGCGGCGAGGGCGGCCCGGCCGAACGTCCGGCGGTCCACGGCGCCCGGTCGGCCTTCCTCGACGGCTTCTCGGTGCAGATCGCCAATCCCAAGGCGCTGCTGTTCTTCACCGCCGTGCTGCCGCCGTTCCTCGACCCCGCGCGGGCCGTGCCGCCGCAGCTGCCGTGGTACGCCGCCGCGACCATCGGCATGGATGTCATGGCCATGACCGCCTACGGCCTCGGCGGCGCGGCCCTCGCCGGGCGGATGAACGAGCCGGCCTTTCGCCGCGTCTACGCCCTGACGGTCGGGGTGCTGCTGATCGCGGTGGCGGTCCTGATCCTGACGCGCCGGTAGTCTGTTCCCGCTTGGCGCAACCGTCCGCAGGGCCCATGTGTTGTGCTCACACAGGGACAAACCTCGTGCTGGAGCAACGACGATGACCTTCAAGGCGGCCGCCCTCGCGGTGGCGCTGGTCGCGACGGCAGGCCTTTCGGCTTGCGCCACGGCCACCCCCTACCAGCCCAATGTCCGCGGTCAGGCGGTTTCGGGCGGATTCTCCGAGACCCGGCTCGAAGCCGACCGGTTCCGGGTGAACTTCGCCGGCAACAGCCTGACGTCGCGCGAGACGGTGGAGCGCTATCTGCTGTTCCGGGCGGCCGAGCTGACGGTGGCGCAGGGCGGGGACTGGTTCGCGCTGGTCGAGCGGCAGACCGACCGCAAGGCCCGCACCTACGTCGATCCCAATCCCTACGGCCCGTACGGTCCCTACAGCTACTGGCGGCCCTACTGGCGCTACTACGGCCCGAGCTGGGGCTGGCGCGCCTGGGACCCGTTCTACGGCGATCCGTTCTGGGCCGACCGCATCGATGTGCGCACGGTCGAGAAGTTCGAGGCTTCGGCCGAGATCCTCATCGGCCACGGGGCCAAGCCCGCAAACGATCCGCGCGCCTTCGACGCCCGCGAGGTCATGGCCAACCTGGGACCGTCGATCGTGCGGCCGCCGGCGGCGCAGTGACGGGCAGAAAAAAGGGCGGCCTCCTTCCGGAAGCCGCCCCGTTTTCCGTCGCGATGGACCGCGGTCTAGCGCGGGGCCATCCGGATCGAGCCGTCCAGACGGACGTCTTCGCCGTTGAAGTAGCCGTTGCGGATCATCTCCAGCGCCAGCGAGGCGTATTCTTCCGCCTGGCCGAGACGCTTGGGGAAGGGCACCTGGGCGCCCAGGGCGGCCTTGACCGCTTCCGGCGCGGCGGCCAGCAGCGGGGTGTTGAAGATGCCCGGCAGGATGGTGTTGACGCGGATGGCTTCGCTCGACAGGTCGCGGGCGATCGGCAGGGTCATGCCGACGACGCCGCCCTTGGACGCCGAATAGGCCGCCTGGCCGATCTGGCCGTCCTCGGCCGCCACCGACGCGGTGTTGATGATCACGCCGCGATCACCGTCCGGCAGGGGCTCCAGGGTCAGCATGCCGGCCGCCGACTTGGCGATGCAGCGGAAGGTGCCGACCAGGTTGATCTGGATGATCATGTCGAAGTGCGACAGCGGGAAATGCTTGATTTCGCCGGTGTTCTTGTCGCGGCTGGCGGTCTTGGCCGCGTTGCCGGTGCCGGCGCAGTTGACCAGGATGCGCTCCTGGCCGTTGGCCGCGCGGGCCTTTTCGAAGCCGGCGTCGACGTCGGCGTCGCTCGTCACGTTGACGGCGCAGAAGGTGACGCCCAGCTCCTTCTCGAGCGCGGCGCCCCGTTCGGCCTGACGGTCGAGGTCGAAGATGGCGACCTTGACGCCTTGGGCGACCAGCGCGCGGACAGTGGCCTCGCCGAGGCCGGAGGCGCCGCCGGTGACGACGGCGGAAATGGAGGAATCAAGCTTCATGGACGGCTCCCCGATCCTTATGTTGAATACAGTTCGGAAAGGGGTTTATCCCGATGAGCGCCGAATCCAAGCCGTCACCCGACGTAAACCAGGTCATTGATCCTGGCCGGGCCCTCGTTCCCGAGGTCGTCCAGGTCAACGAACGTCGCGTCACACGGGGTTTCTGGCCCAAGATGCGACGCGTCGCCGCGCGCATCCCGTTCGCCTCCGACGCCCTGTCGATCTGGTGGTGCGCCCGCGATCCGGCCACGCCGGCCGCCGCCAAGGGCATGATGCTCGCCGCCCTGGCCTATTTCGTCCTGCCGACCGACGCCATTCCGGACATTCTCGCGGGAATCGGCTTTACCGATGACGCGGCGGTGTTCGCGGCGCTGCTGGCGGTGGTCGGCAAGAATATCAAGCCGCATCACCGCGACGCCGCGCGGGCCTGGCTGGCGAAGGTGACGGCGGACGACTGACGACTCTCGGCGGGGGCCATGGACGACATCAACACCGTGCTGACCGTGGTGTCGGCCCTGGCGGCCCTGACCTACGGGCTGATCATGACCGGCCAGGCGCCGTCGCTGCAGCGGACGGTGGTCAAGGTCGCGGCCGTCGGCGCCATCGCGGTGATCGCCTTCTTCTCCAATGCGCCCTGGCTGCTGGCCGCGGGCCTGCTGCTGTGCGTGGTCGGCGACGGCTTCCTGGCCGGCGACCCGCGGCGCTGGCTGCCGGCCGGGCTGTTCGCCTTCCTCGTCGGCCATGTGCTGCTGATCTTCCTGTTCCAGGAAACCCGCGACCCGGCGCTGGAGATGACGCCGCCGCAGCTGACGGGGGCCGTCGCCGTCGGGCTGGCCGCCGTGGCCGTGCTGGCCTGGCTGTGGCGCGCGCTGGGGCCTATGCGGGCGGCCGTGACCCTCTATGTCATCGTCATCGCGGTGATGGTCGGCTCGAGCTTCCTGCTGCCGGCCTTCTACTGGCCGGCGATGCTCGGGGCGGTGCTGTTCATGACCTCCGACGCGATCCTCGCCGGGTCGCTGTTCCGCGAGGAGGCGCTGTTCGGATCGGACCGGCTAACCCGCTGGGCGGTCTGGTTTCTCTACTACGGCGGTCAGGCGCTGATCGCCTGGGCCTTCCTGCGCCTGCCCTGAGGCGGCCGCCAGCCGCGCCTGCCGGGCCACGTACTGTTCGCGGAAGGTGATGAACAGGGTCGAGGCCACGACGATCGCGGCCCCGATCGCCGTCGCGAGGCCCGGCACCTCGTGGAAGATGAAGAAGCCCGTGGCCGTGGTGAACACCAGCCGGCTGTAGTCGATCGGCGCCATGGCGCCCGCGTCGCCGATCTGCATGCCCTTGATGTAGCAGGCCTGGGTGATGGTCCCGAAGACGCCCATGCTGGCCAGCAGGAACAGGTCGAAGGGATTGGGCCAGCGCCAGACGAACACCGCGCCGGGAATCGAGAACACCAGCCCCAGCACCGCCGACCAGACCAGCAGGGTGAACGGCGAGTGGTCGCGGGTCATCACCTTCATGCCGGTGATGGTGGTGGCGAACATCGCCGCTGAGGCCAGCGCCGCCAGCTGGCCCATGCCGAAGCCGTGGTGGTCGCCGGCGCCGGGCCGCAGCATGACCAGAACGCCGAAGAAGCCGACCAGGGCCGCGCCGATGCGCAGCGCGCCGGTCTTTTCCCGCAGGATGAACATCGCCAGCGGCACCATCCACAGGGTGCGGGTGAACGACAGGGCGTTGGCCTCGGCCAGCGGCAGCTTCTGGAAGGCGTAGAAGCTGAGGATCATCGCCAGGGTGCCGACCGCCGAGCGGAACAGCAGGATGCCGGGGCGGGTGGTGTGGAAGGCGCCGTGCCAGTCGCGGGCGATCAGCGGGGCCAGTACCAGCAGCCCGGCCGCCTGGCGGTAGAAGGTCTGCAGCGCCGCCGGATAGTCGGCGCCGAGGAACTTGATCAGGGTGGTCATCACCGTGAAGCCGAGCGCCGAGCCCAGCATCCACAGCGCGCCCCGCACGTTGGGCGCCAGTTTCGGCCGCTCGGCCAGCGCCGGGACGGGAGGGAGGTCTTCAGGCATCGCGGGCCGATCGTATCCAGCCGGTGATCGACAGCCGGGGTTCCGAGGCGAAGCTGGCCACCTGGGTCACGGTATGGGGCGCGGGCACGCGGAAGATGTTCAGCGCGTTGAAGGTCGGGACATAACCCTCGTCGATGTGGCCGTCCTGGCCCGGGAAGATCAGCAGGCCGCCCCAGTCCGGTCGCCACACCGGCGTGAAGTTCAGTACGAAGGCGAACAGCCGGTGCTTGCCCTCGGCGGCGTCGGTATGGGTGGTGAGGAAGTCGCCCGGCCGGTAGCGGGTGGCCATGGCGTCGCAATAGACCGCGTCCGGCTCGCCCGTGAGCGTGCGGATGAAGGCCAGATAGGGCGCGCTGTTGATCAGGTCATAGACCGCCTCGACCGGCGCGCAGAAGCCGCCGCGCCGCTTGCCGGCCTCGAGCTCGTCGCTCAGCCGCCAGGCGTCGAACTGGTAGAGGAAGCCGGTGCGCGCGGCCTCGCGGGTCGCCGTGTCGAGCACCGCGCGGTGCTCGGGCGGCATGCCGTCCCAGGCCTCGATGGTCGTGTCGAGCGCCCGGCCGCCGATCTGCACGGCGCGGGTCCAGGGCGCGTCGCCCGACAGCACCGCGCTGACCGCTTCCGCCTGGGCGGTCGGCAGGATGCCGGGAATGTGCAGCCGGCCGTTGCGGGCGAAGGCGCCGGCGAGGGCCTTGGGGTCGAGGGCGGGATTCAGGGTCAGGGTCATCGCGCGCGCACCCAGCCGGTGATCGACAGACGCGGCCCCCCGGCGAACGGCGCCACGATGGACACCGCGTGCTCCTGCGGGACACGGAAGAGGTTCAGGGCGTTGAACGTCGGGGCGTAGCCCTCGGCGACATGGCCGTCCTCGTCGAGGAAGTTCAGCACCCCGCCCCAGTCGGCCCGCCAGACGGGCGTGAAGTTGAGCACATAGGCGAACAGTCGCTTCTTGCCGACGATGTCGTCGTCGTGGGCCGACAGGAAGTCGCCCGCCCGGTAGCGCGAGACCATCACGTCGCTGTAGGCGCAGCGCGGTTCGCCGGTCAGGGTTCGCACGAACGACAGGAAGGCCTCGCCGTTGAGGAAGTCATGGACCGCCTCGAGCGGCGCTAGCGCCCCGCCCCGACGCTTGCCGGCGAGGATGTCGTCGCTGGCCCGCCAGGCGTCGAAGCGGAAGCAGAAGCCGGCCCGCGCCGCCGCCGCCATGTCGGCGTCGAAGGCGGCGCGCAGGTCGGGCGTCATGGCCTCGAAGTCCCGCAACGAGCCGTCGAGGCTGGGGCCGTTGGTCCGCCACGACTTGACCCAGGGGACGCTGTCGCCGCTGATCGCCGCGCCGATCCCGGCCGCCGCCTCCCGGCTGAACACGCCGGGCAGGTGGATGCGGCCCGATCGCGCGAAGACCGGGGCGATCCGCCGGGGATCCAGGGCCGGGTCGATGACCAGCGGGGTCGTCACAGGGCTGTCAGCCTCCCGCGCGCTGGGCGATCATCGCCGCCTGCATCTGCTGCGCCTGCTCGGGCGTGATGCCGAGCGCCGCGAGGATCGGGCTGGGCGCCTCGAGATCCCATGAGCCGCGGCCGCCGATGGTCAGGCCGCCGTCGACCACGATGTGGGTGCCGGTGACGAACAGCGAGTCATCGCTGGCCAGATAGAGCGCCGCGCGGGCGATATCCTCGGGCATGCCGGCCTTGGGAATCGGCTGGACCTTGGGACCGGCCTCCTCGAAGCGGGCGGCCATCTGGTCGGCGACGTCTCGGGGCAGGCCCATCGAGGCGCCGAAGATCGAGGTGGCGATCAGGCCCGGGCAGATGGCGTTGACGCGGATCTTCTTCGGCGACAGCTCGGCCGCCGCGCAGCGCGACATGTGGATCACGGCGCACTTGGCCGCCGAATAGGCCAGCGGGCCGAAGCCCGCCTGCAGGCCGGCGATCGAGGCGGTGTTGATGATCGAGCCGCCGCCGCGTTCGACCATCAGGGGCATGGCGTGCTTCATGCCGACGGCCGGGCCCCGCACCAGCAGGGCGAAGGTGGCGTCCCAGGCCTCGACGTCGACCTCGGAAACGTTGCCCGGAGCGCCGCCGTGGCCGGCGTTGTTGAACAGGATGTCGAGGCCGCCGAACTGGTCGGCGGCCATCTTCACGGCGTTGGCGATGTCCTTCTCGCTGGTGACATCGCAGTGGGCGTAGCGGATGCGGCCGTCGAACCGCTTCTCGAGCATGGCGCCCTTCTCGTCCTGCAGGTCGGCGGCGATCACGCAGGCCCCTTCCCGCGCGAACAGCTCAACCGTGCCCAGGCCGATGCCCGAAACCCCGCCGGTGATGAGGGCGACCTTGCCCTCCAGACGACCCGCCATGTGTATCTTCCCTGATTTCGTTATGTTTTCTTTGTCTTCAGTCGTCAGCCGGTGACCACGACCACCTTGCCCATGGCCTTGCGGCTGGCGAGGTGGGCGATGGCGTCGCCCGCCCGCTCGAGCGGGAAGGTCTCGGACACGTGCGGCTTGATCTTGCCGGCCGTGTACAGGTCCATCAGTTCCTTGACGTTCTGCTGGTGCGCCTTCGGATCGCGGGCCACGGCCGCGCCCCAGAACACGCCGACGATGTCGCAGGACTTCAGCAGCGTCAGGTTCAGCGGCACCTTGGGGATGCCCGCCGGGAAGCCGATGACCAGGAAGCGACCGCCCCAGCCGGCGGCGCGGATGGTCGCCTCGGCATAATCGCCGCCGACGGCGTCATAGGCCACGTCCCAGCCGTTCGGGCCGCAGGCGTCCTTGAACAGGTTGGCCAGGGCCTTGGTCCCGTCCTTGTCGAACGGGCCGGTCGGGTAGACGACGCCGCTGTCGGCGCCGCGGGCGATGGCCAGGTCGACCTTGGCCTGGCTCGAAGCGGCGGCGATGACCTTCGCGCCCATGGCCTTGCCCAGTTCCACGGCGGCCAGGCCCACGCCCCCGGCGGCGCCGAGCACCAGCAGGGTCTCGCCGGGCTTGAGATAGCCGCGGTCCTTCAGGCCGTAATAGGAGGTGCCGTAGGTCATCATGAAGGCGGCGCCTTCCTCGAACGACATCGAGTCGGGGATCGGCACCACGCGGGCGGCGTCCAGCGCCAGCTCCTCGGCCATGCCGCCCCAGCCGGTGTTGGCCAGCACGCGCTGGCCGACCTTCAGATGGGTGACGCCCTCGCCCAGTTCCTTGACCACGCCGGCCACCTCGCCGCCCGGAGCGAACGGCCGCGTCGGCTTGAACTGGTACATGTCCTCGATGATCAGCACGTCGGGATAGTTGACGCCGCAGGCCTTGACCGACAGCACCACCTGGCCGGGACCGGCCTTGGGGCTGGGCAGCTCCTCGATGACCAGGGTCTCCGGTCCGCCCACGCTCTTGCTCAGCACCGCCCGCATGCGTCTCTCCCGCTCTTTCATTGAATGGCCCGGAAGGGTATCGCGGGCCTTTCCGCGTTTATAGGCGGGAGGGACGCGTTGGCGAACAATTGTTTGAGTCTGGTGGTGCATGGCGGCGCGGGCGCGAAGCGCGGCCGCGACTACAGCCGGGAGATCGCCCACATGCGCGGCGTGGTCGAGGCCGGGCGCGACCGGCTGCTGGCCGGGGCGCTGGCGCTGGACGTGGCCGAGTCCGTGACGGCCGAGCTGGAGGCGTCCGGCCTCTATGTCGCCGGCCGGGGCGCCTCGCCCAACACCGTCGGCCAGTACGAGCTCGACGCCTGCCTGATGGACGGCTTCACCGGCCGGGCCGGGTCGGTCGCGGCGCTGCAGGGGTTCGAGAGTCCGGTGGGGGTGGCGCGGGCGATCATGGACTGGACCCCGCACGTCATGCTGGCCGGCGACGGCGCCGCGCGGTTCGCGGCGGACCAGAAGCTGCCCGCCATCGCCGATGACGCGGCATGGTTCACCCATGCCGGACAGGACGAGTCCAACCATCCGCCCGGAACACTCGCGCACGGCACGGTCGGCTGCGTGGTGCGCGACATGGAGGGCCGGCTGGCCGCCGCCACTTCGACCGGCGGCGTGTTCGGCAAGCTGCCGGGCCGCGTCGGCGACACGCCGCTGATCGGCGCCGGCGGCTGGGCTGACCAGCGGGTGGCCGTGTCCTGCACCGGCCAGGGCGAGTATTTCGTGCGCGTCGCCGCGGCCGCGCAGCTGGCCCATCGCGTGCGCTTCGGCGGTCAGACCCTGGCCGAGGCGGCGGACGCGGTGCTGGCGGAAATCAGGGCCCTGGGCGGCGAGGGCGGCCTGATCGCGGTCGACGCGGACGGCAATGTCGCCATGCCGTTCGTCTCGGCCGGCATGAAGCGCGCGGCGCTGCTGCCGGGCGGCGAGATCGTGTCAGAGGCGTTCTGATCAGAAGGGGACTGGTAAAGCTGTCGCTCGGGACGGTTTGCCCTGTCCCCTTTCACGCTGATGGGGACAGGTTAACCTGTCCCCGTGTGGCCCGTGTGGCCTACAGCCCGCTCAAACGCTGGAACAGGCCGAACGCACCCTCGAAGCGCGCGCCGCCGCCGAGGCTGACGCCGAGGGCGTAGCAGACGCCGTCCTTTTCGGCGATCGGCGCGTGCACGAAGCCGGGCTGGGCGATGTTGACGTCGCCCGGGCCGAACCGCTGGTGACCGTCGTGGAAGGCCCCGGTGACCACCAGGGTGTATTCCTCGCCGTCATGGTCGTGCGGCGCGACGCCGTGGCCGGGCTCGATGCGCAGCAGCTCGGTCTCGCCCTCGCCGCCCGTGGCCAGCTTCAGGCCGCGGATGCCGAAGCCGAGGAAGCGCCATTTGCGGCCCGCGCCGATCGCCTCGAACACGGCCTCGCGCAGCGGGTCGGGCAGGGCCAGCACCTCGCCGAGCCCCTTGCCGGCGCCGCGGGCGGCCGAACGGGCGCGATCGTCGATCGCCTCCAGCGCCGCGATGCGGGCGAGCGCCGCGTCGGCCGCGCCGCCGGCCATGGCCAGCGGCGACTCGGTGTCGAGAAAGGCGCCGCCCAGAACGTCCGACGGCCGCGGCGGCGACTGGTCCCCACGCAGGACAGCCGCCGTCGCTTCCATCAGGCGCAGGCCGGGATGGCTGGCGGGGTCGGGAAGGGGCGTCACGGCGGTCATGCGGTCAGGCAACTCCTTGAAAAGCCGGGATATGGAGCGGGTTCCGCCGGGGTCAAGGCGAGGGACCGGTTCATCGCGCCGCCTCCAGGCCGCGCCGCAGCTTGTCGAACGCCAGCCGCAGGCGCGACTTGACCGTGCCCAGGGCCAGGCCGAAGCGCTCGGCGATCTCGCTGTGGGTCAGGTCCTCGTAGAAGGCGGCCCGGACCATCTCGCGCTGCTCGGGCGGCAGCTCCGCCAGGGCCAGCGCCACCTGCGTCTCGCGCTGGCGCGCTTCCAGCCCGGCGTCCGGCGGCGGCAGCGCCTCGGGGCTCAGCTGCGGATCGTCGGGATCGAGCGTCGCGGTGCGTTCGCGGCGGAACAGGTCGATGCGCCGGTTGCGGGCGATGCGGAAGATCCAGGTCGAGACGCTGGCCTTGCCCGCGTCGAAGCTGCCGGCCTTGCGCCAGACCGCGACCATCACCTCCTGGGTCAGGTCCTCGGCGCGCGCGGATTCGAGACCCAGCCGGGCCAGATAGCCCTTCACCCGGGGAGCGTAGTGATCGAACAGCGCCGCATAGGCCGCGCGATCGCCGTGGCGGGCGATGCGGTCCATCAACTCGGCGAAGGGGTCGCTGTCGGCGCGGTTCACCCCCAAGGGATAGTCACGCCCGCTCCGATTGGTCCAGTGCGCGGTTTTCTGATATGGGGACTTCCCTCATTCCATCGGAAGCCTTTGCCTTGGGCGCGACCCTCAATCTTGCTCGCGCGACGCCCGCCGTCGCCGCACCCGTCAACCTCTCGGGCCTGACCCGGGCAGGGCTGGCGCGCGCCCTCGTCGAGGCCGGCGCCGTCCCGGCCGACAAGGCGAAGATGCGGGCGACCCAGGTGTTCCGCTGGATCCACCATCGCGGGGCCACGAGCTTCGACCAGATGACCGACGTGGCCAAGGACACCCGCGCCGCCCTGGCCGAACACTTCACCCTGGCCCGGCCGGAGATCGTCGAGCGCCAGGTGTCGAAGGACGGCACGCGCAAGTGGCTGATCCGCACCGCCCCGGGCATCGAGATCGAGGCCGTCTACATTCCCGACGTCGGCCGGTCGGGCGCCCTGTGCGTGTCCAGCCAGGTCGGCTGCACGCTGAACTGCACCTTCTGCCACACGGGCACCCAGGCGCTGGTGCGCAACCTGACCGCGGCCGAGATCGTCGCCCAGGTGCAGGTCTGCAAGGACGACCTCGAGGAATGGCCGTCCGACCGCGAGGACCGTCGCCTCAGCAACATCGTGTTCATGGGCATGGGCGAGCCGCTGTACAATCTCGACAACGTCGCCGACGCCATCGACATCATCAGCGACAACGAGGGGATCGCCATCTCCCGCCGGCGCATCACCGTCTCAACCAGCGGCGTGACGCCGGAGCTCAAGGCGCTCGGCGAGCGGACCCAGGCCATGCTGGCCATCAGCCTGCACGCCACCAACGACCCGCTACGCGACGTGCTGGTGCCGATCAACCGCAAGTACGACATCGCCAACCTGATGGAGGCGATCCGGGCCTATCCGGGGATCAGCAACGCCCGCCGCGTGACGTTCGAATACGTCATGCTCAAGGGGGTCAACGACAGCCCCGAGGAAGCGCTGGCCCTGGTCAGGCTGCTCAAGGGTATTCCGGCCAAGATCAACCTGATCCCGTTCAATCCCTGGCCCGGCACGGACTACGAATGCTCCGACTGGGCGACCATCGAGCGGTTCGCGGCGATCCTCAACAAGGCCGGCTATTCCAGCCCGATCCGCACCCCGCGCGGCCGCGACATCCTCGCCGCCTGCGGCCAGCTGAAGTCCGAAAGCGAGAAGGTTCGCGCGTCGGTCCGCCGCAAGGCCGAGACGCTCGCGTCAGGCTAGAAGCTTGCATGGGATGGCGCGCGTCGTGCTAACCCTTTCGCACGCCGTTCCCTGATGGACTGATCGATGCCGCCGCAACTCCAATCGATGGAAATCCAGGCCTTCTCGACGGGCTTCGTGACCACGCTGGGCCACGCCGGCCTGACCCTGGTCCTGCTGCTGTTCGGGGCCTTCCTCTATGTCATGCTGACGCCGCACCGCGAGATCGCCCTGATCCGCGACGGCAACGCCGCCGCGGCCCTGTCGCTGGGCGGCGTGCTGGTCGGCCTGGCCCTGCCGCTGGCCTCGTCGCTGAGCGCCTCGGTCTCGCCGCTCGAGATCGGCATCTGGGGCGTGGCCACGATCGGCGTGCAGCTGCTGGTGTTCAAGGTCATCGACTGGTTCCTGCACGGCCTGCCCCAGCGCATCCAGGACGGCGAGATGTCCGCCGCCCTGCTGCTGGTCGGGGCCAAGCTGGCCAGCGCGATCATCCTCGCCGCGGCCCTGGCCGGCTAGACCGACGTGCACCTGCCCCGTCTCCCGGACTGGCTGGTCTACCTGGCCATCGTGACGGCCCTGATCATCGCGTCGATGGGTCGCCGGGAGCAGGCCGACGCGCCGCCGCCGCCGCCGCCGCTGGCCGGCGAGGAGGCCATTCCGCTCGGCCCGTCCTCGCCGTTCGACCCGGCCGTGGTCGTCGACGTCCCGGGCGAACAGAAGCCGGGCACCGGCACGGCCTTTTCCATCGCCGACAGCGGCGTCTGGATGACCGCCCGCCATGTGGTCGACGGCTGCACCCGCATCGCCCTGGTGGTGGCCGAGGGCCGCGGCGTGGCCGCCCACGCCGTCATCGACCCGTCCGGCGAGGCCGCCATCCTGACCACCGAGGGCGGGGCCCCGGCCCTGCCGCTGGCGCCGGCCAGCATCCGCCCGCGGCCGGGCGCGCTCGGCTTCCACCCGGGCTTCCCGCAGGGCCAGCCGGGCGAGGCCGTGTCCCGCCTGCTGGGCCGCGAGAACCTCGTCGTCCGCGGTCGCGGCGCCCGCACCGAACCGGTGCTGGCCTGGGCCGAGATCGGCCGCACCTTCACCCTCAAGGGCACCCTCGCCGGCCTGTCCGGCGCGCCGGTGCTGGACTCGACCGGCCGGGTGGTCGGCATCACCGTCGCCGAGGCCCCGCGCCGCGGCCGGATCTACACCACCACGCCCGAGACAGTGCAGCGCGCCCTGGCCAATTCGCATCGCCGGCCGCAGGGCTACGCCGTCGGCGAGCCGATCAATGTCGAGAACTACGGCCGCGTCGCCGACGGCCTGCGCCGCGACCTGCGCGTGGCCCAGGTGGTCTGCCTGGCGACGAGCTAGACCGACGGCGCGATGGCCGGCGGCGCCTTGGGCGTGCGGGCCGCGATCAGGATGCACAGCAGCAGCGCCGGCACGCCGATCAGGCCGCAGCCGATGAAGTAGAGCCCATAGCCGCCCATGATGCCGTGGCTGGCCTGCAGGCTCTCGACGACGACGCCGGAGAAGCCCTTCAGGATCTTGCCGACCCAGGTGTAGCTGGAGCTGAGCAGGGCGTACTGGGTGGCCGTGAAGCCGATGCTGGTCAGGCTCGACATGTAGGTGACCAGCAGCACGCCGGCGGCGCCGACACCGAGGTTGTCGAAGAACATCACCGCCGCGAACAGCCGGTGGTCGGCGCCGTTGAAGGCCAGCAGGGCGAACGACGACACGGCCAGGCCCTGCAGGATCGCGCCGGCGACCAGGCCGCGCATGCGTCCCAGCCAGGCGGCCAGGAACCCGCCGACGGTGATGCCGCACAGGGTGCCCGCGAGGCCGGCGGACAGGCGGATCTCGCCGACGAACGCCTTCTCGAACCCGAGGTCGTGATAGAACGGCGTGGCCATCGGCCCCATGACGAATTCCGGCAGCCGGTAGAGGGTGATCATCAGCAGCATGACCAGGGCGAACCAGCCGTAGGTCCTGAAGAAGCTGATGAAGGGTCCGGCCACGGCCGAGCCCAGCCCGCCGAGGGTCAGCAGCGACTTGGAGTTGGCCATCACCGCCTCGGCCCGCACCGGCTCCTTGATCAGGAAGGTCGACAGGATGCCGACCCCCATCAGCAGGGCCATCAGGCTGTAGGACGCGGGCCAGCCCATGTACTGGGCGACGATCAGAATCAGGGCGTCGCTGGCCAGCACGGCCAGCCGGTAACCGAGCTGGAACGCGCCGGTGACCAGACCCAGCTCCTCCTCGTCGTCCGCGACCTCGATGCGCAGGGCGTCGACCGCGATGTCCTGCGTCGCCGAGGCGAAGGCCACCACCAGGGCCGCCGCGCCGATCGCGGCCAGACCCCCGCCCGGGCCGATCATCGCCATGGCCAGCAGGGCCAGACCGAGCACCACCTGGGTCAGCAGCAGCCAGCCGCGCCGGCGGCCCAGTCTCGCCAGACCGGGCGGCGTCACCCGATCGACCATCGGCGACCAGAGGAACTTCCACGAATAGGCCAGGCCGACCCACGAGATGAAGCCGATGGCCTTGAGGCTGGTGCCCTCGTCCTTCAGCCAGTAGCCGAGTGTCGCGCCGGTCAGCATGAACGGCAGGCCCGACGAGAAGCCGAGCCCGAGCATCAGGGCGACCTTGGGCCGCCTCAGGCTCTTGATCACATCGCCGATGCCGTGTTTGCGGGCCGGCGTGGCCGCAGCGTTCTGGCTCATAGGATCAGCCCCCAAATCAGGAGGCGAGCCTGCCCTCTCCGGCCGCGCCCGTCCAGCCGACCCAGCGGGTCAGGACCGCGCGCAGGGCGGTTTCCGTCAGCGGCTTGACGAGGAAGTCGTCCATCCCGGCGCCGAGGGCCGCGCGGCGGTCGTCCTCGAAGGCGTCGGCGGTCAGGGCGACGATGGGCGTGGAGACGCCCCGGGCGCGCAGTTCGCGGGCCGCCTCGACGCCGGACATGTCGGGCATGCGGATGTCCATCAGGATCAGGTCGTAGCTGGCGGCGGCGGCGGCGGCGAGCGCCTCCTCCCCGCTGGCCGCGCGGTCGGTCTCGGCGCCCTCGCGCTTGAGCAGGGTGCGGGCCAGCAGGGCGTTGATCGGATTGTCCTCGACCAGCAGGACCCGGGCCCCCGGGGCGGTGGCGGCGGCGATCCGCTCGTCCTCGGGATGGGGGGCGGCCTTCTGCGTCACGCCCCGGGCCGCCAGCACCCGCGCGGCCAGCGAGTCGGCGCGCAGCGGCTTGATCAGGTAGCCGGAGAAGCCGGCGGCGCGGCTGCGCGGAATGCGCGCCCGCTCGTCGGGCCGCAGCAGGATGACGCTGTTTCGCCCCTCGGGCGCCTTCATGGCGCGGCGACCCTTGGCCAGCAGGTTGTCGATCAGCAGCACCGCGTCCGGCGGGGCGATGACCAGCAGGTCGGCGAGGGTGTCGGCCGTGACCACCTGGCCGCCGAGGCCGGTGATCTGGCGCCGCGCCGCGGCCAGCACGATGGGGTTGGGCGAGGCGACGCCGACCGTCTGCCCCCGCAACGGGCGTTCGCGGGCGGCCGGGCCGGCCGCCGGCAGCTCGGCTTCGAGCCAGAAGCTGGCGCCGCCGCCGTCGGCCTCGTCGACGCCGACCTCGCCCCGCATGGCGTTGCTGAGTCGGGTGACGATGGCCAGGCCGAGGCCCGCGCCGCCGAGCACCGCGCCGTGCGACGGGTCCGCATGGACGAACGGTTCGAAGATGCGCTGGCGGGCGGCCTCGGGCACACCCGGGCCGGTGTCGCGCACGACCAGCCGCAGCCGGTCCTCGCCGGCCGGTTCGGCGGTCAGCAGCACGCCGCCGGTTTCGGTGAACTTGACGGCGTTGCCGGCGAAATTGAGCAGCACCTGGCGCAGCCGGCCCTCGTCGGCCATCACCGGCGGCAGGTCGGCGGCGCAGGCCCAGGCGATCTCGACGCCCTTCTCGTGGGCGCGCGGGCTCATCAGTTCGGCGGTCTGGCGCAGCAGCCCGGCGATGTCGGTGGGGGCCGGATGCAGCTCGATCTTGCCGGCCCCCAGCCGGGCCAGGTCGAGCACGTCGTTGACCAGCGCCAGCAGGTGGTCGCCGCTCTCGCGCAGGGCCGCGACATAGGATTTCTGTTCGGCCGTCAGCCGGGTGCCGTCGAGCAGCCGGGCCATGCCCAGCACGCCGTTCAGGGGGGTGCGGAACTCGTGGCTCAGGGTCGCCAGCTGTTCCGGGGTGATCGCGCGCTCGTCCGACATGGGCGCCAGACTAGCGGGCGCGGTTTAACAGGCGGTCAAACGGCGGGCCTTGGCGTCCGGATGAGGAAGACCACGAACAGGACGGCGAACAGCAGGTCGCCGAGGGTCAGTTGGAAGGCGCTCATCGGCGCCTTGCCGGCCTGGACCTGCAGCCAGACCATCAGCGGCAGGGGGGCCTTGCCCAGCAGGCCGAGCCAGACGATGGCCCGGTTACGCGGCGGGTCGCGGGCGACCATGGCGTAGCCGACGCCGAACACGCTGATCAGCAAGGCCGAGGTCTGCACCGACAGCAGGTCGGAGGGCGCGGGCTGGTGTAGCGCCGTGTAGAAGGCGACGGGCGCCAGCAGCAGCGGCAGGCCGACAAGGAAATTGAACGCCGCCGCCAGGGCGAACACGATGTTCCACAGACGCACGACCGTTTCCCCCCGCTGCGTTCGCGCGCAGCCTAGCTCAGGCCTGCGCGTCGAAGAAGGCGTCCGGACTCTCGACCTCGACCAGTTTGCCCCGACGGATTTCGAGGAAGCGGGTCGCCGCCGTGCGCGTGAAGTAGCGGTCGTGCGAGACGAACAGGCAGGAGACCTCGGCGTCTTCAAGCTCACCCTCCAGCGCCTCCTGGCCCTCGATATCGAGATGGTTGGTCGGTTCGTCGAGCAGGTAGAGGTTGGGCCGCTCCAGCTTGAGCCGCAGGAACATCAGCCGCGATCGCTCGCCGTGACTGAGCAGGGCGATCGGATCGCCGATGCGCACGAACGGGAAGCCGGCCTGGGCCAGCAGCCGCGTGGCCTCCTTCTCCGTCGCGTCCGGCGCGCCGGCGACATAGTCGAGCAGGCTCATCTTCAGCGGCAGGGCGCGCATCGACTGGTCGAAGTACGCCAGCCGCGTGGCCGGGTTGAAGCGCACGGCGGCCTGGCCGTCATAGTGCTCGAGATCGGGATCGAAGGCCCTGGCCAGCACCGACAGCAGCGTCGACTTGCCCGCGCCGTTGGCCCCGAGGATGGCGATGCGGTCGCCGGCCGCGACGGTCAGCTTGTCGATCGTCAGCAGGGTGCGGGCCTCGTCCGGCGTCTTCACCGTCAGACCCATCAGCCGCAGGGCCACCTTCGCGTCGATCTCGCCGTCCGACAGCTCCAGCCGCCGGTCGCGGGCGACGAAGGTCTGGGTGCGGTCGGCCTCGAGCCGGGCGATACGGGTCTCGATCGCCGCCTTGCGCTTGTTCAGCTCCGGGTTCTTGACCGCCCAGACCTTGTACCGGGCGGCGGCGGCCTCCAGCCGTTTGACCTCCTTCTCCTCCAGCCGGCGGTGGGCGGCGGCGGTCGCGTCGCGGCGCAGCAGTTCTTCGCGGGCGATGGAGAAGCGCGACTTGAACGCATGCATGCCGTCCGAGCGCAGGAACAGGGTCCGCTCGGTCACCCGGTTGAGGAACTCCCGGTCGTGGCTGACGATCAGCATCGGCAGATCGAACGCCGCTGTCAGCCAGGTCTCGAGGATGCCGATGTTGGTCAGGTCGAGGTGGTTGGTCGGCTCGTCGAGGACGAGGATGTCGGGCTCCTCCAGCCGCGCCGCCCCGGCGATCAGCAGCAGCCGCTGCCAGCCGCCGGACAGGTCGCCGAAGCGCTGTTCCGCGGTCTCGTAGGTGACGCCGATCTCGCCCAGCAGCACGTCGATGCGCCAGTCGTCGTCGCCCGCGCCGATCTTCTCCAGCGACAGCCGCAGCACCTCGCGCACGGTCAGGTCGGCGAAGGCCTCCGGCGTGTCCTGCGGCAGGGCCCCGACGCGCAGGCCGCGCGACTTCAACACCTGGCCCCTGTCCAGCTCCAGTTCGCCGGCGAGGCATTTGAGCAGCGTCGACTTGCCGGCCCCGTTCTCGCCGACCAGCGCCGTGCGGGCGTCGTCGAGCAGGAAGGACACGTTCTCGAACACGGGCTTGGCGCCGTGGTGAAAACTGGCCTGTTCCATGCCGAGCACGGCCTGACGCGGCGCCATTGTTCCCGGTTCCCCTCGCCCCATGCAGGCTGAGGCGAGGTGGTAACGGATCGTGGCCCCGAGGAAAACCGCGCGATGGCCCGGGCGGTCAGACCGGAATGCGGACCGGCAGGTTGAGGTACCCCTTCACGAACGGAGACGGCACGCGTTCGGGTTCGCCCATCACCTCGATCACCGGGAAGCGCTTGAGGATCTCTTCCCAGATCACCCGCAGCTGCAGCTCGGCCAGGCGATTGCCCACGCAGCGATGGATGCCGTAGCCGAAGGACATGTGCTGGCGTGGCCGCTCGCGGTCGATGATGTAGGCGTTGGGGTTCTCGATCACCGTGTCGTCACGGTTGCCCGAGACGTACCACATGACCACCTTGTCGCCCTTGCGGATCAGCTTTCCGCCCACCTCGCAGTCCTCCACGGCGGTGCGGCGCATGTGGGCGAGCGGGGTCTGCCAGCGGATGGTTTCCGACACCATCGACGGGATCAGGTCCGGATTGGCGCGCAGCTTGGCGTACTGGTCCGGGTTCTTGTTCAGGGCGTAGATCGATCCGGTGATCGAGTTGCGGGTCGTGTCGTTGCCGCCGACGATCAGCAGGATCAGGTTCCCCAGATACTCCTCGGGGCTCATGTTCCGGGTCGCTTCGGCATGGGCCATCATCGAGATCAGGTCGCCGCGCGGCGGCTGGTTGACGCGCTCGTTCCACAGGCCGGTGAAGGCCTCCAGACATTGCATCAGGATGCCCAGCTTCTCCTGCTCGGTCTCCACCATCATGCCCTCGGCGGGAATGGTGGTGGCGACGTCGGACCAGTAGGTCAGCTTGCGCCGGTCCTCGAAGGGGAAGTCGAACAGGGTGGCCAGCATCTGGGTGGTCAGTTCGATCGACACCCGGTCGACCCAGTCGAACGTCTCGCCCCGCGGCAATTCGTCGAGAATCCGGGCCGCCCGCTCCCGGATCAGCGGTTCGAACAGCTGGAGATTGGCCGGTGACACGGCCGGGCTGACGACCTTGCGCTGCTGGTCGTGCTTGGGCGGGTCCATGGCGATGAACATCGGCAGCCGCAGGTCCTGCCCCTGATCGACGATGGCGATGCCGCCGAGCGCCGCTTCCGAGGAGAACACCTGGTGGTTGGTGTCGACGGCCATGATGTCGTTGTAGCGGGTGATCGACCAGTAGGGACCGAACAGGCTTTCCTTGCAGAAGTGCACGGGGTCTTCCCGCCGCAGCCGCTCGAAGTAGGGCCAGTGACTGTCGGTGCGCCAGAGCTCCGGGTGGCTGACGTCGATCTGGTCGAGCGGGATGGCGTAGGCAGGGTCGGTCGCGGTCTGCGGGATGGCGCCGTCGGCCATGGTCGTATCCTCCGTTGCGGCCCGTCTTGGCGCGGGCCCGGACAGGCACCCTAGGGCCTGTGCCCGGACGGGGGGATGGCGCGGCGCGCCTTTCTCATGGCATTTTGCGCCACATGGTCGAGACGCCCACCCTCGAACGTCTGCCGATGACCGCCGGCTATTTCCGGCTGATCCTGCGCGGGTTCGGCGACACGGCCGAACGCCGGGCCGCGATCCTCGCCGGCACGGGCGTCACCGAAGCGATGGCGGCGGACCCGACCGCCGACATCAGCCTGTTTCAGCAGGTGCGCCAGGTGGAGAACCTCGACGGCCTGTTCGGCGAGGGCTGGGCGCTCCGGACGCCTGAGCTGTGGAACCCGTCGGCCCACGGGGCGCTGGGCGTCGCGGCCCTGGCCGCGCCGGATGTGGCGGCGATGGTCGCGGTGCTGGACGCCTACAGTCCCGTGCGCGCGCCGTTCCACGGCATGACCACGCGCATCGGCCCCGCCTGGGTCCAGCTGGACTACGACCTGACGGTGCCGATCGCCGAGCGGCTGTGGCGGCCGATGACCGAGATTTCCTTCGTCTCGATCCGGATCCTGCTGGCCTCAGTCCTTACGGTTCCGCCGCGCGAGGCGGAGTTTCACTTCGCCTGCGCCGCGCCGCCGCACGCCGGGCGGGCCCGCGCCGTTCTGGGCGAGGGGGTGGTCTACGACGCGCCGCGAAATTCCATCCGGTTTCCGGCCGCCTGGCTGAAGATCGGGTCTCCGTTCGCCGATCCCGCCCTGTTCAATGTCGCCGTATCGGAATTGCAGGCGGCGGCGCAGAAGATCTCGGCTCCGGCCGGCCTGCGCGGCCGCGTCGAACGGCTGCTGAGCACCCTGCCCGCCGGACGGTTGACGGCCGACGAGACGGCCCGGCTGATGGGAGTCTCTCGCCGCACCCTCGTGCGCCGGCTCGCGCAGGCCGGGTCGGGCTACCGCCAGCTCGTCGACGCGGAGCTGCGCGCCCGCGCCGAGCGGCTCCTGCGCGACAGCAGTCTCAGCCACGCCCGCATCGCCGAGACGCTGGGCTACACCGACCCGACCAGTTTCAGCCGCGCCTGCCGGCGCTGGTTCCGCGGCGATCAGCCGCCGGCGGGGGCGTCCGCGCCCGCCCCGACGCGGCGGTAGATCAGCGCCTCGGCGACATGGATGCGGCCGACGCTGTCGGCACCTTCGAGATCGGCGATGGTGCGGGCGAGGCGGATGGCGCGGGTCCAGCCGCGGGCGGTCAGGTGGCCGGCGTCGGCGGCTTTTGCCATCAGCGCCCGGGCGGGATCGTTGAGCGCCGCCGCGCGGGTCAGGAAGTCGCCGTCGGCCCGGGCGTTGAGGGTCGGCGCGTCGGGGCTGTCGGCCTCGGCGCGGGCGGTCTGGATCGCCCGGGCCCGGGCGACGCGGGCGGCGACCTCGGCGGAGCCCTCGGCCGGCGGCGGCAGAGCCAGGTCGGCGGCGGCCACGGGCGGCACGTCCACCTGCAGGTCGATGCGATCGATCAGCGGGCCGGAGACGCGGCCCTGGTAGTCGCGCTGGCAGCGCGGGGCCTTGCCGCACCAGCCCTTGCCCGGACCGCCGTGACCGCAGCGGCAGGGGTTCTGGGCCGCGACCAGCTGGACCCTGGCCGGATAGCGGATGTGGGCGTTGGCCCGGGCGACCATCACCTCGCCGGTCTCCAGCGGCGCGCGCAGGGAATCGAGCGCCTGGGCGCTGAACTCCGGCAGTTCGTCGAGGAACAGCACGCCGTTGTGCGCCAGCGAGACCTCGCCCGGTTTGGCCTTCAGCCCGCCGCCGGTCAGGGCGGCCATGCTGGCCGAGTGGTGCGGGCTGCGGAACGGCCGGGTGCGGGTCAGGGCCCCGCGCGCGATCAGCCCGGCCACCGAATGGACCATCGAGGTCTCCAGCAGCTCGGCGGCCGACAGCGGCGGCAGGATGCCCGGCAGCCGCTGGGCCAGCATCGACTTGCCCGAGCCCGGCGGACCGCAGAACAGCAGGTTGTGACCGCCGGCCGCGGCGATCTCCAGCGCCCGCTTGGCCTGTTCCTGGCCGCGCACGTCGCGCAGGTCCGGGACCGGACCGCCGTCGATCATCGGCCCGGCCTTCGGTTCGGACAGCATCTGGGTTCCGCGGAAATGGTTGATCAGCCCGATCAGCGAGCGCGGCGCCAGCACCCGCGTGCCGCCGGCCCAGGCGGCTTCCGGGCCGCAGGCCTCGGGGCAGATCAGGCCCAGATCCATGGCCCCGGCGGCCACCGCGGCGGGCAGGGTCCCGGCGACCGTCGAGATGGAGCCGTCGAGCGACAGTTCGCCCACCGCGCACCAGCCGTTCAGGGCGTCGGTCGGGATCACCCCCATGGCCGCCATCACCGCCAGGGCGATCGGCAGGTCGTAGTGACTGCCTTCCTTGGGCAGGTCCGCCGGGGCGAGGTTTACTACGATGCGCTTGCCCGGCATCGCCAGGCCGAGGCCCGTGAAGGCGCCCCGCACCCGCTCCCGGCTCTCGGCCACGGCCTTGTCGCCCAGGCCCACCACGACCATGACCTGCTCACCGCCGGTGAGCTGGACCTCGACGTCCACGCGCCGGGCCTCGACGCCCTGGAACGCCACGGTGACGACGCGCGCGACCATGCCCCCTCGCTACAGCGACTGTGACTTATCCACAGACTCAACCATGGCGCGTGGTATGGATCAAGAACAAATATGGAACCAAGGCGGAAACTGAAACGATTCAGTCGCCTACCCGACATAACCTCAAGCGACGCTGCGGATCGCCTCGATGCGGTCGAACAGGGCGGCCGCTGCATCGGCGCCGCCGAAGCGCTTCAACTGTTGCGCGCCGGTGGGCGAGGTGACGTTGATCTCGGTCAGATAGTCGCCGATCACGTCGATGCCGACGAACAACAGGCCCCGGCGCTTCAGCTCCGGCGCGATGATGGCGCACAGCTCCAGGTCGCGCGCGGTCAGCTCGACCGCGGCCGCGCGGCCGCCGCGCGCGAGGTTCGAACGCACCTGGCCCTCGGCGGGAATGCGGTTGATCGCCCCCACGGGCTCGCCGTCGACCAGCAGGATGCGCTTGTCGCCCTTGCTGACGGCGGGGATGAACTTCTGGGCGATGACCTGGTCGCGGCCGATCAGGGCATGCAGCTCCAGCAGGGCGTCGAGGTTGGGGTCGTCGGCCTTCAGCCGCACCACGCCGGAGCCGCCGCCGCCGTGCAGGGGCTTGAGCACCATGTCGCCGTGCCGTTCGCGGAAATCGTAGATCGCCTCGACGTCGCTGGTGATCAGGGTCGGCGGCTGGACGCCCGGGAAGTCGGTGACGAACAGCTTCTCCGGCGCGTTGCGCACCTCGGTCGGATTGTTCACCACCAGGGTCCGCGGGTGGATCTTGTCGAGGAAGTGGGTGGCCGTGATGTAGGCCATGTCGAATGGCGGATCCTGGCGCATCAGCACCACGTCGACGTCGTCGATCATGTCGACCACCCGGGTCTCGCCGAAGCTGACATGGTCGCCCTTGACCGCCTGCACCGTCACCGGACGGCCGCGGGCCGTGACCCGGCCCTCTTCCAGCGACAGCTTGTCCGGCGTGTAGACGAACAGCGAATGCCCGCGGCTCTGGGCCTCCAGCATCATCATGAAGGTGGAGTCGGTCTCGATGTTGATCCGTTCGATCGGATCCATCTGTACGGCGACCTTCAGTGACATGGGGGCTCCTGGGCCAGGCGATGACGGCGAACGCTACATAGCGATGGTGCGGGCCGGGCGGGAGGGGGCAGGCGCCGCTAGTTGAGCTGCAGCCGGACCCGTTCGCGCGCCGCCCGCGCCGCCAGGGCCGCGCCGCCGTCGAGCACCTGGGCCTGGGTCAGGGCCTGCAGGGCCCCGGCCAGGGCGCCCTGGCCCTCGCGGGCGGCGGCCACATCGAGCCACGGGCGGTGGTCGGTCGGGTCGAGCAGCGCCCGCCGCAGGGCCGAGCGTTCGGCGCGGGGCCAGTCGTGGGCCGCCTGGGCGCGGGCGAAGATGTTGTTTTGCAGCCGGATCAGCACCGCGCGGTCGCTCATCGGGGCCATCAGCAGCTCGAGCCGCCCGGCGACGTCCGGCGTCAGCCCGGCGCGGAAGGCGCGCCGCGACAGCTCCGAGGGCAGCACCACCCGGCCCTCGCTGAACGGGTCCAGCGCCAGCGGGCCCTCGCGCGTCTCGATGCGCAGCAGGAAGTGGCCGGGAAAATCGACTCCGCGCACATCCAGATCGCAGCGCCGCGCCGCGTGCAGGTAGAAGACCCCCAGCGACACCGGGATGCCCAGCCGCCGCTCGGCCACGGCGATGATGTCGGCGTTGTCGGGATGATCGTAGGTCATCAGGTCGCCCTGCAGCCGCAGGTCGCCGGCCATCGACTCGGCGATGGCTTCTTCCGGGGATTCGGCCTGCAGCCGCCCGGCGAGACAATCGGCGCCCTCGTTGGCCACGGCCCTGGCCGCGTCGGCGTCGCGCTCGGGATCGTCGTGCACGGCGCAGGCGATCGCGGCCTCCAGCAGGGGAAACCCGTCGTCGCCCAGCCTGCCGGCCTCGGTCAGGAACGCTTCCGCCTCTTCGCGTGTCATACAGCCCTAACGCGTCAACCGCCCTTCCAGGCGTCAGGAATATGGCGCGGCAGTCTGCCGGGGGCGAGGGCGATCAGGTCGAGGCGGATCGTCGCGCCTTTCAGGGCCGGCCTGCCGGCCGCGATCGCCGCCGCCGCGCGGCGCAGGCGCTGGCGCTGGTCGGGCCTCACCGCTTCCAGCGCGGTCTCCAGCGTGGTGCGGCGCTTGACTTCCACCACGGCCAGCACGCCGCCCTTCAGGGCCAGCAGGTCGATCTCGCCCTGTGGCGACGCCAGCCGGAAGCCGAGCACGCGGTAGCCCCTGAGCATCAGCAGCAGCGCCGCCAGCACCTCGCCGCGCCGGCCGCTGCGGCGGGCGAGGCCCCCGCGCCGGCTGCGGACGCTGGTCACCGCCCGTCCTTGAGGGCCATGGCGCGCTTGTAGAGATCGCGACGGTTCAGCCCGAGCGCCCGGGCCACCTCGGACGCCGCCTCGCCGGGCGGCAGGCGGGTCAGGGCGTCGGCCAGGGCCGCGTCGGCGTCCTCCGCGCTCGAGGCCTGTTCGACGCCGGGGCCGACGAGGATGACGATCTCGCCCCTGGGGGCATCGAGCCTGGGATCGGCGGCCAGTTCGGACAGCGTGCCGCGCACGGTCGTCTCGAACAGCTTGGTCAGTTCACGGGCCACGGCCGCCTCGCGGTCGCCGAACACCGCCGCCATGTCTGCCAGGCTGGCGCGCAGGCGCGGGCCGCTTTCGTAGAAGATCAGGGTGGCGTGGACGTTGGCGACCTCGGCGAGGAAGGTCCGCCGCGCCGCGCTCTTGGGCGGCGGGAAGCCGGCGAACAGGAACCGGTCGGTCGGCAGGCCCGCCAGCGTCAGCGCCGCCAGCGCCGCCGACGGCCCGGGAATCGGAAACACCCGGTGGCCGGCGGCGATGACCTCCTTCACCAGCCGGAAGCCGGGATCGGAGACCAGCGGGGTTCCGGCGTCCGACACCTGGGCGACGCTCTGGCCCTGGTCCAGCGCGGCCATGATCCGCGGCCGGGCCCGTTCGGCGGCGTGCTCGTCGTAGCGCAGCATGGTCTTGCTGAGGCCATAGGCGCTGAGCAGCTTGCCGGTCACCCGGGTGTCCTCGGCCAGCAAGAGGTCGCAGCCGGCCAGCACGTCCAGCGCACGCAGGGTGATGTCGCGCAGATTGCCGATCGGGGTCGCCACCACATAGAGGCCGGGCTCCAGCGGGACGTCGGACAGGGGTGGTGGCGGCGGGTGGCGGGACAAGGTCGACTCCGGTTGGAACAGGAGAGCGCCTTGCCCGCTCTCTCCAGTCAAGGGATACAGGACAGGATCCCGGAGGAAGCACCGTGAACAAGCTGGTTGTCTGGTTCGTACTGAGCGCGCTGACGGTGGTCGTCGCCGTCGGAGCCTACTGGTGGTTCGACCTGCGCTGGCGGCCGAAGACGATCACGAAGCACCAGGCCGAGATCGCGCAGATTCTCGAACAGGCCGGCTGGGTCTCGCCGGGCCTGACCGGCCCCAAGCTCTACATGGTGGGCTTCCGCTCCTGCCCCGACTGCGTCCGGCTGAAGGCCGAGGAGTTTCCGAAGTTCCACAAGGCCGGGGTCGACACCCGGGTGATCGAGATCGCTCGCGGCGAATACAACGGCGTGATGAAGTCCACCCCGGTCGAGCGCACGACCGTCGCCGAGCTGTGGATCAACCGCAGCTGGCCGTTGCTGGAAAGCTGGGACGCAGTGCCCGTCGACGCCTGGACCGCCCAGGGCCTGGCGCCCGCCGACGGCGACATGGCCCGCACCGCCGTGGTCCAGGCCGGCCGCGACATGGTCGACAAGCTGAAGCCCCTGCTCAAGGACAACGGCGTCGACTTCGCCTACCCGCTGCTGGTGTGGTGGACGAAGGATGGCGTGATGCGGAGCTGCGCCTGCGAAAAGCGCGAGACCTACCGCTTCGTGCGCAAGGAACTGGGCGCCGGCTGACCCTAGTCGGGCGCGCCGTCCATCGGTCCGCCGGAGACGTCCGTCCCGGGCGAATCGTCCCCGTCCGGGTTGGTGACGGTGGCGCCCTGTTCGACACCGTCGATCGGGTCGCCGTCGGATTCCTCGAGCACCTCCGCGCCGTGGCCGACATGGAACGGCGCGGCGCCCTCGGCGGGCGTCGGGTCCGCCTGGGCCTTCATTTCCCGTGCGCCGACGCCCAGGCCCTGCTGCAGGGCCCGGTTCGCTTCGGGGGTCGAGGGGTCGAACGTGCGGTCGTCGTCGGACGCGGCCATGGCGAATCTCCTGTTCGCCCTGCCAACGGCCGACGGCCCTCAGGCGTTCCTCAGAGCGGCGCGAACTTCGCCGTGAAGTGTCGCATGGCCTTGGGCTGCCAGGTGATCTTCATCCCGCGCAGGCTGTCCTTGCGGGCGGCGATCTCCTCGAACACCTCGACGATGTAGTCGGCATGGCTCTGGGTGTAGACGCGGCGCGGGAAGGCCAGCCGGACCAGGTCCATCGGCGCCTCGACCTCGGTCCCGTCGGGCTTGAGGCCGAACATCACCGTGCCGATCTCGCAGGAGCGGATGCCGCCCTCGACATAGAGGGCCACGGCCAGGGCCTGGCCGGGGTACTGGCCCGGCGGGATGTGCGGCAGGAAGTTGCGCGCGTCGACGAACACCGCGTGGCCGCCGGTCGGCCGCACCGTCGGCACGCCCATCGCCTCGAGCCGCTCGCCGATATAGGCCATGCTGCGCAGGCGATAGCGCAGGTAGTCCTCGTCGATGATCTCCGTCAGGCCCTGGGCGATGGCGTCGAGATCGCGGCCGGCGAGGCCGCCGTAGGTCGGGAAGCCTTCGGTCAGGATCAGCCGGTTGCGCGCCGCCTGGGCCAAGTCGTCGTCGTTCAGCGCCAGCCAGCCGCCGATGTTGGCGAAGGCGTCCTTCTTGGCCGACATCGTCATGCCGTCGGCCAGGGCGAACATGTCGCGCACGATGTCCCTGATCGAGCGGTTCTCCTGGCCCGGCTCGCGCATCTTGATGAAGTAGGCGTTCTCGGCGAAGCGGCAGCCGTCGATGATGAACGGCTTCCTGTGCGCATGGGCGATGCGCGCCACCGAGCGGATGTTGGCCAGGCTGACCGGCTGGCCGCCGCCGGCGTTGTTGGTCACCGTCAGCATGACGCAGGGCACGGCGTCGCCATGCTCGGCGAGGAAGGCCTGCAGCCGCTCCAGGTCCATGTTGCCCTTGAACGGATGGTCGCTGCGCGGGTCGAGGCCCTCGGCGATAACCAGGTCGTGGCCCTCGGCGCCGGTCGACTCGATGTTGCCGCGGGTGGTGTCGAAATGGGTGTTGGACGGAATGGTCCTGCCCGGCCCGCCGAGGATCGAGAACAGGATGGCTTCGGCCGCCCGGCCCTGGTGGGTCGGGATGACATACTTGAACGGCATCAGCTCCTTCACCGCCGCCTCGAAGCGGAAGAAGGACGGACTGCCGGCGTAGCTCTCGTCGCCGGACATCAGGGCCGCCTGCTGCTTCGCGCTCATGGCCGAGGTGCCGCTGTCGGTCAGCAGGTCGATCAGCACGTCGTCGGAATGCAGGGCGAACAGGTTGTAGTCGGCGTCCGCGATCAGTTTCAGCCGCTCTTCCCGCGTGGTCATGCGGATCGGTTCGACCGCCTTGATGCGGAACGGCTCAATGATGGTTTTCATGACAGGCTCGATGTTTCGTTGAAGCGCGCGTCGCGTCGCGCTAACCGCTTTGGGTGATGCCTTTATCCGTCCGCGCCGCCTATCGCGAGCGACTTTCCCGGGGTGAAATCAGGCCCGATGCGGCGCAGGAGCAGGCGCTGGGCGCCCTCTCGCGTCTTGAGGGTGACCTCAACGCCTTGTCGGAACCCGGGTTCTCGTCGTTCTTCCGCAAGCCGAAGGGCGCGCGCGGTCTCTACCTCTGGGGGCCGGTCGGCCGGGGCAAGTCCATGCTGATGGACCTGTTCTTCGAGTCCGCGCCGATCGCCAGGAAACGGCGCACCCATTTCCACGTCTTCATGGCCGAGGTGCATCGCGACATCGACGCCTGGCGCAAGGGCGACGCCGCCGCCCGCAAGGCCCGCTTCGGCCAGTCGAAGGGCGACGACCCGATCCAGCCGACCGCCGAGCTGATCGCCGAAAGCGCCCGGCTGCTCTGTTTCGACGAGCTGCAGGTGACCGACATCGCCGACGCGATGATTCTCGGCCGGCTGTTCGAGGCGCTGTTCGCTCTCGGCGTGACCCTGGTGGCGACGTCCAACCGGCCGCCGGACGACCTCTACAAGGACGGCCTCAACCGCCAGCTCTTCCTGCCGTTCATCGGCATGCTGAAGGAGCGGCTGGAGGTGGTGGCGATCCGTGGGCCGGTCGACTTCCGGCTCGACCGGCTGCGCGGGGCTCGCACCTGGCTGGCGCCCGACGATCCCGACAACGGCCGCGAATTCGACCGGCTGTGGACCGACATGCTCGGCGGCGCGTCCGAGACCGGCGCGACGCTGGAGGTGCTGGGCCGCAAGCTGCACCTGCCCCGGGCCAGCGGCGGCCTGCTGCGGGCCAGCTTCGTCAGCCTGTGCGAGCACGCGCTGGGGCCGCAGGACTACCTGGCCGTCGCCGACCGCTTCCACACCGTTTTCCTCGAGGATGTTCCGCGGCTCACGCCGGCCCGGCGTGACGCGGCCAAGCGGTTCAATACCTTGATCGACGCCCTCTACGAGGCCGGGACCAAACTTGTCGCCCTGGCCGCCGTCGAGCCGACCGGCCTGTATCCGGAAGGCGATGGATCGTTCGAATTCGAGCGCACCGTGTCCCGCTTGCAGGAGATGCGATCGGCCGACTGGCTGGAGCGGGTGAGGGACGAAGGCTGAAAAACCCCTGCTCGCGTTGACACCCCCGGCTTGCGGCGTAAATAGCCATCCAGCCTCGCAACCGCCGGGAACCAAATGACCGAAGCCTCGTCGGGGGTCCGTGAACGACCCCTTTCGCCCCACCTGCAGGTGTGGCGCTGGCATGTGACCATGCTGGGCTCCATCCTTCACCGCGCCTGCCTCATCGGCCTCTATGTCGGCGCGCTCATTCTCGTGGCCTGGGCGCTGGCCCTGGCCTCGGGCCAGCAGGCCTACGGCGTGTTCATCGCCGTGATGGGCTCGCTGCCGGGCAAGCTGGTGCTGCTGGGCCTGACCTTCGCCCTGTTCTTCACCGTGGCGAGCAACGTCCGCCACCTGACCTGGGACACGGGCCGGGGCTTCACGCCCAAGGTCGCCGACACCATCGTCATCGCCGGCATCGTCTTCGCCGTGGTGGCCACCGCGGTGGTCTGGGTCCTCGCCGGCCAGACGGGAGCCCTGTCATGAGCGTCTCACGGTCCGGTTTCCGCACGCCGCTGTCGCGCGCCCGCGGCCTCGGCGCCGCCAAGCACGGCGTCGGCCACTTCATCGCCGACCGCGTGTCGGGCCTGGCCCTGATCCCGCTGTCGATCTGGGCCGCCTACGCGGGCCTCAAGGTCGCCGCCGGCGGCTACGTGGTCGCCGTCGAATGGCTCGGCCGGCCGGTCAACGCCGTGCTGCTCGGCCTGTTCATCCTCGCCGGCTTCCTGCACCTGCGGCTCGCCATCCAGGTGGTGATCGAAGACTACATCGAGGGCTTCGTGCCCAAGTCCGCGGCGCTCATCGCCAACTATCTCGTCTGCGCCCTCGGCGCCGCCCTGGGGGTCTTCGCCATCCTCAAGGTGGCCCTCCTCGGAGCCTTTTGATGTCGGCCTACAAGTTCATCGACCACCGCTTCGACGTCGTGGTGGTGGGGGCCGGGGGCTCCGGCCTTCGCGCCGCCCTCGGCTGCGCCCAGGCCGGTCTGAAGACCGCCTGCATCAGCAAGGTCTTCCCGACCCGCTCGCACACCGTGGCCGCCCAGGGCGGCATCTCCGCCTCGCTCGGCAACATGGGCGAGGATGACTGGCGCTGGCACATGTACGACACCGTCAAGGGGTCGGACTGGCTGGGCGACCAGGACGCCATCGAATACCTGACGCGCAACGCGCCGGCCGCCGTGTACGAGCTCGAGCACTGGGGCGTGCCCTTCTCGCGGACGCCGGAAGGCAAGATCTACCAGCGCGCCTTCGGCGGCATGACCCGCAACTACGGCGAGGCCCCGATCCAGCGCACCTGCGCCGCGGCCGACCGCACCGGCCACGCCATGCTGCACACCATGTACGGCCAGGCGCTCTCGAAGGACGTCGAGTTCTTCATCGAGTACTTCGCCCTCGACCTGATCATGCAGGACGGCGTCTGCCTGGGCGTCACCGCCTGGAAACTCGACGACGGCACCGTGCACCGCTTCCAGGCCCAGAAGACCGTTCTGGCCACGGGCGGCTACGGCCGCGCCTACCTGTCGGCCACCAGCGCCCACACCTGCACCGGCGACGGCGGCGGCATGGCCCTGCGCGCCGGCCTGCCGCTGCAGGACATGGAATTCGTCCAGTTCCACCCCACCGGCATCTTCCCGGCCGGCTGCCTGATCACCGAAGGCGCCCGGGGCGAGGGCGGCTACCTGACCAACTCCGAGGGCGAGCGCTTCATGGAGCGCTATGCGCCGTCCGTGAAGGACCTGGCCCCGCGCGACATGGTCAGCCGCGCCATGACCATCGAGATCCGCGAAGGCCGCGGCGTGGGCCCGAACAAGGACCACATCTTCCTGCACCTCGACCACCTCGATCCCAAGGTGCTGCACGAGCGCCTGCCGGGCATTTCCGAGACCGCCAAGGTGTTCGCCGGCGTCGACGTGACCAAGGCCCCGATCCCGGTCCTGCCGACGGTTCACTACAACATGGGCGGCCTGCAGACGAACTATCACGGCGAGGTGGTGACCAAGACCGGCGACAACGCCGACACCATCGTGCCGGGCCTGATGGCCGTGGGCGAGGCCGCCTGCGTGTCGGTGCACGGGGCCAACCGCCTCGGCTCCAACAGCCTGATCGACCTGGTGGTGTTCGGCCGCGCCGTCGGCCTGCGCTGCGCCGAGCAGCTGAAGGCGGGCGCGACCCAGCCGGAGCTGAAGGACAGCATGACCGACGGCCACCTGGCCCGGTTCGACCGCTTCCGCAACGCCGCCGGCCCGCGTCCGACGGCCGACCTGCGCCTCGAGATGCAGCGGGCCATGCAGGAAGACGCCGCGGTGTTCCGCACCGGCGAGTCGCTGAAGAGCGGCGTCGAGCGCGTCAACGCCGTGGTCTCCGCCCGCAAGGACATCGGCGTCAGCGATCGCGGCCTGGTCTGGAACAGCGACCTTATGGAGACCCTGGAGTTCGACAACCTCGTCGTCCAGGCCGCCGTCACCGTCGCCGGGGCCCTGAACCGCACCGAGAGCCGCGGCGCCCACGCCCGCGAGGACTTCCCGGACCGCAACGACGGCGAGTGGATGAAGCACACCCTCGCCTGGTTCGACGACGCCTCGGGCAAGGTGAAGATCGATTACCGCCCGGTGCACAGCTACACGATGTCGAACGACATCGCCTACATCCCGCCCAAGGCGCGGGTTTACTGAGGACTCGATGGTTCAGCTCGCGCTCCCCAAGAACTCCCGCGTCGGCAAGGGCCGTCACTACCCCGCGCCGAAGGGCGCCAAGCGGGTCAAGACGTTCCGCATCTACCGCTACGATCCGGAAGGGTCGGAGAACCCGCGCTGGGACACCTATGACGTCGACGTCGACGCCTGCGGCCCGATGCTGCTGGACGTGCTCATCCACATCAAGAACACCGTCGACCCGACCCTGACCTTCCGCCGGTCCTGCCGCGAGGGCGTGTGCGGCTCCTGCGCGATGAACATCGGCGGCCGCAACACCCTGGCCTGCACCTGCGGCTGGGAAGAGGTGCCGGGCAAGGAGATCCAGATCTCGCCGCTGCCCAGCCAGCCGGTGGTCAAGGACCTGGTCCCCGACCTGACGCTGTTCTACGCCCAGTACGCCTCGATCGAGCCCTGGCTGCACACCGAGACCCCCGAGCCCCGCGCCGAGTGGAAGCAGTCGGTCGAGGACCGCGCCAAACTGGACGGCCTGTACGAGTGCATCCTCTGCGCCTGCTGCTCGACCTCCTGCCCCAGCTACTGGTGGAACGGCGAGAAGTACCTCGGCCCGGCCACGCTGCTGCACGCCTACCGCTGGCTGATCGACAGCCGCGACGAGGCCACCGGCGCCCGGCTCGACGCGCTTGAGGACCCCTTCAAGCTCTATCGCTGCCACACGATCATGAACTGCGCCCAGGTCTGCCCCAAGGGGCTGAACCCGGCCAAGGCGATCGCCGAGATCAAGAAGCTGATGGTGGAGCGGGTCGCCTGAGGAAGGCCCCGGCCCTCGCCGCGTCCGCGCTGCTCTGGGGCGCGGCGGAGGGCTTTCTGTTCTTCATCGTCCCCGATGTGCTGATCAGCTACGTCGCGCTGAAGCACGGGCTGAAGGCCGCCGCCGTCGCCTGCCTGCTGGCGGCGATCGGCGCCGGCATCGGCGGCGGGGCGATGTACGTCTGGAGCGCCCGCGATCCGGCCTCGGCCCTTACGGCCGTCAGCGCCGTGCCGGCCGTTTCGACCGGCATGATCGTCCGGGCCAGCGCCTCGATGGACCGCGAAGGCTGGTTCGCGGCGGCCCTCAAGGGCCCGGCCACCAGCACGCCCTACAAGATCTACGCCCTGCTCGCGCCGTCCAAGGGCGTCGGGCTGCCGCGCTTCATGCTGAGCGCCCTGCCGATCCGCCTGCCGCGGTTTCTGCTCGTCGCCCTCGGGTTTTCGATCCTGCGCTACTGCGTCAGGGAAAGAATTGACGCCCGCTGGCTCATGACGGGCTTCACGGCGGGGTGGCTGCTCTTCTATGTGTGGTTCTGGGCCACCCATCCGGGCTAAGGGTCTTGCATAAAGTTGACGCGGTCGTCATTTTCCCGCGCATACCCATGGGAGGGCGGATTGGCCGATCCGAAGGCAAAGGTCGTGATTCTGGGCGCGGGCCACGCGGGTGGCTCGGCCGCCGCGTTCCTGCGCCAGTACGGTCACGAAGGCCCGATCGTGCTGATCGGCGACGAGCCGATCCCGCCCTATCAGCGTCCGCCGCTCAGCAAGGCCTGGCTCAAGGGTGAGGCCGACGCCTCCAGCCTCGCGCTGAAGGACCTCGCCTGGTACGCCGAGAACAACTGCGATCTCCGGCTGGGCGTCACCGCCGTCTCGATCAATCGCGGCGCGAAGACGGTCCAGCTCTCCGCCGGCGAGGACATCGCCTACGACTACCTGATCGTCGCCACCGGCGCCCGCGCCCGCAAGCTGCCGATCCCCGGCGCCGAGCTGGACGGGGTGCTGGAACTGCGCACGGCCGCCGACGCCGAACAGCTCAAGGCGGCGCTCGGCCCCGGCAAGCGGCTGGCGATCATCGGCGGCGGCTACATCGGGCTGGAAGCGGCCGCCTCGGCCCGCGCGCTCGGCGCCTGGGCCCTGATCATCGAGCGCGAACCGCGCATCCTCGCCCGCGTCGCCTGCGAGGAGCTGTCGACCTTCTTCCAGAACTACCACCAGGCCAAGGGCGTCAACTTCGAGCTGTCGGCCGGGGTCAAGGCGCTGGAGGGCGAGGGCGGCAAGGTTCGCCGCGTGCGCCTGTCCGACGACCGCCTCGTCGAGTGCGACGCGGTGCTGGTCGGGGTCGGCGCCCTGCCCAACGAGGAGATCGCCCGGGACGCGGGTCTGGACTGCGCCAACGGCATCGTCGTCGACCTGCAGGCCCGGACCTCCGACCCGTCGGTGTTCGCCATCGGCGACGTGACCCACCGGCCGCTGCCGCTCTATGAGCGCCAGTTTCGCCTCGAGAGCGTGCCCAACGCGCTGGAACAGGCCAAGCAGGTGGCCAGCGCCATCACCGGCCACACGCCGCCGAACCCGGAAGCGCCGTGGTTCTGGTCCGACCAGTATGACCTGAAGCTGCAGATCGCGGGCCTTCCGTTCGACGCCGACAGCCGCGTGATCCGCGGCGACATGGCGGCGGCGAAGTTCGCCATCTTCCATCTGAAGGGCGACCAGGTGCAGGCGGTGGAAGCGGTCAACGCCCCGCCCGAATTCATGATGGGCAAGTCGCTCATCCTGTCCCGCAAGGCCGTCTCGCGCGAGAAGCTTGCGGATTCGTCCATTTCCATGAAAGAGGTCGCGGCCTGACAGGGTCGGGATCAAGAACAAGAGGCGTCAGGGAGCGTATGGCCAAGATCACCTATATCGAGAACGACGGCACAGAGCATGTGGTCGACGTGAAGACCGGCCTGTCCGTCATGGAAGGGGCGATCAAGAACAACATCCCCGGCATCGACGCCGACTGCGGCGGCGCCTGCGCCTGCGCGACCTGCCACGTCTATGTCGACGCCGCCTGGACCGACAAGACCGGCGAGAAGTCGGCCATGGAGGAGTCGATGCTCGACTTCGCCGAGAACGTCGAGTCCAACAGCCGCCTGTCCTGCCAGATCAAGGTCACCGACGCGCTCGAAGGCCTGGTCGTGCGGATGCCGGAAAGCCAGCACTAGGGCGCTCACCGCTTCGCGGTTCGAGAGGGAATAGGGACTAGGGGTTAGAGCCACCCCTCTGGTCCCTAGCCCCCAATCCCTAGCCCCTGAGCTAAAACCCCAACTCCTTCTGGCCCGCCTCGATCTGAGCGGCCTCGGGCAGGTGGCAGGTGAAGGTCGAACCGTTTCCGGGTTCGCTTTCCAGCGCCACCCAGCCGCCGTGCAGCTCGACCAGCGCCTTGACCAGGGCGAGGCCCAGGCCCGGGCCGCCGCGGTCGCGGCCGACGAAGCGGTCGAAGATGTGCGCCTGGACGTGGAACGGCACGCCGCGGCCGGTGTCGCTGACGGCCAGCCGCACCTCGCCCGCCGCCCGCACGGCCGACAGGGTCACGGTCCCGCCGGGCGGGGTCTGGCGCAGGGCGTTCTCGACCAGGTGGTCGAGCGTCTGCACCAGCCGCTTGGAGTCGCCGCGGATCAGGCCGACGTCGTCGGCCCCGGCGCCCAGCGCCAGCGTCACCTTCGACGCCTCGGCCGTCGTCGTCCAGCGGCCGGCGGTCTCCTGCAGCAGGTCGCCGACCCGCACGTCGCCCAGGTCCAGCGCCATCTCGTCGGCGTCGATGGCGGCGATGTCGAGCACGTCGTCGATCGACCGGCCCAGCTGGACGGCGGCCTGGCGCACGGCGGACAGATGCGAGCGGCCGCGTTCAGGGATCGCCTCGCCCATGCGGTCGAGCAGCTCGGAATAGCCGATGATCGTCGTCAGCGGCGTGCGCAGCTCGTAGGAGACGTTGCCGACGAACTCGCGCTTGAGCCGCTCGGCGCTGTCGAGCGCCGCTTCCCGGTCGGCCAGGGCGCCTTCCAGCTGGCGGGCGTCGGTGATGTCGGCGAAGGCGATCAGGGTCGCGCCGTCGGGCAGCGGCCGGGTCTGCCAGGCGACGATGCGGCCGAGCGCGTTGCGGGTCTCGCCGGCGGTCGGGGCGCGGGCCTCCGGGTCCGGATCGCCGACCCGGCCCTTGAGTTCGCTCCAGAAGGCCATGTCGTGCAGGCGCGGCACGCACAGCTCGACGACCCGCTCGAAGTTGACCCCCTCGACCAGGTCGTCCTCGTCGATGGCCCAGAAGCGCGCGAAGGCCTCGTTGTGCAGCCGCAGCCTGCCGTTGGAGCCGAACACCACCACCGCGTCGCTCAGCTTGTCGAGCGTCGCCTGCTGCACCTGGATCAGGGCGTTGTACTGGGCGCGCAGCCGCACCTCGCCGGTGATGTCAGAATAGAGCAGCAGCAGCCCGCCCATCGGGTGTGGCTGGCGGATCAGCCGCAGGGTGCGGCCGTCGGGCAGGGTCCAGCGGTCGTCCGGCTGGGGGCCCAGGGTTTCGTAGCGCGCCAGCTCGGCGGCCTTCCACTTGGCGTAGTCGGGCGTCTCGGGCAGGCGCTGACGCTGGCGCAGCCGGTCGAGGATCTCCCCGTGCGTCGGCCGCTCGGCCAGCCACGCCGGGTCCAAGCCCCACAGGTCGGAAAAGGCGGTGTTGTGGAACGACAGCCGGCGGGTCGGTCCGAAGATGGCGACCGCCTCGGCGATATGGTTCAGCGTCTCGTCGTGGGCCGCCACGTGGCGCTTGAGGGCGTCCTGGATCTCCTCGGCCTGGGTGGCGTCGGTGGTCCAGACGGCGACCCCGCCGCCCTCGAGCGGCTCGGCGGTGATCTTCAGCGCGCGCCTGCGGCCGCCGACGGAAATCCAGCGGGTCGTTTCACGGCGTTGGCCGAGGTTGGCCGCCTCGCTGGCGATGGCGTCGGCGCCCTTGTCGAGCGACAGGCCGAGGTTGGCGGCGTCGCCGGCGTCACGCGCGCTGACCGCCGTCAGCCAGGCCTTGTTGGCCCACTGCACCCCGCCGTCGGCCCCGGCGATCCAGGCCGGCTCGGGCCGGGCGTCGAGGAAGGCGGCCAGCCGCGCGGCGCTGGGCAGGGCGGCCTCGTCGGTGCCGGCGGCCGTCAGGCGTAGCCAAGCCAGGGCGCCGGCGGCCCGGCCCTCGATCGACACCACGCCCTTCGGCCCGCGGGCCTCGAAGGCGCAGGGCTCGCCGCGTTCGAACAGGGCGCGCAGCCGGGCGGCATGGTCGGGATCGGCGCGCATGATGGCGTTGACGATACCCTGGGGATCGGCCCCGGCCAGGCCGAACGTCGCGGCGCAGGCTTCCAGGTTCTCCTCGCCGGAGGCCAGCAGGGCGCGGCCGTCGTCGATCACCAGCAGGCTGCTGTCGAAGGCCTCGGCCGAGGCCTGGGCGGCGGCCGCGCGGCTTTCCACGGCCTCGAGCCGGTCCTGCATCGCGCGCAGGCGCCAGTCCATCGCCCGGCGCTGCACCAGCGCCCACAGCACCGCGCAGATCGCCAGGCAGACGGCGCCCGCCGTGGCGGCGACGATCAATTGCATCTGCGTCATTTGGAACCCGCCCGAATCATGGCCCGCACACGATAAGCGAGGCCGGGCCGGGCGGCGACTGGCGAAGCGCGTCCGGCGGCGCCATCTTGCGGCGATGAGCTTTCCCCCCGCCGCCCTCGCGCCCTCCCTGGACGATTTCGCGGCCATTGCACGCGCCGCCTTCGACGCCCTGCCCGATCCGTTTCGGGGGCTGGCGGGCGACGCGGTCATCCGCATCGCCGATTTCGCCGATGAAGAGGTGCTGAAGGACCTTGAGATCGAGGACGCCTTCGAGCTGACCGGCCTCTACCAGGGCGTCGACCTGTCGCGGCGCTCGGTGTTCGATTCCGGCGTCCAGCCGTCGATGGTGTTCCTCTATCGCCGCCCGATCCTCGACGAATGGGCCGAACGCGGCGATGTCACGCTGGAAGAGCTGATCGCCCACGTGCTGGTGCACGAGATCGGCCACCATTTCGGCCTCTCCGATGACGACATCGACGCCATCGAAGACAAAGCGTGAACGAATCGGATAGGCAGGCCTCCATGATCGCGCCCGAGTTCGACTACGACGCCGTCTGCCGTGACATGCCCGAAGCGCGGGTCATGCGCGGCGAGGCCTATGCCGCCAAGGGCTGGGTCGATCTGGTCGAGGTCTCGCCGTCCGGCGTCGTGGCGCACGTGACCGGCGAGCGCGACATCACCTATGTCGTCGAGGTCGCCGCGCGCAACGCCTCGGACGCCCTCTGCACCTGTCCGGATTTCGCCGAGAGCGGCCTGCGCTGCAAGCATGTGGTGGCGACGGTGTTCACCGTGCTCGACCAGGATGACGCCGCCCTCGAGGCCGCCGCCGGCCGCCTGTCCCGCCTGACCGACCTGCTGGAGATGGAAGGTCGCGACGACGCCCTGGATCTCGTCGACCGCGCCCGCCGCGACCCGGCCCTGCTGCGCGAGCTCGAGGGCGAAGAGGTCGGCTGAAGAAGGGCCCAAGGCCTAGGGTCTAGGGTCTAGGGACTAGTCGCCCTGCGCCAAACGAGGGCCCTTGCTAGCCCCTAGCCCCTAGCCCCTAGCCCCTAGCCCCCAGCCCCCAGCCCCCAGCCCCCAGCCCCCAGCCCCCAGCCCCTGGCCCCTGCTTCCGCCCCATCGTTAACTTCCGTTCAGAACTTGACGCCCCCGTCACTTTTCAATTGACCCGCAATCGCAAAAGTGGACAGTGTTCACATCGCACGAGGTCCGGCTGCAACGGGCCCGTTTACCCGACTGGCCGGAGGACCCCCGCGATGAGCGACAAGAACATCACCAAGGACGCCATGTACGACGCCGTCGCGCCGGACGATTTCGAGTCGATGCTCGAACTCGACCGCTACGGCAATCGTTCGACCGCGTTCGACAAGATCATTTCCGCGACCCACGACCACTTCTGGGATCCGCTGTCGAAGGACTACATCGACTTCGACGAGCCCTTCGACATGGAGAACCAGGCCATCGTCCCCGAGGACATGGTCGTGGCCCTGTCGACCGACTACGTGTCCAACCACCTGTCGGACCCCAAGACCCGCATCCGCTTCATCAACGAGTCCACGCTGCGCAGCTTCTCCTCGATCCTGCACGGCGAGCAGGGCGCGCTGAACCTGTCGGCCAGCCTCTGCCACGTGCTGAAGGACCAGGGCGCGCAGGAATACGCCGCCAACCAGACCCGCGAGGAAGCCCGCCACGTCACGGCCTTCGCCAAGTACGTCAAGGCGCGCTGGGGCCGTCCGGTCGAGTGCGGCCCGACGCTGAAGGCCCTGCTGGTCGAGATCATCGGCGCGCCGGAGGTCTACAAGAAGATCATCGGCATGCAGATGCTGGTCGAGGGCCTCGCCATGGGCGCCTTCGCCACCTTCTACAACAAGCTCAATGACCCGGTCGGCAAGAAGCTGATGCAGCTGGTCATGACCGACGAGGCCTTCCACCACAAGTTCGGGAAGATCTGGGCCGATCGCACGATCCCCAAGCTGAGCCCCGAGGAACACGCGATCATCGAGGACTGGGCGGCCCACTGCTTCCAGGCGGTGCTGTTCAACCTGGTCGGCCCCAACCAGCAGCGGGACCTCTACGAGAGCTTCGGCCTCGACCCCGACAAGGTCATCGCCGAGTTCGCCCAGATCATGACCGACGACATCCGTCGCGAGAGCATGAAGGAACAGACCAACATCTTCCGCGTGCTGGTCAAGACGCTGCTCAACGCCGGCATCATCACCGACCGCACCAAGGCCTTCTACGGCATGTATGTCGACCTGGAAGAGCTGAAGATGGAAGGCGACCGGATGGTCGGCGACGACATCGCCGAGGACGGCATCCGGTACCTGCAGGCGATCAACTTCAAGGACCGCGAGCACAAGCCGGTCAGCATCGCCGCCGAATAAGGCTTCCGTTCCGACGGACCGCGAACGCCCCGCCCGCAACGGCGGGGCGTTTTGCGTTTCCGGAGAGTCGCGCGGGACTCCCCGTTTCGGGCCAACCACGCTAGGTTGGCGCCGCCATGCGCCTGCTGCTGTTCATGATCCTGGCCGGGCTGTCGATCGCCGGCGCGGCGATCGCCGCCGCGCCGCGCCCCGCCCGTCCCGTGCCGGCCGGCTTCTATTCCGGCCGGTGGTTCGAGATCGCCCGCATCCCCAACGCCGGCCAGCGCGACTGCCACGCGCCGGAAAGCCAGTTCAACCGGACAGGCGGGAGCGGCGACGTCAGCTTCGTCAGCGATCAGGGGGAGTTCTCCGTCCGGCAGATCTGTCACCGGGGGTCGCCCACCGGCCCGGCGCGCGTCTACGCCACACGGGGGCGCATCCTGCCCGGCGCCGGCAACGCCCGGTTCGAGATGGTCTTCCTCGGCGGCCTCAAGCATCAGGAATACTGGGTGCTCGACACCGCCCCCGACCAGAGCTGGGCGATCATGGCCACGCCGGGCGGCAACTACGTCTGGCTGCTGTCACGCCGGCCGGTCATGGCCCCCGCCGTCCGCGCCGCCGCCGTCGCCCGCATCCGGGCCCTGGGCTACGGGCAGCCGCTGGAGTTCCCGTCGCCCGCCGCGACTTGACTTCGAACGAAACCGGAACATCAATGCGGCCGTGGACGTCGCCCTGACCCTTGTCGCCATCTCCCGCCCGGAGACCACGCTGGCCGTGACGCGCGGCGCGGCGCGGCTGCTGGCGGAGATGGCCTATGCGCCGCTGGCCGAGGTGGGGCTGCCCAACGGCCGGCGCGCCGACCTGATGGCGCTGGGCCCCAAGGGCGAGATCGTCATCGTCGAGGTCAAGTCGAGCGCCGAGGACTATCTGACCGACCGCAAGTGGGCCGAGTACGCACCCTACTGCGACGCCTTCTTCTTCGCGGTGTCGCCGGACTTTCCCCATGCCCTGATCCCGCCCGAGCCGGGGCTGATCGTGGCCGACGGCTTCGGCGGCGCGGTGGTGCGCGAGCCCGGCTGGACGCCGCTGGTCGCCGCCCGGCGCAAGGCCCTGACCCTGGCTTTCGCCCGGCTGGCGGCGTTCAGGGGGTGATCCCAACCCCGCTCACCCCGGCGAATGCCGGGGTCCAGATCAAAGAGCCGTGTGGTCAGCCCGTTCAAGCCAGACTTGTCATCTGGGTCCCGGCATTCGCCGGCATGAGCGGGAAAGCTGGTTAGCGCGGCGCCCGCTTGGCCAGGATGCGCTGCAGGGTGCGACGGTGCATCGACAGGCGACGGGCCGTCTCCGAGACATTGTGGCCGCACAGCTCGTAGACCCGCTGGATATGTTCCCAGCGGACGCGGTCGGCGCTCATCGGATTGTCCGGCGGGGCCGCGAGGTGATCGCCCGCCGCCAGCAGGGCGCGGGCCACGTCGTCGGCGTCGGCCGGCTTGGCCAGGTAGTCGACCGCTCCGGCCTTCACCGCCGCCACGGCCGTGGCGATGTTGCCGTAGCCGGTCAGCATGACCACCCGCGCGTCGGGCCGTGCGTCGCGGATCGCCTGCACCACCTTGAGACCGGTGCCGTCGTCCAGCCGCATGTCGAGGACGGCGAAGGCGGGCGCGGCCGCCTTCACCAGCTCCAGCGCCTCGGCCACGCCCGCGGCCATGCGCACTTCGAAACCCCGTTGCTCAAGCGCCCGGCCCAGTCGCGTGCGCAGCGCCATGTCGTCATCGAGAACCAGCAGGCTGCGGTCCTCGAGGGCGGCGATCAGCTCGGAAATGTCGGTCACGACGTCATCCTGTTCACTGTTCCCGTGACGATTGAGAAAATCGCGTCATTCTGTCGCGCCCTTGTACGCTAGTTCAAGCGCTCCGTGGTCAGAGAAAACGTCGCGTTCCGGCGGAGCCTCGATCGCCTCGCGCCGCCAGCGCGCCGTGATCACCGCCCCGCCGTGGCGGCCATTGCGGAAGTCGACGTTGGCCCCGGTCCGTTCCAGCAGGGTCTTGGCGATGAAGAAACCCAGGCCCATGCCGACGTGGCCGCTGCGCATGGACTCCGCGCCCGGACGGCTGGTCACATAGGGCTCGCCGAGCTTCAGCAGCACCTCGGGCGCGAAACCCGGCCCGTCGTCGCGCACCTCGATGGCGATGTGCCGGGCGTCGAACCGGGCCGTGACCAGGATCTCCGACCGGGCGAAGTCCACCGCGTTCTCGACGAAGGCCGTCAGGGCGTGAAGGATCTCGGCCAGGCGCCAGATCTCCGGCGCGGGCGCGTCGTGAGGTCCCGACACCACGGCCTCGACGCGGACGTCGGGCCGTCGGGCGTGGGGCGCGATCGCCTCCTGCACCACCTGCAGCAGGGACATCCGCTCATGCACGGAGTCGGCCGCCTCGGGCGTGCGGGTCAGGCGGCGCAGGATGTCCCGGCACCGTTCGGCCTGGGTGATCAGCAGTTCGGCGTCGTCCTTGAGTAGGCCGTCCGGCGTGTTGCGGGCCAGCTCCTTGGCGACGATCGAGATGGTCGCCAGGGGCGTGCCCAGCTCGTGCGCCGCCGCCGCCGCCAGGGCGCCCAGGGCCGACAGCCGCTGTTCGCGCGCCAGCACGGTGTGGGCGGTGTCGAGCGCCAGCTCCATGCGGGCCGCTTCCTGCGCGGCGTACCAGGCGTAGGCGGCGGTGGAGGCGATGCCCAGCACCCGCGCCATCACCGCGCCGATCCGGTTGAGCAGCGGCGGGTTGAACGGCGCCGCGTCGGGCGAGGGCAGAGGCAGGGCGGTGATGGCGAGGAACACGCAGGCGGCGATGGCCAGCAGCGCGATCCCCACCGTGTGGCGCAGCGGCAGGGTGGCCGCCGCCAGCGTCGCCGGGCCGATCAGCAGCAGGGAGAAGGGATTGACGATCCCCCCGGTCAGATAGAGCAGGCCCGACATCTGCAGGATGTCAAAGGCGATGTGGGCCGCGGCCTCGTCGTCGGTCGCCAGCCGCTGGCCGGAAGTGGCGAGGCTGACCAGCACGTTGAGCCAGGCCGACAGGGCGATCAGCGCGAAACAGGCCGCCTCGGGCGTCGGCAGTTTGAGTCCGTAGGCGACGACGACGACGGTGATCGTCTGGCCGGCCACCGCCACCCAGCGCAGGTTGGTCAGCGCGCGGACGCGGAGCCGGCCCCGGCGCGGCACGCCGGCCGGCCACAGCGCGTCCCAACCTTGCGCGGCCGGGCGGCCCGGCCTATCGAGACCAGGGTCCTGCTCGGCGGTTGTCGCCAGGTCGGATGTCAGCGCCATTTCGCCAGCTTGGCCTCAACTCACGCCAATGGCGAGCCCCGATGGAGAACGCCGTGCCGCGCAATCGTCTGTTGTTGGTCGTGCTGTGCGTCCTGGGCCTTCTGGTCGCCGGGTTCGCCGCCCTGAGCGCCGGCCTGTTCCGTCCCGCCCCGACCGCCGACGTCGTCGGCGGCCCGTTCCAGCTGGTCGATCAGACCGGAAAGCCGGTCGATCAGACGGTGCTGAAGGGCAAGTGGAGCGTGGTCTTCTTCGGCTACACCTACTGTCCCGACGTCTGCCCCACGACGATGCAGGCGCTGCGCGCGGCCGTCGACCAGCTGGGCCCGAAAGGCAAGGACCTGCGCATCGTGTTCGTCTCGGTCGACGCCGGCCGCGACACCCCCGCCAAGATGAAGGAGTGGCTCGACGCCCAGGGCATGCCCGAGGGCACGCTGGGCCTGACCGGCACGCCCCAGCAGGTCGCGGCGGCGGCGAAGGCCTACCGTGTGGTCTACCAGATCGACGGCGACGGCCCGGACTACCAGGTCAACCACTCCACGGTGGCCTATCTGATGACCCCGCGCGGCCGGTTCGACCGGGTGCTGGCCTACGGCCTGACCCCGGAGCAGATGGCCGACCAGATCCGCCGGGCCATGCGCGGCGATTAGACCGCCGATTGGGGCTGGACTTCGTTAAGCCGCGTCGTGTTATGCTGCGCTGCACAACGAACGAGGTTCGATGCTCTACGCCCTGCACGAGGCGAACTACTACGCCGCATCGCCCATGCGCGCCGCCGCGCGCGTGACGCGCGACTGGTGGTCGTCGCCGCTCAATCCGGCCCGTAACACGGTCCTCGGCCGCCGCATCTCCGCCGGCGCCGACCTCTACGCCACGGTCACGCGCCGCTACGGCAAGCCCGACTGGATGATCGACGAGATCACCGTCAACGACCACAAGGTCCGGGTCCGCCCGACCGTGGTCTGGGAAAGCCCCTGGTGCCGGCTGATCCAGTTCGACCGCGACATGGCCGACATGCGCCGCGCGGGCAAGCTGCAGCTCGACCCCGCCGTGCTGATCGTCGCCCCGATGTCCGGCCACTACGCCACCCTGCTGCGCGGCACCGTCGAGGCGTTCGCGCCGGACCACGCCGTGTTCATCACCGACTGGTCGAACGCCCGGGACGTGCCGATGATGGAGGGCCGGTTCGAGTTCGACGACTACATCGACCACGTCCAGCAGATGCTCGAGGCCCTCGGCCACCGGGCCCACGTCGTGGCCGTCTGCCAGCCCGGCCCGCCGGTGCTCGCCGCCGCCGCCCTGATGGCCCAGGACAACAATCCCTATCGTCCGCGCAGCATGACCTTCATGGGCTCGCCGATCGACGCGCGCCTGTCGCCGACCGTGACCAACAAGCTGGCCGAGGAACGGCCGTTCACCTGGTTCCAGTCGAGCATGATCTACACCGTGCCGCCGCCCTATCCGGGCGTGGGCCGGCGCGTCTATCCGGGCTTCGTGCAGCTGGCCAGCTTCATGTCGATGAACCTGGACCGCCACAAGGACGCCCACCGCCGCTACTTCGACAACCTCGTCGCCGGCGACGGCGACAGCGCCGAAAAGCACCTGGCCTTCTACGACGAGTACCTGGCGGTGATGGACCTGACCGAGGAGTTCTACCTCCAGACCATCGACAAGGTGTTCCAGTCCTACGCCCTGCCCAAGGGCGAGCTGGAGCATCGCGGGCGGCTGGTGGAGCCCGCGGCGATCACCGACATCGCGCTGATGACCGTCGAGGGCGAGCTGGACGACATCTCCGGCATCGGCCAGACCCAGGCGGCCCATGACCTCTGTCCGAACATTCCCGCCGCGATGAAGCGGGACCACGTCCAGGAAGGCGTCGGCCACTACGGCGTGTTCAACGGCCGGCGCTTCAAGGAAGAGATCTTCCCCAGGGTGCAGGCCTTCATCCGCGAGATGGACCCGGACTTCTGAAACCGGCTTTTCGCGGCGGCCGCGCCGTCCTAAGCACGGGATGATGAAGCTCTTCGGCCGGCCCCGTTTCAGCCATGGCGACCGCATTGAGGCGGACGGCCATCCGGTGCGCCTGTCGGTCAACGCCCGCGCGCGGCGCATCAGCCTGCGGGTCGACCGCGTCAAGCGCGAAGCCATCGCCATCGCCCCCAGCGCCCGACGTCTCGACGAGGCCGTCGCCTTCGCCCACGAGCGGGTCGACTGGATCGCCAGCCAGCTGGCCGACCTGCCGACCACGACCCCGCTGCGGCCGGGTGTGGAGATCAGCCTGTTCGGCGAGACCGTGCGCCTGGTGGCCGGAACCGGCCGCGCGAAACTCAATCCGGCGACGGCCTTCGAGACCGCCTCGATCACCGCCCCGGATGACGCCGCCTTCGGCGACCGGGTGCTGCGGCTGGTCAAGGTCGAGGCGCGGCGCTGGCTGACCGAACGCACGATCGTGCACTGCCGGGCGCTGAACCAGCCGCTGCCGAAGATCGCCATCACCGACGCGCGCGGCCGCTGGGGCTCCTGCCGGCCGGCCAGCGCCCGGGGTCCGGCCTCGATCCGCTACAGCTGGCGGCTGGCGCTGGCGACGGCCGAGGTCGCCGACTACGTCGCCGCCCACGAATGCGCGCACCTGATCGAGGCCAACCATGGCCCGCGGTTCTGGGCGCTGGTGCGTGACCTGAACGGCGATCCCGCCCCGCATCGGATCTGGCTCAAGCGCGAAGGCGCCCGGCTCCAGGCGGTCGGCCGGGGCTGATCCGTCGTCAGTACGGAATCTCGTCCGGGGTCTTCGGCGCGGGGGCCTGCGGCTGCGGCGTCGGCGGCTTCTCGGCGTCGTCGCCCATGCCCAGCGTCGACAGGATGTCGCCGATCGCGTCATGCGGCGCTTCCACCTGCACATAGCCGCCGGGAATGGCCTGGGCCTTCAGCCGGGGCAGGGCCTGGCCCATGAACGACCGCCAGATGGTCGCCGGCGCGCCGCCGCCCGTCACGCCCCTCATCGGCTTGTTGTCGTCCTTGCCGGTCCAGACCGCCGTGACGAAGCCGCCGGTGTAGCCGACGAACCAGGCGTCGCGGTAATCGCTGGTCGTGCCGGTCTTGCCGGCGATGTCGTAGTTCGGCACCCGGGCGCGCTTGCCCGTGCCGCTGATCACGACCTCGCGCATCATCTGGTTCATGTACTGCAGCGCCGGCGAGCCGATCACCGACTTGCGCGGCCGCTTCTCGAGATTGCGGTCGTAGAGCACCCGGCCATTGGCCGTACGGATGCGCTGGATGCCGTAGCCCTTGGCGAGGAAGCCGCCGTTGGAGAAGGCGGCGTAGGCCTGGGCCATCTCCAGCGGGCTGACCTCGACCGCGCCGAGCGCCATCGAGGGATCGAGCTGGATCTTGCTGGTGATGCCGAGGCGCCGGGCCACGGCCGCGACGTTGCCTGTGCCGACCTCGTCAGCCAGTCGCGCGGCGACCGTGTTGACCGACTGGGCCAGCGCCGTCTGCAGGGTGATCGGCCCCAGGTATTTGCCGGAGTAGTTGCGCGGCTGCCAGCCGTTGATGGTCACCGGCTCGTCGGTCACGACCACGGCCGGGGTGCGCCCCGCCTCCATGGCGGCGAGATAGACGAACGGCTTGAAGGCCGAGCCCGCCTGGCGACGGGCGCTGGTCGCGCGGTCGTACTGGCTTTCGGAATAGTCGGCGCCGCCGACATAGGCGCGGATACGGCCCTCGCCGTCGATGGCCACCAGGGCCGCCTGCTGCACGCCCTGGCCGCGCGCGCCGCTGACGCCCGCGCGCACCGCCGATTCCGCGGCGGCCTGGATCGGCAGGTCCAGCGTGGTCTCGACGATCAGGTCCTCGGTCGGTTCGCCGACCAGCGAGCGCACCTGGGCGTCGACCCAGTCGGTGAAATACTGCGCGCGCTGGTTGGCCAGAACCGAGGAGACGCGCACCGGATTGCGGAAGGCCTCGGCGCGTTCTTCCTTGGTGATGGCCTTGGTGCGGACCATCTCGTCCAGCACGATGGTCGCCCGGCGGGCGGCGCGTTCGGTGGCCGAAACCGGGCTGTAGCGCGACGGGCCCTTCATCATGCCGGCCAGCAGGGCGGCTTCGCCGAGGGTCAGGCGCGAGGCGGGCTTGTTGAAGTAGCGTTGGGCCGCGGCCTCGATGCCGTAGGCGCCGGCGCCGAAATAGACGCGGTTCAGATAAAGGGCGAGGATCTGCTTCTTGCTGAACTTCATTTCCAGCCAGACGGCCAGGATCAGCTCCTGGGCCTTGCGGCGCGGGGTCTGGTCGAGCGTCAGGAACAGGTTGCGCGCCAGCTGCTGGGTGATGGTCGAGCCGCCGGCGGCGAAGCACCAGCAGGACACGTCCTTGACGATGGCCCGGCTGATGCCGAGCGGATCGAACCCGGGGTGGTAGTAGAAGCGCCGGTCCTCGATGGCGATGAAGGCCTTGGGGACATAGTCGGGCAGCTTGTCCAGATCGACGGGCGGCGCGTACTGGCTGCCGCGCACGGCGATCAGGGCCCCGGACCGGTCGAGATAGGAGATCGACGGCTGGCGGGTGACCGAGTTCAGCTTCGACACGTCGGGCAGGTCGGTGGCGAACACGGCGAAGAAGGCGACGAGGAAGATGAGTCCCCAGACGCCGGCCACCGCGCCCCAGTAGAGAAACGCCTGAAGGGGTGTCCGTTTGACGCCCTGTTCGTTCGCCATGTCGCCGTCGCTGCCTGTGGGAAAATGTCGCCGACGCCCCGGGCGGGCGTCTGGGTCCTGATGCCTTGCCCATGGTTGATGGGCAATGAACACGCCCTTTTCACGGCCTGTCCATGCAGAACTTGCGCAGGGGGTTAGCAAGCGGGCGATCAACCGCCATAAGCGGGCCGTGACCGATTCCCTCTCCCCCGCCCGCGACATCCTGCGCCGCGTTTTCGGCCACCCGGACTTTCGCGGCATGCAGGGCCAGGTGATCGGCGAAGTCCTCGCCGGCCGCAGCGCCATGGCCGTGCTGCCGACCGGCGGCGGCAAGAGCCTCTGCTACCAGATCCCCAGCCTGCTGCGACCCGGCCTCGGCCTCGTGGTCTCGCCGCTGATCGCCCTGATGGCCGACCAGGTCGAGGGGCTGAAGCAGTCGGGCGTGGCCGCCGAGCGACTCGACTCGAACACCGATCCCGACGCGCGCCAGGACATCTGGCGGCGGATCGACGCCGGCGAACTGGACCTGCTCTACATGTCGCCCGAAGGCCTCGGCCAGTCGGCGATGCTGAACCGGCTGTCCCGAACGCCTCTGGCCCTGATCGCCATCGACGAGGCCCACTGCGTCAGCCAGTGGGGCCACGACTTCCGGCCCGACTACCGGCTGCTCGGCCGGCTGGCCGACGTCTTCCCCGGCGTGCCGCGCCTGGCCGTCACCGCCACGGCCGACGCCCGCACGCGCGAGGACATCCGCACCGAGCTGCGGCTCGAAGGCGCGGCCGAGTTCGTCGACAGCTTCGCCCGGCCCGAGCTGGCCCTGTTCGCCGAGCGCAAGCGCGGGCCGGGGCACGGCCGTGTCGAGGAACTGGTGCTGGCGCGGCCCAACCGCTCGGGCGTGGTCTACGCCGGCTCGCGCGAGGGCACCGAAAAGCTGGCCGAGCGGCTGGCGGCCTCGGGGGTGCCGGCGCTGGCCTACCACGCCGGCCTCGACAAGGACCTGCGCAGCCGGCGGCTGGAGACCTTTCTCGAGGCCGACGCGGCGGTGATGGTCGCGACCATCGCCTTCGGCATGGGCGTCGACAAGCCGGACGTCCGCTACGTGATCCACGCCGACCCGCCGGCCTCGATCGAGGCCTACTGGCAGGAGATCGGCCGCGCCGGGCGCGATGGCCAGCCGGCCGAGGGCATCACCCTGTACGGTTCGTCCGACATGGCCTGGGCCCTGCGCCGGATCGACAGCCGCGAGGTCTCCGACGAGGTCCGCCAGGTCCAGATCCGCAAGGTGCGCCAGCTCTACAACATGCTCGACGGCACGGCCTGCCGGGCGGCCGCGGTGCGGCGCTACTTCGGCGAGGAGGGCGTCGCCCGCTGCGGCGTCTGCGACCTGTGCCTCTCGCCGCCGGCCGCGCTGGACGCCAGCGTCGCGGCGCAGAAGGCGCTGGCCGCCGCCCACCGGCTGGGCGGCCGCTACGGCCGCGGCCGGCTGGTCGACCATCTGCTGGGCAAGACCAGGGACGTCACCGAGTTCGAGTCGTCCCTGTCGACCTGGGGCATCGGCAAGGAGTTCAGCGCGGCCGGCTGGCGCGACCTGATCGACCAGCTGCTGTTCGAGGGGCTGCTGCGCGAGGATCCCAACGATGGCCGGCCGCTGATCGGTCTGGGCGACGCCGCCGAGGTCAAGGCCGTCTATCGCGGCGAGCGGCAGGTCCAGGTGCGCAAGGCGCCGGAGGGCCAGGACGCGTCCGGCCGCATCGGCCGGTCCTCCGCGCGGGGCAAGCGCCGCGAGGGCCCGGAGCTGACCGGCGACGCCGCGGCCCTGTTCGAGGCCCTGCGCGCCTGGCGGCGGGACGAGGCGCACGAGCAGCATGTGCCGCCCTATGTGATCTTCTCCGACCGCACGCTGGAGGACATCGCCCGGCTTCGGCCCCGGTCGTCATCCGAGCTGCTGCTGGCCAACGGCGTCGGCGACAGCAAGCTGCAGCGGTACGGCGCGGCCGTGCTCAAGGTCGTCAAGGACAGCTGACGCTCGTCGCCTGTCCGGCGGCGGCATGAGGGAAGTTTAACGTGGCAGCGGCGGTGGCGGCCGCTAGGTCTGGCGGGCCACAGCCGGAGCCCGCCCATGCGTCTCGCCGTCCTGATGCTCGCCGCCTGCCTTGTCGCGGGCCCGGTCTTCGCCGACCCGGTTGACGATGTGGTTCAGGCCCAGATGGCCCGCAGCCATATTCCCGGCGCGGCCGTCGCGGTGGTCCAGCACGGCAGGATTCTCAAGCTGCAGGGCTACGGCAAGGCGAACCTGGAGTGGGATGCGGCGGTCGACGCCGACACCACCTTCCAGATCGCCTCGGCCACCAAGCTGTTCACCGGCATCGTGCTGATGCGCATGGTCGAACGCGGCGAACTCTCGCTCGACGACCCGCTGACCCGGTACTTCCCCGACGGCCCGGAAGCCTGGCGGGCGATCCGGGTCGGCCAGCTGGCCAACCACACTTCGGGCCTGACCCAGGGCTTCGGGCCCAACAGCCAGTTCGCCACGTTCGACGAGTTCCTGACGGCCACCAGGGCCCTTCCCCTGGTCTACCCGCCCGGGAGCCGGTCGCAGTACGGGCTGGCCGACTTCATCCTGTTGCAGGCCATCCTCGAGAAGGTGTCGGGCAAGCCGCTGCCGACGCTGTTCGCCGACGAGATCATCACGCCGCTGGGCCTGACCCACACCGGCTTCAGCCAGGCGGTCAATCGCGGCGGCGTCCGCTGGAGCGACGTGCTGCCAAGGCGCGCCATGGTCTACGCCTGGGAGGACGGCCGGCAGCATGTCAGCGACGGCCTCTATCGCCAGATCACCTACGCCGCCGGCGGCCTGTTCTCGTCCGCCGGCGATATGGCCAAGGTGTTTGTCGCGGTTGACGAGGGCCGGCTGCTCAAGCCCGAGAGCCTGCGGCTGATCGAGACCCCGCCGACCCTGACGGACGGATCAAAAGGCGGGTTCGGCGTCGGCTGGACCACGCGGACCTATCGCGGCGTCCCGATCGTCGGTCACAGCGGCGGCCCGGCGCTGGCCGACGTGGTCCGGTCGGAGGACCGCAAGCTGACCATCATCGTGCTGACCAACCAGCACCGCTTCTACCCGCTGCTGGCCGAAAGCGTGGCGGACGTCTACCTGCCGGCCGGCCCGCGCGCGCCGGTCCTTCGCGACAGCCGGCCGGCGTTGACCGCGGCGGTCACCCGCATCCTGACGACGGCGGCCACGGGCAAGGTCGACCCGGCGCTGTTCACCGAGGACGGGGCGAGGGAGATGGTTCCCTTCTTCGGCGAGCTGAGCGGCTCGCTGCTGCCCGCGGTCGGCCCGCTGAAATCCGCCGACCTGATCGCCGAGACCGTCAGGGACGGCAGGGTCCAACGCAAGTACCGCGTCGCGTTCGAAGGTCGGGAGCTGTTCTGGAGCCTCACCGCCGGGCCTGACGGCAGGATCATCGCGCTGATTCCGGTCGGCGAAGACGACTAGGCCGCCGCCGGCCCGCCCTCGCCCAGTCGGCCGGCCGCACGCAACACCGTCAGGGCCGGTTCGAGGCCGGGGCCGTAGCGTCGCCAGATGTCGAGGTTGCGGTCGTGCAGCGGCTCGCGCACCTGCACCGCCGAGGCGGTCGACACCGCGGCCGTGTTCTCGTGGAACGACAGACAGGCCGGATCCCAGTCCAGGCCGCAGAAGGCCAGGGTCTCGCGCATGGTCTGTTCGGGCCGGGCGACCAGCGCGGGATAGTCGATGACGCGGTAGCGGTCGGGCGGCAGGCGCGCTTCCCAGGCCTCGCTCAGCGTCTCCATGCCGTCGATGTACCGCGCCGTGTCGGCGAGGTCGTAGCTGTAGTCGTGGAACAGGGAACGGGTGTTGAAGAACTGCCGGTAGTTGCCGACGACGGTGTCGGCGGCCGGCCGGCGCAGGCGCAGGATGCGGGCGTTGGGCAGGATGCGGGCGATCATGCCGGCGAGGATCAGGTTGAACGGCCGCTTGTCGACGAACCGCGCCGCCGGTTCCGCGAAGCCGGCGGCGGCGCGCAGGAAGGCGTCGCCCATCGGACCCGCGGGGCCGCCGGCCGCGCGCAGAACGGCCTGCGCCGTCAGCCGGGCCGTCGGCGGCTGGCCCGCGACATTGAGCGCCAGGGCGACCATCACCGGCAGTTCACCGGCCGAGACGACGTCACGGTGGCTCGACAGGATCCGGTCCATCAGCGTCGTGCCGGAGCGGGGCGGGCCGACGACGAAGATCGGCGCCGGGGACGGATCGCCCGCGCCGCGCGGCCCGGTCTCCCAGGCATGAACGGCGGCCCGGAACAGGGCGAGGTCCGCCTCCACGTCATAGGGCTGACGGCGACGCCGCGCCGCCTTGGCCTCGGTAAGGGCCTCAAGAGCCCGCGGATAGTCGCCCCGGGATTCGAACGCCCGCGCCAGGGCGTGGCCGGCCGCCAGGCTTTTCTCGACATCGTCGCGCGCGGCGCGGGCGAGCCGCTGCAGGGCCGCGATGTCGTCGTCGGTCGGGTTCCAGCCCGGCAGGCCCGACAGGGTCGACCAGGCCATGGCGTCGTCGGGCGCGACCCTGATGGCGCGGCGCAGGGCGTCGGCCGCCGCGTCGAAATCGCCGACGTACTGCGCGCCCCAGGCGAGGTTCCTGAGGATGCCGGGATCGTTCGGCGACAGGGCGGCGGCGCGGCGGAACAGGGCGAGGCCCGCCGCGTAGTCGCGCGTGCTGCACAGCACATGGCCCGACCGGTCGAGCGAGCGGGCGTCGGCGCGGGGGGTCTGGCCGACCCGGCCGGCTTCGGCGCGGGCGCCGGACAGGTCGCCGTGGTTCAGGCGTTGCAGCGCCAGTCGCGAGCGCAGGTCGGCGTCGTCGGGCAGCAGGGTCAGGGCTCGTTCGAGCGCCGCGATGGCCGCGACCCGGTCTCCCCGGGCCAGCGCGGCCATGGCGGTCTGACGCCAGTGCTCGGCGGGCGACAGGGTCATGCCGTCAGACGTCGACCTCGGCGTCCAGGGCGTTGGCCTGGATGAACTCGCGGCGCGGCTCGACCAGTTCGCCCATCAGCCGGGCGAACATGTCGTCGGCCTCGTCGGCGTGGTTGACCTTGACCTGCAGCAGGGTGCGGGCCTCGGAGTCGAGCGTGGTTTCCCACAGCTGCTCGGGGTTCATCTCGCCCAGACCCTTGTAGCGCTGGATCGACAGGCCCTTGCGGCCGGCGTCCATCACCGCCGCGAACAGGTCGAGCGGGCCGCGCACGGGGGTGCTCTTGTCCTTGCGGCGGAACACCGCCTGGCCCTGGAAGGTCTCGGCCAGCAGGGCGGCGCGCTCGGCCAGACGGCGGGCGTCGGCGGCCTGCAGCAGGGCGTCCTCCAGCACGATCTTTTCCGACACGCTGCGCTTCACGCGGCTGAACACGAAGCCGGTGTCGCTGCGCTCGCCCGACCAGGGGCCGTCGCCTTCCTGGGCGTAGAGGTTCAGGCGGCGGGCCGCCTCGGCGATGTCCGGCGTCTCGCCCATCAGCCCGGCCAGCGCGGTCTGCTCGATGGCGAAGGCCGGGGCGCGGGCCGACAGGCGCTCGATGTTGGCCTTGGCCGCGCGGCTGGTCTGGACCAGGGCCAGCAGGTCCTTGCCCATCATCCGCTCGCCGCTGGACAGGTCCAGCTCGGCGCCCTCGACGCCTTCGTCGATCAGGAAGGCCTCGTATTCGGCGTCGTCCTTGAGGTAGCGCGAGGACTTGCCCTTGGCCGCTTTGTAGAGCGGCGGCTGGGCGATGTAGAGGTAGCCGCGTTCAATCACCTCGGGCATCTGACGGTAGAAGAAGGTCAGCAGCAGCGTGCGGATGTGGGCGCCGTCGACGTCGGCGTCGGTCATGATGACGATGCGGTGGTAGCGCATCTTCTCGATGTCGAACTCGTCGCGGCCGATCCCGGCGCCGAGCGCCATGATCAGGGTGCCGACCTGCTCGGACGACAGCATCTTGTCGAACCGGGCCCGCTCCACGTTGAGGATCTTGCCGCGCAGGGGCAGCACGGCCTGGTTCTCGCGGTTGCGCGCCTGCTTGGCCGAGCCGCCGGCGGAGTCACCCTCGACGATGAACAGTTCGGACTTGGCCGGGTCGCGTTCCTGGCAGTCGGCCAGCTTGCCGGGCAGGCTGGTGATGTCGAGCGCGCTCTTGCGGCGGGTCAGTTCGCGGGCCTTGCGCGCCGCGTCGCGGGCGGCGGCGGCCTCGGCGATCTTCAGGACGATCGCCTTGGCCTCGGCCGGATGTTCCTCGAACCAGGTGGACAGGCCTTCCTGCACCAGGCCCTCGACGGCCGGGCGCACTTCGGACGAGACCAGCTTGTCCTTGGTCTGGGAGCTGAACTTGGGGTCCGGCACCTTGACCGACAGGACGCAGGTCAGGCCTTCGCGGGCGTCCTCGCCGGTGACCGAGACCTTCTCCTTCTTGGCCATGCCCGAGCTTTCGGCATAGCCGGTGATGACCCGGGTCAGGGCCGCGCGGAAGGCCGACAGGTGGGTGCCGCCGTCCTTCTGCGGGATGTTGTTGGTGAAGCACAGCATGTGCTCGTGGTAGCTGTCGTTCCACTGCAGGGAGAGGTCGATCTCGACCTTCTCGCGCACGCCGCGGACCGAGATCGGGGCGCTGATCAGCGCGGTCTTGGCCTTGTCGAGATGGCGGACGAAGGCCTCGATGCCGCCCTCGTAGTGCAGGATCTCTTCCCACGGCTCGGCGTCGCGCAGGTCGCGGAAGTGGATCGTCACGCCGCTGTTGAGGAAGGCCAGCTCGCGCAGGCGGTGCTCGAGCGTCTTCCGGTCGAACTCGATGAAGGCGAAGGTCGTCACCGACGGGAAGAAGGTGACCTGGGTGCCGGTCAGGGGCTGGCCCTGGCGCGAGTCGCCCTCGCCGCGGATCGGCGCGTCGCCGGTGATGACCAGGGACGAGACCGCGTCGCCGCGCTCGAAGCGCATCTGGTGGGCCTTGCCGTTGCGGTAGATCTTCAGCTCAAGCCAGTCGCTGAGCGCGTTGACCACCGAGACGCCGACGCCGTGCAGGCCGCCGGAGACCTTGTAGCTGTTCTGGTCGAACTTACCGCCCGCGTGCAGCTGGGTCATGATGACCTCGGCGGCGCTGACGCCCTCGCCCTCGTGCATGTCGACGGGGATGCCGCGGCCGTCGTCGGTGACCGTGCAGCTGCCGTCGGCGTTGAGGATCACCTCGACCTTGGTGGCGTGGCCGGCCAGGGCCTCGTCGATGGCGTTGTCGACCACCTCGTAGACCATGTGGTGCAGGCCCGAGCCGTCATCGGTGTCGCCGATGTACATGCCGGGACGCTTGCGCACGGCGTCCAGGCCCTTGAGCACCTTGATCGAGTCGGCGTCGTATTCGCCGTGCGCCTGCGGGGCGCCGTGGTCTTCGGTTTCGTCGGTCATTCAGCGGTCCAGAACGGTCAGACCCGAGGCTTCCACGCGGACGCCGAGGGCCCGACCCTTGAAGGGGTCGAACAGCGACTCGTCCGTTCCGGTCAGGAAAGCCTGCAGGCCGAGCGCCGCGATTTCATCCGCCAGCGCGGCCCGCCGGAGCGGGTCGAGATGGGCGGCGACTTCGTCCAGCAATAATACAGGAGCCGGCGCTGATTCTGCAGCGGAAAGTCGCGCCGCCTGGGCCAAAACCAGGTTCAGAATCAAGGCTTTCTGCTCGCCGGTCGAACATTCGGCGGCGGGCCGGTCCTTTTCGGCGTGGATGACCGCCAGATCACCCCGGTGCGGGCCCGTCAGCGCCCGTCCGGCGGCCGCGTCGCGGCTGCGCGCGGCGGCCAGGGCGGCCACCAGTCGGGCTTCGATTTCGGCGGTTTCGACGCCCTCGCCGGCCAGCTTTTCCCACTCGCCGGCGAGACTCAGGCGCGCCTGCGGGAAGGGCCGCGCGCCACGGCTGTCGATCTCCGCCTGCAGCGCCGCCAGGGTGCGGGCGCGGGCCGAGGCCATCAGGGCGCCGGCCTCGCCCATGCGGGCCTCCAGCGCCGACAGCCAGACCGGGTCGGGCCGCGCGGTCTCGTCGGTCAGCAGCCGCATCCGCTCGCGCAGGGCCTTGTCATAGGCGGCGGCATGGGCCGCGTGCGCCGGCTCGGCGGCGAACACCAGCCGGTCGAAGAACCGCCGCCGGTCGCCGGCCGCCTCGAGGAACAGCCGGTCCTGCGCCGGGGTCAGCCAGATCGGCCGGATGTGGTCCGCCAGCCGGCCGGGCGGCACGGTCTCGCCCTCCAGCCGCACCAGCCGCCGCGCCGCGCCCGCGACCTCGGTCCCGGTGCCCAGCTGGACCTCGTCCTCGCCGTTGACGATCCGCGCCGACACGGCCCAGGCACGGCCGCCGGTCTCGCCCGGCAGCCGTCGGCCGACCTCGGCGATGCTCGACCCGCGCAGGCCGCGGCCCGGCGACAGCAGGCTTATGGCTTCCAGCAGATTGGTCTTGCCCGCCCCGTTCGGCCCGAACAGGAACACCGTCCGCCCCCCGGCGCGCAGCTCCGCCCGCTCGTAGGAGCGGAAGTTGGTCAGGGTGAGAGCGGTGAGGGCCGAGTGCATGGGGCTTCGTTTAGCCTGCTACGGGCCGGCGGCAAACGCGCGACCGTTCCCGCGTCGTTCCTCTCCCGGAGGGAGAGGGGGACCCTGCGGAGCAGGGTGGAGAGGGAGGCGCAGTTGGCGGCCAGTTTGCCTCCACCTCTCGCGGCGGAATTCGTCCTGATGTCTTGATGAGCATGCTTGCTCCGGCGGGACCTTGGTCAAGGACGGGCCCTTAAGGGCCCGCCGCTGCGCGGCCGCGAAGCGGTCCTTGACCAAGGTCGCCGCCCGGAGCGGAGAATTCCATCAAGGCCTTCAGGGCGCATCAGCATCCAACATGGGACGGGGGTGTTCGGCCGACACCGCGCCTCCCTCTCCACCACGCTCCGGGTGGTCCCCCTCTCCCTCGCGGGAGAGGAAGGGCCTCACCGCGCCCCCAGCCGCACCAGCACCTCTTTCGGGATGCCGTAGATCTCGATGACCGGCTTCTGGTCGCGCTGGCCGCAGATCTCGCGCTGGACGAACAGGCTCCAGACCGCGTCGGCGGCGGCCTTCAGGGCGGCGGGGCGGTCTTCGTCGGCGGCCTCGCGCAGCGCCGCCAGGGTCGTCTCGACCCGGCGCCCGGCCCGCCCGAGCGAGGCGGCCTTCTCGGCCATCAGCTCGGTCTGCAGGCCGGCGTCGAAGATCTCGCCCGCGGAGGCGCTTGACGACGACCGGGTCTGGGGCAGACGCAGGGACATGGCTGATACTGTAGGTCAGTGAGGGGGACAGGTTAAGCAGTCCCAAGGGACAGCTTAACCTGTCCCCGGCGAATTTTCCGCGACCCTGTCGGTGCGGCGCATGCCCGTTCGTCCTGGGGACGGCACAGCGGCCGCCATGGCCGCTTCAACGACAACGGAGGACGACGCGATGAAGGTGACCCAGCATCTGTGGTTCGAGAAGGACATGATGGCGGCGCTGCGCCTCTACACGTCGCTGATCCCGGGCTCGAGCATCGACACGACCTCGGCGGTGATGGGCGACAACCCGTCCGGCCCGGCCGGCAGCGTCACGCTCGCCTGGTTCACCCTCGGCGACCAGCGCTACGCGGCCATCGAGGCCGGGCCACTGGACCCGTTCAACCACGCCTTCTCGATCATGGTCGAAGTCGACACCCAGGCCGAGCTCGACCGGCTGTGGGAGGCGCTGAAGGAGGGCGGCAGCGTCGAGCAGTGCGGCTGGCTGAAGGACCGCTGGGGCCTCAGCTGGCAGATCACGCCGCGGCGCCTGGGGGAGTTGATGAGCGACCCCGACCCGGCCGTGGTCAAACGCGTGACCGAGCAGATGCTGAAGATGGTCAAGCTCGACATCGCCCCGCTCGAGGCGGCGGCGAAGGGGTAGGGCGGAAATAAGGGGAAATAAGGGGACAGCTTACTCATTTCCGTCGACTCTCGCCGCCGCGGCGCGGGAATGAGTAAGCTGTCCCCTTATTTTCCGTGGTCTCGAAGAGTCCGCCCCTACACCCGCAGCGGCATCAGCACGTACTTCACGCCGGCGTCGGTCGGATCCAGCACCAGCGTCGGCGACGCCGGATCGGCGAAGCGGAATTCCGCCGTCTCGCCGCCGATCTGGCCGGTGACGTCCAGCAGGTAGCGGGCGTTGAAGCCGATCTCGAACGACTCGCCGTCGTAGTCGACCTCGACCTCTTCCACGGCCTGGCCGGCTTCCATGTTGCGCACGGTCAGGGTCACCCGGCCCGGCTCGATGGCCAGCTTCACCGAGCGGCTCTTTTCCGCCGAGATGGTCGCCACGCGGTCGACGGCCTTGGCGAACAAGGCGTTGTCGACGGTCATGATCTTCTGGTTGTCGCGCGGGATGACCCGCATGTAGTCGGGGAACGAGCCGTCGATAACCTTGGAGGTCAGGGCGGCCTGGCCGAAGTCGAAGCGGACCTTCTGGGCGCTGACCTGGAAGTCGACCGTCTCGCCGGCGTCCTCCAGCAGGCGGCGCGCCTCGTTGATGGTCTTGCGCGGGATGATCACGCCCGGCTGGCCGGCGGCGCCCTCGGGGGCCGGCATCTCGGCCAGGGCCAGGCGGTGGCCGTCGGTGGCCACGCAGCGCAGCATCGGCTGGCCGTTCTCGACCACCGTGTGCACGTACAGGCCGTTCAGATAGTAGCGCGTCTCCTCGGTGGAGATGGCGAAGCGGGTCTTGTCGATCAGCCGCATCAGGTCGTTGGCGTCGACCGGGATGGCCGGCGACAGGCCGTCGGAGCTCATCACCGGGAAGTCGCCGGCCGGCAGGACCGGCAGGTTGAACTTCGAGCGGCCGGCCGCGACCTGCAGCCGGGGATCGTCGCCCGACAGGGTCAGCGACACGTCCGCGCCTTCCGGCAGCTTGCGGACGATCTCGTAGAGGGTGTGCGCCGGAGCGGTGATCTGGCCCGGCACGTCGACCTGGGCCGCGCCGCCGTCGATGATCTCCATGTCCAGATCGGTCGCCGAGAAGCCGACCCGCTCGCGTTCGGCGGTCAGCAGCACGTTCGACAGGATCGGAATGGTGTTGCGGCGTTCAACGACGCTCTGCACGTGGCCCAGGGCCTTCAGCAGCGCCGCCCGCTCGATCGTAAGCTTCATGTCTCGTCCGAGGTCCGGAAGGTGACAGGCGAATCGTCGGGCCCCCGCCGGTTCGCCTGCCAAGGGACTAGGGACATTAGCGGAAAAGGCGGCTCACGGAAGGGGGCGCGGCTTCGTTTGATCCAATCCTCCCCGCCTTTTGCGGGGAGGGGGACCGCCGGAGGCGGTGGAGGGGAGTCCGTGCACCGACTCCCCTCCACCACGCTTCGCGTGGTCCCCCTCCCCAGCTTTGCTGGGGAGGATCCAAAAACCTCAGGGATCAGGCCTTGGTATCCACCGAACCGCCGGCGCTGTCGCCTTCGGCGTCGGCATAGGGGTTGGCCGCCGGGGCCGCGCCGGTGTCGGCGGCGCCGGTCTTGGCCGCCACCACGACCATCGCCGGACGGACGATGCGGCCGTGCAGTTCGTAGCCGGCCTGCAGGGTCTTGATCACCGCGCCCGGGGCCACGCCCTCGCCGGGCTGTTCCATCATCGCCTGGTGCTGGTGCGGGTCGAACTTGCCGCCCTTTTCCGGCTCGATGCGCTTGAGGCCGTTGCGCTCGAACGCCGACTGCAGTTCCTTCTGCGTCATCTCCACGCCGACGACGAAGTTCTTGACCACCTGGTCGGCGAAGTCGCGCGGGGCGTGGGTCGTGGCGGCCGACAGGTGGTCGGCGACGGCGAACAGGTCGCGGGCGAACTTCTGGATGGCGTAGGCGCGGGCGTCGTTCTGGTCGCGCTCGGCCCGGCGGCGCGTGTTGTCGGCCTCGGCGGCGTAGCGCAGGATCTGGTCCTTCAGCGCGGCGACCTCGACCTTGAGCGCCTCGACGTCCGCTTCGGCGGCGTCCTGCGCGGTTTCGACCTCCAGCGCGGGGTCGTGATCGTGGCCGTTGGCGGCGGTGTCGTCGGTCATACTCGTCTATCCGTCCAGCATGCGGCCCAGGACCCGCGCGGTGTAGTCCACCAGCGGGATGACCCGGGCATAGTTGAGGCGGGCGGGCCCGATCACGCCGATCGCGCCCAGCACCTTCTGTCGGCCCGTCATATAGGGCGCCGCGATCACGGCGGAACCCGAAAGCGAGAAAAGTCGCGTTTCCGCGCCAATGAAAATACGCACGCCCTGGGCGTCGCGGACCCCGTCCAGCAAACCGATCAGCTGCTCCTTCTGTTCCAGGTCGTCGAACAGCTTCTGCACCCGCGCCAGATCGCCCGCCGTGGCGGGGTCGTTGAGCAGGTTGGCCCGGCCGCGCACGATCAGGGCCCGCTCGGCGTCGTCGCCGCCGCCCCAGGCGGCCAGACCGTCCTCGACGAGGCGGGCGGCGGTCTTGTCCAGCTCGGTCCGGGCCTGGTCGAGTTCGGCGCGGATCTCGGCCCCGGCCTGGGCCAGGGTGCGGCCCTTGAGCCGGGCGGCGAGGAAGTTGGACGCCTCCTGCAGCGCCGAAGGCGTCAGGCCCGGCGACAGCCGCATCAGCCGGTTCTCCACCTGGCCGTCCTCGAAGACCATCACGGCCAGCGCGCGGTCGGCGTCGAGGGCGACGAACTCGACGTGCTTGACCCCCGCCTCGCGCACCGGGCTGACGACCATGCCCGCTCCGCCGGCCAGGCCGGACAGGATGGCGCTGGCCTCGTTGAGCGCCTCGTCGAAGTTGCGGCCGTGGGCCGACAGGCGGGCGTCGATCTCGCGCCGCTCGGCCTCGCCGACGTCGCCGACTTCCAGCAGGCCGTCGACGAACAGGCGCAGGCCCGCGTGCGTCGGCATGCGGCCGGCGCTCGAGTGCGGCGAGTCGAGCAGGCCGAGGCCGGCCAGGTCCTGCATGGTGTTGCGGATCGAGGCGGGCGACAGCTGCACCCCGCCGCGCGACAGGGTGCGCGAGCCGACCGGGTCGCCGGTCTCGAGATAGCTCTCCACGATCCGCCGGAAGATGTCCCGGGCGCGGTCATCCAGATCGGTCAGGCTGGCGGTGCGGGAGGGGCCGCTGGTGAAGATCGGGGTCATGGGTCCTGTCGCAGGCCGGTGGACGACCTGTCGGCCAATAGGATAAGCGGCGCCTGCCCGCGCGCAACCCGTGCGCGCCTCCTCAGGACCAGACCATGCGACCTTCCGAACGCGCCGCCGACCAGATGCGCGCCGTGACTCTCGAAACCGGCGTCAACCGCTACGCCGAGGGCTCGTGTCTGGTGACCTTCGGCCACACCAGGGTGCTGGTCACCGCCAGCGTCGACGAGGGCGTGCCGGGCTGGATGCGCGGCAAGGGCGCGGGCTGGGTCACGGCCGAGTACGGCATGCTGCCGCGCGCCACCCACACCCGCGGCCGGCGCGAGGCCGCCCAGGGCAAGCAGTCGGGCCGGACCCAGGAAATCCAGCGGCTGATCGGCCGCTCGCTGCGGGCCGTGGTCGACATGAAGGCGCTCGGCGAGCGGCAGATCCAGATCGACTGCGACGTCGTCCAGGCCGACGGCGGCACCCGCACCGCGGCCATCACCGGCGCCTGGGTCGCCCTGAGGCTGGCCACGCGCTACCTGCTGGAAGAAGGGGTCATCAAGACCGACCCGATCCTCGACCAGGTCGCGGCCGTGTCCTGCGGCGTGCATCAGAACCTCGCCGTGCTCGACCTCGACTACGAGGAAGACTCCTCGGCCGAGGCCGACTCCAACTTCGTCCTGACCGGAAGCGGCGACATCGTCGAGATCCAGGCCACCGGCGAGAAGCGCGGCTTCACCCGCGCCGAGTTCGAGGCCCTGTTGGGCCTGGCCGAGAAGGGCATCGGCGAGCTGTTTGCGCTGCAACGCGCGGCGGTGGGGTAGGCGCCGGGGACATGTACCGAAGGTACGTGTCCCCTAAACCCTGCCTGCTCGATTGGGGGACACGTACCTTCGGTACATGTCCCCTAGGCCCCGCCGTAGGCGCTGTCGTCGTCGTCCTCCAGCTCCATGCCGGGGCCGGGTTCGAAGACGACGATGTCGCCGGGCTGGCACTGCAGCTCGCGGCACAGCGCGTCCAGCGTCGAGAAGCGCAGCGCGCGGGCCTTGCCGGTCTTGAGGATCGACAGGTTGGCGATCGTCACGCCGACGCGGTCGGCCAGCTCGGTCAGCGACATGCGTCGCTCCTGCAGCATGCGGTCGAGAGTGCAGCGAATGGCCATGATACGCGCCTGCCCTAGATCGTCAGTTCGGCTTCGTTGCGCAGGCGCGCGCCCTCGCGGAACACCTCCGCCAGCACGAAGATGACCAGCACCGCGAACCAGGTGGTCAGGTTGAGCGACGCCTCGACCGTGCGGATCTCGCCGGGCGCGACCAGCTTCATGATCGCCGCGACGAGGAACCGGCCGACCTCGAGGCCGCCGAAGATCACGCCGACCGTGCGCAGGCGGCGGACATTCTCGGGATGGAAGGGATCGCCGGCCGTCAGGGTGACGAAGATCCGCCGCAGGATGTCGACGATCGCCAGCACCCCGCCCATGTAGGCGGCGCCGGCGACCAGCACGGTGGCGAAGGACGGACCGCGCTCGACGACGCGCGCGAGGCGCTCGCTGAACGGGATCGAACCCGCCAGCAGACCAGGATTGAAACTGAACAGCAGGGTGACGAGCGCGAACGTCAGGGCCGCGCCGATCAGCACCCACAAGGCGTAATAGACCACGTCGAGAATGGTCTTGAGGAAGCTCGACACCGAGCCCGGCCCCAAAGCGCGCATGGCGCATCCCCCTAGATTACTTCCGGTCCAAAGCCCGGATCCCGCCGGCCGCTTTCAGCCCGGGCTCGCCTCGCCGAACGGATGCGCCCGGCATCGGTTGGGAGAGGCGAGCCGCGGAGCGGCCGGCGAGGATGCCCTGATCGGGGCCCTCATAAAAGGGCGCCGATCAGAGCGAGTGGGAAACGAACAGCACCGCCGCCATGGGCAGAGCGGCGAGCAGGGCGGCGTTGACCAGGGTCATCGCGACCTTGTCGACCAGGTTCGTCATTTTTTGCGCGGACATGAGTCCCTCCTTGATGTTGCAGTGCAATACGAATGTGGACCCCTCCACACCCGGCGGGCTGAACTCGCGTCCCGTCCGCATCCCCAAACTAGGGATTTGCCGTTCTTCGATCAAGAAGATTATCGATAAACGATATTAAACTTGCGTAACATCATTACGCGGCCGTAATGCAGTGCAGCATAAACAGACCGTGGCTTGCGCGGCGCCGGGTTCGGGGCGAGGAAGGCGGCAGCAAAGGACATTGCCATGCCGCTGATCCTCCAGCCCGGAACCACCCTCGTCGCCGCGACCCACAATCCCGGCAAGGCCAGGGAGCTGGTCGCCCTGCTCGACGGCCGGTTCGAGATTCTCGCGGCCGGAAGCCTGGGCCTGCCCGAGCCGGACGAGACGGAATCGACCTTCACCGGCAACGCCCTGCTCAAGGCCCGGCACGCGGCGCAGCTGAGCGGGAAGATCGCCCTGGCCGATGACTCGGGCCTGTCGGTGACGGCGCTCGACGGCGCGCCCGGCATCTTCTCCGCCCGCTGGGCCGGTCCGACCAGGGATTTCGCCGCCGCCATGGCCAAGGTCGAGGAACGGCTGATCGAGACCGGCTCGGACGACCACTCGGCCTGGTTCACCAGCGCCCTCGCCGTGGCCTGGCCCGACGGCCCGGCCGTGGTGGTCGAGGGCCGCGTCGACGGCCGGCTGGTGTTCCCGGGGCGCGGCGATCGCGGCTTCGGCTACGATCCGATCTTCGTCCCCGACGGCCACGGCCAGACGTTCGGCGAGATGGACCCGGCCCACAAGGACGCCATGAGTCACCGCGCCCGGGCCTTCGCCCTGCTGAAAGCCGCGCTGTTTTGACCGACCTGCCGCCGCTGGGCGTCTATGTCCACTGGCCCTACTGCGCGAAGATCTGCCCCTACTGCGACTTCAACGTCGTGCGCGACCGCAAGCAGGCCGAGCAGGCCGATCTGGCGGCGGCGATCCTGACCGACCTTGAGGCGCAGCGCGGCCTGACCGGGCCCCGGCGGCTGGCCTCGGTGTTCCTCGGCGGCGGCACGCCCTCGCTGATGGATCCGCAGTGGGCCGCCGACATCATCGCCGCGGCGCGCCGCCTGTGGGACGCGCAAGCCGACCTCGAGGTCAGCCTCGAAGCCAACCCCACCGACGCCGAGTCGGGCCGGTTCGCCGGGTTCGCCGAGGCCGGGGTCACCCGGCTGTCGCTGGGCCTGCAGTCGTTCGACGATGAGGCGCTCGGGTTCCTCGGCCGCAATCACGACGCGGCCGAAGCCGGCCGCGCGGCCGAGCTGGCGGCGAAGACCTTTCCGCGCCTGTCGGTCGACATGATCTACGCCCTGCCGGGCCAGACGGTTGACGCCTGGCGCGAGCAGCTGGCCCGGGCCATCGATCTCGGCGCCGAGCACATCTCGCCCTACCAGCTGACCATCGAGGCCGGTACGGCGTTCGACCGGGCCGTCGGACGCGGACTGTTCAGGCCCGCCGACGACGCGACCGGCGCGGCGCTCTACGACACGACGCAACAGGTGCTGGAGGCGGCCGGGTTCGACGCCTACGAGGTGTCCAACCACGCGCGGGGCCAGGCGGCGCGGTCGCGGCACAACCTGATCTACTGGCGCGGGCAGGACTATGTCGGCGTGGGGCCGGGCGCCCATGGCCGGCTGACGCTGCACGGCATGCGCACGGCCACCGAGGCCGCGGCCAGGGTCGCCGACTACATCCGCGACGTCGGCGAGACGGGCCTCGGCTTTCGCGAACCCGAGGCGCTGTCGCCGGTCGCCCGGGCCGAGGAGCGGCTGCTGATGGGTTTGCGCACAGACGAGGGTGTGGGGTTCGGGGAACTGGCGGCGCTGGGGCTGACGGCCGCCCATCCGGTGGTGGCCGGACTGGTCGACGAGGGCCTGCTGGCGGCCGATCCGGCCCGGCTCAGGGCCACCCGCTCCGGGCGGCTGGTGCTGGACGGGGTGACGCGGGATCTCATCCTCAACGCCAATCCTCCCCACTAGGCCAAAGGCGCGATGCGGGGAGGATTGCCGTAACTATTTCATCGTCGGAATGACGAAGCTCGAATCCCCGACCTCGCCCTCGGGCCAGCGGGCGGTGATCGTCTTGACCTTGGTCCAGAACTTCACGCCTTCCATGCCGTGCTGGTTGGTGTCGCCGAAGGCGCTGCGCTTCCAGCCGCCGAAGGTGTGGTAGGCGACCGGCACGGGGATCGGCACATTGATGCCGACCATGCCGACCTGGACGCGGTTGGCGAACTCGCGGGCGGCGCGGCCGCTGCGGGTGAAGATGGCCACCCCGTTGCCGTACTGGTGCTTGCTGGGAAGCTCGACGGCCTCCTCGAAGCTCTCGGCGCGGACCATCTGCAGCACCGGGCCGAAGATTTCCTCGTGGTAGGTCTTCATGCCGGGCTTCACGCCGTCGAAGAAGCTCGGGCCGATGAAGAAGCCCTTCTCGTAGCCCTGCAGCTTGAAGTCGCGGCCGTCGACGACCAGTTCGGCCCCCTCGTCCTTTCCGATCTGGATGTAGTCGGCGATCTTCTGGCGATGGGCGGCGGAGACGACCGGGCCGTACTGGGCGTCGGCGTCGTTGGACAGCCCGACCTTCAGGGTGTCGATCTCGGCGATCATCCGTTCGCGCAGTTCGTCGGCGATCTTCTTGCCGACCGGCACGACCACCGGCAGCGCCATGCAGCGCTCGCCGGCCGAGCCGAAGGCGGCGCCCGACAGGTCCTTGACCACCTGGTCGAGGTCGGCGTCGGGCATGATGATGCCGTGGTTCTTGGCCCCGCCCATGGCCTGGACCCGCTTGTTGTGCAGAGTCCCTTGCGAATAGACGTAGTGGGCGATGTCGGAGCTGCCGACGAAGCTGACGGCCTTGATGTCCGGGTGTTGCAGGATGGCGTCGACGCTGACCTTGTCGCCGTGAACCACGTTCAGCACGCCCGCCGGAGCGCCGGCCTCCATCATCAGCTCGGCCAGACGGACCGGCACCGACGGGTCCTTCTCCGACGGCTTGAGGATGAAGGTGTTGCCCACCGCAATGGCCACGCCGAACATCCACATCGGGATCATGGCCGGGAAGTTGAACGGGGTGATGCCGGCGACCACGCCCAGCGCCTGGCGCATCGAATAGACGTCGATGCCCGGGCCCGCGCCCTCGGTGTATTCACCCTTCAGCGCATGGGGGATGCCGCAGGCGAACTCGATCACCTCGAGGCCGCGCTGGATGTCGCCCTTGCTGTCGGCGATGACCTTGCCGTGCTCGCTCGACAGCAGCTCGGCGAGGTCCTGCATGTTGGCTTCGACCAGCCGCTTGAACTCGAACATCACCCGCGCGCGGCGCTGGGGGTTGGTCGCCGACCAGGCCGGGAAGGCCGCGGCGGCGGCCTGGACCGCCTTGTCGAGCTCGGCCGGGGTGGCCAGCTGCACCCGCGCCTGGACCTCGCCGGTGTTGGGATTGAAGATGTCCCCGAACCGCCCGGACGCGCCCTCGAAGGCCGAACCGTTCACGAAATGGCGAATGTCCCGCATGGCGATCTCCCGGGGGCTGCGATGAGGCGCGCGTTTTATGCCCTTCACCCGGGCGCGGCTAGGCCGGATTGCGCAAAGACCGGGCGCCGGTAGAGTTCCCCCCATGGACGCCGCCGCCATCGCCCGCTCCGAACCGCAGCCCCGCGCCCGCGCGGCGCACATCGTCGACGTGCTGATCGAGGAGCGCGCGCCGAAGCTGTCGGGCTCGCCGGCCTGGCCGGTGCTGCGGCCGCTGCTCTATGCCCTGCTGGGCTATGACCGGGCGCGCCGGATGGCCGACGCCATCGCCCCGATGGACGGCAGGGCCGCGCTGGAGTTCGTCTCGGACCTGCTGGGCATCGACGTCGTCGTCTCGGGCCTGCATCACCTGCCGCGCGCGGGGCGGGTGATCATCGTCGGCAATCACCCGACCGGCATCGCCGACGGCGTGGCCGTCTATGACGCGCTCAAGGGCGCGCGGCCGGACATCATCTTCTACGCCAATTCCGACGCCCACCGGGTCTGCGCGAAGTTCGACGAGACCCTGATCCCGGTGGAGTGGGTGCCGGCCAAGCGCACCCGCGACCGCACGCGCCTGACGCTGACCATGACGAAGGCGGTGATGGAGGCCGAGCGGGCGCTGATGGTGTTTCCGGCCGGAAAGCTGGCCCGGCGCGACCGCAACGGCGTGCTGACCGACCCGGTCTGGATGCCCACGGCCGTCTCGGTCGCGGTGAAGTATGACGCCCCGATCATCCCGGTGCATGTGGAAGGGCCCTGGGCGACGCTGTTCCATTTCTTCGACCGGTTCTCCCCGGAGCTGCGCGACATCACCCTGTTCCATGAGCTGCTCAACAAGTCCGGGCGGCGATTCAACGTCACGATCGGTCGTCCCATCGCGCCGGAGACGCTGGATGACGACGCGACCGTCGCCAGCGCCGCGATCAAGGCCTATGTGGAACGCACCCTTCCGTTCGACCCTGATCGCCCCTTCGCATGATCCTTCCCGCCGAGATCGCCCTGCCGGACGAGGCCGCCACGTCGCGTCTGGGCGCGGCCCTGGCCGGCGTGCTGCGCGATGGCGAGGCGATCTGCCTGCAGGGCCCGCTGGGCGCGGGCAAGTCGACCCTGGTGCGGGCGCTGGTGCGGACCCTGACCACGCCCGACGAGGACGTGCCCAGCCCGACCTTCACCCTGGTGCAGTTCTACGAGACGGCGGCCTTCCCGCTGGCCCACTTCGACCTCTACCGGCTGACCAGCCCGGACGAGGCGTACGAGATCGGCCTCGACGAGGCGCTCGACGAGGGCGCGGCGCTCATCGAGTGGCCGCAGCGGCTGGAGGGTCGGCTGCCGCCCGACCGACTCGATATAGACATCAGCCTCGGAGACGGGGCGGACGGCCGCGTGGCGCGGCTGACCCCCCACGGCGCATGGAAGGGACGGACGCTTGAGTTCTGAGCGGGAGGCCGCCAAGGCCGCTTTTCTGACAGCCCACGGCTTCGGCGACGCGCGTCGCGAGGCCCTGAGCGGCGACGCCTCCACGCGGGTCTATGAGCGGCTGCACCTGGCCGACGGAACCAGCCGCATCTTCATGGACCAGCCGCCGAAGGCGGAGACCGCCCCCTGTCCGCCGGAGGCGACGCGGGACGAACGGATCGCGCTCGGCTTCAACGCCGCCTACCGGCTGGCGTCCGGCCGGGTCGACGCCTTCGTCGCCTGCGCCCGCTATCTGAAGTCGCTGGGCCTCTCCGCGCCAGAGGTCGAGGCCTTCGACGCGGCGGCCGGTCTGGCCGTGCTGGAGGATCTCGGCGACGACCTCTACGCCGCCCGGATCGCCGCCGGTGGCGACGAAGGCGAGCTCTATGACGCCGCCATCGACGCCCTGGTCGTGCTGCATGCGGCCCGCCCGCCGGCGGTGCTGGCCTTCGACGGCGTCGCCTGGCCGCTGCTCAGCTACGACGACCTGGCCCTGGTCAGCGCCGCCGACCTGTTCACCGACTGGCTGCCGAAGCTGCGGCCGGCCTTCGCCCCCGACGCGGCGGCGCTGGCCGGGTGGGAGGCCCTGTGGGCGCCGATCCGGGCGCGGGCCGAAGCCACCGCCGAGGTCTTCTGTCACCGCGACTATCACGCCGAGAACCTCATCTGGCTCGGCGACCGCGAAGGCCCGGCGCGGGTCGGGCTGATCGATTTCCAGGACGCCGTGCGGGCCAACCGCATGTGGGACCTGTCGATGCTGCTGCATGACGCCCGCCGCGACGTCTCGCCCGAGCGCGAGGCCGCCTCGCTGGAACGCTATTTCGCCGCCCATCCGGGCCTAGACCGCGAGACCCTGCTGGCCGACTACCACGCCCTGGGCGCGCTCAACGTCGCCCGCATCATCGGCATCTTCGCCCGCCTCGTCGTGCGCGACGGCAAGCCGAAATACGAGAGCATGCTGCCCCGCCTCTGGCGCTATCTCGACAGCTGTCTGGCCGATCCGTCGATGGCCGGGATGAAGGCCTGGTTCGACGCCCACGTCCCGGCGGAGGCGCGCGCATGAGCGGACCGAAGACAGCCATGGTCCTCGCCGCGGGTCTCGGCACTCGCATGCGCCCTCTGACCAACGACCGGCCCAAGGCGCTGGTCGAGGTCGGCGGGCGGGCCCTGATCGACCACATGCTCGACCGGCTGGCCCAGGTCGGGGTCGAGACGGCGGTGGTCAATGTCCACGCCTTCGCCGACCGGCTGGAGGCGCACCTCAGGGCCCGCAGCGCCACCGGCGTGATGCCGCGCCTGATCATTTCCGACGAGCGGGCCGAACCGCTGGAGACCGGCGGCGGCATCAAGCACGCCCTGCACCTGCTCCCCGACACGCCGTTCTGGGTGGCCAACATCGACTCGGTGTGGATCGACGACGACGGCCAGGCCCTCGAGGCGGTGGCCGCCGCCTGGGATCCGGACCGTATGGACGTCTGCCTGCTGACGGCGTCGACGGCCGGGTCGATGGGCTTCCACGCCACCGGCGACCTGTTCCTGACGGAGACCGGCGAAGTCCGCTTCAAGGACGCCGGCGAGTCCGCGCCGCTGGTCTATGTCGGCGTCCACATCGCCAAGCCTTCGGTGGTCGCCGACGGCCCGGACGGCCCGTTCGGCCTGCTGCCGATCTGGAAGCGGCTGACCGAAGCGGGCCGCGTCCACGGCGTGGCGCCGAAGGGTCTGTGGATGCATGTCGGCGACCCCGTGGCCCGCGACCAGGCTGAAGCCCGGCTGGCCGGATGAGCGCCCTGTTCGAGCATCCGGCGCCCCGCTGGTTCTCGATCCCGGCGCAGCGACCGTTTCTCGACGACCTCGCCGCGGGCCTGCTGACGGCGTTGCCGGAGCCGGAAGCCCTGGCCGGGGCGGTGGTGTTCACCCCGACCCGGCGCGGCGCGCGGGCGCTGGCCGAGGCCTTCGTCGGCGCGGCCGGCGGGCGGGCGGTGCTGCTGCCGCAGATCCGCGCCATCGGCGACCTCGACGAGGGGGAGCCGCCGTTCGAGCCCGGCGACCTGTCGCTCGACATTCCCCCGGCCATCGACCCCCTGCGCCGCCGCTTCGAGCTGGCCCGTCTGGTGGCCGGCCACAAGGCGCTGGGCCGTCACCTCGACGCCGCCGGCGCGCTGGAGATGGCCGACGCGCTCGGCCGGTTCCTCGACAGCCTGCAGATCGAGGAAGTCGAGGATGCGGCCGGCAAGCTCGAGAGTCTGGTGTCCTTCGATATGGCGGCGCACTGGCGGCGCTCGGCCGAGGTGCTCGGCGTGGCGCTGGAGGCCTGGCCCGCGCGGCTCAAGCAGATGGGCCTCGTCGACGTCACCTGGCGGCGGGTGCAGCTGCTGCGGGCGCTGGCCGCCCAGTGGCGCAACCATCCGCCGGAGCATCCGCTGATCGCCGCCGGCTCGACCGGCACGGCCCCGGCCACCGCCGACCTGCTGACGGTGATCGCCGGCTGCCCGAAGGGGGCCGTGATCCTGCCCGGCCTCGACGAGGGGCTGGCCGACGATGCGTGGGACAAGGTCGACGACCAGCATCCGCAGGGCGCGATGAAGCGGTTGCTGGAACGGGCCGGGGTGACCCGCGCCGCCGTCCAGCCCTGGCGGCCCGACGCCGACAGCGCCGGCCGCTGGCGCCGGCGTCTGATCAACGAGGCGCTGCGCCCGGCCGAAGCCACCGCCGACTGGCGCGATGTGCTGGCCGCGCTCCGCCGCGAGGGTGAGGCGGCCGGGGTCGATCCCCTCGCCGAGGGGCTGAAGGGTCTGTCGGTCATCCCGGCGCGCCATGAGGAAGAGGCCGCCGACGTCTGCGCGCTGCTGCTGCGCGAGACGCTGGAGACGCCCGGCCGCACCGCCGCCCTGGTGACGCCCGACCTCGCCCTGGCCCGCCGGGTCAGCGCCCGGCTGGCGCAGTTCGGGGTCATCGCCGACTCCTCGGCGGGCGAGCCGCTGTCGGGCTTTCCGGTCGGGGTGCTGGCGCGGCTGATCGCCGACTGGATGGTCGACCCGCTGTCGCCGGTGCTGCTGCTCGCGATCCTCAAGCATCCGCTCGTGACGCTCGGGCGGGAGCCCGAGGTCCTCGCCCCGCTGGTCACCGTGCTGGAGACGCCGAAGGGCGGCGAGAACCGCCGTCTGCGCGGCGCCCGGGCGGCCGACCGCACGATCCTGCGGGCCCGTTTCGCCGACCTGCCGGAGGCCGCGGCGCTGCTCGATGACCTGCTGGGCGCGCTGGATCTGCTGGCGGCGGCGTTCGCTGACGGCGCGGCCGAGGTCGACGCCGCGGCCCATGCGCTCGTCGAGGCCCTTGAGGCCCTGGCCGGCGACCGCGTCTGGTCGGGCGGCGCGGGCGAGGCGGCCTCTATGCTGCTGTCGGGTCTGATCGCCAACGGCCGGGACCTGCCGCCGGTCACGCCGCGGGATTTCGCCGACCTGATCGGCGGCCTGCTGAACGAGGACAGCGTGCGGGCGGCCGGCGAGACCCATCCGCGCATCCGCATTCTCGGCGCCCTGGAGGCGCGGCTGATCCGCTCCGACCGGCTGGTGCTGGCCGGGCTTGAGGACGGCGTCTGGCCGCAGGGCGCGCCGGTCGACCCCTTCCTGTCGCGGCCGATGCGCGAGCGGCTCGGCGTGCCCGCGCCCGAACGACGGTTGGGCCTGACGGCGCACGACTTCGCCCAGGCCGCCTGCGCCCCGGACGTGGCGCTGGTGCACAGCCTGCGCCGCGAGGGCTCGCCGGCCGTGGAATCGCGCTGGCTGTGGCGTCTGCGGACCCTGGCGCGCGGCGCCGGCATGGACCTGCCCGGCCGGCCGGAGGTGCTCGACTGGGCCCGGGCGCTCGACGCCTCCGGCGACTACGCGCCCGTGCCCCGGCCCGCCCCGGTCCCGCCGCTGGCGGCCCGGCCGGCCGAGCTGGCCGTCACCCGGGTCGAGACCCTGACCCGCGACCCCTACGCCATCTGGGCGCGGGACATCCTCAAGCTCTATCCGCTCGAGCGACCCGACGAGCCGGTCGAGGTCAAGGCGCGCGGCAGCGCGATCCACAAGGCGTTCGAGGACTTCGCCGAGGCCTGGACCCATGGCGAGCCGGACGATGCGCCCGGCCTGTTCCAGCGGCTCTATGAAACGGCCCTTGTCGAGAGGGGCCTGCCGCGCGCCTCGCTGGCCCGCGAACGGGCGCTGGCGCGGGAAGCCGGCGTCTGGGCCACCCAGCTGGAGCGTGACCGCCGCGCCGACGGCCGGGCGATCCATGTCGAGAAGAAGGGTGTGATGTCGCTCGATATCGGCGAGCGGGTGATCACCATCACCGCCCGCGCCGACCGCATCGAGGTCACCGCCGACGGCCGCGGCCATGTGCTCGACTTCAAGACCGGCGGCGCGCCGTCGAAGGCGCAGATCGACGCCGGCTTCTCGCCGCAGCTGACCCTGACGGCCGCCATCCTGCAGCGCGGCGGCTTCGGCGACTTCCGGGCCGAGCCGGGCGACCTGACCTATCTGCGCGTGACCGGGCGCAAGCCGGCCGGCGAAATCATCGTTCGAAAGGCCTCCGGTCCCGACAGCGAGGAGGCCACGGCCAAGGCGCTGAACGGGGTGGTCGAACTGCTGACCCTCTACGAGGACCCGCAGCGGGGCTATCCGTCCAAGGTCGCACCGCAGTGGGTCAAGGAATACCCCGGCGACTACGATCATCTGGCGCGGGTGTTCGAATGGTCGACCGGCGGTGACAGCGAAGGCGGCGACGAATGAGCCTCCTGAACCAGACCCTGGCCGCCGACCCGACGATCAACGCCTTCGTCACGGCCAACGCCGGCACGGGCAAGACCAAGACCCTGATCGACCGGGTGGCGCGGCTGCTGCTGCGCAAGGTGCGGCCGGAAGCGATCCTGTGCGTGACCTACACCCGGGCGGCGGCGGCGGAGATGCAGCACCGGCTGTTCCGCCGGCTCGGCGACTGGTCGGTCATGGACAATGACCAGCTGCGCAAGGAACTGACCGACCTGGCGGGCGCCGGCGAGGCGCCGGCCGACGACCTGCAGCTGTCCGAGGCGCGCAAGCTGTTCGCCAAGGCGCTGGAAACGCCGGGCGGCCTGAAGATCCAGACCATCCACGCCTTCTGCGAAAAGCTGCTGCGGCGGTTTCCGGTCGAGGCGGCCCTGTCGCCCGGCTTCGCCATCATGGACGAGGCCGAGGCGGCGCTGATCGCCCGCGAGGCCCGCGCCAACCTGGCGCATCGCGCGCTCGACGAGGAGGGGCTCGTCGCCGACGCCTATTCCCGCCTGTCGGTGGCGCTCGACATCGAGCGGTTCGAGGCCATGTTCCGGGCCTTCGAGGAGAAGCGCGCGGCGCTGGCCGACTATGTCTCCCGCTGCGGCGGCCTCGGAGGGCTTCCGGCGGCGATCGCGGCGGTCTGTGGTCTGGACGGGCTGGAGGACCCCGAGATCATCGAGCGCGAGGCGCTCTCGCCGCCGGCCATCGACGTGGCCGGCTGGAAGCGTGCGGCGACGACTCTGCTGGCCAGCAAGATGAAGACCGATCTGGCCAACGGCGACCTCTGCGCGGCGATCGCGGAAGCGGCGGCGCTGGGCCTCAGCCTGCCCGACGCCGTGCGCAAGCTGTGCTTCACCGACAAGGGCGAGCCGCGCAAATCGCTGTCGACCAAGTCCATCGATCCGTATGTCGCCGACTGGCTGATCGCCGAGCAGGCCCGCGTGCACGCCGCCCTGACCCGCGCCAAATCCGCCCGCGTCGCCCAGGACACGGTCATGGTGCTGGCCCTGGCGGCCGTCTACGCCCGCGAGTACGAGGCGGCCAAGGCGGCGCGGCGGGCGCTGGACTTCGCCGACCTGGTCGAGCGGACGCGCGATCTGGTGGCCCAGCGGCCCGACGCGGCCTGGGTGCTCTACAAGCTGGACGGCGGCATCGACCACATCCTCGTCGACGAGGCCCAGGACACGGCCCCCGAGCAGTGGGACATCCTCAACCGCCTGACCGCCGAGTTCTTCGCCGGCGACGGCCTGCCGAGCACCCAGGTGCTGGCCCGCAGCCTGTTCGTCGTCGGCGACGAGAAGCAGTCGATCTACAGCTTCCAGGGCGCCGACCCTGATCGGCTGATCAGCGAGACGCGGCGCTACGACAGCCTGATCCGCGCGGCCGGTCTCGACTCGCGCGTGGTGCCCCTGACCCTGTCGTTCCGCTCGACGAAACAGGTGCTGGCCTACGTCGACGCGGTGTTCACCGATCCGGAGACGCGGCGGGGCGTGCCCGCGCCGCAGAACCAGGACGTCATCGTCCACGAGCCGTTCCGCGACCACGAAGGCTGCGTCGACCTCTGGCCGCTGGAGCGCGACGAGGGCCGCGAGGAGCGCGAGGCCTGGACCGATCCGCTCGACGCGGCCTCGGCGACCAGCGCCAACAAGCGGCTGGCGCAGAAGATCGCCTCGGAGATCGAGGGCCTCGTCGCCCGCGGCGAGCGGGTGTTCGACCGCGACCTCAAAGCCTGGCGGCCGGCGCGGTTCGGCGACGTGCTGATCCTGGTGCGCCGGCGCAAGGTGCTGTTCGAGGAGATCCTGCGCGAGCTGAAGCAGCGCGGCGTGCCGGTGGCCGGCGCCGACCGGCTGTCGCTGTCGGCCCACATCGCCTTCGACGACCTGATCGCGCTGGCGCGGTTCACCCTGTTCCCGCAGGACGACCTGACGCTGGCCGGCCTGCTGAAAAGTCCGTTCTGCGGCCTGGACGACGACGACATTTTCGCCCTGGCCTACGGCCGGGGCCGGGCGACCCTGTGGTCGGTGCTGGGTGAGCGGGCCGCCGAGCGGCCGGCGTGGGCCACGGTGCTCGCGCGGCTTGAGACCTTCCGCGATCTTGCCCGCGTGCACAGGCCGTTCGACTTCTATCGCCGGGTGCTGGGACTGACCGACGGTCAGGGGATGTCGATGCGGGCGCGCATCACCACCCGGCTGGGCTCCGAAGCGGGCGATGTGCTGGACGAGTTCCTCGCCCGCACCCTGGCGGCGGAAGGGCGCGGCCTGTTCGACCTGGAGCGGCTCGTGGCGGCCTTCGCCGACCTCGACGTCAGCGTGAAGCGCGAGCTCGAGAGCGGGGCCGACGAAGTCCGGGTGATGACCGCCCACGGCTCCAAGGGGCTGGAGGCGCCGATCGTCTTCCTGCCCGAGACCACGGTGAAGTCGGGCGGTCACGGCTCGCCGCTGATGGCCACGGCCGGCGAGGGCTTCCTGTGGTGCGCGCGCACCGCCGACGATTGCCCGGCCAGCGCCGCCGCCCGCCAGCTGCGCAAGGACCGCGACGAGGACGAGGCCTGGCGGCTGCTCTATGTCGCCCTGACCCGCGCCCGCGACCGGCTGGTGCTGTGCGGCCGGATCGACGCCCGGACGAAGGACGAGAAGGTCACCGGCTGGTACGGCGCCATGCGCAACGCCTTCGCCCAGGCGGCCATCGCCGGCGAGGTCCGTCAGGTGCGCAGCGGCGAGATGGACATTCTGCGACTGGGTCCCGATCCGGTCCCGGTCGCGGGGGCCGCGCCCGTGGTTGTCCCGCCGGCCGCCCTGCCCGGGTGGGTCCGGCGGCCCGCGCCGGCCGAGTCGGCCGTGATGCGCTACGCCTCACCCTCGCAGGTGGCCGAGCGGGAGCGGGGTCCCGCGCCCTCGCCGCTGGACAATCTGCAGGGCCTCGGCCGGTTCCGCCGCGGCGACCTGATCCACCGGCTGCTGCAGCTCCTGCCCGATGTCGCCGAGGCCGACCGCCGGGCCGCCGCCGCGCGGTTGCTCGACCGCGAGCCGGACCTGACGCCGGGCCAGCGCGCCGAGATGACCACCGCCGCCTTCGGGGTGCTGGAGGACCCGGTGTTCGCCGATGTGTTCGGACCGGGCAGCCGGGCCGAGGCGGCCATCGCCGGGACCTCGCCGCGCCTGCCCGCCGGGCTGGGCGTGTCCGGTCGCGTCGACCGCCTGCTGGTGCTGCCGGACCGCGTGCTGGTGGTCGACTACAAGACCAACCGGCCCGCGCCGGCCCGCATCGAGGACGCGGATTTTTCCTATCGCGTGCAGATGGCCCTCTACGCCGCCGTGCTGGCGGAGATCTTCCCCGGCCGGAAGATCGAGGCCGCGCTGGTCTGGACCGATGGACCCCGGCTGATGCCGGTTCCAGAAAACATGATCGCCCGAACCCTGGGCCAGCTCGTCGCCGGTCATTGATAGGGAACGGCCCCGGGCCTACATCGTTGGCTGAATAACGCGCGCTTCGAAGCGCCGCGAACAGGAGAAGACCCGATGAGCACCGTCAAGGTGACCGACGAATCCTTCGAGCGCGATGTGCTCCAGTCCGACAAGCCGGTCCTGGTGGACTTCTGGGCGGAGTGGTGCGGCCCCTGCAAGCAGATCGCCCCCGCCCTCGACCAGATTTCCGAGGAGCTGGCCGACCACGTGGTGATCGCCAAGGTCAACATCGAGGAAAGCCCGACCACGCCCTCGCGCTACGGCGTGCGCGGCATCCCGACCATGATGCTGTTCCGCGGCGGCCAGATGGCCTCGATGAAGGTCGGCGCCATGCCCAAGCAGAAGATCCTCGAATGGCTGCTCGAAGCCGGCGTGCAACAGCCGGCGTGAACATTTGATCCGCTCACCCCGGCGAATGCCGGGATGAGCGGCTTTTGCGCCTAGACCGGCCAGGTCTCTTCCGACGCGGCGAGCACCTCGCCGGCCAGGTAGAGCGATCCGCAGATGACGATGTGCGGCGGGGGTCCGCCCCCCGCCAGCACGGTCTCCAGCGCTCCGAGCGCGTTGTTTCCGATTTCCGCGTCAAGCCCGGCCCGGGCCGCCGCCGCGACCAGCCGGTCCGGCGGGCTCGCCGCGTCGGCCTCGAACGGCACGCAGACGATGCGCGGCTTCAGACCGGTGAAGGCGGCGAAGAAGCCGTCGGCGTCCTTGTTGGCCAGCAGGCCGCAGATGATCGCCACCGGCCGGCCATCGCGCGCCGCCATGTCGCCGACCGTGCGGGCCAGGGCCAGGGCCGCGTGCGGATTGTGCCCGCCGTCCAGCCACAGGTCCGCGCCGGCCGCCTTCGCCCGCTCGCCGAAGGGCCCCTTCGTCAACCGCTGGAAACGCGCCGGCCAGACGGCCGAGGCCAGGCCCCTGCCGATCGCCGTCTCATCGATGCGCGCCTCGCGCAGCTGCAGCGCGGCGACGGCGGCGAGGGCGGCGTTGTCGATCTGATGCGGTCCGGGCAGGGCGGGCAGGGGCAGGTCGAGCAGCCGGTCCTCCAGCTGCACCACCAGCCGGCCGCGCTCGGCCCACGCATCGAAGTCGACGCCCAGCGCGGTCAGCGGCGCGCCGAGCGCCCGGGCCCGGCCCTCGATGACCGCGAAGGCTTCCTCCGACTGACGTCCGACGACGACCGGCGAGCCGCGCTTGATGATCCCGGCCTTCTCCCCGGCGATGCCCGCGATGGAGTCGCCGAGGAACTCGTGATGGTCATGGTCGACCGGCGCGATGACGCTGATCGCCGGCGGGTCGATGACATTGGTGGCGTCCAGCGATCCGCCGAGGCCCACCTCCAGCAGGCACAGGTCGGCCTCCACCTCGGAGAAGGCCTGGAAGGCCGCGGCGGCGGTGATCTCGAAGAAGGTGATCGCCTCGCCGGCGTTGGCCCGTTCCACCCGCTCCAGCACGTCGGCCAGGTGGTCCTCGGTGATCAGCGTCCCGGCCAGCCGGACGCGCTCGGCGAAGCGCACCAGGTGGGGCGAGGTGAACACATGCACGCGCAGGCCGGCGGCCTCGGCGATGGCGCGCAGGAAGGCGACGGTCGAGCCCTTGCCGTTGGTCCCGGCCACATGGACGACGGGCGGCAGCCTGCGCTGCGGATCGCCCAGCGCCGCGCACAGCCGGTGCATGCGGCCCAGCGACAGGTCGATGAGCTTCGGATGCAGCAGGCGCAGCCGCTCAAGCGCGGCGTCATGTTGGCGAAGGTGGTCTGACACTAAATCCGCTCATCCCGGCGAAGGCCGGGACCCAGGTTTGTTTGTGTTCAGTTCTGCTCGCACCAGGGCTTCAAAAAAAGCCTGGGTCCCGGTTGGAGTTTACCCTCGGGCGCGCGCTCCGCGCGACCCGGGGGCCGGGATGAGCGGGGAATAAATTACGCCGCCTTCGAGCCGTTGCGGCCCATCATCAGGGTCTTGAGGATGGAGCCGAGCATGGCCGGCAGTTCGTGGCGGGCCACGACGCGGTCGACCATGCCCTTTTCCACCAGGTACTCGGCGCGCTGGAAGCCGGGCGGCAGGGTCTCGCGGATGGTCTGCTCGATCACGCGCTGGCCGGCGAAACCGATCAGGGCGCCCGGTTCGGCGATCTGGATGTCGCCCAGCATGGCGTAGCTGGCGGTGACGCCGCCGGTGGTCGGATCGGTCAGCACGACGATGTAGGGCAGCCGCGCGCGCTTCAGTTCCTGGATCGCCAGGGTCGAGCGGGCCATCTGCATCAGGGACAGGGTCCCTTCCTGCATCCGCGCGCCGCCGGCGGCGGTGTAGACCACCAGCGGGGCCTCGCGGCTGATCGCCAGTCGGGCGGCGGCGATGAAGGCCTCGCCGGCGGCCATGCCGAGCGAGCCGCCCATGAAGGCGAAGTCCTGCACCAGCACCACGGTGTCGGTCCCGCCGACCAGGCCGGCGGCGAGGGCCATGGCGTCCGGCTCGCCGGTCGCCTTGCGGGCGGCGGCCAGGCGATCCTTGTAGGGACGGCCGTCGGTGAAGTGCAGCGGATCTTCCGGCACCTTCGGCGTGTCGAAGGTTTCGTGGACGCCGTCGTCGAAGGTGTATTTGAAGCGCAGCTCGGGCCCGATGCGCATGTGACGGCCGGCGGGCGTGACCCACCAGGCGGCCTCAAGGTCGGGGCGGTAGATCATTTCCCCGGTGTCGGGGCATTTGACCCACAGGTTCTCGGGCGTCTCGCGCTTGACGAACGCGCCGCGGACGCCGGGCGCGATGCGGGCAAGCCAGCCCTGGCGCTCGCGCGCGGTCCCTCGGGTGGGTTTGTCGTTCTTCGGGTCAGCCATCGCCATCGCTTCAAGCATCCCTGACTCGCGCCAAGCGCACAGCCTTAGCCAGCTCTGCTGTCTTGGAAAGAACTCTTTCAGTCACGTTTTCGTTCGCTCCGCCGTTCAGGGCGCCTTCGATTTCATCGACGAGGGCCGAGCCGACCACGACGCCGTCGGCGACGCGGGCGACTTCGGCGGCCCCTTCAGGCGTCCGGATGCCGAATCCCACGGCGACCGGCAGACCGGACGCCTCGCGGAGGATCTGCACAGGCCGGGCCACCGAGGCGGCGACGGCCGATTTCACGCCGGTCACCCCGGCGACGGAGACGTAGTAGACGAAGCCCGAGGTGCGCCGGATCACGGCCGGCAGCCGCTCGGCGTCGGTGGTCGGGGCGGCCAGGCGGATCAGAGACACCCCGACGGCGTCCAGCGCGTCGGCCAGCGGATCGGCTTCCTCCGGCGGGCAGTCGACGATGATCAGGCCGTCCACGCCCGCGGCCGCGGCGTCGCCGGCGAATTCCTCGTAGCCGCGGAACAGCACCGGGTTGAGATAGCCCATCAGCACGATGGGCGTGTCCTTGTCCTGGGCGCGAAAGCGCGCGACCAGGCCCAGCACGTCGGCCATCTTGGTCTTCGCCGCCAGCGACCGCTGCGACGCGCGCTGGATGGTCGGACCCTCGGCCATCGGATCGGAGAACGGCATGCCCAGCTCGATGATGTCGGCGCCGGCGGCCGGCAGCTTCGACAGGATCTCGAACGAGGCCTCCAGGCCGGGGTCGCCGGCCATGATGTAGGTCACGAAGGCGGCGCGATCCTCGGCGGCGAGGGCCGCGAAGCGGGTCGTCAGGCGATTGGCGGTCAAATCGACATTCCCAGAGCGTCGGCGACGGTGTTGACGTCCTTGTCGCCGCGACCCGACAGGGTCATGACGATGATCCCGTCCTTGCCGACGTCCTTCGCCACCTCCGGCAGCTTGGCGATGGCGTGGGCGCTTTCCAGCGCCGGGATGATGCCTTCGAGCTGGGCGCAGAGCTGGAACGCCGCCAGGGCCTCGTCATCGGTGCAGGTCAGGTACTTCGCCCGGCCGACGTCATGCAGCCAGCTATGCTCCGGGCCGATGCCCGGATAGTCGAGGCCGGCGCTGATCGAGTGGGCGTCGAGGATCTGGCCGTCGTCGTCCTGCAGCAGATAGGTCTTGTTGCCGTGCAGGACGCCCGGCTTGCCGCCGGTCAGGGAGGCGGCGTGCTTGTCGGTCAGCAGGCCGTGGCCCGAGGCCTCGACGCCGAAGATCTTCACGCTCTCGTCGCCGAGGAACGGGTGGAAGGTGCCGATGGCGTTCGATCCGCCGCCGACGCAGGCGACCAGGGCGTCGGGCAGACGGCCCTCGGCCTCGAGGATCTGGCTGCGGATTTCCTTGCCGATCACCGACTGGAAGTCGCGGACCATGGCCGGATAGGGGTGCGGACCGGCGGCGGTGCCGATCATGTAGTAGGTGTCCTCGACGTTGGTCACCCAGTCGCGCATCGCCTCGTTCATGGCGTCCTTGAGCGTCCCGGCGCCCGAGGTCACCGGCCGCACTTCCGCGCCCAGCAGGTTCATGCGGAAGACGTTGGGCTTCTGCCGCTCGACGTCGACCGCGCCCATGTAGACGATGCAGGGCAGGCCGAAGCGGGCGCAGACGGTGGCGCTGGCCACCCCGTGCTGACCGGCGCCGGTCTCGGCGATGATGCGGGTCTTGCCCATGCGCTGGGCCAGCAGGATCTGGCCCATGCAGTTGTTGATCTTGTGCGCGCCGGTGTGGTTCAGCTCCTCGCGCTTGAAGTAGATCTTCGCCCCGCCGATGTGGGCGGTCAGGCGCTCGGCGAAATACAGCGGGTTGGGCCGGCCGACGTAGTGCTTGAGAAAGCCGTTCAGCTCGCCGTGGAAGGCGGGATCGGCGTCGGCGGCCGCATAGGCCTTCTCCAGCTCGAGCACGAGCGGCATCAGGGTCTCGGCCACATAGCGGCCGCCGTAGTCGCCGAAGCGGCCCTGGGCGTCCGGGAAGGCGGACCAGTCGTTGGGTTTGGATGGAGCGTTCACAGCGTCAGACACTCAGGCGCGGCGCACCGCCTCCAGAAAGGCCGAAATCAGGCCGGGGTCCTTTATCCCCGGGCCGCGCTCCACGCCAGAGGAAACGTCCACGAGCGGGGCGCCGGAGAGCCGCATGGCTTCGCCGACGTTCCACGGATCGAGGCCGCCCGCGAGGAGGTAGGGCCGCGCGAAGCGGCGTCCAGCGAGAATCGTCCAGTCGAACCGGGCGCCCATGCCGCCGGGCAGGGCCGAGCCTTCCGGCGGCCGGGCGTCGAACATCAGGTGCTCGACCACCGGCTCCCAGGCGCGCGCCGCGTCGAGGTCGGTCGCGGTCGAGACCGGCAGGGCCTTGATCAGGCCGACGCCGCTGCGCGTGGCGATCTCCTGCCCGCGCGCCGGCGTCTCCCGGCCGTGCAGCTGGATCAGGTCGGGCTTGAGAACCGCCACCAGCTGGTCAATCAGGTCATTGTCGGGATCGACGGTGACGGCGACGATCGCCGCCTTGCCGCGCGCCGGCGGCGCCAGTCGGGCGGCGGCCTCGGGCGTCAGGTAACGGGGGCTGGGCGGAAAGAAGTTGAAGCCGAGGAAGGCCGCGCCGCCGTCGACGGCGGCGGCCACGGTTTCGGGCGTCGACAGGCCGCAGATCTTGACCTTGGCCATCAGGCCTTCTTGCTGTCCGCGGCCGGCTGGCCCTGCGCCTTGAGCAGGTCGCGGATTTCGGTCAGCAGCGCCTCGCTCGGCGTCGGCCCGGCAGGGGCTTCCGGCTCGGCGGGCTTTTCGCGGCGGGCGGCGTTGATCGCCTTGACCAGCAGGAACACGGCGGCGGCGACGATCAGGAACTGGATGATGGTGTTGACGAAGGCGCCGTAGCCGATGGCCACCTTCTCGATCGCCTCCGTGGCCGGGTTTTCCGGCCGCAGGACCCATTCCAGCTTGGAAAAGTCGATGCCGCCGGTGACCAGGCCGATCGGCGGCATGACCACCTGGTCGACGAGGCTTTTGACGATGGCCCCGAACGATCCGCCGATGATCACCCCGACGGCCAGGTCGACGACGTTGCCGCGGGCGATGAACTCGCGGAATTCCTTGAACACGCTCATGACGGGCCTCCCTGGCCTAGTCGGCGTTGAGCCGCTCGCGCAGTTCCTTGCCGCTCTTGAAGAAGGGCACGTGCTTGCCCTTGACCGACACCGGCTCGCCGGTGCGCGGGTTGCGTCCCGCGCGGGCCGGCCGGGAGCGGACGGAGAAGGCGCCGAAGCCGCGCAGTTCGACACGACCGCCGCCCTCGAGGGCCACGGTCATCTTTTCGAGGATCACGCCGACCACGCGCTCGATGTCGCGCTGGGTCAGGTGCGGATTCTCGGCGGCGAGCATCGCGATCAGCTCGGATTTGATCATTCTTGCTTCCCCGGCCCCGACGTCGGCGGCCAGACCTTTGCCCAATCACTCCTGAGTCTTCAATAGTCTTCAAGGGGTTGTCCGTTAATCGGCGCTCAAGTGAGTGCATCGTACCTGTGTGTGGCCCAGAATGGGCCCAATTTGACGCACGCCGGGCAGGGACGAGTGAAGAGCAGCGACAAGACCGGCGCGCCGACAGCCCGGGCTGAAGCCCTGGCCCGGCTGCGTGGCCCCGCCATCGCGGCGAGTCTGGCCGGTTCGTCCGGCCGGCGGCTGCACCTGACCGGCGTCCTGCGGCCGGTCATCGCGCTGGGCGAGGGGGTCCTGCGCGGCCGCGCGGCCAGCTGCCTGGTTCATGAGCAGCAGCCGGACGGGCGGATGACGCCGGTGGCCGCGCGCGCGCTCAACGCCGTCGATCTCGAGCGGCTGGACATGGCGGTGATCGACAAGGCCTTCGCGGTGATCGAGCCGACGCCGGAGAACGAGCGCCCGCCGCTGCTGTTCCTGCCGCTGTCCTGGTCGTCGCTGCGCGCGCCGCGGTCGCGCCGCCGCCTGCTGCGCGCCGTGGCCGCCGGCCAGATCCGCCTGCGCACGATCGCCCTGTGCGAGATGACCGGCATCGAGTCCGGCACGCCGCAGGCCGCGCTGCGCGAGGCGGCCGGCGAGCTTCAACCGATCTTCCGCGGCGTGCTGGCCCGGACCACCCACGCCCGCAAGGCGATCCGCGAACTGGTCGATTGCGGCCTGAGCGGCGCGGCGATCGAGGCCGCCGAACTCGGCGACACCGAGGACAGCGCCGCCATGCTGCGCACGGTTCTGGCCCTGCAGAAGGTCGGGCCCGGCGTCCTGGTGCATGCGGTCCGGTCGGTCGCCGCCCTGACGGCGGTCCGCGCCGCCGGGGCCAACTGGGCGAGTCTCGACATCGTGCCGGGAGCCGTGGAGTCGGCGAAGCTCGCCGCCATCACGAAAACGGCGGCCGGGGAAACCCCGACCGCCGCATGACTTCGCAGACTCTGAAGGTCGAAGGTTAGTCCTTCGAGGCCTTCTCGCGCAGGGCCGCGCCGAGAATGTCGCCCAGCGAGGCGCCGGAGTCCGAGGACCCGAACTGCTCGATGGCTTCCTTCTCTTCGGCCATTTCCAGCGACTTGATCGAGACGGACACCCGACGGGCGGCCTTGTCGACGTTGGTCACCTGGGCGTCGACGCGGTCGCCGACGGCGTAGCGCTCGGGGCGCTGCTCCTGGCGGTCGCGCGACAGGTCCGACTTGCGGATGAAGGCCGTCATCGGCGCGTCTTCATCGCCGAACTTGACCTCGATGCCGCCGGTGGTGATTTCGGTCACCGTGACGGTCACCGTCTGACCCTTGCGGAAGGTGTCGCCGGTCATCGGATCGCCGGCCAGCTGCTTGACGCCCAGGCTGATGCGTTCCTTCTCGACGTCGACGTCCAGGACCTTGGCCTTGATGATGTCGCCCTTCTTGAACTTCGCCATGGCTTCTTCGCCCGACGCGTTCCAGTCGAGGTCCGACAGGTGGACCATGCCGTCGATGTCGCCGTCCAGGCCGACGAACAGGCCGAACTCGGTGGCGTTCTTGACTTCGCCCTCGACGGTCGAGCCGATCGGATGGGCCGACAGGAAGGCGTCCCACGGGTTCGCCATGGCCTGCTTGAGGCCCAGCGACACGCGGCGCTTGGAGCTGTCGACGTCGAGCACGATGACGTCCACTTCCTGCGAGGTGGAGACGATCTTGCCCGGGTGGACGTTCTTCTTGGTCCAGGACATTTCCGAGACGTGGACCAGGCCTTCAACGCCGGCTTCCAGCTCAACGAACGCGCCGTAGTCGGTGATGTTGGTGATGCGGCCCGTGTACTTGGCGCCGACCGGGTACTTGGCTTCGACGCCATCCCACGGATCGGACTGCAGCTGCTTCATGCCGAGGCTGATGCGCTGGGTGTCCGGGTTGATCTTGATGATCTGCACCTTCACCGTGTCGCCGACGGCGAGCACCTGCGAGGGATGCGAGACGCGCTTCCAGCTCATGTCGGTGACGTGCAGCAGGCCGTCGATGCCGCCCAGGTCCACGAACGCGCCGTAGTCGGTGATGTTCTTGACCACGCCTTCGCGGATTTCACCTTCCTGCAGCTGGCTGACCAGCTCGGTGCGCTGTTCGGCGCGGGCTTCTTCCAGGATGGCGCGACGCGAGACGACGATGTTGCCGCGCGGACGGTCCATCTTGAGGATGGCGAAGGGCTGTTCCTTGCCCATCAGCGGGCCGACGTCGCGGACCGGACGGATGTCGACCTGCGAACCCGGCAGGAAGGCGCTGGCGCCGCCGAGGTCGACGGTGAAGCCGCCCTTCACGCGGCCGACGATGGAGCCCATGACCGGCTCCTGCTTGGCGAACACGCCTTCCAGGCGGGTCCAGGCTTCTTCGCGCTTGGCCTTCTCACGGCTGATGACCGCTTCGCCGAGGGCGTTCTCGAGGCGCTCGAGGAACACTTCGACGGTGTCGCCGATCTTCAGGGTGGGCTTGCCCGCGTCGTCGACGCCGAATTCCTTGATCAGGATGCGGCCTTCGGTCTTCAGACCGACGTCGATGATGGCGAAGTCCTTTTCGATGCCAACAACGATACCGTTGATGACGGTGCCTTCGGCGAAGTCGCCGCCGGCGCCGCCCATGGATTCGTCGAGCAGGGCCGCGAAGTCGTCGCGGCTGGGGTTCAGGCTGAGATCGTCGGCCATATAGAGGTTCAGTCTCTTGGTTGCGGACCGCGAACAGGCGGCGGAATGCCGGCGGAGTCCGGGCGGTCCATGGGTTTCAGGGTATTCAGGAGCGCCCGCGGCCGTTCGAGCCTTCGGCGCGTTGGATTAGCCTTTGGCGGTTTCCCACCGGCTGCGCGCCGCCTCGACGATACGGCGGGCCGCATCGAAGGCCGCGTCTATAGTCATTTCGGTCGTATCGAGCAAGACCGCGTCCGGCGCGGCGACCATCGGCGAGTCGGCGCGGGCCGAGTCGCGCGCGTCCCGGGTATGGATGTCGGCGAGGATATCCTCGTAGGTGACGGTCTCGCCCTGGCCGACCAGCTGCTTCCAGCGGCGCTCGGCGCGGGCTTCCGGCGTGGCGGTGACATAGAGCTTGGCCGGGGCGTCGGGGGCGATGACGGTGCCGATGTCGCGGCCGTCGATCACCGCGCCGGGCTCCTGGCGGGCGAAGTCGCGCTGGAAGTCCCGCAGCACCTGGCGGACGGGGGTGTAGATGGCCACCCGGCTGGCGGCCTCGCCGGCGGCGCGGGTGCGGACCACGGGGCCTTCGAGTTCGGACGGCTCCAGCGAGCGGGCGGCGGCCGTCGCGGCGGCCTCGTCCGACAGATCGCCGCCCTCGGCCAGCACCTTCATGCCGACTGCGCGGTAGAGCAGGCCGGAGTCGAGCACCGGATAGCCGTACAGGGCGCCCAGCTTGACGGCGATCGTGCCCTTGCCCGAGGCGGCGGGGCCGTCGACGGCGATGGTGAAACCCATGCCTCAGGCCTCCGCGATGTCGGCGCCGAGGCCGCGCATCATGTCGGCGAAGGTCGGGAAGCTGGTGGCGATCATGCCCGGCTCGTCGACCCGCACCGCCTCGCGGGCGGCCAGGCCGAGGATCAGGTGGCTCATGGCGATGCGGTGGTCGCCGTGGGTCTCGACCAGGCCGCCGCCGCGCGGGACCTCGCCGGTCCCGTGGACGATGAAGCCCTCGGGCTCCTCCTCGACGTCGACGCCGCAGGCTTCCAGGCCCGCCGCCATCAGCGCGATGCGGTCGCTTTCCTTGACCCGCATCTCGCCGACGCCGCGCATCACCGTGTCGCCCGCGGCGAAGGCGGCGGCGATGGCCAGGATCGGATACTCGTCGATCATGCTGGGCGCGCGGGCGGGCGGCACGACGACGCCCCGCAGCGTCGAGTGGCGGGCGGTGATATCGCCGACCTCCTCGCCGCTGGCGTCGCGGCGACCGGTGATGGTCAGGTCGGCGCCCATCTCGCGCAGGGTGTCGAACAGGCCGGTGCGCAGCGGGTTGAGCATCACGCCGGTGACGGTGACCTCCGATCCCGGGGTGATCAGCGCCGCGACGATCGGGAAGGCGGCCGACGACGGGTCGCCCGGCACGGCGACGGCGCCGCCGGTCAGCGTCGCCCCCGGCTGCAGGGTGATGACCCGGCGGTCGTTGTGGTCGGTCACGGTCACGCTGGCGCCGAAGGCGCGCAGCATCCGCTCGGTGTGGTCGCGGGTGGCTTCGGGCTCGACGACCGTCACCGGACCGTCGGCGTGCAGCCCGGCCAGCAGCACGGCCGACTTCACCTGGGCCGAGGCCATGGGCAGGGTGTAGTCGAGCGCCGCCAGGGCGCCGCCGCGCAGGGTCAGGGGCAGGCGGCCGCCGTCCCGCGACAGCCAGGTCGCGCCCATCCGGCCGAGCGGCTCGAGCACCCGGCCCATCGGCCGCTTCCGCAGCGAGCCGTCGCCGGTGAAGGTGGCGGTGATCGGATAGCCGGCCATGGCGCCCATGATCAGCCGCACGCCGGTGCCGGCGTTGCCGCAGTCGATGACGTCCGACGGTTCGGAGAAGCCGCCCTTGCCCTCGACGGTCCAGGCGCCCTCGCCGGTGCGGGTCACCGTCGCGCCGAAGGCCCGCATCGCCCGGGCGGTCGCCAGGACGTCCTCGCCCTCGAGCAGTCCGGTGATCGTGGTGCGTCCCGACGCCATCGCGCCGAGGATCAGCGCGCGGTGCGAGATCGACTTGTCGCCGGGAACCTGGACGGTTCCTGTGAGGGGCGCGCCGGGGCGGGCCGAAAGCACGGCGGCGGTCATGCCGGGCGCAAGCTCCTGAAAGGGTTTGGGGAAGCGGGGATTGCTTTTGACAGCGCCCCCGCCCCGTGGCAAGTGAGCCGCCGCTTCCGCACAAGACCTACGAGGATCGCCCCTTGGCCAATCCTGAACTGGGCGCAAAACAGATTTGCCCCAATTGCCAGTCCAAATTCTACGATCTGGGCCGCCGCCCGGCCGCATGTCCAAAATGCGGTGAGACCTTCGACCCCGAAGAAGCCGTCCGTAACCGTCGGGTTCGCGCCCGCACGGCCGTGCCGGACTACGAGGACGCCGAGGACAAACCGGTGAAGGCGGTCGATCCCGATGCCGATGGCTTCGAGGAAGAACCCGATCAGACGCCGGAAATCGACGACGAGGCCGCGGCCGAGCCGATCGAGACCGACGAAGAGTCCGATGATCCCGTCGTGGCGCCCGCGCCCGCCGACGATCTGGGCGTTGATTTCGCTGAAGATGAAGAACTCGCCGACGACGAAGAAGCCGACGGCGTGCCTTTCCTCGAGGACGAGGATGAGGACGACTTCCCCGAGGACGAAATCGACGGTCTGCCGGGTGAAGACGACGCCGAGGACCGCTGATCGGAAAAACCGATCAGGGGCACTTGATCGGCGAGGGATGACGGCATAGAACCGCGCCCTCGCCGCCGGCCCGCCGGATGCGGGAAACCCGAGACCTCGGGGCTTTAGCTCAGCTGGTAGAGCGCTTGCATGGCATGCAAGAGGTCAGCGGTTCGACTCCGCTAAGCTCCACCAATGAAGGCCCGCCGGTAACCCGGCGGGCCTTCGCCTTTTCAGGCTCCGGTCAGCGGGCCGCGGTCCGCATCAGGCGGGCGGCCAGGCCGATCAGGACGGCGTTGATCGCCATCGCTCCGCAGGTCAGCAGCAGCAGCATCGACGGCGTCGCCGCGTTGCCGGCGTTGATCGCCAGGCTCCAGGGCAGGCCGAGCAGCTGCGCGGGCTCGACGGCGACCGGGTCGATCGGGCCGGCCAGGCCGAACAGGCCCATGGCGGCCACGCCTCCCGAGATCAGGGCGATGAGGCTGTAGAGAATGCCGGCGACGGCGAACACGCGCGACGCGCGCTCGCGGCCGGCGGAGGGGTCGGTCATGGAGTGCATGGCCAGGGTCATGGTGCGTTCTTCCCTTCAGATCCGGCCCGGCGTCTGAAGCGCCAGTTTCCGATTTTTGGTGATTTTCACCGCGAAAACGCCGTCACCCGGCGGGTGGCAGAGCGATTTCGCCTGAAAGGTGCGCCTTTCCGGTTCAAAATTCAATCAAACGGCGAATTTTCCGGAATTCCGTAAATCCGTCAGCCGCCCAGTCGGGCCGAACTCATGATCCCTTCGACCTCGGCCTTCTGGGCTCCGAAGTAGTGCTCCGTCGGCGCCAGGAAGAGGATCAGGAACAGCCGGCCGCCCGATTCGGCGACCTGGGCGACGCCGGAGATGTCGAGCCCCTCGGCCGTCTTGGCGGAGATGTTGAACCGCAGGCCGTCGACCCCGCCGACCCGGGCCGGGCGCAGGTCCTCGGTCTCGACCCGCTGGTAGTCGAGCGCCGACACGCTGTCGGCGACGAACTCGACCTGCTCGCTGGGCGACATGCCCGACTTCCAGGTCGGGGTCGGGCGTTCCTTGGTCGCCGGGCGCACGATGAACTGGCCGTCGGTCAGGCCGTCGGCGATGTACAGGCGATTGAGCAGCGGGCCGTCGATCGACAGCAGCCGCACGTTCTTCGGGCGCCCGGGCAACAGGATGCTGATGTCGGACCAGGACCGGCCGAGGGTCACGCTCTGGCTGCCGACCGTATAGGGGCCGGCCGGGGCGAGGGTGACGGTGGCGCAGGCCGACAGGGCCGCGAACAGGGTGGCGCAGGCAAGGGCCCGCAGGCGACGTGCGATCATGATCCGCTGGTCCCGATGAGTTTCTTCAGACTGGCCTCGACCAGCCAGCGATCCTGGGCGGTCGGAGCCTTGGCGAGATAGGTTTCGTAGGCGGCGCGGGCCTCGGCCGTCTGGCCGGCTCTGGCCTGCAGGTCGCCGAGTTCACGCCACACGGCGATCGGCGCGTCAGGGTGGGCGGATGCGTCGCGATAGGCCGCCAGCGCCAGGGCGCTGTCACCGTCGCCGCGGCGGCGGCGGAAGGCCTCGCCCTTGTAGAAGTCGAGTACCCCGAGGTCCTCGCCGTCGGCCGCCAGGCGGTTGATCAGATGCAGGGTCTGGCCGTAGTCGCGGCGGCGCAGCTCGTCCCGCAGCCAGTCGGCCAGGTGCGACCGGATCGCCGCGCGATAGCGGGCGCGCCCGGAATCGGTTGTCCCGGCGGGCCGGCCGCGCGCCAGCGCGTCGAGCGCCGCGATGCGTTCAGCGGTCACCGGGTGGGTGGCGAAGATGCTGGCGACGGTCTTTTCCGTGCGCACCTTCGGAAAGTCGGAACTGGCGGTCTCGGCCTGCAGCGCGCGCCACAGGTCCGCGGCGGCGGTGGGCTGGTATCCGCTCGACACCGCGCGCTCGAATCCCAGCGCGTCGGCGGCCTCTTCCTGATCCCGGGAGAAGGAGAACAGCGAGGCGATGGCGGCGAGGTAGATCACGTCGACCAGGGCGTTGACCGAGTTGTTGATCGACTGGGCGGCGCTGGCGCTGGTGGCCCCCGCGCCGGCCGCCACGCCGGCCACGGCGACCACGGCGGAAAGGGCCATGGCGGCGTTGGTCCGGGTCTTCGCCGCGCGCCAGGCGTTGAGCGAGTGGTGGTGAACGTAGTGGCTCGTCTCGTGGCCGAGCACGAAGGCCAGCTCGGCCTCGTCGGTCACGCGCAGCAGCAGGCCCGACCAGACCTCCATGTAGCCGTTGGGGGCCATCTGGGCGTTGAAGAACGGCCGGTCCATCACATAGACGCGGATGTCGCCGCAGTATTCGGCCGCCACCTTGCAGGCCACGCCGCGCACGTAGCCCGTCAGCGCCGGGTCGGCGTCCAGCTCGGCCTTGGTGCGGGCATCGGACTCGGCCTTGTCGGAGGCGGACCATAGCCCGCCCTCATCGGAGGCCGGATCCGGACGCAGGCCGGCCGCCCTGGCCTGCGCCAGGGCCTGGGACAGGGGCGCGGCCGTCAGGGCGGCGGCGGTCAGCAGGGTCAGGGCGAGGCGCGGCGCCCCCTTGAACCTCACAACGGCACGTCCTTCAGCAGGGACGCGGTCAGCAGCGCCGCACCCTCGGGAGTCCGCATGTCGGCGTTCGGCCCGGCGGCCGCGAGATTGAACCACACGACCTGGCCGGTCTTGAGGTCGACGAGCGAGGCGAACACGTTCTGGCCGCCGGTCGGCAGGCCCACGCCCAGCGCCGCCATGCCGATGACCACCGCCACCCGCGCGCCGCTGGAGTAGGAGCCGCGCCCGTAGATGAACAGGGCGTAGTCGGCGTTGTAGGTCTCGCCGAGCGTCCGCGCGCCCTCGCCGAGGGTCCAGTCGAACGACCCGCTCTTGGTCGGCAGGCTCACATAGCCATAGTTGAACAGCAGGATCGACTTTCCGACCTCGCCGTTCAGGCGCAGCAGTTGACCGCCGCGGCCGGCCATCGCCTGGCTGGGATCCAGCCCGGTGAAGGTGTGCGACTTGCCCTTCAACGCCGTTTCGACGGCCGACTGCAGGTTCTGGCGACCCGAGGCGGTCCAGTCGGCGCGGGGCTCCTGAAGGCCGGAAGCGGTCAGGACGCTGAGCTCGATGTCCGGCTGGATGAGCAGGATCCGCGCCCCGGCCCCGGGACGGTTGGCGCTGGCGTTGGCCACCGACTTGACGTTGGTCGTGGTGCAGGCGGCCAGCAGCAGGCACGCCGCGGCCAGCGTCAGGATGCGCTTCATTGTCAGGGTGTCCCCGCCCCAGTTACTCTCTCTGGTAAAGAAGCCCAATTCGCGGTCGGCGCCTAGATGGCTCCCGCCAATGTCGGGAGACCGACAATCCCGCTCTTGCGGGCCGCCCCGGCAATCGCCACCTGTTCATCCAAGCCGTTCGACGGACGCCTTCGGGGCCGGCGGGCGGGAGTCGCTTGTGCGAGGACTCTGAAAGACGATGACGACAAGACCCCTGCTGTTCGACAGCCCGTTCCTGCTGGGTTTCGACCATACCCGCGCCCTCATCGAACGGGCCGCCAAGGCCGCCGCCGAAGGCTATCCCCCCTACAATGTGGAAGCCCTGGACGATGGCGACGTGCGGATCACCCTGGCCGTGGCCGGTTTTTCGCCGGACCAGCTGGAGATCCAGGTCGAGGGCAACCAGCTGACCGTCGCCGGTCGCCGCGGCGACGCCGCCGAGTCCGCCGACAAGGCCTATCTGCATCGCGGCATCGCGGCCCGGGGCTTCATCCGGACCTTCGTGCTGGCCGACGGCATGGTCGTGCGGGAGGCGCTGCTGGAACACGGCCTGCTGCATGTGGATCTCGCCCGGCCCGAGCCTGAACGGCTCGTCCAGCGGATCCCCATCCGGACATCGGACTAGAGCCTGTAACCCGAACGTGGCGCGGCCGGCTGAACCGGCGGTCGTTCACCGCGTTCATCTTGTGAAGGAGGTGGTCCTATGACACCCCAATTGCTTACCCAGGAAGCCTTTGCCGCCCTCGGCGCGCCCGACCTCGTCTATGTCCGGCCTGTCACGGCGGCGGAAATCATCGCCGATACCCCGATCGCCGCGCGTCGCGGTTTCGATCTCAGCCCTGACCAGACGCTCTATGCCGTGCACCGCGCCGACGGCGAGCGGCTGGCCGTGCTCGGCGACCGCGACTCGGCCGTCGCCGCCGCCCTCGCGCACGAACTGGCGCCCGTCTCGGTCCACTAGATCTCGCCCGGGATCCTCCCCTCCGGGGGAGGCGGCTCCGCGAAGCGGAGACGGAGGGGGGCTGCGCCAACGCCGGGCCCCCTCGGTCAGCCCGCCGGGCTGACAGCTCCCCCAGCGGGGAGCAACCCGGGCGACGACGCCGCCTTCAGTGTGCGACTCAGGCCGCCGTCGACTGCGGCTCACGGGCCAGCAGGGCGTACATCGCCTCGCTGGTCCGGGCCTGGCGCAGCTGCTGGCGCAGCTCGCCCTGGCGCAGCAGGCGCGACACCCGCGCGAGCGTCCGCAGATGCTCGGTGTCGGATCCCGCGGGCGCGAGCAGTGCGAACACCAGATCCACGGGCTGGCCGTCGACCGATTCGAACGGAGTCGGCTGGTCCAGGCGCATGAACACGCCGCGCATGCGGGTCAGGCCCGGCAGGCGCGCGTGCGGCACGGCCACGCCGTGGCCGACGCCGGTCGAGCCGGCGGCTTCACGCTCCAGCAGCGCATCGAGCACCTGCTCCGCGTCCAGGCCGAAGTTGCGGGCGGCGATGTCGGCCACGGCCGACAGAACCTGGCGTTTGCCGCTGGCGCCCGCGCGCGGCGCAATGGCGCGCGGCTCCAGCAGGTTTCCGATGTTCATACGCTTCTAGACTCGCGAAATTCAGACCGGTCGCCGAAGGGCTGGCCGCGCCGTGTCAGGCGACTACCCGCTTTCCGTTTCCGCTCTGTGACTGTGTCCGTTCAGGGTCGATCCAGCCGATGTTCCCGTCCGGCCGTCGATACACCACGGACAATCCCCCGTGGGCAGCGTTCCTGAACACGATTGTGCGAGATTCGGTCAAGTCCAGTTCCATGACCGCCATCGAAACGGTCATCGTCTTCAGCGCTTCCTCGGATTCGGCGATGATCATGCCGGTCGGCGGCGCGTGGCCGTCCACGCCGTCCCAGTCCTCGACCTCGTCGTCGGGGGCCTTGAGGACAAAGAAGGCCGCGGTTTCGTCGCGCCGGGCCTCGGCCTGGATCGAATGACTCTTGAGCCGCCGCTTGTAGCGGCGGACCCGGGTCTCGATCTTGCCCAGCGCGTCGCTGAAGGCCGCGTGGGCGTCGGCGGCGAGGCCGTGACTCTGCAGCATCTGGCCGGAATCCAGCCGGATCGAACAGTCGACCCGGAAGGCGTATCCCTCCTTTGTGACGACGACGTCGGCCGAGCCGCCGCGATCGAAGTACTTGCCAATGGTGGTGGTGAGGTCGTCCGAAACCCGCGTGCGCAGGGCTTCCCCGACGTCGACATGCTTGCCGGATACGTGCACTTGCATGCGTCTAGAACGCGCCTGTCGGACATAGGTGTCAAGCAATCGACGGCCGGATCGCTTTCTTGTGAGCGGCCCCCGTTCAGGCGATGCCGGCGGCCCGCGCGACATGGCCGATGAAGGCGACGGCAACGTTCCAGCCGATCGCCACCAGGGCCACGCTCAGGGCCGTGATGGCGTAGCCGGCCAGCGCCAGGACGCCGTCGCGCTGGACCAGCGCCAGGCCGAACACCGCGATCGCCGCGCCCGGGGCCATGTTGCCGAGCCAGATCGGCAGCAGCAGCACCAGGGCCAGCAGGGTGACGGTCAGGCCGATGACCCGGTCGCCGACCGGGCCGAACAGGAACACCAGCCGGGGCGCCGAGACCTTCTCGATGCGCTCGAGCGTCGGCACCAGCTTGCGCAGGGCGCCGGCCAGCTTGGCCCGCTCCAGCCGCTTTTCGTCCACGAAGCGCGGCAGCCAGGGCCGGTGGATTCCGATCGCGATCTGCGGGCCGAAGAACAGCAACGGCGCGGCCAGGAAGGTCGAGGATCCCGGCGGCAGCGGCAGCCAGTTGGGCGCCGCGAAAATGAACAGCAGCGCGCCGAACGATCGCCGGCCCAGCCGATGCACGATCTCTCCGACCGTCAGGGTCGGGTCCGGGTCGTCGGCGATGTCGGTCAGCAGCGCCGAGAGCGGTTTGCGGCGATCAACGGGATCCATGGACGGGCTCTGCATCCGGCACGAAACGCGCGAGCCGGGGATAGGTCCCGCGCATCAGACGGACGCGCGTAGCATCCGTCTGCGTTCAACGGATGACGGAATCCGCATCGCCTCGCGATATTTCGCGACCGTGCGGCGGGCGATGTCGACGCCGGCTTCCTTGAGAATGTCGACGATGGCGTCATCGGAGTGAACGTCGCCCTCGGCGCCCTCGGCGTCGATCAGCTGGCGGATCTTGTGGCGCACCGATTCGGCCGAGTGGGCTTCGCCGCCCGACGAGGAGGCGATCGACGAGGTGAAGAAGAACTTCAGCTCGAACACCCCGCGCGGCGTGGCGATGTACTTGTTCGAGGTGACCCGGCTGACCGTGCTCTCGTGCATGCCGATGGCGTCGGCGACGGTTTTCAGGTTCAGCGGCCGCAGGTGTTCGACGCCGTAGGCGAGGAAGCCGTCCTGCTGGCGAACGATCTCGCTGGAGACCTTGAGGATGGTGCGGGCGCGCTGGTCGAGGCTCTTCACCAGCCAGTTGGCGCTGGCCAGGCAGTCCTGGACGAAGGTCTTCTCCTGGTCGGTGCGCGCGCCGCCGGCGACCTTGGCGTGATAGCGGCGGTCGATCAGCACCTTGGGCAGGGTGTCGGTGTTCAGCTCGACCAGCCACAGCCCGCCCGAGCCCTCCCGGACGAACACGTCCGGAACCACGGGCTGCGAGGGCTCGCCGCCGAAGGCCGCGCCCGGCCGGGGCGTCAGGGCCTTCAGCTCGCCGATCATCTCGCGCAGGTCTTCGTCATCGACGCCGCAGGCCTTGCGGAGGCCGGGCATGTCGCGCCGGGCCAGCAGATCGAGGTTGTCGAGCAGCGCGGCCATCGCCGGGTCGAAACGGTTGCGGTCCTTCAGCTGGATCGCCAGGCATTCGCGCACGTCGCGGGCCATGACGCCGACGGGCTCGAAGCCCTGCAGGACGCCCAGCACCTCCTCGATGAACGCCAGCTCGCAGCCAAGCCGGTCGGACATGTCGATCAGGTCGGCGCGCATGTAGCCGCCCTCGTCGACCGCATCGATCAGCACCGCGGCGACCACCCGCTGGGGCTCGCTCAGCCGCGCCACGGCCAGCTGGTCGTGCAGGTGCTCGCCCAGGGTCTTGTCGCGCGTCAGACGGCCTTCGAGGCTGTCCTCGCCCTCGAAGGTCGCGCCGCGGCCGGCGCGGGACCAGTCGATGTCGCCGCCGGCCTGGCCGGGTTCGCGGGTGTCGCCGTCGCCGGCGTCGCGTTCGCCGGGAGAAAGATCGGTCGGGCCGGCGTCCATGTCCGCCTGGGCGGCGCCGTCGGGCACCTGGTCGGCGGAATAGTCGGGCGTCTCGGCCCGGACGGGCTCGGCTTCCGGCTCGTTGTCGCGGTCGTCGCGGGCCAGCAGCGGATTGCGCTCCAGCTCGCCCTCGACATAGGCCTCGAGCTCGAGATTGGTCAGTTGCAGCAGCTTGATCGCCTGCTGGAGTTGCGGCGTGATGACCAGGCCCTGGCCCTGTCGAAGCTCAAGTCTTGGACCGAGCGCCACGCGCTTCCCCCTCCCGTTGGAACAACCCGAGGGGAGATTGGACGCGCGAGAGTTAACGTGACCCTTAAGCGGCGCGGTTCTTGCACAGCGCCGCCATCGCCCCTTCCGTGCGCCTCCCGCCGCCCTCTCCCGGAGCGAGCGGTGGCCCGGCGGCGACGGGTCGGAGAACGAGGAAGGGGCGGCTGACGGGACGAGTGCCCGGGTCCCGCGACACCGGCGCCTTTTCTCCATTCCGCTCCCCCGGGGAGAGGATGGTCCGCGGCGCATCTTCAGATCCCCGCGCCTAACGCCTTGAAATCCCACACCTCCGTCCCGGCTGTCCGACCGCGCCAAACAATCTCCCCATCGCCCCCTCGGCCCGCGCCTATCCTTTCCCCATCCCGCTGCACGGGGAGGGCGCCGAGGCCAGGCGATCCGAGGCGGCGGCGGGGTGGAGTTCGAGCGGGAAGCTCCGACGGCGTCAGTCGTGAAGGTCCCTCCGCCGCCGCCATCGGCATCCCGGCGGAGCTGAGAACCGGAACGGCCCCTGGCCGAAGGAGCGGCAGGTGAGCGGGGGTTACGCTCACGGTCCGGGGACGGCACGCCGCCGCCCGCCCGCCGGAGGCTTCTGCCGGCTAAGCGTTAAAGGCGCTGCCCACCGGCGGCCATCGGATAACGGACTTCGCGGCGCGGGACGGTTTCGGCCTTCTCAGACCCACTCCACCTGCTCATCCGGCTGAGACCGGAGCGCGCCGCGCCCTCCCTGCCTTCACAGGATCAGATCCGTGAGGCGGCGATGTCGTGCGTGGTTCGAGCCCCGGATCCAGTCCGGGGTCGGCCGGGGCCTCGCCCCTCACCATGACGAATTGAGGTACAGCCCAAACCCTGCCCGTCATCCTGAGGAGCGATCCCGCAGGATCGCGTCTCGAAGGACGCACCCTGGCGCCGTCTCAGCTGAACCGGTCGCCCAGGTAGACGCGGCGGACGTCGGGGTTGTCGACGATCTCCTGCGGCGCGCCCTCGAACAGCACTTCGCCGGCGTGGATGATCGAGGCGCGGTCGATGATGTCGAGCGTCTCGCGCACGTTGTGGTCGGTGATCAGGATGCCGATGCCGCGGCCCTTGAGGTAGCCGATCACGTCGCGGATGTCGGCGATGGCCAGGGGGTCGATGCCGGCGAACGGTTCGTCCAGCAGCATGAAGCTGGGCTCGCTGGCCAGGGCGCGGGCGATTTCCACGCGCCGGCGCTCGCCGCCCGACAGGGACACGGCCGGCGCGGTGCGCAGATGGCTGATGCGCAGCTCGTCGAGCAGGGCGGCGGTCGCCGCGCGGGCCCGGCCGGTTTCCGTCTCGCGCATCTCGACCACGGCCAGCACGTTTTCCTCGACGGTCATGCCGCGGAAGATCGAGGCCTCCTGCGGCAGATAGCCGAGGCCCATGCGGGCGCGCTGGTACATCGGCAGGGCGGTGATGTCGCGGCCGTCGAGGGTGATGGTCCCGGCGTCGACCGGGATCAGGCCGGTGATCATGTAGAAGCAGGTCGTCTTGCCCGCGCCGTTCGGACCGAGCAGGCCGGCGACCTCGCCGCGCTTCAGCCGCAGGCTGACGCCGTGCACGATCTGCCGGTCGCCGAACGACTTGAACAGCCGGTCGACGACGAGGCCTTCGCCGCTCTGGTCGAGGTCCGCCGCCACCTAGTTGGTGGTCCCCTGGTTGGGATAGAAGACGCCGCGCACGCGTCCGGCCTTGTTGCGGCCGGTGACGTTCGAGGACATCTGCGCCTGGCCGGTGCGGGTGTTGATGACCAGCCGGTCGCCGCGCACCACGCTCTTGCCCTGCACCACGATGACGTTGCCCGACAGGGTGATCGTCTCGCCGCCGAAGCTGTAGAGGGCGCCGTCGGCCCGCACGGTGCGTTCGGGGGTCACGAAGTAGACCTGTCCGTCGGCCTCCATGCGATCGCTCGCGCCGCAGCCGTCGCTCTTCTTGACGGTGTACATGCGGACGCTGTTGGCCCGCAGGCGCGTGCGTCCCTGCAGGGCCTCGACCGCGCCGCTCCAGGTCGACACGCACTGGCTCTGGATGACCTCCGAGGAGTCGGCCGTGATGTCGATCGGCGCGCGCGGATCGAGCTGCGCCAGGGCGCCGCCCGCTCCGAACAGCACGCTGGCGGCGGCGATGGCCGCCCACTGAAACTTTTTAACCGCGCTCTGCATGCGCGCTCCCGACCTGTTCATGACCCGTCTTATTCCGGATTGACGCGCGTGCGAACCCTGCCTCGGAACTCGATGCGGTCGCCCTTGTCTTTAACACTGTAGGAATCGGCTGAAACCTGCCCCACGGGGCCGTCTCCCTCGATGCCCTTCTGGCCAACCGCCGTGCCCGTGCGGGTGTCGATGGTGATGTCGTTCGAGGCGACCTTGTTGCCCAGGCCGTCGTCGATGCGCACCTCGCCGGTCAGCCGCAGCATCCGCGTCTGCTCGTCGTAGACGCCCTTGCGGGCCATCAGGCGGCGCGGCGTGGCCGTCTCGGCGCCGACGACCATGATCGGCTCGATCAGGGTGACGCGGTTCGGCTCGCGCTCGTCGCGCGCGGCCTGCTGCGCGCCGATCAGGAAGCTGCGGCCGTCCTCGACCCGGCCCTGGAAGCGGGCGCCGACCATGCGGATGATCGGATCGTCATTCTTCACGGGATGGGGGGCCTTCACCGCGCTGATCGTCACCAGGGTCGCCAGGGCGAGGGCGATCACCGCCATCATCGCCGGCAGCGCGCGGCGCAGCACCGTGATCAGCGACAGCCGACGCTCCCACCGCGCGAAGGCGGCGTCGCGATCGACCGGCGTTGTCACGGGATGCGTCGTCGCGGTCATGGGCGGCTCAGCTGTGGGCGAAGATGTCGACGTCCTCCCAGCCGGCGAGGTCGAGCCGCGCGCGCTGGGGCAGGAAGTCGAAACAGGCCTGGGCCAGCCCGGCGCGGCCTTCACGGTCGAGCATCGTCTGCAGGCGGTTCATCACGCCGTGCAGATAGAGAACGTCGGACGCGGCGTAGGCCAGCTGTTCGGGCGAAAGCACCGCGGCGCCCCAGTCGGAGCTCTGCTGCGCCTTGCTGAGGTCGACGCCCAGCAGTTCCTTGACCACGTCCTTGAGGCCGTGGCGGTCGGTGTAGGTGCGGGCGAGCTTGGAGGCGATCTTGGTGCACCAGACAGGGGTGGTGGTGATCTTCAGATGCTGCTCGAACATGGCGATGTCAAAGCGGCCGAAGTGAAAGATCTTCAGCACCGCGGGATCGGTCAGCAGGGCCTTGAGGTTGGGGCAGTCGTAGGTCGGGCGGTTGAGCCGCACCACATGGGCGTTGCCGTCGCCGGCCGAGATCTGCACCACGCACAGCGGATCGCGCTGCAGGCTCAGCCCCATGGTTTCCGAATCGATGGCGACCGAGGTCACGCCCGCGAACAGGCCCGCCGGAATGTCGCCCTCATGCAGGTGGTTGGCCAAATCCGACCGCTCCTCAAAACGTTTCGCTTCTGTCGCCGACAGGGGGCTGTTCAGGTCGCCGGCGATTCATCGCCAGCCCCCGTACGACGCGCGCGCCGTCGCCGCGCCTCTTCATAGCGACAAATACCCAAGCGGGCCGCCGAATCCAGCGCCGGGGCGTGTTTTTGTCGAGAAAGTTCCACCGCCGACAGGATTCACCGGCGTCTCGACTGATCGTGAACGAAGTTTAATTCAGATGACCGAAGTTTAACGCCGCCCCGACCGAAGACCCGGTTAGCCATTGTCAGACGTGGCGGGTGGGCGATGCGTATCAGTGAAAATCCTTCGCGGGCCGGATTCCTCAGCGATGACGGCCTCCACCGCCCGCGATCATCGGCGCTCGCCGATATCCTGCGCGATCCCGACTATTTTCCCGACCGGATCGACCCGGCGTCCGGGCTGATGCGGTTTGTCGCCACCAGCCGGGGCGTGCTGGACCACAGCAGTTTCCTCGATGGCCGGTCGGCCCTCGGCGTCACCGCCTTCGTCGCGCCGATCGAGGAAGTCGCGGCGCTGGCCCCGGCGGCGGCGGACCCCGTCCGCTGGATCTTCCACACGGCCTTCTGCGGCTCGACCCTGCTGGCCCGCATGTGCGGCGTTCCCGGCAAGGTCCTGTGCCTGCGCGAGCCGCAGGCCCTGGTCGACCTCGACAGCTGGCGGACAGGCCTCGGCGACGGCGACCGGGCGCTCTACGCGGCGCTGGCGTCAGCCGTCGTCGGCCAGATGGCCAAGGCGCGGGCGCCGGGCGAGGCGCTGCTGATCAAGCCCTCGAACTGGGTCAACGGCGCGCTGGACGACTTGCTGGCGCCGGCGCGCGGCGACCGGGCGATGGTTCTCTCGAGCGATCCGGCGGCGTTTCTTGTGGCGGTGCTGCGCGGCGGACGGCCGAGGATCGAATACACCCTGCGTCTGGCCGACCACCTGCTGCAGTCCCGGCCGGCGCTGCGCGACGCCGCCGTCCGCCTGCTGCCGCAAACCGGCGAGCCGATGGTCCGGGCGCTTCGGCTGGCGCTGCTGGCGCACTGGGCCCAGCTGTGCCTGTTCGCGGCCCGGTTCCGCGCGCCGGGCGAAGACCTCCATGCCGCGCGGCTCGACTATGACCGGCTCGCCGCGGAGGGGGAGGACGCCCTGGCCTTCGCCAGCGCGCGCCTGTCGCTGGGTCTGGCGCCGGACGAGATCGCGGCGAGCGTCGCCCGCCACCGGAGCCGGCACGCCAAGAACGATGACGGCGAGGCGGAATGGCGCGGGGATGAGGCGGCCAACCGCGCGGTCATGGACGCCTGGGGCCCCGCGGTCGGGGAGGCCCTGCGAATCGTGCCGACGCTGCGGTCGGCCAACGCGTCGATGATCGCCGCCCTGGCCTAGGCCGACCGGACGCGAAACCGCCGCCGCGCGGAAGACATCCGCGCCTTGCGACCATCGTCAAAAGGGAAGGGTGGTGCCCAGGAGAGGACTCGAACCTCCACGGCCGTTAAGCCACTGGCACCTGAAGCCAGCGCGTCTACCAATTCCGCCACCTGGGCTCGCATACCTTTCCGGAACCCCGGATCAGCGCGAAGGCGAGCCTCATAGGGCGCCGTCTTGATGCGGTCAATGGCGCGTTGCACATGAACCGCGCGTCGTCTATCGGGGCGCTATCGTACAAGGGAAAAGGCGCCGTCATGCGTGGGCTCGTCACCGTCTTCGGAGGAACCGGCTTTGTCGGCCGTCAGGTCGTCCGGTCGCTGGCCAGGCAGGGCTGGCGCGTTCGCGTCGCCGCCCGCAACGTCGGTCGGGGCTACCGGCTGCGCATGCTGGGCGACGTCGGCCAGATCGAAGTGGTCCAGGCCAATGTGCGCAATCCTGATTCGGTGGCCCGCGCGCTCGACGGGGCCGAGGCCTGCGTGAACCTCGTCGGCGTGCTCTACGAGAGCGGCCGCCAGGGCTTCCAGGCGATGCACGCGGCCGGCGCCAGGGCGATCGCCGAGGCCGCCGCCGCCCGGGGGATCACGCGGTTCGTCCAGATGTCGGCCCTCGGCGCCGATGCGGCGTCGCCGGCGAAGTACGCCCGCACCAAGGCCGAGGGCGAGGCCGCCGTGCGCGCCGCCATCCCCTCGGCCGTGATCCTGCGCCCGTCGGTGGTGTTCGGTCCGGAAGATGATTTCTTCAACCGCTTCGCCGCCATGGCCGGCGTCAGCCCGGCCCTGCCGCTGCCCGGCGGCGGCGCGACCCGCTTCCAGCCGGTCTATGTCGGCGACGTCGCCCAGGCCGTGGCGACGGCGATCGGCGATCCGGCCTGCGCCGGCCGCACCTTTGAACTGGGCGGCCCAGGCGTGTTCACCTTCCGCGAGCTGATGGAGTTCGTCCTGCGCGAGATCGGCAAGAGCCGCATCCTCGCGCCGCTGCCCTGGCCGGTCGCCGGCCTGATCGGCAAGGTGGCGGCCGTCACCGCCGTCGTCGGCATCGCGCCGGTGCTGACCAGCGACCAGGTCGAACTTCTGCGCAGCGACAATGTCGTCAGCGACGGCGCCGAGGGGCTGGACGCCCTGGGCGTCACGCCGCGCAGCGTCGAGGCGATCGCCCCGACCTACCTCTATCGCTACCGTAAGGGCGGCCAGTACGCGGCGGCGCCCGAGGGCGCGTTCTGACCTAGGCCAGGTACAGCCAGGCCAGGCCCGCGGCGCCGACGAGGATCCGCCACCAGCCGAACGGTGCGAGGCCGCGCTTGCTCACGAAGTCGAGCAGCACCTTCACGACCACCAGGCCGGACAGGAACGAGACGACGAAGCCCACGGCCAGCAGGCCGAGGTGATCGCCCTGCATCAGGCTTTCGCGGCTTTCCCAGAAATCCTTGGCGAAGGCCCCGATCATGGTCGGGATGGCGAGGAAGAAGCTGAACTCGGCCGCCGCCCGCTTGTCGACGCCCAGCAGGACGCCGCCGACGATGGTCGCGCCCGACCGCGACACGCCGGGGATCATCGCCAGGCACTGCACCAGGCCGATGCCCAGCGAGGTCAGCAGCGGCAGCTTCATGGCGTCGTGCTCTTTCGGCGCGGGACTCCAGCGATCGATGGCCAGCAGCGCCACGCCGCCGATGACCAGCGACCAGCAGATCACCTGCGGGCTCTCGAACAGAACCGTCTTGATGAAGTCGTAGAGCAGGAATCCGAACACCACGGCCGGCAGGAAGGCGACCAGCACCGACAGCGTGAAGCGCCGCGCCTCCGGCTTCGTCGGCAGGCCGATGAGAACCTTCCACAGGCGCCCGAAGTACAACGCCACCACCGCGAGAATCGCGCCCAGCTGGATCAGCACGATGAAGTCGTTCCACGCCTGGCCCTGCAGTCCGAGCGCCAGCTTGGCCAGCAGGAGGTGGCCGGTGGACGAGACCGGGATGAACTCGGTCAGCCCTTCGACGATCCCGAGGATGACAGCGGCGAGGAGGTCGCTCATGAGAGGCCTTTTTGGCTATGGTCTACAAACGGGACGATAACGGCGCGTGCGGGAGCGAATCCGCGTCCGGTTTCGCGGAGCGGTGTCGGATTGTGGTCCCAAAAGTGGACAATCGCATTTTTCATGCGCGGGCCAGCCCGTAGAACCCCTGCCGGGCAATGTTTTTCTTCTAGAAGGCTGGAGCGCGGCATGGCCGAGCGGATGCTTAAGTTCACGACCATCGATCGCCGCACTCCGGAGAAGCGGGATGCGCGAGAGCGCGACCGCGACTTCCATGAAATCTATGCCGACTTTATCGACGCGAAGGCCGCCGAACAGGCCTCGCGCTGCTCACAGTGCGGCGTCCCCTTCTGCCAGACCCACTGTCCGCTGCACAACAACATCCCCGACTGGCTGCGGATGACGGCGGCCGGGCGGCTGGAAGAGGCCTATCGCCTGTCGCAGGCGACCAACACCATGCCCGAGATCTGCGGCCGCATCTGCCCGCAGGACCGCCTGTGCGAGGGAAACTGCGTCATCGAGCAGTCGGGCCACGGCACCGTCACCATCGGCGCGGTCGAGCGCTACCTGAGCGACAAGGCCTGGGAAGAGGGCTGGGTGAAGCCGCTGGTCGCCCGCGCCGAGCTCGGCCAGTCGGTCGGCATCGTCGGCGCCGGCCCCGCGGGCCTGGCGACGGCGGAAATCCTGCGCGAGCTGGGCTACGCCGTCACCGTCTACGACCGGCACGACCGGGCCGGCGGCCTGCTGATCTACGGCATCCCCGGCTTCAAGCTGGAAAAGGACGTGGTCGAGCGCCGCACCCAGCGCCTGGCCGACGGCGGCGTGGTGTTCAAGCTGAACTTCGAGGTCGGCCGCGACGCCACCCTGCCGCAGCTGCGCGAACGCCATGACGCCGTGCTGCTGGCCACCGGCGTCTACGCCGCCCGCGAACTGGAGATGCCGGGGACCGGCTCCCAGGGTGTGGTCGCCGCGCTCGACTACCTGATCGCCTCCAACCGTCACGGCCTCGGCGACATGGTCGCCGACTTCGAGTCGGGCGTGCTCGACGCGGCCGACAAGGACGTCGTGGTCATCGGCGGCGGCGACACGGCCATGGACTGCGTCCGTACGGCGATCCGCCAGGGCGCGAAGTCGGTCACCTGCCTCTATCGCCGCGACAAGGAAAACATGCCGGGCTCCCTGCGCGAGGTCTCCAACGCCGAGGAGGAAGGCGTGATCTTCGAATGGCTGGCCGCGCCCCGCAGCCTGCTGGGCGGCGCCGACGGCGTCACCGGTGTCCGCGCGGTGCGCATGCGGCTGGGCCCGCCCGACCATTCCGGCCGCCGTGCGCCGGAGGCTGTCGAGGGCTCCGACTTCGACCTGCCGGCCCAGCTGGTGATCAAGGCCCTCGGCTTTGATCCCGAAGACCTGCCCACGACCCTGGCCGCGCCCGACCTGTCGGTCAGCCGCTGGGGCACGGTGAAGATCGACCGCAAGACCCAGGCCGCCAATCTCGACGGCGTGTTCGCCGCCGGCGACATCGCCCGCGGCGCCTCGCTGGTCGTCTGGGCCATCCGCGACGGCCGCGACGCCGCCGACTCCATCCACAGCTACCTGCAGGCGAAGGCGGACTCTCCCGCCCTCGTCGCGGCGGAGTGACTGACATGAGCGCCGAACTCACCCGCTACCTCGCCAACCGTCAGCTGCTGATCGACGGTCACGCCTACGATCCGACCTCCGAGCGCGACAACTGCGGCGTCGGCCTGGTCTGCGCGATCGACGGCAAGCCGCGCCGCGAAGTGGTCGAGCTGGCCATCAAGGCGCTGAAGGCCGTCTGGCATCGGGGCGCCATCGACGCCGACGGCAAGACCGGCGACGGCGCCGGCATCCTGCTGTCCGTGCCACAGGACTTCTTCATCGACCAGGTGCGCAACACCGGCCACAAGCTGCGCCCGGGCGCCATCGCCGTGGGCCAGATCTTCCTGCCGCGCACCGATCTGGGCGCCCAGGAAGCGGCGCGGACCATCGTCGAGAGCGAGGCCCTGCGCTTCGGCTTCTACATCTACGGCTGGCGCCAGGTGCCGGTCGACACCTCGGTGATCGGCGAGAAGGCCAACGCCACCCGGCCCGAGATCGAGCAGATCATGCTCTCGCCGCCGTCGGGCATGGAAGGCGAGGCGCTGGAGCGCGCGCTGTTCCTCTGCCGCAAGCGGATCGAGAAGAAGGTCGCCGCCGCGGCGATCAACGACTTCTACATCTGCTCCCTGTCGGCCCGGTCGCTGATCTACAAGGGCATGTTCCTCGCCGAGAACATCGACGACTTCTATCCCGACCTGCGCGACGCGCGGTTCGCCGCCGCGGTGGCCATCTTCCACCAGCGCTACTCGACCAACACCTTTCCCCAGTGGCGGCTGGCCCAGCCGTTCCGGATGCTGGCCCACAACGGCGAAATCAACACGCTGAAGGGCAACACCAACTGGATGAAGAGCCATGAAATCCGCATGGCCGCCCAGGCGTTCGGCGATTTCGGCGACGACGTGAAGCCGGTGATCCAGCCCAGCGGCTCGGATTCCGCCGCGCTCGACAACACCTTCGAGGTTCTGGTCCGCGCTGGCCGCGACGCGCCGATGGCCAAGGCCCTGCTGATCCCGGAAGCCTGGGCCAGCAAGTCCGACGAACAGATGAAGCCGCAGCACCGCGCGCTGTACTCCTACTGCAACGCGGTGATGGAGCCGTGGGACGGCCCGGCGGCGCTGTGCGCCACCGACGGCCGCTGGGTCGTGGCCGGCAAGGACCGCAACGGCCTGCGTCCGCTGCGCGTGGCCTACACCGACGACGGCCTGGTCATCATGGGCTCGGAAGCGGGCATGTGCGGCGTCGCCGAGGAGCGCATCGTCCGCAAGCTCAACATCTCGCCGGGGCGGATGATCGCCATCGATCTGGTCGAGGGGCGGCTCTACGACGAGGACGCGATCATCGATCGCCTCGCCGACGCGCATCCCTATACCGACTGGCTCGGCAACATGGTCAACCTCGAGGAGCGGATCGCGCCCGGCCCCGAGCCGCGCCGCTGCTATGGCGAAGACCTGGCCCGTCGCCAGGCCGCCGCCGGCATGACGCTGGAAGACCTTGAGCTGGTGCTCGCGCCGATGGTCGAGGACGGCAAGGAAGCCGTCGGCTCGATGGGCGACGACACGCCGCTGGCCGTGCTGTCCGACAACTACCGGCCGCTGAGCCACTATTTCCGGCAGAACTTCAGCCAGGTGACCAACCCGCCCATCGACCCGCTCCGCGAAACCGGGGTGATGAGCCTGAAGACCCGCTTCAAGAACCTCGGCAACATTCTCGTCGAGGACGAGGCCCAGACCGACGTCTATGTGCTGGAAAGCCCGGTGCTGACGACCGGCATGTACGAGCGGATCCTCGGCTATATCGGCGACAAGGCCCTGGCGGTCATCGACTGCACCATGCCGATCCCGGCCGACGAGGCGCGGCCCGGCGACGCCCTGCGCGCCAACCTCGACCGCATCCGCGCCGAGGCGGAGGACGCGGCCCTGCGCGGCTGCGCGACCATCGTCCTGACCGACGAGCACAGCGGCCCCGACCGCGTCGCCCTGCCGATGATCCTCGCCACGGGCGGGGTGCACGCGCACCTCGTGAGCAAGGGCCTGCGGTCCTACGTCTCCATCATCGTGCGCTCGGCCGAGTGCATGGACACCCACTACTTCGCGGTGCTGGTCGGCGTCGGAGCCACGGCGGTCAACGCCTGGCTGTCGCAGGAAAGCTTCCAGGACCGGCTCGAGCGCGGGCTGATGGGCGACGCCACGCTTCGCCAGACCTGCGTGAACTTCAAGACGGCCATCGAACAGGGCCTGCTGAAGATCATCTCCAAGATGGGCATCGCGGTGATCTCGTCCTACCGCGGCGGCTACAACTTCGAGGCCGTCGGCCTGTCGCGGTCGCTGGTGGCGGAATTCTTCCCGGGCATGCCCTCGCGCATCTCCGGCATCGGCTTCGCCGGTCTGGAAAAGCGCGCGGTCGAGCTGCACCAGCGCGCCTGGGACCCGGCGTTCGTTGCCCTGCCGGTCGGCGGCTTCTACAAGGCCCGCCGTTCGGGCGAGGCGCACGCCTTCGAGGCGCGCATGATCCACACCCTGCAGCACGCCTGCGACACCGGCGACTACGAGTCCTACAAGCGCTTCTCCGACGGCATGCGTAGCCTGCCGCAGATCCAGCTGCGCGACCTGCTCGACTGGCGCAGCGACCGCAAGCCGCTGTCCCCGGACGACGTCGAGAGCGTCAACGAGATCCGCAAGCGCTTCCTGACGCCGGGCATGAGCCTCGGGGCGCTCGGCCCGGAGGCGCACGGCGCGCTGAACATCGCCATGAACCGGATCGGGGCCAAGTCGGTCTCCGGCGAGGGCGGCGAGGACCGCAGCCGCTACCGGCCGTTGCCCAACGGCGACAACCCCAACAGCGCCGTCAAGCAGGTCGCCTCGGGCCGCTTCGGCGTCACCGCCGAGTACCTGAACGAGTGCCGCGAGATCGAGATCAAGGTCGCCCAGGGCGCCAAGCCCGGCGAGGGCGGCCAGCTGCCCGGCTTCAAGGTCACCGAGATGATCGCCCGGCTGCGCCACGCCACGCCCGGCGTGATGCTGATCAGCCCGCCGCCGCACCACGACATCTACTCGATCGAGGACCTGGCCCAGCTCATCTATGACCTGAAGCAGATCAACCCGGACGCCCGGGTGACGGTGAAGCTGGTGGCCATGACCGGCATCGGCGCCATCGCCGCCGGCGTGGCCAAGGCCAAGGCCGACATCATCCTGATCTCGGGCAGCGTCGGCGGCACGGGCGCCAGCCCGCAGACCTCGATCAAGTACGCCGGCGGTCCGTGGGAAATGGGCCTGTCCGAGGCCAACCAGGTGCTGACGCTGAACAACCTGCGCCACTCGGTGCGGCTGCGCACCGACGGCGGCATCCGCACGGGCCGCGACGTGGTCATCGCCGCCATGCTCGGCGCCGAGGAGTTCGGCATCGGCACGGCCAGCCTGATCGCCATGGGCTGCATCATGGTCCGCCAGTGCCATTCCAACACCTGTCCGGTGGGGGTCTGCACCCAGGACGAGGCCCTGCGCGCCCGGTTCACCGGCACGCCGGACAAGGTCGTCAACCTGTTCACCTTCATCGCCGAGGAGGTGCGCGACATCCTCGCCCAACTGGGTTTCCGCTCGATCCAGGAGATCGTCGGCCGGACCGATCTGCTGACCCAGGTCAGCCGCGGCGGCGAGCACCTCGACGACCTCGACCTCAACCCGCTGCTGGTCCGCGCCGACCCGGGGCACAACAAGCCCTACTGCACGGTCGAGGGCCGCAACGAGGTGCCCGACACGCTGGACGCCCAGATCGTTCGCGACGCGGCCCCGCTGCTCCAGCGCGGCGAGAAGATGCAGCTGACCTACACCGTGCGGAACACCGCCCGGGCGATCGGCGCGCGCATCTCCAGCCACATCACCCGCAAGTTCGGCATGAGCGCCCTGCCGTCCGATCACCTGACCATCGAGCTCAAGGGCTCGGCCGGCCAGAGCCTCGGGGCCTTCTCGGTGCGCGGCCTGCGCATCGTCCTGACTGGCGAGGCGAACGACTATGTCGGCAAGGGCCTGTCGGGCGCGACCATCGTGGTGCGGCCCTCGCCGCATCTGGTGTCGCCCGAGTCCAACGCCATCATCGGCAACACCTGCCTCTATGGCGCGACGGCCGGCAAGCTGTTCGCGGCCGGCCAGGCGGGCGAGCGGTTCGCCGTGCGCAATTCCGGGGCCACCACCGTGGTCGAAGGCTGCGGCGCCAACGGCTGCGAGTACATGACCGGCGGCGCGGCGGTGATCCTCGGCCCCACGGGCGGCAACTTCGGCGCCGGGATGACGGGCGGCATGGCCTATGTGCTCGACCTCTCCGACCGGTTCCCCGGCCGGGTCAACAACGACAGCGTCATCGTCCAGCGGTTGGCCTCGCCACACTGGGAAGAGCACCTGCGCAAGCTGGTGTCCGAGCACGCCCACGAGACGGGTTCGGCCTTCGCCCAGGGCATCCTGCGCGACTGGGACCGCATGCGCGGCCTGTTCTGGCAGGTCTGCCCCAAGGAGATGGCCGGCCGGCTCGATCACCCGCTGCAGGCCGAGGAAGCGGCGTTCGAGCGGGCCTAGAGGGCCGGGACCTCGCCGATGTAGCGCGCGCGGGGACGGATCAGCGTCCCCGTCTGCACCTGCTCGACGGCGTGGGCCAGCCAGCCGGCCGTGCGGGCCACCGCGAACAGGGCGAACGGCGCGTCCGGCGGCAGGCCGAACCGCGCGCACAGGGCGGTGACCGCGAAATCGACGTTGGCCGCCTCGCCGGTCATCGCCTCCACGGCCGCCTGCAGGGCGGCGTAGTCCTCGGGCGGCTCCAGCACGGCCAGCAGGGCCGCCGCGCGCGGGTCGCCGTCCGGATAGAGCGGGTGGCCGAAGCCCGGCGTCGGTCCGGCGCGGGCGATGCGGCCGGCCACCGTCGCCTCGGGCCCGATCCGTCGGGACTCCTCGACCAGGTTGATCACCCGCCCGGCCATGCCGCCGTGCAGCGGGCCTGACAGGGCGCACAGGCCCGACAGCGCCGACGCGGCCAGCGAGGCCCCGGTGCTGGCGGTGACCCGCGCGGCGAAGGTCGAGGCGTTCAGCTCATGGTCGGCCAGCAGCACCAGCTGTCGGCGGATGAAGTCGGCCGCGTCCGGCCGGCCCCAGGCGTCGGCGATGCGCCGGTGGATGGGTCCTTCGCCCGAACCGCCGGCCGCGGCGTCGGCCACAAGGTCCAGCAGCCCGACCGCCTCGACCGCAAGGGCCAGGGCCGCCCGGCCGCGCGCGGGCGGGTCGATGCCCGCGCGGGTCGACAGGGCGTTGAACAGACGCTCGCGCAGGGAGGTCCCGCCGGCGGCGACAGGGGCGGGCGCGGCCTTCAGCGCCGCGCCGTGGCCGCCCCGCAGCAGGCGGGCCACCGACTCCAGGGTTTCGGTCTCTGCAAGGCCCACGGCGTCACGGCCGCGGTAGAACAACCGCCCGCCGGCGACCGTGGTGATGGCCGAGGCCAGAACCGGCTCGCCCCAGGCGATGGCCCCCGCCGCCACCTCGGACGCCTTGCGGCCGCGCTTCTTGCGCTCGGCCAGCCCGCCGACGTCGGCCAGGCGATAGCGGCTGCGGCGCGGGTCGGCGGGGTCGGGCCGGGCCTCGATGCGGCCCCGACTGACATAGGCGTACAGCGTCTGCGGCCGCACCCCGAGCCGGTCCAGCGCCTCTTCGGCGGATATCCAGTCGCGATCCATGGTCACATATTGATTATATTGATCAAGATTGACGATAGCATGCGTCGGGCGGATTTGTCTCGCCGTGAAAAGGAGACAAGACATGAGTGACGGACTGGAAGGCGTGATCGCCGCCAACACGGTGCTGTCGGATGTGGACGGGCTGGCCGGGCATCTGATCATCCGCGGCTACAGCCTCGACGACCTCGCGGGACGGACCCGCTTCGAGGACGTCGCCCACCTGCTGTTCGACGGCTTCTTCGACGACATGCCGTCGGACCTGACCGCCGCCCTCGGCGCCGCGCGCGTGGCGGTGTTCGCCGAAACGGCCGCGATCGACGCGGGCCTGTTGAAACTGACGCCCGTCGAGGCCATGCGGGCCCTGACCGCGCGGCTGGCCGACGGCGACGGACTGGAGACGGCCCTCAGGCTGCTCGCCGCGCCGGCGGTGTTCATTCCGGCGGTGGTGCGGGCCCAGGCCGGCCAGTCGCTGGTCCCGCCGGACGCCACACTGCGCCACAGCGCCGACATCCTGCGCATGCTGCGCGGCCGCCCGGCCAGTGAAGCCGAGGCTGACGCGCTCGACGCCTATCTGGTGACGGTCAGCGACCACGGCCTCAACGCCTCGACCTTCGCCGCCCGGGTGGTGGCCTCGACCCAGGCCGGACTGACTTCGGCCGTGCTGGCCGGGATCTCGGCGCTCAAGGGTCCGCTGCACGGCGGCGCGCCGGGGCCGGTGATCGACATGCTCGACGGCATCGGCCGGCCGGAGAACGCCCGCGCCTGGCTGGAGGCGGCGCTGGACCGGGGCGAGCGGCTGATGGGCTTCGGCCACCGGGTCTACCGCGTGCGCGACCCGCGCGCCGATGTGCTCAAGGCGGCCGTGCGGCGGATGAGCGAGGGGTCCAACGTCCTGCCGGGCCGCGTCGCCTTCGCCGAGGCCGTGGAGAAGGCCGCCCTGGCCATCCTCAAGGATCGCAAACCCGACCGGCCGCTGGACATCAATGTCGAGTTCTACACGGCGCTGCTGCTCGAGGCCCTGGCCTTCCCGCCCTCGACCTTCACCGGGGTGTTCGCCATGGGCCGGGTCGCCGGCTGGATCGCCCACGCCCGCGAGCAGCTGGTCGGCGGACGGCTGATCCGGCCGGCGTCGCAGTACATCGGACCGCAGCCGCGCCGCGCGGCCTGAAACCGCGAATCGTTCGCGCTTCGGTCGGAGGCGGGACGCGGCTAGAAGGGCGGGATGAGCACCGCGCCCCTCACCAACGCCCAGACGGCCGCCCTGACCCGGCGGGTCACCACCCTGTCGGTCGCCACCGCCGTGGTGCTGGTGACCGCCAAGGCCGTCGCCTGGTGGTTCAGCGGCTCGGTGGCGCTGCTGGCGTCGCTGGCCGACTCGGGGCTCGACCTGCTGGCCTCGCTGATCACCCTCTATGCGGTGCGCTACGCGGTCGAGCCGCCGGACGCCGAGCACCGCTTCGGTCATGGCAAGGCCGAGGCCTTCGCCAGCCTGATGCAGGCGGGCCTCGTGTTCGCCTCCGCCGCCCTGATCGGCCGCGAGGCCTTCGCCGGCCTGCTCAGGCCGCAGCCGATCGACGCGGGCGGCTGGGCCATCGCCGTCATGGGCCTGTCGGTCATCATGACCTTCGGCCTGATCACGGTGCAGTCCTGGGTGCTGAAGCGGACGCGCTCGGTGGCCGTCACCGGCGACCGGGCCCACTACGCGGCCGATCTTGTCTCCAACATCGCCGCCATGGCCGGCATCGCCGGCGCGGCGCTGCTGGGTATCCACTGGCTGGACGCCGCCGCCGGCCTGCTGGTCGCCGTCTGGCTGCTGTGGGGCGCCATCGGCGTGTTCCGCGAGGCGGGCAATCAGCTGATGGACCACGAGCTGCCGGAAGAAGACCGGGCGCGGATCATCGCCCTGATGACCGAGGACCACCGCATCCAGGACGTCCACCAGCTGCGCACCCGGGCGTCTGGTCCATGGATCCACATCCAGATGCACGCCGACCTCGATCCCGACTGCAGTCTGGCCGCCGCGCACGAGGCGATGGTCGCGGCCGAAAAGCGGGTGCTGGAAGCCTTCCCGGCGGCTGACATCATCATCCATCCGGATCCGCACGGCCGGGCCGAACCGCACGGCGGGACCTTCGGCGAGGTCGAGCACGGCGCGCGGTAAACGCGCCCTTAACGCCCGTCTGCGCTATGTCTGGTGAGAATCACCCGGACTCCCGATGAGCGTCGATCGCACCCTCCACCACTTCCCGCTCGACCCGGCCTCGCGGCAGGTGCGGCTGGCGCTGGGCGAGAAGCGGCTGTCCTTCACCGAGGTGCAGGTCCGCTGGTGGGAAAGCCCGGCCGACTTCCTGCTGCTCAACCCGTCCGGCGTGCCGCCGGTGCTGGTCGAGGTCGACGGCGCCGGCCGACGCGTCGTGGTCTGCGAGACGCGGGCCATCCTCGAACACATCGAGGAACAGAACCCCGAGCCCGCCCTTCTGGGTCGCGAGCCGTCCGAACGGGCCGAGGCGCGCCGCCTGCTGCAATGGTTCGACCGCAAGTTCGACGCCGAGGTCTCCGGCTACCTGCTGCACGAGAAGATGGAAAAGCGGCTGCTGGGCCTGGGCGCGCCGGCGCTGGCGAACATCCGCGCCGGCCGTGACGCCCTGAAGCTGCACATGCAGTATATCGAGGGCCTGCTGGCCGACCGCGACTGGCTGGCGGGCAAGCGCATCTCGCTGGCCGACATGGCCGCCGCCGCCCACCTGTCGGTGATCGACTACTTCGGCGACGTGCCGTGGAACGACTTCACCACCGCCCGCACCTGGTACATGAAGATCAAGTCGCGCCCCTGCTTCCGGCCGCTGCTGGCCGACCGCTGGCCCGGCCTCGCGCCCGCGCCGCACTATCACGACCTTGATTTCTGAGGCCGACAGGAGCCGCATCCGCGCCGACGCCCTAGGCCTCGGGTTCGACGTCTGCGGCTTCGCCTCGGCGTCCGACGCCTGGCCCGCCGGCGAGCGGCTGGAACGGTTCGTCGCCGAAGGCCTGCACGGGACCATGGGCTGGATGGCCGAGACCCTGCCGCGCCGGGTCCATCCGACCGGCATGTGGGCCGAGGCCCGCAGCGCCGTCGTGCTGGGTCTCAACTACGGTCCGGATCGCGATCCGCTGGAGGCGCTCAAGGCCCGCTCGACCGGCGCGATCTCGGTCTACGCCCAGGGCGACGACTACCACGAGCTGATCAAGGGCCGGCTGAAGACCCTCGCCGGCCAGATCGTCGCGCGGGCGGGCGGCGAGGTGAAGGTGTTCGTCGACACCGCGCCGCTGATGGAGAAGCCGCTGGCCCAGCGGGCGGGCCTCGGCTGGCAGGGCAAGCACACCAACCTTGTCTCCCGCGATCTGGGCTCCTGGCTGTTCCTCGGCTCGATCCTGACGACGCTGGACATCGACCCGGACGCCGCCGAGGTCGACCACTGCGGCTCCTGCCGCGCCTGCCTCGACATCTGCCCGACGAACGCCTTTCCGGCGCCCTACCGGCTCGATGCGCGACGCTGCATCTCCTACCTGACCATCGAGCACGCCGGGCCCGTGCCGGAAGACCTGCGCGCGGCGATGGGCAACCGCATCTACGGCTGCGACGACTGCCTGGCCGTCTGCCCGTGGAACAAGTTCGCGGCCACGGCGCGGGAGAGCGCCTTCCACGCGCGGGACGAACTGCGCTCGCCGGGACTGGCCGAGCTGGCGACGCTGGATGACGCCGCGTTTCGCGCGAAGTTCCGCAAGAGCCCGGTCAAGCGCATTGGCCGCGATCGCTTCGTGCGCAACGTGCTCTACGCCATCGGCAACAGCGGCGATGCGGCGCTGGCGGCGTCGGCGGAGGCGCTGACGGGTGATCCGTCCGAGGTCGTGCGCGATGCGGCCGGCTGGGCGCTGGCGCGGCTGGGCGCGGCGTAGAACGAGCTGCTCCCCCTCTGGGGAAGCTGTCAGCCCGAACGGGCTGACTGAGGGGGCCGACACAGGCGCCGCCCCCTCCACCATCCTTCGGATGGTCCCCCTCCCCCTGCGGGGGAGGATCTCTCACCCCGCCCGCAACGTCTCCGCCAGCCGGATCATGAACGCCGCGCCCTGGCGCATCTGGTCGGCCTCCACGTACTCGTCCGGCTGGTGGGCCTGGTCGATGGCGCCGGGGCCGCAGATGACGGTCGAGAAGCCCGCCCCCTGGAACTGGCCGCCCTCGGCGGCGTAGGGCACGGCCCGCAGCGGGCCGTTGTCGCCGGTCAGGCCGCGTACGAACGCCTCGGCCGCGCCGTTGTCGGGCGCCATCGAGGGCACATTGGCCAGAACCTCGAACACCGCGCCGCAATCCGGGTCCAGCGCCTTCAGCCGGCCGTCGAGTTCGGCCACCCGGGCGATGAACGGCGCCAGGACCACCAGCGGATCGTCGCCGGGCTCGGCGCGGACGTCGAAGACGACCTCGCAGCGGCGCGCGAGGATGTTGGCCGCCGTGCCGCCGTCGATCCGGCCGATGGTCAGGCTGGTTCCCTTCGGCTCGAACGGCGAGGCCGGGTCGGCCCGGGCCGCGAGGTCGGCGGACAGGTCCGACAGCATCGCCAGCAGGCCCACCGCCGCCATGTTGGCCGAAACGCCCAGATGGGTCTGGCTGGAATGGGCCTCGCGTCCTGTGACCACCACGCGGAAGAAGGCCGCGCCCTTGTGGCCGCCGACGGCCTTCATCAGCGACGGCTCGCCGACGATGGCGAGGGCCGGTCGCGGCAGGTCGCGGGCGATCGTCGCGATCATCTCCGGCGCGCCGAAACAGCCGACTTCCTCGTCATAGGAAAAAGCCAGGTGCACGGGGCGCTTCAGCCCGTCGCGGAACAGCGGAACGGCCGCCAGGGCCAGGGCGATGAAGCCCTTCATGTCCGCGGCGCCGCGCCCGAAGAGCTTCCCGTCGCGCTCGGTCAGGACGAAGGGATCGCTGGTCCAGGGCTGGCCGTCGACCGGCACCACGTCGGTGTGGCCCGACAGGATGACCCCGCCCTCAACCATCGGCCCGACGGTGGCCAGCAGGTTGGCCTTGTCGCCGTCGGCGCTGGCGATGCGGCGGCTGGCGACGCCCTGCGCCGCCAGATGGCCCTCGACCCAGTCGATCAGGGCGAGATTGGACAGGCGCGAGGTGGTGTCGAACCCGACCAGTGCGCCGAGGATGGCGATGGCGCGGTCGGCGAGGGCGTCGGTGTGGGGCATGGGGGATGTGTAGGCTGACCACCCCCTTCCGTCATCGTCGGACTTGTTCCAGAGCCTGTCCTCGGGTCGGCCGCTGGCCGAACCCGGGGGACCCATGATCGCGAACAGACGAGATGAAGGCGGAATGGCTTGAGGCCCCGCCGGCCGGCACGGTGTGCATGGGTCCTCGGGACAAGCCCGAGGATGACGGTGATTTGCAGATCCGCCGGGCCACCTCTCCCTCCGGGAGAGGAAGGCTTGGTGTTGCGCGCAAACCCTTGCCGTATCGGGGCCGCGCCCTTAAGCCGTCGCTCCATGTCGACCCAAGGCCTGATCCTCACCCTGTCCTGTCCCGACCGCCGCGGAATCGTCGCGGCCGTGTCCGCCTTCCTGGCGCAGCGGGACTGCAACATCCTCGACGCTCAGCAGTATGACGACGCCGAGACCGGCGTCTTCTTCATGCGCGTGGTGTTCCGTCCCGACAGCTACGGCGCGGACGACCTGCGCGAGGCCTTCGCGGAGATCGGCGAGGCCTTCGGCATGGCCTGGAGCCTGCGTGACCCGAAGGTGCGCAAGAAGGTGATGATCCTGGCCAGCAAGTCGGACCACTGCCTGTCGGACCTGCTCTACCGCTGGCGCATCGGCGAGCTGCCGATGGACATCGCCGGGGTGATCTCCAACCACCCGGCCGAGACCTATCGCAACGTCGACCTGTCGGACCTGCCGTTCCACCATCTGCCGGTGACCAAGGACACCAAGCTGGAGCAGGAGGCCGAGGTCTGGAAGCTGATCCGCGACACCGGCGCCGACCTGGTCGTGCTCGCCCGCTACATGCAGGTGCTGTCGGACGGCCTGGCGGCCAAGCTGGAAGGCCGCTGCATCAACATCCACCACTCGTTCCTGCCGGGCTTCAAGGGCGCCAAGCCCTATCACCAGGCCCATGCGCGCGGCGTGAAGGTGATCGGCGCCAGCGCCCACTTCGTCACCGGCGACCTCGACGAGGGCCCGATCATCGAACAGGACGTCGAACGCATCAGCCACCGCGACACCCCGGACGACCTGATCCGCAAGGGCCGCGACATCGAACGCCGCGTGCTGGCGCGGGCGCTGCGCTGGTCGCTGGAGGACCGCGTGCTGCTGAACGGCCGCAAGACCGTGGTGTTCACGGACTGAGCCGCGTCAATCCTCTCCGCGAAGCGGGGAGGATCATCGAGAATTCAGCCCATCGCGCTCGCGGCCGGCAGCACGCCGATCAGCTGGATGCGGAAGATCAGCACGCTGTTGGGCGGGATCGGGCCCGCGCCCTGTTCGCCGTAGCCGAGCGCCGGCGGGACGTAGAGGATCCATTCGTCGCCGGGCTTCATCTTCTGCAGGGCCTCGATCCAGGCCGGGATCAGGCCGCCCAGCCGCATCACCGCCGGGGCGCCGCGGGCGAACGAGCTGTCGAAGATCTCGCCGGAGATCAGCTTGCCTTCGTAGTGGACCTTGACCTCGTCCTCGCGCCTGGGCGAGACGCCGTCGGCCGGGCCGGAGGTCACGACCTTGTAGAGCACGCCCGACGGCAGCTTCTGAACGCCCGGCTCCTTGGCCGTGGTCTCGAGGAAGGTCGCGGCCGTGGCCGCGTTGGCCTGGATCAGCGAGGTGTCGGCTTCCTTCTTCGCGCAGCCGGCCAGGGCCAGGCTGGCGACGGCGGCCGCGACGATCAGGGTGCGCTTGAACATTGTCGGTCTCCTAGACGAAGCGCGGCGGGTAACCGCTCTCGCGCAGGGCGTCCATGATTTCGTGGGTGTGCTGGGCGTCGCGGGTCTCGATCATGATGTCGAACTCCGCGCCCTTGGCCGGCACGTCGAGGGCCAGGCGGTTGTGGGCCACCTCGATGATGTTGCCGCCCATCTCGCCGATCACCCGGCTGACCGTGGCCAGCAGGCCCGGACGATCGTCGCCGATGATGCGCAGGCTGCACAGGCGCTGGGCCCGCACCAGCTCGCGGGTCAGCACCGAGGCCAGCAGGCGGGTGTCGATGTTGCCGCCGCAGAGGATCAGGCCGCACTTCTTGCCGCGGAACCGTTCGGGATAGGCCAGCAGGGCCGCCAGCGAGGCCGCGCCGGCGCCCTCGGCGATGGTCTTCTCGACGTTGCAGTAAAGCGCCACGGCCCGCTCGATGTAGGGCTCCTCCAGCAGCAGCACGTCGTCGATCAGCGGCCGGGCGATGGCGTAGGTCTTGGTCCCGACTTCCTTGACCGCGATGCCCTCGGCGATGGTCTGGCCGCCGGCCTCGGCGTTCAGGCCGCGCATGCGGGCGGTGAAGCTGGGGAACAGCGCCGGCTCGCAGCCGATGATGCGGATGCTGGGGTTGATCGCCTTGGCCGCCGTGGCCACGCCGCTGATCAGGCCGCCGCCGCCGATCGGCACGGGCAGCACTTCCAGATCGGGCACGTCCTCGAGCATCTCCAGCGCGATCGTGCCCTGGCCGGCCATCACGTCGTAGTCGTCGAACGGGTGGACGAAGGTCAGGCCGCGCTCCTCGCGCAGCTGCTGGGCGTGGGCCGCGGCCTCGTCATAGGTGTCGCCGAAGATGACCACCGTGGCGCCGTGCTGGCGGGTGTGCTCGACCTTCACGAACGGCGTGCCCTTGGGCATGACGATGGTCACCGGCACGCCCAGCCGGGCGCCGTGATAGGCCAGGCCCTGGGCATGGTTGCCGGCGCTGGCGGCGATCACGCCGCGCGACCGCTCCTCGTCGCTGAGCAGCAGCAGCTTGTTCAGCGCGCCGCGCTCCTTGTAGGCGGCGGTGAACTGCAGGTTCTCGAACTTGATCCACACGTCCGCGCCGGTGATCTCCGACAGGGTGCGGGAATGGCGGCACGGCGTGCGCTCGACATGGCCGGCGATGCGGCCGGCGGCGGCCTTGATGTCTTCGAGGGTCAGGGTCATGGGCGATCAGGCGAGGGGGGCGCCAGCCTTCACCGCAAACCCCGCATGAGGTCAAGCCGCCGCATGGCCTTTCCGGGCAGTTCGGACATGCGACCCAGCGGCAGGGACTCGGCCGCCTTGCGCAGGGCGTAGGCGGTTTCGCGCAGCAGCGCCGAGGCCGAGGGGGCGCCGATGAAGCCGTGGGTCACGCCGACGCGCACGTTCGAGAGCTCGCGCTTGAAGCGGTAGTCGCCGGCCCCGAGGTCGACCCGGCTGTAGGGGGCGTGGTCCATCCAGCGCAGGATGTCCTGGAACAGCAGCATGCCCGGCGAATAGCGCTCGAACTGCGGGTCGTGGCTGATGATCCAGCTGTGGATGTTGCGGCCGCCGCGCAGGTTCAGCTGCGCCGCGGCCAGCTGCTCGCCGATGTGCAGGGTGAACAGGGCGCCGCCGAAGTCCGGGTCGCGGCTGGCGAACAGGTTGCGCACCAGCGCCAGCGGCCAGCCGGCGGCGAACAGGTCGGTCTGGCCGGTGGCCAGCCACTGGGCGCGCTTCCAGGCGATCAGCTGGTCCAGGTCGGCCTTCGAGCGGGAAAAGGCGGTGAAGGTCACCGGACCCAGCTCGCGCTCGACCTTGCGACGCTTCTTGTCGGTGTCCTTGAGGGCCGAGACGCCGGCGGCCCTGCGCTCGGCTTCATAGGCGGCGTAACCGTCCCCCACGTCGATGACGAAGGAGTCTTCGCGGCCGCGCGCCAGCGGCGCGAACGCGGCCTGGTCCTCGAGCATGTGGCAGAAGTCGAACCGGCCGACGCCGAGGGCCTCGGCGATCCTGCGCGGCTCGATCTTCAGGCCGGGCTCGGCCACCAGCCCCTGATAGTCGCACATCGGCGCGCCCGCCGGCATGGCGGTGAAGGCGCCCACGCGGGCGGCCATGAAGCCCTTCGGATCAGCCAGGCCGCCGAGCACCACGACGCGCAGTCCGCGGTCCGTCCCGCTGTCCTGTCCCTGGGCCCGCGCCACGGCCCGGGGCCAGTGCGGCGACAGGAAGGGGCTGTCGAGCGCCGGGTCGGCCGCCTGCAGCGCCGCCCAGCGTTCGACGGCGTAGGCGGTCAGCTCCCACGGTCTGACGACATCGATCTTCACGAGAGGCGCTCCCCGGCGGTGTTGCCGCGAAGAAGACTAGCGGCCAACCCTTGAGGGAGCGTTTAGGAGACCCCCCTTTTCGCGCTGGCGAGACCGGCCGAAGCGGCGCTAAGAGTCGGGCCTGTTCCTATCGGGAGTTTCCTGGATGCGCCGCGCGATTGCCGCCTTCACCCTGGCCCTGGCCGTGTTTTCCGGCGGGGTCGCGCAGGCCAAGACGGTGGTCGTGACCGCCGCCCGGCTGCTCGACGTGGCGACCGGCAAATATGTCGACAAGCCGATGGTGGTGATCACCGACGGCCGCATCACCGCGGTCGGATCCCAGGCGGCGATGACCGTCCCGGCCGACGCCGAAAAGGTCGACCTGCCCGGCCTGACCCTGCTGCCCGGCCTGATCGACATGCATGTGCACCTCGACTCGACGCCGAAGTATGGCGGCTACGCGGGGCTGGCCTTCACCGACAGCTTCTGGGCCGTGGTCGCGGTGCCCAACGCCGCGGCGACGCTGAACGCCGGCTTCACCTCGGTGCGCAACGTCGGCGCCGACCGCTACAACGACGTGGCCCTGATGCAGGCGATCGACGAGGGGATCATTCCCGGACCGCGTATCACCCCGGCCGGCTACGCCCTCGGCGCCACCGGCGGCCATTGCGATTCGACCTACTTCCCGCCGTCCGTGGATCTGAGCTCGCCGGGTGTGTTCAACGGGCCGGACGAGGCCCGCAAGATGGTCCGCACGATGAAGAAGTACGGCGCCAGGGTGATCAAGATCTGCGCCACCGGCGGCGTCTTCTCCAACGACGCGGTCGGCATCCAGCAACTGAGCGTCGAGGAAATCCGGGCCATCGTCGACGAGGCTCACATGGACGGCATGAAGGTCGCCGCCCATGCCCACGGCCCCGAAGGCATCCGCGCGGCGATCCTCGGCGGCGTCGACACCATCGAGCACGCCAGCCTGGTCGACGACGAGGGCATCAAACTGGCGCTGAAGGCCGGCGCCTTCTTCGGCATGGATATCTACAACACCGACTACACCCAGGCCGAGGGCCGGGCGAACGGCGTGCGCGAGAGCGAGATCAAGAAGGACGCCGATATCGGCGAGGCCCAGCGGCAGAACTTCTGCAAGGCCGTGAAGGCCGGCGTCCGCCAGATCTACTCGACCGACGCCGGCATCTATCCGCACGGCTGGAACGCGAAGCAGTTCGCGGTGATGGTCCGCTATTGCGCGACCCCCCTGCAGGCCATCCAGGCCGCCACGATCAACGCCGCCGAGGCGCTCGGCCAGCCGGGCGACGTTGGCCAGGTGGCCGTCGGCCGTTGGGGCGACCTGATCGCCGTCCAGGGCGACCCGCTGGCCGACGTGAGCGTGCTCGAGCACGTGGCCTTCGTCATGAAGGGCGGGGTCGTGGTGCGCGGGAAGTAGGACCTCTCCCTCCCCCTCATGGGGAGGGAGGTAAGATCAAACCTCGCAGGTCGCCATGATCTCGGCGCGGAGCAGGGGCATGTTGGTCCCCTTCTCCGACGAGGTGGCCAGCACGCGCGGGAAGGCGGCCGGACGCTTGGCGATCTGGGCCGTGGTCTTCGCCACGACGGCCTCGACTTCGGCCGGTTTGATCTTGTCGGCCTTGGTCAGGATGATCTGGTAGGACACCGCCGCCGTGTCGAGGGCGTCGAGCGCCTCGGTGTCGGGCGCCTTGAGGCCGTGCCGGGAGTCGATCAGCAGATAGACCCGCTTCAGGTTCGGCCGGCCGCGCAGGTACTGGCGGCCGAGGTTCTGGAACTTGTCCTTCGAGGTGCGCGACACCCGGGCGAAGCCGTAGCCGGGCAGGTCGACCAGCCGCAGCTTGTTGTCGAGCACGAAGAAGTTGATCTCCCGCGTGCGGCCCGGCTCGTTGGAGGCGCGGGCCAGGTATTTCTGGCCGACGAGGGCGTTGATCAGGCTCGACTTGCCGACGTTGGAGCGGCCGGCGAAGGCCACCTCCGGCAGGTCCGCCGGCGGCAGCCCGTCCATCTTCACCGCCCCCATCATGAACTCGCAGGGGTGGGCGAACAGAACCCGGGCGGCCTCCAGGGCCTCGTCGTCGAACAGCTCGGTCACGCGGGCGCCTTACCCTCCCCGCGGAGGCGGGCGATGAAGGTGTCGATGGGGTTCTCGGTCTTGAGCCGGTGCATGATCACGTACTGCTGGAAGATCGAGAACACGTTCGAGAAGGTCCAGTAGACCAGAAGGCCCGCCGGGAAGGCGGCCATGATGAAGGTGAACATGATCGGCATCAGCTGGAAGATGCGCTGCTGCGTGGGGTCCGGCGCCGGCGGGTTCATCGAGGTGACGAGCCACATGGTGAAGCCGTAGAGCAGCGGCAGCACGCCGATGTGCAGGTACTGGTCGACCAGGCCGCCGATCAGCGGGATGTGGGCCGGATCGAACGGCAGCAGGCCGAACAGGTTGACGAGGGTCGTCGGATCCTGGGCCGACAGGTCATGCAGCCAGCCGAAGAACGGCGCGTGGCGCATCTCGATGGTCACCGACAGCACCTTGTAGAAGGCGAGGAACACCGGGAACTGCACCAGGATCGGCAGGCAGCCGGCCATCGGGTTGACCTTCTCCCGCTGCATCAGGGCCATGGTCTCCTGCTGCGACTTGACCGGGTCGTCCTTGTAGCGGGCCTTGATCTCGGCCATCGGCTCCTGGAGCTTCTTCATCCGGGCCATCGACTCGGAGCTCTTCTGGGCCAGCGGGAACACCAGCAGGCGCACGCAGACGGTCATGGCCAGGATGGCCAGGCCGAAGTTGGCCAGGTGGTTGAAGAAGAACTCCAGCAGCATGAAGAACGGCTTGGTGAGGAAGCTCAGCACGCCCCAGTCCACCGCGTTCTCGAACATCGGAATGCCGTAGGACTTCTGGTAGCCCTTCAGGGTCTGCACCACCTTCGCGCCGGCGAACAGGCGGGTGGTGGTGACGACCTGGCGGCCGGGGTTGATCACGCGGGGCGTGCCGCCGAAGTGGGCGTCATAGATGTTCACGCCGCCGCTGGTGACCGAGCCGTACTCGCCGGTGACCTTTTCCGACTGGGCCGGCACGAGCGCGGCCAGCCAGTATTTGTCGGTCAGGCCGAGCCAGCCGCCGGTGGAGTTGAAGCTGTTGACGATCACCTCGGCGTTGGGGTCCCAGGCCTGGCCGGTCTTGGCGGCGTCCTTCTGGGCGCGCTCGGCGGCGTCGGCGGCCTTCTTCTTCCAGGCCGTGAACTTCAGCAGACGCAGTTCCGGCGCGGCCTTGTCCGGCAGGTCGCCCAGGGCGCCGACCGCGCCTTCGTGCACGTTCTGCGCCTTGCCGTGGTGGGGCGGCAGGCCCTGGCGCTGGATCGAGGCGTAGGGGCGGATGGTGACGGGCGCGGCGCCCAGGTTGGCGACCGTGTCGGTCACCGTGAACATGAACTTGTCGTCGACCGAGATGGTGCGCTTGAACACCAGCCGGTTGGGGGCGACGTAGGTCAGCTCGACCGGCTTGCCCGGCGCCAGCACGGTGTTGGCCGAGGAGACGGTCCAGACCGTGTCGGCCGAGGGCAGGCCCGGGACCTTGGGCGTCGGCACGCCCGGCGCGATGTTGTCGGTCCAGCCGAAGTCGGCGAACCAGGGATACTCGGCGCCCTCGGGGCGCAGCAGCTCGACCGGGGGCGAGCCCTTGTCCAGCGTTTCGCTGTACTTGTAGCCCTTGGGGCCGCGCTCGGTGAGGAACAGGTCGTCGATGCGCGCGCCCTGCAGGCGCAGCGAACCCTTCAGGGCGGGCGTCTCGATGGCGACGCGCGGGCTGCGGGCGACGGCCTCGGCGCGGGACACCGTCACCGTCGGGCCGCTGACCGCCTTGGGCGCGCCGACCTGGGCCGCCGCCACCGCGCGATCGTGCTTCAGCGCCGCCTGCTTCTTCTTGTTGGCGGGATCCAGAACCAGGGCCTGGTAGCCAATGAGAATGACGAACGCGATCACCATAAAGGCGATCATGTTGCGGGATTCGTTTTGCGGCATGTCGCGCTAACCGGTTCGGGAGGGATCGGACGTCGCGGCGGGGTGCGCGGACGCAGGGTCTGGATCGGCGGCGAGCCTTAACAGCGCGCTTTTCACATCGTCAAGGAGACGGTCCCAGGCGCGCGTCGTCGTGCCGCCCCGGGCGATGAACACATAGTCGGATCCCGGCCTGCCGGCCTGGGGCAGCAGCAGGCGCGCGGCCTCGCGCAGGCGCCGGCGCGCCCGGTTGCGGACCACCGATCCGCCGACTCTTTTTGTTGCGGTAAAGCCCGCGCGGATGCGGGTGTCGCCGTCTTCGCGGTCGCGACGCTGCACGACCACGGCGCCGCGGGCGCACGACGGACCCTTTGCGGCCGAAAGGAAATCCGGCCGTTTGGTCAGGCGTTCAAGAATGGGTGTCTGGTCCAACGGTCCCGGCCCCTACCCAAACTACCGGGCGTGCGAGGCAAATGGGGACGCGCGCGACGAAAACTAGGCCGTCAGGCGCTTGCGGCCCTTGGCGCGGCGGCGCGCAACGATCTTCTGACCGCTCTTGGTGGCCATCCGCGCACGGTAGCCATGACGGCGCGCGCGCACGAGACGCGAAGGCTGAAAGGTCCGCTTGCTCACGGGTTAGCTCCAAAGTCTAAAGGTCTGTCCGCGCCAAGCGGGGCTCGTCGCGATGAGCGGGGGTGGATAAGGGAAGGGCGGGTCCGAGTCAACCCGGGGCCCCTACAGGTCCGGGCGGATGACGGCCTTGCCGACGACCTGGCGGTCGGCAAGCAGGTCGAAGGCCTGGCGCCAGTCGGCCAGCGGCAGCTCGGCGTGGACCCGCGGGTGGATCGTCCCGGCCGCCGCCATCGCCCAGACGGCGTCCATGTTCTCGCGGCCGCGCTCGGGGAACTGGCGGCCGTACTCGCCGGCCCGCACGCCGATGACCGAGAAGCCCTTGATCAGCGGCATGTTGACCGAGATCGTCGGGATCCGGCCCGAGGTGAAGCCGATCACCAGCAGCCGGCCGTCAAAGGCGATGCAGCGCGTGCTCTCGTCGAACACGTCGCCGCCGACCGGGTCATAGATGACGTCCGCGCCCGCGCCGCCGGTGATCGCCTTGACCTGCTCGCGGAAGCCGCCGGTGACGTTGAGCGTGGCGTCGGGGGCATAGGCGTCGGCGACGATCTTCAGCTTCTCGTCCGAGGCCGAGGCGGCGATGACCCGCGCGCCCAGGGCCCTGGCGAGGTCCACGGCGGCCAGGCCGACCCCGCCGGCGGCGCCGTGCACCAGGACCCACTCCCCGGGCTCCAGCCGCGCCCTGCGCACCAGGGCGACGTACGCGGTCAGATAGGCGGCGCCGACGGCCGCGGCCTGCGAGAAGCTCAGATTGTCCGGCTTGCGGCGGATGGCGGCGGCCGGCAGCACGGCGAATTCGGCGAACCCGCCCAGCTTGGCCCCGCCGACCACCGGGTCGCCGACGGCGAACTGTGTCACGCCCTCGCCGAGAGCGGTGACCTCGCCTGCCAGCTCCATGCCGCCGATGAACGGCAGCGGCGGCTTGAGCTGGTACTCCCCCTTCGTCATCAGGATGTCGGGGAAGTTGACGCTGGCGGCCCGGACCCGGACCAGAACCTCGCCGGGGCGCGTCGTGGGAGGGGGGATGTCCTTCAGGGACACGCCCTCGTAGTCCGGGCCAAGGCTGTCGACGATCAGCGCGCGCATTTCCAAGCCCTTATCCGCTCATCCCGGCGAAGGCCGGGACTCAGGGGTTTTTGGTTCTGTTTCCGCTACGAAAGTCTTCCAGAAAAAGCCTGGGTCCCGGCCTTCGCCGGGATGAGCGGGTTGTGAAGGACTACTTCAGCATCCCGTCTGCCGCCTGGCGGACGAAGCCGGCGATCTCGCGGCAGGCGGTGTCGGCGGCGGGGATGGCGCCGGTGAACGCGGTGAAGCCATGGGCCAGGCTGTCGTAGCAGCGGTAGATCACCGGCACGCCGGCGTCCTTCAGCCGCTTGGCGTAGCATTCGCCCTGGTCGACCAGCGGATCGAAACCGGCGGTGACCACGATGGCGGGCGCGAGGCCCGACAGGTCCTCGGTCTTGATCGGCGACAGGCGCGGGTCGGCCGGATCGGCGTCCGCGGCCATGTAGTGGCCCATGAACCAGGTCATGGTGTCGGCCGACAGCGGATAGGCGTCGGCGTAGGTGGTCATCGACTGGGTCTCGCTGGCCACGTCGACGGCGGGATAGATCAGCAGCTGCAGGGCCGGCTGGGCCTCGCCCGCGCGCTTCAGGTCCTGGGCGATGATGGCCGCGAAATTGCCGCCCATGGAATCGCCGCCGATCGAGGCGACGCCCGGCGCCGCGCCGAAGCGGGCGGCGTGGTCGCGGCCCCAGCGGAAGGCCGCCAGCACATCGTCCAGGCCGGCCGGGAAGCGGTGCTCGGGCGCCAGGCGGTACTCGACCGACAGCACCGCCGTGCGGGCGATGCGGGCGATCATGCCGCAGAAGGCGTCGCAGGTTTCCAGATCGCCGATCACCCCGCCGCCGAAGTGGGCGAAGACCATCAGGGGCGCGCTGGAGTCCTGGTCGGCCGGTCGGTAGGCGCGCAGCCGCAGCGGGCCGCCCGGGCCGTCGATGGAGAGGTTCTCGGTCCGCACGCCCGGCTCGGGCTTGCCGCTCATCATCGCCAGACCGCCGGCGCTGGCCGCGCGGGCCTCTTCCGGCGACAGCGACGACATCGGCGGCATGCGCCTGGCGCTGGCCGCGAGGAACTGCAGGCGGGGGTCGAGCGTGCGCCCGCCCTGCCAGACCACGCCGCCGCCGGACATCATGCGTAGCACCGGCGAGGGCAGCGACAGCATGACTTTCAGGATCGCCTTCTGGAGGGCGGGATCGGCCATGCGGTCTCCGGGGTCAGGTCGCCAGTCGGGGCAGGGCGGGCAGGCCGCCCAGGATCAGTCTGGTCGCGAAGTCGGTCGCGGCGACGGTGTCGATGGGCCGCCGCTCGAGCATCTTGTCGCCGACCTGCCGCGCCACGGCGATGCAGGCGGCGGCGAGGTAGTCGGCGTCGACCCGCGGGGCCCCGCCATGCTCGATGGCCTGGGCGAAGGCGTCGCGGACCTCCTCGAAGACCCGCTCCATCTCCGGCGTCTGGACGCGCATGTGCGGCTGCTTCTCGCCGGCCGGCCGCAGGACCTGCCAGGTCTCGTGCTCGTCGGCGATGAAGTCGAAATAGGCCTGGATGGCCGCGCGCAGGTAGCCGTCGAAGCTGTTCGAGGCGTCCCAGCAGGCGCGCAGGATCGGCCGGAACCGCGCCGCGCCGTCGTCGGCGAGGGCCTCGAAGACCTCCTCGCGCGAGCGGAAGTAGTTGTAGAAGGTGCCCGAGGCGAGGCCGGTGCGGCGAATGATGTCGCGCACGGTGGCGACCTCGTAGCCCAGCTCGCCGAACACCTCGCGCGCCGCGTCCAGGATCGCCCTGCGATTGGCGACCTTGGTCTGTTCGCGCTTTCCAGACGTAAGAACGGCCACGTGACTCATCGCAGCGAATCTAACAGGTCACGCCGCCCGGCGGAAAGCGGCAACATGACGCCGTGTCATTCTTTGCACGGACCGGCGCCTCAGGCCCGCGGCTGCAGGCCGTTCTGTTTCATCCGCCACAGCAGCACGTCGAGACGGTCCTGACCGAAGAAGGGCTCGCCCTCGAACACCATCGTCGGAACGCCCCAGTGGCCGGCGCTTTCCAGCGCCGCCTGGTTGGCGGCGATGGCCGCGTCGAGGCGGTCGGCGTCATCGCGGGCCGCGCGTTCGAGCGCCTCCGGGTCGAGCCCGGCGCGCACGGCGGCCTGGGCCAGATGGTCGCCCTCGTGCCAGTTGTCGATGCTGCCGCCCCAGATCACCCGGCCGGCCTCGGCGATGTATTCGAGACCCCGACCGGCTTCCGCCGCCGCCTGGCCCATGCGGGTGATGCGGTAGATGTAGGGCTGCTCCTTCGGCACCTCGCCGCTGGCGATGTCCATGACGATCGGGTCGGGTCGCGGCCAGCGGATCGGCGTGCCCTGCATCTGCCCCAGCCGATAGACGTCGCGCGCCAGGTAGGGCGGCCAGAGAGGGTTCACGCGCTTGAAGAAGCCGTCGATGCGCACGGCGATCGGCAGGACCGGCCTGACGTTTACGGTCAGGTCATAGTCCGCCTGCAATTTGACCAGTCCCGGCGTGGCCAGCCACGAATAAGGGCTGCGGAACGACCAGAAGACATCGACGCTCAGGGTCATTTGGTGTTTCCCCCTCCAGGAACCGTTTTGTTACCCGTGAGTATATAGGACGGTGCGCTTCGAACCATGGGGGAATCGATGACCGGCCGAACGACTGGGCAGCCCGAGGGGCCGGCCTCCCGGACGGCTGCGGCGCGGCGCGATCGCGCGCGGGCCCGTCCGCGCGAAATTCTCGACGCCGCAAGGGACCTTTTCGCCCGCAAGGGCTTCGAGGCCGCGCGCATGGACGAGGTCGCCGCGGCGGCCGGCGTGACCAAGCCGGCGGTCTACCGCTATTTCCCGGGCAAGAGCGCGCTGATCGAGGCCCTGCTCGAGGATGACCTGGCCGTGCCGTTCCGCCAGCTGTCGGCCTGGGCCGACAGCCACGAGGGGCCGATCGAGGCGCTGATCGACGGGTTTTCGGACAAGGTCGACGAACTGCAGGCCGGCGGCCTGATGCGCGGCTACCTCGTGCTCGCCCTCGACGGGGCCGGCCGCCATCCGGAGATCGCCGACTTCATCCGCAACCGGATCCTCGCGCCGGGTTTGCTGGTGCTGGCCAAGGCCTTCCACCAGGCCATGGCGCGCGGCGAGCTGGCGGGCGGCCATGACCCCGCCCTCATGGCGCGGGTGTTCTTCGCCCCGTTCCTGCAGACGTCGCTGAGCTCGGTCGGCTACGCCCTGCCGGTCGGCGACCAGGCCGAACGCGACCGCTATCGCGCCTTCCACACCGCCGCGTTCCTGCGGGCGTTCAAGGCCTGAGGGGGCGGACACGCACGGAAGTGCATGTCCCCGATTCCTACGCCTTTACCGTCTCCGCCCGCGCCTTGACGGGCAGCGGGTTGCCGGCGGCCCTGGCGCGCCTCTCGCCCTTTGCGATCTCCTTGATCAGGTCGTGGCAATAGATGCCGAAGTCGACCTGGATCGTGTGCCGCTTGGAGGCGTAGTACTGGCCCTTGTGGGTGGCCTCGTCCTTGACGATGACGGCCTTCATTTCCGCCTCCGACGGCGGCAGGTATTTGCCGGTCAGGTAGGCGCCGACCAGTTTCGCCTGCTGCTCGGCGAAGTTCACCAGCGTCGGCAGGGGCTGGGCCAGCGCCATGTAGAAAAGGTTCGGAATGCCGGGCTTCATCATCCGCTTGAACAGCGGCAGCTGGTGGTCGGCGTCCGGAACCAGGTCGGGGTCGTCGAAGAACGGGAAGCGCATGTCGTAGCCGGTGGCGAAGATGATGGCGTCGACCTGCTCCACGCTGTCGTCGGCGAAGCGGACGTTCCTGCCCTCCAGCGCCTTGATCGCCGGCTTGAACTTGATGTCGCCGCAGCCGGCCCGGGTGAGGAACTCGCCGCTGACCGAGGGGTGGGCTTCCAGCGGCTCATGGTCGGGCTTGGGAAGGCCGTAGTCCTCCATGTTGCCGACGGTTTTCTTGAGCACCCGGCGGGCCATGGCGATGCCCAGCTTGCGCGGCATCCAGTGCGGCATGGCGGTTTTGTCGGACGGCTTGCCGTTCATGTACTTGGGCATGACCCAGACGCCGCGCCGGGCCGAGACCCACAGGTTCTTCGCGATCGGCCGTTGCGCCAGTTCGCTGGCGATATCCATCGCCGAGTTGCCCATGCCGACGACGACGATGTTCTTGCCGCGCATGTCGACCGGATCGAACGGGTCGCGATAGGCGTGGCTATGGAAGGCCGCCCCGTCGAACTCGCCGTCATACTCCGGGATGCGCGGGCTCCAGTGGTGGCCGTTGCAGACGAACAGGACGTCGTAGAGCCGCGTCTCGCCGGTCGAGAGGGTCACTTCCCACAGACCGTCCGCGTTGCGTCTCGCCTTCTCCACCGCGGTGTTGAAGGTGATCGTCTCGCGCAGGCCGAAGTGGGCCACATAGTCCTTGAAGTACTGGAACAGCTGGGCGTGCGAGGGAAAGTCGGGCCAGTCGGCCGGCACGGCGAAATCCTCGAACGCCAGGCGCCACTTGGAGGTGTCGATATGCAGGCTCTCGTAGCAGGCCGACATGCCGTTGGGGTTCTTGTAGTACCAGTTGCCGCCGATCTCGTCGGAGACCTCGAAGCAGTCATAGGGGACGCCGACGTCCTTCAGCCGCTTGGCGGTGGTGAAACCCGAGCATCCCGCCCCGATGATGCAGGCCTTGGGCAGACGTTCGGCCATGACGGCGCTCCCTGACTTATCGTTGTTCAGGCGAGCCTATCGGCAGTGACGTGCGCGTCAACCGTGACGCCGGGTCAGCCGGCGCAGCCCGAGACGCAACGGCTCCAGTACTGCGGACAGCGGTCGTCCTCGCCGGCGAGACAGAAATAGTAGTCCCGCGAACAGTCGAGCCGGCACAGCGCGCCGCCGGACGCGGCGGCCGCGCTGATCGAGGTCGGCTGAACCGGCAGCGGCAGGAGCAGCGGCGTGTCGTCCGGCGCGGACGGGGGCGCGGCCGTCTGCGAGCCTTTCAGCGCCGCCGCATCGGTCGCCGGCGGGCCGCTCGCGATCCGGCCCTGCTGCGCGGCGGCGGGCGCGGCGAGGGCGAGGCTGACGATCAGACAGGCGGCGAGACGGCGCATGGCCTGTGTCTACGCGACCTTCGTTAAGCTCTGCTTAACCATAAATCTTGCCAAAAAGCCGTGATTGTCGCCAACTCCCTGCAAGGTTGAGCAAAGGGGGCGATAATGGCGGCGATGACCCTGTCGAGCGCGGGCGCGAAGGAACTGGTCGGGCACGAGGCCGTGGTGCTGACGCGCTATCTGGATTCCGTGGGCGTCTGGACCATCGGCATCGGCCATACGGCCGCGGCCGGCCCGCCCGACCCGACCCACCCCGTTCCGGCGCTGACCCTCGAGGCGGCGTTCGATCTCTTCACGCACGACGTGAAGGCCTATGTCGCCGCCGTCAACGCCGCGATCCACGTCCCACTGGACCAGCACGAATTCGATGCCCTGGTCTCGTTCCACTACAACACCGGCCGGATCGCGACGGCCTCGCTGACCGCGTCCATCAACGCCGGCAACAAGACCCTCGCCGGGACGCAGTTCATGAACTGGAAGAGCCCGGCCTCGATCATTCCGCGCCGCAAGAAGGAGCAGCTGCTGTTCCGGACCGGGACCTATTCGAACGGCGGCAGGGCCACGCAGTATCCGGCCACCACCGCCGGCGCGATCCAGTGGAGCAAGGGCAAGCTGGTCAGCCTGGACGGGCTCTAGGCGTTCAGCATCACCGGCGTGTCCGGCAGGTCTCCGGCCAGGATGGACGCCAGCCGGTGGGGCAGATCGGCGGGAAAGATGACCTCTTCGCTGGTGGCGATTTCGGCCGGATCCCACCACCGCATCGCGGTCACCACCTGTCGCTCAAGTTCGGTCCAGTGGTGATCGACGATGTCCTCGTGCGGCGCATGGGCGAGGAAATAGTGCTCCAGCAGCCGGCGCGGCTCGCCCTCGACGATCAGGTCGAGTTCGCGCAGCCAGACCTTCGGCCCCAGCGCCATCTCGGTCAGGCCCGTCTCCTCGCGCAGCTCGCGCCAGGCGGCCTCTTCCAGCGTCTCGCCGTCGTCGACCCCGCCGCCGATGGTGCACCAGCCCCCGCCGCTGTTGGCGGGGTCCTCGAAGCGCATGAGCAGCAGACGGCCCGCCGGGGAGACCAGCAGGAGGCGGACCGTCAGGCGTTCGCGGGGCGGGCTCATCGGGGTCTCACACCGTGCGCTGGGCCCGGTCCTTGTCGTTGGTCGACTTGATCATGTCCTTCACGGCCTGCCACTGCTCGTCGCCCCAGTCGCTGAGCCGCGAGAAGTTGCCGCCGCTGGCGTTGTACTGGCCGCCGTCGATGGCGATGGTCTGGCCGTTCACATACTCCGAACCCCGCGCCAGCAGATAGACGGCCAGGTTGGCCAGTTCGGCCATGTCGCCGACCCGTCCCATCGGATTGCCGCGCATGTCCTCATAGGCGTTCTGCTGCTGGCCGGGGTTCAGCCGGGCGCTCATGCCCTCGGTCGGGAAGGGGCCGGGCGCGATGGCGTTGAAGCGGATACCCTTGGGGCCCCACTCCACGGCCAGCGACTGGGTCATGACGTTCAGCGCGGCCTTGGACATGGCGCTGGGCACCGTGAACGGGCCGCCGTTCCACACCCAGGTGGTCAGGATCGAGATGACCGAGGCCTTCCTGCCTTCGGCGATCCAACGCTTGCCGCATTCCAGCGTCACGAAGAACGAGCCGCGGAAGACGATGTTGGCGATGGCGTCGAAGCCGCGCGGCGACAGGTCCTCGGTGCGGCTGATGAAGTTCCCGGCGGCGTTGTTGACCAGCCCGGTCAGCGCCCCGCCGTCGGCCCAGATGGTGTCGATCATGTCCTTGATCGCCTCGGGCACGCGGATGTCGCAGGGGATGCCGACGACCTTGCCGCCGTGGGCCGCCATCAGTTCCTTCGCGGTTTCGTCCAGCACATTGCCGCGCCGGCCGCAGATATAGACCGTCGCGCCGAGCATCAGGCAGGCCTCGGCCATCACCTTGCCCAGCCCCGTACCGCCGCCGGTGATCAGGATCCGCTCGCCGTCCATCAGGCCGGGGCGATACATCAGGTCGTCGGGTTTGAAGGTCATGGCGGTTCTCCCTGTTTGCGGCAGAAGGGTCCGCCTTACGGAAGGTCGGTCAAGCGCCTAGGTTAGGAGCATGAGCGTCGCCTTCACCAAGGAAGAGGACTACGAGTCGGTCGCGGCCAACCTGCCGGACCGGCCAGTGTCGCCCCATCCCAACATGGTCACGCCGGAAGGCCTGGCCCTGATCGAGGCCGCCCTGGCCGAGGCGCGCGCCGCCATGGCCGCGGCCAAGTCCGGTGGCGATGTCAGCGCCGACCGCACCGCCATGGCCCGGGCCACCCGCGACCTGCGCTACTGGTCCGCGCGTCGGTCCAACGCCCAGCTGGTCGAGCCCGGCGCGCCGGATGGGACCGTGCGCTTCGGCGAGGCGGTGACCATCGAACGCGAGGACGGCCGTCAACAGACCTGGCGCATCGTCGGCGAGGACGAGGCCGATCCGGCGAAGGGCAGCGTGTCGTGGATTTCGCCGCTCGGTCAGGCGCTGCTCGGCAAGCGGCTCGGCGACGAGGCCATCGTGGCGGGCCAATCGGTCGAGATCGTCGCCATCGGCTGATCGGCCCGCTATAGGGACGCCGTGACCGAACATTCCGAACTTCATGGCGTCTATGGCGCCCCGCCGCGCGAGGTGGCCGAAGCGCCCGCCGGCGCCACGCAGTTCTCGCCGCTGGTTCCCGGCGCGGGAAAACTCGAGGACCTGACCGAGGGCGCGCTCGACAGCCTGACCCTGCTCGCCCCGCCGGGCACGGTGGAGCGACGCTACGTCGTGGCGCTGGGCCTCAAGGCCCTGGCCCCCGGCGGCCGGCTGACCATCGCCGCGCCGAAGGACAAGGGCGGCTCGCGGCTGAAGAAGGAGCTGGAAGCCTTCGGCTGCCTCGTCAACGAGGACTCCCGCCGGCACCACCGAATCTGTGTCGTGCGCAAGCCGGAGGCGCCGCAGGGGCTCGACGCCGCCATCGCCGAGGGCGCGCCGCGCTTCGTCGAGGCCGTCGACGGCTGGACCCAGCCCGGCGTGTTCAGCTGGGACCGCATCGATCCGGGCAGCGCCCTGCTGGCGAAGACCCTGCCGCCCATGGCGGGCAAGGGCGCCGACTTTGGCTGCGGCGTCGGGGTGCTGGCCAGGGCCGTGCTGGCCGCGCCGAAGGTCGAGAGCCTGCTGCTCGTCGACCTCGACCGCCGGGCCATCGAGGCCGCCCGCCGCAACATCGAGGACCCGCGCGCCAGCTTCGCCTGGACCGACGTCCGCGGCGCCGGCATCGAGCCGGGCAGCCTCGACTTCGTGGTGATGAACCCGCCGTTCCATGACGGCGGGACCGAGGACAAGCAGCTGGGCCAGACCTTCATCCGCCAGGCCGCGGGCGCCTTGCGGCGCAGCGGGACCCTGTGGCTGGTGGCCAACCGCCACCTGCCCTACGAGCGGGTGCTGGCCGAGGTGTTCAAGGTGGTCACGCCGCGCGTCGACACCGGCGGCTACAAGATCTTCGAGGCCCGTCGGTGAGCAAGACGCCGACCCTGCGGCTCGACCGGCTGCTGGCCAACCTCGGCTACGGCTCGCGGCGCGAGATGCAGGCGCTGGCGAAGAACGGCCGGATCACCTTCGATGGCGAGCCGTTCCGCGACGCCGACAAGCATGTGCCGGTCAGCCGCGACCTGCCCGACCGGCTGAAGCTCGACGGCAAGCCGATCGACCCGCCGCCGGGCATCGCCCTGATGCTGCACAAGCCGTTGGGGACGACCTGTTCGCACAAGGAAGCCGGCCCGCTGGTCTATGATCTGCTGCCGACGCGCTGGCGGATGCGCGAGCCGGCCATCTCGACCATCGGCCGGCTGGACAAGGAGACGTCGGGCCTGCTGCTGATGACCGACGACGGCGCCCTGCTGCACCGGGTCATCTCGCCGAAAAGCCATGTGGCCAAGCGCTACCGGGTGACGCTCGACCGGCCCCTGCGTGGCGACGAGCAAGCGACCTTCGCCGAGGGCGGACTGATGCTCGACGGCGAGACCAAGCCCCTGCTGCCGGCGGTCATGGAGACGCTGTCGCCGACCGAGGCGCTGCTGACGCTGAACGAGGGCCGCTACCACCAGGTCCGGCGGATGTTCGCGGCGATGGGCAACCACGTCACCGCCCTGCATCGCGAGAGCGTCGGCGGCCTGACCCTGCCGGATGATCTGCCACCCGGTGAATTCCGCCTGATGACCGACGCCGACATCGCCGCCGTCTTCGCCTGAGGGAACTTTCGCGCCGACCGGAGATTTAGGTCTCATGGCGCATCACCTTCAGACCTGGATCGGATCGGCTCTCTTCGCCGCGGGCCTGTCCCTGTGCGCCGCCGCCGGTCCGGCGACGGCCGCCCCGGCGGAGCCCTGCAGCGGCCCCCGCCCGGTCGCCGGCGTGCAGATTCGCGGTCCGGTCCTGCACGTCATCGACGGTGAGACCATCTGCGTGGCGCTCGGCTATGCGCCCGACGAATGGATCCGCCTGCGGCTGGCCGACGCGCCCGTTCCGTCGGCGTTCCGCCGCGTGTCGAACCGTGACGAGGCCGACCCCAAGAGCGTGATGATGGCCGCGGCCTTCGCGAAAATGGCGGAGTGCCGGACCGAACTCGACGCCGACCGCCAGGTGGTCGCCGTCTGCACAGTCGATGGCGCGCCGCTCGGCCGCGCCCTGCGCGACGGCTCGGTCATCGCCGCGGCGATGGATTGGCGATAGCGACAATCGTCTGCCCGCGGGGCAGTTTCGCGCCGATCTCTTGAAGGCCAGCGTTGCTCCGTCGGCGGTCCTGCTCAAGGACCGCTTCGCGGCCGCGCAGCGGCGACCCCGCAGGGGTCGTCCTTGACCAGGTCCGGCGATCGGAGCGCATCATTCCATCAAGGCCAAGGGGCCATTCTCATCCCGGCGTGTTCCGGATGTTGGACTTTCACGCCGCCCTGGGGCCGCCGAGAGTCTTGCGCCACTTCGCCCTCAGGATCGTCGGCCGTTCCGGGTAGCGCTCGTCGAGGAAGGCCGCGTCGACCACCCGGTCGGTGCGGAAGCTGCGGAAGTCCTGCCGAAGCTCGCACCAGCCGATCAGCAGCCGCACGGCGTCCATGTAGCCGACGGCGACCGGCCAGATGGTCCGCCGGGTCTCCCGCTCCTGCTCGTCCCTGTAATGCAGGTGCAGCTTCAGTCCCGCGTGGATCGAGGCCCGAACCCGCGCCATGTCGAGCCCGTCCGGGCGGTGCCAGTTGCTCGGCGTCGAGCGGGTGCTGGGGTCGAGGATCAGCGGCCGCAGCCGCTCGGGCACCGCCGCGCTGATCTTGGCCACCAGGTCCAGCGCCGCCCGCGAGAGGGCCGGATCGCCGCGGCTGGCGACCCACTGGGCGCCGAGCACCGCCGCCTCGATCTCGTCGGCCGTCAGCATCAACGGCGGCAGGTCGAAGCCGCCCTCCAGCACATAGCCGACGCCCGCCTCGCCGCGGATCGGCACCCGCTGGCTCATGAGGTCGGCGATGTCGCGATAGATGGTCCGTTTGGAGGTCTCCAGCTCCTCGGCCATGGCGTCGGCCGTCACCGGCCCGCGCCCGCGGCGCAGGATCTGGATGATCTGGAACAGGCGGTCGGCGCGTCTCATGGCGGGGGTCTAACCGGGGTCTGCTGACAGCATGATGGCAGCAGACTGGCGGGAGCAAGGGGTCATCGATCCTCCCCAGCTTCGCTGGGGAGGGGGACCACGCGGAGCGTGGTGGAGGGGAGTCCGTGCGCCGACTCCCCTCAGTCACGCTCCGCGTGACAGCTCCCCACAAGGGTGGGGAGCATTGTCTGCTTCATGCGCCAGCAGCCAACGCTTGCGCTCGATCCCGCCGCCGAAGCCGGTCAGCGATCCGTTGGCGCCGATCACGCGGTGGCAGGGGATGATGATCCCCACCGGGTTGGCGCCGTTGGCGAGGCCCACGGCCCGCACGGCCTTCGGGCGCCCGATGCGGGCGGCCTGCTGGCTGTAGGTGCGGGTCTCCCCGGCGGGGATTTCAGTCAGCGCCTGCCAGACCTGTCTCTGGAAGTCCGTGCCGGCGACGCGATACGGGATGGCGGCCAGGGCCGCCATGTCGCCGGCGAAATAGCGCTCCAGCGCCGCGCGAACAGCCGGGGGCGTGTCGCCCTCGATCACCGGCACGTCGCCGTAGTGGATCGTCATCAGCCGGCGGGTGCGCGGGCTGTCGGTATCGAAATCGAGCACCCGCACGACGTCGTCCGGATCGACGACGATCTGCAGCGTCGCCACCGGCGTTTCCAGCCGGCTGCGGATCAGGCGCTCAGGCCGCGCGCCTGGCATCGGCGATCGCCTTCAGCACGACGGTGTCGGAGGCCCAAAGGTGGAGGGCCGCATAGGCCCGCCACGGCCGCCACTGCTCGGCCCGCGCCAGCAGCTCCGCCGGCGTGGGGCGCACGCCCTCGACCTCCAGCGCCCGCATCAGGCCGATGTCGGCGGCGGGGAAGGCGTCCGGCTCGCGCAGCTGGCGCATGGCGATGTACTGCGCCGTCCATTCGCCGATGCCGGGCAACGCGCGGAGCTTGAGCACCGCTTCTTCGAGACTCGCCTGCGGCCCGAACAGCGCCGGGTCGGCGTGCACCGCCGCGGCGATCGAAGCGATGGCCCGCGCCCGGGCGCCGGGCATCAGGCCGAGGCCCGCGATGTCTTCCCCGGCCATCCGCGCGGCGCGCGGGAAGGTCAGGGTCAGGCCGGGCCGGGCCCAGCCCTCGGCCAGCGGGTCGCCGTACTCGGCCGCCAGCCGCCCGGCCAGTTTCACCGCCGCCGGCACGGAGATCTGCTGGCCGAGGATCGCCCGCACGGCCAGCTCGAAGCCGTCCCAGGCCCCCGGCACCCGCAGCCCCGGCCGCGCCGCGACCATCGCCGCCAGCGCCGGGTCGACGCTCAGATGCTCGCCGATCTGCAGCGGGTCCGCCGACAGGTCGAACACCCGCCGCACCCGCGCAAGGATCGTCGGCAGGGCGGTCAGTTTCGGAAAGCGGATTTCCACCGCCAGCCGGTTGTCGCCGGCGTGGCTGACCGACAGGGTCCCGGCGTCCTCGCCCACCGTGATGGTGCGGGAATAGGTGTCGCCGACCACCGTCTCGACGCCGGGAATGGCCCGCAGGCGCAGGAAGTCGAGCAGGCCGTCCCAGTCGTAGGGCGGCTTGTAGCGCAGGTGCAGCTTGACGGACTCGCCGTCCGACGCCCGCGCGCCGCGTCGGCGCAGGGCCAGCGGCGGGCGGTTGTACAGCCGCTGGAAGGTCTCGTTGAACCGCCGCACGCTGCCGAAGCCGGCGGCCAGCGCCACCTCCCCCATCGGCAGGTCGGTCTCGTGGATCAGCTGCTTGGCCAGCAGCACCCGGCGGGTCTGGGCCACCCCGACGGGCGAGGCGCCGAGGTGCTCCTTGAACAGCCGCCGCAGCTGCCGGTCGCCGACGCCGAGCCGTCCGGCCAGGGCCTCGACGTCGCCGTCATCGAGCGCCCCGCCCTCGATCAGCGTCAGGGCCCGTCGCACCGTCGCCGAGGTGCCGAGCCAGGCCCCGAGGTCCGGCGAGGTTTCCGGCCGGCAACGCAGGCAGGCGCGGAATCCGGCCTCCTCGGCGGCGGCCGCGCTGCGGTGGAAGGTGCAGTTCTCGCGCTTGGGCGTCCGCGCCGGACAGACCGGCCGGCAGTAGATGCCCGTGCTGGTCACGCCGATGAACAGCCGCCCGTCGAACCGGGCGTCGCGCGTCTCGATGGCGCGGTAACAGGCGTCAGGGGTCAGATCCATGCCGGGATAGTCGCGCGGCGAAGGGGCCGAGTCTCGCGGTTTTCGGACTCTATCCTTCTATCCTCTCCCGGAGGGAGAGGGGGACCATGCGGAGCATGGTGGAGAGGGAGGCGCAGGTGCGGGACCAGTTCAGCGCTCCCCGTCGGACAGCTGTTCTTCCCTCTCCGACCCGGCTCCGCCGGGCCACCTCTCCCTCCGGGAGAGGGAGGTTACCGATCCACCCGCTTCTGCAACGCCACGGCCCCGTGCGGCGCCCGCACCTTGCCCTCGTGGATGATGAAGGCGAACACGTCGCGCGGTTTGGCGAGCGGGAGAAAGCCGGGGTCGACCTTGGGCAGATCCTCCGGCTCGCCGCCGTTGGCCCAGGTCTTCAGCCGGCCGGCCCATTTGTCGAGGTCCTTCGGCGCGTAGGCCGTGTCGATGTCGTCCGAGCCGGTCTGCAGCCGGGCGTAGACGAAGTCGGCCGTCACGTCGGCGATCTCGGGATAGGTGGCGTGGTCGGCGTAGACGTTGGCGATGTTGTGCTTGCGCAGCAGGGCCGGGAATTCGGGCGTGCAGAAGCTGTCGTGCCGCACCTCGACCGCGTGGCGCAGCGGCACGCCGTCGACCGACTTGGGCAGCAGCTCGAGGAAGGCGCCGAAGTCGTCGGGGTCGAACTTCTTGGAGTTGGCGAACTGCCAGAACACCGGCCCCAGCTTGTCGCCCAGCTCGCTGATGCCCTGGTCGAAGAACTTGCCGAGACTCTCGCCGGCCTCGGCCAGCACCTTGCGGTTGGTGGTGAAGCGGCTGCCCTTGACTGTGAACACGAAGCCGTCGGGCGTCTCGTCCCGCCACTTGCGCCAGCTGTCGGGCCTGAAGGTGGAATAGTAGGTGCCGTTGATCTCGATCGCCCGCAGCTGCCGGCTCATGTAGCCGAGCTCGTCCTTCTGCTTGAGCGTGTCCGGATAGAACACGCCCCGCCAGGGCTCGAACGTCCAGCCGCCGACGCCGATGCGGATTTGGGAGGAGCTGCTCATCGATCCTGTGTCCTTCGAGACGCCCGCAGCGCGGGCGCCTCAGGATGACGAACCTGGGTGGGGCGCACAAATGGCGTCATGGTGAGGAGCGATCCCTCAGGATCGCGTCTCGGACCACGCACCGTCAGCACTCCACCCGGTTCACCGCCAGCCCCACGGCCAGGCCGCCGAGCGAGGTTTCCTTGTAGATCTCGTTCATGTCCTCGCCGGTGCGTTTCATCGTGGCGATGACCTTGTCGAGCGAGACCGAGTGCTCCCCATCCCCCAGCAGGGCCAGGCGGGCGGCGTCGATGGCCTTGATCGCGCCCATGGCGTTGCGTTCGATGCAGGGGATCTGCACCAGGCCGCCGATCGGGTCGCAGGTGAGGCCGAGGTTGTGCTCCATGCCGATCTCGGCGGCGTTCTCGATCTGGCTGTTGGTCCCGCCGAGCGCCGCGCACAGGCCGGCGGCCGCCATCGAGCAGGCGACGCCGACCTCGCCCTGGCAGCCGACCTCGGCCCCGCTGATCGAGGCGTTCTTCTTGTACAGGGCGCCGATGGCGGCGGCGGTCAGCAGGAAGGTGCGGCGGCCCTCGGGCGTGCCCTGGTAGAAGCGGTTGTAGAACCGCAGCACCGCCGGGATCAGCCCGGCCGCGCCGTTGGTCGGCGCCGTGACCACCCGGCCGCCGGCGGCGTTCTCCTCGTTGACCGCCAGGGCCCAGAGGTTGACGAAGTCCATCGCCGCCAGCGGGTCGCTGATCTGCTTCTCGACCTTGGCCATGATCGCCTGGTGCACCTGTTGCGCCCGGCGCTTGACGTTCAGGCCGCCCGGCAGGGTCCCGCCGAGGCGCATGCCGCGGTCGATGCAGGCCTCCATGGCCGCGAAGATCGCATCGAGGCCTTCGATGACCTCGGCCTCGGACCGGCGCACCCGCTCGTTGGCCATCATCGCCTCGGCGATGGTCACGCCGCCCTCGGCCGTCATGGCCAGCAGTTCGGCGCCCGACTCGTAGGGATAGGGCACGGGCGGCCCCTCCTCGTCGCCGGTGTTGCGCAGGATCTCGTCCTCGTCGCGCACGAAGCCGCCGCCGATCGAGAAATACGACCGCGACAGCAGCACCGCGTCGCCGGCGAAGGCGGTCAGGGTCAGGGCGTTGGGATGCTGCGGCAGGCGCTCGCGGCCGGCCCAGACGATGTCCGTCGCCGGATCGAAGGCGATGCCCGGGCCATCGCCGCCGAGCACCATCCATTGCTCGGCGCGCAGGGCCGCCAGCGCGGCTTCGCCGGCGTCGGGATCGAGCGTCGCGGGCACGAAGCCCATCAGCCCCAGCATCACCGCCGTGTCCGTGGCGTGCCCGCGACCGGTCAGGGCGAGGCTGGCGTAGAGCTTGACCTCCACCCGCGTGACCGGCGCCGGCAGGGCGGCCGCCCGCAGCAGCCCGACGAAGCGCACGGCGGCGCTCATCGGGCCCATGGTGTGCGAACTGGACGGCCCGATGCCGGGCTTGAACAGGTCGAAGACGCTGACGGTCATGGCCTTGCCGGCCCCGGCGCTAGTTGCGCTGGGCCGCCGTGGCGTCGCGGACGGCCTTGAACTCCGAGCCCGCCTGCCACTCCGGCCAGCGGGTGGAGTTGGCGAGGTCGAGGCCCAGGCCGTAGAGCAGATTGATGTCGGTGGTCATGCCGGTCAGGTCCCAGTCGTCCGACCATTCGTCCGCCGGCTGATGGTACTGGTCCTTCACATAGGCCTCGCCGGCCGCCTTGCCGGCCGCGACGCCGCCGTTGACCAGGTCCTCGCCCGAGCCGATCGAGATGGCCGGTACGCCGCGCTTGGCGAACGGGAAATGGTCCGAGCGGAAGAAGTGGCCGGCTTCCGGGGCGGGGTCGGGGGTGAAGGTCCGGCCGTGCGCCTTGAGCGCGGCGACCAGGTCGTCCTGCAGGCTGACCTTGCCGTCGCCGGAGGTGGTGAAGTCGCGCGCCGGGCCGGTCGGGCTGAGCGCGTCCATGTTCAGGTCGGCCACCGTCGTCGCCAGCGGGTAGAGCGGGTTGGCGGCGTAGTATTCCGAGCCCAGCAGGCCCTTTTCCTCGGCGGTGACGGCGAGGAACACGATCGAGCGGTCGGTGCGCGGGGCCTGGGCGTACATCCGGCCCAGCTCCAGCAGGGCGGCGATGCCCGTCGCGTTGTCCACGGCGCCGTTGTAGATCGTGTCGCCCTTCGCGTCAGGCTGGCCGACGCCCAGGTGGTCCCAGTGGGCGGTGAAGAACAGCCGCTCGTCCGGGCGAGTCTTGCCGGGCAGCACGCCGACGACGTTCTTCGAGACGATCACCTGGTGATCGACGTTGTAGCTGGCCGAGAAGGTCACGCCCGGCAGCTCGACGGCCTTGAAGCCGCGCTTGGCGGCTTTCTTTTTCAGCGCGTCGAAGTCGAGGCCGGCGCGGTGGAACAGGTCGACGGCGACGTCGCGCTGCATCCAGGCTTCCAGCGGCGGATGGCTCTTCGTCGGCTCGGTCCGGACGATGTCGAACATCACATTGGTGTTGGAGTTCTTCACCGTGGCCCAGCCGTAGGAGGCGGGGCCGGTCTCATGGACGATGATCAGGCCGGCGGCGCCGAGGCGCGCGGCCTGCTCGTACTTGTAGGTCCAGCGGCCGTAGTAGGTCATGGCCTTGCCGCCGAAGTCGCCCTTGCCGGACTCGAAGTCCGGGTCGTTGATCAGGACGATGACGATCTTGCCCTTCACGTCCATGCCGGCGAAGTCGTTCCACTTCCGCTCGGGCGCGTCGACGCCGTAGCCGGCGAACACCACCGGGGCGTTGGCCAGGTTCACGCTGTCGACGTTGGTCAGGCTGGCGCGGATGGCGATCTGCTCGCCCTGGTTCAGGGCGATCTGCTGTCCGCCGACGGAGAAGCTCGAGGTCACCGGACCCTTCATCTCGAACCGGCCGAGCGGCACGTCCTGGGTCCAGGCGCGCTTGCCGTCCTTCAGGTCGCCGCCGGGCTGCAGGCCCGCCGCGATCATCTGGCCGATGATCCAGCCGACCGCCTTGGCTTCACCGGGCGTCGCCGGGCCGCGACCTTCGAAGGCGTCGGAGGCCAGCACCTTGATGTCGGTGGCCAGATGGGCCGGATTGACCACGGGGTCGGCCGCGAAGGCCGCCAGCGGCATCGCGGCGACGAGGGCGGCAAGCAGAAGCTTTTTCATGAAACAGCGCTCTTGGTGGCGAGGATTTTGCGGTCCGGACCCTATCGCCCGAAATCGCTCACCGCAAACCGCTGATTCAGAGGGTCAGACCACCGTCCACGATAATCGTCTGGCCGGTGATGTAGCTGGCCAGCGGCGAGGCGAGGAAAAGCGCCGCCCCGGCCATGTCGGCGGGGGTGCCCAGCCGGTGCATGGGAATGCCGCGCAGGGCGCCGGCCAGCCGGTCCGGATGCTCGGTGGTCACCTTGGTCAGCTTGGTGTCGACCAGGCCCGGGGCCACGCCGTTGACGCGCACGCCGTCGGTCGCCCAGGCCTGCCCGAGCGTGCGGGTCAGGGCCACGACGCCGGCCTTGGAGGCGTTGTAGGCCGGGTTGCCGCGCGTCGCGTGATAGGCCGAGGTCGAGCTGACGGTGATGATGTTGCCGCCGGAGGCCTTGAGGTCGGCGAGGAACCGCATGGCGCAGGCCATCATGCTGTCGAGGTTGACCGAGACCACCTTGCGGAAGCCGTCCATCTCGAACTCGCCCTTGCGGTAGAGCACCGTGCCCTGGGCCAGCACCAGCACATCCAGGCCATCGAACGGCGAGGCCGAGGCGGCCACCGCGTCGCTGTCGGAGGCGTCGATGCGGGCGAAGGTCAGACCGGCGAGGTCCGACCCGTCCTCGACGCGGTAGTCCGACGCGTCACGCGTCCCCCAGACCGCGACCTTCGCGCCCCGTTCGCGGAACGCATGGGCGATGCCGTTGCCGATGCCACTGGTGCCGCCGACGACCAGCACCCGCTTGCCGGTGAAATCCATGTCGTTCATCGCGTTCGCTCCCTGATTTTCCGGGAGACTGCACGGCTGACCCCGGGAGAGCGCAAGCCCCTGATCATTCTTCTCCGGCGCGGGACCGGACCCCGGCCCGGCTCGAGCGTCGCGCATCGATCGCCCAGCGCTCGATCGCGCCGTCGTCGGAGACCACGTGCAGGGCGTCGTAGAGGTTGATGGTCGGGTCGCAGTGGCCGGGCTGCAGCCAGACGAAGCCGCCCGGCTTCGGCGCGTCGTCCGGCCAGGGCGCGGCCGGGTCGGCGTCGAGCGCGTCGACGGCGCCGATGAAGTCGCCGCTCTTCAGCGCCGGCAGGCCCGACGGATGGATGATCATGCCGTGCTCGTCGCCCATCGGTCGCCACAGCGAGCCGTCGGCGGCGCCGGCGGCGATCCGCGCGGGCGGGCCGTCGCTGGAGAAGGCCTTGAAGCCCGCGTCGATGGTGACGTGGCTCTTGTGGTTGGTCGAGACGACGGCGGCGACGACGAACAGCGCCTGCTGGAACGGCCAGCCGCCCTCGGGGCCGCCGCAGGTCTCGTACTCGACGTCCATCACCGCGTAGGAGCCGGCCTGGATCTCGGTGAACACGCCGGAGTCGAGGTCCCAGGCGTGGGTGCCCGTGCCGCCGCCGGTGACGACGCCCGGGGCCAGGTTCGCCTGACGCAGCTGCTCGACGACGCCCGCGAGGCTGGCCGTGACCGCGTCGTCGGCCGCCCGGCGGGCGCCGATGTCGTCCATGTGCTGCAGGTGGCCGGCATAGGCCTGGACGCCCGCGTAGGTCAGGCCCTCGGTCGCCGCCGCCAGCGCCGCCAGCGCCACCACCTTTGAAGGATGGGCGCCGGTGCGATGGGTGCCGGGGTCGATGTCGATGACGCAGTCGAGGGTCACCCCCGCCGCCCGCGCCGCCGCGCCCAGGCGGGCGATCTGCCGCTCATCGTCGACGGTCGCGCCGACACGCGCGCCACGCTTCGCCAGCTCGGCCAGCCGCGCCGACCCCCAGTCCGGATGCGGCGCGGTGACGAGCACGTCGCGGATACCGCCGGCGACGAACGCCTCGGCCTCGCCGACGCTCTGGGCGCACAGGCCGACAGCCCCGCCGGCGACCTGCAGCCGCCCCAGCGTCGAGCACTTGTGCGTCTTGCCGTGCGCGCGAAGCCGCACACCGGCCTTGTCGCAGCGGCTCTGCATGGTGGCCAGGTTATGGTCGAGCGCCGAGCGCAGGAGCACCAGCAGCGGCGTCTGGGGCGGGACAAATCCGGCGATCATCAGAGGTCTCCCGCCAGGATCCTGCTGAACAGGGCCGGGTCGATGTTGCCGCCGGACAGGACGACGCCGACCGTCTGGCCGGACACGTCGAGTTCGCCGGCGAGAAGGGCCGCCAGCCCGACGATCCCGCCCGGCTCCACGACCAGCTTGAGGGTGGTGTAGGCGTAGCGGATGGCCTCGGCCACCTGGGCGTCGTTGACCGTCAGCACGCCGTCGAGACTGTCGCGGTTGATGGCGAAGGTGATCTCGCCGGGGGACGGCGTCTGCAGGGCGTCGCAGATCGAGCGGGCCGCCGGGTCGATCTTCTCGCGATGGCCGCTGACCATCGAGCGGGCCGTGTCGTCGAAGGCGGACGGTTCGACGCCATAGACCTGCGCGCCCGGCGACAGATGCTTCACCGCCGTCGACACGCCGGCCGCCAGACCGCCGCCGCCGACCGGGGTCAGAACGACATCCAGGCGCGCGCCGAGGTCCGTCGCCTGCCCGACCAGCTCCAGTCCGACCGTGCCCTGGCCGGCGACGATGTCCGCGTCGTCGAACGGCCAGACGATGGTCATGCCGCGCGTCGCCGAGATCTCGCGGGTGATCGCGTCGCGGTCCTCGCTGTAGCGATCGTAGTGGATCACCTCGGCGCCGTAGCCGCGGGTGTTGGCCACCTTCATCGCCGGGGCGTCGACGGGCATGACGATCACCGCCGGCGCGCCCAGCATCCGCGCCACCAGCGCCACGCCCTGGGCATGGTTGCCGGACGAGCAGGCGACGACGCCGCGGGCCCGTTCCTCGGGCGACAGCTGCGAGATCTTGTTCATCGCACCGCGGAACTTGAAGGCGCCGGCGTGCTGCAGCGTCTCGGGCTTCAGCAGCACCCGGGCGCCCAGGCGGGCGTTGAGCGCCGGGCTCTCGATCAGCGGCGTCTTCACGGCCAGGCCTTCGAGGCGTCCGGCGGCGGCGGCAATGTCGGCGAAGGTCACGGTGCTCATGCGCCTCTCCTAGACCGATGCGCGAAAAAGGGCGACGTTGGTCCAGATCACATCCGGAGTCGATTTATGAACGCCCTGACCATTGATCGCGAGGGATGGACCGCCGCCGGCGACGCCCTGCTGCATGACGCCATCGAACTGCGTCGCGCGATCCACCGCGAACCGGAGCTGGGCCTGCATCTGCCGAAGACCACCGAGAAGGTGCTCAAGGCGCTGGAAGGGCTGCCGCTGGAAATCCGCCAGGGGCCGTCGACCACCGGGGTGCTGGCCATCCTGCACGGCTCGCCGAACGGCCGCACCGTGCTGCTGCGCGGCGACATGGACGCCCTGCCGCTGACCGAGGACACGGGACTGGACTTCTCGTCGGGCACGGCCGGGGCGATGCACGCCTGCGGCCACGACACCCATGTGGCCATGCTGGCCGGCGCGGCGCGGGCCCTGTGCGCGAAGAAGGACCAGCTGGCGGGGACGGTGATGTTCATGTTCCAGCCGGGCGAGGAGGGCCATCACGGGGCCCGCTTCATGCTCGATGACGGCCTGATCAACCCGCTGCCCGACGCCGCCTTCGCCCTGCACATCTCGCCCAACATGCCGACCGGGGTGTTCGCCGGCCGCCGGGGCACGCTGATGGCCTCGTCCGACTTCCTGCGCATCAAGGTGATCGGCGCCGGCGGCCACGCCTCGATGCCGCACGACGCCGTCGACCCGATCCCGGTCGCCTGCGAGATCGTCACCGCGCTGCAGACCATGGTCACCCGGACCCTTTCGGTGTTCGACCCGGCGGTGATCACCATCGCCCACATCGAGGCGGGCACGACCTACAATATCATCCCCGAGTTCGCCTCCCTGCGCGGCACCCTGCGGACCCTGTCGGAGCGCACGCGCGAGGCGGCCCATGACGGCATCCGCAAGGTGGCGGAGAACATCGCCCGCGCCCACGGCTGCGTCGCCGAGGTCGACATCGAGCGCGGCTTCCCGGTGACCGTCTGCAGCGGCCCGGAGGTCGACCTGGCCGAGGCCACGGCCAAGGCCCTCTATGGCGACGGCGCCTGGATGACCATGCCCAACCCCATGATGGGCGCGGAGGACTTCTCCTACGTGCTGCAGAAGGTTCCCGGCCTGATGGCCTTCCTCGGCGCGGCCCCCACCGGGGTCGGCGGCGACTACCGCAGCTGCTGCGCGCTGCACTCGAACAGGATGACCCTGGACGAACAGGTCATGGCGCGCGGCATCGCCATGCACTGCGCCTATGCCGAGGCCGTGCTGGCCGGCGCGTTGAGCGAGTAGCAATTCGGCGTCAGCCGGCGCTCCAAAACGCCGTCATCGTCGGGCTTGTCCCGAGGATGACGGAGGGGGAAGCGACCGCTAGCCGCCCGAGTGCTGTTTCGCCAGGGTGTCCTGCACGGTGATGATCGCCGGGCCGAGGATCATCATGAACAGCACCGGCAGGAAGAACAGGATCATCGGCACGGTCAGCTTGGCCGGCAGGGCGGCGGCGGTCTTTTCGGCCGCCGACAGGCGCAGTTCGCGGTTCTCCTTCGACATCACCCGCAGGGCGGCGCCGAGCGGCGTGCCGTAGCGCTCGGCCTGGATCATCGCCGTGGCCACCGCCTTGATGCCCGGGTGGTTGGTCCGCTTGGCCAGACCCTCGTAGGCCTGGCGACGTTCGGGCAGGTAGCTGAGCTCGGCGCTGACCAGGGTCAGTTCCTCGGCCAGTTCGATGGAAGTGCCGCCGATTTCCTGGCTGACCTTCTGGATCGCCGCCTCGATCGACATGCCGCTCTCGACGCAGATCAGCAGCAGGTCGAGCGAGTCGGGGAAGGCCGCGACGATCGACTCGCGGCGCTTCTGGGCGACGTTGCTGATGTAGACGTTGGGCGCGTAGTAGCCGAGCAGCAGGGCCGCCACGCAGATGGTGAAGCGGCTCATGGTCGGCAGGCCGAAGTCGTTGACCACGAACAGGTAGAAGCCCGCGACCATGGCGAACACGAACGGCATGACGAAGCGGAAGAAGTAGAAGGTGGTGATCGGCCGGGGCCCGCGGAAGCCGGCCTGGGCCATCTTCTCGGCGACCTTGGGGTCTTCCAGCAGCCGCGACAGCTGCAGCCGGTCGACGACCTTCTTGTACAGCCCCTCGTCGGTCTGGCGCAGGCTGCTTCCCGAGGCGCGCTTGGCCATCTCCTCGCGGGAGCGGCGGCGCAGCTCCTCGCGGCGGTTGGACACCGACTTCAGCCGGCTCTCCAGGCTGGAGGTGAACAACATCGGCCGGATCAGGGTGATGATGGTGGCGAAGGCCACGATCGCCACGAACGCGGTCAGGACGTTGTCGGGATCGGTGAGGAGCTGGACGAGATCCATCGGTCCGCCCTCAGAACTTGAAGTTGATCATCTTGCGCATCACGAAGATGCCCAGACTCATCCACAGCACCGCGCCCATCAGGATCAGGTGCCCGCGCGGGTCGGTGAACAGCGGCGCCATGTACTTGGGCGAGGTCACCGAGATCATCGTCACCACGCCCGGCGGCAGGCTGCCGATGATGAACGAGGATGCGATGGCTTCCGACGACAGCGCCTTGATCTTCTCGCGCATAAGCTTGCGGCCGCGCAGCACGACCGACAGGTTGTTCAGGGCCTCGGCGAGGTTGCCGCCGGTCTTCTGCTGGATCGCCAGCACGATGGCGAAGAAGCGCAGCTCGTTGGTCGGCATGCGCTCGTACATCTTCTCCAGCGACTGATCCATCGCCATGCCCATGCCGACGTTCTCGACCAGGCGGCGGAACTCGCCGGCGAGGGGCTCGGGGCATTCCTTGCCGATGATCTTCAGGCAGTCGTGTACCGGCAGGCCGGACTTGATGCCGCGCACGATGATGTCGATGGCGTCGGAGAAGGCCTCGGTGAACTTCTTCATCCGGGCCTTGGCGAGGAAACCGACGATCCAGCGCGGCAGGCCCATGCCCGCGGCGAAGGCGAGCCCGAGCGCGATCAGCGGCGACTTGCCGAACGGCAGGGAGATGGCGCCGATGACCAGGCCGAACACGGCGCTGGCGATCCAGAACTGCTTCTCGCTGAAGGTCAGCCCGGCCTGCTGCAGCCGCGCGGCGACCGACAGGGTGGCCTTCTTCTGTTGCCGGTCCTGGTCCTTGAGCGTCTTGAGGATCGCCTTTCGGCGGGCTTCCGGCGAATTGGCCACTGCCCTGGCGTTGCGCACCCGGCTGGCGGCCGGGCCGCCGCTGACCAGGGAGTGGGCCCGTTTGGCGGCGCGGCTGTTGCCGCTGTCGCCGCCGGCGAACACGAAGCCCAGTCCGGCGATGGTCACGAAGGCCAGAACGGCGACGAGGATCATCATCGCGGCCTACTCCGCCGCGTCGAGGGCTTCGGCCAGCTCGCGCTCAAGCCCGTAGTAGCGGGCGCGGTCCCAGAAGCGCGGACGGGCGATGCCGGTCGAGCGGAACTTGCCCAGCACCCGGCCATTGTCGTCCTCGCCGGTCATTTCGTAGACGAACAGGTCCTGGGTGACGATCACGTCGCCTTCCAGGCCGACGACCTCGGTGATGTGGGTGATGCGCCGGCTGCCGTCGCGCAGGCGGGCGGCCTGGATGATCACGTCGACCGAGCCGGTGATCATCTCGCGGATGGTCTTCGAGGGCAGGCCGTAGCCGCCCATGGTGATCATCGACTCCATCCGGCTGATGGCTTCGCGGGGGCTGTTGGCGTGCAGCGTGCCCATCGAGCCGTCGTGGCCGGTGTTCATCGCCTGCAGCAGGTCGAAGGCTTCGGGGCCACGGACCTCGCCGACGATGATCCGCTCGGGACGCATCCGCAGGCAGTTCTTCACCAGGTCGCGCATGGTGATCATGCCCTGGCCCTCGAGGTTCGGAGGCCGGGTCTCCAGGCGCACGACGTGCGGCTGCTGCAGCTGCAGTTCAGCCGCGTCCTCGCAGGTGATGACCCGCTCTGTCGGGTCGATGAAGGCGGTCATGGTGTTGAGCAGGGTGGTCTTGCCCGAGCCCGTGCCGCCCGAGATGACGATATTGCAGCGGCAGGCGCCGATGACGCCCAGGACCCGCGCGCCTTCAGGACTGATGGACTTGAAGTCCACCAGGTCCTTCATCGTCAGCTTGTCCTTCTTGAACTTCCGGATTGTCAGGGTCGGGCCGTCCAGCGCCAGCGGCGGCGCGATGACGTTGACGCGCGAGCCGTCCGGCAGGCGGGCGTCGCAGATCGGCGAGCTCTCGTCGACGCGGCGGCCGACCTGGCTGACGATCCGCTGGCAGATGTTCATCAGCTGGGCGTTGTCGCGGAAGCGCACGTTGGTCAGCTGGACCTTGCCGCCGACTTCGATGAACACGCGGTTGGCGCCGTTGACCATCACGTCGGCGATGTCGTCGCGCGACAGCAGCGGTTCGAGCGGCCCGTAGCCCAGAACGTCGTTGATGATGTCCTGGACGAGATGCTCGGTCTCGGCGACCGACATCTGGACGTTCTTGATCGCCACCAGCTCGGCGACGATGTCCTTGATCTCCTCCGCCGCCGACTTCTGGTCCAGCTGGGCCAGCTGGCTGAGGTCGATGGTGTTGAGCAGGGCGTTGAAGATCGTCGTCTTCGTCGCGTGGTAATAGTCGCTCTGTTCACGGACGATCTGCGCGGTCGGGCTCTGGGCCGAGCGCAGCTGGTCCAGGCCCTTCATTTCCTTCGGCTTGGTCCGTTGCGGGCCGGGCGCGACGGTGGCGGGATTGTGCGGCTCATGGGCCCGCGAGGGCGCGGCGGGTTTCGCCGGCGCGGCGGCCGGCTGCGGACGCGTGGCGATCTGCGCGCCCTCGGAGGCGGGCGGAGGCGCCCTGCGTTCGGGCGGTACACTGCCATCGGACCGTTTGCCGAACACGCTGGCCTACTTCTTTCTGAACAGGCCGCCGAGGAGCGACGACTTCTGCTGGGGGGGCGGGTCGCGGCGGGCGACGAGGCGGGCGAGCTGGTCGATGCCCTCCGCCGCCTTCGACCTGGGCGCGACCTCGCCGATCATCTGGCCGTGGTTGGCCGCCTGGCCGAAGGCCTTGGGCTCGAACGGCAGCACCAGCGAGGGAGCTATGCCGAGGGCTTCGCCGAAGTCCTTGACCGGAATCTCCGGCCGTCCGGGCACGCCGACCTGGTTGAGCACCAGCCGCGGCGGAGCGTCGTTCGGACGGGCCTGGCGGACCAGGTCGATCATGTTCTTGGCGTTGCGCAGCGAGGCCAGGTCCGGCGTGGCGACGATCACCAGATCGTCGGAGCCGATCAGCATCTTGCGCTTCCAGCCGCTCCAGGCGTGCGGCAGGTCCAGCACGACGAAGGGCGCGGCGGCGCGGATCTTCTGGGCGACCTCCTCAAAGGCGTCGGGGTGGATGTCGAAATCCTGGTCCAGCGTGGCCGGAGCGGCGAACAGCGACAGCCGGTCGGTCACGCGGGCCATCATCCGGTCCATCAACACCGGGTCGAGGCGGTCGGGCTGACCCAGCGCGTCGGCGATGCCCTGCAGCGGGTCCTGGTTGAAGTTCAGGCCGGCGGTGCCGAACGGCAGGTCGAAGTCGGCCAGCACCGTGCCGGCCTGCATCCGTTCGGCCAGCGACCAGGCGAGGTTGTGGGCGATCGTCGAGGCGCCGACCCCGCCGCGCGCGCCGACCACGGCGATCTGGCGGCCGACGAACGGCGCGGCCGGGTCGGCGTAGAGGCCGGTGATCGAGCGGATGACCTGCAGCGGGCTGAGGGGCGGGACGAGATATTCGCTGACCCCGCGGCGCATCAGTTCGCGATAGAGGGCGATGTCGTTGGCCGAGCCGATGGTCATGACCTTGGTGCCGGGATCGCAGACCTCGGCCAGCAGATCCAGCTGGGCCAGCAGTTCGGGCGCCGGATCGAGGCTTTCGACGATCACCAGCGAAGGCGTCGGCTGGTTCTGGTACTGGGCCACCGCGGCCTGGACGCCGCCCGGGAAGACGGTGGTCGCCGCGCGCGACATGCGCCGGTCGGCGGCCGCCTGCTCGATCAGTTCCGCCGTGTCCGGACGGGCGCAGAAGACGTGGATCGAGATGCGCGGCACGCTGACGTCGCCGAGGCCGCCGTCGCCGACCGACGCCAGGTCGGGCGCATAGCCGACAGCCGGGCGGCCGGCGTCGGTCGCGGCCGTCGCCTGGGCCATGGGCCGCCGGTCGGTGAAGGGATCATCCTCGTCCTGACGGGCCAGCGGGAAGTCGGCGAACGGATCCGCGCCGGGCGACGCGCCCGTCGCCGGCTCGCGCCAGGGATCGACGGACGACGCGGCGAACTCGTCGTCGGCGTCGAACCCCAGGTCGAACGGGTCGTGATCGGCGGGTCCGGTCGGCATCTACTGCACTGCCCTGGAAACCGCGCCGGACGCCTGCTCGTCCTTGGCCGTGGAGGTCGTCTCACCGGCGCGGTACTTGCCCAGCACCGTCATGCGCCGGCCCGTGTCGGCCGGATCCATCGGCCGGGCCCCGGCGAGGTCGCCCGGATTGGCCACCTGGGCGGCGATGTTGGCGGTGACCGCGCAGCCGAGGTTGCCATAGGGCTGGTTGGACGCGGTGGCGGTCGCCGCGGTCCATGCGCCGCAGCGGGGCGTGAGGGCGGCGTAGCGCTGGAAGCCGACGATGACCGGCGCGTCGGCCGCGGGGCCCGCGTCGTAACCGATCAGACGGACCATCTCCGGACGGGCCCCCTGGGCGAGGAGAAAGGCGCGCGCGTCGGCGCTGACGCGATAGGCGCCGGCGCCCTGGGCGCCGGTGGGCGCCGCGACGGTGATCACCCCGCCTTCGGCGAGGGTCCAGCGGGCGTGAAACTCGGCCAGCGCCCTGGCCTGGGTCCCGGACAGGCCCGTGTCGTGCGGCGCGAGGCGGATTTCCTCCGGCTCGGCGACGATCTGGACCCGGGCCGACCAGGTATCGAGGGGCGTCGGCGCGAGCGGCCCGGCCGTCTGCGTCGAGGTGGAGGCGCAGGCCGACAGGGCCAGGGCGGCGAGGACGGGCGTCAGTCGGGTGAGGGATGACGTCATGGGGTTACTCGATCACGTAGCCGATGGGGCCCTGGTAGGCGCGCCCGGCGTTGGCGCCGGGCGGCGCGCCGACGGTCTTGTTCAGCTTGCCGAACAGCAGGGTGTCCGCGTCGCTGGCGAACTGCAGGCCGTCGGCCGGTGTCTGGAAGGCGCCCGGATTGTTCGGGTCGACGATGTAGGCCGTGACGATCACCACCATCTCGGTGTCGCCGGAGAGGAAGTCGCGCGAGCGGAACAGCGACCCGATCACCGGCACCGAACCCACACCGGGCAGGGCGTCGAGGTTCTCGCGGGTGGTCTGCTGGATCAGGCCGGCGATCATCATCGATCCGCCCGACGGCAGCTCGATCGAGGTCTCGGCCCGGCGCACCGTCAGGGCGGGAATGGTCAGGCTGGTGGTGGAGGTGGCGCTGCCGAGGGTGAAGGCGCCCTGGGTGGTCAGCTCGGAAATCTCGGTCGAGATCTTCAGCGAAATGCGACCGCCCGACAGCACGACCGGCGTGAAGGCGAGGCCGACGCCGAACGGCTTGTATTCGACGGTCACCGAGCCGTTGCTCGAGTCCTGGTTCACCGGCACCGGGTATTCGCCGCCGGCGAGGAACTTGGCGGCCTCGCCGGACACGGCCGTCAGGTTCGGCTCGGCCAGGGTGCGCACCAGGCCGACCCGCTCGAACGCGCGGATCGAGCCGTTGAGGATGTCGGCCGGGCTGTTGGGGCCGGTGTAGCTGCCGCCGACCGTGACGCCGCCCGGCAGCGAGCCGTTGATGCTGAAGTTGGCCGTCTGGCCGAAGGTGATGCTGCCGCTGCCCTGCTGCAGCACGGCGTTGAGATTGACGCCCAGCTGCTTGATGACGCTGCGCTGGACCTCGACGACGCGCACGCGGAGCATCACCTGGTCCTTGCCGGCGATGCTGAGCATGTTCAGCACCTGGTCGGGCTTGGACACGTAGCGCAGGGCGATCTGGGCCGCCTTGTCGGCGTCGCCGGCATTGGCGACCATGCCGGTCAGGATCACCGCGTCGCCGATCGGCTCGACCTGCACCCGGGAGCCGGGCAGGACGCGGTTGATGGTGTCGGCCAGGGCGCCGGTGTCGGCGTCGACCCGGATATTCAGCGACAGGATGCGGCGGCCGGCGGCGTCGAACAGGATCGCGTCGGTCTGGCCGGACGTCATGCCCAGCACATAGATCTGGCGCGGCGAGCGCAGCACGGCGTCGGCCACGGCCGGATTGGTGATCAGGATGTCGCGCACGTCGACCGGCAGGTCGATGACCGCCGACTTGCCGCGCGGCAGGGCCAGGTTGCGGGCCGCGCCGCCGCCGGTCAGGTCGATGCGCACGGTGGCCGGGCCGGCGCCGCCCGCGAGGGTCTGGGACTGCACCGACACATCCTGGGCCAGAACGGCCGGCGCCGCCGTCTGGACGAGGGCGGCGGCGAGCAGGGCGGGGGCGGCGGTTCGCAGCCTGCGGAGCTTGTTCATCGCGACACCGTCACTTCGCTGGACTGACCGGCCCGGAAGACCCTGACCACGCGGCCGGGGCCGCTGGGACCGCCTCCGCCGCTGCCGGCAGGCGCCCCGGCGTCGGTGTAGGCGCGCAGGGCCAGCACCAGGGATCCGCCCTTCTTGGCGTCGGCCTGGGCGCCGGCGAGCACTTCGGTATCGGCGGCGGCCACCTCGAGCGTGGCCACGGCGCCGACGATGGTCTTGGCGTCCTTGGCCGCCTCGGCCGCCTGGTCGATGGCCAGGACGCGCAGGTTGCGCAGGACGGTCTGGGTGGTGACGCCCTTGTCGCCGGCGTCGCGGCTCAGCACCACATCGACCCGGTCGCCCGGCATGATGAAGCCGCCGGCGGCTGTGTCGACGGTGACCGGCACGGCCATGGCGCGCATGCCGGGCATCAGGACGACGGACATGTAGTTGCCTTCGCCTGCCTTGACGATCTTGCGGGCGATGACCGGCTCGCCCTGCAGGATGGGCTCGCGCACCACCGAGCCGGCCATCGCCTGGATCGCCGAGTCGCCGAGCAGGGCGCCCGCGGCGGTGGCGGCCTTGCGCGCGGCGCCGGCGGCCCCGGTCGGCTGGACCTGCGGCGCGGCGCCGTCGGTGATGAAGGCGGCGTTGAGGTTGGCGGCGGGCCAGTCCTGCCAGGTCAGGTCGGCGGCGGTCAGGCGCGTCCCGACGGGCAGGTCATGCTGGGCGACCAGCACCTTGACGGTCGGCGTCACGGCCGGCGTCGCCGACGCGGCCGCCTGGGCGGGCGTTGCGTCCGGCTTTTTAGGCGCAAAGGCGCCCCGCACGACAAACGCCAGCGCGATGGCGGCGATTGCGGCGATCACCAGGATGAACAGGCGGACGGCGCTCATGAACTCGAACGGCCCCATGGAGGGGTGAAACTGTGTCAGGCCCGGCCGGTCCGGCCCGGGCAAACGGGCGATTCGTCACCGACCGTTCTGGCGGTGGCCTACCTTCGGTCCGCCATGGTTAACGCGGGCCTAAGCCGCGCCTAGGACAGGCCGCGGGCGAGGGTCGACAGCAGGCTCTCGGGAAACGCCGCCAGGGCCCCGAAGGCGATGGCGATGCCGTAGGGAACGTTCTCGCCGGGCGTGGCCAGTCGGCCGAACCAGCCGGGGCCGCGAGCGGCGATCGGGCGCACCCAGACCGAGCGCAGCGCCAGCAGGATCACCGCCAGGGCGCCGCCGGCCAGGGCCGTCACCAGCAGATAGGGCAGCAGGGCGCCCAGACCCATCCACAGGCCGGCCGCCGCGAACAGCTTGGCGTCGCCGCCGCCGATCCAGCCGACGGCGAACATGCCCATGCCGGCGATCAGGGTTCCCAGGCCGATCAGCACCGCCAGGCCGATCTGGCCCGGCCCGGCGCCCATCAGCACCGCCGCCGGCAGAAAGGCGGCGGCCAGGGCGATCGACACCCAGTTCGGAATGGTGAAGCTGACCGCGTCTCGCATCGCCCCGATCACCACCAGGGCGGGAAAGACGAGGAGGATGAGGGTCTGGATCAGGTGAAGCATGGGAGTCCGCGCCAGGGTCGTTGATCCATCATCGCGGCGGGCGGTGAACCGATGATTGACGAGGGCCGAAAAAGCGAAGGGCCGCGGATTGCTCCGCGGCCCCGGCCCTGGCGATGTGAACCGCCTGGATCTTAGGTCAGGTTGCCGTTGATCGTCGTGAAGGCGGTGTTCAGCTTGGTGCCGAGCGTGGTCACGGCGGTGATGATGACCACCGCGATCAGGGCGACGATCAGGCCGTACTCGATGGCCGTGGCGCCCGACTCATCCTTGGCGAACTTGGTCATGAACTTCGTCATTGCACTTCTCCTCGTGAAAGACCGGCCCCGAAAACCGGTCTGATTGCCTATCCGCTTCGGCGCGATCTCAAGTAACGACAGGAATTCGTTGCGCCTTCGAGGGAGACTATGCGCGGGGATCGTGAATCGAAGATTGAGGTTTCAAAGCAAATGTCGGGTTTACGACATTATTTTCGGTACCTTCCGAGGTTCCGCGCAGCAGAAAGGCCGCGGATCGCTCCGCGGCCTCCTGTTTTCGGCGGTCTGTCAGACGTGGATTACGTCAGCTTGCCGTTGATCGTGGTGAAGGCGGTGTTCAGCTTGGTGCCGAGCGTGGTCACGGCGGTGATGATGACCACCGCGATCAGGGCGACGATCAGGCCGTACTCGATGGCCGTGGCGCCCGACTCGTCCTTGGCGAACTTGGTCATGAACTTCGTCATAGTGCAGCTCCTCGATGTGACCGGCCGTCAGGGCGGGTCGATTGGAATTCGGGTCTCAGGGCCTGGGCGGGAACCTCTGGGAGGCTTGCCCGGCCTTCGAGAGACACTATGCGCGGAGATCGTGAATCGATCATTGATACCTGAACCAAATTTCGCGAATTTATTGTAAGATTTCAATAACTTATGGGGTTACCGGCAACAGAAAAGGCCGCGGATTTCTCCGCGGCCTCCTGTCTTCGACGGTAGAGCTGACGGGTCTTAGGTCAGCTTGCCGTTGATGGTCGTGAAGGCGGTGTTGAGCTTGGTGCCGAGGGTCGTCACGGCGGTGATGATGACGACGGCGATGAGGGCGACGATCAGGCCGTATTCGATAGCCGTGGCGCCGGATTCATCCTTGGCGAAGCGAGTCATGAACTTGGTCATTGCTTGATCTCCTATCAGCAAGCTGGCGGTAGCGGGATCAAGCCGCTTGGCCTGCTCGCCCCCGAAAACAAGGCCAACCTAGGCCGGCTCGTTTAATGGCCAGTAAACACCAGAATATTCGTTCGATTTTTCTATGGTTTACTTGAGTTTACTATTAGCTTTCGTTAACCATGCGCCCGAAAATGCCCCTGGAGTCCTTATAGACTCACGCGCGCGCAGGGCGGCGCAATTTCAGCTTTTGTTGACCATTCCGGCGGATTCTGCGGCGTCTGCAGTCGAGGTCCGCTTTCGCCATGCGCCGTCCCCTTGCCCTGTTCGCCGCGCTCGCGGTCCTGACCACCGGCGGCGTCGCCCTGGCCCAGGGCGTGCCCGTGCGCATCGACCAGACGTCGCGGATCGCCCTCTCTGCGCCGGCGCGCGACGTGATCATCGGCAACCCCTCCGTCGCCGACGTGACGATCATCGACGGCCGCAACCTGCTGGTTCTCGGCAAGTCCTACGGCGTGACCAACATCGTCGTGCTGGACGCGCGCGGCCGCACCATCCTCGATCGCCAGGTCGTGGTCTCGGCCGCCGATGACGGCCGGGTGTCGTTCTTCCGCGGCCCGGACGTCTACAACTACTCCTGCTCGCCGCGCTGCGAGCGGACCCCCATGCCGGGCGAGCGCGACTCCGGGTCGGGCGTCTACGGCCAGTGGGCGCCGCCCTACACCACCTACGCCGACCGCGCCGCCGCCGCGGCGGCCGCCGCCAAGGCGTCGGCGCCCCAGTAACGGCCGCATAAACCGACGGTTAGGGACGGACTGCTAGTCTTCGGGCTTCCGAAGGAAAGGCGTCCCGGACGATGGCCAAAACGGCCCGCACAGCGAAATCCCTGCTCGGGCGTTTCCGCCGCAATCGCGACGGCGCGACGGCGGTCGAGTTCGCCATCGTCGCCACGCCCTTCCTGGCCCTGATCTTCGGCATCCTCGACCTGGGCCTGGTGTTCCTCATCTCGACGACGCTGGAAAACGCCGTCGACGAGGCCTCGCGCACTATCCGTACCGGGGAACTGCAGACCGCCGGCGGCACGAAGGACACCTTCAAGACCGCCGTCTGCAACGAGATGAGCTGGCTGGGCGCGGGCTGTTCCTCGGCCGTCCACGTCGACGTCCGGACCTTCCCCAAATTTTCCGACGTGACCTTCAACGATCCGACGACCGCCGGGGCGTTCGACGACAGCAAGACCGTGTTCACCCCGGGCGGCTCGGAAGCCATCGTGCTGGTGCGGGTCTACTACGAGTGGTCGCTGATGACCCCGCTGATGAACCCCGGCCTGAAGAACCTGGCGAACGGCAAGCGGATGATTTCCGCCACCTCCACGTTCCGCACGGAGCCCTACGCGTCATGATGCGGTTTCTGCGAAAACTGCGGCGCGACAAGCGCGGCGTGTCCGCCGTCGAGTTCGCCCTGATCGCCCCGGCGATGATCGCCAGCTACTTCGGCATGGCCGAGATTTCCCAGGCCCTGCTGGCCGAGCGCAAGGCGGCGCACGTGGCCTCCGCCGTCGGCGACCTTGTCGCGCAGTCCTCGTCGGTCAGCTCCACCGATCTGACCGAAATCTTCGGCATCGCCTCGACGATCATGAGCCCCTATTCGACCGCCTCGCTGAAGATGCGCGTCAGCAGCGTGACCACCGACGCGGGCGGGATCGCGAAGGTCGACTGGAGCAGCGGCTCCGGGCTGACCGCCCTGACGGCGGGCTCGACGGTGACCGGTATTCCGACCGGCGTCATGAGCAACGGCCAGAGCGTGGTGATGTCCGAGGTGACCTACACCTATGACTCGCCGGTGGACGTGGTCATGCCCAACGCCGTCACCTTCACCCGCAAGTTCTATCTGCGGCCGCGCAAGTCGGACAAGGTCGCCAAGACCTAGCTGACGTCGGCCAGGGCCTGCTGCAGTTCGGACAGCAGCCGGTGGTCGCCCATGCCCGCGCCGTCGATCCGCGAGACCCGGCGGACGCCGATCAGGCTGCTGGTCAGGAACACCGCCTGGGCCGACTCCAGCATCGCCCGCGGCGCCTTGACCTCTTCCACCGCCATCAGCGTCATCACCTGTCGCCGCATGACGCCGTCGAGCACGCCGCAGTCGCGGTGCGGCGTGAACAGCCGGTTGTCGCGCACCCAGAAGATGTTGGCGGCCGCGGCGCAGGCGACCTCGCCGCGGTTGTTTAGCAGCAGCGCCTCGGCCGGGGCGGCCATCCGCCGGGCCAGCACGTTGTCGAGATAGGACAGGCTCTTCAGCCGGGCGGCCGGCGAACCCTCGTTGCGGCGGACGTCGCTGGTCGCCAGCGCCACGTCTCCCTCAGGCCGGGGCGAGGGGGCGACGGTGGCGAAGATGTGCGGCTCCGGCGAGGCGGGCCGGTCCAGGCCGCGCCCCCCGGAGCCCGCCGTCAGGGTGATGCGGACGGCCGCGCGACCGGTCGTCAGGCCTGAGTCGTCGAGCGTGTCCTGGCAGAGCGTGAGGGCGTCCTCGGGGTCGGGCGCCGGCAGGCCGAGCGCCATGCAGCCGCGCTGCATCCGCTCGATATGGGCCTCGAACAGGACCAGACGGCCATCCCTGGCCAGAATGGTCTCGAACAGGCCGTCGCCGAGCAGCAGGCCGCGGTCATCGAAGGGCATCATGGGCGGGGCTCTCTCAGGGCGCGCAGCAGGGCCGCGATCTTGGTTTCGGTTTCCAGCCGCTCGGCGCGCGGGTCGCTGTCGGCGACGATGCCGGCGCCGGCGCGGGCTTCATAGCGCCAGCCTTCGGCGTCCTCGACCAGACCGACGGTGCGGATCAGGACGCTGGAGTCGAAGGCCCCGTCGAAGCCCGCCCACAGCAGCGCGCCGCAGTAGGGGCCGCGCGGCGGCTCCAGCCGGGCGATCGACTTCATCGCCTGGACCTTGGGCGCGCCCGTCACCGAGCCGGGCGGGAAGGCCGCCGCCAGCAGGTCGATGGCCGTCAGTCCGGGCGCCAGCCGGCCGCGCACGGTCGAGACCAGATGGTGCACGTTGACGAAGCTCTCGACCCGGAACAGCTCCGGCGTGGTCACCGCGCCCGGCGAACAGACGCGCGACAGGTCGTTGCGCATCAGGTCGACGATCATCAGATTCTCGGCCCGGTCCTTGTCGCTGGCCAGCAGCTCGGCCGACAGGGCGGCGTCGCTGGCCGGGGTCGAGCCACGTGGTCGCGTGCCCTTGATCGGCCGGGTCTCGACGGTGAGCGTGTCCCCCGCTCCGACGCTCACGAACCGCTCCGGCGAGTTGGACACCACGGCCAGCCCCGGCAGGCGCAGATAGCCGGCGAACGGCGCCGCGCTCTGGTCGACCAGACGCGCCAGCAGGTCGAACGGCGTGGCGCCGGGCGACAACCGGCCGGCCCATCGTCGGGCGATGTTGGCCTGGAAATACTCCCCGTCATGGATGCGGGCGATCACGTCGGCGACGGCGGCCTCATAGGCCCCGGCGGGCGTGACCTCCGCGGCGTCGCCGGCCAGCGCCCCGCGCATCGCGGGCCGGGCCGGCGCGTCCAGCCACGCCGCCGCCGCCGCCGCGTCGGCCTCGTCCGCGCCGATCGCCAGCACCCGGCCTGTCTCGTGATCGAAGGCCAGCAGCCGGGTAAAGCGGCCGACGGAAAGATCAGGCCAGGCGGCCTGCCGCGCCAGGTTCAGGGGCTCGATCCGGTCGCCAAGCTCATAGGCCGCGAGGCCGGCCAGGCCCCCCTGGAACGGCGGGCCGTCGGGATGGCTGGCGCGGCGCGGGCCGAGCAGCCCGGTCATGGCCGCGAAGGGGTCGGCCGCGTCGTCGGCCCGCAGGGTCAGGGTCGCGTCGGGTTCCCGCAGCACATAGGACCAGCGCGCCCGCTCGCTCCCGCCGCCCGACAGGAACGCGCAGGTCCACGGATCGTCGGCGAAGGCCGACAGCACCGTCTCAGGGGCCTTCCAGGGCCGCTCCAGGATCGTCGCCGCGCGCATGAGGCGGCAGATAGCCCCCCGGCGGGCCGCCGCAAAGGTCAGACGCTCTGTTTGCCGCCGCCCTTGACGAACATCATGCCGGCCAGGCCGAGCGCCAGCAGGCCGGCGATCGGGATAAAGCCGCCGGTCTGGCTGTGGGTCAGGGCGGTGAACAGCCCGACCAGCAGCGAGCCGATCCACACCGTCAGGCTGCCCGAGAGGGCGTACATGCCGAAGAACGCCGGCAGCTTCTCGGGCGGCACCAGCCGGGTCAACAGGGTGCGGCTCGAGGCGTACTGGGCGGTGACGAACACCGCCACGCCGAAGCCGATGGCGAGGTAGATCACTTCCGGCAGGGTGGTGAACATCGGCCCCTTCCAGATCGGCGCATGGGCCGAGGCGTCGTAGGGCAAGACGTAGAGGATCCTGTCGCGGCGCATGCCGAGCCAGGCCACCAGGCAGACCAGCGAGCCGGTGATTTCCATCCGCACCGCGTTGCGTGGGCCCAGCAGGGTGTCGAACACCGCGCCGGCGAGCCCGCCGATGACCGCGAACACGCTGAGCAGGATGCCGTAGGCCAGCATCTCGAGGATGTGCCACTGCATGACCCCGGCGGTGTAGATGCCCGAGAAGATCAGCAGGGCGGTCATGCCGTCGTTGAACAGCATCCGCGCGCCCAGATAGATCACCGCGTCGCGCTCGGTGACCAGCACGCCGAGCACCTCGCGCAGCTTTGCGGGCCCCTGGACCGTCGCCATGATCAGGGACCAGGCGACGCCGCCGATATGCGTCGCCGACTGCTTCAGGGCCTCGATGAAGCCCGTGCCGGTGTTTTTGGCGTCCTTCGAGAACAGGAACAGCGGGATCGCCAGCAGCACCATCAGGACGGCGGCGATCGGGGCGACGATCCGCTCGGTCTCCGACTGGCTCGGGTCGAGGCCGAACAGGGGATGCGCCGGCACGAGCGGCCAGCCGACGACGGCCGGACTGCCCGGCAGGGCGAAGGCCAGCAGGCAGAAGGTCAGGGTGATGACAGAGAAGAAGTTGCCCGCCGACAGCGCCAGTCCCGAGGCCTGCGGCGCATGGCGCGGCCCGGCGGCGTTGATCAGCATCGAGTTGTGCACGACCTCGCAGTAGGAAAACAGGATGCCGATGATCCCGAACAGCCACAGGCCGGCCATCACCGGCAGGCCGGCGCCGCCGGGCTTGGCGAACCACAGGGCGAAGATCAGCGGGGCCATGCAGGCCACCAGCGCCAGCATCAGCCGCTTGCGCGACCCGTAGCGGTCGATCGCCGCCCCGAGGATCGGCGCCGTCAGGGCGATGAAGATGCTGTTCAGGGTGCTGACCGTGGCGATCATCGCCTGGCCCTTGACCGGGTCGCCGACCACCTTGCCGGTGAAGTAGGGGGCGAAGATGTAGATGGTGATCAGGATGACGTAGGGGTCGCGACCCCCCTGGAAGATCGACCAGCTCCAGCCGCTGAGCGACAGCCGTCCGGCCGCCGGCGCGGGAGAGGCGGGGCCGCTGGCCGGCTCGATACCGTCGGGAAGGACTTCGCCGAGAACGGTCAGATCATGGTCAGCGTGACCCGCGGAATGACTCATACGGCGTTCGTCCTACCCTGATGACACAGGCCGTCGTGGCGCGGCCTTGTCGCAACGGTGGACGTCAAACGCTCGTTTGTCACGGGGCCTCGGCGGGCCGGCCCGCCGATTTTTCCGCCTGCTAGTCGAGGATGCGATGGGCGATGGCCGCGCGGCGGGCCGCGTCGACGCCGAGCACGTCCTCGAGATAGGCGTCGAGCGTGCCGTGCTGGCGGTGGATTTCGGCGAAGGCGGTTTCCAGGTAGTGCGCCTCGACGCCGAGCGCGGCGATCGCCGCTTCCTGCGTCGGCCGGCGGCCGGTCATCTCCTCGACCACGGCGGCGAACTGCGGCGCGCGGCGCTCGAACCGTTCGGCGTCGTTGGTGAGCAGGAAGTCGGCGAGGATGTCGTCCTCGTGCACCCCGGCCAGGTGATGGGTCAGCGCCGCCAGGATGCCCGTGCGGTCCTTGCCGGCCGCGCAGTGGATCAGCACCGCGCCGTCGATCTCCGACAGGGCCTGGAAATAGCGGCTGTAGAGGTCGACGTGGCGATCGACGAACGGCGCCTCGCGATAGTAGCCGACCATGTAGTCGGTGAAGGCCTGGGGGCTCAGGTCGGAGTCGCGGATGAACACATGCCAGGGATCCTCTTCGGCGTGGCCCATGTCGTTCTGGATCACCAGGCCGTCGAAGCCCTCCCAGCGGCGGCTGGGGCTGCGCTCGCGCTCGTTCGGCCGGCGCAGGTCGACGATGACCGACAGGCCCAGCGCGCGCATGGCCTCCAGATCGGCCTCCGTCGCCTCGGACTGGTGGGCGGCGCGATACAGCACGCCGCGCTTGAGGCGGCGGTCCCCGACGGGGTAGTCGCCGAAATCACGGAAATTCTCGATGGCGTCGAAAGCGAGCTTGCGGGTCATGCGAACCTCCTAGCGAAGCTCGATGACGATGGCGAGACGTTGTGCGTCTTACCGTTGTTTCACTTGCCCGCCGCGCCGCGCGCCGCCATGACTTTCGTCGGGGCGAACGAAGTGCAAGTTTCATTCACCGGGGGGTGGGTCGCATCATGCTGATTATCGAGAACCTGACGCACGTCTATCCGAACGGGACGGTCGCGCTCGACGAGGTCAACCTGACGGTCGAGAAGGGCATGTTCGGCCTGCTGGGGCCCAACGGCGCCGGCAAGTCGACGCTGATGCGCACGGTCGCGACGCTGCAGGCGCCGACCTCCGGCCACGTCCGTTTCGGATCGATCGACGTGCTCAAGGATCCCGAACAGCTGCGCCGCACGCTGGGCTACCTGCCGCAGGACTTCGGCGTCTATCCGCGGGTCAGCGCCTGGGACATGCTCGACCACATGGCCGTGCTGAAGGGCATCTCCAACGCGAAGGATCGCAAGGAGACGGTCGAGACCCTGCTCAACCAGACCAATCTGTGGAGCGTGCGCAAGAAGGCCATCGCCGGCTTCTCCGGCGGCATGCGCCAGCGCTTCGGCATCGCCCAGGCCCTGATCGGCGACCCGTCGCTGATCATCGTCGATGAGCCCACCGCCGGCCTCGACCCCGAAGAGCGCAACCGCTTCCTCAACCTGCTGGCCGAGATCGGCGAGAACGTGGTGGTGATCCTCTCGACCCACATCGTCGAGGACGTGTCGGACCTCTGCCCGGCCATGGCGATCATCTGCGACGGCCGCATCGTCGGCCAGGGCGCGCCGAGCGACCTCGTCGCCGGCCTCAAGGGCCGCATCTGGAAGAAGGTCATCGACAAGGCTGAACTGAAGGATCACCAGGCCCGCTACCGCGTGATCTCGACCCGCCTGTTCGCCGGCCGCACGGTCATCCACATCCTGTCGGACGACAATCCGGGCGACGGCTTTACGCCGGTGCAGGGGGATCTGGAGGACGTCTACTTCTCCACCCTCTCGACGCACCGCAAGGCCGCCTGAGCGAGGGCCCGGCCATGTTCAGCAAGATCGCGGGCTTCGAATTCCGCTACCAGCTGCGCAACCCGGTGTTCTGGGTCGCCGCCGGCATCTTCTTCCTTCTTACATTCGGCGCGGTCACCATCGAACAGGTCCGCATCGGCGGCGGGGGCGGGGGCATTCACAAGAACGCCCCGTTCATGATCGCCACGATGCATCTCATCCTGTCGATCTTCTACATGTTCGTGACGACGGCCTTCGTCGCCAACATCGTGGTGCGCGACGACGAGACGGGGTTCGGGGCGATCCTGCGCTCCACGCGGATCTCGAAGTTCGACTACCTCTACGGCCGCTTCACCGGCGCCTTCGCGGCGGTCTGCCTGTCGTTCCTGGCCGTTCCTGCAGCGATCGCCGTCGGCTCTTTCATGCCGTGGGTCGACCGCGAGACGCTCGGCCCGCTGACCCTCGAGCCGTTTGTCTTCTCCTACGTGGTGCTCGCCCTGCCGGCGCTCTTCCTCACTTCATCGCTGTTCTTCGCCCTGGCGACCGTCACGCGGTCGCTGATGTGGACCTATGTCGGCGTGATCGCGCTGCTGATCCTCTGGACGATCGCCGGCATCGCGCTCGACAAGCCCGAGTTTGAAAAGGCCGCCGCCTTCTGGGAGCCCTTCGGCACCGGCGCCTTCGGCCTGGCGACCAAGTACTGGACGGTGGCCGAGCGCAACACGCTGACTCCGCCCTTCACCGGTCTGCTACTGTACAACCGGCTGTTCGCGGTGGCGCTGTCGACAGGGTTCCTCGCCCTGGCCTGGGCCCTGTTCCGCTTCCAGTCGGGCGCCCTGTCCGGCAAGAAGGCGCGCAAGGACCAGCTGAAGATCCTCGGCGCTGAAGACGCCCCGCCGGCGCCGCTGCGCGCGCTGCCGAAGGCGACCTTCAACGGCGCCACCGCCTGGGCCCAGCTTGTCGCCCGCACCCGGCTCGACATGGCGCAGGTGTTCGGCAGTCCCGCCTATCTGGTGCTGCTGGCCATGGGCCTGTTCAATGCGATCGGCGCCCTGTGGTTCACCACCGACGAGACCGGCTACGGCGGCCAGATCTGGCCGGTCACCCGCGCGCTGATCCCGCCGCTGCTGGGCTCGTTCAGCCTGATTCCGATGATCATCGCCGTCTACTACGCCGGCGAACTTGTCTGGCGCGAACGCGAGCGCAAGACGCACGAGATCGTCGATTCCACGCCGGCGCCGGACTGGGCCTTCGTGGGCCCCAAGACCCTCGCCATTTCCCTGGTGTTGCTGTCGACCCTGTTGGTCAGCGTCCTCGCCGCGGTGATCATCCAGGCCCTCAAGGGGTACCTGAATTTCCAGCTGGACGCGTGGCTGGTCTGGTACGTGCTGCCGCAGGCCGTCGACTGGGTGCTGGTCGCCGTTCTGGCCGTGTTCCTGCAGACGCTGGCGCCACACAAGTTCGTCGGCTGGGGCCTGATGGTGATCTACATGATCACCACGATCACCTTCACTAACCTCGGCTTCGAGCACAATCTCTACAACTACGGCAACGCGCCCGGCGTGCCGCTGTCGGACATGAACGGCCAGGGCAAATTCTGGATCGGGGCGACCTGGTTCCGCGCCTACTGGTCGGCGTTCGGCGTCCTGCTGACCGTTCTGAGCTACGCCCTGTGGCGGCGCGGCACGGAGACCCGGCTGTGGCCACGTCTCGCCCGCCTGCCCCGACGCCTGACCGGCAAGGCGGGCCTGACTTTCGCCGTCGCCCTCGCCGCCTTCGTAGGGATGGGCGCGTTCATCTTCGTCAACACCAACGTCTGGAACGAATACCGCACCAGCATCGACGACGAGAAGTGGCAGGCCGACTTCGAGAAGACCCTCCTGCGCTACGAACACCTGCCGCGGCCCAAGATCGTCGCCATGAAGCTGGACGTGGACCTTTATCCGCACCAGCCGCGGGTCACGACCTGGGGGTCCTATGTCATCGAGAACAAGACCGCCGAGCCGTTGAAGGAGATCCACGTCCTGTTCGATCGGGACCTGGTGGTGAAGGCGCTGTCGATCCAGGGCGCGCGGCCCAAGAAGACGTTCGAGCGCTTTAACTACCGCATCTTCGCGCTCGATACGCCGATGCTGCCGGGCGAGCGGCGGGTGATCACCTTCACCACCGAGCGGTCGCAGCGCGGCTTCAAGAACCGCGGCAACGAGACCCGCGTCGTCGACAACGGGACCTTCATCAACAATGCCGAGATCGCGCCGGCGCTCGGGATGGAACGCCAGGGCCTGCTGGTCGACCGGGCCAAGCGGCGCAAGTACGGTCTGCCGGCCGAACTGCGGATGCCGAAGCTCGGTGACCCTGCGTCGATGCAGTACGACTACATCCGGCACGACGCCGACTGGGTCACCTCCGACATCACGGTCAGCACCGTCGCCGACCAGATCCCGATCGCCCCGGGCTACAAGGTCTCCGAGAGCGTGAAGGACGGTCGCCGCACCGCGCGGTTCGTCACCGAGGCGCCGATCCTGCCGTTCCTGTCGGTCCAGTCGGCGCGCTACACGGTGAACCAGGAACGCTACAAGGGCATCGATCTCGCCATCTATTATGACGCCCAGCATCCGTGGAACATCGGCCGGATGAAGACGGGCATGAAGGCGTCCCTGGACTACTTCCAGGCCAACTTCAGCCCCTACCAGTTCCGCCAGGTGCGGTTCCTCGAATTCCCCGCCTACGCCGACTTCGCCCAGTCGTTCGCCAACACCATTCCCTGGTCGGAGAACCTGTTCTTCATCGCCGACTACCGCGACAAGTCGAAGATCGACATGGTTACCTACATCGGCGCCCACGAGATCGGCCACCAGTGGTGGGCCCACCAGGTCATCGGCGCCGACCAGCAGGGGTCGACCGTGCTGTCCGAAACCCTCGCGCAGTACTCGGCGCTGATGGTCATGAAGCACATGTACGGCGAGGACCAGATCCGCAAATTCCTCAAGTTCGAACTTGATCGCTACCTGCGGTCGCGCGGCAGCGAACTGGTCGAGGAACTGCCGCTCTACAAGGTCGAGAACCAGCCCTACATCCACTACCGCAAGGGCTCGCTGGTGATGTACCGGCTGCAACGGGAGATCGGCGAGGACGCCGTCAACCGCGCCCTGCGCAGCCTGCTGGCGAAGTTCGCCTTCAAGGGCGCGCCCTATCCGACGTCGCTGGATCTGGTCGCGGCGCTGCGCGCCGAGGCCCCCGCCGACAAGCAGGGCCTGATCACCGACCTGTTCGAGAAGATCACCCTTTACGACCTGAAGACCCGGGCCATGACGGTGACGAAGCGCAAGGACGGCCGCTACGACGTCGTGCTGACGGTCGAGGCGAAGAAGCTCTATGCCGACGGCAAGGGGCGGGAGACGCCGGCGGCGATGGACGAAATGCTGGATGTCGGCCTGTTCACGGCCATGCCGGGCGGCAAGGGCTTCGATTCCGGCAAGGTCGTCACCCTCGTGCGGCGGCCGATCCACACCGGGACCCAGACCCTGACCTTCGTCGTCGACAAGGCCCCGAAGTTCGGCGGGGTGGATCCCTACAACTACCTCATCGACCGCAACTCGGACGACAACGTGCTGAAGGCGGGCGGGTAGCGATCGTCGCCACCCGCCCGGTCTTCGGGTGTTACTTCAGCGCGTCGCGCAGGGCCTTGGCCTTGTCGAGGTGCTGCTGCACCAGCGGCGCGGTGGCCGTGGCGGCCGCCTTCAGGCTGGCGTTGTCGCCGTCCTGGGCATAGCGGGTCATCAGGTCCAGCGTGGCCTGGTGGGCGTCGACCTGGGCGTCCATGTACTTCTTGTCGAAGTCCTCGGGCTTGGCCGCGCGCAGGTCGGCCAGCGCGTCGGTCTTGTCCTCAGGCAGCGTGGTCGGCGGGGTCAGGGTCAGGCCCGAGCCGGCGATCGCGTCATTGAGGCCCTTCGTGGTCTTGTGATGGGCGTCGACCATCATCTGGGCGAAGGCCTTCACCTCGGGGTTGGTGCTGCGCTCCAGCGCGATCTTGCTCGACTCGATCTCGAACATGTCGCCGGTCGCGGCCTTGGTCACGAAATCGGGCGCGCCGGCCTCGTCCGACGGCGTCGGGATGGTGGCGGCCGGGTTGGCGTCGGGCGCGCCCATGGCGGCTTCGTCAGGCTTCTTGTTGCAGGCGCCGAGGGTCAGGGCGAGCGCCGCGGCGCCGGCCAGAAGGATTGTACGGTTCATGTCGGGTTACTCCACACGTTGACAAGGCCTTCCGACGCCCCCAAGCGGGCCGGGTGCCGACTAAACCTCACGGGGCCGTGATGCGTTCCGACGAAAAGAAGAAAACTCCAGGCCCGCTCGACGGTCTGACCGTGATCGAGATGGGCACCCTGATCGCCGGGCCGTTCTGCGGCCAGATCCTCGGCGACTTCGGGGCCGAGGTGATCAAGATCGAGGATCCGAAGGCCGGCGATCCGATGCGCCAGTGGGGCCGCAGCCTGCCCAAGGGCCACTCGCCCTGGTGGCCCGTGATCGGCCGCAACAAGAAGTCGGTGACCCTCAACCTGCGCACCCCCGAAGGCCAGGCCATCGCCCGCAAACTGATCGGCGGGGCGGATGTGCTGGTCGAGAACTTCCGCCCCGGCGCGCTGGAAAAGTGGGGCCTCGGCTACGACAGCCTGTCGGCCGACAATCCCGGGCTGGTCATGGCCCGCGTGTCCGGCTTCGGCCAGACCGGCCCCTACGCCTCGCGCGCCGGCTACGCCCTGATCGGTGAGGCCATGGGCGGACTGCGCTACATCACCGGCGAGCCTGACCGGGCCCCGGCCCGCGCCGGCATCTCGGTCGGCGATAGCTTGGCCGGACTGCACGCGGCGCTCGGCACGATGATGGCGCTGCACGCCCGCCATCGCAGCGGCAAGGGCCAGGTCGTCGACGCGGCGATCTACGAGAGCGTGCTGTCGGTGATGGAGAACCTGATCACCGAGTACGGCCTGACCGGCTACATCCGCGAGCGGTCCGGCTCGGTGCTGCCCGGCATCGCTCCGTCCAACGCCTATCCGACCAGGGACGGGGCGCTGGTGGTCATCGGGGCGAACCAGGACACCCTGTTCAAGCGGCTGTGCGAGGCCATGGGCCGGCCGGAGCTGGCCGAGGATCCGCGCTACGCCGGCCATGCGGCCCGGGGCGAGAACCAGGCGGAACTGGACACCCTGATCGGCGCCTGGACCGCCACGCTCGACGCCGACGTCCTGCTGGACCTGATGGAAACCAGCGGCGTGGCGGCCGGCCGCGTCTATCGCGCGCCGGACATGCTCGCCGATCCGCAGTTCGCCGCCCGCGAGTCGATCGTCGACCTGCCGCATCCGGTATTCGGCGCGGTGAAGATGCAGAACGCCTTCCCCAGGCTCAGCGACACGCCCGGTGAGGTGCGTTGGCCCGGGCCCGGGCTCGGCGAACACACCGAGGCGGTGCTGACCGCGCGGGCGGGGCTTTCGGCCGCCGATCTGGCCGAGCTGCGTGGACGCGGGATCGTCTAGGCCCGGCCCACGGCCTCGGCCAGGGCGCTGACGATCTGGTGCACGTTGTAGGGCTTGCGCACCACCGGCGCGTCAAAGCCCTCCGGCGCGCCGCGTTCGCCGTAGCCCGTGGCGAACACGAACGGCGTGCCGCGCGCCCGCAGCGCGGCCGCCAGCGGCCCGACGGATTCGCCGTTGAGATTGGCGTCGAGGACGGCCGCGTCGATCGGGCGGTCCAGCATGGCCATCGCCTCGGCCAGTTCGGCGGCGCTGCCGACAATCACCGCCCCGGCCTCGACCAGTCCGGCCTCGAGTTCCATGGCCAGCAGCACGGCGTCCTCGACGATCAGCAGCCGCAGCCCCTCGACGCCGCCGTCGGCGGTATGACGGAGTCCCTGTGACGCCCCGGCCCCGGCGGGCGTCGCGGGTTCAATCAGTTGCGGCTCGGTCGCCGGCAGGGCCACCGCGCGGGGGTCGGCCCGCAGCACCGCCCGAACGCCGTCCGCCCGGTACTCGACCCGGCCCTCGCCGCCCAGCTCCCGACCCGTGACGCGGTCGAGGAGGGTCGATCCGAAGCCGCGACGCTCCGGCGGAACCACGGTCGGGCCGCCGCTCTCGACCCAGCGCAGGGTGAACCCGCCTTCGGGCGGAGCCTCCCAGGTCACCTCGACCCGTCCCGTCTCGACCGACAGGGCTCCGTATTTCACGGCGTTGGTGGCCAGCTCGTGCAGCGCCAGGGAGATGGCGTTCGCGGCGCGGGGCGTCAGGACCAGGTCCGGACCTTCCCACCGCGCCTGCCCTGGGGCCAGACCGCCGAGTTCCGCCGCGGCGATGTGCGCCAGATCGGCGCCGCGCCACCGGGTGGCGGTCAGCAGTTCATGGGCGGACGCCATGGCCTTCAGCCTGCCCGCGAACGCCGAGATGAATCCTTCGGTCGACGTCGTGCGGCGGGCCGACTGGGCGGCCAGCGACTGGACGGCGGCCAGCACGTTCTTGACCCTGTGGTCCATCTCCGAGAGCAGCGTCTCGCGATGCTCCTCCTCGGACTTGCGGTCGGTGATGTCGCGCACCACGCCGATGACCCGCACCGGCGCGCCCGTGCGGTCGGTCACCACCACGCCCGCGCCCTGCATCCAGCGCAGCCGGCCGTCGTCGGGGCGGATCATGCGATATTCGGTCTGGTAGCGGCCCTCGGTGCGCAGACCGCGATCCACTTCCTGACGCAGCCGCTCGACATCATCGGGATGGACGAAGCGATAGGACACGTCGCCGCCCTCGCCCCGCGCCGAGTTCGAGGTGACGCCGGTCAGGGCCTTCATCCGCTCGCTGACGAACACCCGGTCCTCGAGGACGTCCCATTCGAATTCGCCCAGGCCCGCGGCGTCGAGGGCCAGCTCGACCCGGCGCTGGTCGAGGCGGGACTGACGCTCGGCGTCGATCGTCTCGGCGTCATGGGCGAGCATCTCGCTGGCCAGCGCCGCGAGGTCTTCCAGCGCCAGGCGCTCGGCCTCGGTATGCGGGGCGTGGGCTTCGGGGTCGCCGACCGACAGGACGCCGATGACCTCGCCGCCCGGCGCGGTGATCGGGGCCCCGGCGAAGAACCGCACGTCGACCTGGTGCAGTCGTTCCCGCAGGGCCGCGAACCGGGGATCGGCGGTGATGTCGCTGCTGAAGACCGTGCCCGGCTCGCGGACCATCAGGTCCGCAAGGGTGCCGGCGCGGGGATATTCCCCGGCCGGGATGCCGATGCGCGCCTTGTGCCAGAGACGATCTTCATCGACGAGCACGACGGCCGCCCGCGGCGCGCGCAACACCAGCGCCGCCGTCCGCGCGATCCGGTCGAACCGGCGGTCGGATCCGCTGTCGAGGGCGTGCAACGCCCGCAACGCCCGGATCCGGGCCGCTTCGACATGTCCGGGGGCCTGTAACGCAGCGTCATCCATGCCCCACCATAACGGGTAAGCCCCGGTCGCGCGACAGGCGAGAATTCGTGGCGTTGCGCGCCGTCTGCCGTTAGGATGGAACCTGATCTCGCGGGATCGCGTTCCCGGTCAGTCCCCCCGCCAGGAGGGCCGCCGGCCTTCGGCGCGCCCGCGACCACGGAGCCTGTCATGTCCACCAACGCCAAATCCGCCGCGATCGCCGAAGCCGAAGACGCGAAGGCCGATCTGAAGACCGCCGCCAGGCATGCCGAGCGGAGCTTCATCGAGGCCGCCGATCACGCCCGTGAGCGCTTGACCGAGGCGGCGCATCGCACCGAGACCGCCGTGCGGGAAGGCATGGAGACCCTGCGCGCCCAGAGCCGCGTCTACGCCGACACGGCGACCGCCCAGTTCGACGAAGCCCAGCGCTACGTGGTCGAGAAGGTCAAGGAACGCCCGGGTACGGCGCTGCTCGCCGGCGTCGGCGTGGGCGTTCTGATCGGTCTCCTGCTCTCCAGCCGTGGCGATCGCCGCTAATGATGGAACGGACGCTGATGGCTGTAGCGGCTGGCGCCGCTATCGCCGCCGCCGCAGCCGCCGGCGTCTTTTCGGCCTTCTTCGCCCTCTTCGCGTTTCTTGAGCCGATGGTCGGCACGGCCGGGGCCGCCGCGATCATCGCCGGCTGCTCGGCGCTGGTCATCGCGGTCGCCGGCTTCCTCGCCGCCCGACGGGCCGAGGGCGACCGGCGAACGGCCGCCGCCAGCCCGCCCGACGCCTCCCTGATCGAGATGATCATGACCGTCGTGCGGGACCGGCCGCTCCTCTCCGCGGGCGCGGCCGTGGCCGCCGGCATCTATGCGCTGCGCAATCCGCAACTGGTGGCCGCTGTCGTGCGGGCCTTCATGGACAAGGCGCCCAACGAGCGGAACTGACCCCGGCGTCGCACGCTTCCTTCCGGATTCTGTCCGGAGCGCGCCATGTTCATCCTGCCCGACCTTCCCTACCGACCCGACGCCCTGAGTCCGGTGATCTCGGCCGAGACGCTGCGATTCCATCATGGCAAGCACCACCGCGCCTATGTCGAGACGCTCAACACCCTGGTCGAGGACGCCGGAGTCCGTCCGGACAGCCTCGAGGAGGTGATCCGCGACGCCGCCGATGACGCCAGACAGGCCAAGCTGTTCAACAACGCCGCCCAGGCCTGGAACCACGGCTTCTTCTGGGAGGCGATGACCGATCGTCAGGCCGCGCCGCCGCAGGACCTGGCCTGGGCCATCGACGCCGCCTTCGATAGCCTGGCGGGCCTCAAGGCCGCCTTCGTGAAGGCCGGCGCGGAACACTTCGGGTCCGGCTGGGTCTGGCTCGTCGCCGACGGCGACCGCCTGTCGGTCATCACCACCCACGACGCCGGCAATCCGCTGGCGCTCGGCGACGCCACCCCGCTGACGGTCTGTGACCTGTGGGAGCACGCCTACTACCTCGACCACCAGAATGACCGGAAAGGCTTCCTCGCCGCCTGGTTCGACAGGCTGGCCAACTGGGATCTGGCGGGCCGGCAGTTCGACGCCGCGCGCGGTCGCGGCGCAGCCTGGGCCTATCCGGCGCCGCAGGACGCGGTCGGAACGGCGACGCCCGCCGGGCGTTGAAAAGACAAGGACTGTTCAGGTCCCGAAAAACGCAAACGGAGGCAGGCAACATGTTGCAGTGGGCGCTGATTTTTCTGGTCGTGGCGGTGATCGCCGCCGTTCTCGGCTTCGGCGGACTGGCCGGTACGGCTGTCGGGATCGCCAAGATCCTGTTCTTCATCTTCCTGATCCTGTTCCTGGTGTCGGCGGTCATGCACATGGTGCGGGGCCGCGCGCCCTAGACGAGCTCGCCAGTACAGACGACGGACGGCGGCGGGAGCGATCCCGCCGCCGTTTTCGTTGTGATCAGCCCGCGACGTGAGGGCGGCGGTCGATCGACCAGGTCCGCCAGGGCTCGAAGTGCGAACCGGACCAGCCGAGCGCCGTGACGCGGACGATGTCGGGTTCGACCTCGATACAGTTGAAGCCGATCGGCGCGCCGCGCTCCCGCACCGACAGCGTGCTGGCCCCGATGGCCCAGGTGCGTCCGTCGCCGCCCGGATAGGGCAGGGCGAAGGGCGCGTGCACATGGCCGGTCAGCACCAGGTCGACCCGCGCGCCGGACAGGGCGAGCGCGGCGTCATGGCCGCCATGCACCTGGCCGCTCATCGGGCCGCCGATCATCTCCACCAGCGGATGGTGACAGGCGACGATCTTCAGCGCGCCCGGCGGCGCGGGGGCCAGCGACCGGATCGCGGCGGCGACCTGGCGTCCGGAGATGGCGCCCTTCGACCAGTTGGTCCGCAGCTGGACGCCGCGGGCCGTGTTGACCTTGGCGATGGCCAGGCCCTGGCGATGGAATGCATCCTCCGAAAGCGCGCCGAAATGGCGTTCGTAGCGCTCCCACGGCGCGAACACCCGTCGCACCACGTCGAAATAGGGCGTGTCGTGATTGCCCGGCACAACGACGGATTCGACGGCCAGCCGGTTGATCCAGCTGCGCGCGGCGGTGAACTCGCGTTCCTCGCCCTCCCGGGTGATGTCGCCGGTGATGATCGCCAGATCGGGCTTGTGCCGCGCGATCCAGGCGGCCGCCCCGGCGACCGCCTCGCGATGTTCGCCGCCGAAATGGATGTCGGACAGATGGGCCAGGCGCAGGGTCATGCCGCTGCGTCCTCCGCCGCGTCGCCGGGCACCAGGGCGCGGAAGGCGATCGGGCGGAAGCTGAAGTCGACCACGGGCCCGAGCGTCGTCGGCTCGCCGTCGAGCACCGCCGGAATGTGACCGTGGGCCCAGGCGCGGCCGGCGCGGACCCGCGAGACCATGACCTTCTCGTCGGAGCGCCAGTCGCCGAGCGCCGCGTGGAAGCCGAGCCGGAAGATGTCGAGCGCGTTGGCCGGATCGATGGCCGCCGCCTCGAGGTAGCCCTCGTCGTCCGCCAGGGCCTTGGACACCAGCGGGCACATCAGGGCCAGGGCCTCGGCCTTGCCGCGGGGTCGACCGCCGAGGGTGAAGCGCAGACGGCCCGAAAAGGCCCGCTTCACCGCCCGCTGGGCGCGATGCCAGGCCTGCTTCAGGTTCCCCTCCCGCGCGGCCTCGCGCGCCTGGGCCCACAGGGCCGGCGAGCCGAGGATGGCGGCGACATAGAAGGCGCGACCGTCGATCTCGCCGCCGGAGATCGGCCTTTCCTCGCCGTCCGTGAGGATGTCGGCCAGCGCCGTCTTCCAGTCGCGGCCGCCGTAAAGGGCGTTGGGCAGCATGTTCATCGTCCCGCCGGGCAGGGGCGCGACGAGCGGCCCCTTTGGTCCGGCCATCTCGGCCCCGGCGCGGGCGGTGCCGTCGCCGGCGACGATGATCAGCACGTCGGGCTTCGTATCGAGCGCCGCCCTCAGGCAGGCCTCCAGACCGGTGTCGCCCGGCGCCGTCACGGCGCCCGGAACATCATGTTCGGCTAGGATGCGTTCGGCCTCGGCGACGGCGTCCGGTCCGGCGCTGCCCGAGGCGGGGTTGACCACGACGGCCACGCGCCCGAGCGCGCGGCTCTGTTTCACTGATGTCACGCCCGATCGTCTCCCACGCCCCGTCCGCGACCTAACGGCCGCCGGCCTGCCCCGGTTCCATCGCAGGAACCGCCGCCGCCGCCGGGCGTTGCCCAACCGGATGGGGGATCATCGGATCGAAACGACGAGGAACTGCCCAATGTACAAGACCCTTATCGCCCTGGCCGGGGCCGGCGTTCTGATGGCCGCCTGCACCACCACGGGCAACGTGGAACGCAACGCCGCGGGCGGCGCGGCCCTGGGCGCCATCGCCGGCGCCGTGATCGGCAACAACACCGGCAGCGGCGACGCCGGAACCGGCGCGGCCATCGGCGCGGCGGTCGGCGGCACGGCCGGCGCCATCAAGGGCTGTCGTGAGGATGGCGGCTGCGGCGCGGCCGCCCCCACCAAACGCCAGTACTATGACGAAGCCGCCGGAAGGTACTACTACTACGATCAAGCCACCGGGCGGTACTACTGGGAAGACGGCCGGCCGCGGAACTGATCGTTTGAGCGCTCGATGACGGGCGGAATCGGGCGGTTGGCCGGAAGGTCGACCGCCCTTTTTTTGGGCTGAGGGCAAGACAATGAACACGATATTGAAAATGGCCGTTGTGGGCGTCGCGGCGCTGGTGCTCGGCGGCTGCGGCACGATTTCCGGCTTCCGGCGCGCCGCCGTCCCCAACGTCTGCCAGGACCTGACGGTGTCGATCTATTTCGACCGGGATTCGGCCGTCATTACCCGGGAGGCCCAGGCCGTGCTCAAGGGCGCGGGCGACATGACCCGCGGCTGTGTTCTCGGCCAGGTCGACGTCACGGGCCTGGCGGATGCGGTCGGCGACCCCGAGGCCAACCTGGCCCTGTCGAAGAAGCGGGCGGACGCCGTCCGCAGCGCCGTGTCGCGCCTCGGCTTCAGCACCGTCAACTTCAGCGTGGGCGCGGTGGGCGAGCAAGGGGCTGTCACCGCCGGCGGCGCTGACAAGCCGCTGCGCCGTCGCACGGACGTCACCTTCCACCTCAGCCGCCACTGACCAACCGGTCCCGGCGCCCGAACAGACAAGAGGCGGATCGTGAGATCCGCCTCTTGAGGTACTGGTCATCGAGAAGGGGGTGCGGAGGCGACTGGCTGGCTCTCACCAGCCTCAAGTCGGGGGGGGCGTCGCCGCCTCCGCAATTCATAAACGTGCTCCCCGTCGACTCCGTTCCGCCGGCTGCGAAAAAAGTTCGATCTTTTTTCACGGGTCGCGCGAGCCGGAACAACGCCTTGCCGCGAAACGTTTCCTGACCAGACGACACGCTCAGGAGGCGTAACGCCATGCCCATGTTCCGCAGATTTTCCCGCGCCCCCGGCGGCGAAACCCACATCGATGCGACCGACGCCCGTCAGGGCCTGCGGGGCCGTCATGTGCTGTGGATGCTCGTCGCCTCGACCGCTCTGGCGGTCGCCGCCCTGTTCGGCAGCTGGATGTTCCGCGCCGGCGATCTCTCGGCCGCGGACGCCAGCAGTACGCCGACGGCTGCTGAAGCGCAGGCCGCCGGCGCGCCGGTTCGATAGGGGGAGATCAGGCCGCCTCGGCGGTCCGGCCGGGATGGAAGAACAGCGCCTGGCCGATCGCCGCCTTCACCGTTTCCGGCTGGAAGGGCTTGGTGATCAGGAAGGTCGGTTCAGGCCGCTCTCCGGTCAGCAGCCGCTCGGGGAAGGCGGTGATGAAGATCACCGGGATGTCGTAGTGGCCGAGGATGTCCTTGACCGCGTCGATACCCGACGAGCCGTCGGCCAGCTGGATGTCGGCCAGGACCAGCCCCGGCGCCTTGCGGGCGACGGCCTCGACGGCCTCGGTGCGGGTGGCGGCGATATCGACCACGGTATGACCGAGCTCGCGGACCAGCGCCTCGATGTCCGCGGCGATGACCGGCTCATCCTCGATGATCAGGACGTCGGTCGCCAGCTCGGCGTCGATTTCGTTCTGGGCCTGGGCGATCAGCCGTTCGACATCGGGGAAGTCGGTGTCGAGGATCTGCGCGGCCTCGCTGGGCGTGAAACCCTCAAGCGCCGTCAGCAGGAAGGCCTGACGCGAGCGGGGGGCGATGCGCATCAGCCGCTGGCTGGCGTCGCCGCCGTCGGCCGGGGCGCGGTCTTCCAGCCGGGCGCCCGAGGTGCACCAGATGGCGTGAAACACGTGATACAGCGCCACCCGCGGCGACAGGCGGTTGTCGAGGGTCTGCTCGCCGGCTGCCAGGGCCTCCAGGGCCACCCGGACATACTGATCGCCCGTGGACTGGCTGCCCGTGAGGGCCCGTGCGTACCGGCGCATGTAAGGCAGATGCGGCGCCAGACGAGCAAGAAGACTCATAACCCCTCCCGATTTCAGATCGTTCACCCGGAGCACACGCCACCGCCCGCGAGGACGGGGGACGCGTCTCCTACCGAGCGCTAACGCCTCGCCACGTCGATGGTTCCCAGACTACGTCAGCTGGTCCATCATGGCGAACACGGTTTTGGGAACCAGGCGCGGAGTCGGGCGTTGAACGGCCGAAGTCATAGTTCCAGGAGGGGGCGGGCATCTCGCTTCGCCGATAGCATGATCGATCAAAGTGCCATGGATGAACGGCGAAAGGGTACCGCTCCGCTAGACGAAGCGCGGCTGCGTCAGCGCGCCATCGGCGTGAAGCTCCGGCAGATGTTCGACGAAGTCGTCAACGAGCCGGTGCCGGACGAATTCCTCGATATTCTGCGACGGGCCGACAACAAGACCGGTGAGCGCTGAGATGGCGGCTGACAGGGACGACGCGGCCGCCCCGCTCGAAGGGGCCGCCCGCGACAAGGTGTTCCAGCGCGAGCTGGTCACCCTCATTCCTCATCTGCGCGCCTTCGCCCGCACCCTGACCGGCGACGCCACCCAGGCTGATGATCTGGCGCAGGACGCCATGATCAAGGCGTGGGACGCCCGGGCCAGCTTCCAGCTGGGCACCAACATGAAGGCCTGGACCTTCATGATCCTGCGCAACCAGTTCTATTCGGACAAGCGCCGCTCCTGGCGGTCGACCCAGCTCGACCAGGAAGCCGCCGAACGCACGCTCGTGGCGATCGACGACCCGGGCTCCCCCCTGGCCCTGGACGAACTGCGATTGGCCATGGCCATGCTGCCCTACGAGCAGCGTGAAGCGCTGATCCTCGTGGGCGCCGGCGGGTTCGCCTATGAAGAAGCCGCCGACATCTGCGGCTGCGCCGTGGGCACGGTGAAGAGCCGGGTCAGCCGCGCGCGCAAGGCGCTGCAGGGCATTCTGGAAACGGGTGCATACGATCGCGACGGCCGTGAGGCTGGGGATGCGATGCGCTCGATCCTCGCCGACGCGGAGCGGTTGAGCGCGATCCGGTGAACCTGCTCGACAGGTTGCGGTGGGGGCCGACAACCACGATCAGGGTGCGGCTCGGCGTCGCCATGGCGGCGGCGCTGCTGCCGGTGCTCCTTCTGGGCGCCGGCCAGTCGCTGCTCGCCTACCAGCGCGAGGCCGCGGACCGTCAGGCCGTGCTGCAATCCGCCGCCCAGCGCAGCGCCGCCACCGCCCGCGCGCGGATGGAAGCGGCCGGCGTCCTGCTGGAAACCCTGGGCCCCGGGGCGATCGGTTTCGACTGCTCGCGCCGGCTGACCGACATCCGCCAGCGCCTGCCCGGCTATGCCAACCTCATCCGTTTCGACCGGATCGGCCGGGTCGCGTGCTCGGCCGAGAGCGTTCCGGCCGATCCTGCGCGCCGCGACCGGGACTGGTTCCGTCGTCTGGCGGCCGGAGAGAAGATGGTCGTGACCCTGGCCCCGGGCGTCGCCTACGCCAGCGAGCCCAGCCTGTTCACGGCCGCGCGGTCCAGCGATCCCTCGACGGGCTTCGGCGTGCTGGCGGCCGTCATACCCCTGTCCAGCCTGCGGCCCGAACTCGAGGACAGGTCGATGCCGCGCGGCGCCCAGGTGGCGATCGTGGACCGCGAGGGACGCTTCCTGTCGGTGACGGAGGAGAAGGCCTTTCCGCGCGTGATGAAGCCGTGGATCGACAGGGTCGGTGGTCGCGGCAGCTATCTGACGTACGGCCTGGACCGGCACGCGGTGCGCCGGGTCTATTCCGCCGCGCCGCTCGTCGGCGACGACCTGTTCGTCGTCCTGTCGGCGCCCTCCGCCGGCCTGTTCTCCACGGCCTGGCTGGACCCGCTGTCAGGCATCGTCTTCCCGCTGATCGCCTTCTTCGTCGCTTTGGCCGCGGTTTTCTTCGCCGCCGAGCGCGGCGTCGGGCGCTGGATCGTCTATCTGCAGCGCGTGGCCGCCATCTACGCGCGCGGGCGGTTCACCGTTCGCCCGGTCCAGGTGAGCCGGGCGCCGCCGGAAATCCGCGAGCTGGCCGAGACCCTCGATCACATGGCCGCGACCATCGTGGCCCGCGACGCGACCCTGCACGAGAATCTGGACCAGAAGGACGCGCTGATGCGCGAGATCCATCACCGGGTGAAGAACAACCTGCAGGTCATCAGCTCGCTGTTGAGCATGCAGGAGCGCGCGCTCAGCGACCCGGCCGCCCGCGCGGCGATGAGCGACACCCGGCAGCGGATCACCGCGCTCGCCCTGATCTACCGCGCCCTCTACCAGGGGCCGGATATCAAGCACGTCGACCTCAAGCCGTTCCTCGAGGACCTGATCGGCCAGCTGCTGGCCGGCGACGTCGGCGGGGGCCATATCCGCACCGAGGTGCGGGCCGACCGGCTGGCCATCGATCCGGACAAGCTGGCCCCGCTGGCCCTGTTCGCCGTCGAGGCCGTGACCAACGCCCAGAAGCACGCGCTGCAGAAGGGCGGCGGCGTCCTGACCGTCGATTTCACGCTCCGGGAGGGCGAGGCCGAGCTGGCGATCGCCGACGACGGCGGCGGCGCTGATCACGAGACCTCGCGCGAGATGTCCCAGACTTCGGGCGTGGGGCGCACGCTGATGAGCGCTTTCGCCCGCCAGCTTCGCGGCAAGATGACCCTGGAACAGAACACCCTGGGCGGCCTCACCGCGCGCCTGGTTTTTCCCATGCCGGATGTTCCCGCGAGTGGAACCTGATCCGTCCGGGGGCGTTGGTCTCCCGTGCAACAACCGCTCCGCCTGTCGGAGCCCGAGGAGATTACGCCATGCGTAAAGTCATTATTCTTGCCGTCGCGGCCGCCAGTCTGTTCGCCGCCGCCTGCAACACCATCGAAGGCGCCGGCAAGGACGTTCAGGCCGCGGGCGCCGCGGTTGAAGATACGGCCAAGGACGCGAAGTAGGCGTCCTTTCAGGATCCGGACTGAAGACGGCCCCCGCCCTCACGGACGGGGGCCGTTTTCGTTTCAGGTCAGGGTGTAGCGGATCGGCAGGGACTTGGGTCCGCTGACGAAGCTGGCCAGCGTGCGGCGCGGCGTGCCGTTGAATTCCAGCGACTGCAGACGCGGCAGCAGTTCCTCGAACAGGATGCGCATCTCCATCTTGGCCAGATGCTGGCCGAGGCAGAGGTGCGCGCCGTAGCCGAACGCCAGGTGCTTGTTGGGCGTCCGGTCGACGCGGAAGGCGTCGGGATCGTCGAACACCGTCTCGTCCCGGTTGCCCGACGGATAGGCCAGCCAGAGCCAGTCGCCCTTGGCGATCTTGCGGCCGCCGACCTCGGTGTCGGCCGTGGCCGAGCGCATGAAGTGCTTCACCGGCGTGGTCCAGCGGATCGCCTCGTCGACCAGGCCGGGGATCAGGGCCGGGTTGGCCTTCAGCTTGGCCAGTTCCTCGGGGTATTCGCACAGGCCCCAGATCGCGCCTGCCGTCGAGGAGGAGGTGGTGTCGTGGCCGGCGGTGGCGACGATGACGTAGTAGCTCATCGCCTCGAAGTCGTTGATCGGCTGGCCATCGAGCTTGCCGTTGGCGATCACGCTGGCCACGTCGTCGCGCGGGTTGGCCTTGCGGTCGTCGGTGATCGCCTTGAAGTACATGAAGAAGTCGGCGATCACGCCCTGGATGGCGGCCAGCGCTTCCGGGCCCTGCAGTTGTTCGCTGGTCTTGCCGCGGTTCAGCTCGGGATCCTGGGCGCCGAACAGCTCCTGGGTCAGCTTGAGCATGCGCGGCTCGTCCTCGGGCGGCACGCCGAGGATCTCCATGATCACCCGCAGCGGATAGAACAGCGCCACCTCGTTGACGAAGTCGCACTCGCCGCCGAGCGAGGCCATGTGGTCGACATGCTGGCGCGCGATCGTGCGGATGCGGTCTTCCAGCTTGCGGATGTTCTGCGGCAGGAACCACGACTGGGTCATCAGCCGGTACTTGGGATGATCCGGCGCATCCATCTGCACCAGGGTCCGCACCAGGTGCGGGCTCCCCCCGGTCATGGCCCGGACCATCTTGTCGCCCTCCACCGTGGTGAAGGTCGTCGGCATGTCGCCCGAATGGAACAGGTCGTTCTGCCGGCTGATCTCGAGGATGTCCGCGTGTTTGGTCACCAGCCAGAAGGGATAGACCCCCTCCAGTTCGGCCTTGCCGAGCGGGTTGTTGGCCCGCAGCCAGCGGAAGGCGTCGTGGACGCTGTCGTCGGCGTAGGCCGCCGGGTTTATCGCCTGGAAGGCGATCTCGTCTGGAATGCGTTCTGCGCCGCTCATGGTCGTTTCCCGTTATGCCCCGAGCGAAGGATGCCGTCGTGACGTGGCGGAAGCAAAGAAGAAGCGAACGGTTCTCACGCCTGCCAAGGGGGTTTCAGGCGCCCCGCTCACCCTCTCCGTCGGACCGATGAGGCCGCGCCTGCCGCTGGCGGTCCGCCGGATGCGTCAGCCGTAGTCGGCGCGGCAACGGGCGTAGAGCTCCTGATCGCGGGCGTAGAGCCGGTCGATCTTGCGCCGCTCGGCGGCGGAGATGTCGAGCTGTTCGACCCGCCGGGTGGCGTTTCTCTGGCCGAAGGCCAGCGGCCGGCCGACCTGCTGCGACATGCGTTCGGCGAAGGCGTCCGCCCGTTCCAGCACGCCCCAGGACCAGATCGTCGACAGCACGACCTCCATCGGTTCGCCCGGCAGCCAGCCGAGGAAGGCGCAGGCCAGGTCGCCAAACACCTGCGGGCGCTCCAGCTGGTAATCGAGAAAGCCCTCGAAGCTGTATCGGCCGGCGACCTGCGCCGTCAGGTGGGCGTCGAACCGTTGCCAGGGCTTCTTCTTGAGGAACCCCTGGCGGGCATAGTTGTAGTCCGACCGCGCCCGCTCGGCGGGATCGCGCAGCAGCACGATGCTCCTGACCGGCCGCCGCAGGCCCGACTGCACGGCGGGCTGGTCGAAATGGCCGCCGGCGATCAGCTCGCCCGGGCCGATCGCCGCGTCGATCTTGGCCAGGGCCGCGTCGAGCGTCAGCACCTTCCAGTGCTTGTTCAGGTTCTGGGTCTGGGAGCGCCATAGGCGGAAGGCCTGCCAGCGGCTGATCAGCGCCTCGCGGCGCATGGTGTCGGGCAGGTAGAAGGTCCTGCGGTCCGGAAAGGCCTCGGCGACCATCCGCGCCAGGCTCTGGGATCCGCTCTTGGGCACCCGGATGCAGGCCAGCACGGCCGCGTCGGCCGGCTCGGCCATCAGGCCGCGACCCGGTAGGCGGGGTTGCGCGCGTACAGGCCCTCGCGGCCGCCGATCGGGCGGTAGGCGTCGGTCAGACCGAGCGGCGACTCGCCCTCGCCCAGCACGAGGAAGCCGTCCGACGGCAGGGCGGCGGCCAGGCCCTCGAGCACGCGCGGACGCACGGCCGGGTCCATGTCCTTGAGCACATTGCGGCAGAAGATCACGTCGAACCGGCCCACGGCCGACAGGTCGGCGGCGAGATTCAGCCGCCGCCAGCGCACGCGTTGCCGGATGCGCGGCGACAGGCGCCAGCTGTCCTCGACCTTCTCGAAATAGTCGACCAGCATGCGGATCGGCAGGCCGCGCTGGACCTCGAACTGGTTGTAGAGTCCGGCCTGGGCCTTCTCGAGCGCGCGCTCCGACAGGTCCGAGCCGTAGATCTCGACGCGGGCGCCCGGCTCGAGACCAACGCCGGCCTCGGCGATCATCGCCAGGCTGTAGGCCTCCTGGCCGGTCGAGCAGCCGGCGCTCCAGATGCGGATCGGCTCGGGCCCGCGCAGGCGCGTCAGGGTCGGCAGGATATCGTCGCGGAACAGATGGAACGGCGTGCGGTCGCGGAAGAAGGCCGTCTCGCTGGCGGTCATGGCCTCGACCAGGGCCCAGATCAGCGGCTCCTCGCGGCGCGCGCGCAGCCCGGCGATCAGCTCGCTGACCGAGCCGTAGGCTTCCCGGCGAGCCAGCGGCCCCAGACGGCTCTCGATCAGATAGGTCCGCGCCGGGTCGATGTTCAGACCGGCGCGCTGGCGGCACAGGGCCACGATGAGCTTGATATCCTCGGGCGTCATATGGTGACGGTCTCCCGGGCGCTGATGCCGGCCTCGACGAACTTGGCCTGGATGATGTCGCCGTCGAACGGCTTCATGATGTACTCGCAGGCGCCGGCCGCCAGGGCCTCGCGGATGCGGGCCGGTTCGCTCTCGACCGTGCAGAACACCACCTTCGGGCCGCCGCCGCCGGGCTCTGTGCGGAGCTGGCGCAGGAAGTCGAGCCCGTTCATCACCGGCATGTTCCAGTCGAGCAGGATCACGTCGGGCATGGCCGCGCGGCACCAGGCGAGCGCCTCCAGCCCGTCGGACGCCTCGGCGACCTCGAAGCCGAGATCCTCGAGGATCCGGCGGGCGACCTTACGGATCACCCGGCTGTCATCAACCAGTAGACAGGTTTTCAAGGCGCAGGCGCTCCTTCCCCGTCCGATGTTTTGGGCCGCGTCGGTTAACGGGTGGTGAGAGCGGGGCGATTTCACCCCGCGCCGGGCGATATTGCCTGTGGATGGGCGCCGACATTGAGCTCCCCCCCTTGGGGGAGCTGTCGCCGCGAAGCGGTGACTGAGGGGGCAAATGCCGGTGCAGCCCCCTCCACCATCCTCCGGATGGTCCCCCTCCCCCTGCGGGGGAGGATCCCAGGCCTAGGTCGGCGCCCAGGCGGCGAGGGTGACCCTGTCGTCGCCGACCTCGGCCGCCAGCTGGCCGCCGGCGGCCTTGACGATCAGGTGCAGGTAGTAGGCCTGCACCCAGGCCCCGCCCACCGCGTCGCCGCGCGGCTCGCCCTTCAGCCCGCGCAGGACTTCCGGCTTCAGCCGGGCGCGCGGCCCGCTCGCTTCCAGGGTGATGGCGGCGCGGCCGTCGGCCTCGACCACCCGGGCCACCGCGGTCCCGCCCATCGGCAGGGCCCCGGCGCCGATCTGGCAGAGGTTCATCAGGATGCGGGCGGCGGCCTTGTTCAGCGAGGCGACGTCGACCTTCCAGTCGAGCTCGGGTCGCACATGGGCGTAGACCCCCCGGGCCAGGCTCTCCAGCTCGCGCGGGTCGAAGGTCTCGGCCGAGGCCGAGGCGCCGAAGGCCACGCGGCAGAACTGCAGCATGTCGGCCAGCTTGCGGGCGCTCTGGGCGATCAGGCTCATGGCGTCCTCGCGCATGTCCTGGGCCGTGGGGTCCTCGAGCAGGTCGAGGCCCGAGACGATGGCGCTGGCCGGGCTGATGAAGTCGTGACAGAGGCGCGCCGCGATCTGGGCCGCCAGCTCGGCGGCCTCGGGCAGGGCTTCCGGGGCGTCGGCCGTCGGGGCCGGGGCGGAGAGGTTGGTCGCGTCTGTGTCGGTCATGACCGCGGAAATTGACCTGATTTGAAGCGTTGGCAAATGGGGCGGGGACCCCTAACGAGACGGCCATGGACCCGTTCATCGAACCCGGCGCGCTGGTGCGCCATCCGGCCTGCGAAGACTGGGGTCTGGGACAGGTGCAATCGGTGATCGGGCGGCGCGTCACCGTGAATTTCGAACATGCCGGCAAACAGACCATCGATGCGTCGGTCGTGCGTCTGATCTTCGTGGCCGACGATCCGGGAGGCCGCCGATGAGCGACGCCGATATTGGACTTGTACTCGCTGACATCGTCGAGGAGGCCGGGCGGCTGATCCTGCCCTACTGGTCGCATGGCGGCACGGTGGCGCACGTCGCCAAGGCCGACCTGAGCCCGGTCACCGAGGCCGACCAGGTCGGCGAGAAGCTGATCGTCGCGCGGCTGAAGCAGCACTTCCCGGACATCCCGGTGGTCGCCGAGGAACACGCCGCCGAGTTCGGCACGCCCGACGCCATCGGCGACCGCTTCTTCCTCGTCGACCCGGTCGACGGGACCAAGGCCTTCATGCGCGGCGATCCCAGCTTCACGGTCAACATCGGGCTGGTCGCCGGCCGCCGCCCGGTCGCCGGCGCGGTCTGCGCGCCCGCCAGCAACGAGACCTGGTTCACCACCGCGATGGGCGCGATGAAACGCGCCGAGGGCGGCCCGGCGACCCACGTCCATGTGCGCCCCTGGCCGGACGGCGAGGCCATCGCCCTGATCAGCCACACCATGAAGGACGAGACGCTGGCCAAGCTGACCGTCGAGTACGGCTTCCATCGCACGCTGGCGATGGACAGCTCGGTCAAGCTCTGCCGCATCGCCGAGGGCGCCGCCGACATCTATCCGCGCCACGGCCCGACGTCCGAGTGGGACATATGCGCGGCCCAGGCCGTGCTGGAGGCCGCCGGCGGATCGGTGACCGGCTACCAGGGCGCCGACTTCCTCTATGGCAAGGCCGACAAGCGGTTCCTGAACGAGTGGTTCGTGGCGCGCGGCGGGTAAGGATGTCGCGGGTGTCTTCAGGGCGCCCGCTTTGAAAATTCCAACCGTCATCCCGGGCCCTGTGCCTGGGATCCCTGTCGCCGCCGCACGAGCGGTGGGACGGCCTGACGGGTTCGGAACGCGGACAGAGGGGTCCTGGGCACAGGGCCCAGGATGACGGCGGAAAGCTGCGGGGCCTTGCTGCTGAAGGCGTTGCGCGGGTCGGCGCCGATCGCTCATTCCGCCATTTTACGCCGGCCTGAAGGGGCGTCGCGTTCGCCCGCGCATTTTCCGGGCGGGAATCCTGCGTTTGTCCCGCGATGTCCCGGGAGTATCCGTCCCGCGTGTCTTCCTCTCCCGCCTGGGGGAGGGGGACCCTTGGAAGCCTTCAGGGCGAAGGCGGACGGAGAGAAAAGCGCCGCTGCGGGCCGGATCGCCTACCCCCGCAACCCCAGCACATCCTGCATATCGAACGCCCCGGCCCCCCGGCCGGCGACCCACCGCGCCGCCGTCACGGCGCCGCGCGCGAACAGCGAGCGATCGCGCGACGAATGGCTGATGGTCAGGATCTCTTCCTCACCGGCGAAGGTCACGCTGTGCTCGCCGATGATGCCGCCGCCGCGCAGGACGGAGAAGCCGATCTCGCCTTCCGGACGGGCGCCGGTCAGGCCGTGCCGCGCGGGCTGGATGACGTCCTTCAGCGCGACGCCGCGACCGCGCGCGGCGGCCTCGCCGAGCATCAGGGCCGTGCCGCTGGGCGCGTCGACCTTGCGCTTGTGGTGGGCTTCGAACACCTCGATGTCGAAGTCGCGGGCGTCGAACGACCGGGCCGCCCGTTCGACCAGCCCCAGCAGCAGGTTGATGCCCAGGGAGAAGCTGCCCGAGCGCACGATGGCGATGCGCTGCGACGCCTCGTCGATGCGGCGGGTCTGGTCCTGCGACAGGCCGGTGGTGCCGATGACCAGGGCGACCGCGCCGCGGCCGGCGGCCTTCTCGGCCAAGGCGACCGAGGCCTCGGGCGTGGTGAAGTCGATGACCACGTCGGCGGCGGCGATGGCCTGGTCGATCGTCACCAGCCCCTCGCCCTCGACGCCGGGGCGCTCGTAGCGGGCGACGACCACGACATCGTCGCGCCCCTCGCACAGGGCGGCCACGGCCTTGCCCATCCGGCCGAGCGCGCCGGCGATGGCGATTTTCACGGGGGCGGGCGCGGGCTGGGTCATGGAGAAGGATTAGCGCCTGCTTCCGCGCCCGTCACCCTCGCCGCTACAAACCCCGTCATCCTCACCCTAACAATCCCCGTCATCCTCGGGCTTGTCCCGAGGACCCAAGCACACGGTCTTCTCCGGAGAATTCGCCGTGCGTGGATCCTCGCCACAAGGGCGAGGATGACGGGTGTTGATGCGGGTAAAGTTGGGCGCACGGTTGTCCCTCCCGCCCTCGCCCGTTAGGTTGCGCGCCTCTCAGCCCCCGACGCGACCGGCCTGACGACCGGTGACGCCGCTTTTGCGTTTCAAGGACGTCCCACGCCGCCATGAGCGACTCCGAAAAGAAATCTTTCACCGACGAGGAAGCGCTTGCCTTCCACCAGTTCCCGACGCCCGGAAAGATCGCCATCGCGGCGACCAAGCCGATGGCGACGCAGCGGGACCTGAGCCTCGCCTATTCCCCGGGCGTGGCCGTGCCGGTGCTGGCCATCGCCGAGAATCCCGACCTGGCCTACGACTACACGTCCAAGGGCAACCTGGTCGGCGTCATCTCCAACGGCACCGCGATCCTCGGACTGGGCAACCTGGGCGCCCTGGCCTCCAAGCCGGTGATGGAAGGCAAGGCGGTGCTGTTCAAGCGCTTCGCCGACGTCGACGCCATCGACATCGAGCTGTCCACCGAGGACGCCGATGAGATCATCACCGTGGTGAAGACCATCGGCGCGACCTTCGGCGGCATCAACCTCGAGGACATCAAGAGCCCCGAGTGCTTCATCATCGAGCAGCGCTGCCAGGAACTGCTGGACATCCCGGTGTTCCACGATGACCAGCACGGCACGGCGATCATCTGCGCCGCCGGCCTGATCAACGCCTGCTACATCACCGGCAAGAAGCTGGAGGACGTGAAGGTCGTGCTGAACGGCCCCGGCGCCGCCGGCATCGCCTCGATGGAGCTGATCAAGGCGATGGGCGTGCGGCCCGAGAACGTCATCGCCTGCGATTCCAAGGGCGTCCTGTACCAGGGCCGCACCGACGGCATGAACCAGTGGAAGAGCGCCCACGCCGTCGACACCGACAAGCGCACCCTGGCCGAGGCGGTCGAGGGCGCGGACGTCCTGCTGGGCCTGTCGGCCGCCGGCGCCTTCACCAAGGAAATGATCGCCAGCATGGCGCCCAATCCGGTGATCTTCGCCATGGCCAACCCCGACCCGGAAATCACCCCGGAAGAGGTTCATTCGGTGCGCGGCGACGCCATCATGGGCACCGGCCGCAGCGACTATCCCAACCAGGTCAACAACGTCCTGGGCTTCCCCTACATCTTCCGCGGCGCGCTCGACGTGCGGGCCCGCCGCGTCAATCACGAGATGAAGATCGCCTGCGCCAACGCCCTGGCCATGCTGGCGCGGGAAGACGTGCCCGACGAGGTCGCCGCCGCCTATCACGGCCGGCAGCTGAAGTTCGGCCCGCAGTACATCATCCCCTCGGCCTTCGACCCGCGGCTGATCTGGTACATCCCGCCGTTCGTCGCCCAGGCGGCGATGGACACCGGCGTGGCGCGCAAGCCGATCGCCGACATGGACGCCTACCGCGCCTCGCTGGCGCAGCGGCTCGATCCGACGGCGGCCTTCCTGCAGAAGATCTCCGGCGCCGTGATGAACGGTCCGAAGAAGCGCATCGTCTTCGCCGAGGGCGAGGAGCCCAGCGTGATCCGCGCCGCCTACGCCTTCCAGGCCCAGGGCTACGGCGAGGCGATCCTCTGCGGCCGCGAGGAGCTGGTGCAGGAGAACATGCGCCTGGCCGGTCTGAATCCGGACGAGGTCAAGCTGCAGATCGTCAACGCCCGCCTGTCGGACCGCAACCCGGACTACGTCGAGCACCTGTACCAGCGCCTGCAGCGCGAGGGGTACCTGAAGCGCGACGTGCAGCGGCTGATCAACCAGGACCGCAACAGCTTCGCCGCCTCGATGGTCGCGCTCGGCGACGCCGACGCGATGATCACCGGCGTGACGCGCAGCTATGACCAGGTGCTGGAAGAGGTGCTGCGGGTCATCGACCCGGCCCCCGGCGGGCGGGTGATGGGCATGTCCATCGTGCTGGCCAAGGGCCACACCGTATTCATCGCCGACACCAACGTCACCGAGATGCCCGAGGCCGACGAGCTGGTCGAGATCGCCTGCGAGGCGGCCGCCGCCGTGCGCCGGCTGGGCTTCACCCCGCGCGTGGCCTTCCTCAGCTACTCGACTTTCGGCAACCCCATGGGCCTGCGCTCGGAGAAGGTCCGCGAGGCCGTGGCCATGCTCGACGAGATGGACGGCGTCGACTTCGAGTACGAGGGCGAGATGCCGCCGGAACTGGCGCTCGAACCCGAGTCGCGCGGCAACTTCCCGTTCATGCGCCTGACCGGCCCGGCCAACATCCTGATCATGCCGGCGATCCACTCGGCCTCGATCTCGACCAAGCTGGTCCAGAGCCTGGGCGGGGCGACGGTGATGGGCCCGATCCTGCTGGGCATGAACAAGTCGGTGCAGATCGCGCCGCTGTCGGCTTCGGTGTCGAAGATCCTCAACATGGCCCTCATGGCGGCGTACGACCAGCCGCTCGAGCCCGCGGCGGAGTAGGGCCATGGCTTCATGATGAGCAGACGACCGACTGTTTCCCCGCGCTAGACGGGTCCGCTCATCCGGACCCGGAGCGGGTTCACTGACGAAAGATGCTCCCCCCTTGGGGGAGCTGTCCGCGAAGCGGACGGAGGGGGTCATCCGGGATCGGACCGGACCCCCTCCGTCCCTGCTTCGCAGGTCCACCTCCCCCGACGGGGGAGGATCTTCCGCTGCATTTCCGCTTCCGTCCGCGAAGGGACTTCCCATGACGCGCGTATCCGACGCCGCGATCGGCGTTGATTTCGGCACGACCAACACGGTCGTCGCCTTCGACCAGGGCGGGGGCCAGGCAGCCCTCGCCGGGTTCAGCCACGACGGCCAGCCGTTCAACGCCTTCCGCTCGGCGCTGAGCTTCCATGCCCCCCATGACGACCCCGCCGGCCGGGTCGTCGAGGCCGGGCCCTGGGCCATCGACGCCTATGTCGAGGAGCCGCTGGAGACGCGGTTCATCCAGTCGTTCAAGAGCTACGCCGCCTCGACCCTGTTCACCGACACCACCATCCTGCGGCGGCGGTTCACCTTCGAGGACCTGCTCAGCGCCTTCCTGCTGAAGGTGAAGGAGCACGGCGGCGCGGACCTGGCGGACCTGCCGAAGCGGGTGATCGTCGGCCGGCCGGTGACCTTCGTCGGCGGGCGGCCCGACGCGGCCCTGGCCCTGAGCCGCTACGAGACGGCCTTCCGGCGGCTGGGGTTCGAGGACATCCGCTATGTCTACGAGCCTGTCGCGGCGGCCTTCTTCTTCGCCCGCCGGCTGGAGGGCGACGCCACGGTGCTGGTGGCCGACTTCGGCGGCGGCACGAGCGACTTCTCGCTGGTGCGATTCACGCGGCGGGACGGCCGGGTGCGGTCGCAGGCGCTGTCCAACGCCGGCGTCGGCGTGGCCGGCGACGCCTTCGACTACCGGATCATCGACCATCTGGTGTCGCCCAGGCTCGGCAAGGGCAGCCTGTACAAGGCGTTCGACAACCGCCTGCCGATCCCCAACCGCTACTTCACCGCCTTCGCCCGCTGGGAGCAGCTGGCCCTGCTGCGGGCGTCGAAGGACATGCGCGACATCCGCCGGCTGGTGCACGACGCGGTCGAGCCGGAAAAGCTGCAGCGGCTGGTCGAGGTGCTCGACGACAACCACGGCTACCGGCTCTACCAGTCGGTCTCGCGGCTGAAGGAGGCGCTGTCGGGCGCCGAGGAGGCGGTGTTCAGCTTCAAGGGCGGGTCGGTGGAGATCGAGGGGCCGGTCAAACGCGCCAGCTTTGACCGCTGGATCCAGCCGGAGCTGACGGCCATCGAGGGGGCGGTCGACCAGGCCCTGGCGCGGGCGGGCCTGACCGAGGCCGGCGTCGACCGGGTGTTCCTCACCGGCGGGTCGAGCTTCGTGCCGGCCGTGCGGGGCATCTTCGAGCGCCGGTTCGGGGCCGGGAAACTGGAGAGCGGCGCGGAGCTGGTGTCGATCGCGACCGGCCTGGCGCTGCTGGGCGGCGAGGAGGACCTCGACGACTGGAGCGAGCGGGCGCCCCGCTAGCGCGCCTTCTCCCTGCGCGGGAGGAAGGATGGTTGCGCGCGGCCCTGCCTTTCGGGCACTGTCCGCACCGTTTCACAAAGCAACGCACCGGGGAGGCGCGACCGCCATGACCATCTCGCTCTATGACATCACCGTCGGCCAGTATCTGCAGATCGTCGACGCCGCCGCCGGCTTCCTCGAGCGCGGGCTGAAGCATTGCACCGACGAAGGCGCCAACCCCGACGATCTGGTCGGCAAGCGGCTGGCCGGCGACATGCTGCCGCTGTCGTTCCAGGTGTCGTCGATCGCCCATCATTCCATCGGCGCCATCGAGGCGGTGCAGTCGGGCCTGTTCAAGGCCACGGGCGGCCCGGCCATGCCCGAGACCTACGCCGGCCTGATCAAGCTGATCGCCGACACCCAGGCGGCGCTGCGCGCCCTGACGCCCGAGGCGGTCAACGCCCTGGCCGGCAAGGACGTGACCTTCGAGTTCGGCCCGACCAAGATGCCGTTCACCGCCGAGGGCTTCCTGCTGTCGTTCTCGCTGCCGAACTTCTACTTCCACGCCTCGACCGCCTACGACGTGCTGCGCGCCAACGGCGTGCCGCTCGGCAAGCGCTACTTCCTCGGCGCGCTGAAGCTGAAGAGCTAGCGGTCGATCAGGTCGCGGATCTTGGCCCCGAGCGTGGCCATGACGAACGGCTTGGTGATGATCTCCATGCCCGGGTCGAGCAGGCCGTTGCCGACGGCGGCGTTCTCCGCGTAGCCGGTGATGAACAGCACCTTGAGGTCGGGTCGGCTGACGCGCGCGGCGTCGGCGACCTGGCGGCCGTTCATGCCGCCGGGCAGGCCGACGTCGGTGACCAGCAGGTCGATGCGCGTGTCGGTCTGCAGGATCCGCAGGCCGGCCGGGCCGTCGGCGGCCTCGAGCACGCGATAGCCGTTCTCCTCGAGCACATCGACGATCAGCATGCGCACGACCGGCTCGTCGTCGACGACGAGCACGGTCTCGCCCTCGCCGGGGTCGATTCGGCCGTCCGGCGGCGCGTCTTCGACAGGTTCCGCCGATCCGGCGTGGCGCGGCAGGTACAGGCACATGGTCGTACCCTGGCCGACCTCTGAATAGATGCGCACCTGGCCGCCCGACTGGCGCACGAAGCCGTAGATCATCGACAGGCCAAGGCCCGTGCCCTGGCCGAGCGGCTTGGTGGTGAAGAAGGGGTCGAACGCGCGGGCGGCGACCTCCGGCTCCATGCCCGTGCCGGTGTCGGTGACGCACAGGGTGATGTACTGGCCCGGCGGCAGCTCGCGCTCGCGGGCGGCGCGCTCGTCCAGCCACTTGTTGGCGGTTTCGATGGTCAGACGCCCGCCCGCCGGCGCCATGGCGTCGCGGGCGTTGATGCACAGGTTGAGCAGCGAATTCTCCAGCTGGGACGGGTCGACCCGCGTGGCCCACAGGCCGCCGGCCCCGACCACCTCGACCGTCACGGTCGGCCCGACCGTGCGCCGGATCAGCTCTTCCATCCCGCCGATCAGCCGGTTCACGTCGGTCGGCCGCGGATCGAGGGTCTGGCGACGGGAGAAGGCCAGCAACCGCTGCGTCAGGGCCGCCGCGCGGCGTGCCGCGCCCTGGGCGGCGCCGATGTAGCGGTCAATACCGCTCAGCCGGCCCTCGGACAGGCGCGCCTCGACCATTTCCAGGCTGCCGCTGATCCCGGCCAGCAGGTTGTTGAAGTCGTGGGCGATGCCGCCGGTCAGTTGGCCGACCGCCTCCATCTTCTGCGCCTGACGCAGGGCTTCCTGCGCCAGCTGAAGCTCCTGCTCGCGCGCCTTGTCCTCGGTCAGGTCGCGGCCGACGGCGATGAAATACTCGCCGCCGGGTTCAGGCGCCACGGTCCAGCCGATCGGCTTCCAGGTCCCGTCGGCGGAGAGGATGCGGTTCTCGAACCGCGTCGGCTGGCCGGTCTCGCTCATCTGGCCGAGCGCGGCGACAACCGTCGTGAGATTGTCGGGGTGGATGATCTCGGCATAGGGATTGGTCAGCAGCTGCTGTTCGGTCCAGCCGAGGACCTTGGTCCAGGCCGGGTTCACCGCCGTCAGGCCGCCCTCGTAGTTGGCCCGGGCCAGCATGTCCTCGGACAGGACCCAGAGCCGGTCGCGTTCCGCCTCGGCCGCCTTTTCGACCGTCACGTCGCGGGCGCTGCAGTAGAACTTCCCCTCGTCGGGGACGGCGACCCACGACAGCCAGCGATAGTCGCCGTCCTTGCGCCGGTAGCGGTTCTCGAACCGCAGCACCGGATCGCCGCGTTTCAACGCCCCGAGCGCCTCCCAGGTGCGGTCCATGTCGTCGGGATGGATCAGGTCGAACAGGGGGCGGCTGGCGATCTCCTCCGCCGACCAGCCGAGGACCTCCATCCACGCCGGGTTTGACGTCTCGAAGATGCCGTCGCTGTTGCAGACGCCCAGCATGTCCGTGCTCAGGGCCCAGGTCTTGCCGCCCACATGGGACCGCTTGGTGACCTCCCGCTCAAGTTCGGCATTGAGAGTCCGCAGGGCGACCTGGGCGTGGTGGGCTTCGGTCACATCGAAGCCATCGCAGAACACGCCCGTCACGGTCCCGGCCCCGTCCGTGACGGGCGCATAGATGAAGGAGAGGTAGCGAAGCTCCTCAGCCTTGTCCGGCGCACGACGGTAGCGCACCGGCGCGCTGTCGAATTCCGCAATCCGGCCCGTGGCGTAGACCTGGTCCAGCGCTTCGAAGAACCCCTGGTCGGCGATGCTGGGAAAGGCGTCGCGCATGGGTTTTCCGATCCAGTCGTCGCTGCCGAACACGGCCCGATGCGTGCGGTTGACGAATTCGACGGTGTGATCGGGCCCGTTCATCACCACGATGAAGCCCGGCGCCTGTTCGAACTGCCGCCGCTGGCGCGCCGTGGCGTCCGCCTGCCGGCGTTCGGCCAGCACGCGGTCGGTGGTCTCGACCACGATGGCGATCACGCCGCCGGGTCGACCGCTTTCGTCGATGACCGGCGAATAGTCGAGGTTCATCCAGACCTGCTCGGGCTTGCCAGAGCGGTGCAGGGTCAGCTCCTGGTCGCGATAGGCGAGGGTCCCGCCGGCAAGGCCGACCCGCATGACGTTGTCGTTGAAGTCGGCCACCTCGGGCCAGCCTTCGCGCACCTTGCTTCCGAGGAGCGCGGGGTGACGGCCGCCCGCGAACACCGAGTAGGCGTCGTTGTAGATCATGATCCCGTCCGGGCCCCACAGCAGGACGATCGGCACCGGCGAGTGGATCATCAGCCCGACCACGGTCCGCAGGCTGCCCGGCCAGCGCGCGATGGGTCCCAGCGAGTCGCTCCAGTCCCGCGCGCGGATCCGGTCGGCCATCTCGCCGTCGCCGTGCAGGAAGGCGTCGGCCCGATCGGTTGTAAGATTGTCGCTCATCCAGCCCCCGTGGCGCGTGCCGGGCGCCCGGTGAAAGCGGATCATCCCCGAATGCCTAAAGGCGTGGAGACGGATCCGGTTCCGCGCGCGGCGAAAAGTCGGCGGCGCAATGGGCGTGAGCGAAATTGTCCGGTGAAGATTGCGCGGGGGCGTCCTCGCCGCCGGCTTCCGAGTTCGACACAGTGCGGTTCAACAAGAGGGGCTGCCGAATTGTGCGCCCGCCCGGCCTTCGTGGTCGGGCGAGCCGTGCTGTGGGCGCGCTCCCGAAAAACGATCCATGAGGGAGAGGACAACATGCACTTCAAGGCGCAGACGCGTGGTCAACGCGGACCCGGAACCAAGAGCTTCCTGACGGCGGCCCTGCTGGCCTCGACGGCCCTGGCCTCGCCGGCCTTCGCGCAGACCGCGCCGGCCGCGCCGGAAGCCACCGTCGGCGAGCTGATCGTCACCGCCCAGCGTCGCGAGCAGGCCGTCAACGACGTCGGCATGCCCATCCAGGCCTTCGGCTCCGAGCAGCTCGAGTCGCTGCGCGTCACAAACGTGCAGGACCTCTCGTCCGCCGTCCCCAGCTTCACCGTCTCGCGCTCCTACCAGGGCGTGCCGACCTACACGCTGCGCGGCATCGGCTTCAACACGATCAACATGTCGGCCACCTCGACCGTCGGCACCTATGTCGACGAAGTCGCCTACGCCTATCCGATGATGATGACCGGCCCCGTGTTCGACCTGGAGCGCGTCGAAGCGCTCAAGGGTCCGCAGGGCACGCTCTACGGCCGCAACACCACCGCCGGCCTGATCAACTTCGTCACCCAGAAGCCTTCGAAGACGTTCGAAGCGCGCGCCGTCGCCGAGTTCGGCGACTACGACACGCACAACTTCGAAGGCATGGTCTCCGGCCCGATCGGCGATCGCGCCCAGGCCCGCCTGTCGTTCCGCACCGAGGACAGCGACAAGGGCTGGCAGGAATCCAACACCCGCAACGAGACGCTGGGTGAAGTCCACAAGTACGGCCTCCGCGCGGCCCTCGCCCTGCAGCCGACGGACACCCTCTCCATCGACCTGTCGTACAGCGAATGGGGCAACACCTCCGACACCCTGGCCGCCCAGGCCATCGGCTTCACCCCGGGCACCAACCCGTCGGGCACGTCGACCACGCGCCTGTTCAACGCGCCGGGCCTCGCCACCTACATTTCGACCCACCAGCCGACCAGCGCGACCCAGGCCGACTGGTCCCCGGCTTCGGTTCGCACGCCGAACATCGGCGCGGGTCTCGGCATCACCAAGCCGCTGGCCGAGGATTCGATCTTCCGCGCCGGCAAGCTGTCGGTGCGCTGGGACATCAACGACGACCTGCGCCTGGTCTCGCTGACCAGCTACAACGATCTCGACCGCAACGGCGTGATGGACTGGAGCGGCGCCCCCTATGACATCCTGATCCAGGACGCCCAGGGCGAGATCCAGTCGTTCGCCGAAGAGCTTCGCCTCGAAGGCGGCAACGACCGCGTCACCTGGCTGATCGGCGGCTACTACGGCAAGGACGACATCGTCGACGGCAACCGCACCCTGTTCCGCGACAACGCCAACGTCCGGTTCTTCGAATACCTGACCACGCTGCTGGTCACCGGCTCGCCGCTGCCTCCGGGCTTCCCGGTTCCGGCTCCCGGCACCTACACCACCGGCCCCTACGCCGGCGGCGCGGGCCCGGGCGGCGCCTACACGGCGGCCCAGGCTTCCACGGCGTTCCAGAGCTACATCGACGACGGCCGGATCGAGACGACGACGGCGAGCATCTTCGCCAGCGCCGACTGGCAGCTGACCGACGCCCTGAGCCTGACGACCGGCATCCGCTATACGCAGGACAAGCAGGACGCCACGGTCTGCTCGCGTGACTCCAACGGCGTCATGCTGCCGAACGTCAACATCACCAACCGCTACCTGTACGGCCTGTACTACGGCGCGACCCTGCCGGCCGACGTCCAGAAGGGCGGCTGCGTCACCACCAACATCGACTTCAGCCAGCCCTACGGCTCGCGGATCGGCACCCGCGGCGCGGTGACCTCGTCGCTCGACGAAGACAACATCGCCTGGCGCGTGGCCCTCGACTGGAAGGTCAACGACGACGTCCTGCTGTTCGCCTCCGTGTCGCAAGGCGCCAAGGCCGGCGGCGCGCCGGTGAACACCGCCAGCCTCGCGGTGCAGAACCTTCCCGCCAAGCAGGAGCAGCTGCTGTCCTACGAACTGGGGGTCAAGGCCGGCCTGTTCGAAAATCGTGTGCAGGCCAACGTCTCGGCCTTCTACTACGACTACAAAGACAAGCAGATGAGCACCTACAACCCGGATCCGCTCTACACGGCGCTGGCCCGGCTGCAGAACATCCCCAACGCCTTCGCCTACGGCCTCGACGGTGAAGTCACCTGGCGGGTCACGGACAACCTGACGGCCGTCGGTTCGGCGACCTTCCTGCACACCGAGATCCAGGACTTCGTCGGCACCAACGGCGCCGGTCTGCCGGAGAACTACGACGGCAAGGCCTTCCTCTACAGCCCCGAGTTCCTCGGCAGCATGACCCTGGTCTACGACCGGGACATCACCGACTCCCTGGGCCTGAAGGCGGTTCTCAACGGCCGCTACCAGAAGGAATCGCAGGCCGATCTGGAAGGCAACCCGCTGTTCGCCATCCCCGAGTACGGCGTCCTCAACGCCAGCATCGGCATCAACTCCCTCGACGGGCGTTGGGACGTGACGGCCTGGGCGCGCAACCTGGCGGACGAGTACTACTGGACGGCGGTCGCCAGCAACGCCAACACGGTGGTGCGCTTCCCCGGCCAGCCCCGCACCGTCGGGATCGCCCTGACCCTCAAGTATTGATCTGAAATCTCCGCCATAGGGTCCTTCCTCCCTGGGAGCCCAAAGGCCTTGGCGCGTCCGACGCAAGTCGGGCGCGCCTTTCTCTTGCCGTTCCCCCACGTCATTGCGTCACTATGCGCGCTATGGATGAGCGAACGGTGGTCAATGAGGCGTCCGGGCCCGGACGGCGGTTCACGGCCGCTGACTTCCGCGTGCCGCGGGCCTACCTCTCGCTGCTGCTGGGACCCCAGGCCGCGGCGGAGCTGCTCGCCGACGGGCCGGCCGACGCCGACATCGTGCCGTCGATGCGCTTCCTCAACGCCTGCCTCGATCACATGCGCCGCGGCGGCGACGAGAACCTCGGCGGGGCCCCGATCCGCGTCACGCCCGGCACCTTCGGCATGATGATCGCCGCCGCGGCCCAGGGCGACACCTTCGGCGAGGCGCTGCAGCGCTTCCCCGCGGCCGCGTCCGTGCTGCGTCCCGATCTGACGGTCCAGTTTCGCCGGTCACGCCGGGGCCCCGCCCTGACCTTCGGCTATGTCGGCGACCGAGATCCGCGCCGCGACCTGGCGCTCGAGATCTTCGCCCTGACCGCCCACTGCGGCTTCCGCTGGCTGACGGGCCGGCGGCTGGCGGCGACCTTCCTGCAGGTGGCCAGCCCCGTGCCGCCGATCGGTCCCACGCTGCTGCGGCCGGTGATCTGCGCGACCGCCGTGCGCAAGGGCCGCGACGTCGTCATCGGCTACGCCGCCCGTGACGCCGCCGCGCCGATCCGCCCGGTGAAATACCAGCACTGGGCCGCGCACGAGCTCGGCGAGTTCACCGCCCTGCTCGAGGAGACGGCCCAGGAGTTGTCCGGCGCCGCCCCGTCCGCCATCCCCGACATCGTCGCCCGGGTGCGGGCGACGATCAGCGCCGCGAACTGGGACGAGACGGCCGTGGCGCGCCTGCTGGGCATGAGCACCGCCACCCTTCGCCGCCGGCTGTCGGAGGTGGGGGCGTCGTTCCGCGCCATCTCATCGGATATCCGCCGGCAGGCGGCGGCTTCGCGGCTGGCCACGGGCGACCCGCTCGAGGACATCGCCGCCCAGCTCGGCTTTTCGGACGTCCGCAGCCTGCGCCGCGCCTGCCATGCCTGGTTCGGCATGGGGCCCGCGGCCTACCGCCGGCTGGACTGATCAGGCGGCCGCCCGGGCGGCGAACCAGGGGCGAAGACGCGTCAGGGCTTCCTCGACCTCGGGGGTCGAGACGGCGAAGCTGATGCGGATGAACCTGCGGCCCTCGACCGGATCGAAATCGACACCCGAGGCGACGGCGACTCCTGTGTCGCGCAGGAGGTCCATGGCGAAGGCGAGGCTGTCGTCGGTCAGATGGGCGACGCTGGCGTAGATGTAGAAGGCCCCGTCCGGCGGCGCGATGTCGGCCAGGCCGAGCGACGGCAGGGCGTCCAGCAGCAGGGCGCGGTTGCGGCGGTAGACCTCGACATGCCCTTCCAGCTCATCGACCGCGTCCATGGCGGCGAGGCCGGCGTGCTGGCTCAGCGAGGGCGCGGTCAGGAACAGGTTGCCGACATAGGCGCGGGCGCTGGCGATCAGGTCGCGCGGCGCCAGCAGCCAGCCGAGCCGCCAGGCGACCATGCTGAAGTATTTGCTGAAGCTGTTGACCACCAGGGCGGTCGGCTCGACCTCGAGGATCGAGCGGCACGGGCCGATGTAGCTGAGGCCGTGATAGATCTCGTCGGAGACGATGCGGATGCCGCGCGCGCGGCAGACCCCGGCGATGGCCGCCAGCTCGTCCGCCTCGATGATCGTGCCGGTCGGGTTGGCCGGGCTGGCGAGGATCACGCCCGCCGGCGCGGGATCCAGCGCCGCGAGATGGGCGGCGGTCAGCTGGTAGCGGCTCTCCGGCCCGCAGGCGATCTCGACCGGCTCCATGCGCAGGGCCTTGAGCGTGTTGCGGTAGGCGACGTACCCCGGCCGGGCCAGCGCCACCCGGTCGCCGGGCGAAAAGGCCGACAGCAGCGCCAGCACCAGCGCCGGCGAGGCCCCGCAGGTCAGGATGATCCGGTCGGACTCGACGGCGACGCCGTACTGGTCCTGGTAGTGCCTGGCGATCCGCGCCCGCAGGGCCGGGCTCTCCCAGTAGCCCATGCCGTCGGTGTCGAGCACATGGTGGGCCGCCGCGATGGCCGCCTTCGGCGCGCCGGTCGAGGGCTGGCCGAACTCCATGTGGATGATCGACCGCCCCTGGGCCTTGAGCTCATGGGCGAGCCGGCTGATGGCGATGGCGTGGAACGGGTCGATCTGGGCGGTCATGGGGTCGTCACAGCGTGGAACGCGGCCTGATGCAAGCCCTGTGCGTCCTTCGACACGGCCCTGCGGGCCTGCTCAGGATGACGTAACTCAGTGTACGTCATGGTGAGCAGCACCCGCAGGGTGCGTGTCGAACCACGCAGGTCCTACTGCCCCTTCACCAGCGCCGGGCTGTCGAGGTCCAGGTCGCCGATCGGGATGACCTGGGCGTTCGGCACGGCGGTCGTGATCGTCTCGCCGAACAGCTTGGCGTCGCCGACGACGATCACGCTGGCCTTCGACGGATCGAAGATGTCCGCCGAGAAGGCCGTCACCTGATCGGCCGTGACCGCCTCGATCTTGCTGGTGAAGACGTTCATTTCACCGAGATCGATGTTGTAGACGGCCAGACCGCCGAGCACGCCGGCCAGACCGTCGGTGGTGCCCATGTCGCGGCCGAAGTCGCCGACCAGCACCGACTTGCGCGCGGCCAGTTCGGCCTCGGTGGCGGGGACCGTGGCCATGCGGCCGAGTTCCTCGCGGATCAGGGTGACCACCTCGCCGGCCGACTGGTTCTTGGTCTGGGTCGAGGCCGAGAAACCGCCGACGATGCGCCGGGGCGAGAGGCCCGAGTTGGCGCCGTAGGCGAGGCCGCGCTTGACCCGGATCTCCTGGTTCAGGCGCGCCGAGTAGCCGCCGCCGAGCACCGTGTTGGCGACCATGCCGATGTAGTAGCGCGGGTCGCTGCGGGCGATGCCGCGGCGGGTCAGGGTCACGGCCGCCTGGCCGGTGCCCGGCATGTCGACGATGACATTGCGCACCGGCGGGTTGGCGTCGGCGGTCGGCAGGGCGGGCAGGGTCGCGGCCGGCTTCTTCCAGCCGCCGAAGGCCGCCTCGGCCAGGGCGAAGCCCTGCTCCGGCGTCAGATCGCCGACGATGACCAGCACCGCGTTGTCCGGCCGCCACCAGGTGTCGTGGATGGTCAGCAGGTCGGCGCGGGTCAGCTTCGGCAGCGACGTGGGCGTGCCGCCCGCCACATGGCCGAACGGCGAACCGGCGTAGATGATCGGGGCGGTGACATAGCCGGCCACCGTGCCCGGCCGCTTCAGCGCGACCTGGAAGCCGTCCAGCGCCTGGTCGCGCACGCGGTCCAGTTCGGTCTGGGCGAAGGCCGGGTTGAGCGTCACGTCGGCCATGATGTCCATGGCGGGCTTGAGGTTCTGCGGCATGACGTTGAGCGTCACCGACGAGGATTCCCAGCCCGATCCGGCCGAGAGGTCCGCGCCGAGCGCTTCGGTCTGGCTGGAGATCTGCACCGAGCTGCGGGTCGTGGTGCCCTCGGTCAGCAGCTCGGCCATCATCGCCGAGGCGCCGGCGCGGCCGGCCGGGTCGACCGCGGCGCCGGAACGCACGGTCAGTTCGGCGGTGACCAGCGGCAGGTCGCTGCTGCGGGCGACGATCACCCGCAGGCCGTTGGCGAGGGTGCGCTCGGCCGGAACCGGCAGCACCGGCGACACCGGCGTTCCCAGCGCCGGCGGGGCGACCCGCTGGCCCTCGGGCGCGAGGCTGAACACCTCGCCCCTGAACTTCGGCGACTTGACCGGCTTGACCCTGGCGGCCGCGGGAGCGGCCTCCCCGGCGGGCCGCTGGCCCTCGTCGAGATAGCGCACGACGACGAGCCGGTCATCGGAGAGGTATTTCTTCGCCACGCGCTGGATGTCGGCGGCGGTGACCGCCTGCAGCTCGGCGATGCCGGTGTTGGCCTTGGCCGCGTCGCCTTCCATGACCAGGGCGTAGCCGAGCGCGAAGGCGCGGCCGTCGATGGTTTCGCGCTCGCGCACGGCGTTGGCGACCATCTCGGTGCGGGCCTCGGCCAGCTCGGCCTCGGTCGGCGGCGCGTCGCGCAGGCGGCGGATCTCGGCCATCAGCGCGGCCTGGCCCTGCTCGACGGTTTTGCCGCCGGCCATGATCGCCCCGACCCAGAACAGGCCCGGCTGGGCGTTGAGGTCGGCGCTGGAGAAGGCCGCCTGGGCGACCTGCTGGTCATAGACCAGGCTGTTGTAGAGCCGCGAGGACTTGCCGCCCGACAGGATGGCGTCGAGCACGGTCAGGGCCGCCGCGTCCGGATCGGACGCCGCCGCGCCCTGCCAGGTGATGGCCACGGCCGGCAACGGCACGTTGGGCGCGTATGAGGTCACGGTGCGGGCCGCGGTCCGCGCCGGCTCGCGCACGGTCACGCGCGGCAGCGGCCGTGCCGGGGTCTTCAGCGGCGCGAAATACTTGTCGACCCAGGCGTTCAGCTGGGTCTCGTCGAAGTTGCCGACGACGATCAGGGCCGCGTTGTCCGGACGGTAGTAGGTGGCGTGGAAGGCCAGCACGTCGTCGATCGTCGCCGCGTCGAGGTCCTCGATCGAGCCGATGCCCGGCCGCTTGTATGGATGGGTCGTGTAGCTGGCGTTGGGAATGACGATGCGGAAAAAGCGGCCGTAGGGGTCGCTGAGCACGCGCAGGCGCAGCTCCTCCTTCACCACGTCGCGTTCCGACTTGAAGCTGGCCTCGTCGACGACCAGCGAGCCTAGGCGCTGGGACTCGGCCCACAGCAGCCGTTCCAGGTGATTGGCCGGCACGACCTCATAGTAGTTGGTGAAGTCGGAATAGGTCGAGGCGTTGTTGAAGCCGCCCACGTCCTCGGTCATGCGGTCGAACGATTCCGACGGCATGTCCTTCGTGGCCTTGAACATCAGGTGTTCGAACAGGTGGGCGAAGCCGGAGCGGCCGGCGGGGTCGTCCTTGGCCCCGACGCTGTACCAGACCTGCACCGTCACGTTGGGCGTGGTCCGGTCGACCGAATAGAAGACCTTCATGCCGTTGGGCAGGACGCGGGTCTTGAACCCGATCGGCGGGACTTCCGCCGAGGCGGGCGCGGCGACGGGGGCCGGCGCGGTCTGGGCCCAGGCCCCGGCGACGAGCGCCGTGGACGACAGGGCGAGGGCGAGCACGAAGGCCTTGGCCGGACGGAACATGCGGAACTCCGGGTGAACTGTGGCCGCGACCCTATCACCCGCCCGCGAAAGCGAAACCTTACGGTCCTGTCATGTGGCGGGCTGGACGGGTCGAGGCCGCGGGATCAAGCTTCGCCCAAACAAGGGAGGCTCCCGTGAAATCCATTTCCATGGCCGTCATCGCCGCCGGTCTGCTGCTGGCCAGCGGCGTCGTCGCCTTCGCCCAGGATACCGAGGTCGGCGAAGTCGTGGTCACCGGCTCGCGGATGCAGGACTACGAACCGACCGAGACGCCGGCGATCGTGCTGAAGAAGCGCGCCGACAACATCATCACCAACATCGAGGTGACCTGCGACACCCGCGACCTGACGCAGCGCCGGCAGGAGCTGAAGGCGACCCTGCAGGCGCTGATCAAGGCCGCCGGACCGGCGGGCATCGAACTGGCCGTCGAGACCGACGACATCGTGCGCAAGTTCGACGTCAAAGATCTCGACAGCATCATCCGGGCGGCGACCAAGGTCGACACCAGCACCGCCACCCTGACGCTCAAGACCCGGGTGCTGCCGACCGACACCTTCGAGTCGGTCACCGGCCGCATCGAAGCCTTCGTCGACAAGACGCCGAAGGTCGGGCGGACCGAAGTCCTGATGAGCGACGACTGGGATCTGACGCTGGTCGGACCGGGCCAGTACCGTGACGCGATCATCGCCCTGGTGGCCGCCGACGCGAACAAGACCGCCGCGGCGTTCGGCGCGGGCTACAGCGTCAACATCGACGGCCTGACGCTGCCGGTGACCTGGTACCAGTCGGGGCCGCTGGAGCTTGCGCTCTACATCCCCTACCGGCAGTCGATCCACCGCTAGCGGCCCGCCGCCTCCGACTCCCGGCGCAGGGCGCGCAGGGCGTCGGCGAGGTCCATCTTCATGGCCGCGCGGGCGACGATGGCCGGGGCCGGGAAGGGCGAGCTGGCGCGGTTCTCGTAGAGCACGCGGGTGTGGCCGCCGGCGAGCGGCTCCAGCCGCCACTGGCCGTCGCAGAAGCGGATGTCCCCGGCCGTGCAGCGGAAGCGGATCGACCGAAGCGGGGTGAAGTCAGAGCGGAACTCGGTTCGGAACGACGGCATCAGGCCGCTGCGGATGACCATCTCACGCACGTCCCATCGGCCGTCCGGGTCGCGCCCGGTTATGCGGCAGGAGCGGATGTTGGGGGCCATGCGTCCGGCCCGTCCGCAGTCGGTGATGGTGCGCCAGACGACCGCCGGCGGGGCGGCGATATCCACGGCGCCGAAGACCACGCCCGACACGCCGTCGCCGTCGGGATGCACTTCCGCATGAACCCCGCCGCGCGCCAGCTGGCCGAGCGCCGCGCGGTCGGGCGACCAGTCGGCCCGCGCGGGGCCCGCGGCAAGGCCCGTCGCGGCCAGCAGGGAGAGGATCAGCCGCATCGTCCGTCCCCTCCCGCCTTCGATCATCGTGTCAGTCGATTGGCGACGAGATCGTCGACCACCGCCGGATCGGCGAGGGTCGAGGTGTCGCCGAGGTTCGACAGATCGTTCTCGGCCACCTTGCGCAGGATGCGGCGCATGATCTTGCCCGAGCGGGTCTTGGGCAGTCCCGGGGCCCACTGGATCGCGTCGGGCGCCGCGAACGGGCCGATCTCGTGGCGCACCCATTTGACGAGGGCCGCGCGCAGCTCCTCGCTCGGCGTGACATCGGCGTTGAGGGTGACATAGGCGTAGATGCCCTGGCCCTTGATGTCGTGCGGGAAGCCGACCACCGCCGCCTCGGCGACGCTGTCATGGGCGACCAGCGCCGACTCGATCTCCGCCGTGCCCAGCCGGTGGCCGGAGACGTTGATCACGTCGTCGACCCGGCCGGTGATCCAGTAGTAGCCGTCCTCGTCGCGGCGGCAGCCGTCGCCGGTGAAGTACTTGCCGGGATAGGTGGTGAAGTAGGTCTCGATGAAGCGCTGGTGGTCGCCGTAGACCGTGCGCATCTGGCCTGGCCAGCTGTCGGTCAGGCACAGGTTGCCGCTGACCGCGCCCTCCAGCACCTGTCCTTCCGCGTCGACCAGCTGCAGCTTCACGCCGGGCAGCGGCTTGCTGGCCGAGCCGGGCTTGAGGTCGGTGGCGCCGGGCAGGGGCGAGACCAGGCAGGCGCCCGTCTCGGTCTGCCACCAGGTGTCGACGATCGGGCAGCGGCCCTCGCCGACCACGCGGTGATACCAGAGCCAGGCTTCCGGATTGATCGGCTCGCCGACGCTGCCGAGCAGGCGCAGCGACTTGCGCGAGGTCTTCTTCACCGGCTCCTCGCCGTCGCGCATCAGGGCGCGCAGGGCCGTGGGGGCGGTGTAGAAGATCTCTACCTGGTGCTTGTCGATGACCTCCCAGAACCGCGAGGTCGTGGGATAGTTGGGCACGCCCTCGAAGATCAGGCTGGTCGCGCCGTTCGCGAGCGGGCCGTAGACGATGTAGCTGTGGCCGGTGACCCAGCCCACGTCGGCCGTGCACCAGAAGATCTCGCCCGGGCGGTAGTCGAACACCAGCTCATGGGTCCAGGACGCCCAGGTCAGGTAGCCGCCGGTGGTGTGCAGCACGCCCTTGGGCTTTCCGGTCGAGCCGGAGGTGTAGAGGATGAACAGCGGATCCTCGGCGTTCATCGGCTCGGGCGGGCAGTCGGTCGACGCCTTGTCGCGCTCGGGGCCATAGGCGATGTCGCGGCCGCTGTGCTTGAGCCACTTGGCCCCGGTGCGTTCGACCACCAGCACCTTGCGCACGTCCGGGCACTGGGTCAGGGCCAAGTCGACGTTCATCTTCAGCGGCACGATCTTGCCGCCGCGCACGCCCTCGTCGGCGGTGATGACCACCTTGGAGTCGCAGTCGAGGATCCGGCCGGCCAGGCTGTCGGGGGAGAAGCCGCCGAACACCACCGAGTGCACCGCGCCGATGCGCGAGCAGGCCAGCATGGCGTAGGCCGCTTCCGGGATCATCGGCAGGTAGATGGTGACGCGGTCGCCCTTCTTGACGCCGTGCGTCTTGAGGACGTTGGCCATGCGGCACACTTCCTCGTGCGCCTGGCGGTAGGTGATCTTCTTCGAGTCCGCCGGGTCGTCGCCTTCCCAGATGAAGGCGACCTCGTCGCCGCGCGTCGCCAGATGGCGGTCGAGACAGTTGGCAGACACGTTCAGCTCGCCGTCGGCGAACCACTTGATGTGGAAGTCCTCGCGGTTCCAGGAGACGTCCTTCACCTGGGTGAACGGCTTGATCCAGTCGAGCCGGCCGGCGACGTCGCGCCAGAAGCCGTCGGGATCGCTCTCGACCCGCGCGACCGCCGCGTCATAGGCCTTCGCGTCCATGTGGGCGCGTTTCGCCCACGCTTCGGGAACCGGAAAAACTTCTCCGTCGTGACTCAAGACGACTTCCTCCAGGAACATTGTGCTTTTCCCAAACTCTAGGCCGCCGGACGGGGCGACGAAAGGCCCCCGGCGCCCGTGAAGGCGCGCCGGAGACCCCTTGTCGCGGACAAAGCGGGTGGTGGCTGGAAGGGCTGGGGGCCGGCGCGTGGTTTCAGCCGGCCCCGCGACGGCGATCAGAAGAAGCCGAGGGCCCTGGAGCTGTAGCTGACCAGCATGTTCTTGGTCTGCTGGTAGTGGTCGAGCATCATCTTGTGGGTCTCGCGCCCGACGCCGGACTGCTTGTAGCCGCCGAAGGCCGCATGGGCCGGATAGGCGTGGTAGCAGTTGGTCCAGACGCGTCCCGCCTGGATGCCGCGGCCAAAGCGGTAGCAACGGTTGGCGTCGCGGCTCCAGACCCCGGCGCCGAGGCCGAAGGGCGTGTCGTTGGCGATCGCCAGGGCCTCGGCCTCGTCCTTGAAGGTGGTCACGGCCAGGACCGGGCCGAAGATCTCCTCCTGGAAGATGCGCATGGCGTTGTGGCCGCGGAACACGGTCGGCTCGACATAGAAGCCGCCGCCCAGGTCGCCGTCGAACGTCGCCCGCCCGCCGCCGGCCAGCAGCTCCGCGCCTTCGTCGACGCCGATCTGGATATAGCGGAGGATCTTCTCCAGCTGCTCTTCCGAGGCCTGGGCTCCGAGCATGGTCGACGGGTCGACCGGGTCGCCCTGGCGGATGGCCTTCACCCGGGCCAGGGCCTTTTCCATGAAGCGCTCGTAGATCGACTCCTGGATCAGGGCCCGGCTCGGGCAGGTGCAGACCTCGCCCTGGTTGAAGGCGAACATCACGAAGCCCTCGACGGCCTTGTCGAGATAGTCGTCGTCCGCCGCCATCACGTCCTCGAAGAAGATGTTCGGCGACTTGCCGCCCAGCTCCAGGGTCACCGGGATCAGGTTCTGGCTGGCGTACTGCATGATCAGCCGGCCCGTGCCGGTCTCGCCGGTGAAGGCTATCTTGGCGATGCGCGGACTGGACGCCAGCGGCTTGCCGGCCTCGACGCCGAAGCCGTTGACGATGTTGAGCACGCCCGGGGGCAGCAGGTCGGCGATCAGCTCCGCCCAGACCAGCAGGCTGGCGGGGGTCTGTTCGGCCGGCTTGATGATGACGCAGTTCCCGGCCGCCAGCGCCGGGGCCAGCTTCCAGGCGGCCATGAGGATGGGGAAGTTCCACGGGATGATCTGGCCGACCACGCCGAGCGGCTCATGGAAGTGGTAGGCGACGGTGTCGTCGTCGATCTGGGCGATCGAGCCTTCCTGGGCGCGGATGCAGCCGGCGAAGTAGCGGAAATGATCGATGGCCAGCGGGATGTCGGCGGCAGTGGTCTCGCGGATCGGCTTGCCATTGTCCCAGGTCTCGGCCAGCGCGAGCAGGTCGAGGTTGGCCTGCATCCGGTCGGCGATGGCGTTCAGAGCCTCGGCCCGGACCGCCGCGCTGGTCCGGCCCCAGGCGTCCCTGGCCGCATGGGCGGCGTCGAGGGCGAGCTCGATGTCGTCGCCGTCCGAGCGCGGAATCTCGCACAGCAGGGCGCCGTTGATCGGCGAATGATTGTTGAAGTAGCGCCCGGCGACGGGCTCCACCCAGGCGCCGCCGATGAGGTTGCCGTAGCGCGCCTTGAACGGGGTCGCACGGGTGACGTTGAGCAGGGGCTTGTTCATCCTGGATCTCCCTTGAGCGGGCTTTCCGGATATCGGGGCCCGCCGCTTTCTTGATCCTTGGATTGGGAAATCGGGCGGGCGGTGCGTCAATGAACAGCGGCCCGTTCGGGGCCGGCTCGACTTGAATAAACGCAGAAACGGGCGCTAGCTCTGCTTCCGATCAAGCAGAATGCGACAGCGCGTCCAGGACTGTCGCAAAGTGCAACAGGGACGACGCAAGGGAATGACCGGAGAAACGCCCCCGACCCTTCGCGCGGCCCGTGACCGTTTCTTCGGCCGCGGCCAGATTCCCGCCGACCAGGTCAATCACGCCATCCTCCGGTCCTGGATGCGCTGCGCCGAGCAGGGGCTCGACGCCGCCGCCGCTCCGACGATCGAATCCCTCTCCGCCCGCGAACTGAAGGACGCCTGCGAGCGCCACGACCTGCTGCGCCGTCTCGGACGGCCGGAGCTCGACGCGCTCAACCTCGAGGCCCGCGAGACCGGGGCGGTGGTGCTGCTGACCAACGCCGACGGCCTGGTGCTGGACAGCGTCGGGGACGCGGCCTTCGCCGGCCGGGCGGCCGAAATGGCCCTGCGGCCCGGCGTGGCCTGGAGCGAGACCTCGGCCGGCACCAACGCCATCGGCACGGCCCTGGCCGAACGGCGGGCGGTGTCGGTGCACGGCGGGGAGCACTTCTACGAGTCCCACCAGGCCCTGAGCTGCGCCTCGGCGCCCATTCTCGATCCCCGCGGCGTCGCGGTCGGGGCGCTGGACCTGTCCTGCCCGGCCAGCCTGCGGCCGACCCACGCCCTGGGCCTGGTGCGGATGGCGGCCGAGCAGATCGAGGGGCGGCTGTTCGACCACGCGGTCTCGGCCATGACGGTGGTGCGGTTTCACAGCGACCAGGCCCTGCTCGAGGGCGGGCGGGGCGGCGCCCTGGTGTTCGACGGCGACCGGCTGGTCGGCGCCAATCGCCGCGGCCTGACCCTGGTCGGACGGGGCTGGGACTGTCTCGACGAGACCCGGTTCGAGGACCTGTTCGCCGCCGAGCTCGACCGGCTGCCCGAGCGGGTGGAGATGGTCTCGCTGGATGGCGTGCGGTTCCAGGCCCGGGTCCAGCGGCCGCAGGGCCGGCCGACGGGCGACGGACCCTCCGCGACCACCCTGGAAGAGGCCGAGACCCGGGCCATGCAGGCGGCGCTGGCCGCCAGCGGCGGCAACGTCTCGAAGGCCGCCCGAAGCCTCGGCGTGCACCGCAGCACCCTCTATCGCCGGGTCCTCGGCCGCTGATGCGGCTGGAGCCGCGTTCAAATCGGGAGTAGGTCGCGGCGACCCCTCGTCTTCCGCGGAGCCCTGTCCCGATGCTGCTCGCCAAATCCACCTGGCCCGAAATCGAGTCCTTCCTGCAACGCTCCACCACGGTCGTCGTGCCGATCGGCTCGAACGAGCAGCACGGCCCGACCGGCCTGCTCGGCACCGACTGGATGTGTCCCGAGATCATCGCCCACGAGGCCCAGAAGGGACGTGACGACCTGCTGGTCGCGCCGACCTTCAACATCGGCATGGCCCAGCATCACCTGGGCTTCCCGGGCACCATCAGCCTCAGGCCCTCGACCTTCATGGCCGCCATCGGCGACTGGTGCCGCTCGCTGGCCGGGCATGGCTTCACGAAGATCTATTTCCTCAACGGCCACGGCGGCAACGTGCACACCATCGAGGCGGCGTTCAGCGAGCTCTACGCCGAGGCCAGCTTCGCCGGAAAGCCGCGCGGCTTCGCCTGCAAGCTCAAGAACTGGTGGGACATCAGCGGCGTGAACGCCCTGGCCAATCGCCAGTTTCCGGTCGGCCACGGCAGCCACGCCACGCCGTCCGAGATCGCCGTGACCCAGTGGGCCTATCCGGACGCGATCAAGACGGCCAACTACGCGCCGCAGATCGCCCCGACCGGCCCGATCCGCGAGGCGCTCGACTTCCGCGCCCGCTACGCCGACGGCCGCATGGGCTCCGACCCCGCGCTGGCGACGCCCGAAAAGGGCGGCGAGCTGGTGGCGCTGGCGGCGAAAGGGCTGATCGAGGACGTGGCCGCGTTCGGGGCGGAGCCGTTCGTGGCGTGATCGTGCGTCCTTCGGGACGCGCGCTTGAAGCGCGCTCCCCAGGATGACGAAGAAAGGCGGGCGTCAAAGGTGTTCGTCACGGTGAGGCGCGATCCCCCGGGGATCGCGTCTCGAACCACGCACGATCAGGCGGTCACGACGGCCCCGTCCACGACCGTTACATCCCACCCCTGCAGCCGCTGCCCCGCGCAGGGGCCGCTCGTGCACACCCCGTCTTCGATGCGGAACAGCGCCCCGTGCCCCGAGCACAGGATCAGGTCGTTCTCGCGGGTGACGTACCGGCCGCTCGGCCCGCTGAGCGGCTGGCCGGTGTGGGGGCAGCTGTCGACGTAGCCGGTCAACTGATCGCCCCGCCGCACCACGAATCCGAGGAACAGCTTGTCACCGGCGTGGAAGTGGAAGCCGCGCGAGCCGGGATCGGGAATCTCGTCCAGCCGGCAGAGGGCGACGCCCGCCGCCGGCCGGGCCGGGTTCAGTCCTTCCACGGGATGGTGACCCGCCAGGGCTCGACGCTGGAGGTCTCGTAGAGGCCGGCCTTCGTATAGGGGTCATCGGCGTGGAACGCCTGGGCGGCGGCCAGGTCCGGGGCCTCGACGATGATCATCGAGCCGGCCATGCCGTCGTCGGCCGTCAGGAACGGACCGCCGAGCCTGATCTTCAGCGGCTGGGCGGCGGCCCAGGCCAGATGCGCCTCGCGGGTGGCGGCGCGGATCGCCGGGCCGTCGGGCAGCTTGTCTTTCCACTGGACGATGAAGAGCGGCATGGGGGTCCTAACGTTCGGCCTTGAGGGGACGGGAGAGCAGGCCGAGGATGGCGTCATCCACCCCCACCTCGCCCGCGAGGATGGCGGCGACGGCCTCGCTGATCGGCGTCTCGACGCCGACGCGGCGGGCCAGGGCGCGGACGGCGGGGGCCGAAGCGACGCCCTCGGCCACGGTCAGCTTGCCGGCGAGCGCCTGCTCCAGCGACTGGCCGGCGCCGAGCGCCAGGCCGACGCTCATGTTGCGCGACTGCGGGCTGGAACAGGTCAGCACCAGATCACCCAGGCCGCACAGGCCGGCGACGGTCTCCGCCCGGCCGCCCAGCGCCTGGGCCATGCGGGTCATCTCGGCGAAGCCGCGGGTGATCAGGGCGGCGTGGGCGGAGCGGCCCAGCCCCTTGCCTTCGACGATGCCGCAGGCGATCGCCAGCACGTTCTTGATCGCCCCGCCGGCCTCCGCGCCGATCATGTCGGTCGACAGGTAGGGCCGGAAGGCGGGGATGGCGATGGCCTCGATCAGCGCCCGGCCGAGGTCCTCGTCGGCGCAGGCCAGGGTCACCGCGGTCGGCAGGCCGCGGGCCACCTCGCCGGCGAAGCTGGGCCCCGACAGCACGGCCGCGCTGGCCTGGGGAATGGTCTCGTCGAGCACCTCGCTCATCAGGCTCAGCGTGCCCTGTTCGACGCCCTTGGCGCAGAGCACGATCGGCAGGTTCTCGCGCACATGCGGGCAGAGGGCGTTCAGGGTCGCGCGCAGGTGCTGCGCCGGGGCCACGGCGAGGATGAAGTCGCAGGCGCCGAGGTCCTCGAAGTCGGTGGTGACGTCGATCGCCTCGTCGAGTTTCACGCCCGGCAGGAACAGGCTGTTCTCGCGGGTCGTCCGGATGGCCTCGACCACCTCGGTCTCGCGGGCCTGCAGGGTGACGGCCATGCCGGCCCGGGCGCAGACCTGGGCCAGGGCCGTGCCCCAGGCGCCGCCGCCGATGACGCCCGCGTACTTGAAAGTTTCGCTCATGCCTTGGCGCCCTTGCGTCCGGGAACGTGAGTGGGATTGGCGCTCGCCGCCACCGCATCCAGCGGCCAGCGCGGCCGGGCCGGGGCGTCGAGGCCGTCGACGAGGCCCAGCGCCAGCCGCTCGGCGCCGGCCAGGGCGATCATCGCCGCGTTGTCGGTGCAGTAGACCAGCGGCGGGGCGTGGAACGAGAAGCCGTGCGTGACGCAGGCCTGTTCCAGCCGGGTGCGCACCGCCTGGTTGGCCGCGACGCCGCCGGCGACCACGAAGCGCAGGCCCTCGCCGCGATGGGCCTCGGCATAGGCGGCCATGGCCCGCTGGGTCCGTTCGGCCAGCTGGCGGGCGATGGCGAACTGCACGCTGGCGGCCAGGTCGCGCCTGTCGGCTTCGTCGGTCAGGGGCTCGGCCGCGCGGGCGGCGGCGGTCTTGAGGCCCGAAAAAGAGAAGTCGAAACCGTCGCGGCCGAGCAGCGCGCGGGGCAGGGCAAACCGTTCGGGATCGCCGCCGACCGCAAGCTTTTCCAGCGCAGGCCCGCCCGGGTAGCCGAGGCCCATGGTCTTGGCGATCTTGTCGAACGCCTCGCCGGCCGCGTCGTCGATCGTCGAGCCCAGCCGGCGGCAGGCGCCGACCCCGGCGACCTCCAGCAGCTGGCAGTGGCCGCCGCTGACCAGCAGCAGCAGGAAGGGGTAGGGAATGTCGTCGGCCAGCCGGGCGCTGAGGGCATGGCCTTCGAGGTGGTTCACGGCGATCAACGGCAGGCCCCGGGCCAGCGCCGCCGCCTTGCCGAACGATAGCCCGACCATCACCCCGCCCACCAGCCCCGGGCCCGCCGTCGCCGCGACGCCCGAGAGGCCGTCCCAGCCGACGCCCGACTCTTTGAGGGCCCGGGCGACGATGCCGTCGATCGAGTCGACATGGGCGCGGGCGGCGATTTCCGGCACCACGCCGCCATAGGGAGCATGCTCGGCGATCTGGCTGGCGATGATCGAGGACAGCACCGTCACGCGGCCGTCCGCCGCCCGCCGCACGACGGCGGCGGCGGTTTCATCGCAGCTGGTTTCGAGTCCGAGGACGGTGAGCGTGGTCATCTACATTGCGGCCCGGACGCCCCTCGTATAGCAGCGAGGCGTCTTCTTCAGCCCGAGGTAGCCCCCCCGCCGTGTCGTCGCAACCTGCCATCCGGATCGGGACCCGCGGGTCCAAGCTCGCCCTCGCCCAGAGCGGCATGATGCGCGACCGCATCGCCGCCGCCCTCGGCGTCGCTGATCGCGCCGAGGAGGCGGCCCCGCTGGTGGTCATCACCACCACCGGCGACCGCATCCAGGACCGCCGTCTGCTGGAGATCGGCGGCAAGGCGCTGTTCACCAAGGAGATCGAGGAGGCCCTGCTCGACGGCCGTATCGACGCCGCCATCCATTCAATGAAGGACGTGCCGGCCGAGAACCCGCCGGGCCTGGTGATCGCCGCCATCCCCGAGCGGGAGGACCCGCGCGACGCCTTTGTCTCGACGCACTATGGCTCGATCGCCGAGCTGCCGCAGGGCGCCAGGCTCGGCACCGCCAGCCTGCGCCGTCAGGCCCAGGCGCTGCATGTGCGGCCCGATCTCGACATCTTTATGCTGCGCGGCAACGTCGACACCCGGCTGGCCAAGCTGGCGGCCGGCGAGGCCGACGCCATCCTGCTGGCGGCCTCGGGCCTCAATCGCCTGGGTCTCGGCCATGTGCCGAAGAGTTTCCTCAATCCGGTCGCCGCGCCGCCGGCGCCGGGGCAGGGCGCGCTGGCCATCCAGACCCGCGCTGATGACGCCAATGCGCCCTGGGTCGCGGCCCTGCGCTGCGAGGCGACGACCCTGGCCGTGGCCGCCGAGCGCGGCGCGCTGGTGGCGCTGGAAGGCTCCTGCCGCACGGCCGTCGGCGCCTACGCCCGGCTGCACGGCCGCCGCCTGACGCTGATCGTCGAGGCCCTGACCCCGGACGGCGCACGCCGCTATCGCCGCGAGGACGCCATCGACCTGGGCGCCGACGCCGAGACCGACGCCCGCGAGTTCGGGCTGCGCCTCGGCCATGCCGTCCGCGTCGAGGGCGGGGCGGACATCCTCCTGAAGGATTGATCGCCGGTCCGGCGGGTTGCAGGGTGACGGCCATGGCTTCCAACCCGCTCACCGTCTGGATCACCCGCGCCGAACCGGGCGCGGCGGCGACCGCCGAACGGGTCGCGGCCATGGGCCACAGGCCGGTGGTTGCGCCACTGCTGCGCATCGAGCCGCTGCCCGACGTCGCGGTCGATCTCACCGACGTGGCGGCCCTGGCCTTCACCAGCGCCAACGGCGTGCGCGCCTTCGCCCAACTTGAACCCCGTCGCGATCACCGCGTGTTCGCCGTCGGGGCCGGGACCACGGCGGCGGCCAAGGCGGCGGGGTTCAAGGCCGTGCTGTCGGCCGACGGCGACGTCAACGCCCTGGCCGGCCGCATCGCCGCCCGCAAGGCCGAACTGCGCGGCGTCGTGCTGCATCCCGCCGCCGCCGAGCCGGCCGGCGATCTGGCCGGCGCCCTGACGGCCGAAGGGCTGGAGGCGCGCACCCTGCCGCTCTACGATTCGGTCGTCGTCGATCCGCCGGCGGAGGTTCTCGACACGCTGGACACCGTCGATGTCGTCCTGCTGCACTCGCCGAAGGCGGCGAGGGCGCTGGCGGCCCTGTTGCGCGGCCGGGACCTGCCCCGATTGCGCCTGCTGTGCCTGTCGCCGGCCGTGGCCAAGCCCCTGGTCGGCGCGAAAGTGCGAGAAGTTGTCCGCGCCCCGTTTCCCATCGAGGCGGCGCTGCTTAATCTGATAGGAAGAGGCGAGCCGTCAGGGATCGCCCCCAGGCCCGCAACGAGGCGTTTGAAGAGCTGATGACCGTCGCGCCCGACCCCAGTGAGATCACCCCGCCGACCGATCCGGCGGCCTATGGCCGTCCGCGCGCCTTCGGCGTGGCCTTCTGGGCCGTCGTCGCCCTGTGCGTGCTCAGCGTCGTCGCCGGGGCGGCGGTGACCCGGTTCGCGCCGCGCATCTGGGGCCAGCCGGCGGATGCGCCGGCCGCCGCCGCCGCGGTCGCCGACCTGCCCGATCCCGGGCCGCGGTCGCCGGCCAGCCTGGCCGGCGTGGCGCCCGACGGCGCCCAGGCCGCCTCGTCGGCCGAGATCGCCGCCCTGCAGACGCGCGTCGCGGCGCTGGAAGCCGGCCAGACCCGCACGGTCAACGCCGCCGCCGCCGCGCTGGCCGCCGCCTCGCTCGCCGAGGCGACCCAGGGCTCCGGCGCCTTTGAGGCCGAACTGACCGCGCTCGAGCGCGTCCTGCCCCTGTCGGCCGAGGTGCGCAGCCTGCGGCCCTACGCCGAGAACGGCGTGCCCAGCCGCGCGGCGCTGGCCGCCGACTTCGACGCGGTGGCCGCCAAGGCCGCCGTCGCCGCCCGCGACCCGGGCGAGCGCGCCGGCTTCCTCGCCCGCGCCGGCTACGCCCTGTCGGCCATCGTCACCATCCGCCGTGTCGGCGCCGGCGGCGAAGGGCCCGACGCGGTCCTCGCCCGCGCCGGCGACGCGGTGGCCCTCGGCGACCTCGAAGGCGCCCTGAAGATCCTGCGCGAATTGCCGCCCAAGGCCGCCCAGGCCGTCGCCCCCTGGCGCAGCCGGGCCCTGCAGCGCATCGCCGTTGACCGCCAGGTCGCCTCGATCCGCGCCCTGGCCCTGTCGGACCTGATGGCCGTCTCGCGGGCCCAGCCATGATCCGCACAACCCTCGTCCTGTTCCTGGTGGCGGCCCTGGTCGTGGCGGCCCTGGCCATCGGCGGCGACGCCGGGGTGGCCAGCCTGGTCTGGCGCGGCTGGCGGGTCGACATGACCGCCGCCGCCGCCGCCCTGCTGGTGCTGCTGACCTCGCTGCTGGCGACGGTGTTCTGGAACTTCCTCCGCTGGCTGCTCGAGGCGCCGCAGCGGTCGGCCCGGGCGCGGGCCGAGGCCCGCCGCAAGGAAGGGGCCGAGGCCCTCGCCCGCGGCTTCCTCGCCGCCGCCGCCGGCGACGGTTCCGAAGCCCGCCGGCTGGCGCAGAAGGCCGCCGATCTGGCCGACGACGCGCCGGCCCTAGTGCGGGTGCTGGCCGCCCAGGCCGCCGAGGCCGCCGGAGACCTGCCCGCCGCCAAGGCCGCCTATTCCGCCATGCTCGGCTTCCCGGACATGCGCCTGGCCGGCCTCAAGGGCCTGATGCAACTTGCGGCCGGCGAGGGCGACAAGGTCGGCGCCGTGCGCCACGCCCAGACCGCCTACGGCCTGGCCAAGACCGCCCGCTGGGCCTGGCGGGCGCTGGTCGACTCCCGGCTGGAGGCCGGCGACTGGGCCGCCGCGCTGGATCTCGTCCAGGGGGCCCAGGAGCGCAAGATCGTCTCGCCGCTGGTCGCCGACCGCACCCGCGCGGCCCTGCTGGCCGCCTCGGCCGCCAGTTCCGAGAACCATCCGTCCGAGCGCATGCGCGCCCAGGCGCTCGAATTCGCCCTGCAGTCGGTCAAGCTCAAGCCGGACTTCGCGCCCGGCGTGGTCATGGCCGCCCGCCTGCTGGCCGCCGACGGCAAGGCGAGCCGCGCCGCCGGCATGATCGAGAGCGCCTGGAAGAGCCAGCCGCACCCGGCCCTGTGGCTGGCCTACCGCGACCTGCGCACCAACGAGACCCCGCGCGAGCGGGCCCGGCGCCTGGCCGGCCTCGCGGCGCTGAATCCCGACGCGCGCGAGAGCCGCATCCTCAAGGTCGAACAGGCCCTGATCGGCGGCGAGGTGAGCGTCGCCCGTGAAGCGGCCCGCGCGCTGGAGGCCGAGCCGGTGACCCAGCGACTCGCCGGGCTGCAGGCCCGCGCCGCCAACGCCGCCGGGGCGATGGACGAGGCCCGCGCCTGGGTCGCCCGGGGCGCCGCCGCGCCGCAGGAGCCCGACTGGTCCGACCTCGACCCGGAAGGCCGCGCCTTCGCCTACCGTCCCGAGGACTGGACCCGGCTGGTGGCCGTCTACGGCGAGACCGGCGACTTGATCCACCCGCGTCTGGAACGCCGCGAGCGGACCATCAGCGACCTGCCGAACCTGCCCGCGGCCTACGTCGAATCGACGCCGTTCCTGGCCGCCGCCGAGGCCGGCGCGGCGATGATGCCGATCCCCGACGACCCCGGCGTTCCGGACCATGCGCGGCCGCCGCAGGGCGATCCGCCGCCTCCCGCGCCGGCTCCGCGTCGCCGACGCTTGGCAAGCACGACTCGCCCCGCTAAATAGGCGCTCCTTCCGGCGGGTCTCCCGCTTCGAGGACCGTCCTGGCTCAGCTGGTAGAGCGCCGCATGCGTAGTGCGGGGTGCTATTGCGGGCCGGGGAACAAGACGAATGCACCGACGGAAAGCTGCCAGCGTCCGTCGGCCAAGAGCGCCGCTTTAGCTCAGCTGGTAGAGCACCTCATTCGTAATGAGGGGGTCACAGGTTCGAGTCCTGTAAGCGGCACCACTCCCTTTCCCGGCAGGGGCTCGCCGGAACGCCCGCTCTCCCGTCGCGCTGTGACAAAGCCTCTTCGCGTCCGCAGATTTTTTCGCAACTGTGACTGTTGCGGTTGTGGTCGGGACGGTGCATCACCGTGACCTGAATTCAGATCGTGGAGCTTCCAATGACCCGTCCCACCCTGTTCGCCGCCGCCGGCGTGATCCTCGCCCTGGCCGTCACGCCCTTCGCCGTGGAGGCCCGCGGGCCGTTCACCAACGTTCCCGCCGAGGTCCAGGCCGGGACCTACAGCTTCGATCCGGGCCACACCAAGATCACCTGGTCGACGTCCCACCTGGGCTTCTCGACCTACACCGGCCAGTTCGGCAAGGTCGGCGGCAGCCTGACGCTGGACCCGAAGCAGGCGACGAAGGCGGCGCTGGACGTGACCGTCGACACCGCATCGCTGGGCACCCTGAACCCCGCGCTCGACGCCCACCTGAAGTCGGCCGACTTCCTCGACGTGGCGACCTTCCCGACCGCGACCTTCCACGCCACCGGCGTCAAGCTGACCGGCGAGCGCACGGCGAACATCAGCGGCGACCTGACGCTGCACGGCGTGACGAAGCCGGTGGTGGTCGAGGCGACCTTCAACCAGGCGGGCGTCAACCCGCTCGACAAGACCTACTCGCTGGGCTTCGACGGCAAGGCCGTGATCAAGCGCTCCGAGTTCGGCGTCTCGGCCTACGTCCCGGCCGTCGGCGACGACATCACCCTGACCATCGAAGCCGAGCTGAAAAAGGTCGGCTAGATCCTGCGGGCCGGATCGCCCCGGTGATCCGGCCCCGCGCACCCGGAACAACGTCAGCTTCGGAGAGTTTGAGGTGGCCGACCGGGCCGCCGGACCCGCCCTCCAACCTGAACCTCGGCTGAAAATCGATCTCAGAACGAGTTCAGCGACCGCGGCCTAGATCGGACACAGCCCGTCCATGTCGGACGGCAAGGATCAGGAAGCGGTACAATGAAAACGATGCTTATCGGGGCAATCGCCCTCGGAGCCTTGGCCATGGCCGGTTCTGCGAGCGCGCAGGACGACATCCGCCTCGGCGTTCCCGGCTACGGCGGCACCGGCTGTCCCTCGGGCAGCGTCTCGACCACGCTGAGCCCCGACGAGAAATCCCTCAGCCTGATTTTCGACGAGTACGCGGTGTCCGCCGGCGGCACGACCGGTCGTTCGTTCGACCGCAAGAGCTGCAACGTGGCGATCCCCGTCCATGTGCCGCAGGGCTACAGCGTGGCCGTCCTCGCCGTCGACTATCGCGGCTTCAACCACCTGCCGGCCGGCGCCTCTTCCCAATTCAACGTCGAATACTTCTTCGCGGGCAGCCGCGGCCCCGCCTTCCGCCGCAACTTCGGCGGTCCGCTCGACTCCGACTACACGATCAGCAACGAACTCCAGGCCGAGAGCGTCGTCTGGTCGGCCTGCGGCGCCGACGTGAACCTGCGGACCAACTCGAGCATGCGCATCAGCACCGTGCGCAACGCCGAGGCCATGGCCACCGTCGACTCCGAGGATGTCAACGCCGCCATCGTCTATCACCTGCAGTGGCGCGCCTGCCGCTAGGCGCATCAATAACGGCCGACCGTCGGCGCAAGGAAGGATATTCCCCATGAGATGGTCGGCCGTCGTCGCCGCAATCGCCCTGGCCTCCGCGTCACAGGCGCACGCCCAGGCAGGTCCCCACGCCGCCCCGCCGCCGGTTGTCGCCGGCGGCGGATGCGGCGACATCAGCTACAGCGTGGTGATGTCGCCGGACGGCGACACATTGTCGGTGCTGTTCGACAACATGGCCGTCACGGGCCGCACCGGCGGATATTCCGCCCAGGTCGCCTGCGACCTTCAGGTCCCCCTGACGCTGCCGGAAGGCTTCTCCCTGGGGGTCTACAAGGTCGACTACCGCGGGTTCGCCCGCCTCCAGCCCGGCCAGGTGGGGGAACTCCAGATCGACTACGGCCTGGGCTCGTCCGGCTGGTTCAAGTCGTTCCACCGGATGATCGCCGGTCCCAGCGAGGACGACTATGTCTTCAGTGAGACGATCGGCGGCGGCCTGATGTCCCGCATCGGCTGCGGGTCCAGGGCGAGTCTCAGTCTTCGGGCGTCGCTGACGCTGAGGGCTGCGCGAGAGCCCGGCGAAACCACGATGTCGCTCGACTCGCTGGATGGCGCGCCCGTTGGGGGCGTCGTGTTCCACCTCGACAAGAAAAAGTGCGTCACGTTCCGCAGACGCTAGGCTGATCAGGCCGGACCCGGTGTCCGGCCTTTTCCTTACGCCGTCCTTATGCGCGGGCCCCAAGGCCCGTCTCGCGCCCTGACGGCCATCGGGCGCACACCCTCTCCATACCGCCGGCCTGTCGCCGGCCTTGAGGGTCACATGGCCGATATCCTGTTTCTCGCGCTGGGGCTGGGGGCGTTCGCGCTCTTCGGCCTCTATGCCGCGTTGCTGCGCAAGGTCTGACGGCCATGCTCGTCACACTGCTGTACGCCGCCGCGGCCATCGGACTGGCCGTCTACATGGTCGCCGCGCTGCTGCGCCCCGACAGGTTCTGATCATTCAAAAGGGAGACCTCGCATGGACTGGCGGGGCTGGGCCGAGATCGTCTTCACGATCGGCCTCACACTGGCGTTGAGCGTGCCGCTCGGCGTCTATCTCGCGCGGGTCTGGACCGGCGAACGCACCTGGCTGGACCCGATCCTCAAGCCGGTTGAGCGCGTGGCCTACGCCGCGTTCGGCGTTGATGGGAGCAAAGGCCAGGGCTGGCTCGCCTACACCGTTTCGGTGATGGCCTTCAGCGCCGCCGGGTTCGCGCTGCTGTACGGCATCCTGCGCCTGCAGGGCCTGCTGCCGTTCAACCCGCAGGGCTTCGCCGGCCTGTCGCCGCACCTGGCGTTCAACACGGCGGTCAGTTTCGTGACCAACACCAACTGGCAGTCCTACGCGCCGGAGGCGACGGTCTCGACCTTCTCGCAGATGGCCGGGCTGACGGTGCACAACTTTGTTTCCGCCGCGACCGGCCTGGCCGTCGCCGCCGCCGTGGCGCGGGCCTTCGTCGCCAATCGCGGCGAAACCCTCGGCAACTTCTGGGTCGATGTGACCCGCGTCACCCTCTACGTGCTGCTGCCGGTCAGCTTCGTCTTCGCCCTGGTGCTGGTGGCGCTCGGCGTGCCGCAGTCGCTGGCCTCGGGCGTCGAGGTGACCACCGTCGAGGGGGCGAAGCAGACGCTCGCCCTGTTCCCGGTCGCCAGCCAGGAGATCATCAAGCAGTTCGGCACCAACGGCGGCGGCGTGTTCAACGCCAACTCGGCCCACCCGTTCGAGAATCCGAACGCCTGGACCAACCTGATCGAAACCGCCGGCATGAACGTGCTCAGCCTGGCGGCGGTGTTCGCCTTCGGCCGGGTGGTCATCGCCCGCAAGGAGGCCCGGGCCCTGGCGGCCGCGATGGTCATCCTGGTGACCGCCGCGGCCGGCGGCCTCTACGCGGCCGAGACGATGACGCCGCAGCCGGCGATGATCGCCGCCGGCGTCGACGCTCCGGTCAACATGGAGGGCAAGGAGGTCCGCTTCGGCGCCGCCTCGACCGCGGTCTTCTCGGCCTTCACCACCGGCGCGTCGGACGGCGCGGTCAGCGGCATGCACGACAGCTATTCCCCGCTGGGCGGCGGGATCGCCCTGTTCATGATCCAGCTGGGCGAGATCCTGCCGGGCGGCGTCGGCTCGGGCCTCTACGGCATGATGGTCATGGCCCTGCTGGCCGTGTTCGTCGCCGGGCTGATGGTCGGCCGCACGCCCGAGTATCTCGGCAAGAAGGTCGAGGCGCGCGAGATCAAGTTCGCCATGCTGGCGGTGTTGATCCTGCCGGTCACGATTCTCGGCTTCTCCGCCGCGTCCGCGGTGCTTCCGGCGGGCCTGGCCGGCCTGCTCAATCACGGCCCGCACGGCCTGTCGGAGATCCTCTACGCCTACAGCTCGGCGGCGGGGAACAACGGCTCGGCCTTCGCCGGGCTGACGGCCAACGCCCCGTGGTGGAACACCACCCTGGGCATCGCCATGCTGCTGGGCCGGTTCGCCTACATCGTGCCGGTGATGGCCATCGCCGGATCGATCGCCGCCAAGCCCAAGCTCGCCCCGACCGCCGGCACCCTGCCGTCCGACGGCCCGCTGTTCGTCGGCCTGCTGATCGGGATCATCCTGATCCTCGGCGGCCTGCAGTTCTTCCCCGCCCTGGCGCTGGGCCCGATCGTCGAGCACTTCCAGGTGCTGGCGGCGGCGCACTGATCCCCCGTTGATCCTCAAGGACGCCTGACATGTCCATCACCACCACCGCCGACGACCACGGCCGCCGCACCAAGGGCGCCATCGGCGCCGCCGGTCTCTCCCCGGCCGTCCTGCTGCGGGCGTCGAAGGACGCCTTCATCAAGCTCGACCCGCGCAGGCTGACCGGCAATCCGGTCATCCTCGCCACCGAGGTCGTCGCCGGCCTCGCCACGGTCTCGGCCGTGGCCGCCATCAGCGGCGGCCAGTCCGCGAGCTTCCCGGTGCAGATCGCCGGCTGGCTGTGGGCGACCGTGCTGTTCGCCAACCTCGCCGAAAGCGTCGCCGAAGGCCGCGGCAAGGCGGCGGCCGACAGCCTGCGCGCCGCGCGGGTGACGACCAAGGCAAAGCTGCTGATCGACCCGACCACCGGCACCTGGATCCCGACCCCGGCGCACAAGGTCGGCGTCGGCGAGGTGGTGCTGGTCGAGGCCGGCGACGTCATCCCGTCCGACGGCGAGATCATTGAGGGCGTGGCCAGCGTCAACGAGGCGGCCATCACCGGGGAATCCGCCCCCGTCATCCGCGAAAGCGGCGGTGACCGTTCGGCCGTGACCGGCGGCACCACCGTCGTCTCCGACTGGATCAAGGTGCGCATCACCAGCCAGCCGGGTTCGACCTTCCTCGACCGGATGATCGCCATGGTCGAAGGCGCCGACCGGCGCAAGACGCCCAACGAACTGGCCCTGGCCGTGCTGCTGGCCGGTCTGACCCTGGTGTTCCTGATCGCGGTCGTGACCCTGCTGGGGCTGGGCGCCTATTCGGGCGTGAAGCTGGACCCGATGGTGCTGGGGGCCCTGTTCATCACCCTGATCCCGACGACCATCGGCGGGCTGCTCAGCGCCGTCGGCATCGCCGGCATGGACCGGCTGCTGAAGGTCAATGTGCTCGCCACGTCGGGACGGGCGGTCGAGGCCGCCGGCGACGTCGACACCCTGCTGCTCGACAAGACCGGCACCATCACCTTCGGCAACCGGATGGCCACGGAAGTCGTCGCCTGCCCCGGCGTGCGGCCGGAAGTGGCGCTGCGGGCGGCGCTGATGGCCTCGCTGGCCGACGAGACGCCCGAGGGCCGCTCGATCGTCGACCTGGCCCATGAGCACGGCATGACCGCCGAGGCGCCGGCCGGCTCGACCTTCATCGCCTTCTCGGCGACCACCCGGCAGTCGGGCCTCGACGCCGGCAAGGCCTCCTGGCGCAAGGGCGCGGTCGACGCGGTGCTGAAGTCGCTGGACCTGGCGGAGGACCGCACGCCGGTCGAGTTCCGTCAGACCGTGGATCGGATCGCCCGGTCGGGCGGCACGCCGCTGGCGGTGACCGAGACCGGCGTGCTGGTCGGGGTCATCCACCTCAAGGACGTGGTCAAGCCGGGCGTGAAGGACCGCTTCGCCGACCTGCGCCGCATGGGCGTGCGGACGATGATGATCACCGGCGACAATCCGGTGACCGCCGCCGCCATCGCCTCGGAGGCCGGGGTCGACGACTTCCTCGCCGAGGCCACGCCGGAGGACAAGCTGCGGCTGATCCGCGCCGAACAGGCCAAGGGCCGGCTGGTGGCCATGTGCGGCGACGGGGCCAACGACGCCCCGGCGCTCGCCCAGGCCGACGTCGGGGTGGCCATGCAGACCGGCGCCCAGGCCGCCCGCGAGGCCGGCAACATGGTCGACCTGGACAGCGACCCCACCAAGGTCCTGGAGATCATCGAGGTCGGCAAGCAGCTGCTGATCACCCGCGGCGCCCTGACCACCTTCTCGATCGCCAACGACGTGGCCAAGTACTTCGCCATCATCCCGGCGATGTTCGTGGTCAGCCTGCCGGCGCTGGGAGCGATGAACATCATGCGTCTGCACAGCCCGGAGAGCGCCATCCTCTCGGCGGTGATCTTCAACGCCCTGGTGATCGTGGCCCTGATCCCGCTGGCCCTGCGCGGGGTGAAGTACCGGGCCATCGGCGCCGGCAAGCTGCTGAGCCGCAACCTGACCCTCTACGGCCTCGGCGGCCTCGTCGCGCCGTTCATCGGCATCAAGCTGATCGACCTGATCGTCTCCACACTCGGCCTCGCCTGAGGATCCCGCCATGCTGTCGCAAATCCGTCCCGCCATCGTCTCGATGGTCTTCTTCACCGCCCTGCTGGGCCTGGGGTACCCCCTGGCCGTGACGGGCGTCGCCCAGGCCGTGTTCCCGGCCCAGGCCAACGGCTCGCTGGTCACCGACAGGGCCGGCCGCGTCGTCGGCTCGGGTCTGATCGGCCAGGGGTTCGCCGCGCCCGGATACCTGCACCCCCGCCCGTCCGCCGCCGGCAAGGGCTATGACGCCGCCGCGTCGTCCGGCTCCAACTACGGCCCGATGAACCCCGACTACGCCGCCCGGGTGAAGATCGACGCCGACGCCCTGCGGGCCGAGAGCAAGGCCGCCATCCCGGTCGATGCGGTGACCGCCTCGGGCTCGGGTCTCGACCCGGACATCTCGCCGGCCTACGCCGAACGCCAGGTCCAGCGGATCGCCGACGCCCGGGGCGTGACTCCTGCCCGGGTGCGGGAAGTCCTGCTGGCCGGCACGACCGGCCCGACGCTCGGCTTCCTCGGCCAGCCGCGCGTCAATGTGCTGAAGGCCAATCTGGCGCTCGACGCCCGCTTCCCGGCGGCGCAACCTCCGGCGCGATGAGTCCCGGCGAACCTCCCAGGCCCGACCCCGACGCCCTGCTGGCGACAGCGGGGCGTCATGGTCGAGGGCGACTGAAGGTGTTCCTCGGCATGTCGCCGGGGGTCGGCAAGACCTACGAGATGCTCGCCGCCGCGGGCCGCTTCCAGGCGGCCGGCGGCGACGTGCTTGTAGGGGTGGTGGAAACCCACGGCCGCCGCGAGACCGAGGCCCTGCTGGAGGGGCTCGAGGTGTTGCCGCGGAGGCCGATCGACTATCGCGATCACACCCTGATGGAGTTCGACATCGACGCGGCCCTGGCGCGCAGGCCGGGGCTGTTGCTGATCGACGAATACGCCCATTCCAACGCGCCGGGCTCGCGCCATCCCAAGCGCTGGCAGGACGTCGAGGAACTGCTGGCCGCCGGCATCGATGTCTGGACCACGCTGAACGTCCAGCACCTCGAAAGCCTGGTCGACGTGGTCTGGAAGATCACCGGTGTGCGCCAGCGCGAGACGGTGCCCGACAGCGCCCTGTCCAGGGCCGACGAGATCGAGCTGATCGACATCACCCCGACCGAGCTGCGTGAGCGGATGGCGGCGGGCAAGGTCTATGTGCCGGAGACGGCGCGGCTGGCCGCCGACCGGTTCTTCAAGCCGGAAAACCTGACGGCCCTGCGGGAACTGGCCCTGCGCCGGGCGGCCCAGACGGTCGACGACCAGCTGACCCAGGCGATGAAGGCGGCCGGGGTCGTGGGCCCCTGGGCCGCCGGCGAGCGCATCCTGGTGCTCGTGGGTCCCGACGCCATGGCCGGCTCGCTGGTGCGGGCCGGGCGGCGGCTGTCGGACATGATGATGGACGCCCCCTGGACGGTCGCCCACATCGAGCGGCCCAACCGCGCCGCCGGCGATGCGATGGGCGGGGTCAGGCTCAACGAGGCGCTCAAGCTGGCCGAACAGCTGGGCGGCTCGACCGTGGTGCTGACCGGCGACGATCTGGTCTCGGCGGTGCTCGAGCACGCCCGGCGCAACAACGTCACCCAGATCGTCATCGGCAAGTCGCGCCGGTCGAAGTGGCGCGGCCTGCTCGGCCGGTCGCTCGCCCCGGCGCTTCTCGAGGAGGCCTCCGGCGCGGCGCTGCACATCATCACCGAGGCCGGGGCCGACGACCGGCCCGTCGCGCGGCCGCCGCGGCCGCGCGGGCCGATCGCCTGGCGCGGGCACCTCGGCGCGATCGGGCTGGTGGCCCTCGCGGTCGGCGCGGCAAGCCTGATGGATGGCCGCGTCGAGAACGCCAACCTGGCGATGATCTTCATGCTCAGCGTGATGGGCTCGGGCCTGGCCTTCGGCCTGTGGCCGGCGCTGACCGCGGCGGGCCTGGCGGCGGTGGTCTACAACTTCCTGTTCCTCGAGCCGCGCCTGACCTTCCTGATCGGCCACCCCGGCGACGTGCTGACCTTCGGCGTGTTCTTCGCCGCGGCCCTGACCACCGGCTGGCTGGCCGGCCGGGTGCGCGACCAGGCGCGGGCGACCTCGCGGCGGGCCTCGGCGATCTCCGCCCTGCTGGCCGCCAGTCGTCGTCTGTCCGGCGCGGCGCGCAAGGAGGACGCCGCCGCCGCCCTGGCCGAACAGCTGTCGGCGGCGACGGGCGGCAAGGCCATCGTCTTCCTGCCCTCGGGCGGCGACATCGTCGCGGTCGCCGCCGCGCCGGCGATGGAGACCCTGTCGACGGCCGACATGGCCGCCGCGCGCTGGTCGTGGGAAAAAGGCGAGCCCGCCGGCGCCGGCACCGGCACCCTGCCCAACGCCGCCTGGACCTTCCGGCCGCTGCAGGGGGTCAAGGCCCGCTCCGGCGTCGCGGCGCTCGAACCCCGCGCGCTCGACGCCGAGGAGGACCAGCGGTTCGCCCTTGCCCTGATCGACCAGGGCGCCATCGCTCTGGAACGCGCCGAGTTCGCCGCCGAGGCCGCCGACGCCGACGCCCTGCGCCGCTCCGACAGGCTCAGGTCGGCCCTGCTCAACTCGGTCAGCCACGACCTGCGAACGCCGCTGTCGACGGTGCTGGGGGCGGTGACCACCCTGATCGACTTCGGCAAGTCGATGCAGCCGAAGGTCCGCACGGACCTGCTGCTGTCGATCCGCGAGGAGGCCGAGCGGCTGAACCGCTACGTCGGCGACCTGCTCGACATGACCCGGCTCGAGGGCGGGGCGCTGAAGACCCGCAAGGACTGGACCGACGTGCGCGATGTGCTGGCCGCCGCCATCGCCCGGGTGGAACGCCGGCTGGAGGGCCGCAGGCTGGTGCGCGATTTCCCGGCCGAGCTGTCGATGATCATGGCCGATCCGTCGCTGCTCGAGCAGGCGCTGGTCAACATCCTCGAGAACGCCATCGCCTACAGCCCCGACGGCTCGACCATCGAGACCGCCGCCTACGAGGACCGGGGCAATGTGGTCATCTCGATCGAGGACGAGGGTCGCGGCATCCCGACGGCCGAGCTGGAGCGGGTGTTCGAGCGCTTCCGGCGGATGGAGGAGTCGACCGACCGCGGCAAGGGCGCGGGCCTGGGCCTGGCCATTGCCAAGGGCTTTGTCGAGGCCATGGGCGGACGAATCGCGGCCGCCAGCCCGATCCATGATGGACGCGGGACGCGCATCCTGATCAGCCTGCGCAAGGAAACCGTCACCCCGGGCCACATGCTTTGACCGCCTACCGCCCCCGCATCCTCGTCATCGACGACGAGCCGCAGATCCACCGCTTCCTCGGGCCGGCGCTGGAGGCTTCCGGCTATGAGCCTGTCCGGGCCGACGATGCGACGGCGGGGCTGCGCGAGATCGCCCGCAAGCCGCCCGACGCGGTGGTGCTCGACCTCGGCCTGCCGGACATGGACGGCAAGGACGCCCTGCGGAAGGCGCGCGCCTTCTACGACGGGCCGGTGATCATCCTCTCGGCGCGCGACCGCGAGACGGAGAAGATCGACGCCCTCGACGCCGGGGCCGACGACTATGTGGAAAAGCCGTTCGGGGTCGGCGAGCTGCTGGCGCGCCTGCGCGTGGCCCTGCGCCACCGGCTGCAGGTCAAGGGCGCAGAGCCGGTGATCACCGTCGGCGACCTGAGCATCGACCTGATCAAGCGGCTGGTCACCCGGGCGGGCGAGACCATCCGCCTGTCGCCGCGCGAGTACGACCTGCTGGTCCAGCTGATCGAGGGCGGCGGCAAGGTGGTCACCCATCGCCAGCTGCTGACCGCGGTCTGGGGGCCGGCCCATGAACAGGACGTGCAGTACCTGCGGGTGTTCGTCGGCCAGATCCGTCAGAAGCTCGAGCCGGATCCGTCGGCCCCGACCCTGATCCTGACCGAACCGGGCGTCGGCTATCGCTGGATGGGTTAGGCCGGGGCGGTCCTGCGCCGCGTCGTCGCGATGATCAGGACCAGAAGCACCACCGCGATGACCAGAGAGGCGGGGATCGTGCCGAGGCCCAACCCGCCCTTGGCGTGGGTCTTGGTCAGCAGGTCGCCGACCGTGGCGCCGAGTGGCCGCGTCAGCACGAAGGCCAGCCAGAACAGCACCGTGTGCGAGACCTTCGTCCGCCACCAGGCGAGCGCCACCAGCGTCAGCAGCGCGCCGATCAGCAGCGCGCCGCCGAGGAAGCCCAGCCCCGAACTGTCGGCGAGGAAGTCGCCCAGCGCCGTGCCCAGGGTGTTCGAGATCAGGATGGTCACCCAGTAGAAGGTCTCGGCCTTCGGGTCGCTGATGTGATCGACCGCGATGGTCCCGAGCGTCAGCCGCCAGACGACGAGGGCCGCGACCAGCACCGTGGCCAGCAGGGCCGCGCCGGCGACGTAGCCGAGCCCGGCGGTGCGGTCGAGGTAGTCGGACAGGGTCGTGCCGGCCAGGGTCGTGGCCAGGATGACACCCCAATAAAGGAACGGGTGACAGCGCTTCGTCCGGATCTGCGCCGCCACCGCCACGACGAAGACGGCGAAGAAGATCACCGTGCTAACGAGGTAGCCGACGTTCAGCGTCATCGACAGCAGGTCGCCGCCTGTCTCGCCGAGCGTCGTGGCGAGGATCTTGATGACCCAGAACGCCAGGGTGACGGCTGGCGCCTTGCTGGCGAGGTCGCGGGTCGGATCGGTTCGGGTCATGCGGCGACTATCGCTCGCCGGGCGCGGCGCAAAAAGGGCGCGATCGGCCTCAGTGCGCGCCGGCCAGCACCACGCCGACAAGCACGGCGACGTACTGGACGGCGGCGGCGGCGACCACATGGCCGTGCCAGACCGCGCGGCGGAACTTGAACCGCTTCATCAGGTAGAAGATCACGCCCGTCGAATAGAGCAGGCCGCCGATGGCCAGCAGCAACAGGGCCACCCAGGACAGCCCGGCGATCATCGGCTTGAGCGCGATGAGCACCGCCCAGCCGAGCGCCAGATACAGGGCGACCCAGAAGCCCTTGCCGAGGCCCGGCAGGAACAGCTTGCCGGCGATGCCCAGCAGCGCCAGGCCCCAGACCGCGCTGGTCATGCCGATGGCCCAGCCGCCGGTCAGGCTCTGGGTGGTGAAGGGGGTGTAGCTGCCGGCGATCATCAGGAAGATGCCGGCGTGGTCGAACCGTCGCAGCAGCGGCCGCCAGGGCGCCTTGCCGAAGTTGTAGGCCAGCGAGCAGCCGAGCATCACGGCCATGCCGACGGCGTAGACGGCCACCGAGGCGATCCGGCCGCCGCCGCCGTGCGCCACCGACAGGCCCAGCAGCGTCCCGCCGCCGAACAGCGCCAGCGCCAGGCCGGCGATGTGCACGATCAGGTCCGCGCATTTCGCGGCGGCGGTCGGGTAGTGGCGGGGCGGCAGGTCCATGGGCTGTCACCGTACGCGCCGATTGTGACGGCCGATAGGTCGGCGCGAGCACAGATGGCGAGTGATTGTTACAGCCGGAAGGCCGCCAGCCGCGCGTAGTGCGGGCGGGCGGCGTCGGCGATGCGCCGCAGGTCGTCGTTGAGGTCGCCCGGGCCGGCTTCGGGGCGCGGCGGGCCAAAGCCGGTCGAGGCCTCGACCGCGTCGTACCAGGCCGGGGCCCAGACGCCGTCGCTGTCGCGTCGTCCGGCCGGCCAGGCCAGCATGTGGTCGTCGAAGCCGATGCCCAGCGCAGCGCAGAGCCGGCCCAGCGTCCCGCGCGGATCGGCCAGCACGTCACGTCCCTCGACCACCGGCGGCGGCGCGCCCAGCCGGTCGGCCTCGCGCTCGAACAGCTCGCGTTGCCGCTCGAAGCCGATGTCGGCCAGGGTCACCTGCTCGCGCTTTACGGTGTAGCTGGCCAGCACCGCCTCGGGGCTGCGGATCAGGAAGGCGCTGCGGCAGGCCTTCGTCCACTCCAGCCCGAAATCCGGCAGCATGTGGTGGGTCATGTGCTTCTGGTACCAGACCCGCGCGCCGCCCGGGGCCTCCCCGGCCATGGCCTGCGCGACCGCGCGCCAGTCGGTCGGCTGGCTGGCCAGCACCGCGTCGCGCATCGGATGGTCGAGGCCCGTCTCCGCCAGATAGGCGGCGTAGAAGGGCTCGTCGCTGACCGCCGCGTCGGGCCGGTTCTCGAACGCCCGCATCATCGCCGTGGAGATGTTGCGCGGGCCCGACCACATGGCGATGCGCACGGTCACCGGGCGGCCTCCGCGTCCTTCAGCGCCTCGTACAGGGCGCGCAGCCGGGCGGTCACCGGGCCGGGCAGGGCCAGCGGCAGGTCACGGCCGTCGATCTCCCGCACCGGCGTCAGCCCGCCGAAGGTGCCGGTGACGAAGGCCTCGTCGGCCCCGCGCGCGTCCTCGACGTCGAAATTGTCCAGCCGGATCGGGATGCCGTTGTCGCGGCACAGCCGGATGACGTTGGCCCGGGTCACGCCGTTGAAACAGAAGTCGCCGGTCGAGGTCCGTACCTCGCCGTCCCGGACCCAGAAGAAGTTGGTCGCGTTGCAGCTGGACACAAAGCCCGCCGGATCGAGCATCAGCGCCTCGTCGGCCCCCGCCGCGATCGCCTCGTTCAGCGCCAGGATCAGGTTCAGCCGGCTGTGCGAGTTCAGCCGCATGTCAAACATGTTGGCCGGGCTGCATAGGATCGACGATGTGAACAGCGACAGGCCGCGCGTGACGATCGCCGGGCTGGGAACCTTCCACTCGGCGAGGATGACTATGGTCGGCCTGCCGAGCGCGTTGCGCGGGTCCTGGTTGGCGCCGGTCTTCTCGCCGCGGGTGACCATCAGGCGCAGGTGGACGCCGTCCTCCATGCCGTTGGCCTCGATCAGTTCGTCGAGGGCGTCGATCATCCCCAGGCGCGAGCGGCCGATGTCGAGGTTGATCGCCGCCGCCCCGGCGTAGAGCCGGTCCAGATGGGCGTCCAGGAACATCAGCCGGCCCTTGTGGAGCCGCAGTCCCTCCCAGACGCCGTCGCCGACGACGAAGCCGGCGTCGAACACCGAGACCTTCGCCTCGTCACGGGTCACAAGCGCGCCGTTCAGCCAGATGCGGGCGCTGGCGTTGCGCGGGTCGGCGGTGAAGTCCTGGCTGCCGGCCATGGGTCAGGCTCCGGGGGATGGGCCGAAGATCGCGGCCAGATCGGCTTCGGTGACGCCGTCGAGCTCGACCGACTTCAGGCGGCCGGTCTGGCCCGCGGCGATGCGCACGGAAGACTTGCTGACGCCCAGCGTCTTCGCCAGCAGCACGGTCAGGGCGGCGTTGGCCTCGCCCTCGACCGGCGGGGCGGAGACCCGGGCCTTGAGGTAGGGGCGGCCGTCGGGGCCGCTGGCCCAGCCGTCGATGGCGTCCCGGCCGCCGCGCGGCGTCAGGCGGACCGCCAGCCGCATGGGCTCAGCCGACGAGCGACAGGAGCGACGCTTCGGCCGCCGGCGACAGGTACTTGAGGATGCCCTGGATGATCAGGAACAGGATCAGGAAGCTAAGGTCGATGCCGCCCAGCGACGGCACGAAGCGGCGGATCGGCGCCAGCAGCGGATCGGTGAGTCGCTCGAGCCCGTAGTAGATCTGCCGCACGACATTGTTGCGCAGGTTGACCACGTCGAAGGCGACGAGCCACGACAGGATCGCCGAGACCACCAGGGCCAGGATCAGCAATCCCAGCAGGCTGTTGATGATGAAGAAGACGAAGCCGACGATGGCAGCCATGAAGCGGGGTTCCGGTGGGTGTTGCGCCTGCTTCTATCCGCCGGGCCGGGGGGCGGCAAGGCGCGCGAGCCCCCCGCCGCGTCACCCAGCCTTGACAGGCAAGGCGACCCGGCCATATGTGCGCCGCTTCCCTTCCTGGAAGGGGGCCGTAGCTCAGATGGTAGAGCGCCTCGTTCGCAATGAGGAGGTCAGGGGTTCGATTCCCCTCGGCTCCACCAATCCCTTACTGGACAAGGGGTTGATGGCAATCAGGACCCATTCTGTGACACAGGCGTGTGTCACAAGGGTTCCTCCGAAGACCATTCAAACCCTTACTCGATAAGGTTTTCCGGCGATCCCGGCTGTAACACAGCCGTGGGTCACAACGGTCCCGAACCGTCCGAACGGCTCTCTCAACCGCTTCTACGGTCCCAGGCACCGTCAGGCTCACGATTCCGGCGGCAACCGTCCGGACTGATCGTCAGGGGAAGGATCTTCTATCTCCGGCTCAGAGTGCCGGCAGCGTTAGTCGAGAAGGTCGGG
>NZ_JBXAQC010000003.1:0-503713 GCF_058806855.1 Caulobacter sp. GW821-FHT12F03
GGGGTGACCCGGGCCGGCGGCGCGGGCGGCGCCGGCGGCGCGCGCGGCGTGCGGATGACGATCACGCCGCGGCAGGCCTTGACCCGCAGGCCGGCCGGCAACCGGGTCCGCTCGTCGCCGCAGGCATCGTCGAGCTGCTCCTGCCGCAGGCCCCGCGCGCCGGTCAGCACCGCGCCGATGAGCACCGCGCCGTCCAGGTCCGCGCCCCGGAAATCCGCGCCCTCGAAGCTGGCGCCGGTGAGGATCGCCCGCTCCAGCGAAGCGCCCTTGAACGAGGCCCCGTCGAAGCGCGAGTCGCTGAGGATCGCGCCGTCCAGTTCGGCCGAGGCGAAGTTCGCCCCCTGGCCATTGACGTGCAGCAGCCGGGCGCGCGGCAGCTCCGCGCCGTCGAGCCGCGCCTGGGTCAGGTTGGCGAACATCAGGTTGGCCCCGGGCAGCTCGGCCCCGGTCAGGGTCGCGCCGGCGAAATTGGCCCGCATGAAGTTGACGGCCGGCCCTTCCAGGCCGTCCAGCCGGGCGCCGCCGAAGTCCGCGGCGCTGAAGTCGCTGCCGGCGATCATCGCGCCGCGCAGGTCGGCGCCGTTGAGGCGGGCGCGCTGGAAATTCGAGCCCATGAAGGTCGCGCCGCGCAGGTCGCTGCCGACAAAGCTGGCGTCGGCGAAGGCCGCGCCGGCGAACTTGGCCCCGGTCAGCCGGCGTCCGGAAAGATCGCATTTGCCGCAGGCGCCGCCGAAGGAGACCAGACGGGCGACGTCACGGTCGTCCGTCACGGCGCTGGCGTGTCCGACCAGGCCGAGGCTGGCGAGGACGAGACTGGAAAAGGCGATCGCGAAACGGGTCATGGACCGTCGGGGTCTGCGGCTCTGCGGGAGCCTGTTCGCTATCGGGTTTGCCGCGCCAAGGCCAGCAAGACCACTTAAATCGCGGTAATGACTTGGGTTTAACGACAGGCGGGGATGCGCAGGCCGGCTGGCAGGGTGGTCGCCTCGTCCCCGCAGGCGCGATTCAGTTGGCCCTGGGTCAGGCCGGTCGCCCGGCTCATCTCGGCGCCGGAGAAGTTGGCGCCGGCCAGGGTCGCGCCCCGGAAGGCGGCCCCCTGCAGAAAGGCGCCGACGAAGGTGGCGTTGGTCAGGTTGGCCCCGGCGAAGCTCGCGCTGGAGAACACCCCGCCATAGGCGTTGACGTCGCGCAGGTCCGCGCCCGCGAAGCTGGTCCGGTTCATCACCGACAGGCTGAGGTCGGCCTGGCGCAGCCGCGAGCCCGACAGGTTCAGGCCCTTGAGCGTGCGGTTCGACAGCTCGGCCTGGAACAGGTTGCAGCGCGGGCAGCTGGCGCCGCCCTGAACGCGCGCGATCTGGCCCGCGTCCTGTGCGAGCGCAGGCGTGGCGGCGAGAGCGGCCAGCAGGCCAAGGGCGGCGAAGGGTCTCATCACGGCACGGATGCTCCGTTGGACGTCGGATTTCCCTTAACCGTGCAAGCTTAAGACCAGATGACCTGACGAAGGGGCCAGGGGTTAGGGGTTAGCCGAGGGTAGGCGCGGCCTCAGCGGCGTGCGCTGTTCGAACCTAGCCCCTAGCCCCTAGTCCCTAGCTGGCCCCGCACGCCCCGCAGACGCCGCCGATGACGGCGAGGTCGCCGCAGGCCGGGCAGACGCCGGCCGCGCGCTGCTGCAGTTCGTCGGACAGTTCGGCCTTGCGGCCGCTGAACGGCAGGAAGACCAGATTGTCCGGCGCCGAGCCGCGCGCGAAGCCCTTCGAGATGAACTTCGAGGCCGGCTGGGGCTCTTCCTGGAAGGCGAGGGCGGCGTCGTCGGCCTTGCCGCGGCCGAGGCCGTCGGCGTTGAGGGCTTCGCCCTCGGCATTGGCGAGGTCGTGGCGGCCGAGATAGCTGACGCCCAGCTCGCGGAACACATAGTCGAGGATCGAGGTCGCGGACTTGACCGAGTCATTGCCCGTCACCGGCCCGGCCGGTTCGAAGCGGGTGAACACGAAGGCGTCGACGAACTCGTCCAGCGGCACGCCGTACTGCAGGCCGATCGAGATGGCGATGGCGAAGTTGTTCATCAGGCTGCGGAAGGCGGCGCCTTCCTTGTGCATGTCGATGAAGATCTCGCCGAGCTCGCCGTCGTCGTACTCGCCGGTGTGCAGATAGACCTTGTGACCGCCCACGGCCGCCTTCTGGATGTAGCCCTTGCGGCGATCGGGCAGCTTGCGGCGCGCGCGTTCGATCTCGACCTCGACGCGGCGCTCGACGATGCGCTCCTCGATGATGGTCTCGGGGCGCGCGGCCTTCGGAGCTTCCGGCTCGGGGAGGGCGAGGGCGAAACCCGCCGGGGCCGCCTCCCGACGGACGTGGACCGCGCCGACGCCCGACGCCGCGCCAAGGGCGACCGCCGCGAGGGCGTCGGCCGGCGTCGCGTCGAACGGCAGGGTGATGTCGGTCAGGCCGGGCTGGTCGGCGACGACCTCGACGGCGGCGGCCATGGCCAGCCGGTCGGCGAGGGATGGCGGGGCGAACACGGCCTGCTGGCCGGCGTCCAGCGCCGCGTGGCCGGTCAGGGCGCCTGCGCCCAGGGCGTGACGCTCGGCGGCGGCGATCTGGTCGGCCGAGAAGCCGGCGAAGCCCAGGGTGTCGAAGGCCGCGTCCTGCAGCGCCTCGGCCGGCGCGCCGAGCACGTCGCAGACGAAGCCGGCGCCGAGGATGGCCGGGGTGAAGGCCTGGGCCAGGCCGGTGACGAACGGCAGGTGGCTTTCGGCCGCGCTGATCTCATGGTCGGTCAGGCCGAGCGCGTGCAGTTCGGCGTGACCGACGCCGGGCGCATCCTCCAGCGTGCCGGCGCCGAGCGCATAGAGCCGGGCGGCGTCCAGATCGGCGCCGAGGGTGGTCAGGCCGCGCAGCGCCGCGTCGGACAGCACGGGGATAATCTCGCCGTCGGCGGTCTCGGCGTTGACGACCACGCCGGGGACCGGCGCGGCGCCGAGGCTGACGCCGCCGAGGCGGAGGGACAGGTCGGCGTCGCCGAACGGTGCCACCGTCAGGCGGGGAAGGTCCGGCGTCTCGGCGTCCAGCGCGCGGGCGGCCTCGACCGCCAGGCGCCAGAGGCTGGCCGCGGCGTCGCGGGCCGCGTCGGTCGACCAGGCGAGACCTCCTGCCATCAGCCGCTCGGCGACGCCGGCCAGGGTCAGGCGGGGCGTCTCGCCGGCCTCGACGGACAGTTTCAGGGCGAGGCCCGCGACGCGCACGGCGGCGGTCAGGTCGTCCGGGCCGAGGTCGCCGACATGGACCGCCGCGCAGGGGCCGGCCGCGTGGTCGCGCAGCCGTTCCGCGGTCGTCGCGTCGCGGGCCAGCGCCAGCCGGCCGGTGCGCCAGGCCAGCATCGCCGCCCGCGATGGGTCCGCGCCGGCCGCGGCGATGGCCAGCATCAGCGGCGGCGGGGCGAGCTCGAGCAGGGCGTGGCCGGCGTCCTCGCCGACGAAGCCCAGCGCGATGGCGTCGGCGATGGCCGCGTCATCGGCGCCGGCGAGGCGAGCGGCGTGGGCGGCGCGGGCGAGGGCCGGATTGCCGGCCGGGTCGGCGCAGGCGGCCGGATCCCCCTCGCAGCGGCGCACGGCGTCGGAAATGGCGTTGAGCCGAAGGGCCAGGGTCTCGGCTGACCGCTCGGCGAGGCCTTGTCCGAGGCATTCGGCCGCCAGCCGGTCGGCGGCGACGCGGAAGGCCGGCTCGCCGACCGAGAGCAGCGGGCCGTCGGCGAAGATCTGGCGGGCGCGGCCGAAGGCGGCGATCCCGCCCAGCAGGACGGCGGTCAACTCCGCCTCGAAGGCCAGCAGGTCAGGGCGGCGATCGAGAATCTTGCGCTGGGCCGCGCGGGCGGTGAGGGCGTTGGTGAAGTGGGCGGGGCCGCCGGCCAGCAGGGCCGCGCCGTCACGGTCCCGGTCGGCGGCGTGCGGGGCGATGGACTCGGCCCAGTCCAGCCAGGCCTCGACCCGGGCGCTGGTCCATCCGCGCGGCGCCAGCACGCCGGTGAGGGCGTCCGCCGTCTCGACCGTACGAAGCTCGACTTCCGGCGCGGCGACCTTTGCCAGCCGCTTGGCGAAACGCATCGACCCGACTCTCCACTGCACCCTGGCGCAAGGCTAAAGAGCAGGTCGGGCAGGGGCAATAGATATGGCGTGTCGCGGGCCGGTCATCCACAAGATGTTGCGTCGCGGGGCGTCGGCGGAGCGCTGGACGCGGCCGGTGCGCCCCGCTATGGTCCGCCCGACCTCAAACCCTTGTCTTCAGCGGATTTGCGCGTGCTCAAAGCGATCTTCACCTGGTGGAACGGCGCCACGATCGGCCAGAAGTTCCACATCGGCCGCCGCGGCGTGTTTGTCGGCCAGGACGAACTGGGCAACCGCTACTTCGAGGCCAGGGACAACCGCGACAGCTACGACAACCGCAAGCGCCGCTGGGTGATCTACAACGGCTACGCCGAGGCCTCGAAGGTGCCGCCCGACTGGCACGGCTGGCTGCGCTACACCTTCGACGAGCCGCCGACCATCGATCCGCTGCCCCGCCGGTCGTGGGAAAAGGACCACCGTCCCAACCTGACCGGCACCGTCCACGCCTGGCGGCCCAAGGGCTCGATCGCCCAGGGCGGCGAGCGCGACCGCGCCACCGGCGACTACCTGCCCTGGACGCCCGAGTAGCGTCCCGATGCGGCTGACCCTTCCCCTGCTGGCGGCGCTGTCCCTCGCGGGCGCGGCCGGGCTCGTTCAGGCGCGTCAGGCGACGCCGCCCGGGCCCCCGACCGCGCCGCCGCCCGCCGCGACCCCCGGGGCCGAGGCGCCGCCGGCCTCGGAAGAGCCGCCGCCCGGACTGCAGGTTCCGCCGCCCAAGACCGAGACCGCGCCGACCACGGCCGAGACCCCGGCCACCAGCAGCAAGCCCAAGTCGCAAGCCGTCGAGAAGCCGGCCGATCCGACGCGTCGCACCCGCTCCGGCGCGGCCATCATCCAGGCGATCGACAAGGTCACCGCCGAGACGCTGCGCTTCGAGGCGCCGATCGGCCAGCCGATCCGCTACAAGACCCTCGTGTTCACCGTGCGCGCCTGTGAGACCACGGCCCCGGACGAGGATACGCCGGACTCGATGGCCTACATGACCATCGACTCGCAGCCCAAGTCGCTGACCGGCCGCGCGCCGCCGCCGCCAAAGCAGGTGTTCCGCGGGTGGATGTCGGCCGCCTCGCCGGGCCTCAACCCGTTGCAGCACCCGGTCTACGACGCCTGGCTGATCGCCTGCAGGGCGCCTTGACCTGACTCGCTGAAGCGGTAGAAGTCGGCTTCCACCGCCAGCGCCTCCGCCAGTTTCCGGCGATAGGCCGCGCGCGGAATCTCGACGGCGCCGAACTGCGCCAGATGCTCGGTCATGAACTGGGTGTCGAGCAGCCGGTAGCCGCCGACGATCAGCCGGCCGACCAGATGCACCAGCGCCACCTTGCTGGCGTCGCGGGCCGTGCTGAACATGCTCTCGCCGAAGAAGGCGCCGCCCAGTGACACGCCGTAGAGGCCGCCGACCAGCGCGCCGTCCAGCCGGCATTCGACGCTGTGGGCCCGCCCGGCCCGGTGCAGCGCCTCGTAGAGCCGCTGGATGGGATGGTTGATCCAGGTTTCAGGTCGGCCCGGCCGCGAGGCGGCGCAGGCCTCGACCACGCCGGCGAAGTCGGTGTCGACGCTGACCAGGAAGCGGCCGGACCGCACCGTGCGGGCCAGCCGCGAAGAGACGTGGAAGCCGTCCAGCGGGATCACGCCGCGTCGCTGCGGATCGATCAGGAAGACCCGCTCGTCCTCGCGGGCGTCGGCCATCGGGAAGACGCCGCGCCGGTAGCAGGCGACGAGCTCTTCAAGGTCGAAGGCGTCGTCGGCCACTGGACCCGGCTACCCTTGGGCTTTGATCCACTGTTCTAGCCAGTGGATGTTGTAGTCGCCGTTGCGGATGTCTTCCTGCTGCAGAAGGTCCTGGAACAGCGGGATCGTCGTGTCGACGCCGCTGACGACCATCTCGTTCAGGCAGCGCTGGGTACGGGCGATGCACTCGGCGCGGTCGCGGCCGTGGACGATCAGCTTGCCGATCAGGCTGTCGTAGTAGGGCGGGATCGAATAGCCGTCGTAGAGGGCGCTATCGAGCCGCACGCCGAGGCCGCCGGGGGCGTGGAAGCCGTTGATGGTGCCGGGCGACGGCGCGAAGGTGCGGGCGTTCTCGGCGTTGATGCGGCACTCGATGGCGTGGCCTTCGAAGACAACGTCGTCCTGGGTAAAGCTGAGCGGCAGGCCGGCGGCGATGCGGATCTGTTCGCGGACCAGGTCGATGCCGGTGATGGCCTCGGTGACCGGGTGCTCGACCTGCAGGCGGGTGTTCATCTCGATGAAGAAGAATTCGCCCTTTTCCCACAGGAACTCGATCGTGCCGACGCCGAGGTAGCCGATGGCCCGGATGGCGTCGACGACCACCTTGCCGATGGCGGAGCGTTCGGCCGGCGTCAGGGCCGGGGAGGGGGCTTCTTCCAGCACCTTCTGGTGGCGACGCTGCAGCGAGCAGTCGCGTTCGCCCAGATGGACCACGTTGCCGAAGCTGTCGGCGATGACCTGCAGCTCGATATGGCGCGGGGTCTGGAGGTAGCGCTCCATGTAGACGGCGTCGTCGCCGAAGGCCGCGCGGGCCTCGCCCTGGGCCGTGGCGACGGCCTCGGACAGGTCTTCACGGGTCTCGGCGACCTTCATGCCGCGTCCGCCGCCGCCGGCGGCGGCCTTGATCAGCACCGGGAAGCCGATCTTGTCGGCCGCCTCGAAGGCCTGCTCCTCGGTGGTCAGGGCCCCATCGGAGCCCGGCACCACGGGGATGCCGGCGGCCATGACCGCCTGCTTGGCGGTGATCTTGTCGCCCATCATCCGGATGTGTTCCGGCTTGGGGCCGATGAAGGTGTAGCCGTGCGCGCCGACGATCTCGGCGAAGCGGGCGTTCTCCGACAGGAAGCCGTAGCCGGGATGAACCGCCTGGGCCCCGGTGATCTCGCAGGCGGCGATGATCGAGGGGATGTTCAGGTAGCTCTTCGCCGCAGGAGCCGGGCCGATGCAGACGCTTTCGTCGGCCAGGCGGACCCACATGCCGTTGGCGTCGGCCTCGGAGTGGACCGCCACGGTGGCGATGCCCATCTCCTTGCAGGCGCGGTGAACCCGCAGGGCGATTTCGCCGCGGTTGGCGATCAGGATCTTGTCGAACACGGCTCTGGCCTACTCGATGATCGCCAGCGGCTCGCCGAACTCGACGGGCTGGGCGTCGGACACCAGGATCTCGACGATCTTGCCGGCCTTCGGAGCCGGGATCGGGTTCATGGTCTTCATGGCTTCGACGATCAGCAGGGTCTGGCCCTGGGTGACGGTCTGGCCAACCTTGACGAACGGGTCGGAGCCGGGGGTCGGCTGCAGATAGATGGTGCCGACCATCGGCGACTTGATCGTCTCGCCGTTGTGCGTCGGGGCGGCCGGGGCGGCGTCAGCCACGGGCGCGGGCGCGGGCGCGGCGGCGACGGGCGCAGGGGCGGCGGCCATGGCCACCGGCGCCGGGGCATGGACCATGGCGCTCACCGGCGCGGACATCGTCACCTCGCGCGCGACGCGGATTTTCAGACCGCCGCGCTCGACCTCGATCTCGGTCAGATCGGTGTCGCGCAGGATGTCGGCGAGCTTGCGCACGACGCGGGTGTCGATGGCCTGGTGATCGCCGGACTCGGGAGCGGCCTTGGGAGTGGACATGAAGCGTTACCTTGTCTGCGGATCAGGCCGAGGCGCCGGGGGCGCCGATCAGGCCGGCGGCGGCCTCGACCGCCAGTTCGTAGCTGTTGGCCCCGAAGCCCGAAACGATTCCGGTGGCGGCCAGCGACACGTAGGTCTTCCTGCGAAACGTCTCACGCGCCGCCGGGTTCGACAGATGACATTCGATGATCGGTATATCGAGAGTCTTCAGCGCGTCGAGCAGGGCCACGGAAGTGTGACCATAGCCCGCGGGGTTGATGACGAGGGCGCACGCCTCGGTCCGGGCCTGCTGGACCCAGTCGATGAGCTCGCCCTCGTGGTTGGATTGCCGGAACACGATCGAGTAGCCGAGGCCTTTCGCCCGGGCTTCGCAGCGGGCCTGGATATCGGCCAGCGTCTCTCGTCCGTAGATCTCAGGCTCACGGACCCCCAGAAGATTGAGGTTGGGTCCGCTCAGCACATGGATCGGTTTCGCCATCAGGCCCCGCCGTCGTTTCGGCGGCCCTTGTATCTTCGCCGGGCCGGGGTCACAAGCTGCAGCGTCATGCGCGTGTATATCAATGGCGAACTGCGGGAAGTCGAGGCGGTCGCGACCGTCGCCGATCTCGTGGCCGCGCTGGGTCTTGAGACCCGCAAGGTGGCCGTCGAACAGAACCTCGAGATCGTCCCGCGCGGCCTGCACGCGGCCACCCCGGTGCACGAGGGCGACCGATTCGAGATCGTCACCTTCATCGGCGGTGGGTGATCAGGTCCGGCCGTCGCCGATCCTGCGGTAGGCGATGAACACGCCAAGCGCCGGAAGCACCATGCCCAGCCACAGCACCAGGGCGAGCACCATGCCCCGGTCGAACAGCGGCTGGCCGGCCTGATGACTAAGGCCGGCGGGCAGAATCACGACGGCCGAGAAGGTCACCAGCGCTGCGAGGACGATCCGGGCCGCCAGCCGGACGTCGCCCCTGAGCCGGGCTTCCACCAGCCACACGGCGGCGCCCACGACATAGAGGGGCGCCAGCGCCTGTAGGCCGGGCATGGCGCGGGCGATGAGAATCCGCGGGGCGTCGCCCGACCGGAAGGCCGCGATCATCTCCGACCAGCTGTCGAACGACACCATCAACAGCCAGGCCAGACATCCCACGGCGATCGTCACGCCGATCGTCGCCCTGCCGAGCGCCCGGAGAGCGCGCTCCGACAGGCGCGCCCTGAAGAACCGGGAAGCCAGCTCCAGCAAAACCACGACGGCCACCATCGCGGCCACGAAGGCGCCCTGGAAAATCGCCTCGCGCCCTGGGTCGTTCGATTTGGCGATCCGTTCCGCCACGATGATCATGGGCAGCGCCAGCCACAGATAGCGCAGCAGCCACGCCCCAAGGACCTTCAACGTCTTCACGAACGCCTTCACGGCGACCTCCGAAGCCTGTGCAACCGCAGGCTAGCGTCATGCGGATTGGAGGCCAAGGGCTTCCGACGGGTGGCCGGCAGGCGTGACCTAGCGCGAAATACGCCGGTTTTCCGTCAGTTTTCAAACAGCTGTATTCGGCGAATTTCAAATAATCGCTTGTCGGACAGGCGTTTTCGTGAGACCCCGAATAAATCGAAGTTCGATCTGGCGCGGCCAGCCGTTTCGGAACCTCATCACGAGGTGACCGGAGTAGCCTTCCAAAACCTCTGAGAATACGATCAGGCAGCCGCATCTCGCGGGCTGAAATTTATGTCTACAAGGCTACAAACTATGGCTACCGGTACTGTTAAGTGGTTCAACGCGACCAAGGGCTTCGGCTTCATCGCGCCTGACGCGGGCGGCGGCGACGTGTTCGTCCACATCTCGGCGGTTGAGCGTTCGTCGCTCGGCTCCATCCATGAAGGTCAGAAGCTCAACTATGAGCTCGAGCGCGACCAGCGCAGCGGCAAGACGTCCGCTGGCCAGCTGACGTCGGCCGACTGAGGCTTTCAGCTTCATTCAGTTACGGATGACGGGTCGGCTCACGCCGGCCCGTTTTCTTTTGTGCCCCTGTCATGGAACCCTTCGTGCTACTGTGCGCGACGCTCCTGAAGGGAGCCCTGCCGGCGACTCGCCCATCCGCCGTCCTGCCCGACCAGTGCCCCGTCATTCATGGGGCTGCGGGGGAAAAAGGCGACGATCATGAGCATCTCCAACCGTCCGGTCCCCAAGCACGACACGATCCTGCTGCTGCGCAGCGCCATCGCCGAGGCCGGCGACAACGGGTCCGACCTGTCGGCCATGACCCTGCACCTGACCCATCGCGACGCGGCCCTGCTCAAGCGCAGCCCGACCGTGGCCATGGAAGAGATCAGCTTCGTCGGCGGCGAGATGCGCTTCCTCGGCGTGAAGGTCGATGTCGGCCAGGTGACGGTCAGCGCCCTCGGGGCTTAGGTTGCGGCGCTCCTCCCCCAGCGGGGGAGGGGGGACCATGCCCCCGGAACGCGCAGCGCGCGCCCGAGGATAAACTCCACATGGTGAAGGGGGCCATCCAGTGCGCAGCCCCCTCAGTCAGGCCTCCGGCCTGACAGCTCCCCCGGCGGGGGAGCATCCTTTCATGTACAGCTGTCAGGCCTGGTCCGAATACCGGACCTGGAACTCGGCGCCGTCGTCCTCGACGTTTTCGAGGGTGACCGGCGTGAGGACGCCGTTGTCCTGGGTGAGGGTGGCCTCGCCGCCTTCGAGATCCTCCACCATGCCGGCGAAGTCCCCGTCGAGCGATCCGCTGGCGACCTGACGGTCGCCGTCGGCGTAGAGGTCCATCTGGTAGCCCACGGCGATCGTGCGGCCGGCGGCCAGCAGGCTTCCGTCGCCGCGCAGCGTTTTCAGCAGTTTGAGCGAACGCTTCCCGCGACGGGAGCCGAAGCCCTGACCCTTGGCGGTTTTCGGCGGTTCTGGCTTGTCAGACGGCGGCAATCGGATCTCCCGGACGCAGCGGGCCGACGGGCGCACGACGAGCCCCCATTATGCGCCGCCGGGAGCGGTCCGGCCAGCGCTAACGGTCACACCCGGCGCCGTGCTCCCCGGTGCAGGGCGGCAAACGTCGCGGCGGCCAGGGTTCCGCACTTCCAGGCGCTGTCGCGGTTGTCGGCCATGCCGCTGGCGGTGACCACCGCGTCCAGGTCCATCAGCGCCCACAACCAGCGGTCGGCTTCCGGCTGGACGACGATGGCGTAGCCGGTCTCGGCGGGCGCGGGCTGCTGCATGGTGGATCTCCCTGTTTGCCCGATGCTGGACCGGCCGCGGGCAGCGGTGAGGGAGGGGATGTGGAGATGGGGTGCAGGGAAGGGGTTAGGGGCTAGGGGATAGGGGATAGGGGCTAGGGAGTAGGGGCTAGGGGCTAGGGGCTAGCAAGGGACATGCGCAGGCGAAGTCCCCAGTCATCTCTAACCCCTAAACCCCTAGCCCCTAATCCCTAGCCCCTACTCCCTAGCTCCTGGCCCCTGGTCCCCAGGCCTCAGCCACCCACCTCCGCCACCGGCAGCACCACCTCGAACCGCGCGCCGCCGGCGGAGGGGGCGAGGGTGATCCGGCCGTGGCTGGCGGCCAGCAGGGAGCGGGCGATGGGCAGGCCGAGGCCCGTGCCGCCGGCCGCGCGACGGCTGGTGAAGAAGGGCTCGAACAGGCGGTCGCGGTCGGCCTCCGCCACGCCCGGGCCGTCGTCGGACACGGTCAGGGTCACCGCCGCGGCGTCGGCCGTCGCCGAGACCCAGGCCCGGGTCGCCCCGATGAGGCGGCTGTTTTCCAGCAGCACCGTCAGCACCGTCTCGATCGCCTCGGCCGGGACGGCCACGGCGGGCAGGGCGTCGGGCAGGCTGGCCTCGATGGCCAGGGTCGAGCCGCCGAGCGCGTCGACCATGCGATGGACGATCTCGCCGACCTCCACGGCCTGGCCCGTGCCCGGCTGGGCCATGTCGGCCCGGGCCAGATCGAGCAGCCGGGTGACCAGCTGGGTCAGGCGGGCGTTGTCGGCGGCGATGTTGGCGAGGAAGCGGGCGCGCTCCTCCGGCTTCATCGTCTCGCCGTGGTCCTGCAGCAGCTCGACGGCCCCGCCGATGCCGGCCAGCGGCGTCTTGAACTCGTGGCTGACGGCGGCGGCGAAGTCGCGCAGGTAGCGGGACCGGCGGGCGATGGCCTCGGCCATGGCGCGGAAGTCCTCGTACAGCTGGCGGATCTCGATGGCCGCGGTCGCCGGGGTGTCGGGGATGTCGCCGACCCCGGCGGCCACGTCGCGCGAGGCGCGGCTGAGGGCCATGATCGGCCGGGTGATGCCGCCGGCGATCAGGCCCGACAGCAGCACCAGGATCAGGATCAGCCCGGCCAGGCCGGCGAGGAACTTGCCACGGTCCTCGTAGAGCCCGCCGAACAGCGCGCGGGGCGAGCGCGACAGCAGCAGCACGCCCTCGACCCTGCCGTCGACGACGATCGGCCGGGTATGGTGCAGGCGGATGCCCGAGGCGCGGCTGAGCCACTCGAACGAGTAGCGCGGGCGGTAGTCGGACTGGCGGCGCAGCACCGTGCGGGTCTCGCCGCGCAGGGCGGCGGCGACCTCCGGCAGTCGGCGCAGGCTGCCGCCCCGGCCGAGGCCCTGGACGACCACGCCGTTGCGGTCGAGCACGACGACCGAGGCGAGGGTCGTGCGGGTGGTCTCGTCGATCACCCGCCGCAGGGCCGGCAGCGCCGCCACGGCGGCCGGATCGGCCGGCGGGCCGCCGCGGGCCGCCGCAGGCCGCGCCGGCAGCACCGGCGAGCGGCTGAGGTCGATGGTCGTGTGCTCGGGGGTGTAGTAGCCGGGCGCGGTCTTGTCCGGCGGCGCGGCCGGCGGCGTCGCGCCGGGCCAGAGGGCGGCGGCGGCGGCGGTCAGGGCGGCGCCCTGGGACACGAGCTCGACCTCGGTCTGGCGCACCAGGGTGTTCTCGTAAACGCGCAGGAACACCGCCCCGGCGACGGGCAGGGCGGCCACGCCCAGCAGCACCGACAGCAGGATGGTCCGCAGCTTCAGCCGCGGCCAGACCCGTTTGACGACGGTGCGGACCGTCGCGATCACGAGGCCTGGCCGGTGCAGGCTCCCAACCGGTAGCCGACGCCCGCGCGCGTCTCGATCACATCGTGGCCGCCGAGCGCGGTGAACTTGCCGCGCAGGTTGCGCACATGGCTGTCGATGGTCCGGTCGGTGATGGCGAAGCCCGGACCATGCAGCCGGTCGATGATGGCGTCGCGGCTGAACACCTTGGTCGGGGTGGAGGCGAGGGTGCGCAGGATGCCGAACTCGGTGACCGTAAGGGCCGCCTCGCGGTCGTCCCACAGGGCGGTCCAGCCGTCGGTGTTGAGGGTCAGCCGGCCGCGCACGATGGCCGCCTCGTCGTCGCCGGCGGCAGCCGGGGCGGCCCGGCCGCCGGCGCGGCGCAGGATCGCCTGGACCCGCGCGGTGACCTCGCGGGGGCTGAACGGCTTGACCACATAGTCGTCGGCCCCGAGCTCGATGCCCAGCACCCGGTCGATCTCGTCGTCGCGCGAGGACAGGAACAGGATCGGCAGGTCGCCCTGGGCCCGCAGCCGGCGACAGACCTCCAGCCCGTTCAGGCGCGGCATGTTGATGTCGAGGATGACCAGGTCCGGCACGTTGGCGGCGACCGCGGCAAGGGCCGCCTCGCCGTCCTCGGCCTCGCGCGCTTCCAGACCCGCCTTGGTCAGGGCGAAGGCCAGCAGCTGGCGGATGTGGGGGTCGTCATCGACGATCAGGATCGAACGGGTCATGGCCGCATCATCCGCCGACGCCGCGCCGGGTCAACGGGGGAGGGGTGCAGGGGGCGAACGGCTGTGATGCAGATTTGGTGCAGATGCGTCCGCGTTCTTCTCGCCGGGCCCGACACGTCGTAAACCGCCGCCATGACCGAGACCCTGACCCCCGCCGCCGACAGCTGGACCGTCGCCGGCCGCACCTTCACCTCGCGCCTGATCGTCGGCACCGGGAAGTACAAGGACTACGCCACCAACGCCGCCGCCGCCGAGGCGGCCGGGGCCGAGATCGTCACCGTGGCCGTGCGCCGGGTGAACATCTCCGACCCCAGCCAGCCGCTGCTGATGGACTATGTTCGGCCGGACCGCTTCACCTACCTGCCCAACACCGCCGGCTGTTTCACCGGCGAGGAGGCGGTGCGGACCCTGCGTCTGGCGCGTGAGGCCGGCGACTGGTCGCTGGTCAAGCTCGAGGTGCTGAGCGACCCCAAGACCCTCTACCCGGACATGGAAGAGACGCTCAAGGCGTTGAAACTGCTGGTGAAGGAGGGCTTTGATGTCATGGTCTACTGCACCGATGACATCGTCTACGCCCGCAAGCTGGAGGAGGCCGGCGCCGCCGCCATCATGCCGCTGGGCGCGCCGATCGGCTCGGGCCTCGGCATCCAGAACAAGGTCAACATCCGGCTGATCGTCGAGCAGTCGAAGGTGCCGGTGCTGGTCGACGCCGGGGTCGGCACGGCCTCGGACGCGACCATCGGCATGGAGCTGGGCTGCGACGGCATCCTGATGAACACCGCCATCGCCGAGGCCAGGGACCCGATCCGCATGGCCCGCGCCATGAAGTACGCCGTGATGGCCGGGCGGGACTCCTACCTCGCCGGCCGCATGGCCCGCCGGATGTACGCCGACCCGAGTTCGCCGCTGGCGGGGCTGATCTAGAGTCGCGGTTTGTCCCGTGATGTCCCGGGATTATCGGTCCGCAGAGTCCCGTTCTTTGGATTGCGCCCGGTCTGACCTCTGCTAGCCTCCGGTCAGCACAGGGGTCTCACATGCGTATTGGACTGTTCGCCGGCGTCGCCGTAGCGGGATTCGTCATCGGTCTCGCCGAGCCGTCGCGATCGGCCGACGAGCAGGTCATCGACGCCCTGACCGTGTCGACGATCTGCGGCAACGAGGCCGACAGTTCCGGCGGGTCGGCGCCGGCCGTGGCCGAGGCGCCGCCGAAGCTGCTTCCGGGCTTCGGCAACGGCGGCTTCACGATCAGCACCGGCAATGCCGAGGCCCAGCGGTGGTTCAGCTACGGCGTCCAGCTGGCCCAGGCCTTCGCCCACGACGACGCCAAGGCCGCCTTCAAGGAGGCCGCGCGGCTGGATCCGGCCTGCGCGATGTGCGTCTGGGGCCAGGCCTTCGCCGAGGGGCCGACGATCAACTACGGCATCAGCGCGGACGAGCGGGCCAGGGCCCTGACGCTGGCGATCAAGGCGCAGCAACTGGGAAGCGCGGCGACCGCGAAGGAGAAGCGGCTGCTGGCCGCCATGGTCCGGCGCTACCAGCGCGCCGGCGGCGACGCGGCCTTCGCCGCCGAGATGGTGGCGACCGCCGCGACCTGGCCCGACGACGACGCGCTGCAGGTGCTGGCCGCCGAAGCGCTGATGGACACAGGCAAGACGGCGCGGGTGCGCGAAGCCGATGCGCTGCTCGAACGGGTGCTGGCGCGCACGCCCGACCATGTCGGCGCGATCCACTTCTACATCCACTCCAGCGAATGGATCGGCGTGGGCGGCAAGGCCGAACCCTATGCCGACAAGCTGGGCCGGCTGGCGCCGGCGGCCAGCCACCTGATCCACATGCCGTCGCACACCTATTACCGGGTCGGACGCTACCGGGAGGCGGGCCGGGTCAACCTGGCGGCCATCGCCGTCGACACCCAGCGGATGAAGGCCGACGGGGCGACGACCGGCTGGAAGATCCCCTACTACGGCCACAACGTGCGCTTCGCCGTCGGCGGGGCGATGATGGCCGGCGACGCCGAGGCGGCACTGTCGATCGCCGATCTCTACACCGGCGTGCCGGCCGAGATGGCCGAGAAGCAGCCGTGGATGCAGGCCAGCGCCGGCGCCGGCTGGTTCGCGCGGGGCCGCTACGGCGATCCCGACCAGGTGCTGGCCATGGCCGGGCCGGGCGACCGGCTGCCGCTGGTGCGGGCCATGTGGCGCTACGGCCGGGGGGAGGCGCTGGCGCGCAAGGGCGACGCCAGGGGCGTGCTGGCCGAGGCCGCGGCCCTGACCCCGACGGCCAAGGAGATGGCCGGCTACAAGGGCGGCGGCGCGACCGTGCCGACGCTGGTGCTGATCGCCCGGGAAACCCTGCTGGGCCGGGCGGCCATGCTCGAAGGCCGCTACGGTGACGCCGCGGCGGCGTTCCGCAAGGCGGCGGCGAAGCAGGAGAAGGTGTTCGGCTTCGGCGGCGACCCGCCGATCTGGTGGTATCCGGCGCGGCGCAGCCTGGCGGCCGCCCTGCTGGCCGGCGGCAAGCCCGATCAGGCGCTGGCCGAGGCCAACGCCGTGCTGGCCAAGTGGCCGAAGGATCCGATGACCCTGGTGGTGCTGTCGCGGGCCGAGGCGGCGCTGGGCCACCAGGCCGCGGCGGCCGACGCCCTGGCGCGCGCGAAGGCGGGCTGGAGCGGCGCGGCCGTCGAGGGCCTGAGCCTCAGCGGGATCTAGCTGGCGGTTCCGGCCGGCGGGCGCGGCGCGGCCGAGGTCTGCTGGGCCCCGCCTGGCTTGCGCCGCAGTTCCGCGGCGATGGCGGCCTTCAGGGCCTCCGGATCGGCGCCGGGGATCAGGGTGTCGCCGACGATGAAGGCCGGCGTGCCCTCGATGGCCAGGCCATTAGCGATGGCATGCACGTCCTGCAGATAGCGTTTGCGCGCGGCGCTGGCCTGTTCGGCGCGGGCGGCGGCCGGCGTGATGCCGTGGGCGGCCATGATCCGCGCGGCGACGGCGTCGTTGAGCGGCTTGGCGGCCATGAAGTCGCGGTGCAGGGCGATGTACTGCTCGGGCGTCGTGGCCAGGGCGGCCGCGGCGGCGGCGAACTCGCTGGTCTCGCCGAAGATGACCATGTCCTTGAACACGAAGCGGACCTGCGGGTGGGTGCGGGCCAGTTCGAGGACCTGCGGCGCGACCAGCTTGCAGTAGCCGCAGTTGTAGTCGAACAGCTCGACGACGGTGATCTTGCCGTCCGGATTGAGCACGCGGTCGCGCGGGTCGTTTTCAAGCTGCGTGCGGTAGGCGCCGAGCGACTCGCGCGCCTGCTTGGTCTTGAGCGCGTTGCTGACCTCGATGAGGATCTCGGGATTGGCCAGCAGATAGGCGCGGACCTTCTGGCCGAACGCCGGATCGACTTTCGCCTCGGGGCGGGGCCCGCAGGACGCCGTCAGCAGGGCGAGGGCGGCGATCAGCAACAGGCGCATCAGGAGAACTCCGGCGGGTCAGGCGGTGCAGATGGGGCGAACCTCGCCGCCCGTCAACGACGGGAAGCGGACCCCTCGTCGGACAGGGCGCGCATATCCTGGTCGGAGGGGTTGGAGGCCATGACGATGTCGGTCGCCCGCAACCACTCGACCGAGCTGCGGTCGAACATCTCGCGGGCGCGGACCGCGAAGTTGCGCGATTCCCCGAGGGCTCCCATGGCGAAGTACTGCTCGGCCGTGGCCAGCCGGGCCAGGCCCTCGTCGCCGCGCGCCTCGTAGGCCATCGCCAGCAGACGCCAGGCTTCGGCGTTGTCGGTTTCGAGCAGGGTCACGCGCTTGAGCTCGGCGATGCCTTCGTCGCGCTTCTTCGCGTCGTTGAGGTTGATCAGGGTCTGGCCGAGGTTGATGCGCAGCAGGGCGGCGTCCGGCTTCAGCGCGACCGACCTGCGCTGCGGCTCCTCGGCCTCGGCCACGCGGCCGAACTCAAACAGGATCTGGCCCTTGAGCTCCCAGAGGTAGGGATTGTTCGGCTGGTCGACGAGCATGGCGTCGATCAGCTTCAGGGCCCGGTCCGGGTCCTTGGTCTGGTAGTAGGCGATGGCCCGGGCGTAGCGGGCCGGATAGCTGGTGTCGCTTTCCTTGTATTTGGTCAGCGAGACCTGGGGATTCACGAAGCCATCGATCTTGGCCTTCATGATCTGGAATTCGAGGATGTCTTCAGGTTTGTCGACGGCGCCGTAGCTCGGCTGGGCCTCGACGCGGCTGCGCAGCAGCTCGATGCGCTGCGACGACAGCGGGTGGCTGCGGAAGTAGGGGAAGCGGCGGTCCTGGGAGAAGACCTCCTGGTAGCGGAACTTGTCGAAGAACTCGACCAGGCCCTTGCCCGACTGGCCGGTCTTCTCGAGGAAGCCGACCGCGGCCTGGTCGGCGCGGCCTTCCTGCTCGCGGCTGTAGCCCAGCGCCCCGAGGGCGCCGAAATACTGCGAGTTGGCCAGCAGCATCGCCCCGGCGTCCGGCGCGCCGGCGAACAGCGCCAGCACGCCCAGCCCCATGGTCAGCAGCATCGGCTTGATGCCGGCCCGGGTCAGTTCGCCCGAGCGGATCGGGTGGCCGCCGGCGATGTGGCCGGTCTCGTGGGCGATGACGCCCTTGAGCTCGTTGGGATTTTCGGCCTCGAGGATCAGGCCGGTGTGCAGACCCAGTTGCTGACCCTGGGTGGCGAAGGCGTTCAGCGTCGGGTCGCCGATCAGGAGGATGCGGACATCCTCCGGGTGCAGGCCCGCGGCGCGGAAGATCGGGTCAGCCTCGTGGTGGAGGATTTCCTCGATTTCCGTGTCGCGCAGCAGGGTCGGACCGCGCTGGGCCGACTGGGCCCAGGCCGGGGCGACCTGGGTCATCATCACCGCCGTCATGGCGGTGATGACGCCCAGGGTCCTCAAAGGCTTCCGGATCGGGGAGGTCATGCCTCAAAACTCTCCGTCGCGCCCCCGCGCGTCATGACTGTATCGGCCGGTCAGCCGCGACGCCACCAGCCCCGTTTGGGCTTCTCGGGCGGCGCGACAATCTCAGCCGGATCGGGCTGAACAATGGCGGCCGGCGTTGACGCGACAGATTCCACGACCGGTTCCGGCGCGGGTTCGGGCGCCGGCTCCGGAGCGGGTTCGGGCGCGGCTTCGGCGACCGGTTCGGCGGCGGCCGGAGCTTCAGCCTCGGCCTCGACCGGGGGCCTGGCCTTGGCGCGCGAACGCGAGCGGGGTTTGGCGGCCGGGGCGGCTTCCGGTTCGGGCGCGACCTCGACGGCCGGGGCGGCGGGGGCCTCGGCGGCCGGCTCGGCGACGACCTCGGTCACCGTTTCAACCGGCGCTTCGGCGACCGCGGCGGCGGCCTTGCCGCCGCGCGGCTTGCGGGCGCGGCGCTTGCCGGCTTCCGGCTCCACCGGCAGTTCGACCCAGATCTCTTCCTCCGGCCCGGCGGCCGCGGCGGCGACAGGCGCGGCCTCGACGACAGGGGAGGCTTCAGGCCGGGGCGCCGGTTCGCGGCGCGGCGGACGGGCGTCGCCGGTCGGGGCGGACGCGCCGCCTTCGGCCAGGGTCGCCGGGTCGTGCCAGACGAAGGGATCGTCGCCGAACGGGACACGCGGACGGGTCCAGGAGAAGCCGTCCTGCGGACGGGCGTCGTCGCGCATGCGGCGACCGCCGCGACGGCCGCGACGGCGGCGGCGCTGGGCCTCGCCCTCGGCGCCCTCGGCGTCCTCGTCGTCACGGGCCGGGGCAGGGGCCTGGACGGCCGCGCCGGCTTCGGCGCCCTCGCCGTCTTCACGGCGACCGCCGCGACGGCGACGGCGACGGCTGCGGCCGTGACGGCCGCCGTTCTCGCCGGCCTCGCCGTCCTCGCGCGGCGCGCGGGCTTCGCGGGCCGGGGCGGCGGCGTCTTCGTCCTCGTCGTCGTCGGACAGGCCGCCTTCGTTCTCCTCGGCCTCTTCCTCTTCCTCGTCTTCGTCTTCCTCGTCCTCGAAGTCGGCGCCGTCATCCAGCAGGTCGTCTTCCGGATCGTAGGCGACGCGGCCGATCGTCGAGGCCACCGGCTCCAGGTCGTGCAGCGACCGCTCGCCGCTGGCCGTGCGCTCGATCTCGTGGTCGGCCTCGCCGAGGCCGGCGTCGATCTGCACGGTGACGAACAGATGGTGGGTCTGGTGCACGCGGATCAGGTAGGCGCGCTTTTCGTTGAGGATGTAGAGGCCAACGGCCGGCGACACCCTCAGCGTCACCTCGCCGCCGCCCTGCAGGGCTTCCATCTCCACCGCACGCAGCGCCGACAGGGCGCTGGACTCGGTCGAGCGGACCCGGCCCGTGCCGGCGCAGTGTTCGCAGACGTGGGTCGTGCCTTCCAGCACGCCGCTGCGGCGACGCTGGCGGCTGATTTCCATCAGGCCGAACGAGCTGATCTTGCCCATCTGGATGCGGGCGCGGTCGTCCTTGAGGGCGTCCTTGAGCTTCTTCTCGACCGCACGGTTGTTCTTCGACTCATCCATGTCGATGAAGTCGATGACCACCAGGCCGGCCAGGTCGCGCAGGCGCAGCTGGCGGGCGGCTTCCTCGGCGGCTTCCAGGTTGGTCTTGAGGGCCGTGGCCTCGACGTTCCGCTCCTTGGTCGACTTGCCGGAGTTGACGTCGATGGCGACCAGCGCCTCGGTCTGGTTGATCACCAGGTAGCCGCCGGACTTCAGCGGCACGACCGGGGTGTAGATCTGCGAGAGGTGGCCCTCGACCTTGTGCGCCACGAACAGCGGCGTCGGCTCGCGGTACAGCTGAACCTTCTTGGCCTGCGAGGGCATCAGCATGCGCATGAAGTCGCGCGCGTCCTTGTAGCCGCGCTCGCCCTCGACCCAGACCCCGTCGATGTCCTTGTCGAACAGGTCGCGGATGGCGCGCTTCACGAGGTCTTCTTCCTCGTAGATCAGCGCGGGAGCGATCGAGTGCAGCGTCGTCTCGCGGATGTTCTCCCAGGCGCGCAGCAGATAGTCGTAGTCGCGCTTGATCTCGGTCTTGGTGCGCTTGGCGCCGGCCGTGCGAACGATCAGGCCCATGCCCTTGGGCACTTCCAGGCTCTGCACGATGCCCTTGAGCTTCTTGCGGTCGGTGACGGTGGTGATCTTGCGGCTGATGCCGCCGCCGCGAGCGGTGTTGGGCATCAGGACGCCGTAGCGGCCGGCCAGCGACAGGTAGGTGGTCAGGGCCGCGCCCTTGTTGCCGCGCTCTTCCTTGACGACCTGCACCAGCATGATCTGCCGGCGGCGGATCACTTCCTGGATCTTGTAGTTGCGCATCAGACGGCGGCGGCGACGGGCCACCTCCTCGTCCATCACGTCGTCTTCGTCTTCCGAGACCTCGTGATCGTCGTCGTCGTCGTTCTCCGACGACGAGGCGGCCGAACGGCCGCGGCCGCGCGTCTCGGGCTCGTCGTCATCCTCGGCCTGGGCGCGCATCAGCGCTTCGCGGTCGGCGAGGGGGATCTGGTAGTAGTCCGGGTGGATTTCGTTGAAGGCCAGGAAGCCGTGGCGGTTGCCGCCGTACTCGATGAAGGCCGCCTGCAGGCTGGGCTCCACCCGGGTCACCTTGGCGAGATAGATGTTCCCGCGAAGCTGTTTCTTGGACTGGCTTTCGAAATCGAACTCTTCAACCCGGTTTCCGTCCACGACGACGACCCGGGTTTCCTCCGGGTGGGCGGCGTCGATAAGCATTTTCTTGGTCATTGAAAGTGTCTCCCCGGCGCGCGGCGGGCCTTTGGCCCGGTCGCCGGCATGATGTGAAGGCGCGCTCCGTATGACCGTCCAACGCGCCGCGATCGGCGGTGCGAAGGGGCGAATGCCAGGCCAGGGCGTGTGCGCAGCCCATGAGGAAATGTCCTTGTCGCGCCAGGATGGGCGCGGGGTCAGAGGGTCGCGTCGTTTCACCGTGAGGCGAAGGGCCGGACGCACGGCCTTGAAGTGTCTCGTGCGCGGAGAATCCCCGTCACTCGCGGGAACCGGCGCGCCAGGCGACCTTAGCCCTATCCGGACTCAAAAGGAAAGCTCGTCGCAATCGCCGGTCGCAAACCGGCGTCGCGGGTCAGGTCGCAAACCGGCGTTGTAGGTAAAGCCTTAACCAATTCGATACCCGCCCGGTGCGATGATGGACGATCAATCGCAAAGCGATGTTTGGGGCGTAGAATGCGGGCGTTGGCGACCGGTGGATTTCTGGCGGGATGGAGGGGCTTCGCCTTCCTGGTCTGCCTGAGTCTGGCGGTTCTGTCGCTGGGCGGCGTCGCCCGCGGTTCGTCCAGCAGCGGCCTGCTGAAGGTCCGCCTCGGCGGCGACCAGATCGAGACCCGCATCGTCCTCGACCTCGACCGTTCGGTGACCGGCAAGCTGGTGCAGGACGGCAGCGACGGCACGATCGTCGTGGCCCTGCCGCGCATCGACACGGCCAGCAATCTCAGCGGCGGCGGGCAGGGGCTCGTGCGGCGCTGGAACGTCGAGCGCGGCGCCACCGCGGTGAAGCTGAACATCGAGCTGGCGCGCGGCGCCGAGGTGCACCGGCGCTTCCTGCTGCCGCCCGGCGACGGCGTCTCGACCTATCGCTATGTCATCGACCTGAAGGCGAAGAACGCCGCCTCGAACACCGGCCCGTCGGCCCGTCCCGCGCCCGTCGCGCCGGTGGTGGCCGCGCGGGCGCCGAGTCGCGGCGGCCAGCGCGTGGTGGTCATCGACGCCGGTCACGGCGGCAAGGACCCGGGCGCGCCCGGCGTCTCGGCGCACGAGAAGGATGTCACCCTGGCCGCGGCCAAGGCGCTGAAGGCCAGGCTTGAGCGCACCGGCCGCTATCGCGTGGTCCTGACCCGCTCGACCGACGACTATATTCCGCTCGAGAGCCGGGTGCAGATCGCCCGGTCGGCCGACGCCGACCTGTTCATCTCGCTGCATGCCGATTCGGGGCCGACGACCTCGATGCGCGGAGCGAGCGTCTACACCCTGTCCGAACGGGGCGAGAGCCGCGTGACCAAGGTGCTGCGCAAGGATGACTGGCTGATGCCGGTCAGCTTCCCCGGAGCCGACCGCACGGTGGGCGAGATCATCCTCGACCTGACCCAGCGCTCGACGCGCAACCGGTCGGCCGAGTTCGCCGGCCTGCTGCTCGATCACATCGCCGACGAGACCACCCTGTTGCGCCGCAGCCACCGCGACGGAAATCTGATGGTGCTGCTGGCCCCCGACGTGCCGGCCGTGCTGCTCGAAATGGGCTTCATCAACAATCCCGACGACGAGCGGCAGCTGACCAGTTCCGCCAGCCGCAAAAGGCTTATGGACGCCGTGGGCGACGCCGTGGACGCCTGGTTCGCCCGTCAGGTGAAGACCGCCAGCAGTTAGCGACTGTCTGATGCGGGAGCCGTTGGCGCCCGGCTTCAGTCAGGCTAAGCAGGCCCATGCTTGAGAAGGCCCTACTGCGACTTTGGCCGTTTGAAGAGCCGCCCGAACGATGGGTGGCCATCGTCGGCGTGAGCGTGCTCAGCCTCATCGCCGTGGCCGGGTTCACGCTGGCGATCTATGCCGCGTGGCTGTTCCACGACATGCCGGACGCCGGCGACCTGACCGATTACCGGCCGCCGACCGCGACGCGGGTCTATGCCTGGGACGGCACCCTGATCGGCGAATTCTCGCGCGAACGGCGGATTTTCATCCCCTACGACCAGATTCCGCCCCGTCTGGTGCAGGCCTTCCTCGCCGCCGAGGACCACAACTTCTTCCAGCACAGCGGCGTCGACGTGCAGGGTCTGTCGCGGGCGATGATCAAGAATGTGCTCAACGCCATTCAGGGACGCCGTCTCGAAGGCGGCTCGACGATCACCCAGCAGGTGGCCAAGAACGTCCTGCTGACCAGCGACGCCACGGTCGGCCGCAAGCTGAAGGAAGCGATTCTCGCCCGGCGACTCGAACAGACGCTGACCAAGGACCGGATCCTCGAGCTCTATCTGAACGAAATCTGGCTGGGCTATCGCTCGTTCGGGGTCGGGGCCGCCGCCTACAACTACTTCGGCAAGCCGGTCTCGGACCTGACCCTGGCCGAATGCGCCTATCTGGCGTCGCTGGCCAAGGGGCCGGACAACTACCATCCGATCCGGCGCAAGGCGAATGCGATCGGCCGCCGAAACTGGGTGCTGGGCCAGATGGCCGAGATGGGCTGGGTCAGCCGGGCCGACGCCGAGGCGGCCATGAAGGAGGACCTCAAGGTCCAGGCCGCGCCGTCGCGGGCGAAGTACCGGGACGCGGACTATTTCGTCGAGGAGGTTCGCCGCCGCGGCATGGTCACGCTGGGCCCGCGCCTGAGCGAGGGCGGCTACTACATGCGCACCACGCTCGACCCGCGCCTGCAGACGGCGGCCCGGGTGGCGCTGATGGACGGGCTGGAGAACTACGACCGCCGCCACGGCTGGCGCGGGGCGTGGGGCACAACCGACATGGCGCCGGGCTGGGAAAAGGCCGCGGCCAAGAAGACCGCGCCGGCCGAACGTCGCGACTGGCGGGTCGCCGTGGTGACCAGCGTCACCGGCGGCGTGCGGGTGCAGCCGGCCAAAGACTACGGACCGGGCCCGCTGGCCGGTGAAGACGTCGCCTGGGCCAAGGCCGGCAAGGGTCTCAAGGTCGGCGACCTGGTGTTCGTCGAGCCGACGGCCTCGGGCGTCTATCGCCTGAAGCAGGTGCCGGCGGTCAACGGGGCGCTGGTCGCCATGGAGCCGCACACCGGCCGCGTGCTGGCCATGGTCGGTGGATATTCCTTCTCGCTGTCGAGCTTCAACCGCGCCACTCAGGCGATGCGCCAGCCCGGCTCGGCCATCAAGCCGTTCGTCTATGCGGCGGCCCTGGAGCCCGACGGCGGCTTCACCCCGGCCAGCTACGTCACCGACGCCCAGATCGTGCTCAAGGGCGCGGTCAACGGCGAGGACTGGACGCCCGAGAACTACAACAAGAAGTACTACGGCTCGATGCCCCTGCGGCGCGGCCTGGAGCTGTCGCGCAACGCCATGACCGTGCGGCTGGCGCAGGGCGTGGGCATGAAGAAGATCGCCGACCTGTGCGTGAAGTTCGGCATCGTCCGCTCCATGGAGCCGGTGCTGGCCATGGCGCTGGGCGCGGGCGAGACCACGCCGTTCCGGCTGACGGCCGCTTACACCGCCTTCGTCAACGGCGGCCGCCGCGTCGAGCCGCACCTGATCGAACTGGTCGAGGACCGGGAAGGGCAGGTCATCTACCGCGCCGACAAGCGCGACTGCCCGCGCTGCTCGGCCGGCTTCGGCGGCGAGGAGAGCCCGCGCATCGCCACGGCCGGCGAACAGATCATCGACCCGGTCACCGCCTACCAGATCTCCTCCATGCTGCAGGGCGTGGTCCAGCGCGGCACGGCCACCCAGGCCCTGGTGCTCGGCCGGCCCGTGGGCGGCAAGACCGGCACGACCAACGAATACCGCAGCGCCTGGTTCGTCGGCTTCACGCCGCAGATCGTCGTCGGGGTGTTCATCGGCTTCGACGACAACCGCTCCCTCGGCGAGGGCGAGGCGGGCGGGGTCTCGGCCCTGCCGGTGTTCGTCGACTTCATGCAGGAAGCCATCAAGGGCGTGCCGGTGCAGGACTTCAAGCCGCCGAAGACGGCCAAGTTCGCCATGGTCGGCGGCCAGCGCGAGGCCTTCCGGCCCGGCACCGAGCCGCGCGGGCCGGTCGGCCCCGTGGCCCCGGTCAACGCCGCCGGCCCGGTCAACTACCAGAACGCCTGGCCCGGCGGACAGCTCAACAGCGACCAGCCGCCGGCGGCCCCCAAACCGCCGCCGAAACCCAAGATCCCCGACGACCTGACGGGATTGTATTGAGGCGACGCGCGGGGTAAGGCCCGCGCCCCGCTTGATCGGAGACTTTCATGAGACCGGATGTTGAGGCCGCCAAGGCCGACATCGAGCAGTCCGCCGGACTGCTCAGGAGGCGTCTTTGACTGGGATGCAGCCCTAAGACGCCTGCACGAGCTGGACGCTCGTTCCGAAGACCCTACCCTGTGGGACAAGCCGGCCGAGGCCCAGGTCCTGATGCGCGAGCGTCAGCAGCTGGCTGACCGCGTCGAGGCCGTGCGCAGTCTCGAGCGCGACCTGGCCGACGCCGTCGAATACGCCGAGATGGCCGACGCCGAGAACGACGAGGCCTCGCTGGAGGACGCGCGCGCCCAGCTGAAGACCCTCAAGGCCCGCGCCGCCAAGGCCGAGCTGGAAGCCCTGCTGTCCGGCGAGGCCGACGGCAACGACGCCTATATCGAAATCAACTCCGGGGCCGGGGGCACCGAGTCCTGCGACTGGGCCAACATGCTGCTGCGCATGTACACCCGCTGGGCCAACGCCCACGGCTACAGCGTCGAGCTGGTCGAAGAGACCAGCGGCGACCAGGTCGGCATCAAGTCGGCCACGCTGCAGGTCAAGGGCCCCAACGCCTACGGCTGGCTGAAGACCGAGGCCGGCGTGCACCGGCTGGTGCGCATCAGCCCCTATGACGCGGCGGCCAAGCGGCACACCAGCTTCGCCTCGGCCTGGGTCTATCCGGTGATCGACGACACCATCGAGATCGAGATCAACCCGGCCGACGTGCGGACCGACACCTATCGGGCCAGCGGCGCCGGCGGGCAGCACATCAACAAGACCGACTCGGCCGTGCGCCTGACGCACATCCCGACCGGCATCGCGGTGGCCTGTCAGGCCGGCCGGAGCCAGCACCAGAACCGGGAAGAGGCGTGGAAGATGCTGCGCGCGCGGCTCTACGAGATGGAGCTGCAGAAGCGCGAGGCGGCGGCCCAGGCCCTCGAGGACCAGAAGACCGACATCGGCTGGGGCCACCAGATCCGCAGCTACGTCCTGCAGCCCTACCAGATGGTCAAGGACCTGCGGACCAACGTTGAGACGTCGGACACCGCCGGCGTGCTGGACGGCGACCTCGACCAGTTCATGGGCGCGGCCCTGGCGCAGCGCGTCGGCGCCACGCGGGACGCGGCCGAGGGGTAGGTCGGATTTCCCTCCCCATGAAGGGGAGGGAGGATCGCGTTGGATCAGCCGACCTTGGGCGGGATGCCGAGGCTCTGGCTGTGCGGCGGCTGCGACTGCGGCGCGGGGGCCGGGCTGTGCTGCGGCTGCGGCGGGCGCTGGAACTTCAGGCTGCGGCCCTGGAAGAAGGCCCCTGTTTCCATCGCCAGCTGTTCGTGGGTGATGTCGCCGTCGACGTAGGCTGTCCCATAAAGACGCACCTGCTTGGCGGTCACCGAGCCGATCACGCGGCCCCGGACCTCGGCGGCTTCGGCATAGACCGAACCCTCGATGTGGCCGGTGTCGCCGACGGTCAGTCGGCCGACGCGCACGTCGCCGCGGACCACGCCGTCGATCTGCAGTTCGCCGTCGCCGACGACGCCGCCCTCGATCGTAATCCCGTCACTGATAAGGGATGCCACTTTCGGTCGCGCCTTCGGCGGTTCGGGCGCCATGGGAGCCGGCGCGGGCGCCGGAGCCGAAACAGCCGAGGATTTGGGCGGGGTCTTACTCTGCTTGCTGAACATATTCGCCGGCCTTCAAGTATCGGTTGGGGTTCTGCGCCCGGCCATTGACCCACACCTCGTAGTGCAAATGTGGGCCAGTTGACCGGCCGGTCGACCCCATCGATGCAATACGCTGGCCAACTGTGACCCGCTGCCCGATCGTGACGTTGTAGCCGGCCAGGTGGGCGTAGCGCGTCTTGAACCCGGCGCCGTGGTCGATCTCGACCGTGTTGCCGTAGCCCGAACGAACGCCGGTGAAGGACACCACGCCCGGCGCGGTCGAATAGATCGGGGTGAAGGTCGCGCCCGGGAAGTCGAGACCCGAGTGGAAGGCCGGACGGCGGGTGAACGGATCCAGCCGCACGCCGTAGCTGCTCGACTGCGCCGCGGCGCTGGTCGGGCGGAAGAAGGGCAGGCCGCGCGCCGCGTCGGCGAGGGCGCTCATGTCCGACATGTTGGTCGCCGCGCGCTGGATGCGCTGGGCGAAGCTCTCGTCGACGTCGAGCACGGCGGCGAGGGCGCGAGGGTCGCGGGCCTCGATCAGCGGGCCGCCCAGGGCGCCGCCGCGGCGGGCGTAGCTGTCGGGATTCAGGCCGGCGAGGCGGAAGGCGAGGCGCAGGCGTTCGGCGCGGCTGAGGGCGTAGCTCTCGGCGGCGGTGATCATCCGCTCCTGGTCCATCAGCGTGTATTGCACGCGCTGGATCGGCGAGCCGCCGTTGATGCGCGGCTTGGCCGGGGCCAGGGCCTGGGCGGCGCCCGGCGCGCCGCGGAAACCGGAGTCGGTCAGCAGCTGGGCGAGGGCGGCGTGACGTTTCTCGACCGAGTTGGCCAGTTCGACGAGCGAGCCGTCCGTCTGGGACAGCTGCTGCATGGCGCTGTTGAGGCGGGCCTGGCGGTCGGCGGTGACGCGTTCCCAGTAGGCGTCCCGGCGGCCCAGTTCCTGGTCGGTGGCGCTGACCGACAGCGCGCTGACCAGCATGGCCGCGGTGCAGACGCCCATCCAGAGCGCCGCGGCGCCGATGAGGCCGGCGCCCATGATCTGTTTGCTGGTGGAGAGCACGAACCCGCGCATCTCCCCGCCCGAGCGGATGTAGAGATGCCGTTCCGGAAACAGCTCCTCCAAGGCTCGCTGAATTCTGCGCAAGCGTGCTGTGGCCATAGCCCCCGAACCCGAGTTTCTCGGTGTCCGGCGATATGCGATGAAGATGGGGAAACGTGCAAGGCCCTTCGCGCGTCAGGCGTGCGCGAAGCTGGGATTCTGACCTTGTGGGGTCAGGGTTAACCATGTCGCGGGCACAGCGCCAGTTCCTGAGCTCAACTTTGCGCGTCCGACGCGAATATTTGAATGATAGCGCGACGTTTTCGCAACAGTGCCGATACCGGTGGGTAACGACCCGCTCCGGGGGGGATCGGTGCGGCCGAATGTCGCCGTTGTGGTTAAAGCGCGCGGGCCGCGGCCAGGACCTCCGCGACGTGACCCTTCACCTTCACCTTGCGCCAGATCCCGCGGATCACGCCCTCGCCGTCGATGAGCCAGGTCGAGCGATCGATGCCCATGTACTGACGACCGTAGAGGCTCTTTTCGACCCAGGCGCCGTAGCGCTCGATGACGTCGCTGTCGGCATCCGAGCCCAGCTCAACGGTCAGGCCGTGCTTCGCGCGGAACTTGCCGTGCTTGACGGCGGTGTCCTTGGACACCCCGACCAGCACCGCGCCGGCGGCGTCGAAATCGGCCTTCGCCGCGGAGAAGTCGATGTTCTCGGTGGTGCAGCCGGGCGTGTCGTCCTTCGGATAGAAGAACAGCACGACCTTTCGGCCCTTGAGGGCCGCCAGCGAGACGCGGCCCGTGTCGGTGGGCAGGTCGAAGTCGGGGGCGCGATCGCCAATGGTCAGGTCAGTCACGGGCCTCTCCCTTTGATGGTCAGACCGGCTTCAACAGCACGATCTTCTTCTTGCCGGCGCCGAGCTTGATCACGCCGTCGACGACGTCGGCGGGGGTGATCTCACGGTTGGCGTCCATTTCCTGGACGTCGTTCAGGCGCAGGCCGCCGCCCTGGGCCAGGCGCCGGGCCTCGCCGTTGGAGCCGGCCAGACCGGCCGTCACGGCCAGCTTCGCCAGCTGGACGCCGGCCGTCAGGTCGGCCGCCGGAATTTCGACGGTGGGCAGGTCATCCGACAGGGCGCCCTGTTCGAAGGCCTTCTCGGCGGCGTCGCGCGCGGCCCGGGCCGCCTCGTCGCCGTGCAGCATGCGGGTCGCCTCATCGGCCAGCACCTTCTTGGCGTCGTTGATCGCCGCGCCGTCCAGCGCCTCCAGCCGGGCGATCTCGTCCAGCGGCAGGTCGGTGAACAGGCGCAGGAAGCGGCCGACGTCAGCGTCCTCGGCGTTGCGCCAGAACTGCCAGTAGTCGTACGGCGAGCGCATGTCGGCGTTGAGCCAGACCGCGCCCTGGGCCGTCTTGCCCATCTTGGCGCCGGAGGCGGTCGATAGCAGCGGGGTGGTCAGGCCGAAGGCCGGCTTGTGGTCGACGCGGCGGATCAGCTCCACCCCGTTGACGATGTTGCCCCACTGGTCCGAGCCGCCCATCTGCAGCGTCGTGCCGTAGCGTCGGTTCAGCTCGAGGAAGTCTGTCGCCTGCATGAGCATGTAGTTGAACTCGATGAAGGTCAGCGGCTGCTCGCGCTCCAGCCGCAGCTTGACCGAGTCGAAGGCCAGCATGCGGTTGATGGTGAAGTGCACGCCGTACTCGCGCAGGAAGTCGATGTAGCCGAGCTTGCTCAGCCACTCGTCGTTGTCGATCAGCAGCGCGTCGGTCGGGCCGTCGCCGAAGGTCAGGAACTTGCCGAAGGCCTGCTTCTGGCTGGCGATGTTGGCCTGGATCTCTTCGTGCGTGCGCAGCTGGCGCGTCTCGTCCTTGCCCGACGGGTCGCCTACCTTGGAGGTGCCGCCGCCGACGATGACGATCGGCTTGTGGCCGGCCTGCTGCAGCCGGCGCAGCATCATGATGGTGATCAGGTTGCCGACGTGCAGGCTGGGCGCGGTGGCGTCGTAGCCGATGTAGCCGGTGATGATCCCGTTGCTCGCCGCTTCGTCCAGCTCCTCCGGATGGGTGATCTGGTGGATGTAGCCGCGATCCCGCATCAGCTGCAGGAACGTCGACTTGAACTGGGGTTCGGCGGTCATCGGGGTGGAGTCTCCTTGCGCGGACGGCTCTAGCACGTCGGGCGGGGAGGGGTTCAAGATCGTGGGCACGGAAAGGTCTCCTCTGGTGAGGCCGGAGACTGTCTGTGAGGGAATTCAGAACATGCCGCCGGCGGTGTGGCGGCATGCGATCGCACAGCCGCTCGTCAGGACGAGCGGGCGTAATAGAGGCTGCAAAGGGCGCGGCGGGCGATCATGGCGTGATGAGTGCCTGCGCCATTGACCGGCGTCAAGCAGGGGGTGAGGAAGGGACATGCTGCTGGCGCTGACTCCTCATCCCGATACGCCCTGCGCGGCGGTGACCCGGATCGAGGTCAATCTGGCGCGGGCCGCGCCGGCGAGCCTGGCGCTGCGCTACGTCGTCACCGGCGATATCGCCTCGGTCCGCTGGCCCGAGCCGGTCGACCGCGCGCGGGCCGACGACCTCTGGAAACACAGCTGCTTCGAGGCCTTCCTCAGGCCGGGGAACGACGACGCCTACTACGAGATCAACCTGTCGCCTTCCAACCGCTGGGCCGGCTACCGCTTCGATCGCTATCGCGAGGGCATGGTCTCGCCGCCCGGGCTGGCGCTGACCCATATGACCTGGCGCGCCTCGCGCGGCCTGTTCGAACTGGTGGCAACGCTGGACCTGGCTGCGGAGGCTGACCTGACCGTCGATCACGCCGGACGGCTCGGCCTGTCCGCCGTCATCGAGGAGACCAGCGGCCGCAAGTCCTACTGGGCGCTGGCCCATGCGCCGGGTAAGCCGGACTTTCACCACCGCGACGCCTTTGCAGCCATTCTGGAGCCCGCATGAACTTCGGCATCGACCGCCTGCTCGCCGACCCCGCCCTGCGCGCGCCCCTGAAGGGCAGGCGCGTGGCCCTGCTGGCGCATCCGGCGTCGGTGACGGCGGACCTGACCCATTCGATCGACGCCCTGGCCGCCTGTCCCGACATCGAGATCACCGCCGCCTTCGGGCCGCAGCACGGCATGCGCGGCGACCTGCAGGACAACATGATGGAGTCGCCGGACTTCACCGACCCGGTCTACGGCTTCCCCGTGTTCAGCCTGTACGGCGAGACGCGCCGGCCGACGGGACAGGCGATGGGCACGTTCGACGTGCTGCTGGTCGACATGCAGGACCTGGGCTGTCGCATCTACACCTTCATCACCACCCTGCTGTACGTGCTCGAGGCCGCCGCCGAGCACGGCAAGGAAGTCTGGGTGCTGGACCGGCCCAACCCGGCCGGCCGGCCGGTCGAGGGGCTGACCCTGCTGCCGGGCTGGGAGAGTTTCGTCGGCGCCGGGCCGCTGCCGATGCGCCATGGCCTGACGCTCGGCGAGCTGGGCCAGTGGTTCGTGCGCACGCGCAGCCTCGACGTGGTCTATCGCGTGATCGAGATGGAGGGCTACGACCCCGCCGCCGCGCCCGGCCATGGCTGGCCGCTGGGCGAGCGCAGCTGGATCAACCCCAGCCCCAACGCGCCGAACCTGTCGATGGCCCGGGCCTACGCCGGCACGGTGATGCTGGAGGGGACCAACCTGTCGGAGGGACGGGGCACGACCCGGCCGCTGGAGCTGTTCGGCGCGCCGGACATCGACGCCCGCAAGGTCATCGCCGAGATGAACGCCCTCGCGCCGCAGTGGCTGAAGGGCTGCCGCCTGCGCGACATCTGGTTCCAGCCGACCTTCCACAAGCATGTCGGCCAGCTGTGCAACGGCGTGCAGATCCACGTCGACGACCCGTCGTACGACCACACGGCGATCAAGCCCTGGCGGGTTCAGGCGCTGGCCTTCAAGGCCATCCGCCGGCTGTATCCCGACTACCATCTGTGGCGGGACTTCCCGTACGAGTACGTGTTCGACCGGCTGGCCATCGACGTGATCAACGGCGGCCCCGGCCTGCGCGAGTGGGTCGATGATCCGACGGCGACGCCGGCCGACCTCGACGCCCTGACCACGCCCGACGAACAGGCGTGGATCGAAGAGCGCCGGCCCTACCTGCTGTACTGACCGCCATGACCCTGCGCATCGCCCTGCTGAGAGGCGTCAATGTCGGCGGGGCGAAGAAGGTCCCGATGGCCGAGCTCAAGGCCATGGTCGAGGCGCTGGGCTTCACCGGGGTAAAGACCCTGCTGCAGAGCGGAAACGTGGTGTTCGAGGCCGGCGACCGCGGTGACGCCGATCTGGAGGCCCTGCTGGAGACGGAGGCCGAGGCGCGGCTGGGCCTGGTGACCCGCTTCATCGTGCGCGGCCCGCAGGCCTGGCGGGCGATGATCGACGCCAATCCGATGCCGGACGAGGCCGGGCGCGAGCCGTCGCGGTTCATCGTCAATGTGGCGCGCGAGCCGGTCACGGCGGAGATGCTGGCGACGATCCGCGCGGCGGCGACGCCCGGCGAAAAGGTCGAGGCCGGCGACCGCTGCGTCTACGCCTTCTTCGGCGACGGCATCGCCGACTCGAAGGCGGCCCTCGTGTTCGGCAGGAAGGCGCTGGGGCTGACGTCGACGGGCCGCAACTGGAACACGGTGCAGAAGATCGCGGCGCTGATCGGGGCTTAGGTGCGTGGTTCGAGCCCCGGGTCCAGTCCAGGGTCGCTTGAGGCTCGCTCCTCACCATGACGGGCAAAGATGTTCGTCATCCTGAGGAGCGATCCCTCGGGATCGCGTCTCGAAGGACGCACGCAATCGGCCCCCAATGACGGCGTCTAGTACGTCTTCGACGGAGCCGCGCGCTTCAGAACGGCCGCGTCACCAGCAGCGCGATCGCGACCACCACCAGCAAGGCCGCCGCCGCGAGCACGATCTCCGCGCGGCGGGCCAGCAGGCCGTCCGTGTCCTTGATGACCTTGCGCTGGAACAGGCCCCAGGCGCCGGCCTTGGCGGCGAGCAGGGCCGCCACCGCGCAGAGGATGCCGACGGTGACCGACGCCGGCACGGGATCAGTCCTTTTCGGCCCGCGCCCGCTCGATCCCTTCCAGGACCATCTCGCGGGCCCGGGCGGCGTCGCCCCAGCCGTTGATCCTGACCCACTTGCCGGGCTCCAGATCCTTGTAGTGCTTGAAGAAGTGCTCGATCTGGTCGAGCGTGATCTGCGGCAGGTCGGTGTAGTCCCTGACGCTGTCGTAGCGGGCGGTCAGCTGCGACGAGGGGACCGCGATCAGCTTCTCGTCGACGCCGGCCTGGTCTTCCATCAGCAGCACGCCGACGATGCGGCAGCTCATCACCGCGCCGGGCACGATGGCGCGGGTGTTGACCACCATCACGTCGCAGGGGTCGCCGTCGCCCGACAGGGTGTGGGGGATGAAGCCGTAATTCCCCGGGTAGCGCATCGACGTATAGAGGAAGCGATCGACGACCAGCACGCCGGCGTCCTTGTCGAGCTCGTACTTGATCGGCTCACCGCCGATCGGCACCTCGATTATGACGTTGACGTCTTCGGGCGGATTCACGCCGATGGCGATGGCGTCCAGGTTCATGGCTTCAGGTACTCGGTAATCAGGCGGGATCGGCTTCGAGGCGCTTGTCGAGATAGGCCCCGACGCGCTTTTCGACTTCGGGAAGGTGTTCTGCCCAGAAGTGGGTGGCGCCCTCGACCAGTTCGTAGTCGATGACGATGCCCTTCTGCGTGCGCAGCTTGCTGACCACGCGCTCGACCTCGACGGGCGGCACGACGGTGTCGGCCTGGCCGTGCAGGATCAGGCCCGAGGCCGGGCAGGGGGCCAGGAAGCTGAAGTCGTACATGTTGGTCGGCGGCGAAACGCTGATGAAGCCGTCCGTCTCGGGGCGGCGCATCAGCAGCTGCATGCCGATGTAGGCGCCGAAGCTGTAGCCGGCGACCCAGAACTGGCTGGCCTGCGGGTTGGTCGCCTGCAGCCAGTCGAGCGCGGTGGCCGCGTCGGCCAGCTCGCCGATGCCGGCGTCGAACTCGCCCTGGCTGCGGCCCACGCCGCGAAAGTTGAAGCGCAGCACCGAGAAGCCGCGCTTCATGAACAGATGATACAGCTGCACCGACACCGGGTGGTTCATGTGACCGCCGGCCCGCGGATGCGGGTGGAGGATCAGCGCGATCGGCGCGTTCGCGCGCTTGCCGGGCGAATACCGTCCTTCGATCCGGCCGGCCGCGCCGGTGAGCACCACTTCAGGCATGCGTTTTTCCCGTCCTGCCGAGCCGTGGAATACTTGACCACCGCGCTTGGTTTTCCTAGATCAGCGACGTCCGCGTTGGCCTTCGACAAGGCCTTGCGGGCGAGGCGCGGCCTTAGCACAGGCCGCGCGCCGGATGCCAGGGAATCTCGCCATGCGCCTGTCCACAAAGGGCCGCTACGCCGTGATGGCCATGACCGACCTCGCCGGAAGGCAGGGGGCGGACGACTCGGTGCGGGCTGTGTCGCTGGCCGACATCGCCGCGCGGCAGCAGATTTCCCTGTCCTACCTCGAGCAGCTGTTCGCCCGCCTGCGCCGCAAGGGGCTGGTGAAGAGCGTGCGCGGGCCGGGCGGCGGCTATCGGCTCGCGATGAGCGCCGACGAGACGACCGTCGCCGATATCGTGCTGGCCGTCGACGAGCCGCTCCGCGCGACCCGCTGCGGCAAGCCGGCCGGGCGAGGCTGCATGGTCGGCGGCGAGCGCTGCATGACGCATGATCTGTGGGAAGAGATGGGCCGCCAGCTGCACAACTACCTGGCCTCGGTGTCGCTGGCCGATGTGATCTCCGGCAGGCTCGGCGCGGCCGCCTCGGAGGCCGCGTGAGCGTCTACCTCGACTATAACGCCACCGCGCCCGTCCGCCCCGAGGCGAAGGCCGCGGTGGTGCGGGCGCTGGACATCGGCGGCAATCCCTCGTCGGTGCATGCCGCCGGACGCGCCGCGCGATCGCTGATCGAGGCGGCGCGGGCGCAGGTCGCCGACCTCGTGGCCGTGAAGCCGGGCTCGATCACCTTCACCAGCGGCGGGACCGAATCCAACGCCCTGGCCATCGAGAGCGCCGTGGCGGCGGGCTTCGACCGGATCCTGCTGGGTGCGACCGAACATGGCGCCGTCGCCGAGAACGTCCGCGCGGCCGGGGTTACGGTCGAGGTCTGGCCGGTGGACAGCGACGGCGTCGCCAACCTGGCCTGGCTGGCGCGGGCGCTCGGAACGGGCGGCAAGCCGCTGGTCTGCCTGATGCTGGCCAACAACGAGACGGGCGTGATCCAGCCGGTGGCGCAGGTGGCGGTGCTGGTCCGCGAGGCGGGCGGCTGGCTGCATGTCGACGCGGTTCAGGCCGCCGGCAAGATGGCCATCGATTTCAACGCGCTCGGTGCGGATACTCTGGCGCTGGCGGCGCACAAGATCGGCGGGCCGTTCGGCGTCGGGGCGCTGGCCGCGGGGCCGCGCGCGACGCTGGTGCGGCGACTGCACGGCGGCGGGCAGGAGCGCGGCCGCCGCGCCGGCGCCGAGAACCTCTCCGGCATCGCCGGGTTCGGCGCCGCCGCCGAGGCCGCCGTCCGCGATCTCGACGCCATCGCCGCGCAAGGCCCCTGGCGCGATGCGCTGCAGGACCGGGTCGAGGCCGCCGGCGCGACCGTGCTGGGCAAGGGCGCCCAGCGCCTGCCGCAGACCCTGGGCTTCGCCGCTCCGGGCTTCGACGCCCAGATGCAGGTCATGGCCCTGGATCTGGCCGGGGTGATGATCAGCGCCGGCCCGGCCTGCTCGTCCGGCAAGATGAAGCCCAGCGACGTGGTGGCCGCCATGGGCCGCCCGGATCTGGCGCCCTTCGCCATCCGCGTCAGCGGCGGCTGGGGTAGCACCGAGGATGACTGGGTCCGGGCCGGCGACGCCTGGCTGGACCTCTATGCGCGCCACGCGGCGCGCCGGAAGGACGTTGCTTAAGATGGCCGCCGTCAAGGAAACCGTCGCCGCGGTCGCCGAGCTGGAGAAGTACCAGCACGGCTTTGTCACCGATATCGAACAGGACTTCGCGCCCAAGGGCCTGAACGCCGACATCGTGCGCTTCATCTCGGCCAAGAAGAACGAGCCGGACTGGATGCTGCAGTGGCGGCTGGAGGCGTTCGAGCGCTGGCTGGCCATGGACGAACCGGAGTGGGCCAAGGTCCACTATCCGAAGATCGACTACCAGGACTCCTACTACTACGCCGCGCCGTCGCAGAAGGCCGGGCCGATGAGCCTGGACGAGGTCGATCCGGACATCCTGGAGACCTACAAGAAGCTCGGCATTCCGCTGCGCGAACAGGAAGTGCTGGCCGGCGTGCAGGGCGCGCCGCGCTACGCCGTCGACGCGGTGTTCGACAGCGTGTCGGTGGTCACCACCTTCAAGAAGGAGCTGGCCGCCGTCGGGGTGATCTTCTGCCCGATCAGCGAGGCGATCCGCGAGCACCCCGAGCTGGTGAAGACGTACCTCGGCTCGGTCGTGCCGGTCAGCGACAACTACTTCGCCTGCCTCAACAGCGCGGTCTTCAGCGACGGCAGCTTCGTCTACATCCCGCCGGGCGTGCGCTGCCCGATGGAGCTGAGCACCTATTTCCGCATCAACGCCAAGGATTCCGGGCAGTTCGAGCGGACTCTTATCATCGCGGACAAGGGAGCTTACTGCTCCTACCTCGAGGGCTGCACGGCTCCGATGCGCGACGAGAACCAGCTGCACGCGGCCGTGGTCGAGCTGGTCATCCTCGAGGACGCCGAGATCAAGTACTCGACGGTGCAGAACTGGTACCCGGGCGATCCGGAGACCGGAAAGGGCGGCATCTACAACTTCGTCACCAAGCGGGCCGACTGCCGGGAAGCCCGGGCCAAGGTCAGCTGGACCCAGGTCGAGACCGGCTCTGCCATCACCTGGAAGTACCCGTCCTGCGTCCTGCGCGGAGAGGGGAGCTCGGGCGAGTTCTACTCGATCGCCGTGACCAACGGCCACCAGCAGGCCGACACAGGCACCAAGATGATCCATCTGGGGGCCAACACCCGCTCGCGGATCATTTCCAAGGGCATCAGCGCCGGCAAGTCGTCCAACACCTATCGCGGCCTGGTCTCGGCCCACCCGAAGGCCGTCGGATCGCGCAACTTCACCCAGTGCGACAGCCTGCTGATCGGCAAGGACTGCGCCGCCCACACCGTGCCCTACATCGAGGCCCGCAACGGCCAGAGCGTGTTCGAGCACGAGGCGACGACGACGCGCCTGTCGGACGACCAGCTGTTCTATTGCCAGCAGCGGGGGCTCGACACGGAGTCGGCGGTCGCCCTGCTGGTCAACGGCTTCGTCCGCGAGGTTCTGCAGGAGCTCCCGATGGAGTTCGCCGTGGAAGCGCAGAAGCTGGTGGCGATCTCGCTGGAAGGGAGCGTGGGGTAGTGGCCGACGCAATCCTTCTCCCTCCCCTTGATGGGGAGGGTGTCTCGCGGAGCGAGACGGGTGGGGTATGGACGCCGCCGAGCCCCACCCTGGCCGGCTGGCGCCGGCCGTCCCTCCCCATGAAGGGGAGGGAGGGCGTATGACCCTCCGCGCCATCGACCACGTCCAGATCGCCATTCCCGCCGGCGGGGAGGCGCAGGCGCGTCCGTTCTACGGCGACCTGCTGGGCCTCACCGAAGTGCCCAAGCCGGCCGAGCTGGCCAAACGCGGGGGCGCCTGGTTCGAGGCTGGCGCGGTGAAGGTCCACCTCGGCGTCGAGCAGGATTTCCGCGCCAATGTGAAGGCCCATGTGGCGTTTGAGGTCGATGACGTCGCCGGGCTGGCCGCGCGGGCCTCGGCGGCCGGCTACGAGACGAAGGCCAACGATGAGATCGACGGCGTCGAGCGGGTGTTCATCTTTGATCCGTTCGGCAACCGGCTGGAATTCCTGAAACCGCTGAGCGCTGCCCGATGAGCGCCGCATCCCACCGCATTCCGTCATCGTCGGACGTGTGCCGACGACCCATGCACACCGTCGAACGGTCGTGTGCATGGGTCCTCGCGACAAGCGCGAGGATGACGGTGAATTTGGAACTATTCGCGTGAAATCAATGCTCTCCATCACCAACCTCCACGCCACCGTCGGCGAGAAGCAGATCCTCAACGGGTTGACCCTCGCGGTGCCGGCGGGCGAGGTGCACGCCATCATGGGGCCGAACGGGGCGGGCAAGTCGACGCTCAGCTATGTGCTGACCGGGCGGCCCGGCTACACGGTCACCGAGGGCTCGGCGACGCTGAACGGCGAGGACCTGCTGGCGCTGGAAGCCAACGAACGGGCCGCGAAGGGCGTGTTCCTGTCGTTCCAGTATCCGCTGGAAATTCCGGGGGTTCCGGCCCTGACCTTCATCCGCACCGCGCTCAACGCCCAGCGCAAGGCGCGCGGCGAAGACGAGATCGCCGCGCCCGCCTTCCTCAAGAAGGCTCGCGAGACGGCCGCGGCGCTGAAGATCGACTTCGAGATGCTCAAGCGGGCGCTCAACGTCGGCTTCTCCGGCGGCGAGAAGAAGCGCATGGAAATCTTCCAGATGGCCATGCTGGAGCCCCGCTTCCTGATCCTCGACGAGACCGACAGCGGTCTGGACATCGACGCCCTGCGCATCGTGTCCGAGGGCGTCAACGCCATGCGCAGCCCCGACCGCGGCATGCTGGTGATCACCCACTACCAACGTCTGCTCGACTACATCAAACCCGACCGCGTGCATGTGCTGAGCGCCGGCAGGATTGTCGCCAGCGGCGGCCCGGAACTGGCGCTGCAGCTCGAGGCCGAAGGCTACGACAAGTACGCGCAGGTGGCGGCGTGACCCTCCTTCGCCGAGGCTTCGGAGGGCAAGCCCTCCCGCGCACGCGACTTGTCCTGCGAAGCTCCGCCAGGAGCGAAGCAGGATGAGTTTGGCCACTGCCCTCAGGACCGGCGACCTCGCCCAGCTCCCCTCGCGACGCGACGAGGACTGGCGCTGGACCGACCTGCGCGGACTGATCCGCGCCATTCCTGCGGCCTCGGGGCCGCTGACGCCGACGCCCGGCGGGCCGTTCGCCGCGCTCGGGGGCGAGGAAGTCGTCTTCGCCAACGGGCTGTCGGAGGGCCGCGAGGGCGCGCTGTTCACGGCCGAGGGCGACGCCACGCTCCGCCTGCGGTTCTGCGCCGACGCCAGGGGAACGCGCCACGCCAGCACCATGGTCATCAACGTCCCGGGCGGCGAGCGGCTGACGCTGCTCGAAAGCTATGAGGGCCGGGGCGACTACCTGGCTGATGTGGATCTCTCGATCGAGGTCGAGAGCGGCAGCCATGTGACGCGCATCGTGCTGGTGGACGAGCCTGCGGAGTCGGTCCTGGTGTCGACGGCCCAAGTCCGGCTGCAGCCTGGCGCCAGCTTCGACCAGATCGTGCTGAGCTCCGGCGGACGGCGCCAGCGGATCGAGACCCGCGTCGCGCATCCGGGGCAGGGCGCGTCCGTCCGCCTCGACGGCGTCTATATCCTCGCCGACCAGCGCCACGCCGACCTGACCACCGTGGTCACCCATGCCGGTCGCGACGGGACGACCGCGCAGCTGACCAAGGGCGTCGTGCGCGACCAGGCGCGGGGCGTGTTCCAGGGCCGCATCGTCGTGGAGAAGGGCGCCGACGGCACGGAGGCCCGCATGGGCCACCACGCGCTGATCCTGTCGGACAGGGCCGAGGTCGATGCGAAACCTGAGCTGCTGATCTTCGCCGACGACGTGCAGTGCGCCCACGGCAACACCATCGGGGCGCTCGACGAGGCGGCGATCTTCTACGCCCGCCAGCGCGGCATGCCCGAGAGCGTGGCGCGAGCCATGCTGACCGAGGCGTTCGTCGGCGAGGTGGTTGACAGCATCGACCACGAGGGCGCGCGGGATGTAGCGCGGGCGTGGGTGAGTGCGCAGTTGGGGGCGGGGGAATGAGCCCCTTCGATCCGGAATCGGTGAGGGACCAGTTCCCCATCCTGTCGCGCCAGGTCCATGGCAAGCCGCTGGTCTATCTCGACAACGCGGCGTCGGCGCAGAAGCCGCAGGTCGTGATCGACGCGCTGGTTCACGCCATGAGCCACAGCTACGCCAACGTCCATCGCGGCCTGCATACGCTCGCCAACGAAACGACGGAAGCCTATGAAAAGGCGCGCAAAACTGTCGCGCGCTTTCTGAATTGCGACACCGACGAGGTGGTCTTCACCAAGGGCGGGACCGAGGCGATCAACCTGGTGGCGGCGTCGTTCGGGCTGGCCTTGAAGGCCGGCGACGAGATCCTGCTGACGCAGATGGAGCACCACTCCAACATCGTGCCCTGGCATCTGCTGCGCGAACGCAGGGGCGTGGTGCTGCGCTTCGCGCCGGTGCTGGAGGACGGGTCGCTCGATCTGGAGGCGACGAAGGCCCTCATCACCGAGCGGACGAAACTCGTCGCCCTGACGCAGATGTCCAATGTGCTCGGCACGATCAATCCGGTCGCGGCCATCGTCCAGGCGGCTCATGCCGTCGGCGCGGCGGTGCTGGTCGACGGCTGCCAGGGCGCGGTGCACATGGCGGTGGACGTCAAGGCGCTGGGCGCGGACTTCTACGTCTGCACCGGCCACAAGCTCTACGGCCCGACCGGCATCGGCGTTCTGTACGGCAAGGCCGAGCGGCTGGCCGCGCTGCCGCCCTACCAGGCCGGCGGCGAGATGATCGGCACGGTGGCCGAGGACCGCATCACCTACGCCGAGCCGCCGATGCGGTTCGAGGCCGGCACCCCGCCGATCCTCGAGGCCATCGCGCTGGGCGCGGCGCTGGAGTGGCTGATGGGCCTCGACCGCGAGGCCGTGGCCGCGCACGAGCGCGCGCTCTACGACCGCGCCGTCGAGCGGCTGGACGGGGCCAACTGGCTGCGGATTCTGGGAACCACGCCGGACAAGGGCGCCATTCTCAGCTTCACCGTCGACGGGGCGCACGCTCACGACATCGCCCAGATTCTCGACCAGCAGGGGGTGGCGGTCCGCGCCGGGACCCACTGCGCCGAGCCGCTGATGGCCCGTTTCGGCGTCACGTCGAGCGCCCGGGCCTCCTTCGCCCTATATAACACCGTGGATGAGGCTGACGCGTTCGCGGACGCGCTGGTCAAGGCCCGCAGCTTTTTCGTCTGAGATCATGACCGACACAGCGCCCATTGCCCCCGAGACGTCTTCCGCCATTCCCCAGGCGGAGCTCGACGCGCTGACCGATCAGCTCGTGGAGAAGCTCAAGACCGTGTTCGATCCGGAGATCCCGGTCGACATCTACGAGCTGGGCCTGATCTACAAGGTCGACGTTTCCGACGACAGGGAGGTCAAGATCGACATGACCCTGACCGCGCCGGGCTGCCCGGTGGCCGGGGAAATGCCGGGCTGGGTGGAGGATGCGGTGATGGAAATCCCGGGCCTGAAATCCTGCTCCGTCGACCTCGTCTTCGACCCGCCGTGGGACCCCTCGCGCATGAGCGACGAGGCCAAGCTGCAACTGAACATGTTCTGACCATGGACGTTCAAGTCACACCCAGACCGCGCCGGCCGCGCCCCAAGGTCGTCACCCTGACCGACGCCGCGGCGGCGCGGGTGAAGGAGATCATGGCCCGCGCGGACAAGCCTTACGCCGGGCTGCGCGTGGGGGTGAAGAACGGCGGCTGCGCCGGCTCCGAGTACATCATCGAATACGCCGAGACGGCCGATCCCCTGGACGAGGTCGTCGAGGACCACGGGGTGACCATCCTGATCGAGCCGAAGGCCGTGCTGTTCCTGATCGGCTCGGAGATCGACTACGAGGTCAGCCGGTTGAGTTCGCGGTTCGTGTTCCGCAATCCGAACGAGACGGACGCCTGTGGCTGCGGCGAGAGCGTGACGATCCAGCCGGCCGCCGAGCGCGAGGCCTGATCAGGGGAATCCGCGTTTCGGGTAGGTCGCTGATTGGCGCCCGCGAACCGCGATGGAATCGTCGCCGCTCCTGAGGGGGAGGAGGACATCCATGATCCATCTGATGGTTTCCGCGGCCGCGGCCGTCATCCTGGCCGCCGGCGCTCCGGCCGATCCGTTCGCCGGCGTCAATCGCGACCAGTTCGAAGGGCTGTCCCACGACAGCTTCGCCGCCTGGTCCTACGGCTGGAACTCGGTGAAGGCGAACGGGTCCGTGCGCACGCTGGTGGCGCAGACGATCTATGACACGCCGACGCCCTTCAACGGTAACCCCACGCCGGTGGTCTACTCGCTGCACACGGTGGCGATCGACTGCTCGGCCAGGACCATCACCTTCATCAACGGGGCCAACTATACGGCCGGCGGCACGGTGATCACCCTCGCCAACCCCAGCGGCCCCGCGCCGTGGAGCGCGGGCACGCAGGGTCTGCAGGACTTCGCCGGACAGATCTGCGCGACCGACTGGAGCAAGTAGCGACAGCCCGTCAGGCCGCTACCTCCACGGCGCTCGCCGCCTTGCGCAGCTCATCCGGGGTCGGGACCAGCACCGAGGGGCGCAAGGGTTCGCCGGTCGCCAGCGCGATCAGTTCCTGGGTCCGCGTCTCCACCACCGCCTCCAGCCGCTCGAGGAACGGCGTGCGGTCGAGGCCCGTCTCGATCGGGTCGAGGAACTCGATGGTCGCCGTGCCCGGCCGCTTGATCTTCGAGGTCTGCTCCCAGAACAGGCCGAGGTTGGTCGCCACCGGCACGACCGGCAGGTTGAAGTCGCGGCTCATGTAGTAGACGCCGGTGCGGTAGCGGAACCGCTCGCCCGGCTTCGCCAGGTTGCCTTCCGGATAGATCAGGATGCGGCGGCCCTCGGCGGCGACCTGGGCGGCGCTTTCCGAAAGCGCGCGGCGCGCTTCGGGGCCGCCGCAGTTGTCGACGATGATCGCGCCGAACTTGCGCAGGATGGCGCCGACCAGCGGGAAGCGCTCCATGTGGTCGCCGGTGACGAACGACAGATTGTCGACGTTGGCGAACATGACGAAGCCGTCGCCCCAGCTGTGGTGCTTGGCGGCGATGATGAAGGCGCCCTTGGGCAGCTTCTCCTGGCCCTTCAGCTCGACCTTGATGCCGGCCAGGGCGTCCATCGCCCAGAGCATGCGGCGGGTGTAGGTGCGGATCGCCGCTGTCATCGGCGCGCGGCCCGGGGCCAGCGCCAGAAGGGCTGCGCTGAGACCGTAGAAGATCGACAGCACCCAGTAGTAGCCGTTGAACAGGCGATTGCGGAAAGTCATGGGGTGTCCCTAGCGGGCGAAGAGAAGGGCCTGCACGCCGGCGGTCATCAGGCCGGCGTGGGCGGAGAGGGGGTCTGAGCCCAGGCGGCCGTAGACGCGGTTCTGGGCGGTCTGGGTGATCACGCCGATGGCCATGGCGGCCAGCACGCGCGGATCAGCCGGCGGGATCTCGGCGGCGATCATCGCCTGCTTGATGACGTTCTCGGTCACCGTCACCGGGTCGCGGCCGTCCTCCTGGTAGTAGGGGATGAAGCGGTGGATCTGGGTCAGGTGAAAGCTGAAGGTCAGCCAGTCCTCGTCGGCCACCTCGCAGTAGGCGGCGACGATGGCGGCGGCCTTGGCCCGGATGCCGACGGCGCGGGCCGAGCTTTCCTCGATCAGCGACGACAGGCGGCGGTGGGTGGTCATGAACAGGCTGATCGCCAGCTCGTCCTTGCCCTTGTAGTGGCGGTAGAGGGCGCCCTCGGACACCCCCGCCGCCGTGGCGATGGCGCGGGTCGTGGCCGCGTCGACGCCGTCGCGAACGAAGACTTCCAGAGCGGCGCGCTCGATGCGAGGCTTGGCGGACATGGGGACGACTCCTTGTGTGAGCATTTGCTCACATCTGGGCCGCGTCCGCAAGTGAACAATTGCTCACGAGGGTCAGGAATGGCTGTCAGCGCCGCGTTTATCGATCATCTCGCCGAGCTGCTGGCGGGCCTTGGCCCCCTGACGGTGAAGAAGATGTTCGGCGGCGCCAGCCTGCAGGTCGACGGCGCGGCGTTCGCGCTGGTGTTCGGCGAGATGCTGTATCTGAAGGTCGATGACGAGAATCGCGCGGCTTTCGAGGCGGAGGGCTGCTCGCCGTTCGTGTTCGAGATGAAGGACGGCCGCAGCGGGACGCTGGGCTACTGGAGCCTGCCCGAGAGCGGCCTCGACGATCCCGATGAGGCCGTGCGCTGGGCCCGGCTGGGGCTGGAGGCGGCGTTCCGGGCGAAGAAGCCTGCCAGGAAGAAGGGCCGGGCGATGCGCGAAGACATCGGACCCGGCCCCTGGGATGGGTAGGTGAGGCGGGGACAGGTTAAACTGTCCCCATCGATCCCAGCGGAGCTGGGGAGGATTTCAGGGCTATTTCCCCGTGAACGCGGCGATGCGCTTCTGCAGGAAGGCGCTGACGCCCTCGACGAAGTCGTGGGTCTTGCCGGCGATGCGCTGGGCCTTGCGCTCGGCGGTCAGCTGGCCGGCCCAGTCGCTGTCGAGGCTGTCCCAGATGAGTTTGCGGATCTGGCCGAGCGAGGCCGGACCGTTGGCCAGTTCCTTCGCGATGCCGATGGCCGTGGGCAGCAGGTCGGCGTCGGGGACGACGCGGTTGACCAGGCCCCATTCCAGCGCCTTGGCGGCGCCGATCTTGTCGCCGAGCAGGGCCATCTCCATGGCCCGGGCGCGGCCGATGGCGCGCGGCAGCAGGTAGGTCGACCCGCCGTCCGGCACCAGGCCGATGCGGCGGAAGGCCTGCAGGAAGTAGGCGCTCTCGCCGGCGACGATGATGTCGCCGAGCAGGCCGAACGAGCAGCCGATGCCGGCGGCCGCGCCGTTCACGGCGGTGACCAGGGGCAGGGGCGTGTCGCGCATCAGGCTGACCAGCGGGTTGTAGACGGTCTCCAGCGCGCGGCCGGCGTCGGGCTTGCCGTCGACGTCCAGTTCACGACCGGCGGCGCCGCCGCCCGAGAGATTGGCCCCAGAGCAGAAGCCGCGGCCTTCGCCCGTCAGCACGATGGCGCGGGCTTCGATCTTGCCGGCGGCCAGGCTGCGGAACGCATGGCTGAGCTCCTCGGCCAGATCCAGACCGGCGGCGTTCATCGTCGTCGGATCCGCCATGGTCACCACGGCCACGCCGTCGGTCACCTCAACCTTGATTTTCTTGTAGTCCACCCGAGCGTCCTCCGAGGTTTTCTTATGCCTGCTGGCTAGCCCCTGTAACGCCGGGGAACGCCAACGAAAATTTTCAGGCCGGGCCGCGACCGTAGTAGCGGGTCAGCTGGAGCACCAGCAGCCCCGCCGGGACAAGCGCGAGGAGGATCGGCGCCGACAGCGGCAGGCCGAGGCTGGTCAGTCCCGCCGCCGTCATCAGGCCGAGGAAGCAGCCGGTGTCCCATGCTCCCTCCGTGGCCATATGGAAGCGAAAGGCGCAGGGCGAGGCCTTGGCCATGTTGTAGACCGGGGTCATCAGCACCGGCGAGACGATGGCCGCCAGCAGCGCGCCCGCAGCGTTGGCCAGCACCGCCAGCCAGGGCGTCTGCAGGCTGGCCGCGCGCAGGATCACCACGATCGCCGCGACGCCGTAGGCGATGAAGGTCGACCGCCGGCCATGACCGAGGTCGATCAGCCGGCCCAGCGCCAGGCCGCTGACCGCCCCGACCAGCGCCGCCAGGGCCGCGGCCCCGCCGAAGGCGAGGAAGCTCTCGCCGAGGGCGACGAACAGGGCGACCAGCCAGACGAAGTAGTAGGTCGCCGCGAACAGACCGTCGCAGGCCATCACGCCGAGTCCGAGCCGCGACACCGCAGGCCCGTCCGCGCGCGTCGCCGACACGGCCACGTTGGGCGCGCCGATCAGCGGAACGATGGCCAGCGCCTGCACCGCGCCCACGGCCAGGAAGGTCGGCATCGGTCCGACCGTCGTGAGGCCGAACGCGCCCAGCAGCGGCGCGACGATGCCGACCAGGGCGACCAGCGCCTCGCGGAAACCTATATGGCCGCCCCGGTCGTCGGCCTCGCCCAGCGAGGCGAAATAAGCGTGATAGCTGAGCCAGTAGAGCAGGTAGCCGAGCGAGGAGAGGGCGCACAGCGCCAGCAACGATGGCCCGACGCCGTCGACCAGCGCCAGCAGCGGGTAGGTCAGCGCCGTCACCAGCGTGCCGGCCATCAGCAGCGGCTTGACGCCCCAGCGGCGGGCGAACGGCAGGATGGCCGGGCGCAGCAGGAACCGGCCCGCGATGATGCCGGCCTGGAACAATAGCGCCTGCGGAACGGAGACCCCCGCCTTGAGCAGGAAGACCAGGACGAACAGGCCGCCCGCGCCCTGGGCGAAGGCCTGCAGGGTGTAGTGAATGTTGACGCGGTTGATCGCGTCATTTCTGAAAAAGGACATGTAGACCCGGGATTGCTTGGGTGAACGCAAGCGCGCCCGGCGGCTGACGCCGGGCGGCAGAGGGCGGACTGGCCGACCGGCCTAGCCTTGGCGGATGCGTTCACACATGGGTCTGGTTCTCCCCGAAGATTCACAGCGTGGCATGCGGGGAGACTTTGGGCAATCGGGCGGCGATCAGGCCGCGGTTGCCAGCTTTTCGCCGTTGGTCACGCGGTTGCGGCCCGAGCGCTTGGACGCGTAGAGCGCCTCGTCGGCGCGCTCCATGACGCAGCTGCCGGTCTCGCCCTCGCGACGGGTCGCCAGGCCCGCCGAGATGGTCACGGTGCCCAGGTCCTCGTTGGTGGAGCGGCGCTTGAGCATGCGGGACGCGACTTCCTCGCGGATCTCCTGCAGGCAGGCTTCGACCAGTCCGGCGTCCTCGCCGGGGAAGATCATGGCGAATTCCTCGCCGCCGTAGCGGGCCGAGAAGCGCGGCGTGGCGCCAAGGCGGCCGATGACGCTGGCGACATAGCGGATGACCTGGTCGCCCGTCTGGTGGCCCCAAGTGTCGTTGAAGCTCTTGAAGTGATCGATGTCGAGCACGGCCAGGGTCAGGGCCATGCCGGTCTCGTCGGCCTCGGCGCAGGCGCGGGCGAGCTCGTCGTCGAACGCGCGGCGGTTAGCCAGGTTGGTCAGGCCGTCGGTGGTGGCGTCACGGCGGACCTGTTCCAGGTGCTCGCGCAGGCGCTGGACCTCGCTGGTCGATTCGGCGAGCCGCTTCTCGAGCGACTTGTTTTCCTTCTGCACCCGGCGGGTCGCCGAGGAGAGGGAGTCGACCATCGCGCGGACCTGGTCCACGCCCTCGGCCTCGATCAGGCCCTTGCTGGCGCCGGCCAGCGTCTGGCCGTAGGCCTCGTTGGACTTCTGGGCCTGCTGGATGGCCTTGGACACCGAGTCCAGTTCCTTCGACAGCTGATCCCCGGCGTCGCGAATCTGTTCGTTGAGCCGGGCCTTGGCCAGATAGGCGGCGGCGAGGTCCTCGCTGACGCTCTCGGTCAGGGGTTCCCCAAGGGAAATCAGCCGGCCCAGTTCGACGGCCAGCGCGCCCTCCGGATCGGCGACATAGTGCGCCCAGAGCTCGAAATTGAGGGGGGTCGGCCAGACGTGATGGGATTCCATCAGTTCCAGGGCCTTGCGGGCGACCTGGTAGGCCGCGGGCCCTCTCAGAACGGTTTCGACATCGCCGGACATTCGCATTTCCCCCTTGGCGCAGGCGCGCATTCTGGCGCGCCTGGGCTGTAGATACTGGACGGTATGCCGAAAGGTCCGAATGAGCCGTTAAAGGCATAACGGCGGTCGCTTGCGGTCGGGCGCGGGTCCGTTCATTCTGAACGCCGATCACTTGAGCCGGGGGCCGCCCGGCCGTCCGGAGGGACCCCCCATGAACGCACCCGCCAACCTCGGCGTCGACGGCCACAAGGCCGCGATGCTCGCCATTCTCGACCGTCAGAAGGCGGCGAACATCCGCGACGGCGCGCCATCGGCGGAACAGCGTATCGACTGGATCGATCGCTGCATCGGCCTGCTGATCGACCACGCCGTGGAGATCCAGGACGCCCTGAACGCCGACTTCGGCAACCGCTCGCGCGAGGCCAGCCTGCTGACCGACGTGTCCGGCTCGATCGGCCCGCTGAAGCACGCGAAGGAGAACCTCCGCAAGTGGATGAAGCCGCAGAAGCGCAAGACCACGCCGGCGATCCTCGGCCTGCTCGGGGCCAAGGCGGAACTGCAGTACCAGCCCAAGGGCGTGGTCGGCGTCATCAGTCCGTGGAATTTCCCGGTGAACCTGACCTTCGCGCCGCTGGCCGGGATCCTCGCGGCCGGCAACCGGGCGATGATCAAGCCGTCGGAGTTCACCCCGGTGACCTCCGAGCTGATGAAGACCATGTTCGCCAAGGCCTTCACCGACGACGAGATCGCGGTGATCACCGGCGGGCCCGAGGTCGGTCAGGCCTTCGCCGGGCTGCCGTTCGATCACATGATCTTCACCGGCGCGACCTCGATCGCGCGCCACGTCATGCGCGCCGCCGCCGAGAACCTGGTGCCGCTGACGCTGGAGCTGGGTGGCAAGAGCCCGGTGATCATCTCCCAGAGCGCCGACATGGCCACGGCCGCGGCGCGGATCATGAACGGCAAGACGCTCAACGCCGGCCAGATCTGCCTCGCGCCCGACTACGTCAATGTGCCCGAGAACCGTCTGGAAGAGTTCGTCACCGAGGCCACCAGCGCCGTGACGCGCATGTTCCCGACGCTGAAGGACAATCCCGACTACACCTCGGTCGTGGCCCAGCGGCACTATGACCGGATCAAGGGCTACATCGACGACGCCCGGGCCAAGGGCGCCGACATCCGCGAGATCAACCCGGCCGGCGAGGACTTCAGCCAGCAGGAGCACCGCAAGATCCCGCCGACCCTGATCCTGAACGCCACCGACGACATGACGGTGATGCAGGACGAGATCTTCGGCCCCGTGCTGCCGGTGAAGACCTACAAGGCCGTCAGCGAGGCGGTCGACTACATCAACGCCCATGACCGGCCCCTCGGCCTCTACTGGTTCGGCACGGACGAGGCCGAGAAGAGCCACGTGCTCAATCACACCACCAGCGGCGGCGTGTCGGTCAACGACGTGGTCATGCATGTGTCCCAGGAAGAGCTGCCGTTCGGCGGCATCGGTCCGTCGGGCATGGGCAGCTATCACGGCCACGACGGCTTCCTGGAGTTCAGCCACAAGAAGGCGGTCTTCACCCAGCTGAAGAAGGACATCGGCCCGCTGGTGCAGATGCGTCCGCCCTACGGCCCGGCGATCCGCAAGTTCCTCGGCGCCTCGCTCAAGCGCTAGGCGAGATCGTTCATGTCCGCGTCAGGCGGGATGTCGTATTGCAACCTCCATGGCGGCATACGATATCCGCCTGACGGGGCGCATCGCCCCAGGGAGATGACCATGCGTACGGCCGTTACCGGCCTGCTCGTTTCGCTGCTGGCGGTTTCGGCCGCCCAGGCGAAGCCTGACTTTCACGCCCAGGCCCGCTGCATCGCGGCCTACGAGGTCGCCGCCGGCCTGCTCGAGGCCGACGCCGACGCCGCGAGCGGCGCCGACAAGATCGCCATCCGCAAGCGGATCAGCAAGCTCGACTCCAACCGGGAAAAGCTGTCGCTGGCGCTCGCCACGCGCACGGACCTGACACCGGCCGATAGCAAGGCCAGCCAGCAGGAGCGCAAGGCGGAGGAGGCGCGGCTCGATACTCTGACGCCGACCGCGGTCCAGGCCATCGCCGACGCCTGCGACCCGATCGCCGCGGCGACCTAGGCCGATCGGGCGGGGGACCCCGTTTTCGCGGGGCCCCTCAGGCCCTTGAGGGTCGATCTATTCTTCCGGCGTCGTCCGGCTGATCGGCGCGGCGCGGAGCAGGAAGGCCGGCGTGTCCGAGCCGAAGCCGACCACGCGCCCACCACCGTCATTGTCATCACGATCACGACCGCGCGGAGCGTGGTCGCGGCGCTGCTCGTCCCGGCGCGGACCGCGGTCGCGGCCTTCCGGACGGGCTTCGGCGCGGCGCGGTTCGCGGTCGCGGCGGGGCTCTTCCTGGCGCGGCGCGCGTTCCTCGCGGACCCGCTCTTCACGCACCGGAGCCGGGGCGGGCGCGGCCTGCGCCTCGACGGCGTCGGCCCGCGGGGCGGCGTCGCGGTCGCGACCGCGTCCACGGCTGCGGCCCCGGCGGGGTTCGCGCTCGGCACGCTCGGCGGCGGCTTCGGTGGGCGGGACCGGCGCGGCGACGGCCGCCGCTTCGGCGGCAGGCGCCTCGGCCTGGGCGATCGGCGTGGTGTCGGCCTCGGCCTTGCGGCCGCGCGGACGACGGGCGGGCTTCTCGGCAGGCTCGGCGCCCGGCGCGGCCGGCGTCGGAACGGAGATGGCCTCCATCGACACGGTCGAGGTTTCCGAGGGCGGACGGCCGCGGCTGCGGTCGCGGTCGCGATCGCGGCCGGCGGCGCGCGGGCCGCCGCGCTTGTCGCCGTCGCGCTTGGTGCGGGGCTCGCTCTTCAGGCTGGCCCAGTCGATGCCCTCGAAGGTGGCTTCGGCCGGGACCTTGCCGGTCAGCTTGATGACCTTGTCGTAGTTGCGGTCGTCGGCCGGCGTGACGATCATGAACGTCTCGCCCGAGCGGCCGGCGCGGCCGGTGCGGCCGATCCGGTGCACATAGTCGTCGGCGTGGTGCGGGACGTCGTAGTTGAACACGTGGCTGACATCGGGGATGTCGAGGCCGCGGGCCGCGACGTCGGAGGCCACCAGCAGCTTCAGCTCACCCTTGCGGAAGCCTTCCAGGGTGCGCATGCGCGTCGCCTGGTCGAGGTCGCCGTGGATGGCGGCGGCGTCATGGCCGTGCGTGCGCAGCGACTTGGCGACGATGTCGACCTCGCTCTTGCGGTTGCAGAAGACGATGCCGTTCTTGATTTCGCTGCGGTCGATCAGGCTGCGCAGGGCGACGCGCTTGGCCTTTGGATCGTTGCTCGGGATCTTGGCCACGAACTGGGAGATGTTCTCGCCGGTCGTCGCGGCGCGGCTGACCTCGATGCGGACCGGGTTCTTGAGGAACTGCTGCGTCAGCCGGGTGATTTCCGGCGGCATGGTGGCGCTGAAGAACAGGGTCTGACGCTTGGGCGGGGTCAGCTTGAAGATGCGCTCGATGTCCGGGATGAAGCCCATGTCGAGCATGCGGTCGGCTTCGTCGATGACCATCAGCTGCACGCCGGTGAGCATGATCTTGCCGCGCTCGAACAGGTCGAGCAGGCGGCCCGGGGTGGCGATCAGCACGTCGACGCCCTTGTCGAGCGCGGCGACCTGGTCGCCCATCGACACGCCGCCGATCAGCAGGGCCCAGCTCAGGCGCTGGCCCTTGGCGTACTTCTCGAAGCTGCTGGCGACCTGGTCAGCCAGTTCGCGGGTCGGGGCCAGGACGAGGGCGCGGGGCATGCGGGCCCGGGCGCGGCCCGAGGCCAGGCGGTCGATCATCGGCAGGGTGAAGGCGGCGGTCTTGCCGGTGCCCGTCTGGGCGATGCCGAGAACGTCCTGTCCGGCGAGGGCGACGGGGATCGCCTGTTCCTGGATCGGGGTGGCCGTCGTGTAGCCGGTGTCTGCCACCGCCTTGAGGGTGAGGGCGCTCAGCCCCAGCTGGGAAAATTCGGTCATGTCTCACTAAAGGAAGATTCAGAGCCGCCCGTGTTTGGGCGAGCGGGCGGCGCGGAATCGCCTGACCTGCTCCGAACTCGCGCGGATACATAGGCTCAACCCCAGTAAAGTCAATGTTTGCTTGGGGTCGAGGCGATCGCACACGCAACGGGTGATACCGGATGACGTCTTGGCAAGTGCCGGTGTGTTGTAGTTGTATGCGCCCAACCGAACGGGAGACGCGAACATGTCCGCGAGCGGATTAAGTCTGGGCCTGCTGGCCGCTGTCACCATCGTCGCGTCCGCGCCTTCAGCGGGCCTGGAGCCGGCGTTCGGCAACACCATCGTGACGACCTATCCGAACGGCAAGTCGACCAAGACCTGGCTGCATCGCGACGGCACCTACGAGGCCATCCGCGCCAACGGCGACCACACCGGCGGGGTCTGGAAGATCAAGGGCGGAAACCTGTGCATCACCCAGAAGCAGCCGGTCTATGTGCCGCTGACCTTCTGCACCCAGATCGTTCCCGGCGGCGTCGGCACGAGCTGGTCGGCCAAGGGGCTGATGGGCGAGCCGGTGCGCAACACCCTGGTGCCCGGCCGGCAGGGTTAACGAACGCCGTTTTCCCGGTTACGGTGCGACGCTCGCCCGCGAGGCGAGCCTGCGCAACGACGAAAACGGGCGGAAACACAGATGAAATTTCTCGCGAAGGCGGCGATCGCCGCGGCGATCTTCATGGCGGCCGGGCCGGCCCTGGCGGCTGATCCGATGGCGGCGGCCTACGGCAACACCGTGGTCATCACCTACGGCGACGGCACCACGGTCAAGCTGTTCATCGATGAGGGCGGGACCTACACCGGCGACGGCCCGACGGGCGCGACCTCGGGCAGCTGGTCGATCTCCGGCGGCCAGACCTGCTTCACCCAGCAGACCCCCGAAGCGGCCCCGCCGTCCTGCGGCCCGACGGTCAGCAAGAGCGTCGGCGACAGCTGGCAGGGCACCGGCCAGGGCGGCGCCCCGGTGACCGTGACCATCCAGGCGGGACGGTGATCCAATGATCCTCTCCGCGTAGCGGGGAGGGGGACCATGCGGAGCATGGTGGAGGGGCGGCGCCGCCGATCGTAACAAGTCACGTTTTGACTCTGACGTCTGACGTCGGTTCTGCCCCTCAGTCACGCTCCGCGTGACAGTTCCCCATGCGTGGGGAGCATCTTCGCGATCTAGATATCCACATCCGCCGCGGCGAACTCGGCGTTTTCCTGGATGAAGCGGAAGCGCTGTTCGGGCTTGCGGCCCATCAGGTTCTCGACCAGCTCCTCGACGTTGCTTTCGTCGCGCGGCAGGGTGACCCGGGCCAGCGTCCGCTTGGACGGGTCCATGGTGGTTTCCTTCAGCTGGGCCGGCATCATCTCGCCGAGGCCCTTGAAGCGGCCGATCTCGGGCTTCTTGCCCTTGAACTGGGTCTCCAGCAGCTCGTCCTTGTGCGCGTCGTCGCGGGCGTAGACGGCCTTGCCGCCATGGCTGATGCGGTAGAGCGGGGGGAGGGCGAGATACAGCCGGCCGCCGCGGATCATCTCCGGCATCTGGCGGTAGAAGAAGGTGATCAGCAGGCTGGCGATGTGGGCGCCGTCGACGTCGGCGTCGGTCATGATGACGATGCGCTCGTAGCGCAGGTCCTCGTCGCGGTACTTGGTCCCGCCCTGGACGCCCAGCGCCAGCATCAGGTCCGACAGCTCCTTGTTGCCCATCAGCTTGTCGCCGGTGGCGCTGGCGACGTTGAGGATCTTGCCGCGCAGGGGCAGGATCGCCTGGGTCTTGCGGTCGCGCGCCTGCTTGGCCGAGCCGCCGGCGCTGTCGCCTTCGACGATGAACAGCTCTGCGCCGTCGATGGCGTTGGCCGAGCAGTCGGCCAGCTTGCCGGGCAGGCGCAGCTTGCGGGTGGCCGAGGCTCTGGCGACCTCGCGGTCCTTGCGGCGCTTGAGGCGGTCCTCGGCCCGCTCGATGACGAAGTCGAGCAGGGCGCGGGCGGCCTTGGGCGAGGCGGTCAGCCAATGGTCGAACGGGTCGCGCAGGGCCGTCTCGACCAGCTTCTGGGCGTCGGACGAGCTCAGCCGCTCCTTGGTCTGGCCCTGGAATTCCGGATTGCGGATGAACACACTGATCAGGGCGCCGGCGTTGGCGATCACGTCGTCGGCGGTGATGATGCCGGCGCGCTTCTCGTTGATCATCTCGGCGTGCGCCTTGAGGCCACGGGTCAGGGCGGCGCGGAAGCCGGCCTCGTGCGTGCCGCCCTCGGGCGTGGGCACGGTGTTGCAGTAGGACTGCATGAAGCCGTCGGCCTCGCCGAAGCCCTGCGGCGTCCAGGTGACGGCCCATTCGACCGCGCCGGCCTCGCCGGTCCGCTCGATGCGGCCGCTGAAAGCCTCCGGCGTGACCGTGGCGACCGACTTGATCCGCTCGGCGAGGAAGTCGGCCAGACCGTTGGGGAAGTGGAACACCGCCTCGGCCGGGGTCTGGTCCTGGATCCGGCTCGGGTCGCAGGTCCATTTGATCTGCACGCCGCGAAACAGGTAGGCCTTCGACCGGGCCATGCGGTACAGGCGCGCCGGCTTGAACGTCAGGCTGTCGCCGAAGATGATCGGGTCAGGCAGGAAGGTGACCTGGGTGCCGCGCTTCTTCGACGGGCCGATCTTCTGCAGGCCGCCCAGCGGCTTGCCGCGCGAGAACACCTGGCGATGCTCGAAGCCGTCGCGCCAGACGGTGACCTCCAGCCGTTCGGACAGGGCGTTGACCACCGAGGCGCCCACGCCGTGCAGGCCGCCGGAGGTCTCGTAGGCCTTGCCGCTGAACTTTCCGCCCGCGTGCAGGACGGTCATGATCACTTCCAGCGCCGACTTGCCGGGGTGCTTGGGGTGCTCGTCCACGGGCATGCCGCGGCCGTCGTCCTTGACCGTCAGCGAGCCGTCCTCGCTGAAGATCACCTCGATCAGCCGGGCGTGACCGGCGACGGCCTCGTCCATCGAGTTGTCGAGGATTTCCGCGAACAGGTGGTGCAACGCCCGCTCGTCGGTGCCGCCGATGTACATCCCCGGCCGCTTGCGCACCGGCTCCAGGCCTTCGAGCACCTCGATGTCGCTGGCCGTGTAGCCGCCGGCGGCGGGCGCCTTGGCGGCCGGCGCGGGCGCCGGAGCCGGCTTCGCGGCGACAGGCTCGCTGGCTTGGGCCAGCGGCGCGGCCGGCGCCGGGTTCAGGGCGTCGTCGAACAGGGAGGATTGCACGGGGGAAGCGGACATGACGCTGGGGAGTTTCGGTCGATTCGGGGACCGTGAGGTATGCGGCGTTGGGCCTCGCGCGGCAAGGATCAGATGGTCGCCGGCTCCGGCCGGGGCGTGAGTATGCGGGCCAGAGGCCGGCCGAACACCACCAGGAAGACCAGCCCCGCGCCGGCCACCGCCGTGTGCAGCAGCCAGAACTGCGCCGGGGTCATGGCTTCATAGAACCGGCCCAGCCAGCCCAGCAAGAACTGGCAGACGGCCGCGGCCAGGTAGTAGACGCCCATCATCGTCGTGTTCACCGCCGCCGGCGCCGAGCGCGAGAAGGCCGACATCGTCACCGTGTCGACGAAGGGGATCATCAGATCCTGGAAAACGAAGAAGACCACCGGGAAGAACAGCGCCACGGGGTGGGCGCCCGCCAGCCAGGTTCCGGCCGTCAGGATGCCGAAGCCGACCACGCCCAGCAACAGTCCGAACTGGATCTTGCCGATGTCGCCCGGCTCGCGGTTGCGCTTGGCCTGCCAGGCCCAGACGCGGACAGCCACGATCACGGCGACGATGGTCAGGATGCCGTCCAGCGTCGCGAACCAGGTCACCGGCGCGCGGAAGCCGAGGATGTTGAGGTCGACATGGGTGTCGGCCCAGATGGTGAAGATGTTCCAGGCCTGGTTGTAGGCGCTGAAGACCAGAATGTAGGGAATCAGCAGCAGCAGCAGGCCGAGGATGATCCGGCCGTCTCCCGGCTTCAGGCGCGGGGCCGCGACATGGCCGTCGGCAGCCTTGCGCAGGGCGTCGGGCGGCAGGTGTTTCTGGCCGACCAGATAGGTGACCAGCGAGACCAGCATGCCGATGCCGGCCGCGCCGAAGCCCCACTCGAACCCGACCTTCTCGCCGAGCGTCCCGCAGACAAGGGGGGCGGTGAAAGCGCCGACGTTGAGCGCGATCAGATAGATGCCGAAGGCGCGGGTGCGACGTGTGTCGTCCGGGCCGTAGAGCCGGCCGACCTGCACGGCCATGTTGCCCTTGATGAAGCCGGCGCCGCAGATCAGGCTGAGCAGGGCCGGCAGGAACAGCGCCTCCGCCGTCATCATCAGATGGCCGGCGGCCATCAGCAGCGTGCCCAGAACCACCGCCCGCCGCTGACCCAGCACGCGGTCGCCGATCAGGCCGCCCAGGATCGGCGTGGCGTATATGCCGGCGGTGTAGAGGCCGAAGATCTGTGAGGCGAGGGCCAACGGCGTGAGGTGGCCGAAGACGCTTTCCATGCCGGCGCGAAAGGCCGTGAAGCCCAGCACATGCTCCACATGGCCCGGCAGCAGCAGCTGTTTGGTCATGTAGAGGGTCAGCAGACCCATCATGCCGTAGTAGGAGAACCGCTCCCACAACTCGGTCAGAGACAGGGTCGTCAGGCCGAGCGGATGGCCGAGAAACTGTCGCCCGCCGATGCCGCCCGCGCTCGCCGGAGTGTCGGCCGATTCAGACCCCGCCTGCATGTCCGTCCCCCCGGACGGACTCGCCGTCTCAGCGACCCTGACAGCCGGCAGGGCGGACGACAAGCGCGCGACCGCAGGGCGCGATCCGGTAGACCGGCAGCCCGTCTGGCGGGCGCCTACTGATACGCGGGCGGATACCCGCTCGCGGCGGGCTTCAGGTAGCGGTCGCGCAGTTCGAAGGCGCGGGTGCTCCTGGGCTGTTCGACGCCGTCGATGAACACCGTGACCGGCCAGGTCGAGGTTTCCAGCGGATCGCCGGTCCACAGCACCACGTCGGCCTCCTGGCCGGCGGCCAGGGTCCCCACGCCGGTCATGCCCCACATCTTCGCCACGTTGGCGGTCAGGGTGGCCACCGCCTGGTCGCGCGGCAGGCCGTTGGCCACGGCGAGACCGGCGTTGAAGCGTTGCTGGCGCATGTTGTTGAGGTCACGGCTGCCCATGATCGCGACGGTCACGCCGGCGGCCTGCAGCCGGGCGGCGTTGTCCAGCCGCGCGCCGAGGCTCTCGAAGCTGTCCGGCAGGTCGGCCTGGCTGTCGACGATCACGCCGACGCCGGCCGCCGCGATCTGCGGCGCGACCAGCCAGGCCTCCTCGGCCCCCTCGAGGATGACCTTGATCTTCTCCTCGCGGGCAAGGCGCAGCACCTGCAGGATGTCGCTGGCGCGGTGCACGCGGACGAGCAGGGGCGTGCGTCCCTCGACCACCGGGATCAGGGCTTCCAGGTCGATGCGCGACAGGCCGAACTCGCGGCTCTCGCCGCGGTCATAGGCCGAGCGGTTGCGGGCGAAGGCGCGGGCGTCCTCGAAGGCGCCCTTGACCAGCACCAGCGCCGCGCCGCGCGAGCCGCCGGCGTTGCGGGCGCCGGTCTCGCCGAGGTCGAGCGTCACGGCCACGCGGGCGCGGACCACCGGATCCTGGTCGCCGGCCGCGAGGCTGACGATGGCCGCCTGGCCGGCGAACATGGCCGGATCGCCCTCGTCGCCGCCGCCGCCGCCGGCGAAGTCCTCGGCGCCGCTGTCGTCCTTGTGGCCGTCGCCGCCGCCGCGCGAGAGCACGGGCGTGGCCACCACGCGGGTCAGGCCGGTCTGGCGGGCCAGCGGGATCATCGTGCTGTTGGGATTGACGCCGTAGCTGATGTCGAAACCGGCCGAGAGCTTGCCCGAGCGGTCATCGCGCGTGGACGTGACCTGCTCGACCTCGGTGACGGTCAGGCTGGAGGAGGGCGCGATCAGGCCGGGCGTGACAGTGCCGCCATGGGCGTCGATGACCCGGGCGCCGGCCGGGGTCGCGATTCCGGCGCCGACGGCGACGATCTTGCCGTCCCTGAGCACCAGCGCGCCGTTCGGGATGATCCCGGCGGGACCGGCGGTCTCGATCCGGGCGTTGACGATGGCCACGGTCTCGGCGGCGGCCGGGGTGGCGAGCACCACGGCGGCGAAGGCGAAAAGGGCGCGTTTCATGGGTGGAAGGCCCCTTCGCCGGGCTGGCCGAGTTCGAAATCGGATTTGGGCTGATAGCGCGGGTCGTGCCGGTCGTAGATCAGCGCCCCGTCGATGAACACCTTGTCGGCCTGGGCGTAGATGCTGAACGGGTCAGCGCTCCACAGCACCACGTCGGCCCGCTTGCCCGGGACCAGCGAGCCGGTCTGGCCGTCGATGCCCATGGCCTTCGCCGGGTTGGCGGTGATCCAGGTGATGGCCTCGGCGTCGGTGATGTTCAGGCCGATGCGGTTGCCCGCCGCCATGGCGATGGCCGCTTCCTGGTTCAGCCGCTGGGTGATGGTCGCGTCGTCGGAGTGGATCACGACGCAGGCTCCCGAGCGGAACGCGATCGCGGCGTTGGCCTCGATGCCGTCGTAGGACTCCATCTTGAAGCCCGCCCAGTCGGCCCAGGTGGCGATGCAGACGCCTTCCTTGGCCAGCAGCGGCCCGATCTTGTAGGCCTCCGAGGCGTGGTGGAACATGCTGATCTTGTAGCCGAACTCTTTGGCCACATCGAGCATCACGGCCATCTCGTCGGCGCGGTAGCAGTGGTTCTGGACGAGGATCTCGCCGCGCAGCACGCCGACCAGGGTGTCGAGGCCGAGGTCGCGTTTGGGCGGATCGGCCTTCTCGCCCTTGGCGATCTTGGCGCGGTAATCGTCCCAGCGGCGGCCGTAGTCGGCCGCGTCGATCCAGGCGCGGCGGTAACCGGCCACGTTGCCCATGGCCGTGGAGGGCGAGCGGCCCTTGTTGCCGTAGACCCGCTTGGGGTTCTCGCCGCAGGCCATCTTCAGGCCGTAGGGCGCGCCCGGCATCTTCATGCCCTGCATGGTCACCGAGGGCACGTTGCGCAGGGTGATCGAGCGGCCGCCGAACAGGTTGGCCGAGCCCGGGAGGATCTGCAGGGTCGTCACGCCGCCGGCGCGGGCGCGGTTGAAACCGGGGTCCTGCGGCCAGACGCTGTGCTCGGCCCAGACATTGGCCGTGACCGGGTCAGTGGCCTCGTTGCCGTCCGAGCGCGAGGCGACGCCGGGGGAGGGGTAGACGCCCAGGTGGCTGTGGGCGTCGATGATGCCCGGCGTGACCCACTTGCCGCGGCCGTCGATGACCGTGACGCCGTCGGGAATAGCCGTGTCGGCGCCGCCGACGGCGAGGATTTTGCCGCCCTGCAGCACGATGACCCCGTTGTCGATCTGCTGGCCGGTGGCGGTCAGGATGGTCGCGCCGCGGATCGCCGTCGCCCCGGCCGGGAACGGCGCATAGGTCGAGGGGAAGGGGTCCGGCCGCGCCGCCGGATCCAGGCCCGCGGGCACCGGTTTGGCCGGGGTGGAACTGGCGGCCGGTTTGGCCGGCGTCGCCGTCGTCCCGGTCGTGGCGCAGGCGGCCAGCAGCGCCGCCGTCGCGGTGGCGGCGAGCGCCGCCCCGAATCTGAATGTCATGACCCCGTCCCAAACGCGAAGGTCGGGAGATCAGACCAAATGGGCGCGCGGATCAAGGGTGGTTGAACCGGTCTCGACAGTCTGGCGTTGAAGGCACAGATTTGCGGCGAGGGACGCCGACGGAGAAGATCATGACGCGCTTCATCAAGATCGGCCTGGCGGCGGCCCTGCTGTTGGGTCTGGCCGCCGCCTGCGAATCCGCCGGCGACAGCGGACCGACCCCAACCCCGCCGGGCCGTACGCCGGTCGCCGAGGGCGGCATGTGCGGCGGCTTCGCCGGCTTCCAGTGCCAGACGGGCCTCTACTGCGCGATGACGCCGGAAATGCAGCACGTGGCTGACGGCTCGGGAACCTGCCGCAAGCGGCCGCAGATGTGCACGCGCGAGTACCGGCCGGTCTGCGGCGCCGACCGCAAGACCTACGGCAACGCCTGCACGGCCGCCGCCGCGGGCGTCAGTGTCGCCAGCGCAGGCGAATGTCCCGCCGGCTGACCGCGGCGCCGCAAAACCGTTGAAGGCGGACGCCCGGCGAGGCAGTCTTCAACCATGAAACGTGTTGTGCATCCTCTCGTTCTGGCGGCCGGGCTGGCGGCGGCGTCCCTGCCGGGCGCGGCGCTGGCCTCCGGCGTGAAGTCGCCCTGGCAGTTGCATCTGCTCGAGGCCTGCCAGTCCGAGCGCTTCGTCGAGACGACCAAGGCCCAGGCCGCGGCGAAGGATATCGAGGCCATGGCGGCGCTCGGCTACCTCTATTCGGAGGCCTGCGGCGTGCCGTGGGACGCGGAGGAGGCGGTGCGGCTGTGGCGGGCGGCGGCCGAGGCCGGCCAGGCCGACGCCATGGCCTCGCTTGGCTACGTCTACGGCGAGGGCATCGGCGTCGAGGAGGACGCGGCCGAAGCGATCCGCTGGACCCGCGCGGCGGCGGAGAAGGGCAATGTCCGCGGCATCTTCAATCTGGCCGTCAGCTACGACGTCGGCCTGGGCGTCGCCGAGGACAAGGTCGAGGCCGTCCGCTGGTACAAGGCCGCCGTCGCCCAGGGCGACACCGACGCCATGCACAATCTGGCGATCCTCTACATGCGCGGCGAGGGCGTGGAGAAGGACGAGAAGGAAGCCCTGCGCCTGTGGACCCGCGGCGCCGACCTGGGCGACTCCGCCAGCATGGCCCAGCTGGGCACCATGGCCTACTGGGGCAAGGGCGGGGACAAGGACCTGGCCGCCGCCTTGCGCTGGTGGCGCGCGGCCGCCGACAAGGGCGAGTCCTCGGCGATGTTCTTCATCGGCCTGCTCTACGAGACCGGGGAGGGCGTCGCGACCAACGACGCCGAGGCGATGAAGTGGATCCGCAAGGCCGCTGACAAGGACGAGCCCGGCGCCATGGTCAACATGGGCATCCGCTTCATCTCCGGCAAAGGCGTCTCCCGCGACCCGCGCCAGGCCCGCCGCTGGTGGCTGGCCGCGGCCGACAAGGGCGACGGAGACGCCATGTACTACCTGGGCATGCTCTATTCGGACGGCGACGAGGGCATACCCGAAGACCAGGGCGAGGCGGTCAAATGGCTGCGCCAGTCGGCCCAGTCCGGCAACGCCGAAGCCGCCCGCGTCCTGCGCCAGAGCGGCATCGGCGTGGTCGCCCCGGCGGAGGTGATGTAGGGCGCAGGCAAAAGGGCCGGAGCATGCGCGCCGGCCCTTCGCGTTCGTGGCTATGGCCGCCGATCAGGGCAGACGGGCGCTCAGCGAGAGGCCGATGACCCGCGGCTCGTTGACGAAGCCGGTGTTGTTGTTGAAGTCGATGCCGCCCTTGAGGTTGTCCTCGTCGGTGATGTTGCGGGCGAACAGCGCCACTTCCCAGGAGCCGTCGTCGCGGGCGTAGCCCAGCTTCAGACCGCCCTCGAAGTTGCCGTCGGTCTGGAATTCCTTCGTCTCGTAGAGGAACAGGTTGGTCTTGCCCTGGACGTTCCAGTCGGTGAAGGCGAACAGCGAGCCGCCGTTGTTCAGCGGGTAGGCGAAGCGGGCGGTGAAGTCGAAGATCGACTCCGGCGCGTTGGGGAACGGGTTGCCGTCGACGAACACCTTGCCGGCGCCGGCCGAGGGATCGGTCGGGGTGCAGGCGCCGGAACCGCAGGTGGCGACCTTGAGGGCAGAGTCGTTGATCTCTGTGTTGTTGTAGCTGTAGCCGGCGGTCAGAACGAGGTTCTCGTTGACCACCCACTCACCGTCGATCTCGAAGCCCCAGGCGTTGCCCTCGTCGGCGTTGAGCAGGATGGTGTTGTTGCCGGCGCCGCCGATGGCGCTGAACTGCGGGTCGCTGATCGTATAGGTGAACAGCGCGCCGTTGAGGCGGACGCGACGGTCGAACAGCTCGCTCTTCACGCCCGCTTCCCACGACAGGATGGTCTCGGACTGGGCGACCGACGGCGCGCCGAAGAAGGCCACGTCGCGGCCCTGGATCGAGGGGCCGCGGAAGCCGCGGGCGGCGCGGGCGTAGAGGCTGACGTCCGGCGCGACGTCATAGAACAGGCTGACGTCCCAGCTGACCTGCTCGTCCGAGACGCTGACCTTGGCGAACGGGATCGGCGCGACGACGTTGGTCAGGTCCTTGTCGTCGCTGGTCCAGCGCAGGCCGCCGGTCAGGCGCAGGGCGTCGGTGAGCTGGTAGGTCGCCTGGCCGAACACCGCCCAGGAGGTGTTCTCGTGACGCAGGGTGGTCGGGGCGACGAAGCCCGGATCGGTGAACACCACCAGCTTCGACTTGAAGTAGTAGGCGCCGACCTGCCAGGTCAGCGGGCCGCCGGCGTCGCTCGCGAGGCGCAGTTCCTCGCTGTACTGGTCCAGGTCGCGGATGCCGTCGGTGGTGTCGGACGGGAAGGGGATGAAGCCCGGACCCGTGACCATGTTGCCGCCGTCGATGTCGCCGCGGCTGGAACCGTTGGTCGTCTCGTAGGCCGAGATCGAGGTCAGGGTCATGTCGCCGAGGTCATAGTCGATCTTCAGCGAGGAGCCCCAGCCGTCGTAGGCCTGCGGATTGTTACCGCCGCCGTCGTAGTAGACGGTGTCGCGCTTGTAGTTGGCGTTCAGGCTGTTGCTGCCGGTCGTGACGATGTTGGCGCGGAACACGGCCGAGGTGCCGTCCAGCGAGCGGGCGTGGACGTTGAACAGGGCCGACAGCTGTTCGGTGGGGGTGAACAGCAGCTGGAGCCGGGCGGCGGCTTCGTCAAAGCCGCCGAGGACGTCGCTCTTGCCGGTGAAGCCGTTGCTGATCCAGTCGTCGCGGTGCTGCACCAGCAGCGAGGCGCGTGCCGACAGCTTGCCGGGGATCAGCGCCCCGCCGATGCCGCCGTCGAAGGTCAGGGTGTTGTAGCTGGCGATCGTGCCGGTGGCGCGGGCGCTGAAGGTCTCGGACGGCTTGACGCTGTCGAACTTGACGATGCCGGCGGTGGTGTTGCGGCCGAACAGCGTGCCCTGCGGCCCGCGCAGGATCTCGACGCGGTCGAGGTCGAACAGCGGCGAGCTCTTCAGCACGACGTTTTCCAGCACCACGTCGTCCTGGATCACCGAGACCGGCTGCGAGGCGGCGACGTCGAAATCGGTGTTGCCGAGGCCGCGGATGTAGAAGCGCGGCGCGATCCGGCCGTTGGAGGATTCGGTGTAGAGGGCCGGGACCTTGGAGCCGAGGGCCAGGATGTCGTCGCCGGCGGCGAAGATCGCCTGTAGCTGTTCGCCTTCGAAGGTGGCCACCGAGACCGGCACGTCCTGCAGGTTTTCACTGCGCTTCTGGGCGGTCACGATGACCTCGCCTACCGTGGTTTCCTGGGCCGAGGCCGGTGCGGCCGCGGCCAGCGCCGCCGTCAGCGCGGCGACTCCGCAGGACAGGGCGAGCGCATACCGCGCCGCCGATCGGGTCTTGCTCATGAACTATCCTCGTCTTGTCCGCCGCCTGCGCGGCCGCCCGAGCTGAGGCCCCCCAGCCCTTCGAAGCGTGGCCCCAAGCGCTAGGCAGGACAAAACGGGGCATCTATCGCGCGGACACCCGAGCCTGTGGATAAGTTGCCGATTGCGACAATTCTGTTGCCGTGATGCGACATTACGGGCGCCCCGGTCTTCCGGCCGCGGTGAGGCAATCAAGCAAAAGGGCCGGAGATCGCTCTCCGGCCCTTCGTATTTCGGGGACCTGCACCGAAGGCGCCTGTCCGCCATTCAAGCGGTCACGGGTTTGGGGGACACGTACCTGCGGTACATGTCCCCCAACGCCGCTAGCACTTGTAGTACATGTCGAATTCGACGGGGTGCGGGTGCAGTTGCAGGCGCATCACCTCTTCCATCTTCAGCTCGATGTAGCTGTCGATGAAGTCGTCATCCATGACGCCGCCCTTCTTGAGGAAGGCGCGATCCTTGTCGAGGTTCTCGAGAGCCTCGCGGAGCGAGCCGCAGACTTCCGGGATCTTCTTCTGTTCGCGCGGCGGCAGGTCGTAGAGGTTCTTGTCGGCGGGCGCGCCCGGATCGATCTTGTTCTCGATGCCGTCGAGGCCGGCCATCAGCAGGGCCGTGAAGGTCAGGTACGGGTTGCCCATGGGATCGGGGAACCGGCATTCCAGACGCTTGGCCTTGGGGCTGTCGACGTGCGGGATGCGGATCGAGGCGGAGCGGTTGCGGCTGGAGTAGGCCAGCTTCACCGGCGCTTCGTAGCCCGGGACCAGGCGCTTGTAGCTGTTGGTCGTCGAGTTCGAGAAGGCGTTGATCGCCTTGGCGTGCTTGATGATGCCGCCGATGTACCACAGGCACATCTGCGACAGGCCGGCGTACTCGTCGCCGGCGAACAGCGGCTTGCCGTCGCCCCAGATCGACTGGTGCACGTGCATGCCCGAGCCGTTGTCGGCGAACATCGGCTTGGCCATGAAGGTCGCCGTCTTGCCGTAGGCGTGGGCCACGTTGTGGATCACGTACTTGTAGAGCTGCAGGCGGTCGGCCATCACGACCATGGTGTCGAACTTCAGGCCCAGCTCATGCTGCGCGGGCGCCACCTCGTGGTGGTGCTTTTCCGGCTTCATGCCGAGCTCGCCCATCACGGCCAGCATTTCGCCGCGCAGGTCCTGGGCGCTGTCGACCGGGTTCAGCGGGAAGTAGCCGCCCTTGGGGCCCGGGCGGTGGCCCATGTTGCCCTCGGCGTAGCTGCGGCCCGTGTTCACCGGCAGTTCGGTGGAGTCGTAGCTGTAGCCGGTGTTGTGCGGGTCGGTGGACCACTTCACGTCGTCGAAGATGAAGAACTCGGCTTCCGGGCCGAAGTAGACCGTGTCGCCGATGCCCGAGGCCTTCACGTAGGCGAGGGCGGTCTTGGCCATCGAGCGCGGGTCGCGGTTGTAGGGGGTGCCCGTGTCCGGGTTCACCACGTCGCAGAACAGGCACAGGGTGGTCTGCTGGTAGAAGGGGTCGATGTAGGCCGTCGACAGGTCGGGACGCAGCTTCATGTCCGACTCGTTGATCGCCTTCCAGCCGGCGATCGACGAGCCGTCGAACATGGTGCCGTCTTCAAGGAAGTCCTCATCGACCAAGTCGATGTCGAACGTCACGTGCTGCATCTTGCCGCGAATGTCGGTGAAGCGGACGTCGACGTACTTGACGTCCTTGTCCTTGATCATCGCCAGAATGTCTTTGGCCTTGGCCATGTGCCCTATCCCCTGAGCTGGATGGTTCGAAACGTTATTGTTTGAGGTGATCAGACCGCCGCCGCGCCGCTCTCACCCGTGCGGATGCGAACGACGTCCGTGACTTCGGACACGAAAATCTTGCCATCGCCGATGCGGCCGGTGCGGGCCGCGGTCTGGATGGCCTCGAGGGCGCCGGCCAGCTGGTCATCGGAGACCACGACCTCGACCTTGATCTTGGGCAGGAAGTCCACGACGTACTCGGCGCCGCGGTACAGCTCCGTGTGGCCCTTCTGGCGCCCGTAGCCCTTGGCCTCGAGCACGGTCATGCCCTGCACGCCAAGCTCCTGGAGCGCTTCTTTGACTTCATCGAGCTTGAACGGCTTGATGATCGCTTCAATCTTCTTCATGCGGGCCTCTGTGGCGCATTTGTCGCGACGGAGCACGGGGCCTTGCGACGGTTCAAGAGCCGTCGCTCCGCACGTGCGTTGCAGCGCAGCGTAAAGGATGGGGCGCCCATCAAACAGGCGCCCGGCGCCCAAGACAAGAGCAATGCGCCAAAGGCCTTGGATGACCTCGGGGCAGGGCGTTACCGAGACCGAAATGCACGCTGAAGGGAGCCGAACCATGCGCGACGACACACCTGTGATCATCGGAGTGGGTCAATTCACGTACCGGGGTCAGGCCGACACCTCGCCGTCCCCGCTCGACCTGCTCAAGATCGCGGCGGATCGCGCCGTCGCCGACGCGGGACTGCCCGAAGGAACCCTTTCGCAGCTCGACGGCGTGGCCGTGGTCGGCTTCACCATCGACGCGCCGGGCGGTTTCCAGCAGCTGCCGTTCCCGCGCCTGAAGAACCCGCCGGCCAGTTTCGCCAGGTCCGTCGGCGCCGACCCCGCCTTCGAAATCTACACCCACATGGGCGGCAACAGCCCCCAGCAGCTGGTCAACACCCTGTGCGAGCGCATCGCGCGCGGCGAGAACGAGCTGACCATAGCGCTGGGCGCCGAGTTCCTCGGCTCGCTGATGAAGCGGCTCAAGGGCGGCAAGGGCTTCGCCGGCTGGGAAGATCCCTATGCGATCGAGGATGAGCCGAAGCGCATGGGCGACCCGCGCCCCGGCACCACGCCGCAGGAGAACGCCCACGGCCTGAACCGGCCGATCAACGTCTATCCGATGTTCGAGAACGCCCTGCGGGCCCGCGACGGCCGCTCGATCGAGGATCACCAGAAGCGCCTGGGCAAGCTGTTCGCGCCGTTCAGCAAGGTCGCCTCGGCCAACCCGCACGCCTGGTTCCCGACCGAACGCAGCGAATCGGAGCTGATCACGGTCACCGACCAGAACCGGATGATCAGCTTCCCCTATCCCAAGTACCTCAACGCCATCATGGAGGTGGACCAGTCCGCCGGGGTGATCATCGCCAGCGTCCGCAAGGCGCGCGAGCTGGGCGTCCCCGAGAGCAAGTGGGTCTATCTGCACGGCTGCGCTGACGCGTCCGATCTCTGGTATCCGTCGGACCGGCAGGACTTCCACTCCAGCCCGGCCATGCGCCTGACCGGCAAGCGCGCCTTCGAGATGGCCGGCATCGGCCCGGACGACCTTACCTACATCGATCTCTATTCCTGCTTCCCGATCGCGGTCGAGGTTGGCGCCGAAGAGCTGGGCCTGTCGCTCGACGACCCGCGCGGCCTGACCGTCACCGGCGGGCTGCCCTACATGGGCGGGCCGGGCAACAACTACGCCATGCACTCGATCGCCACGATGATCGGCAAGCTGCGCGACCATCCGGGCAGCTGGGGCCTGTGCACCGCCAACGGCTGGTACCTGACCAAGCAGTCGACCGGCATCTATTCGACGACGCCCGTCGAGGGCGTGTGGGAGCGGGAAGACCCGGCGGTCATCCAGCGCCAGATCGACGCCCTGCCGCATCCGGCGCTGGTCGAGCATCCGGAAGGCCCGGCGACCATCGAGGCCTACACCGTGGTGCACACCCGCGACGGCTACCACATGGGCATCGTGTTCGGCCGCGACAGCCACGACCGCCGCTTCATCGCCGTGACCCCGGACGACGAGGCGACCCTGAAGGATCTCGAGGCCCTCGAGGGCGTCGGCCGCTCTGGCACGGTCGGCCGGCATCCGGACGGCAAGCGGAACCTGTTCGTTCCGGACTAGGTGCGGACCGCTCCCTTCGCCGTCATGGCCCGGCTTGTCCGGGCCACCCATGCGCGGCGAGGCGAGACGACCGGCCACAAACGCGGCATCTTGCGGTGTTCTTGGGTGGCCCGGACAAGCCGGGCCATGACGGAGTTTGGTTCACATGCGCACCTACATGATCCGCCACGGCAAGCCCTCGGCCACCTGGGGCGACCAGGACGACGATCCGGGGCTTGACGAGACCGGCCAGGCGCAGGCGCGGGCGGCCGCCGAGGCGCTTCTGGCGCTGCCGGCGGGCGAGCGGCCGACGAAGGTGATCAGCTCGCCGCTGCGGCGCTGCCGCGAGACGGCCATGCCGTTCGCCGAGGCGCTGGGCGTTGAACTGGTCATCGACCCGATGGTCGGCGAGATCCCGACGCCGAAGGCCGTCAGTCACGAGGATCGCGGCGCCTGGCTGCGGGCCGCGTTCGGCGGCCGCTGGCAGGAGATCGAGGGCGATCTCGACTATGATGTCTGGCGTCGCGGCGTCGCCGCGGCGGTGGCCGGCTATCCCGGCGCGGCCGTGTTCAGCCACTATGTGGCGATCAACGCGGCCGTCTCCACGGCCACGGGCGACGACCTGGTCATGGGCTTCCGGCCCGACCATTGTTCCATCCAGGTGTTCGAGGCCGTCGATGACGGCTTGATCCTGATCGCCAAGGGGCGCGAAGCTTCCACCCAGGTTCTCTGAGAGGGCAGGCTTTGGGTTCGGCGCCGGAAATTCTGACGGTCGAGGCGATGACGGCGGCGGACCGGGCCGCGATCACCGACGGGACGTCCGGCGTGAAACTGATGGAACGGGCGGGCAGGGCGGTGGCCGAGGCCATCCGCCGGCGCTACCGCCCCTGCCGCACCGTGGTGCTGTGCGGCCCCGGCAACAACGGCGGCGACGGCTATATGGTCGCGCGCATCCTCAAGCGGCGCGGCTGGCCGGTGTGGGTTGAGGCCCTGTCGCCGCCGACGACCGCTGACGCGAAGGCCGTGGCCGCCCGCTGGCGCGGCGACACCCTGCCGCTGTCGGCGACCGAGCGGCCGGCGGACCTGATCATCGACGCCCTGTTCGGCGCGGGCCTCAGCCGCCCTCTGGAGGGCGCCGCGCTCAGCCAGGCCCGGGCCTCGCACCAGTCGAAGGTCCCTGTCGTGGCCATCGACATTCCGAGCGGCGTCGACGGCGACACCGGCCGGGTGCTGGGCGACGCCGCCTTCCGCGCCGACCTGACCGTCACCTTCCACCGCCGCAAGATCGGCCATGCGCTGGAGCCCGGCCGGTCGGCCTGCGGCGAGCTGGTGGTGGCCGACATCGGCCTCGGCCCCACGACCTCGACCGTGATCGAGAACCGGCCGTCGCTGTGGCTGGACCGGTTCCCCTGGCCGACCGCCGCCTCGCACAAGCACGCCCGCGGGGCGCTGGCGGTGGTCAGCGGCGATACGTTCCATACCGGCGCGGCGCGGCTGGCGGCGCGCGGCGGGCTGCGCATCGGCGCGGGGCTGGTGACCGTGCTGGCCTCGCCCGCCGCGGCGCAGGTCAACGCCGCCCATCTGGAAGCTGTGATGCTGGGCGTGTTCGACACCGAGCAGGCGCTGACCGAAGCCGCCGGCCGGGCCGACGCGGTGATTATCGGCCCGGCCGCCGGCATCACCCCCGCCACCCGGGCCAACCTGTTCGCCCTGGCGCGCACCGGCGCGGCGCTGGTGGTCGACGCCGACGCGCTGACGGTGTTCCGCGACAAGCCGTCGGACCTGTTCAGCGCGCTGGACCGCGACGACGTGCTGACGCCGCATGTCGGGGAGTTTGAGCGGCTGTTCCCCGGCCTGCTGGCGTCCAGCCCGCACAGGATCGCGGCGGCGCGGGAGGCGGCGAAGCGGGCCGGGGCGATCGTGTTGCTCAAGGGACCGGACACGGTCATCGCCGCGCCCGACGAGCGGGCGGCCGTCTGCCTCGACGACGCGCCCTGGCTGGCCACGGCCGGATCGGGCGACGTGCTGGCCGGCTTCATCGGCGGGCTGATCGCCCAGGGCATGGACAGCTTCGAGGCCGCCTGCGCCGGGGCCTGGATCCACGCCGCCTGCGCCCGCCGCTTCGGTCCGGGCCTGATCGCCGAGGACCTGCCGGGGCTGGCGCCCGCCGTGCTGAGCGAGCTCTACGCCAGCCGATAAACCCGCTTCGCCGTGCCCGAGAACAAGGCGGCCTTCTCCGCGTCGGAGGCGCCGGCGGCGATGCGCTTGAACGCGTTCCACAGGGTGGCGTAGTCGCTGCCCCAGCGGTCGACGGGGAAGTTGCTCTCGAACATGCAGCGCTCGGCGCCGAAGGCCTCGATGCAGGGTTCGATGTACGGCCGCCAGAGGTCGGCCAGGGTCTGCGACGACGACCGGCTAACGCCGTCCAGGCCCGCGAAGCCCGGGAAGGGCATGCCCAGCCCGCCCAGCTTGACGCTGACCTTCGGCGACCGGGCCAGGTCGCGGATGTTGGCCAGCCAGACGTCGTAGCGCTCGTCCCGCTTGCCGGCGTGGGCGCCGATGCCGAGCGGCGTGCCGACGTGGTCGAGGATGATGTCGGCGTCCGGGAAGGCGCGGGCCAGATCGATGACCTCCGGCAACTGCGGCTCGAGCACCCAGGCGTCGTAGGTCAGGCCCATGCCCGTCAGTCGGCTAAAGCCTGTCCGGAAGGCGCTGTCGGCCATCAGCCCGGCGGGGGTGTGGGCCATCGGCCCCAGCACGGCCGGATCGGCGTCACGGGCGGTGATGTGCCGGATGCCCTTGAAGCGTCCGCCGCCGGCCCGGAGTTCAGCCTCCAGCACCGGCGCGACGCCGTCGCCGAGCAGCAGGTCCGCGTGGCCGACAATGCCGTCGCAGGCGCGGAACGGACCGTACAGCCCGCTGGCGCTCATCGCCGCGACGCCGTTGACGAACTCGACCTCGCCGACCGGCGCCAGCGCCGGCGCCGCGTCGGCGCGATAGAAGGCCCCGCACTGGACGTAGACCGTGGCCGTGACGTTGTGGCCGCTGCCGGCGTCGGCGCGCAGCTCGTCGAGCAGATAGCGCGGCGTCAGCCGGATCACGTCCTCGAACGGATGGCCGCCCGGGCGGGGCGGCGGCAGGGACGGGCGGTCCCACAGGTGATGGTGCGGATCGACGATCGGCAGGTCCGGCTCGAGAATGGCTTCCGGCGCGGTGTCTGACTGGCTCATCCCGGTTCCTCGACCCGTTTTTCGTTGCCGGCATCGTCGCCAGCGGCGGCAGGGACGACAAGCGCAAATCCTGGCCCGCGCGGGACAATCTCGACTGGATCAAAGCGGGCCGGGCCCGCGCGGCGCAGAGTGGCGGCGCACGAGACCGCGCGCCGGGGCGTCGGAGCGTTGCGCGGACGGTCCCATGACGCAGCAGGTCGACGCCATTTTGGAGAAGATCCAGGCGCTGGAGCTGGAGCTGGAGGTCGAGTTCGCCAAGGCGCGGGCCGGGCTGAGCTATGGCCTCGAGCACGGCAAGGCCCGCTTCGAGGAAGAGGTGAAGCGCCGCCACGAGGCGCTGCGCAAGGGGCTGGGCAAGTATCTCGCCGGGGCCAGTCCGCTGGTCGTGTTGACCGCGCCGGTGATCTATTCGCTGATCATTCCATTCGTGGTGATGGACCTGTGGGTCTCGCTCTACCAGGCCATCTGCTTTCGCGTTTACGGCATCCCGCAGGTCAAGCGCAGCCAGTACATCGTCTTCGACCGGTCGGGGCTGGCCTATCTGAATCTGATCGAGAAGCTCAACTGCGGCTACTGCTCCTACGCCAACGGCGTGGCCGCCTACGTCCGCGAGGTCGCGGCGCGGACCGAGCAGTACTGGTGCCCGATCAAGCACGCCCGCCGTGTGCTCGGCGCCCACGCCCGCTACGTTCATTTCGCCGAATATGGCGACGGCGAGCACTATGCCGACGCGCTGAAACAGGCGCGCGAGCGGCTGCGGGCGCTGGAGGACGACGCGCCGGACCGCGGCGGCGCCTGACGCCCGCGTTGACAGCGCCTCGGTCCGGCGCGTCATGATGGCGGTCATGACAAGGGCGAGGCGATCCGTTCCGCGGGCAGAGCTGTTGGGCCTGGTGTGCGCTCTGGCCTGGGCCCCCGGCGCGGCGCAGGCCTGTTCGATCGCCCTCCTGCCGCCCGGCTACAAGCCGCCGACGCCGGAACAGCTCGTCGCGCAGCAGCTGGCCTATGACCGCGAGGCCCAGCACGACCTCTGGCTCAAGGCCGACCATGTCTTCACCGTCCGGATCGTCGATCCCGACGATGTCCGGGAGCCGCCGCGCCGCCGGGGTCCGATCCCGCCGCCCCGCGCCGTGCGCTTCCATTTGCTCGGCGAAGGCAAGACCCTCATCATGCTGGAGGCTGTCGCGACCTTGAAGGGCGCCCTCCCGACCCGCCGCTTCGACCTGCGCGACGCCGAAGGCTGGACCAGCTGCGGGCCGCCGCGGCAGTTCGATGTCTTTACGCCCGGCCGGGATGACGCGCTGTTCGTGGTCTTCATGTCCGGAGCCTATCCGACGCAGGACGGGATTCTGGAGGCGATGGCCGTCGAGCGCGTCGCCGACCCGGACCTGCGCGCCGCCCTGGAGGCGTCGGGCGCGGGCCGATAACTTGCGTCCCTGACCGCGCTCGCCTAAGCCGCTGCGGAGAACCTGCGGATGTGGCGGAACTGGTAGACGCACTGGATTTAGGTTCCAGCGCCGCGAGGCGTGGAGGTTCGAGTCCTCTCATCCGCACCATTCTGCTTCGCCCTCCGGGCTTCGCAGAACAAGCCCTTCGCCAGCATTCGAAGCAGGATGCCCTCCGAAGCCTTGGCGAAGGAGGGCTATGTCCGCGTCACGCCGTGACTCGCCCTTTCGCAGAACAAGCCCTTCGCCTGCATTCGAAGCAGGATGCCCTCCGAAGCCTCGGCGAAGGAGGGCCGGCTCAGCTACCGCGCCCCTCGGGCCCCGGTTGGCGGCGGTCAGGCGGAGTTCCAAACGGGGGCTTGGCCGGAAATGGCCCGCGTGACATAAGGGCCCCCGCTTTGCGCCGCCCCTGATCCGGGCGGCGATCCCATTTCCATACCTGGCGGATGACTCGGCCCCGGCTGCTCGTCCGAGACTCTTGAGAATGTCGATGCAAATCGTTGAAAAGTCTGTCGAAGGCCTGAGCCGGATTTACGGCGTCACCGTTCCCGCCGGCGAGCTTGCCGCGCGTCTGGACGCCCGGATCACCGAGCTGGCCCCGCAGATGAACCTGAAGGGCTTCCGCAAGGGCAAGGTGCCCGCGTCCCACGTGCGTCGCGTGCACGGCAAGGCCCTGATGCAGGAAGTCATCCAGGAAACGCTCAGCGAGACGACCCAGAAGATCCTCGACGACAACCAGCTGCGTCCGGCCTCGCAGCCCGACCTGAAGCCCGAATCCGACATGAACGCCGTGCTCAACGGCGGCGCCGACCTGGCCTATGAACTGGCGGTCGAGCTGATGCCGGACTTCGAGCCGCTCGACACCTCGACACTGAAGCTGAAGCGCCCGGTCTACACCCCGACCGAGAAGGAAGTGGACGAGGCCTTGGCCGAGCTGGCCAAGCAGGCCGGCACGTTCGCGCCGCGCACCGGCAAGTCGGTGAAGGCCAAGGACGGCGATCAGGTCCTGATCGACTTCCTCGGCAGCGTCGACGGCGTGCCGTTCGACGGCGGCAAGGGCGAGGGCTTCGAGCTGACCCTCGGCTCGGGCCAGTTCATCCCGGGCTTCGAAGCCCAGCTGGTCGGCGCCAAGCCCGGCGACGACGTCGTCGTCAAGGTGACCTTCCCCGAGCCGTACCAGTCGGCCGAGCTGGCCGGCAAGGCCGCCGAATTCGCCGTGAAGGTCCATGAAGTCCGCGCTCCGGTCGAGGCCGAGGCCGACGACGCCCTGGCCCAGCGCCTGGGCCTGTCGGACCTGGCCACGCTGCGCGAGACGGTCACCAAGAACCTCGAGCAGGGCTACGCCAACCAGTCGCGCTTCAAGCTGAAGCGCGCGCTGCTCGACGAGCTGGACAAGGGCCACGACTTCCCGCTGCCGCCGCGCATGGTCGACGCCGAGTTCGCCGGCATCTGGCAACAGGTCGAGGGCGACAAGGCCGCCGGCAACCTGCCGCCGGAAGACGCCGGCAAGAGCGAAGACGAGCTGCGCACCGAGTACCGCAAGATCGCCGAGCGTCGCGTCCGTCTGGGCCTGGTGCTCGCCGAGATCGGCCGCGTCAACAACGTCCAGGTCACCGACCAGGAGCTGACCCAGGCCATGCAGCGCGAAGCGATGCAGTACGGCCAGCAGGCCCAGCAGGTGTTCGACTTCTTCCGCAGCAACCCGCAGGCCCAGGCCCAGCTGCGCGCGCCGCTCTACGAGGACAAGGTGGTCGAGCTGATCTTCAGCAAGGCGACCATCACCGACAAGAAGGTCTCCAAGAAGGAGATCGAGGCTGACGACGATCTCCCGGACGGCTACTAGGGCTAGACGACGTCGCGATAGCGCGGCCTGATTGCGTTTTGGGGGGCGAGTAATGTCCAAGTGGATCGCGGCGGCGGTAGCCGGCCTGGTGCTGACCGTTCAACCGGCGCTGGCCGCGCCGCGCGCGACCACCTCGCCGGAGGGCAACCCCGTCGGTCCCGGCGCCGCCGCGCCGGCGACCATGCCCGCCGCGCCCCGGACGCCGCCGCCGCCTCCGCCGCCGACCCAGGTCGAGGGGCTGGTGATCACCGCCCGCCCGACCGCCCCGCCGGTCGACACCGTCTCGGACTTCGTGGCCCAGGTCTCCGCGCCGACCGCCAACGGCCGTCTGGCCCGCTGGGACCGCAAGATCTGCCCGGGCGTGGTCGGCCTGAAGGCCCCTTACGGCCAGCGGCTGATTGATCGCATCGCCGCCGTGTCCGCCGCCGTCGGTCTCGAGACCGGCGCGCCGGGCTGCCGGCCCAACATGGTCATCATCGCCACCGACGACTCCCAGACGCTGGCCCGGTCGATCGTCGACGCCAACCCGCAGGCCTTCGCCCGCTGGGAGCGCGGCATGAGCCGCGGCGACAGGGCGCTGAAGGCGTTCGCCGAGACGCCCAGCCCGGTCCGCTGGTGGCACGTGACGCGCACGAAGACCGCGGACGGTGAAACCTACACCCAGGGCACCAGCGTCCGCGTCCGGTCGATGGGGCGCCTGCGGGCCACCACCCGCGACGACTTCGACCATGTGATCATCCTGGTCGATGTGAACCGTATCGGCGTGATCCGGTTCGACGCCCTTGCCGACTACATCACCATGGTCGCGCTCGCCCAGATCGAGCCGGACGTCGAGGTGGACGGGGTGCAGTCGATCATCGGCCTGTTCGCGGCCCGCGACCACGGCGCCGAGCCGCCGCAGGGTCTGACCGAATGGGACGCGGCCTATCTGCTCGGGCTCTACGGCACCAACCGCGACGTCGTGCGCGGCAGCGCCCAGGAGCGGGATATCGCCCGCACCATGCTCAAGCAGCTGGGCGCCGCGACGCCGGCCCCGCCGCCGCAGGACTGAAGACCCGCGCCGACAATGGTTCGGCTACTTGCATCCCCTTAACCTCCGCCCGATATCCCGGGGGCGGGGATGGCGCGGCATGATTCGCGACAGACCGTTCCATTTGGAGAAGGGCACTATGAGCAACTACTTCCAGTCGGCGATGTCGGACCCGGTCCAGACCGCCATGAATCTCGTGCCCATGGTGGTCGAGCAGACCAGCCGCGGTGAGCGGGCGTTCGATATTTTCTCCCGCTTGCTGAAGGAGCGGATCATCTTTCTGACCGGTCCGGTCGAGGACGGCATGAGCGCCCTGATCTGCTCGCAGCTGCTGTTCCTGGAGTCCGAGAACCCCAAGAAAGAGATCAGCATGTACATCAACTCGCCGGGCGGCGTGGTGACCAGCGGTCTCGCGATCTACGACACCATGCAGTACATCAAGAGCCCTGTGTCGACCGTCTGCATGGGCATGGCCGCCTCGATGGGCAGCCTGCTGCTGTGCGCCGGCGCCGCCGGCCAGCGCGTCGCCCTGCCCAACGCCCGCATCATGGTGCACCAGCCGTCGGGCGGTTTCCGCGGCCAGGCGTCGGACATCATGCGCCACGCCGAGGACATCCTCGCCACCAAGAAGCGGCTGAACGAGATCTATGTGAAGCACACCGGCCGCACCTACGACGAGGTCGAAACGACCCTCGACCGCGACCACTTCATGGGCGCCGAAGACGCCAAGGCCTGGGGCATCGTCGACCACGTCTACGAAACCCGTGAAAGCGCCGAGGCCGCCGCGGCGACCTAAGAACCTGCCGCCATCAGACGGAAAAGGCCCGGCTCGCGCCGGGCCTTTTTTGTTTTGACGACTACCCGATGGTCCGCTGCCTTCAGGGACGGCCCTTGAACACCCGGTAGCCCTTCTCGTCGGCGATGCGCAGCATTTCGCGGTCGCCAGAGGTGTCGCCGTAGGCGGCGGCGAGGCGCACGTCCTCGCCGTAGACTTCCTTGAGCCGGCGGACCTTTTCCGGGCCCCGGCAGTTGGGGCCGGCCAGCATGCCGAGGACGCGATCGTCCTTGTCGAAGGCGAAGGCGCTGGCGATCAGCTTGTCGCAGCCCAGGCCCCGGGCGAACGGCGCGATGATGATGTCGGGCGAGGCGCTGACGATGATCGTCTTGGCCCCGCTGGCCCGCCAGCGCCGCCAGGTCATCAGGGCGTCGGGGCGGAACAGGCGCGGCGCGGCCACCTCGGCGAAGGTGCGGGCGTCGGCTTCAAGCCGCTCGCGGCTGACGCCCTTGAGGAACTCGCGGATGGCGGCGGACTTCATGCGCCCGCGATTGCTGTGGATCAGATAGGCGATCGCCGACGGCAGCAGGCGGAAACAGCCCCAGGCCCAGCGCAGCGAGCCCGCGCGCCATTTGAGGAAGGCGGTGAAGCTGTCCTCGACCGTCAGCGTGCCGTCGAAATCGAAGGCGACCAGCGCCGGCTCGTCGAGCGGGTCGGCCATGACCGGCCTTGAGGCCGATAGCCCCTGCGCCAGCAGTGATCTGCGTCCCATGCTTTACCAGTCCCGCCCCGCTTGAGCGCCGTTTCGATCACGATTCCGGGAGTCATGACACCGATGTGACGCGGCCGTGACCGTCGCCAACCGGTGCGAGCCCCCGTCTCGCTTGTGCCACAGCGGGTCAATTCCCATCTGTTTGTTCGAGAGCGACGCAATCACCGTGCCGTGTCCTGGGCGTGTTTCATCCCCGTTGTGACGTCTGGACGCTTGTCCCGGAAGGCCGGATCGGGGATTGTCAAGGATTGGAAAACCCCCGGCGCGTATCCTGCATGTTCGATTGCGGGATTGGCCGTACAGGGGTGGGCGAGTTCGGACGTGGTCCGCGGCCGCCGGAGCGTGAGAAGAGCAATGACAAAGGCCGCCAGCGGCGACTCGAAAAGCACCCTGTATTGTTCTTTCTGCGGAAAGAGCCAGCATGAGGTGCGCAAGCTGATCGCCGGACCGACCGTGTTCATCTGTGATGAATGCGTCGAGCTCTGCATGGATATCATTCGCGAAGAGCACAAGATCGCCTTCGTGAAGTCCAAGGACGGCGTTCCGACCCCGAAGGAAATCCGGGAAGTGCTCGACGATTACGTCATCGGGCAGAGCCACGCCAAGAAAGTACTCTCCGTCGCGGTGCACAACCACTACAAGCGGTTGAACCACGCGCAGAAGAACAACGACGTCGAACTGTCAAAATCCAACATCATGCTCGTGGGCCCGACGGGCTCGGGCAAGACGCTGCTGGCCCAGACCCTGGCCCGAATCATCGACGTTCCGTTCACGATGGCCGACGCCACGACCCTGACCGAAGCCGGTTATGTCGGCGAAGACGTCGAAAATATCGTCCTCAAGCTGCTCCAGGCCGCCGACTACAATGTCGAACGGGCCCAGCGCGGCATCGTCTACATCGACGAAATCGACAAGATCAGCCGCAAGTCGGACAACCCCTCGATCACCCGCGACGTGTCGGGCGAGGGCGTCCAGCAGGCGCTTCTGAAGATCATGGAAGGCACCGTCGCCTCCGTGCCGCCGCAGGGCGGGCGCAAGCATCCGCAGCAGGAGTTCCTGCAGGTCGACACGACCAACATCCTGTTCATCGTCGGCGGCGCCTTCGCCGGCCTGGAGAAGATCATCTCCGGCCGCGGCCAGGGCACCTCGATCGGCTTCGGCGCCAAGGTCGCCGATCCGGACGAGCGCCGCACGGGCGAGATCCTGCGCCAGGTTGAGCCGGAAGACATGCTGCGCTTCGGCCTGATCCCGGAATTCATCGGCCGTCTGCCGGTCATCGCGACCCTGGAGGACCTCGACGAGGAAGCCCTGGTCAAGATCCTGACCGAACCGAAGAACGCCCTGATCAAGCAGTACGCCCGTCTGTTCGAGATGGAGAACGTCGGCCTGAAGTTCACCGACGACGCGCTCAACGCGGTCGCCCGCAAGGCCATCCTGCGCCGCACCGGCGCGCGCGGCCTGCGCTCGATCATGGAAGGCATCCTGCTCGAGACCATGTTCGAACTGCCCAGCTACGAGGGCGTCGAGGAAGTGGTGGTCAACGCCGAGGTTGTCGAAGGCCGCGCCCAGCCGCTGGTCATCTACGCCGAGAAGAAGGCGGGCGGCGCGAGCGCCTGACACCTTCCGCCGGAGGGGACTGGAAAGGGCGCGGAGCAATCCGCGCCCTTTTCTTTTGCGCCGAAACCTTGGAAGCGCGGTCGGCGTAAGGTTCTATTCGGCGCGCCTTCCTCCGGGACCCGTCATGCTGCAAACCTTCGCCCAGGACCTCTGGATCGTCGACGGGCCGATCGCGGACGTGGCCGGGTTTCGCTATCCGACGCGCATGGTGATCATCCGGCTGGAAGACGGCGGGCTGTTCGTCTGGTCGCCGACGGCGCTCGATGACGTCCTCAAGGCGGCGGTCGATGCGCTCGGCCCGGTCCGCCACCTCGTCGCGCCCAATTCACTGCATCACATCCATCTCGACGCCTGGCGCTGCGCCTACCCGAACGCCCGCTTCACCGCGCCGCCCGGCCTGCGCCGGAAGCGTCCGGACCTGTGGTTCGACGACGATCTGGCCGACGGGTCGGTCCATGACTGGTCGGCGGAGATCGATCATGTGCTGGTGCACGGCAACCTGATCACCACCGAGGCGGTGTTCTTCCATCGCGCCAGCCGGACGGCGATCTTCACCGACCTGATCCAGCACTTCCGGCCTGACTGGTTCAGCGGCTGGCGGGCGATCATCGCCCGGCTGGACCTGATGACCGCGCCGCTGCCGGAGGTCCCGCGCAAGTTCCGCAACGCCTTCGTCAATCGCCGCGCTGCGCGCGAGTCGCTGCGTCGCATCCTCGCCTGGCCGGCCGAGCGGGTGCTGATGGCCCATGCGCTGCCTGTGGTCCAGGACGGGCAGGCCTTCATACGCCGTGCGTTTCGCTGGCTGGGAGAGGGCGCCTGAAATCAGGGGGCTCGCGGCCGCCTGCATCGAAAAACCACAGGCGCCCCCGATGGTCCTGCACGCGCCCGGGGCGGTATAGAGGGCCAAGGGAGACAGCATCGTCATGCAGGACACGAAGGCCGGAACACGCATTCGCCCCTGGCGGATCGCCGTCTGGGGAGGCGCGGGTCTGCTGCTGCTGGCCCCGCTGGTCGCGATGCAGTTCACCGACGAGGTGGCGTGGACCGGCTCGGATTTCGCGATCATGGGCGTGATGCTGGCGATCGTCTGTGGCGGCCTCGAACTGACGGTGCGCCTGTCGCGCAATCACGCGGCGCGCGCCGGCGCGGCCGTGGCGCTCGCCGCGGGGTTCGTGCTCACCTGGATGAACCTCGCGGTCGGCTTCATCGGCAACGAGAACAATCCGCTGAACCTGATGTTCTTCGGCGTGATCGCCACCGCGGCGGTCGGCGCGGTGGTCGCCCGACTGCGCCCGGCGGGGATGGCGACGGCCATGATCACGACGGCCGCGGCCCAGACCCTCGCCGCGGTTGTCGCCCAGGCGTACGGCCACTTCACCTGGATCCTGACGGCGGGGTTCGTGGCGCTGTGGCTCGGGTCGGCCTGGCTCTTCCGGAAGGCGGCCCGCGAGCAGGCGGCGGCCTGAGGCGTCATCCCGACCGTTGCCCGGTCGCACGTCCTGCGCATAACTGCCCCGTCTTGATCCGGCAGGGGTGTCCATGGCCAGTCGTCGCACGATCCTTTTCGGCCTGACCGCCGCCGCCCTCGCGTCACCGGCCCTCGCCAGGCCACGCTTCAGGCCGCTGTTCAACGGCCGCGATCTCGACGGCTGGACGCCGGTCGGCGACGCGAACTGGACGGTCGGGGGCGGGGTGCTGTCGGCCGACAGGGGCGGCATGAGCTTTCTGGTGTCGCGGGACAGCTTCCGGGACTTCGACCTGCGGGCGGAGATCTGGGTCAGCGACGACGCCAACTCGGGCATCTTCATCCGCTGCGCCGATCGCACGGCGATCACGCCCGCCACCGCCTATGAGGTCAACGTCTTCGACCGGCGGCCCGACCCGACCTACGGCACCGGCGCGATCGTCAATATTGCGCCGGTCTCGCCCATGCCCAAGGCCGGCGGGCGCTGGAGCCGGATGGAGGTCCGGGCGCGGGGCGACGCCTTCACGGTCGTGTTCAATGGCCAGACGACGGTCGACGCCGTCCGCGACGCCGCCCACGCGGAGGGGCCCATCGCCCTGCAATACGGGGCGGGCGTGGTGAAGTTCAGGGCGGTGGAGGTTCGGGCGGTCTAGGGGACATGTACCGGAGGTACGTGTCCCCTAAACCCGCAGCCGCTCGATTGGGGGACACGTACCTGCGGTACATGTCCCCGGGCTTACGCCGCTTCCAGCGGGCAGCCCGCCAGGGTGATGCGGTGCATCAGCCGGTAGTGGCCGTGATAGTCGTTCTTCGCGAAATGCCACGTTGCGCGGTTGTCCCAGATGGCCACTGTGCCCGGCTCCCAGACCAGGGTGTGAACCCGGTCCATGTTCATGGCGTGGGCGTAGAGCTTCATCAGCAGGGGCATGCTCTCCTCGCGGGTCATGCCCTCGAAGCGCAGGGTGAAGCTGGGGTTCACGTACAGCACGCTCTTGCCGCTGCCGGGGTGTCTGATGACCACCGGATGGACCGTTTCCGGCGTCTCGACGCCGCCCTTGGCCAGTTCGGGCTGGTCGGTCTTCGCGTAGACGCCCTTTTCGCCGAACACATGGTCGGAGCCGTGCACGGCGCGCAGGCCGGCGATCTGCGCCTTCGTCCCGGCGTCGAGCGTGTCGTAGGCGGCGTACATGTCGGCGAACAGGGTATCGCCGCCGCTGGGCGGCAGGTCGCGGGCGACCAGCACCGACCCCATGGCCGGCGCGACGTCGTAGCTGTGGTCGGTATGCCAGCCGCCGCCGATGTTGGTCGTCTGCTCGGCGGTCTTCTCCACCTTGGCGATGACCGGATAGCCGGGGGCGGCCGGGAAGAAGCGGTTCACGTCGATCGGCGCGATACGCTCGGCCAGGGCGATGTGCTGTTCCGGCGTCAGGCTCTGGCCGCGGAAGATCAGCACGCCGTGGTCGAACAGCGCCTGGCGCAGGGTGTCGACCTCCGCCGGGGTCAGGCGGGCCAGATCGACGTCCTTCACCTGGGCGCCGCAGCCGGGCAGGGGGTCGATGCGAAGGGCGGTCGTGATCATGGCGGGCTCCGGTTGTCGTCGGGAGTGGGCCACAGGTCTGGCGCCTTGAATGTCACTGAAGTTACAGTGAGCCATGAACGCCGATCCCCTCGACCGCGTCGCGGCTATCCCGTGGTTCGCCCGCCAGCCCGCCGCCCGCCGCGAGGCCCTGTTGCGCGCCGGCCGGCTGTCGCGACGGGGCGCCGGCGAGTGGATGCACGGCGAGGGCGACGAAGAGACCGGCGTGCTGGCTGTCGTCGATGGGGGGCTGAAGGTCTATGGCCAGGCCCCCGGCGGGCGGGAGGCGCTGATCGGCCTGCTGCCGCCGGGCACGGTCATCGGCCAGAGCGCGGCCTTCGGCGGCGGCCCGCGCATCGTCACGGCCATCACGGCGGCGCCGTCGCTGATCTTCACCCTGTCCGACAGCGCCCTGCGCCGGGTCGCGGCGGGTCATCCCGACCTGTGGGAGGCCCTGACCGCGCTGGTCTACGGCCAGCTGCGCATCAACGCCCAGGCGGTGGCGGAGTTCGTGGCGCTGAGGCCGCGCGAGCGGCTGGTCTCGCGCCTGCTGCAGATGGCCGCCCAGACCGTCGGCGACATCCCCGTCTCGCAAGGCGACCTGGCCGAGATGATCGGCGTGACCCGCAAGGCGGTGAACGGCTGGTTGGGGGAGCTCGAGGCGGCCGGGCTGGTGGTGCGGGGCTACGGGGTGATCCGGGTGCTGGATACGGGGCGGCTGGAGCGGATGCTGGAAGGATGATGGCCATGGCGCCCTGCGTCCTTCGAGACGCTGCTCCGCTGCTCCTCAGGATGACGAACAGGGTTTGGTTGCACTAAAGCTCGTCAGGGTGAGGAGCGAGCCATCAGGCGAGCGTCTCGAACCGCGCAGAGACCCATGACCAACCTCTTCGACACCCTGACCGCCAACGGCGCGCCCGCCGCGCCCTTCCTCGAACGGCCCGATGGTGCGGTCGACACCTACGCCGACCTGCAGGCGCACACGGCGCGCTACGCCCACGCCCTGCGCGCGCTGGGGGTGAAGGTCGGCGACCGGGTGGCGGTGCAGATCGAGAAGAGCCCGGAGAACCTCTACCTCTACCTCGCCGTGGTGCGGGCCGGCGCGGTGTTCCTGCCGCTGAACACGGCCTACACGATCCGCGAGCTCGACTACTTCATCGGCGACGCCGGGCCTTCGCTGGTGGTCTGCGATCCGTTGGTCGAGGAGGAGGTGGCGGGGCTGGTCGACGCCCTCGACGCCCGGGTCGTGACGCTGGACGCGGGCGGGGAGGGGAGCCTCGCCGACATCGCCGCCACCCGGCCGACGACGTTCCCGACCGAGCCGCGCGAGGCCGGGGATCTGGCCGCCATCTGCTACACCTCCGGCACAACGGGCCGGTCCAAGGGCGCCATGCTGACCCACGGCAACCTGGCCAGCAACGCCGCGACCCTGGTCGACCTGTGGCGGTTCACGGCGGATGACGTGCTGATCCACGCCCTGCCAATCTATCATGTGCACGGGCTGTTCGTGGCGACCAACGTGACCCTGATGGCCGGGGCCTCGATGCTCTTCCGGCCGAAGTTCGACGCGGCTGAGGCGCTGTCGCTGTTCCCGCGGGCCACGGCCCTGATGGGCGTGCCGACCTTCTACACCCGGCTGCTGGCCCAGCCCGGGCTGACCCGCGAGGCGGTCGCCGGCATGCGGCTGTTCATCAGCGGCTCGGCGCCGCTGCTGGCGGAGACGCATGACCAGTGGCGCGTGCGCACCGGCACGGCGATTCTCGAGCGCTACGGCATGACCGAGACGGGGATGAACACCTCCAACCCCTATGACGGCGACCGCGTGGCCGGCACGGTCGGGCCGCCGCTGCCGGACGTGGCCCTGCGCATCGCCGATCCCGAAACGGGCGCGGCGCTGCCGCCCGGCGAGATCGGCATGATCGAGGTGAAGGGGCCCAACGTCTTCGCCGGTTACTGGAACATGCCGGAGAAGACGGCCGCCGAGTTCCGCACCGATGGCTTCTTCATCACCGGTGACCTGGGGAAGATCGACGAGCGCGGCTACGTCCACATCGTCGGGCGCGGCAAGGACCTGATCATCTCCGGCGGCTTCAACGTCTATCCCAAGGAGGTCGAGGCGGAGATCGACGCCCTGCCGGGGGTGGTCGAGAGCGCGGTCATCGGCCTGCCGCACCCGGACCTGGGGGAGGGCGTCACCGCCGTGGTCGCCACCGGCGGCAAGGGCGCGTTCAGCGAAGCGGCGGTGATCGCCGCGCTGAAGGACAGGCTGGCCCGGTTCAAGCAGCCGAAACGCGTCCTGTTCGTCGACGACCTGCCGCGCAACGCCATGGGCAAGGTGCAGAAGGCGCTGCTGCGCGAGCGGCACGCCGGGCTTTACAAGACCGACGCGTAAGTTTCTATTCGCAACCCAATGCGGAGTTGCCGACATGTCGAAGAAGGTCGTGCTGGTCATCGGGGCCGGGGACGCCACCGGCGGGGCCGTGGCGCGGCGGTTCGCCCGCGAAGGGCATGTCGCCGTGATCGTGCGTCGCGACGCGGACAAGCTGACGGCCCTGACGGAACAGATCACCGCCGAAGGCGGGGAGGTTCACGCGTTCGGCGTCGACGCCCGCAAGGAAGACCAGATCGTCGACCTGTTCGCCAGGATCGAGGCAGAGATCGGCGAGCTGGACGTGGTGGTGTTCAACATCGGCGCGAACGTCAACTTCGGCATCGTCGACACCACGGCCCGCGTCTACACCAAGGTCTGGGAGATGGCCGCCTTCGCCGGCTTCCTGACCGGGCGGGAGGCGGCGAAGCACATGCTGCCGCGCGGGCGGGGCACGATCCTGTTCACCGGGGCCACGGCCTCGCTGCGCGGCGCCAAGGGCTTCTCGGCCTTCGCCGGGGCCAAGTTCGCGCTGCGGGCCCTGGCCCAGTCGATGGCCCGAGAACTGGGCCCGCAGGGCATCCATGTGGCCCATCCGGTCATCGACGGGGCCATCGACACCGCCTGGATCGCCGAGAATTTCCCGCAGCGCTACGCGCTCAAGGACCAGGACGGGATCCTCGACCCCGACCACATCGCCGACGCCTACTGGATGCTGCACAGCCAGCCCCGCGACGCCTGGAGCCATGAGCTGGACCTGCGGCCGTGGATGGAGACCTTCTGATGACCAAGACCGTAGACTTCCTGTTCGATGTCGGCAGCCCGACGACCTACCTGGCCCACAAGCGCATGCCCGGCCTGATCGAGCGGACCGGCGCGACGGTCCACTACGTGCCCGTGCTGCTCGGCGGGATCTTCAAGGCCACCGGCAACGCCTCGCCGGTCACCGTGCCGGCCAAGGGCGTCTGGATGGGCGCCGATATGGCGCGGTTCGCGAAGCGGTTCGACGTCACGCTGAACATGAACCCGCACTTCCCGATCAACACCATCACCATGATGCGCATGGTGGCGGGGCTGGTCGGGGATGAGCGCTACCCGGCCGTGGTAGATACGCTGTTCGACGCCATGTGGAAGGGGCGGAAGAACATGGGCGATCCGGCCGTGCTGGCCGAGGTGCTGACGAAGGCCGGCTTCGACGCGCCGGCGCTGATCGCGCTGGCCGAGACGCCGGCGGCCAGGGACGGGCTGAAAGCCAACACCGAGGCGGCCGTGGCGCGCGGGGTGTTCGGCGCTCCGACCTTCTTTGTCGGCGACGAGATGTACTTCGGCCAGGACCGGCTGGACTGGGTGGAAGAGGCGGTCGTCGCGAGCTGAAGCAGATTGCGTGGTTCGACACGCGCTTCGCGCTGCTCACCATGACTTGGAATAAATGCATGTGATCCTGAGTAGGCCCGAAGGGCCGTGTCGAAGGACGCACCTAATAGGCCTTCCCGTTGACCTTCTTCACCGGCACGGCGTCGAGGTCGAAGTCCTCGATGAGGCGGGCGTTGATCGAGAGGCGCGGGTCGTTGAAGTCCGGCGCGCCGCTGTCGAAGCTGGGGAACTCGCTGTAGGTCCCGCAGCCGCAGACGCCGCAGTGGTGATGCTGGCCGAGGTAGTGACCCCACTGATAGGTCGAGACCCGGTCGCGGGCCGTGGTCAGGCGGAACTGCGCCGGCCGGTAGTAGGCCCACAGCGCGCCTCGCTTCGAGCAGAACGAGCAGTTGCAGCTCGATACCTCGGTCGGCGGGCTGTCGATCTCGAACTGTGTCGCGCCGCAATGGCAGCGGGCCTTGAGGGTCATGGTCATCTCCTGGATCGTCCGGCGTTGAGGGATAGCGCGCCTCTGTTGTCAGCGTCCTGTCAGCACGCTGTCACGGCATGCTGGACTCGGTCGACCGCGTTTTGCGAGGCTCGGGGTCAGGGACCAGGGAGACGGCCATGACGGACACGCTCACCACCACCGATCTCGCGGACGCCACGGCCGGGGAGACCGCGCGGGCGATCGCGGCAGGCGCCATCAGCGCGCTGGAGGCGACCGACGCCGCCATCGCCCGCATCGAGGCGCTCGACGGGGCGATCAACGCGGTGGTCGTGCGCGACTTCGACCGGGCGCGGTCGGCGGCGAAGGCGGCTGATGCGGCGGTAGCGCGGGGCGAGCGCCGGCCGCTGCTCGGCGTGCCGATGACCGTCAAGGAGGCCAACTGGGTCGCCGGCCTGCCGACCACCTGGGGCATGGAGCACTGGGCGAACTGGAAGGCGCCCGTCGACGGCGTCGGCATCGCCCGGCTGAAGGCGGCGGGCGCGATCATCCTCGGCAAGACCAACGTGCCGCCGATGCTGGCCGACTTCCAGAGCGACAACCCGGTCTATGGCCGGACCAACAACCCCTGGGATGTGACGCGCGGACCGGGCGGCTCGTCGGGCGGGAGCGCCGCGGCCCTCGCGGCCGGGATGGTCCCGCTGGAGTTCGCCTCGGACATCGGCGGCTCGATCCGCATTCCGGCAGGCTTCTGCGGCGTCTACGGCCACAAGCCGAGCTACGGCCTCGTGCCGCTGCGCGGCCATACGCCGCCGGGACTGGAGGGCGTCGACGTGCCGGTCGCGGTGGTCGGGCCGATGGCGCGGACGGCGGCGGACCTCGCGCTGGCGCTGGGCGTGCTGGCCGGGCCGGACGCGATGGAAGCGGTCGGCTACCGCCTGGCCTTGCGGCCGCCGCGGCAGGAGCGCCTGGCCGACTTCCGCGTGCTGATCCTTGACCATCATCCGCTGGCGGCGACGGACGACGAGATCGTCGCGGCGCTGAACGGTCTGGGCGACCGGCTGGAAGAGCTCGGCGCGCGGGTCGACCGGCAGACCGAGCTGCTGCCCGACCTGGTCGAGGCGCAGGGCGTCTACGGCGCGATCCTCAATGTCGCCATGACCCGCGGCCAGCCGGGCGCGCGGCCGCCCAGCGCCCACGACTGGATGGGGCTGCTCGACGCACAACTGGGCATCCGCCGCCAATGGGCGCGGTTGTTCGAGGGCTTCGACGTGGTGCTGGCGCCGACGCTGGGCACGCTGGCGTTTCCGCACGACGCCAATCCGGATCCGGGCGCGCGCACCCTGCTGATCAACGGCGAGGAGACGTTCTATTTCAGCCAGATCGCCTGGTCGGGCGTCGCCACCCTGGCGCACCTGCCGGCCACCGCGGCGCCGATGGGCCTTAGCAGGGCCGGCCTGCCGATGGGGGTTCAGATCATCGGGCCCTACCTTGAGGACCGCACGACCATCGCCTTCGCCGGCCTGCTGGAGCAGGTGTTCGGCGGTTTCGTGAAGCCGCCGGGGTACTAGCCGGCGATCAGCGCCGCTCTCTCCTCCGGCGCCAGCGGACGCCAGCGGCCCTCGGGCAGGGCGCGCAGCGTGATCGGGCCGATACGGGTGCGCAGCAGGTCGACGACGCGCAGCTCGACGAGGTCGCACATGCGGCGGATCTGGCGGTTGCGGCCTTCCTTGAGCACGAAGCTCAGGGTCTGCTTGCCCGACAGGTTGACCTGGGCCTGCTTCAGCTGGCGGCCGTCGAGTTCGAGGCCGAAGCGCAGCAACTCGATCTTGTCCTGGGTGATCTCGCCGACGACCTGGACGCGGTATTCCTTCTCCAGGTCGGAGTCGGGGCCGATGACCGCCTTCGCCACCACGCCGTCCTCCGAGAGGATCAGCAGGCCGCGGCTGTCCATGTCGAGCCGCCCGATCGGGGCCAGCCGGCTGTCGCGGCCGGGGATGGCCGTGCCGGGCCCCCAGAGGGTGCTGCGGTTGATCAGCCGCACGGCCGGGATCTGATCGCCCTCGGGCTGGGACGAGACGATGCCGACCGGTTTGTGGAACATCAGGGTCAGGCTGGACGACAGCTCGCCGGTGGCCTTGTCGGCCAGGGTGAGGGTCTGGCCGGGCAGGATCTTGCGCCCCGCGTCCTCGACCACCTCGCCGTCGATCGTCACCAGCCCGCGGCCGATCAGCGCCTCGGCCTCGCGGCGCGAACAGACGCCGCTCTGCGCCAGCCAGCGGTTCACCCGCTGGGGTTCGGGTTCTTCGTAGAGACGGGTCCAGGCCATGGTTGTGTGTCTAGGCCCGGACCCGGGGGCGTCAAGCCGCTTCCGCCGCCGCCTTCATGTCGCGCAGGCCCTGTTCGAACACCGGACCCATCATCTTCTCGGTGTTGAACACCAGGCTCATCAGCTTGGCGATCAAGGGCTGCGGGCCGTACATCGCCCAGGTCACGCGCGTGCCGCCGGCCTCGGGAGTCATGGTGAACTCCGCCATGTTGTGGGCCTCGAACGGCTTGAGGAAGTCGAGCTTGATCAGGACCGTCTGGCCGGGTGCGGCTTTGATGATCTCCATGGCTCCCACCCCGGTCTTGGGGCCCTCCCAGCCGTACTTCGCGCCCAGGCCGCTGGCGGCTCCGCTGTAGCTGCGCTGCAGGGCGCCCTCGGCGTCCATCTTTTCGAACGGCGACCAGACGGTCCAGCGATGGAAGTCGCTGATCAGGGGGTCGATCGCCGTGGCGGGGGCGTTGATGAGGGTGCTGCGCTCCAGCCGGAAGCTGTCGGGGCGTGTCGCGACAAGCACCGCGAGGGCCAGGAGGAGGATGCCGCCGACGAGGGCGACAATGACGGGCAGGCTCATGACATATCTCCGATCAGGCCTGGTCGGCCGGCTGGTTCATCGCCCAGTGGACGCCGAAGCGGTCCTTCAGCGAGCCCCAGCGATCGCCCCAGAACATCAGCGCCACCGGGTTAATGACCTCCAGGCCCGCGTCGGCCGCGCGGTGGAACCAAGCGTCGATGTCGTCGACCACCAGCTGCATGGTGAAGCTGTGGGACGGCTGGTGATCGTAGCCGCTCTCGGGGAAGCAGTCGCTGAGCATCAGCGAGCCGCCGTTGATCTCCAGATGGCAGTGCATCAGGCGCTTGCCGTCCTCGGCCGGCATGCGCCGGTGCTCGATCGCGCCGAAGGCGGCCTTGTAGAGCTCGGCCGCGTCGGCCGCGCCGACGACGTTGAGATAGGGGATGACGCCCTTCATGGGCGGGGCTTGCTCGGACATCTCGGGACTCCGTGGATCGGACTGGTCAGAAGGTCGGCAGGAGGGCGGCCAGCTGGTCGGCGCACTGGCCCCAGCCTTCGAGGAAGCCCATCTGCTCATGCTGGGCCTTGGCCTCGGCCGTCCAGTGGCGGGCGCGGGCGGTGTACTTCGTCCGGCCGTCCTCGAGCGGCTCGAACTCGACGATGGCGACCATGAACGGGCCGGCCGGAACCCAGTCGCCGACGAAGGCGTCGGTGAACACCAGCCGGCGGCCGGGTGCGACCTCGAGATAGACGCCGGGGTTCGGATACTCATTGCCGTCCGGGTCGCGCATGGTCACCGAGGACGAGCCGCCGGGGCGGATGTCCTGCTCGATCTTCGAGATCGTCCAGGGGGCGGGGACGAACCACTGCCTCAGCAGCTCAGGCTCGGTCCAGGCCCGCCAGACCTTCTCCGGGGGCGCGTCGAAGATGCGTTCGAGAACCAGTTCATGCTCGGGCGTCATGGGCGAGGTCTTCCTCTGTGGTGTCGTCCCAAGGACGACCGGGCGGGCGGCGATCCGACAGACCGGCGCGAAAATTCGTCAGTCCGTGGCGCTGCGCTGGAGCAGCTGGTCGAGGTGGCGGCGGATATGGGCGGCCTCGGCGGGCGTGTTGGCCAGCGCGATCGCCTGGTTGAAGGCGACGCGGGCGCCGGCGTCGTCGCCCAGCTGCTGCAGCAGGGCGCCGCGCACGCCGAAGAAGTGGAAGTAGCCGGCGAGACGGGACTCCAGGGGCGCGATCAGGTCGAGCGCCGCCTGCGGGCCGTCAGTCTTGCTGACGGCCACCGCGCGGTTCAGCGTGATCACCGGCGAGGGGGTGAGCCGCTCCAGCGCGCCATAGAGGGCCGAGATCCCGGCCCAGTCGGTATCCGCCGACGTCGGGGCGCGGGCGTGCAGGGCGGCGATGGCGGCCTGGATCTGATAGGGACCGGGCCGCCGGTGGCGCATGGCCTTGTCGACCAGGGCCAGGCCCTCGCTGATCAGCCGCCGGTCCCACAGCGCGCGGTCCTGGTCGTCGAGCAGCACGATCTCGCCCTCGGCGTCGAAACGCGCGGCGGCGCGGGCGTGCTGCAACAGGAGCAGGGCGGTCAGGCCCATGATCTCCGGCTCGGTCTGGTACAGACGCAGCAGCAGCCGGGCCAGGCGGATGGCCTCGTCGGCGAGGCGGGCCCGGTCGTCGTGCCGCCCGCCGGCGGAATAGCCCTCGTTGAAAACGAGATAGATCATCGCCGCCACGGCCGCGACCCGTTCGGCCCGTTCCGCGGGGCCGGGGGTCTCGAACGCCACGCCGGCGCCGGCGATCTTCGCCTTGGCGCGGGTGATCCGCTGTTCCATCGCGCTTTCACCGACCAGGAACGCCCGGGCGATTTGCCGGACCGACAGGCCCGAGACGATCCGCAGGGCGAGCGCGATCTGCTGGGTGGCCGGCAGATCGGGGTGACAGCAGATGAACATCAGCCGCAGCACGTCGTCGCGGTAGTCCGCGCCGTCGAGCCGCTCGGCCATCGGTGTCTCTGCGTCATCGGTGTCGGACAGCACCGTCTCGTCGGGCAGGACGGTCTGCTTCGCGCGGCGACGCGCGCCGTCGATGCCGGCGTTGCGACCGACCATGATCAGCCAGGCCGCCGGATCACGCGGCGGACCGTTGACCGGCCAGGCCTTCAGCGCTCGCAGACAGGCGTCCTGGTAGGCTTCCTCAGCCGTGTCGAGATCGCGGAAATAGCGCAGCAGCGCGCCGACCGCCTGGGGCCGCGCGCCGGTCAGGGCGGCGTCGATCCAGGCGAGGTCGGTCACCCGAGCGCCTTGCCCGGCCGGAAATAGCCGATCGGCCGGATCTCATAGGCGCCGCCCGGGTTGGCGGCCGCCAGCTCCCGCGCGATCGCCAGGCCCTCCTCCAGGCCGTCGATGTCCAGCAGGTAGAAGCCGAGCAGCTGTTCCTTGGTTTCGGCATAGGGACCGTCGATGACCAGGTCCTGATCCTTGCGCAGGGTGGTGGCCGCGGTCGTCGGCAGAAGCCGCAGCGAAGGGCCGAGCTTGCCGGCCTTGTCGAGCGTCTGCTGAACGGCTTCGAGGCGCGCCATGACGGCGGCGTCCTGATCCTGGTCCCAGGCGAACACCTCGGCCTCGTTGTTGTAGCAGAGCAGGGCGTAGAGCATCGGCGCGGTCTCCTTGTGCACGAAGGACGAAGCAGTATGCCGCGCTCCGACAGGGGCGGTTAGATTTTTGCCGGCCGGATGGACGCCCGTCATGGAACTTCGGTCGCCGCGGCGGGTTCCTGCTGCAGAGGTCAGGGCGATACGCCCGACCGGGAGCTCCCCAATGCGAAAACATTTTCTGGCCGCCGGCATCGCCGCGGCCGCGCTGATTCCGTCGTTCGCGATGGCGCAGCAGCAGACCTGTGAACAACAGCGCAGCAACCGCGTCGCCGGCACCGTGGCCGGCGCCGGCATCGGCGCGATCGTCGGCAGCGCCGTCGCGGGCCGCGACGACCGCGGCAAGGGCGCTGTCCTCGGCGGCGTCGCCGGGGCCATCATCGGCGCCCAGGTCGCCAAGTCCCAGGGCGACTGCGCCCATGCCTACGGCTACTACGACAGCAATGGCCTGTGGCACGCCAATGACGTCCAGCGAGCGGACGCAGCCGGCTACTATGACCGCGACGGCGTCTGGATGCAGGGCGCGCCGAACGGCTACTACGACACCAACGGCCGCTGGGTCGCCGCAGCCTCGAACGGTTCGAACGGCTACTACGACGCCAACAACCGCTGGGTTCCCGCGTCTTCGAACGGCTACTACGACAGCCGCGGCCAGTGGGTCGCCGGCGCCGCCAGCGGCTACTACAACACGCGCGGTCAGTGGATCGCCGGGCCCGCGACCGGCCACTATGACCGCGACGGTCGCTGGATGGCCGGCCAGGCCAGGGGCCGCATGAACGCCGACGGCGTCTGGGTCGCCGACGCCCAGCCCGGCTATTACGACGCCAACGGTCGCTGGCGCGCCGGCGACGTGTACGGCTACTACGACAACGCCGGCCGCTGGACGGCCACGCGCGCGACGCCGGTCAGCGATCGCCCGGCCTATGGCCGTTACGACAGCAACGGCGTCTGGCACGCCAGCGACGAGCCTCGCGCCAACGCGGCCGGCTACTATGACCGCAACGGCGACTGGGTCGCCGGCGCGCCGAACGGCCACTACGACGCCTCCGGCCGTTGGGTCATGAACCCGTCGGGGTCCGACGCGAGCGGCTACTATGACACCAGCGGACGCTGGGTCCCGGCTTCCGCCGCCGGCTACTACGACAGCCGCGGCCAGTGGGTCGCCGGCGCCGCCAGCGGCTACTACGACACCCGCGGTCAGTGGATCGCCGGCCCCACGACCGGTCGCTACGATCGCGACGGACGCTGGATGCCAGGCCAGGCTTCGGGTCGCCCCAACGCCGACGGCGTCTGGGTTCCCGACGCCCAGCCGGGTTACTACGACTCGAACGGCCGCTGGCGCGCCGGCGAGGCCTACGGCTACTACGACGCCCGTGGCCGCTGGGTGGCCACCGCGACCCCGCCCGCGCCGCAGATGACCTACAACGCCGACGGCGCCTGGGACGGCGCCCCGGCCGACCTGCGCGGCCGTGAAGTCTGGCTCGACCAGCGCATCCGCTCGGGCATGCGCCAGCGCACGCTCGGCGTCAGCGAAGGCAACGAAGCCCTGCGCCAGCTGTCGATGATCCGTCGCCAGGAACTGCGCATGCCGCACAGGGGCGGCCGGCTGAACCGCAGCGACACGATGCGGATCCAGGAGCGTCTGGACCGTCTGGCCAACAGCCTCCACTGGAAGCGCCCGAGCCAGGGGCCGCGCGGCTACTAGGGTCTGATCGGTCGTTCAGACAAAGGCGCGCCCGCCGGACGGTGTCCGGCGGGCGTCGCTGTATTCAGGGTCTGGCGTCAGGCGGCGGCGCGTTCGGCGCGGCGCAGCTGGCGCAGCTGGCGGAAGGAGATCAGCCGGCGGCTGCCTTCGTCCCACAGGGCCAGCGACACCGTCTTGAAGCTGTCCACCAGGCCGAGACGGCTGACGTCGCGCAGCTCGGGATGGTCCTTCAGCACCTTGGTCAGGCGGTAGTAGGGGATGCGGCTGTTGACGTGGTGCACGTGGTGCACGCCGATGTTGGCCGTCATCCAGCGCAGCGGGGCCGGCAGGTCGTAGTGCGAACTGCCGTGCAGGGCCGCCTCGGTGTGGTCCCACTCGCCCTTGCGGGCCCAGTAGCCGTTCTCGAACTGATGCTGGACGTAGAACAGCCACACGCCGATCGAGGCCGCCAGCAGAATGGTCGGTAGATGGATCAGCAGCAGCCCCTTCCAGCCGCCAGCCCAGATCACCAGTCCCACCAGCACGGCGATGGTCACATTGGTGCCCATGGCGCTGAGCCAGGGCTTCCAGCCTTCCTTCATCAGGCCCATCGGCATGCGCTGCTCAATGACGAACACCCAGGCGGGGCCGATGATGAACAGGACGATCGGGTTGCGATAGAGGCGGTAGCCGATCCGGCGCAGCAGCGGCAGGGCGCGGTACTCGGCGACCGTCAGGGTGGCGATGTCGCCGAGACCCCGGCGGTCCAGGTCGCCGGAGGTGGCGTGGTGGATCGCGTGCGACCGGCGCCAGCAGTGGTAGGGCGTCATGGTCAGCACGCCGATCAGCCGGCCGGTCCAGTCATTGGCGGCGGGGCTGCGGAAGAAGGACTGATGGCTGCAGTCGTGCTGCACCATGAACAGTCGCACCAGGAAGGCCGCCGCCGGGATCGACAGCAGCAGCGCCAGCCACCACAAGCCGAAGATCGCCGCCATCCAGGCGGCGGTCCAGATGGCCAGCAGGGGCGCGGCGCTCAGCACGATCTCGAGGATCGAGCGGCCGTGGCTGGGTTGCTGATAGGCGGTGAGGATCTTGCGCCAGCGGCGCGGCTCGGAGGAATGCGTGGTCAATGTTTCTTCCCGACTCGCGCCAACCGTTTCTGCGAACGGTCTAGCCCGACAATGCGACGGAGATGTTTAAGCCCGCGTGTCGAGTCGCGCGAGGCGTCGTGGCGACGCAGGACGCGGAACAGGGGGGCTGTGCGGGTCTCCGGATACGCCCCGAGTGAGGCTTATTGCGGGCAGACGTGGACCTTCGCCGCTGTCCCTCGGACGTGCAAATGGGCTAGCGCTTGCGGAACGCCTTCGCGTCGCGGGCCAGGCTGCTGGCCCAGTCGTCGCTCGCCTCGGCGGGCGGGGCCTGGAACGGCAGTTCCCCGGCGACGCCGCGGATCGCCAGCCACAGGGGCAGGGCGTAGTGGCCGAGCATGCGCAGCGGACGGCGCTTGTCGGTCACGTCCCAGCCGGCGTCCTCGAAGGCGAACACCTGCTGGGCTGGCGGTTTGCGGTCGACGCCGTCCCAGTCGGCGGGCAGGTCTATCGCCTCCGCCTCGTCCGGCGTCAGCCCGAAACTGCCCCGGCAAACGGCGTCGATCTCCGGAACCTCCGCCCGCGCCTCGGGCTCGGCGAGCGAGGGCTTCATCAGCGCCCGGGATTCCAGGTCGGCGATACCGGGCAGATCGATCAGACGGCGCAGGAGCTGGGTCATGCGGGCAGGGTAGCGGCGGAGCAGGCAGGGCGCCAATGCCGCGTGGTTCGAGACGCCCGCTTTGAGGCTCGCTCCTCACCATGACGGGCTTTGGTGTTTGTCATCCTGAGGAGCGGACCCTCAGGTCCGCGTCTCGAAGGACGCAATCCTGTTCCCGCCGCCCGCTTCGGCGTATCCTGCACGCGCAAACCCCGTGAGGACCCCATGGCCGGCCTGAAAGACAAACGCGGCTTCATCGATCGCGACCGGCTGGACCTCTCCGAGCGTCAGGCTGTCGAGTACTGGATGAAGCGCTGGGGCGTGACCAGGGAGCAGCTGATCGCCGCCCACCGCGCCGCCGGCCGCATGACCAAGGACATCGCCGCCCATCTCGGGAAGAAGCGCTGAGGCCGGAATATCGGGCGATTGCTGGGGAAAACCCCGCTTTTCCCTGCGTCCGTCCGCCGCGCCGGGTCCCGTGCGCTTGAATGCGCCGACGAAGCGGCCACATATCCTTCACAAAGGCCGCTCAGTGTAGGGTTGCCTGCGCGGCGCCGACAGGGCCGCGCGTAGGAGAATGGTATGACCGACATCCGTACGCTTCCGGTGTTGCCGCTGCGGGACATCGTTGTGTTTCCCCATATGGTCGTTCCCCTGTTCGTGGGGCGCGACAAGTCGGTCCGCGCGCTTGAAGAAGTGATGCGCGGCGACAAGCAGATCCTTCTGGCCACCCAGAAGAATTCCGCCGATGACGATCCGGTCACCGACGACATCTACGATGTCGGCGTCGTGGCCACCGTGCTGCAGCTGCTCAAGCTGCCCGACGGCACGGTCAAGGTTCTGGTCGAGGGCAAGCACCGCGCCGCGGTGATCAAGTTCACCGACCGCGAGGACTACTACGAGGCCGAGACCGCCCTCATCGACGAGGACGGCGGCGAGGAGCACGAGGCGGAAGCCCTGTCGCGCGCCGTGGCCGAGCAGTTCGAGAACTACGTCAAGCTCAACAAGAAGATCCCGCCCGAAGCCCTCGCATCGATCCCGCAGATCACCGAGCCGGGCAAGCTGGCCGACAGCATCGCCGCCCACCTGTCCGTCAAGATCGGCGACAAGCAGCAGCTGCTGGAAATCTTCAATGTCGTGAAGCGCCTGGAGAAGGTCTTCTCGCTGATGGAGGGCGAGATTTCCGTCCTGCAGGTCGAGAAGAAGATCCGCTCGCGCGTGAAACGCCAGATGGAGAAGACCCAGCGCGAGTACTATCTGAACGAGCAGATGAAGGCGATCCAGCGCGAGCTGGGCGACCAGGACGACGGTCGCGACGAACTCATCGAGCTGGAAAAGCGCATCAAGAAGACGCGCCTTTCGAAGGAAGCCCGCGCCAAGGCCGAGGGCGAGCTCAAGAAGCTGCGCAACATGAGCCCGATGTCGGCCGAGAGCACGGTCGTGCGCAACTACCTCGACTGGCTGCTGTCCATTCCGTGGGGCAAGGCCAAGCCGAAGAAGATCGACCTCGCCCGCGCCGAAGCGATCCTGGAAGAGGATCACTACGGCCTGGAGAAGGTGAAGGAGCGCATCCTAGAGTACCTGGCTGTCCAGGCCCGGACCAACTCGCTGAAGGGGCCGATCCTGTGCCTCGTCGGCCCTCCGGGCGTCGGCAAGACCTCGCTCGGCAAGTCGATCGCCAAGGCGACCGGCCGTGAGTTCGTGCGTCTGTCGCTCGGCGGCGTGCGTGACGAGGCCGAGATCCGCGGTCACCGCCGCACCTACATCGGCTCGATGCCCGGCAAGGTCATCCAGTCGATGAAGAAGGCCAAGGCGGTCGACCCGTTCTTCCTGCTCGATGAAATCGACAAGATGGGCAGCGACTATCGCGGCGACCCGTCCTCGGCCCTGCTGGAAGTGCTCGACCCGGCCCAGAATTCGACCTTCGCCGACCATTATCTGGAGGTCGACTACGACCTGAGCCAGACGATGTTCGTCACCACGGCCAACAGCCTGAACATGCCCCAGCCGCTGCTGGACCGCATGGAGATCATCCGCATCCCCGGCTACACCGAGGATGAGAAGGTCCAGATCGCCATCCGCCACGTGCTGCCCAAGCTGACCAGGGACCACGGTCTGAAGGACAGCGAGTTCGTGGTGCCCGAGCAGGCGATCCGCGACCTGATCCGCTATTACACCCGGGAAGCCGGCGTGCGGTCGCTGGAGCGGGAGCTGGGCAACCTGGCCCGCAAGGTCGTCCGCGACCTGGCGCGCGAGGGCGTCGAGTCGATCACCATCGATGACGAGCGCCTGGCCAAGTACGCCGGGGTCAAGAAGTACCGCTACGGCGAGACCGACGAGGAAGACCAGGTCGGCATCGTCACCGGACTGGCCTGGACCGAGTTCGGCGGCGACATCCTGACCATCGAGGCCATCCGCATGGCCGGCAAGGGCAGGATGGCGATCACCGGCAACCTCAAGGACGTGATGAAGGAGTCGATCTCGGCGGCGAACAGCTACGTTCGCTCACGGGCCCCGGCCTTCGGCATCAAGCCCTCGGTGTTCGAGAAGACCGACATCCACGTGCACGTGCCTGACGGCGCGACGCCCAAGGACGGTCCCTCGGCCGGCGCGGCCATGGCCACGGCGATGGTCTCGGTGCTGACGGGCATCCCGATCCGCAAGGAAATCGCCATGACCGGCGAGATCACCCTGCGCGGTCGCGTGACGGCCATCGGCGGCCTGAAGGAAAAGCTGCTGGCCGCCCTGCGGTCCGGCGTGAAGACGGTGCTGATCCCTCAGGAGAACGAGAAGGATCTGGCCGACGTACCTGAAAACGTGAAGCGCGATCTGGAGATCATCCCGGTCTCGACGATCGATCAGGTGCTCGCCCTGGCCCTCGTCGGACCGCTGACGCCCATCGAATGGACCGAAGCGGACGAATCGATTGCTGCACCTGCGAAGGTCGATGACGGGCTGGATGACGCGGTAATCACGCACTGATCCCGAACCATCCTGAGTTATCAACGATAATGTGGGCCGTCCGGGTGATTCCCGGGCGGCCTTTCGTTTGACGCAGGGGCGCCATCCGCCATAATCCCTTGCAGGCGCACGGCTCGCCCTTGGGGGGAACGCCGCGCCGCACAACATCTGGCTGGGAGAAATCAATGACCAAGGCCGAACTGGTCGCCGCTATCGCTGATAGCGCGGGTCTCAATAAAACGCAGGCCGCCGCGGCGCTGCAGGCGTTCGTCGACTCGGTGACCGCCTCGCTCAAAAAGGGCGATGACGTTCGCCTGGTGGGCTTCGGCACCTTCAAGGCCGTGAATCGGGCCGCCGGCACCGCGCGCAACCCGCGCACCGGCGAGACCGTCTCGCGTCCGGCCTCCAAGACCGCCCGTTTCCAGGTCGGTGAAGGCCTGAAGACCACCCTGAACGGCTAATCGCCGCTTCAAGGTCACAAGAGATCGCGGGGGGCGGTCGCCGAGAGGCGGCCGCCTCTTTGCTTTTCCGGACCGTCGGGTCCGGCTAGAAGGCCGATAACGGGCGGCTAGCTCAGCTGGTCAGAGCATCTCGTTTACACCGAGAGGGTCGGGGGTTCGAACCCCTCGCCGCCCACCATCCTGCTTCGCCCTCCGGGCTTCGCAGGACAAGCCCTTCGCCTTCATTCGAAGCAGGATGCCCTCCGAAGCCGTGGCGAGGGAGGGCGGTTCGCACGCCGTGGCGATCCAGTCGCGCCCCTCGCGCGTATCTCCTTCCATGATCCTCCTGATCCTCGCCGTTTCGCTCGGTCTGTCGCTGGCCATGATGCTCGTCTGGGCCGTCCAGAGAGCCGTCGGCAACGGCGGCTGGACCGACGTGGGCTGGACCTTCTTCACCGGCGCGGCGGGCGTGGCGTACGCCCTGTGGCCGCTCGATGGCCCGCCGACGGCGCGGCAGATCCTGTGCGCGGTGTTGATCGCGGCCTGGTCGCTGCGCCTGGGCATCCACCTGGCGCGCCGGGTCGGCGGCTCGCCCCATGAGGACGCGCGCTACGCCCGCTTCCGTCAGGACTGGGCCCCCCGGTTCCAGGCGCGGATGTTCAGCTTCCTGCAGACCCAGGCCGTCGCCGGCGCCCTGCTGGCGCTGGCCGTGCTGGCCGCGGCGCGCAACCCGGCGCCCGGCCTCGGCTGGCGCGACGCGGCCGGGGCCGGGCTGATGCTGCTGGCCATCCTCGGCGAGGGCCTCGCCGACGCCCAACTGGCCCGCTGGAAGCGCGATCCGGCCAACCGGGGCGGGATCTGCGAGGCCGGCCTGTGGGGCTGGTCGCGTCATCCCAACTACTTCTTCGAATGGCTGGTCTGGCTCGGCTGGCCGCTGATCGCCATCGCGCCCGGACATCCCTGGGGCTGGAGCGCCCTGATCGGTCCGGCCTTTATCCTGCTGCTGTTGCTTCGGGTGTCCGGCCTGCCGCCGCTGGAGGCAGCCATGCTGCGCTCGCGGGGCGAGGCGTGGCGCGACTACCGGCGGCGCGTTTCCGCCTTCATTCCACTGCCGCCGAAAAAGGACCGCCCATGAGCCTGCTCGCTGCCGCCCTCCACGCCGCCGAAGGCCTCCCGGCGCCCGACGCCCTGCGCCGCGCGGCCATCTCCTGGCTGGTCGAGGGACAGCGCCGCGAACTGCTGGCCCTGCCGGACGGCGCCGCCGCCGAATTCGCACGCGACATGCGGGGCCGGCCGATCGCCGAGCACGTCGACGCCGCCAACGACCAGCACTACGAGCTGCCGCCGGCCTTCTTCCGCCTCGTTCTCGGTCCGCGGCTGAAATACTCAAGCTTCCTGTACCGCGCCGGATCGACCCTCGCCGAGGCCGAGGAGATCGCCCTGGAGGAGACCTGCGTCCACGCCGGCCTGGTCGACGGTCAGCGCATTCTCGAGCTGGGCTGCGGCTGGGGCTCCCTGAGTCTGTGGATGGCCGAGCGCTATCCGCACGCGCGCATCACCGCCGTGTCGAACTCGCACGGCCAGCGCCGTCACATCGAGGCCCAGGCCCGTGATCGCGGTCTGACCAACCTGACGATCGTGACCTGCGACGCCAACCTGTTCGAGCCTGAGGGCCGCTTCGACCGCATCGTCTCGGTGGAGATGTTCGAGCACATGGCCAACTGGGACCAGCTTCTGGGTCGCGCCCGCGGCTGGCTGGAGCCCGACGGCAGGCTGTTCCTGCACGTCTTTTCAAGCCGCACGGCGCCGTATCGCTTCACCCATGAAGATCCCAGCGACTGGATCGGGAAGTACTTCTTCACCGGCGGCTTCATGCCGAGCCACGATCTGATCCGCGACTTCTCCGACCTGTTCACGGTCGAAGCCGACTGGCGCTGGAACGGGCGGCACTATGAGAAGACGGCCCTGGACTGGCTGGCCAACATGGACCGTCACGACCTCGAGATCCGCCGTATCATGCGCGACGTCTACGGCGCGGACGCCGGCTTGTGGCGCCGGCGCTGGCGGCTGTTCTTCCTCGCCACCGCCGGCCTGTTCGGCCATCGCGGCGGCGAGGAGTGGGGCGTCAGCCACTACCGGCTGAAACCCGCCTAGAGCATCGCCTCGAGTTCGCTTTCCGCCGAGCGGCCGGCCAGATCGGCGCCGATCGCCGCACCGAGACGGGCGGCGGCGTCGCGGAAGGCCGGTTCGGCCAGCAGGCGCGCGACGGCCTCGGCGATCTTCTCCGGCGTCGCGTCGCGTTCCAGCATAAGGCCGGCGCCGCGCGCCGTGACCCGCCGGGCGTTGTCGCGCTGGTCGCGCAGCCCGGGCGTCACCAGCAGCGGCAGGCCGGCCATCAGCGGCCGGATCACCGAGCCGTGGCCGCCGTGGGTGATGAACAGGGCCGCGGAGTCGAACAGGGGCCCGTGCGGCGCGCCGGCGACGATCTCGACGTTGTCTGGCGCCGCGAACCGCGCCGGATGCAGCGCGGGGCCGAGGGTCACCAGGGCGCGGACGGGCAGGGCGCCCAGCGCCGCGATCACGCGCTCCAGCAGGGCCTCCTGCGCCTCGTAGAGGCTTGAGGAGGTCACCACCACCAGCGGTCGCGCGTCATCGGCGGGCCAGGGTGACCGCCAGTTGTCGCCGAGGTCCACCGGATCGCCGACGTAGGGGCCGACATAGCGGAACGGCTCGGCCAGCGGCGCGGGCGCGAAGTCGAAGGCCCGGCTGGTCGCCAGCAGGATGCGCCGGGCGACGCCGATCTGGTCGAACAGGTCGGCCAGCGGCGGCAGGCCCAGGTCCTCGCGCGCCGCGTTGACGGCCGGCAGGCCGGCCTGGAACAGAATGCGCGTGGTCTGGCCGACCATCTGGTGCAGCATCACGTCCTGGTCCGTCGCGGCCGGGGCCATGCCCGCGCCGAACGGCGGCAGACCGGGCAGGGTGGGGAAGGGCCAGACGTTGGCGCACAGCAGCGCCAGCGGGACGCCCGCCTTCTCCGCCGCCATCATGGATCCGAACAGCAGTTCCTGGGTCACCACCGCGTCGAAGGCCGCCGAATCGAGCGCCTCCAGCACGTCGCGCGCGTAGAGCGCCGCCGGGCCGGCGATCAGGCGGGCGCAGAGATTCTGGATGCCCTCGGCGGGATTGTCGGCCTCCCAGTCGCGCAGCAGATCGCTGGCGGCGGTCTTGTCCGGCTTGGACGGCGCGTGCCGCCAGGGTCTGAAGGGCAGGTCGAAGGCCGCCGCGTCGGAGGCGTTGCAGGCGTCGCTGAGCACCAGCACCTGATGCCCGCGATCGCGCAGGCCGCGCGCGACCAGCAGCATCGGCTGGACGTGACCGCCGCCTTCCCAGGTGGTGAACAGATATCGCGCCATGGGTCCCTCGCAGGCCTCTGGCCTAGCCGCTCGCGTGGGCGCCCGGCAAGGCCGTTGACGGTGTGGCGAAAAGTGATATCACTTTGATACCAGTCAAGGAGGGGCCGATGGCCGAACATGGAAGCATCAACCGCACGGGCGAACGCCCCGGCGGCGGCGTCAACGGTGGACTGATCCTGCTCGTCATGCTGGGTCTGCTCGGGAGCGGCGTCTGGCTGCTGACGCATCTGAAGCAGGACGGCGGCGAGATGCTCGGCCTCCTGGGGGTGTTCACGATCGCCCTCTCCGCGTTCGGCTTCGCCGGCTTCTATTCGCTGCAGCCGAACGAAGGCGCGGCCATCACCCTGTTCGGCGCCTACAAGGGCACCGATCGCACGACGGGCCTGCGCTGGGTCGTGCCGTGGTACGGCCGCAAGAAGATCAGCCTGCGGGTGCGCAACGTCACCAGCGAGATGCTCAAGGTGAACGACAAGCGCGGCAATCCGATCGAGATCGCCGCCAACGTCGTGTGGCGCGTCGAGGATTCGGCCCAGGCCCTGTTCGACGTCGATGACTATGCCGCCTTCATCAACATCCAGATCGAGACCGCCCTGCGCGAGACGGCGCGGCACTACGCCTATGATCACGCCGAGGACGACGAGCCCACCCTGCGGGCCGACGCCGAGGTGGTCGGCGACAAGCTGAAGGAGGACCTGCAGTCCCGCGTGGCCGTGGCCGGCATCGCCGTCGACGAGACCCACCTGATGCACCTGGCCTACGCGCCGGAGATCGCTGGCGCCATGCTGCGCCGCCAGCAGGCGGAGGCGGTGCTGTCGGCCCGCCGGACCATCGTCATGGGCGCGGTCAGCATGGTCGAAAGCGCCCTGCAGCAGCTCAGCGAGCGCGACGTCGTGCACCTGGACGACGAGCGCAAGGCGGCCATGGTGTCCAACCTGCTGGTGGTGCTCTGCGGCGACCGCGACGCCCAGCCCGTGGTCAACGCCGGCACCCTTTACGGGTGAGGCGTGGCCAGTCCGGGCAAGCGTAATTTTCTGCTGCGGGTGAAGCCCGAGGTGCTCGAAGCCGTCGAGCGCCTCGCGGCGGCCGAACTGCGCAGCGTCAATGCGCAGCTCGAGGTGCTGCTGCGCGAGGCGCTGGCGCGGCGCAATGTCGGTCGGCCCGCGCGGGAACCGGAGGAAGACTGAGGATTTGATCCGGGTGACCTCCCTGTCGCATCCCGGATCACCGCCTTGCCGTCGTCCGATTCCTCCCGGCCCCGCCTCGTCGACACCACGATGCTTTACGCGCCGCGCAGCGGCGGGGTTAAGCGTTACCTCAACGCCAAGCGGGACTGGCTGGCCCGCGCCCGCCCGCGCGTACGTCACACGCTCGTCGCCCCGGGTCCGCGCGACCGGCAGAAGGTGTCGGGCGAGGTGTCGATCTACGCCGCGCCGCTGCCGTTCGGCGACGGCTACCGCTGGCCGATCAGCAAGACCATCTGGATGGACCGCCTGATCCGTCAGCAGCCGGCGATCATAGAGGCCGGCGATCCCTACACCCCCGGCCTCGCCGCCCAGCGGGCGGGCCAGAAGCTCGGCGTTCCGGTGGTCGGCTTCTGTCATACCGATCTGGCCGCCCTGGCCGCCCTGCATATCGGCGACTGGGCCGAGAAGCCCGTCCGGCGACGCTGGGCGGACATCTACGGCCGCTTCGACCTGGCCCTGGCCCCCAGCCGGTACGTGGCGGAAAAGCTGCTCGACGCGGGGGTCGAAGGGGCCGTGGCCGTGCCGCTCGGCGTTGATCTGGAGACCTTCAATCCCGGCCGCGCCGACCGCGCGGCCGTGAGGGCGGAACTGGGTCTGTCGCGCCATCACCGACTGCTGGTGTTCGCCGGCCGGCCGGCCCGCGAGAAGCGCATCGACGTACTGGTCGAGGCGGTTGAGCAGCTGGGCGATCCCTATGTGCTGCTGCTGGTCGGGGCGGGGCAGGGAGCGCCGGCGTCCGACCGCGTCATCGCCTGGCCCTACCAGCGCGACGGCATTGCGCTCGCGCGGCTGCTGGCCAGCGCCGACGCCTTCGTCCACGCCAACGACGCCGAGCCGTTCGGCCTGGCGGTGCTGGAAGCCATGGCCTGCGGCCTGCCGGTGGTCGGGATCGACGCGGGCGGTGTCGCCGAGACGGTCGACGAGGCGGTCGGGCAGCTGGCGCCGCGCTCTGACGGACGGTCGATGGCCGAGGCCGTCACGGCCCTGTTCGCCCGGGGCGCGGCGCAGATCGGTCGCGCCGCCCGGCTGCGGGTCGAGGCCCGGCATGGCTGGAACAGCGTGTTCGAGCCGCTGGCGGCGATCTATGCCCGGCTGACCGGCGACGCGGCCTTTCTCGACGCTAGGCCCGCGACTCCGCGAACCGCTGGATGAGCACGCGCAGTCCGGGCTCCTCGACCATGCGGGCGGCTTCGAGCGCGGGAACCCAGCGGCGCTGACGCTGGCGCTTTTCCGGCCAGTCCTTCGCCTCGGTCTTCACGGACAGCGGGAAGACGTCGACCCGGCACCGCTGCGGCGGACCCATCTTCATCCGCTTGTGATAGCGGAAGGCGCCGATCGGCGTGGCCAGCACCTCGCCGCGCACGCCGGCCTCTTCCCAGGCCTCCTGGGCCGCGGCGTCGTGCGCCGCCAGGGTGATCATCGGCCAGCCCTTGGGGATCACCCAGCGGCGCGTCTCGCGCGATGTAATCAGAAGGATTTCCAGCCCGTCCTTGCCCTTGCGCCAGGGAAGGGCGGCGTACTGTTGCCGGTGGGCGACCCAGGTCAGGCCGCGCAGCCGCTCACGGACCCGGCCGACGAGGCCGCGCCCCCTGCGCAGGCGGGATCTGAGTTGCTGCAACACCTTCCAAGCCTTCGAATCGACTCTTGAACCGCCAAGCATGGGTCCCGCCGGGCGGGGGGTCCATAGGCGACGGGATCGCGGCGGACGCCGGCGGAAACGTCGGTCTCAGCGGAAGAGCTGCGACAGGCCGTAGAACAGGGCGCCCATGGCGGCCGCGGCGGGCAGGGTGATGACCCAGGCCCAGACGATCTGGCGGGCGATGCCCCAGCGCACCGCCGACACCCGGCGGGCCGCGCCGACCCCGACGATGGCCCCGGTGATCGTCTGGGTGGTCGAGACCGGCACGCCGAGGTTGGTCGCCAGGAACAGGGTGATGGCCCCGCCGGTCTCGGCGCAGAAACCCTGCATCGGCGACAGGCGGGTGATCTTGCTGCCCATGGTGTGGACGATCTTCCAGCCGCCCAGCAACGTGCCCATGGCCATGGCCGTGTAGCAGCAGAGGACCACCCAGAACGGGATGATCAGGCCGTGCTCGCCATGGGTCAGGCCGCGGGAGGCGAGCAGGGCGGCGATCACACCCATGGTCTTCTGGGCGTCGTTGCCGCCGTGTCCGAGCGAGTAGAGCGCCGAGGAGAACAGCTGCGCCACGCGGAAGAAACGGTCGGCCCAGGCCGGATTCGACCGGAGGAACAGCCACGACACCAGCAGCACGAGCGCGAGGGCCAGGGCGAAGCCCACCGCCGGCGAGAGCACGATGGCGGTGACGGTCTTGTTCAGGCCGCTCCACAGGATGGCGTGGACCCCGGCTTTGGCGACTCCTGCGCCGACCAGGCCGCCGACCAGGGCGTGCGAGCTGGACGAAGGAATGCCCAGCCACCAGGTCAGGATGTTCCAGACGATGGCCCCCATCAGCGCGCCGAAGATCAGGCCGTCGCTGATCAGCTCGGGCGCGACCAGCCCGCTGCCGACCGTCTTGGCCACATGCGTGCCGAAGAACAGGAAGGCGGCGAAGTTGAAGAAGGCCGCCCAGGCCACGGCGCCGGCCGGCGGCAGAACGCGGGTGGCCACGATGGTGGCGATCGAGTTGGCGGCGTCGTGCAGGCCGTTGAGGAAATCGAACAGCAGCGCGACCGCGACCAGGAAAACCAGGATCAGGAGGGCGGAGTCCACGACCGGGCCCTAGAGGTGTTCGATCAGGATGCCGCTGATGCCGTTGGCGACATCCTCGAACCGGTCGACCACCTTTTCCAGGTGGTCGTAGATCTCGGCGCCGACGATGTAGCCCATCGCGTTGCCGTCGCGGTGCTTGAGGTACAGCGCCTTGAGCCCCGCGTCGCAGACGTGGTCCGACTGGTCCTCGAGCTTGACGATCTGCTCGGCCAGGGCGTTCAGCCGGGCCGCGTTCTGGCGCATCTTCGGCAGCAGGGCGACCATCTCCCCGGTCAGGCCGGCGCACTGCACGATCAGGTCGGCCATCTCGCGCATCTCAGGCTCGAAGCTGGTGGCCTCGAACAGGATGATCGCCTTGGCCGTCTTCTTCATCTGGTCGATCGAATCGTCGAGCGAGCTGAACAGCGCCTGGATGTCGATGCGGTCGAACGGGGTGATGAAGGTCCGGCGCACGGCCAGGATGCCCTCGCGGGCGATCGCGTCCGCCTCGTCCTCATGCCTGAAGATCCGGTCGCAGCAGGCCTGGACGTTGTCGCCCCCGTCGACCAGCTCGCGCAGCGCCGCCGCGCCGAGCGCCAGCGTCGCCGCGTGGCGCTGGAACATGTCGAAGAAGCGGTCCTCCTTGGGCATGATCGCCTGGAACCAGCTCAGCATGGGGGGTCTCCGCGGGGGTGTCGCTTGCGCGCGCTAATAGGGACAGGCGCGCGGAAAGGCGAGCGGTGAATTGACCGCAGGCGGATGAATTGTGGGGAAATGGCGCGAATGACGGGACTCGAACCCGCGACCTCCGGCGTGACAGGCCGGCGCTCTAACCAACTGAGCTACATCCGCTAAGATGCCCGCCTCGCGGCGAGGGGCGTCTGATAGGTGCGTCCCTCGGGCCTGTCAACAGTCAGGATGGGATCAGGTAGTGAAACGGCGCCGCCGGTCCCGTGGCGAGCCCCAGCGCGGCCCAGATCCCCGTCATCGCCAGCCCCGCGACGAAGAAGCCGATGGCGTAGGGCGTCAGCGCCGCGAGCAGCCCGCCGACGCCGAGGCCCGGCCGCCAGCGCTGGGCGAACCCCAGCAGCAGAATGAAGTAGGCGCTCATCGGCGACATGATCACCAGGCTGGAATCGCCCATCCGGTAGGCGGCGGTGGTCATCTCAGGACTGACGCCCAGCAGCATCAGCATCGGCACCAGCACGGGGCCGAGCGCGGCCCATTTGGCCGAGGCGGAGGAGATGAACATGTCCAGCCCGGCGCCGAGAATCGTCACACCCATCAGAATCAGGGCCAGCGGCAGGCCGGCGGACTTCAGGGCGTCGGCGCCGTTGATCGCCGTGATCGCGCCGAGGTTCGACCAGTTGAACATGGCGATGAAGTGCGAGGCGATGAAGGCCAGCACGATGTAGGGAGCCATGGCGGCGATCGACTCGCCCATGTAGCGCACCACGTCGCTGTCCTTGCGGATCAGGCCGGTCTTCATCCCGTAGACGCAGCCGCTGAGCAGGAACAGCAGGAAGAAGCCGGCCACCAGCGAGCGGAAGAACGGCGTCCAGCGGGCGGGGCCCTGCGCCGTGACGTCCTGAAGCGGCGCGCCCGGCGCCAGCGCCAGGGTTGCCCACAGCAGGATCACCGCCAGCGCCGCCAGCCCCGACCACACCAGGGCGCCGCCGGGCGCCGTCGGGGGCGGGGCGTCCTCGTCCGGTGTGGCGGCCATTGGCGGCGTCCAGACGCCCAGGCGCGGCTCGACGATGCGGTCGGTGATCCACCAGCCCACGGCGATGAACACTGCCCCGCCGGCGGCGGTGAAGTACCAGTCGCCGGCCAGGTTGGCGGTCCAGTGCGGGTCGAGCAGCCGCGCGGCCGGTTCGGTGAAGCCGAGAATCAGCGCGTCGAACTGGCCGGGCAGGGGATTGCCCGCGAAGGAGGCGATGGCCGCGGCGTAGGCGCAGGCGAGGCCCGCGATCGGATTGCGACCGGCGGCGGCGAACACCACCGCGGCCAGCGGCGGCAGCACGACAATGCCCGAATCGGCGGCGTGGTTCGACAGCAGCCCGATCAGCAGCACCATCGGCGTCAGCAAGGCCCGGGGGCTGGCCTTCACCAGGGCCTCGATGGCCGCGTTCAGCAGGCCGACCCGTTCCGCGACGCCCGCGCCGAGCATGACCAGCAGCACCAACCCGAGCGGCGCGAAACCGGTGAAGGTCTTGGCCATCTCCGTCAGCAGGGTGCGCAGGTTGTCGGCCGACAGCAGGCTCCTGGCCGTCAGGACTTCGTGCGTCACCGGGTTGGTGGCGCTGACGCCGAGGGCCGCGCAGATCACGCTGGCGACGATCAGCCCGCCGATCAGCCAGACGAAGATGAACACCGGGTCGGGCAGCCGGTCGCCGAACCGCTCCACCGCGTCAAGGAATCGAAGGCCGGTGGATTTGCGGGGCGGGGGCGTGTCCGTCATCCCGGAAGTCTGCACGCGGGGGACCCCGCCGCAAGACCCGCGTTATGTCGCCGTCCGCCGAGCCGGGGCGTTCACACGGCGCCGCGCGCCTGCCGGGGATGACGCGGGTTGGGGCATGTTCCGGCGATTGATCGGTCATCACCCATGGACCTGATCCCGAGCGGCCCGCGAGGCGGGCGTGTCGAACGACACAGCATGCAATACGCCGTTTGAACCCCTCACGGCCTTGAGCTAGAAGGGCCGCGACTCCTTTCCGGGAAGCCCATGAACGCCTTTCTCCTCCAGTACCTGCCGATCGTGATCCTGCTGGGGATCGCGGGGGCGCTCGGCCTGGCCTTTATCCTCGCCGCCGCCGTGTTCGCGCCGAGCGCGCCGGACACCGAGAAGCTGTCCGCCTACGAGTGCGGCTTCAACGCCTTTGACGACGCGCGGATGAAGTTCGACGTGCGGTTCTATCTGGTCTCGATCCTGTTCATCATCTTCGACCTGGAAGTGGCGTTCCTGTTTCCGTGGGCCGTCACGCTGATGAAACTGCCGCACGAGCAGACGATCTTCGCCTTCTGGTCGATGGTGGCCTTCCTCGGCGTGCTGACCGTCGGCTTTGTCTACGAGTGGAAAAAGGGAGCCCTGGAATGGGAGTAATCGTTCCTGCGGGCGCCGCCGGTCGCACGACCGTCGAGGGCTACGACCCCCGCCTCCACGACCCGTATTTCGACGGCGTCTCGCAACAGCTGGCCGACAAGGACTTCGTCACGGCCGCCGCCGACGACCTGATCACCTGGGCGCGCACCGGCTCGCTGATGTGGATGACCTTTGGCCTCGCCTGCTGCGCGGTCGAGATGATGCAGGCCTCGATGCCGCGCTATGACCTGGAACGCTACGGTTTCGCGCCGCGCGCCAGCCCGCGCCAGAGCGATGTGATGATCGTCGCCGGCACCCTGACCAACAAGATGGCTCCGGCCCTGCGCAAGGTCTACGACCAGATGCCGGAGCCGCGCTACGTCATCAGCATGGGCAGCTGCGCCAACGGCGGCGGCTATTACTATTACAGCTACAGCGTCGTGCGCGGCTGCGACCGCGTGGTGCCGGTGGACATCTACGTCCCGGGCTGCCCGCCGACCGCCGAGGCGCTGGTCTACGGCGTGCTGCAGCTGCAGAAGAAGATTCGCCGCACGGGGACCATCGAGCGATGAGCACGGACCTCAACGCGCTCGGCCAGAGCATCGTCGCCAACAGTGCCGGCGCGATCACCACCTTCGAGGTGGCCTTCGGCGAGCTGACCGTCACCGGCCCCGCCGGCCGTGTGGTGGAAGCCCTGACCTTCCTGCGCGACCATCCCGACTACCGTTTCCACCAGTTGGTGGACCTGACCGGCGTCGACTACCCGGAACGGGCGCTGCGCTTCGACGTGGTCTACCACCTGCTGTCGATGGTGAAGAACCACCGCATCCGGCTGAAGGTGCAGACCGACGAGGACACGCCCGTGCCCAGCGTCGCGAGCGAATTCCCGGCGGCCAACTGGTTCGAGCGCGAGGCGTTCGACATGTACGGAATCTTCTTCAGCGATCACCCGGACCTGCGCCGGCTGCTGACCGACTACGGCTTCCACGGCCATCCGCTGCGGAAGGACTTCCCGATGACCGGCTATGTCGAGGTCCGCTACGACGACGAGCTCAAGCGCGTGGTCTACGAACCGGTGAAGATCGCCGAATTCCGCCAGTTCGATTTCCTTTCGCCGTGGGAAGGCGCGACCTACGCGCTGCCGGGCGACGAGAAGGCGGGGAGCTGAGAACCATGGCTGACGACGGCTCGAACGTCCCGACGATCCCGGAAACTCCGGTTCGCAAGTTCAACATCAACTTCGGCCCGCAACACCCGGCCGCGCACGGCGTGCTGCGCCTGGTGCTGGAGCTGGACGGCGAGGTCGTGGAGCGGGTCGACCCGCACATCGGCCTGCTGCATCGCGGCACCGAGAAGTTGATGGAGGCCCGCACCTACCTCCAGAACATCCCGTACTTCGACCGCCTCGACTACGTCGCGCCGATGAACCAGGAGCACGCCTTCTGCCTGGCCATCGAGAAGCTGCTGGGCGTCGAGGTGCCGAAGCGCGGCTCGATCATCCGCGTGCTCTACAGCGAGATCGGCCGGATCCTGAACCATCTGCTCAACGTGACGACCCAGGCCATGGACGTCGGCGCCCTGACGCCGCCGCTCTGGGGCTTCGAGGAGCGCGAGAAGCTGATGATCTTCTACGAGCGCGCCTGCGGCGCTCGTCTGCACAGCAACTACTTCCGTCCGGGCGGCGTCCACCAGGACCTGCCCGAGGCGCTGATCGAGGACATCGACGCCTGGGCGGTCGGCTTCCCGAAGATCTGCGATGACATTGAGACGCTGATCACCGGCAACCGCATCTTCAAGCAGCGCAACGTCGACATCGGCGTGGTGACGAAGGAAGACGCCATCGCCCGCAGCTTCTCCGGCGTGATGGTGCGTGGTTCGGGCATCGCCTGGGACCTGCGCCGCAACCAGCCCTACGAGGGCTACAGCGAGTTCGAGTTCGACATCCCGCTTGGCGTCAACGGCGACTGCTACGACCGCTACCTCTGCCGCATGCAGGAGATGCGCGAATCGACGAAGATCATCCGCCAGGCCTGCGCCATGCTGCGCGGCACGCCCGGTCCGGTGATGACCCTGGACAACAAGGTCACCCCGCCGCGCCGCGCCGAGATGAAGTCGTCGATGGAAGCCCTGATCCATCACTTCAAGCTCTACACCGAGGGCTTCCGCACGCCCGAAGGCGAGGTCTACGCCTGCGTCGAGGCCCCTAAGGGCGAGTTCGGCGTGTTCCTCGTCAGCGACGGCACCAACAAGCCCTACCGCTGCAAGATCCGCGCGCCGGGCTTCCCGCACCTGGCGGCGATGGACTTCCTCAACCGCGGCCACATGCTGGCCGACGTCAGTGCCATCCTCGGCAGCCTCGACATCGTGTTCGGGGAGGTCGACCGGTGACGCCTGCCGAGGTCGCCCAGGCGCAGCTCGACGCCTACAACGTTCAGGATCTCGACGGTCACTGCGCGTGTTTCGCCGATGACATCGCGATCTACGACCTGAACGGCGAGCGGAACCTGCAGGGCATCGACGCCTACCGGGACCGCTACAAGGGCGTGTTCGCGCAGTTTCCGCAGAACCGGGCCGAGCTCGTCGCGCGGATCGCCATCGGCAATACCGTCATCGACCACGAACGCGTCTCGCGCGGCCCCGAAGGTCCGGTGTTCGAGGTCGCCGCCATCTACACCATCGCGGACGGCAAGATCGCCCGCGTCGATTTCGTGAAAGCCTGACGCATGTCCGTTCGCCGTCTCGCCAAAGAGCAGCCCGCCAGCTTCGCGTTCAGCGCCGAGACGCTGAAGACCGCGCAGTGGTGGATCGCCAAGTACCCGCCCGAGCGCAAGCAGTCGGCCGTGCTGCCGATCCTGTGGCTGATCCAGAAGCAGGAAGGCTGGGTGTCCGAACCCTCCATCCGCGCCGTCGCCGAACTGCTCGGCATGCCGGTGATCCGGGTGCTCGAAGTGGCGACCTTCTACACCATGTTCCAGCTGGAACCCGTTGGTAAGGTTGCGTTTGTCCAGCTGTGCGGCACCACGCCCTGCATGCTGTGCGGCGCCAATGACCTGAAGACGGTTCTGTACGAGAAGATCGGCCCGAAGAACCATGTCTCGGCCGACGGCAAGTTCAGCTGGGAAGAGGTCGAGTGCCTGGGCGCCTGTTCCAACGCCCCGATGGCCGCGATCAACGACTACTACTACGAGGACCTGACGCCCGAGAGCCTGGCGACGATCCTCGACGAGTTCGCCGCGGGCAAGTCGCCCAAGCCCGGGTCGCGCATCGGCCGGGGGGCTTCGGAGCCGCACGGCAAGATCCAGACCCTGCTCGATCCGAAGCTGTACGACGGTTCGGCGGCGAAGAAGATCAAGATCCCCAACCTTCCCGAAAAGCCGAAGAAGGCCAAGGCGGAGCCGGCGGCCTGATGGATGACGCCGACCTGAACGCAAAACGGATCGCCTACATCGACCTGCTCCGGTCGCTGTATCGCCGCGAGCGTCTGGCCGGCCTGGTCCTGATCCTGACCGGCTTTCTGCTGATCCTGCCCTCCTGGGGCGTCTACAGCTGGTCCCATACCCTGATCTTCGCCGGTTACGGCCTGATCGCTCTGGGGTGGGTCCTTTTCATCTACGTGATCTGGCGCCGCACCGCCTGGCGGCGCGCCAATCCCTTCGATCCGAAAGCCTAGAGAACCATGGTCGGCATCCTCGAAGACAAGGACCGCATCTTCACCAACCTTTACGGGCTCCACGACTGGGGTCTGGAAGGCGCGAAGCAACGCGGCTGCTGGAACGGCACGAAGGACATGCTCGACGCCGGCCCGGCGTGGATCATCGACAACATCAAGCAGAGCGGCCTGCGCGGCCGCGGCGGCGCCGGCTTCGGCACCGGCCTGAAGTGGTCGTTCATGCCCAAGGAAGTGAAGGACGGCCGTCCGCACTATCTGGTCGTCAACGCCGACGAGTCCGAGCCCGGCACCTGCAAGGACCGGGAGATCATGCGCCATGATCCGCATCTGCTGATCGAGGGCTGCCTGATCGCCTCGTTCGCGATGCAGGCGCACGCCTGCTACATCTACATCCGCGGCGAATATGTGCGCGAGCGCGAGGTGCTCGAGGCGGCGATCAAGCAGGCCTATGAGGCGAAGCTGATCGGCAAGAACAACGTCCATGGCTGGGATTTCGACCTCTACGTCCATCACGGGGGCGGGGCCTATATCTGCGGCGAGGAAACCGCACTGCTCGAGAGCCTCGAGGGCAAGAAGGGCCAGCCGCGCCTGAAGCCGCCGTTCCCGGCCGGCGCAGGCCTCTACGGCTGCCCGACCACGGTCAACAACGTCGAGTCGATCGCTGTCGCCGGCACCATCCTGCGCCGCGGCGCCGGCTGGTTCGCGGGCTTCGGCCGCGCCAACAACACCGGCACCAAGCTGTTCTGCGTTTCCGGGCACGTGAACCTGCCCTGCAACGTCGAGGAGGCGATGAGCATCCCGTTCAAGCAGCTCATCGAGGACCACTGCGGCGGCATTCGCGGCGGCTGGGGCAACCTCAAGGCCGTCATTCCGGGCGGCTCGTCGGTGCGCATGATCCCGGCCCACGAGGCCGAGGATGTGCTGATGGACTTCGACTCCCTGTCGGCCCTGAAGTCGGGTCTCGGCACGGCGGCGGTCATCGTCATGGACAAGTCCACCGACCTGATCCGCGCCATCGCCCGGCTGAGCTACTTCTACAAGCACGAGAGCTGCGGCCAGTGCACCCCGTGCCGTGAAGGCACCGGCTGGATGTGGCGGGTGATGGAGCGCATGGCCACCGGCGAGGCGGACATGAAGGAGATCGACATGCTCCTGGATGTCACCACCCAGGTCGAAGGCCACACCATCTGCGCCCTCGGCGACGCGGCGGCCTGGCCGATCCAGGGCCTGTTCCGCCACTTCCGCCATGAGGTCGAAGAGCGCATCACCAGCTACCGCGCCGGCAAGCCTCACGTTCAGGGGGCCAGCCTGATCGCGGCGGAGTAGCTTCTTGCCCGAGGCCCAGGAACTCGACATCGAGGTTTCCGCGCCCGCTGAAGAGAGGTCGTGGCTGAGGTCGACGGCTCTGTGGTCCGTTCTCGGCGGCCTCGCCACCATCGTGACCGCGATCACAGCGGTGCTCGCCGTCTATGTCGGAATCGACCAGATCAAGGTCGCCCGGCAGGTCCAGGTGATGGACTCGACCTACGCCAGCTGGAACGCCTTCAACCAGGTGACGATCGCCAATCCAGAGCTGGCCTGCCCGAATACCGACAAGGCGTTCAACACCCTGATGTCGACGCCCGATCCGGCGTCGAAGACCGGCGGCACCTACCAGGACCGCTATACCGCCTACAGCTATATGCTGATCACCACCTCCGAGCAGGTGCTGCAGATGGCGCCGGACGATCCGCGCTGGGAGTTCCTCATCGCCGAGCGGATCAAGTGCCATGCACCGGCGTTCCGCCGCCTGCAGACGGAAGGCTCCTACGAGAAGCGCTACTCCTGCCGGCTGCGGGGCGTAATCGCAGGGGCCCTCGACCAGCCGGCTCCCGAGTGCCGCAAGGACGGCCGGTGAGCATCCGCATCCATCCGCTCCACTGCGGCGACGTCACGGCGCCCGGCGAGCTGTTCGAGGTCGGGCTGAGCGGGCCGCGCACGGTCCCCGTGATGGCCTTCCTGATCACCCATCCGACGCGCGGGCAGGCCGTGTTCGACACCGGCCTGCATCCCGACATGGACGGCCGGACGCTGTATCGCGACTATGTCTGCAGCCTGCCGGCCGGGCACGACCTTGCGTCACGCTTGCGGGCGCTGGACATCGATCCAGCCGGGGTCCGGCGGCTGGTCGCCTCGCACAGCCATTTCGACCACATTGGCGCGGCCGACCTGCTCCCCAACGCCGACCTCTACATTCATGCGGCCGAGCTCGACCGGGCGCTGAACAGCCATCCCCGGGACCACGGCCGCCGGGCGCTGGAAGTCGGCCACCGGCGGGTGCTGACCGGCGACTCACACGACCTGTTCGGCGACGGCAGCTGCGAGATCTTCGCCACGCCGGGCCACACCTGCGGCCACCAGTCGCTGCGGGTGAAGCGGGCAGGGGGCCATGACGTGCTGGCCGGCGACGCCTGCTATTTCTGCCAGACGCTGGAAGCCGGGGGCGAACAGCCCCGGCCCGACGACGCCGGCGTTTATCGCGCCACCCTGATGCGGCTGAAGGCCATGGCGGAGGCCGGCGACTTCATCGTTCCGGGCCACGATCTGAGCTTCGCCGACGCGATCCCCGTGGACAGCGCCCTGCATGGCGCGTTTTCCCGCACTTCGGGGGCCCCGGATGGTTGACGCGAGGCGTGAAGCGATAGAGACAGCGCACCAACGCGGCGCCCGCTCCAACGGGCGCTGGCGCGCCCATGCTCAGGTAGTGCAGCCCATATGCCCATAGCCAAGGTCAACGGCGTCGAGGTCGAATTCGAGCCCGGGATGACGGTCCTCCAGGTGGCCGAGCTGGCGGGCGAGGAGATTCCGCGCTTCTGCTATCACGAGCGCCTGTCCATCGCCGGCAACTGCCGCATGTGCCTCGTAGAGGTGAAGCCCGGGCCGCCGAAGCCGCAGGCCTCGTGCGCGCTGCCCGCCGCCGAGAACCAGGAGATCTTCACCAACACGCCGATGGTCAAGAAGGCCCGCGAAGGCGTGATGGAATTCCTGCTGATCAACCACCCGCTGGATTGCCCGATCTGCGACCAGGGCGGCGAGTGCGACCTGCAGGACCAGGCCATGGGCTATGGCCGCGACGACAGCCGCTATTCCGAGAACAAGCGCGCCGTCGAAGAGAAGGAGATGGGCCCGCTCATCAAGACCGTGATGACGCGCTGCATCCAGTGCACTCGCTGCGTGCGGTTCATCACGGAAGTCGCGGGTGTCCCGGCGATCGGCCTGATCTCGCGCGGCGAAGATGTTGAAATCACCACCTATCTCGGCGCGGCCGTGACCAGCGAGCTGTCGGGCAACGTCAACGACCTGTGCCCGGTCGGCGCGCTGACCCACAAGCCCTGGACGTTCAACTACCGGCCCTGGGAACTGAAAAAGACCCAGAGCGTCGATGTGATGGACGCGCTCGGCAGCGCGGTGCGCATCGACAGCCGCGGCGCCCAGGTGATGCGCGCCCTGCCGCGGATCAACGAGGACATCAACGAGGAGTGGCTGAGCGACAAGAGCCGCTACGCCGTCGACGGCCTCGGCCGTCAGCGCCTCGACCGGCCGTACGTCCGTGTGAACGGCAAGCTGGCCCCGGCGACCTGGGGCGAGGCGTTCGCCGCCGTCGCCGGCAGGATCAAGGCGACCAGCCCTGAGAAGATCGGCGTCATCGCCGGCGATCTGCAGGACGCCGAGTCGATGAAGGCCGCGCTGGACCTGTTCGGCGCCCTCGGCGTGAAGAACCTGGACTGCCGCCAGGACGGAACTGCGCTCGGCGCGGGGCCGCGCGAAAGCTGGCTGTTCAACACCACCCTGGCCGGCATCGAGCAGGCCGACGTGGTGCTGCTGGTCGGGACCAACCCGCGCACCGAGGCGCCGGTGTTCAACGCCCGCCTGCGCAAGCTGTGGCTGGCCGGCAAGACCCGCTTCGGCGTGATCGGCCCGCAGGCCGACCTGACCTACGACTACGACTACCTCGGCGCCGGTCCGGCCTCGATCACCGGCCTGGCCAGGAGCAAGTCCGACTTCGTCGCCGCGCTGAAGGCCGCGAAGAACCCCGCCATCATCATCGGCCAGGGCGCCCTGACGCGGGGCGACGGCGGTGCGGTGCTCAAGGCGCTGGCCGGCGTGGCGAAGAGCTTCAACATTGTCCGCGAGGGCTGGAACGGCTGGAACGTGCTGCACAGCGCGGCCGGCCGCGTCGCGGGCCTGGACCTCGGCTTCCTGCCGGGCGAGGGCGGCCTGGCCACGGCGGAGATGCTCAAGCCGGGTGCGCTGGACCTGCTGTTCCTGCTCGGCGCCGACGAGTGCGAGGCCTCGGCCTCGGGCGCCTTCACCGTCTATCTGGGCAGCCACGGCGACCGCGGGGCCCACAAGGCCGACGTGATCCTGCCGGGCGCCGCCTACACCGAGAAGAACGGCCTCTACGCCAACACCGAGGGCCGGGTGCAGATGGGCGAGCGCGCGGTGTTCCCCAAGGGCGACGCCAAGGAAGACTGGTCGATCCTGCGGGCCCTGTCCGAGCATGTCGGCCAGAAGCTGCCCTACGACAGCCTCGACCAGTTGCGGCTGAGGCTGTTCGCCGACCATCCAACCTTCGGCCAGATCGACTTCGCGCCGGGCTCGATCCCGACCGTGTTCGACCTGTCCGCCGTCGGCGACGCCGGCGCGCTGTCCGACGCGCCCTTCGCGGCCGCCGTGACGGCCTTCCACCTGACCAACCCGATCGCGCGGGCCAGCGTGACCATGGCCGAATGCGCGGCCCTGGCCTCCGGCGCCGCCAAGATGGCCGCGGAGTAGGCGAGTGCCCGAGCAAGCCGTCTCCCCCCTTCTCTGGTTCGGTCTGGCCGTCGGCCAGATCGCCCTGGTCCTGATCTGGGTCCTGCTCAGCCTGGCGTTCCTGCTGTGGGGCGACCGGAAGATCTGGGCCGGCGTGCAGATGCGCAAAGGGCCCAACGTGGTCGGGCCGTTCGGCCTGTTCCAGTCGTTCGCCGACTTCCTGAAGTTCGTGCTGAAGGAAATCGTCATCCCGGCCGGCGCCGACAAGGTCGTGTTCCTGCTGGCTCCGCTGCTCAGCTTCGTGCTGGCCTTCGGCGCCTGGGCGGTGATCCCGCTGGCTCCCGGCTGGGTGATCGCCAACCTGAACGTCGGCATCCTGTACCTGCTGGCGATCAGCTCGCTCGGCGTCTACGGCATCATCATGGGCGGCTGGGCGTCCAACTCGAAGTATCCCTTCCTCGGCGCCCTGCGCTCGGCGGCCCAGATGGTCTCCTACGAAGTCTCGATCGGCTTCGTGATCATCACCGTGATCCTGCTGGCCGGCACGATGAACCTCAGCGAGCTGGTGTCGAAGCAGGCCGGCTGGTTCTGGAACTGGAACGTGTTCGGCGGCGGCCTGAAGAACCTGCCGCTGGCGCTGATCATGGTTCCGATGATGGTGGTGTTCTACATCTCCGCCCTGGCCGAGACGAACCGCCCGCCCTTCGACCTGCCCGAAGCCGAGTCCGAACTGGTGGCCGGCTACCAGGTCGAATACAGCTCCACGCCCTACCTGCTGTTCATGATCGGCGAGTACTCGAACATCGTGCTGATGTGCGCGATGCTCAGCGTGCTGTTCTTCGGCGGCTGGAACCCCGGCTTCCCGACGCCCTTCCTCGAGAGCTGGCCGGCGACCGCCGCGAGCGCGTTCCTGTTCCTGGTGTTCTTCGCCAAGATCATCGGCTGGTTCTTCATGTTCGCCATGGCCAAGGCCATTGTGCCCCGCTACCGCTACGACCAGCTGATGCGCCTGGGCTGGAAGGTCTTCCTGCCGATGACCCTGGTCGCCGTGCTGCTGGTGGCCGGCTGGCGGGTCTATGGAGGGGCGCTCTGATGCGCGCCGCCGTCGCCCTTTCCCTGCTGCTGATGCTCGGCGCCTGCGCCAGCCTCGAGGCCAAGGCCCAGAGCTACCCGCTCGGCCGGGGCCTGGTGACCTACGACGAACTGCGCCGCGCCAAGGAGCAGTGCGCGGCCGCCGGCGGCATTGTCCGTCCGGTCGACGCGGGCGGCGACATGTCGCTGCTGTCCAACTACCTGTGCGAAATCCAGCCCAAGAAGGCCGCCAAATCATGATGCAGCGCATCGGACAGGCCATCAAAGGCGCGGCCCTCCTGGACTTCGTGGGCGCCTTCGGGCTGGCCATGAAGTACATGGTCGCCCCGAAGAAGACGGTCATCTATCCCAACGAGCGCGGCCCGCAGTCGCCGCGCTTCCGGGGCGAGCACGCCCTGCGCCGCTATCCCTCCGGGGAAGAGCGCTGCATCGCCTGCAAGCTCTGCGAGGCCGTCTGCCCGGCCCAGGCGATCTATATCGAGGCCGAGCCGCGCGCCGACGGCAGCCGCCGCACGACCCGCTACGACATCGACATGGTCAAGTGCATCTACTGCGGCCTGTGCCAGGAGGCCTGCCCAGTGGACGCCATCGTCGAGGGGCCGAACACCGAGTTCGCCACCGAGACCCGCGAAGAGCTCTACTACGACAAGGAGCGGCTGCTGGATAACGGCGACCGCTGGGAGCGAGAGATCGCGAGGAACCTGGAAATGGACGCGGCCTTCCGATGACCCTGCAGGCGATCGCCTTCTACATCATGGCTGTGACGACGATCACCTCGGCCCTGGCCGTGGTGTTCGCGCGCAACCCCGTGCACTCGGTGCTGTTCCTGATCACGGCCTTCTTCAGCGCCGCCGGCCTCTTCGTCCTGATGGGCGCGGAGTTCCTGGCCATGCTGCTGGTGGTCGTCTACGTCGGCGCGGTCGCGGTGCTGTTCCTGTTCGTCGTCATGATGCTCGACGTCGACTTCACCCAGCTGCGCGAGGGCTTCTCGCGCTACCTGCCGGTCGGCGGGCTGGTCGCCGGCGTGCTGACGGTCGAGATGATCATCGTGGCCACCACCGTGGCGACCCAGGGCGCGGCCGCCGCGTCGCCGGGGCCGAACGCCTCCGCCGGCGCCGACGTGACCAACGCCGAGGCCATCGGCCGGGTGCTCTACACCGACTATGTCTACTTCTTCCAGGCGGCGGGCCTGGTCCTGCTGGTGGCGATGATCGGGGCGATCGTCCTGACCCTGCGCCACAAGCCCGGCGTCAAGCGCCAGGTCATCGCCGCCCAGAACGCGCGCACGCCGGCCACCGGCATGACGATCGTCGACATCAAGCCCGGCGAAGGAATCTCCGAATGATCGGGTTGACCAACTACCTGACCGTCGCCGCGATCCTGTTCACGATCGGCGTCTTCGGCATCTTCGTGAACCGCAAGAACGTCATCATCATCCTGATGTCGATCGAGCTGATCCTGCTGGCGGTGAACATCAACCTGGTCGCCTTCAGCGTCTATCTGCACGACGTGGTCGGGCAGATCTTCGCCATGTTCGTGCTGACCGTCGCCGCGGCCGAGGCCGCCGTCGGCCTGGCCATCCTGGTGACCTTCTTCCGCAACCGCGGCGACATCGCCGTGGACGACGCCTCCGTGATGAAGGGCTGATCCGTTGCAACAGCTCGTCACCGTCCTTCTCTTCGCCCCGCTGCTGGGCGCCCTGGTCGCAGGGCTGTTCGGCCGTCGCCTGGGCGACCTCGTCTCGCAGAGCGTCACCACCGGCCTGCTGCTGCTGACCTGCGGCCTCAGCTGGTACGTCTTCAGCCAGTGGACCTGGGGCGGCCTGGAGCCGTTCACCGTCGCGCTGGCGCCGTTCATCAACGTCGGCGACTTCCACTCGGCCTGGTCGTTCCGGCTCGACGGCCTGAGCGCCGTGATGCTGGTGGTCGTGACCACGGTCTCGGCCCTCGTGCACCTCTACAGCTGGGGCTACATGGCCGAGGACGACAGCCGTCCGCGGTTCTTCGCCTATCTGTCGCTGTTCACCTTCGCCATGCTGGCGCTGGTCACCGCCGCCGACTTCATGCAGCTGTTCTTCGGCTGGGAAGGGGTGGGGCTGGCGTCCTATCTGCTGATCGGCTTCTGGTTCAAGAAGCCCACGGCCAACGCCGCCTCGATCAAGGCCTTCGTGGTCAACCGCGTCGGCGACTTCGGCTTCGCGCTCGGCATCATGACGGTGTTCTGGGCCTACGGCACGATCCAGTTCGCCGACCTGTTCCCGCTGATCGCCGGCAGCGCCCAGAAGACCTGGACCTTCGCCGGCCACACCCTGCCGCTGGTCGATCTGGCCTGCGTGCTGCTGTTCATCGGCGCGATGGGCAAGTCGGCGCAGTTCTTCCTGCACACCTGGCTGCCGGACGCCATGGAAGGCCCGACCCCGGTCTCGGCCCTGATTCACGCCGCGACCATGGTCACCGCCGGCGTCTACATGGTCTGCCTGCTGTCGCCGATGTTCGAGTACGCCCCGGTGGCGCGCAACGTCGTGACCCTGATCGGCGCCATCACGGCGCTGTTCGCGGCGACGGTCGGCCTGGCCCAGAACGACATCAAGCGGGTCATCGCCTATTCGACCTGTTCGCAGCTCGGCTACATGTTCTTCGCCGCCGGCGTGGGCGCCTACCAGGCGGCCATGTTCCACCTGTTCACGCACGCCTTCTTCAAGGCCCTGCTGTTCCTCGGCGCCGGCTCGGTGATCCACGGCATGCACCATGAGCAGGACATGCGGAAGATGGGCGGCCTGTGGAGGTACCTGCCGTTCACCTGGGCGGTCATGACCATCGGCACCCTGGCCATCACCGGCTTCGGCATCCCGGGCGTCGACCTCGGCTTCGCCGGCTTCTACTCCAAGGACACGATCATCGAGGCGGCCTGGGCCGCGGGCCGCGACAACGGCATCGCCAACTTCGCCTTCGTGGTCAGCCTGCTGGCCGCCGGCCTGACCGCCTTCTACAGCTGGCGCCTGGCCTTCATGACCTTCCACGGCACGCCCAAGTGGGGCGAGCACGCCGAACACGGCCATGACGACCACCACGCCGACGCCCATGCGCACGCCGCCCATGACGACCATGGTCACGACGATCACGCGCACGGCCACGCCCACACCCCGCACGAGAGCCCGCTGGTCATGCTGGTCCCGCTGCTGGTGCTGGCGGTCGGCGCGCTGGCGGCCGGCTACGTGTTCGTCGAGAACTTCGTCGGCGAGAAACAGGTCGAGTTCTGGCGCGGGGCCATCTTCAACGGTCCGCACAACCACATCCTGCACGAGATGCACGCGGCGCCGGCCTGGGTCATCTGGGCCCCGCTGGTCGTGTCGATGGCCGGCCTGGCGATCGCCTGGTACGTCTACATCCTCAAGGAAGGCATGGGCGCACGGATCGCGGCCCGCCGCGGCCTGGTGTGGACCTTCCTCTACAACAAGTGGTTCTTCGACGAGCTCTATGACGCCACCTTCGTGCGGGCGGCCCGGTTCCTGGGCGACCTGTTCTGGAAGGGCGGCGACCAGAAGCTGATCGACGGTCTGGGTCCGGACGGCGTCTCGGCCGTCTCCCTGGCGGTGGGCAAGCGCACCGGCCGGCTGCAGACCGGCTACGTCTACCACTACGCCTTTGTCATGCTGCTGGGGGTCGCCGGTCTGTTGTCCTTCGCGCTCTATGCGTTCTCGCGGGGAGGCTGATCGATGACCGGCCTTCTCTCCCTCGTCACCTTCCTGCCGCTGGCCGGCGTCGCCGCCATCCTGGCGCTGCGCTTCTTCGGCCAGCCCGGCGAAGCGCGCGACACCGCCGGCAAGTGGATCGCCCTGGCGACCACGCTTGCGACCTTCGCCCTGTCGGTGAAGCTGACGCTCGACTTCGACCCGGCCAACCCGGGCTTCCAGTTCCTTGAAGAGATCCCCTGGTTCGCCGGGCTCAGCTACCGCATGGGCATCGACGGCATCTCGGTGCTGTTCGTCCTGCTGACGGCCTTCCTGCTGCCGCTGTGCATCATCGCCAGCTGGAAGACGATCGAGAAGCGCGTCCTCGAGTACATGATCGCCTTCCTGATCCTCGAGACCCTGGTCATCGGCGTGTTCTGCGCGCTGGACCTGGTGCTGTTCTACCTGTTCTTCGAAGCCGGCCTGGTGCCGATGTTCCTGATCATCGGCATCTGGGGTGGCAAGAACCGGGTCTACGCGGCCTTCAAGTTCTTCCTCTACACCCTGCTGGGCTCTGTGCTGATGCTGGCGGCGATCCTCGCCATGATCGGCATCTCGGGCACCAGCTCGATCCCCGAGCTGATGCGCTACCACTTTGATCCGGCGATCCAGACCTGGCTGTGGCTGGCCTTCTTCGCCAGCTTCGCGGTGAAGATGCCGATGTGGCCGGTGCACACCTGGCTGCCCGACGCGCACGTCGAGGCGCCCACGGCCGGCTCGGTGATCCTGGCGGGCATCCTGCTGAAGATGGGCGGTTACGGCTTCCTGCGCTTCAGCATCCCGATGTTCCCGCAGGCCAGCCACCTGTTCACGCCGCTGGTCTTCGGCCTGTCGGTCATCGCCATCATCTACACCTCGCTGGTCGCCTTCCGGCAGACCGACATCAAGAAGCTGATCGCCTATTCGTCGGTCGCCCATATGGGCTTCGTGACCATGGGCATCTTCAGCGGCAACGTGCAGGGCGAGCAGGGCGCGATCTTCCAGATGCTGAGCCACGGGGTGATCTCCGGCGCGCTCTTCCTCTGCGTCGGCGTGGTCTATGACCGCATGCACACCCGCGAGATCGCCTTCTACGGCGGCCTGGTGAACCGCATGCCGTTCTACGCGGCGGTGTTCATGCTGTTCACCATGGGCAACGTCGGCCTGCCGGGAACCAGCGGCTTCATCGGCGAGATCCTGACCATGGCCGGGGCCTACGGCGCCTCGACCTGGACGGCGCTGTTCGCGGCCACCGGCGTGATCCTGTCGGCGGTCTATGCGCTGAGCCTCTATCGCCGGGTCATCTTCGGCGAGATCACCAATCCGGCCCTGGCCCAGATCACCGATCTGACCTGGCGCGAGATGGTGGTGTTCGCGCCGCTGATCGTCTCGACCCTCTATCTCGGCGTCCAGCCGGACGTCGTGTTCCACATCACCGGAGCGTCGGTCGACGCCCTGGTCGGCGCCTGGCGCGCCGCGATCGCCGGGTGAGCCGCCGATGACCCTCACCGATCTCAATCTCGTCCGGCCGGAGCTGATCCTCGCGATCGGCGCCCTGGTGTTGCTGCTGGTCGGCGCCTTCCGCAGCAAGGGCGGCCCGGTGTTCGACGGCCTGGCCATGCTGGTGCTGGCGCTCGCCGGCGCGGCGGCCGTGACCGGCGACCATGGCCGCGCCTTCGCGGGCGGCGTGGTGGTCGACAACCTGTCGACCTTCGCCAAGGTGGCCATCTACGCCGCCAGCGCCCTGGCCATTCCGCTGGGCGGCGGCTGGCTGCGCGCCCGCGGCGACGACAAGTTCGAATTCCCGGTCCTGGTCGTGCTGGCCGCGCTCGGCATGGGCATGATGGCCTCGGCCGGCGACCTGATCTCGCTGTACGTCGGCATCGAGCTGCATTCGCTGGCGCTCTATGTGCTGGCCGCCTTCCGCCGCGACGACGCGAAGTCGTCGGAAGCGGGCCTGAAGTACTTTGTGCTCGGCGCGCTTTCGTCCGGCCTGCTGCTGTACGGCGCCTCGCTGATCTACGGCTTCGCCGGCTCGACCCACTTCGACGTCATCGCCGCCTCGATCCAGGGCGGCCAGGCGCACACCGGCGTGCTGTTCGGCCTGGTGTTCCTGATCTGCGGCCTGGCCTTCAAGGTCTCGGCCGCGCCGTTCCACATGTGGACGCCGGACGTCTACGAAGGCGCCCCGACCCCGGTCGTCGGCTTCTTCGCCGGCGCGCCCAAGCTGGCGGCCATGGTGTTGCTGGCCCGGGTGCTGTCGGAAGGCTTCGGCCAGGCCATCGGCCAGTGGCAGCAGGTGATCGTCGTGGTCGCCCTGCTGTCGGTGTTCGTCGGCGCCTTCGCCGGTCTGGCCCAGCGCAATCTCAAGCGCCTGTGGGCCTACAGCTCGATCGCCAACATCGGCTACGCCCTGCTGGGCCTGGCCGCGGGCGGCGAGGCGGGCGTGCAGGCCATGCTGATGTTCATGGTCCTCTACATGGTCGACGTGACCGGCTTTTTCGCCTGCCTCAGCGCCCTGCGGCGCAACGGCCGGCCGATGGAGACGATCGACGACATGGCGGGCCTGTTCAGGGAACAGCCGGGCATCGCCCTGGCCATGACCGCCTTCGCCCTGTCGGCGCTCGGCCTGCCGCCGTTCAGCGGCTTCTTCGCCAAGTACTTCGTGTTCAAGGCGGCGATCGGCGCGCATCTGGAATGGGCGGCCGTGGCCGGCCTGGTCGGCAGCGTGGTGGCGGCCTTCTACTACCTGCGCCTGATCAAGGTGATGTGGTTCGACCCCTCGGTCGGCCCGGTCGAAAAGCCGCCGCTGACGGCGAAGACCATCGCCATGGTCGCAGCGCTGTTCTCCTTCCCGGTCGGCCTGGTGGCCCTGCACTGGCTGGAGCCCCTGGCCCTGGCCGCCGCCGCGGCCTTCGGCTGACGTGACCGCTCCGCGGATCGAGGCGCTGGAGGAAGTCGATTCCACCAACGCCGAGGCGCGTCGCCGGGCCGAGGCAGGGGAGGCGGGTCCCCTGTGGATCACCGCCGCCCGCCAGACCGCCGGTCGCGGCCGCCGGGGTCGCGCCTGGGAAACCGGGCAGGGCAATCTCGCCGCGACCCTGCTGTTCGTCACCGACCGGCCGCCCGCCGAGGCGGCGCAGATCAGCTTCATCGCCGCCCTTGCCGTTGCCGACCTGGCCGACGCCTTCGTGCCGGCCTCGAAGGTCAGCCTGAAATGGCCCAATGACCCGATGATCGACGGCCGCAAGGCCAGCGGCATCCTCGTCGAGTCCGGCCAGCACGCCGGCGGCGGCCTGTGGGTCGCGGTCGGCGTCGGGGTCAATCTGGCCTCGCCGCCGGAAGCGCCCGAGCGGCCGGCGACCGCCTTCGCCGAGCACATGGCCGGCCCGCCGCCGAAGCCGCTCGAAGCGCTGGCCCTTCTGGCCGAGGCCTTCGAACGCTGGCGCCGGGTCTGGCAGACCTCCGGGTTCGCCGTCATCGCCGACGCCTGGACCCGGCGCGCCCATGGCCTGGGCGAGACCTGCGTCGCCCGTCTGGGTCATGAAACGGTCACCGGAACAGCCGAAGGCCTCGACCCTGACGGCGCGCTGCGTCTGCGCTTGCCAGACGGCATGCTGCGGCGCATCACCGCCGGCGACGTCTTTTTCGGGAATATCTGAATGCTTCTCGCTATCGAGCAGGGCAACACCAACACCCTGTTCGCCGTCCATGACGGCGAGACCTGGATCGCGCAGTGGCGCTCGGCGACCGAGAGCACCCGCACGGCCGACGAGTACGCGGTCTGGCTGTCGCAGCTGTTCGAGATGAACGGCCTGAGCATGAAGAGCCTGACCGGCTGCATCATCTCCAGCGTCGTGCCGCAGTCGATCTTCAACCTGCGCAACCTGTCGCGCCGCTACCTGGGCGTCGAGCCGCTGATCATCGGCGAGAACGCCGAGCTGGGCGTCGACGTCCGCATCGACAAGCCGTCCGAGGCGGGGGCCGACCGCCTCGTGAACGCCATCGGCGCGCACATCGTCTATCCGGGACCGTTGATCGTCATCGACAGCGGCACGGCGACCACCTTCGACATCGTCGCCGCCGACGGCGGCTTCGAGGGTGGCGTGATCGCGCCCGGCGTGAACCTGTCCATGCAGGCGCTGCACGACGCGGCCGCCAAGTTGCCGCGCATCGCCATCCAAAGGCCGGAACGCAACCGCGTGGTCGGCACCGACACCGTCTCGGCCATGCAGTCCGGGGTCTTCTGGGGCTATATCGGCCTCATCGAAGGCCTGATCCGGCGGATCAAGGACGAGCGCGGCGAACATTTGACCGTTGTGGCCACCGGCGGCGTTGTATCTCTGTTTGAAGGCGCTACCGACATGATCGACTTCTTCGACCCGGACCTGACGATCCGCGGTCTGCTCGAAATCCACCGCCGCAACACGGCCAAGGGCGCCTGATGGCCGCCGCGAAGAACGACGAGCTCGTCTTCCTGCCGCTCGGCGGGTCTAACGAGATCGGCATGAACTTCAACCTGTACGGCTTCGGTCCGCCGAATGCCCGCAAGTGGATCGTCGTCGACCTGGGCATCACCTTCGGCGACCAGACGACGCCCGGCGTCGAGGTCATTCTGCCCGACCCCGAATTCGCCGAGAGCATCGCCAAAGACATCCTCGGGATCGTGCTGACGCACGCCCACGAGGACCACATCGGCGCGGTCGCCTGGCTGTGGCCGCGGCTCAAGGCGCCCGTGTTCGCCACGCCGTTCACCGCCTTCCTGCTGCGCGAGAAGCTGCGCGACGCCGGGATCCTCGACGAGGTCGACATCACCGAGGTGCCGCTGAGCGGGTCCTTCTCGCTCGGGCCGTTCGATCTCGAGCTGATCACCCTGACCCACTCGATCCCCGAGCCGAACGGTCTGGCGATCCGCACGCCGCTGGGGACGGTGCTGCACACAGGCGACTGGAAGATCGATCCCGATCCGCTGCTCGGCGGCGTGACCGACGAGGACGCCATCCGCAGGCTCGGCGACGAGGGCGTGCTGGCCATGGTCTGCGACAGCACCAACGTGTTCGTCGAGGGCGAGGCCGGGTCCGAAGCCGGCGTGCGCGACGCGCTCGCGGCGCTGATCAAGCCGCTCAAGGGCAAGGTCGCCGTGGCCTGTTTCGCGTCCAACGTCGCGCGCATGGACAGCGTCATCCGCGCCGCCCAGGCCGCCGGACGCCGCGTCTGCCTCGCGGGCCGGTCGATGCATCGCATGACCGCGGCGGCCAAGTCCGTCGGCCTGCTCAAGGGCGTGCCGGACTTCATCAACGACAAGGAGGCCAAGAGCTTCCCGGACGACAAGATCCTGTTCCTCTGCACCGGCAGCCAGGGCGAGGTCCGCGCGGCGCTATCGCGCATCGCCCACGGCGACCATCCGCATGTGAAGCTGGGCAAGGGCGATCACGCGATCTTTTCCTCGCGCGTTATCCCGGGCAACGAGATCCCGATCCGCAACCTGCAGAACGGCTTGGCCGATCGCGGCGTGCGGCTCTACACCGAGCGCGACCACCCGGGCATCCACGTCTCCGGCCACCCCTGCCGGGGTGAGCTGGCGCGGATGTACGCCTGGGCCCGGCCGCAGATCGCCGTGCCGACGCACGGCGAGCGCCGCCACCTGCTGGAACACGCCGCCTTCGCCACCGACCTGCAGGTCAGCCAGACGGTCGCGCCGCGCAACGGCGACATGGTCCGCCTGGCCCCGGGCCGCGCGGCGATCATCGATGAAGTCACCGCCGGACGCCTCTATGTCGACGGCGGGGTGATGACGCCCGAGAACGGCGACGCCCTGCGCGAACGCCGCCACGCCGCGCACAACGGCGTGCTGATCGTGTCCATCGCCCTCGACGGCAAGGGCCGCATCGTCTCCGGGCCGCAGGTGCTGGCGCTGGGTCTGCCCGGCGACCGCGAGAACCCGCTGGAAGACACGCTCGACAGTCTTGCCGAGGAAGCCGAACAGGCGATCAAGCGGCTGCCGGCCGAGGAGCGCGACCACGACGAAGTCGTCGAGACGGCGATCTCCCGCGCGGTCAAGAAGGCGGCCTTCCGCGTCTGGGACCGCAAGCCGGTCGTCGAGACGACGGTGCTGAGGGTCTAGGAGCCAGTGTGCGTCCTTCGACGCGCCTGCTTCGCAGGCCGCTCAGGATGACGTAGAGGGGCTGCGAAAATGGACGTCATGCTGAGCAGCGCCGCAGGCGCGTGTCGAAGCACGCAAGGAGAGGCATTCCCATGATCGGCAAACTCAACCACGTCGGCGTCGCCACGCCCTCCATCGACGAGTCGCTGAAGATGTACCGCGACCTGCTGGGCGCGACGTCGTTCACCGACAAGTGGGCCATGCCCGAGCAGGGCGTGTGGGTCTGCTTCGTCAACCTGCCCAACAGCCAGATCGAGCTGATCGAGCCCTACGGCGAGAAGAGCCCGATCCACGGCTTCCTGGCCAAGAACCCCAAGGGCGGCCAGCACCACATCTGCTTCGAGGTGGAGAACATCTACGAGGCCCGGGATGCGCTGGTGGCCAAGGGCGCGACCGTGCTGGGCGAGCCGCGCATTGGCGCCCACGGCACCCTGATCATTTTCGTGCATCCCAAGGACATGGGGGGCATGCTGGTCGAGCTGATGGAAACGCCCAAAGAGGATCACCACGCATGAGCCTGTTCACCGGAGTCGCCATCTACCTGACCATCTGGTGGACGGCCCTGTTCGCCATTCTGCCGCTGGGCACCAAGACCTACGCGGAATCCGGGATCGTGGTGAAGGACGGCGGCGACCCGGGCGCGCCGGTCAATCCGAACCTGAAGCGCAAGTTCATCACCACGACCTGGGTTTCGGCCCTGCTGTGGGGCGTGCTGTTCCTGGTGGTGAAGTTGCACCTCGTTTCGCTGCCGACCTTCCCGGCGGCCTGAGCAAAATCGCCCACGGTTTCGGCACGCGGCGCACGCGGCGGTCTCACGCGCCCAAAAACTGGGCGATTGTCACTGCGTGACGCGTTCGGCGCCGGTCAACACTGCCCGCCGGGCGAGTCGCGGCTAGCTTCGGGTCATGGCAAACCGGTTCTCCGGTCTTGCTCCGTGGCGTTTTTCCCCGACGATGACTTGCAAGGCCGCCGGCTCCCCCGGCGGCCTTCTTTTCGTCGCCGCGTTGCCAACGCGGGCGACCAGAGGCTAAGTCAGCCCCGTCCATTCAAGGGGTTGCCATGCGCCTGTCGCGCTATTTCCTGCCTGTGCTCAAAGAGGCGCCGTCCGACGCCCAGATCGTCTCCCACCAGCTGATGCTGCGCGCCGGCATGATCCGCCAGGAGGCGGCCGGCATCTACGCCTGGCTGCCGCTGGGCCTGCGAGTGCTGAAGAAGGTCGAGCAGATCGTTCGCGAGGAGATGGATCGCGCCGGCGCCGTCGAGCTGCTGATGCCGACGATCCAGCTGGCCGACCTGTGGCGCGAGAGCGGCCGCTACGACGCCTACGGCGACGAGATGCTGCGCATCACCGACCGCCACAAGCGCGACCTGCTCTACGGGCCCACGGCCGAGGAGGTCGTGACCGACATCTTCCGGGCCTATGTGAAGAGCTACAAGGACCTGCCGCTGAACCTCTACAATATCCAGTGGAAGTTCCGCGACGAGCGCCGCCCGCGCTTCGGCGTGATGCGCGGCCGCGAGTTCCTGATGAAGGACGCCTACAGCTTCGACCTGACCGAGGCCGACGCCCGCAAGGCGTACAACCGCATGTTCATCGCCTATCTGAACCTGTTCGCGCGCATGGGCCTGAAGGCCGTGCCGATGAAGGCCGACACCGGCCCGATCGGCGGCGACCTGTCCCACGAGTTCATCGTGCTGGCCGACACCGGCGAGAGCCAGGTGTTCTGCCACAAGGACCTGGTCGAAATGGGCGCGCCCGGTCCCGACGTCGACTGGTACGGCGACCTGCAGCCGCTGGTCGACCAGCGCACGGCCCTCTATGCGGCCACCGAGGAGATGCACGACGAGGCGGCCTTCGCCGCCGTGCCGGCCGACGACCAGCTTTCCGCCCGCGGGATCGAGGTCGGCCATATTTTCTACTTCGGCCAGAAATACTCCTTGCCGATGAAGGCCAGCGTCACCGGCCAGGACAGCCAGGAGCACACCGTGCACATGGGCAGCTACGGCGTCGGCGTCTCGCGCCTGCTCGGCGCGATCATCGAGGCCAGCCACGACGACGGCGGCATCATCTGGCCCGAGAGCGTGGCGCCGTTCGACGTGGCCCTGATCAACCTGCGGCCGGGCGACGAAGCCTGCGACGCGGCCTGCGAGCAGGCCTACGCGGCGATCCACGCGGCGGGCAAGTCGGCCCTCTACGACGACACCGGCGAACGCCCGGGCGGCAAGTTCGCCAAGGCTGACCTGATCGGCCTGCCCTGGCAGTTGATCATCGGCCCCAAGGGCCTGGCCGAGGGCAATGTCGAGCTGAAGAACCGCGCCACCGGCGAGCGCTCGACCGCGCCGCTGGCCGAGGTGCTGGCCCGCCTGACGGCGAAGGCGGCCGCGTGAGCAAGCCCGCCGGGACCGCCGCGGCGCCCTTCGGGGCCTGGGAGCGCGCCATCGCCGGCCGCTATCTGCGCGCCAAGCGCAAGCACGGCGGCGTCGGCCTGATCTCGGTCATCTCCTACGTCGGCATCACCCTGGCGGTGCTGGCGCTGATCACCGTGATGAGCGTGATGAACGGCTTCCGCACGGAATTGCTCGATCGCATCCTCGGCTTCAACGGCCACGCCTATGTCACGGGCGCGCCGCTCTCCAGCCCGGACCGCGCGGCCGTGGTCAAACGCCTGCGCGCCGTGCCGGGCGTCAGGCAGGTGATCCCGGTGGTCGAGGGCCAGGCCATGGTGCTCGGCCCCAACCAGATCGCCGGCGCCATCGTCCGCGGCGTGACGCCGGAGGATCTGGCGGCGACCACGATCGTGGCCGGCAACATCAAGGCGGGCTCGCGCGACGGCTTCGGCCAGGGCGACTACGGCGGCGAACTGGTGCTGCTGGGCGACCGGCTGGCGGCCAGCCTGGGCGTCGCGCCCGGCGACTCCGTGGCCCTGATCTCGCCCACCGGCGCGGCCACCGCCTTCGGCACCAGCGTGACGCAGAAGGACTACACCGTCGGCGGCGTGTTCTCGGTCGGGATGAGCGAGTACGACCAGGCCTTCATCTATATGCCGCTGCAGCAGGCCCAGCTGTTCTTCGGCCGCGACGACACCGTCGACGCCATCGAGATCATGCTCGACGATCCCGACACGGTCGAGGCGATCAAGCCCATGCTGGCCGGGGCGGCCGGACCCGGCGCGATCGTCACCGACTGGACCCAGAAGAACCAGAGCTTCTTTGAGGCGCTCCAGGTCGAGCGGGCCGCCATGCGACTGATCCTCATGCTGATCGTCGCCATCGCGGCGATGAACATCATCTCCGGCCTGATCATGCTGGTGAAGAACAAGGGCCGCGACATCGGCATCCTGCGCACCATGGGGGCGGGGCAGGGGTCGATCATGCGCATCTTCTTCATGTCGGGTGCGGCCATCGGCGTCGCCGGCACCGCCAGCGGCCTGCTGCTGGGCGTGCTGCTCTGCCTGAACATCGAGGCGGTGCAGAAGGCCGTCGAATGGGTCACCGGCGCCAATGTGTTCAACGCCGACGTCTATTTCCTGACCCACGTCCCGGCGAAAGTCGAATGGAGCGAGGTGGCCCTGATCACCGGCTGGTCGCTGTTCATGAGCTTCGTCGCCACCCTGTTCCCGGCCTGGCGCGCGTCGCGCATCGATCCGGTCGAGGCCCTTCGCTATGAGTAGCCCCGTCCTGTCCCTGCGCGGGGTCACGCGCACCTACGTCACCGACGCCGGCGAGCTGCCGGTGCTCAAGGGCGTCGATCTCGATGTCTCGCCCGGCGAGATCGTCGGCCTGATCGGCCCGTCGGGCTCCGGCAAGTCCTCACTGCTGCACGCCGCCGGCCTGCTGGAAAAGCCCGACGGCGGCACGGTGACCGTCGCCGGCCAGGATTGCACGAAGCTGGGCGAGCGGCCGCGCACGCGCATGCGGCTGGGCACCATCGGCTTCGTCTACCAGTTCCACCATCTCCTGCCCGAGTTCTCGGCGCTGGAGAACGTGGCCATGCCGGCGATGATCGCCGGCCGCAGCCGCGCCTGGGCCGCCGAGCGGGCCGAGACCCTGCTGACCCGCCTGGGGCTGGCCGAACGCCTGCATCACCAGCCCGGGCAACTGTCCGGCGGCGAGCAGCAGCGGGTGGCCATCGCGCGGGCCCTGACCAACGAGCCGCGCCTGCTGCTGGCCGACGAGCCGACCGGCAACCTCGATCCCGAGACGGCGGCTTCCGTGTTCCAGGCGCTCTACGACCTGGCGCGCGACACCGGCGTGGCGGCGCTGATCGCCACCCACAACATGGAGCTGGCGCGCTACATGGACCGCGTGTTCGCCCTCAAGGACGGCCATCTGGAAGCCCGGACACCGGGGTTCTGACCCGCCGCCGGTCACGCTTTCGTCAGCGCCCGACTTTCGCCCAGATCGGCGGGCCTTTCAGCCGCCTGTGTTTAACGGCTGGGAGCGTGCATTGACCCGCCAGATCGATATCGCCGGACAGTCCGGGACCCTCTATCGCTACAAGGCCCTCGAAGAGATGCGTCCGGTGCCCCCGGGCGGGGCCAACTTTCTCTATGTGAAGTGGGACGGCGACGCCCCGAAGATCGTCTACGCCGGCGAGACCGACAGCCTGCATCGCAGCGTCTTCGAGACCTGGGAGGAAGCCCAGGCCCAGTTCGGCGCGACGGAGATCTTCGCGCGGCTGAACATCACCGGCGTGGTCCGCCGCGGCGAGCATGACGACATCATCGCCCAGCACCAGCCGCCGATGAACACCGGCGGCGAGCCGCTGGCCGGCCGGCGCAAGACGGGCCGCACGCCCGTCTGAATTCCCTCTGTATGGAACTGTTGAGGGCGAAAATTCGTTTTGACACGGGCGAACTTACGTTTTGGCACGGCGCAAACCCTTAGCCCGTAAGGGCTAGAGGGGCATTGCGGAACCGATTGGGAAACCACCGAGGTTCCTCAATTTGGACCGGCGGAAAATCTAAAATGATTCAACGCCAGCCGCCACGCTGGCTAGACCGCCAATCGGGCATTGCGGAACCAGATCGGGAACCTAGTCAGCGGTGCTTTTGATCAGAATCTGGATGACCTCGGCTTCGTGCGTTTCCATGGCCTCGACCAGCCGGTCGTAGTCTTGGATGCTCTCGCAGTACCGCTTGCCGAGGTGAATTGTTGTCGAGACCTGAGCGAGGTTCATAAGCAGCATGAGTAGGTTCTCGCGGACCACTCCCAGGCGCTGCGGCCCCGCGCCTGGTGGTGTGGGGAGCATGGCAGGCATAAATGCCAAGCCGGCCATTAGGAAATAGTGGTTCTCATAGCGGCCGAGCAGGTGATGCCGCCAAGCGTTGAATTCGCGGGCGAAGTGAGTCGACGCCCCGCCCGGCTCTAACAGGGCATGGTATTTGGGCGGCACGCCGCCTCGCCTTTTCCATTGAGCAATTGTCGAGCGCTCGATGCCGAGCGCGTTCGCCAGGTCAACGTCGCTCTGGACGCCGAGCGCTTCCTTTAGCGCGCGTATGTCGGACTCGGCCATCACGCCCCGTTGACAAGTGACAACCGTTAAGCGATGTGACAAGTGACATCGCTTAACCGGTTTGATCGAATGGCCACTATCACAAACAAGGCGACAAGTGACGAGTTGCTTCGCGCAGCGCGGGCGGCCTTCGTCAGCAAGGGGCTGACCCTGAACCAGTGGTGCCTCGCCAACGGCGTTCAACATTCCTACGCTCACCGGGCCCTTCGCGGCATGACGAACGGTCCGGCCGCACGCGCATTGCGAGATCGCATCATGCGCGCCGCCACGGAACAGGCGGCGGCGTAAGATGGGGCCGCGCGGCGATTGGCTTTCTGCCGAAGAGTTCGCGGAGGTGGCGGAAATGACCGCCCGCGCCGCGCGGAAGGCACTGGCCCGCGCGGCAGATGGCCACCTTTGGCGCGGGCATCCGCTCAAGGTCCGCGAGCAACGCGGCCGGGGCGGCAAGAACGGCAAGCACTATGAGGTCTCCCTGAGCAGCCTCTCAGAGGCCCTTGGGGACGATCTGAGCGGGCGCGTGACGCCCCTCGATCTCGACGACCTGGCCCCCCACCAACTGATCGACCTGGCGACCGTGGCCGAAAGTCCGGCGGACAGGGTCAAGATCATCGCGGCATGGCGCCAGCAAACCGGGAAGAGCCGAGAGACCGCCTACCGCTTGATCCGGAAGGTTGAGGCCGGCGGGCATGTGGCGACTCTGCGCAAGAAGCCCGCCAACGCGGGTCAGCCGCGCGTCGCGGTGTCTCGGGCGTTTACAAGGGCGTGGCTCGCCGATGGCCGCGACCTGGACGCCGCCTTCGTCCTTCATGAGCAGCTAGAGCAATTGATCGCCGCCATGTGGTGCGACCGCTACGCGAACGCCGGGGCGGGACGGATCGCTAAGGATGCGGCCAAGGCGCTCCGGAAGTGGTGCAGGGAGGTTGATTTCGAGTCTACCGGCAAGGCTGCGCGCCAGGTCTTTGAAGTGCCGCGACGGCTAGCGGAAAGGTCACGCGGCAATGCTGTGGTTCACCGGAAGAACACAGACGCCGCCGCGCATTACAATGCTGGGCCCTACCGTCAGTCTGACCTCAACGCACTCAAGCCCATGGAAATTCTCATGGGTGACGTTCACCATATTGACGTCAAAACTCACCGCGAAGACGGGTCGGCGGCATGGTGCATCAAAATGATCACCTGGATGGACGTGGGAACGCGCCGCGTGTGGGTGAATCTCAAGACGTGCAAGAAGGGCGAGAGCGTCACCAAGGCGGACGTGAACGATTCCCTGGCGGCTCTGTTCATCCATCCGGATTGGGGATCGCCTGACTATCTCCTCGTCGACAACGGCAAGGAATACGCCCTCCGCGACGGATTGCTTGAGCCCATGCGCCTGGCCGCTGAGGCCGGCGGCCGGTCGCCCGTCATTAGGTCCAGGGCGTACAATGCGCGGGGCAAGGGCCTGATTGAAGGCTGGTTCGGACGGTTTGAGAGGGGCTACCTGTCCCTTATGCCCGGCTGGGGCGGCGGCGATCGGATGCGGACCCCGACCGCCAACCAAGGCAAAGAGATAGAGGCCTTCCCCGGCTCTCCCGAGCTTGCGGAAGCCGTGATCCTGCAAGCAGTGGGCGTTTACAATCGGGAGCCACAGAAGCCACTTCACGGACTTTCTCCGGTCGAGGCGCATGACGAGCGGCGGGATGAACGCCCCGCCGTGACGTGGTCTGTTGAGGCCGTCGCCTACGCCCTGGCCGATCGCACCGAGCGGACGAACCGAAAGTGCCGGGTCAGCATCGGAAACCGGTCCTACGAACTGCACGGCGCGGCGATGGCTGCGGATACGGTCACCGTCCTGCACGGTCCCTACATTCAGGGCGGCGTGTTGATCGAGTACGCCGGCGAGCTGGTGTTCGCGGAGGATAGCCCGGTCTTTGATCCGAAGGACAAAGCCGGGGCTCGTTACACGGCGCAGCGGACGCAGGAATTCAACGCCGTGGTCCGAAAGCTCGGCGAAGGCAGGCCCGCCGTTGATCCGCTCATGGACCTGATCGAGCACCATCAGCCGACCATAGACCTGCTGGCGGCACAAAAGGCGACCGTCCAGCGGGCGATCTCGCCGAAGGAGCGCAAGGCGCAAGATCAGCTCGCCGTAGATGCTCAGCGGGCGAAGAACGATGAAGTCACCTCGATATTGAAGCGGTTGCCGGCGCCCCAAAGGGCCAGGGTAGCGTGAGGGACCCGCGATGAACGATCCGCACCCCTTTGCCGAGACAAGCGTCTCTGAACAGGTCATGGCGGCGCTGGGCGCGGCTCAACGCTTGAGGTTCATGGCGTCTATCCAAGGGCCGCCCGGCATCGGTAAGACCACGTCGATCCGCGAATACGAGCGCACCGCTTCCGCGCCAGTTTGGGTATTTACAGCCTCTCGCGCCACGGGGGCGATGGGGCCGCTCATGAGGGCCTTGGCGCGAGAGTTCGCGGGCACCGCGGATGTGCGGCCCGCTGAGAACTTCCGGGCCTTGACGATTGCGGTCAACTGGAGCGCGGGCATCGACCACAGCGTCCTGTTGATCGTTGATGAGGCCCAGCATCTAAATCCCGAAGCCCTTGAGCAACTGCGAGCCCTTTTCGACCAAAAGGACGACCCCGCCGCTGACTGCAAGGGGCTGGGCCTCGCCTTCGTCGGAAATCACAGCTTCGTCGATCGGTTCAATGGCGAGCGGCGGAACGTAGCGACGTCTGAACAATTCCGGTCGCGGATTGCTATCAAGCTCGACCTAGCCCCGGTGAGTCATTCGGACGTCGACCTGGTCGCCCGTTCCCGGGGCATCAATGACCGAGCCCTGATCAATCGACTCGCCCTCATCGCGAACGGCAACCGGGGCCTTCGCGCCGTTGCTGGCGTCTGCGACCTCGCGGCCGACCTCGCCGGAAACTCACCACCTTCGGCGGACCACTTCCGGTCCGCCCTAACAGTCCTTGGACACGGTTGAAGGGAACACCCATGAACGCTCACGCCTCAATTCGCCCCATCCCCGACGCGGAGGCGGTTCGCAGTCGGACGGTCGAAAATTGGAGCCTGAAGGTGATCAAGATCGAACGACTGCTGGAACTGGCGAGCGACCAGGTCGGGGAAGATATCCCCTACAGCGCCACCACGGCGCCCGGCCTTGATCGGCTGGACGCCACGATTGACGGAATCGCGGCGCTGGTCCGCGAGTTGCGGACGGAGCTGGTCGATGGCGCGTCCGATGACCAAGGCTAGGCTCGCCCTATTGAGGGTGGCCAAGTCGCGCCTCGCGCTCAGCGAGGACGACTACCGCGCCACACTCGAGAACTACGGAGGATCTCGCAGCGCTGCGGATCTCGACGACCGGGGCTTTGACGCGGTGATGAACCGCTTCCGCGCCCTGGGCTTTACGAGCGAGCGCCAGAAGCGCTCCTACGGTGAGCGCGGCGGCATGGCGTCGCCGGAACAGGTGGAGCTGGTCCGTTCCCTGTGGCGCGAGGTCGGCGGGAAAGACGAAGGCCACCTGAACGCGTGGTTGGCTGATACCCACAAGATCAGCGCGCTCCGCTTCGCGACCACGGCAAAGGTCGGCCAGGTGATCGCCGCGCTGAAGCACTGGAAGGCTCGATTGAGGAATGCGCCCCATGCCGATTGATCGGAATGACCCTGAAATCCGCGCCTTCGTCGCGGCCAGCAAGGCAGCGACTTTCAGCGCCATGGAAGCCGACTGCCTCGCCCGGTTCGGCGCGGATCGCGCTTGGCCGGCCGCGCTGCTGGCGACCGTGCGACGGGAGGTCCGGCCGACGATTTCGGGTGGTTCTCCCTACGAGGCCGACGCGGACGTGGTGGCCTTCGTTCGCGACAGGGCTGACCTCATGACACTAGACGCCCTGCGCACCGCCGGCCGCGCCGTGTTCGGCGACAGGTTTCCCACCAGGTCGCCATTGCACCGTCTCATCATCAAGCTGCGCAGCCTGGACCGCTTCGCCTGGAGCAAGGCCGGGGAAATCGAAATCGACGACAGCAGGGCCGAAGGCAAGGCCTTCGATTTGCGGGCCGCTGGCGGCCCCGACGGTAACGATGGCGGCTAGCGCCATTGCCGGCCCGCAAAGCGGCTCTCACGCCTCTTACGGCCTCTCACGGGGGCAATCGGCGCGAAGGCTCAAACCTTCCATCCCGACCGTGGGCGGAATACGATCAGCCGACGTTACGCCGCCGGGCCATGGAGACTCGTTTGACCAGCATCCGAATTCACATGCGCGATGAGAAGGGCCTCATCTTCGACTCGGGCCGGGACTTCGATCTTGAGGAGTTCGGCGGGGTCTGTCCGATCATAGGCGACACCATAGTCGATCCGGGCGCGAGGAACGGCGCTGATCGGCACTTGCCCGAAAATCGCACCGTCTGGAAAGTCACGGACCGAATCTTTCAAGCGAAGGGCCATGATGATTACGTGGTCCTGGTCGTGTCAGAGCGGGCGGCGACCGATGCTGAAGTGAACCTGCTGTAGGTCGCGCCTAGCGCCTGCATTGGCTCCCGCCAGGCTCCCTGTTGACCACCCGCCGCGCGCGCCAAGCCCGCCTACCTGAATAGCTTCAGGTTGGATCGCCTGAACAATTTCATCGTGAATGCTGCTCATGGGAGCAGCCTCCGACACACCTGAATTCGACCACAACGACCTCTTGGGCGCGGTGGAACACATCTGCGGAAGTGAAGCGGCCGACGCCCTTTGCGCCGCGATGGGCGGGACGCTGATCTATGTTCCCGAGCGGCCTCGGCCTGACAGCAAGCTCGCTGAAATCCTCGGCTTTGACGGCCTGACAAGGCTCGTGAACGAGTTCGGCTGGGGCAACTTCTCCATTCCCCTCCGCAACCAGAAGCGGCGGGCGGCGATCATTCTTGAACGCACTCTCGCCGGCGTCCCGATCAACACCATCGCCCGCGAACTGCATTGCAGCGTCCGGCATGTGAGCGCGGTTCGCGCGTCGCTTCGCGCGGCCGGCAAAATCGGCCCGGCGCGCCGGGGCACTTCCAAGTCCTCTCCCCATGCCGGCCAGGTGGCCGGCAGAACCATGGAACCATAATGCTCATCACCTCCACCGCCCTCGCCGGCATCTACACCGGCTTCAACGCGAAATTTAACCAGGGCTTCGGCGGTGCGCCGACCCGTTTTGCCGACGTCGCCATGACGGTCCCCTCGTCGACCGGCGAGAACGTCTACGCCTGGCTCGGCCAACTGCCCCGCATTCGGGAATGGCTCGGGGATCGACACATCAAATCGCTCGCCGCTCACGGCTACAGCATCAAGAACCGCAAGTTCGAGCTGACGGTGTCGGTTCCGCGCGAAAGCATCGAAGACGACACTTACGGCGTCATGGCGCCGCTGTTCTCGGAAATGGGCCGCTCCGCCGCGACCCACCCGGACGAACTGCTGTTCGGCCTGCTGAAGGCGGGCTTCGAAACACCCTGCTACGACGGCCAGAATTTCTTCGACGCCGAGCATCCGGCCGATGTCTTCGGCAGCGATGGCTCCGTCGTCTCGAACATGCAGGACGGCGCGGGCGAGCCGTGGTTCCTCCTGGACACCTCGCGCGCCATCAAGCCACTGATTTGGCAAACTCGCACCGAGTACAAGCTGACCACGCTCAACAACGACAGCGACGAAAACGTCTTCTTCAAAGACGAATATATCTATGGCGTGCGGGCGCGCGTGAACGCCGGCTTCGGCCTCTGGCCGCTGGCGTTCGGATCGAAAGCCGCCCTCAACGCCGAGAATTATGCCCTCGCTCGCGCGGCCATGGCGAGCATGAAGGGCGAGGCGGGAACGCCGCTGGGTATCACCGCCGACACCCTCGTCGCCGGGCCGGCGCTGGAAGAGGCGGCGCTTCAGCTTCTCAACGCCGACCGCACGGCGGACGACACGTCAAACGTCTGGAAGGGCACGGCGAAACTCATCCTCACGCCCTGGCTGGCCTGAGCCTCCGATAGCCATGACCGACCTTAGCCTCAAACTGGTCATTCAGACGCTCGACAAGGGCGCTGGGGCGGGCCTTCGCCGGTTCCGCTATGAGGTGAAGGGGCTCACTCAGGAGGTGCGGTCAGCGCCGCCAAGCTGGATCAAGACGGGCGCGGCGATCGACGAGACGACCGCCGCCGCCAAGCGCTTCAGCGAAGCCGGCCGCACCGGCGGCAAGACGCTGGATGCGCTCATTGATCGGCAGCGCCGCCTTCGTCAGGAAGCGTCTCGCACCGAGTCGTCCTGGACCCGGATGACCCGCGCGCTGCGCTTCGGTCGCGGCCCTGGCGCTGGCGTTGCCGGCGGCCTTGGTCGCGCGGGCGCGGGTGTTGGCATGGCCGGCTTGGCTGGCGGTGCTGGCGCTCTTGTCGGGACGGCCGTCGTCGCCGGTGGAGCCGCCGCCGTGGGTGGAGCCACGGCCTTCGGGCGAGGCGTGATCGACACAGGCGCGCAAAACGAAAGCTGGCGCGCCACGCTGAAGGTGCTCGAAGGCAGCGGTGACAAGGCCGAACAGTCGATGGATTGGGTGAAGAAATTCGCCCGCGAGACGCCCTATCAAACCGACCAGGTCATGGATGCGTTCATTCGACTGCGGTCCTACGGCATCGAGCCGACGGACGGCACCTTGCGCTCGCTGGGAGATACGGCGTCGGCGAAAGGTAAGGAGCTGATGGCGGCCGTCGAGATGATGGCCGACGCCCAAACCGGCGAGTTCGAACGCCTGAAAGAGTTTGGCGTTGTCGCCACTCAGCAGGGCGACAAGGTGACCTTCTCCTACGAACGCGGCGGCCGAATGATGACGGCGACCAGCAAGAAGACGGCAGGCGAGATCCGGCGAACCTTGCGAGGCATCTTCGACGGCGGTTTTGCCGGTGCGATGGATGAACAGTCCCGCACCTGGAACGGGATGATGTCGAACCTGGCCGGCAGTTGGAGCGACTTCAAAGGAAAGGTCGCGGATGGCGGGGCGTTCGACGCCGCCAGAGGCCACCTGGCCAAGCTGCTCGAATTCCTCGCCAAGGCTGAGGAAGACGGTCGCATGGACAAGTGGGCTGGCGACCTCTCCAGGAGCCTCACGACGCTCATCAATACCGGCGCGGAACTGGGGAAAGAGGTCAACTGGGTGCAACTGGCGCAGGACGTCGGGACGCTCGCGAACGCCATGCTGAAGCTGGCCGAAGCAGGCAATGCGGTCGGGAAGGCGTTTCACCCCAACGCCTGGAACCCGAACTTCGGTTTGGACTTCGCCGGTCGCAAAACGCCGGTGGCGGCGGCCATGAATTTTACCAGCAACCCTTGGGTCTATGACCGATCCGGCCGGACTGGCGAGGAACGTGCGAGGGCGGCAGCTGCGGCGCGCCCCATCCTGAACGGCAACCGGCCGTTGCCCGGCCTTGGCGGTGGTCCGCTTCCGGGCGCGCCGGCCAAGCTGAAGGGCGATATCAGCATCGGCCTCGCGCCGGGCCTTGAAATCCGCCGGGCGGACTTCGGGGCGGACATCGATTGGCGGCGCGGCAAGCCGGGAGACCGCCCGTAGGGAGATAGATTTGAATTCGGCCCCCTTACAGCATGGGGGGGCCGGCTAGAGGGGCTTCCTCCCCCTCGCCAGGGCGTCCGCTAAGGGGTTGGCGGACAATGGGGAGCGTCGCTGTGATGGGTCGGCGCTCCCCACCCTGAGAACGACATCGAATCGGCCGGCAGATCGCCATGAGCGACCGACCGGCCGCCAGAGGGGTTTCTCCAGTTTCCCCCTCGCTTGGGTGGCCGGTGTGGGAGCCGGTCGGGGGAGCGTCTTTGTGATGATCGGCGCTCCCCACCCTGAGAACGCATTCGGATCGGCGCGCTGTGCAGCGTGCCGTTAGAGGGGCCGACTCCCCCCTCTACTGGGATGGCCGAAGAGACAGCGGCCAAGAGGGACGTCGGGGACTTAGATCACCCCGGCGTCCCTACCCAAGAGGCTTCGCCGGCCAATTTTTTTTAGGGCCTTACGGGTCTCTGAGGGGCCTCTGAATGGTCGATCAGAGCCGGTTCTTATCCCACGGTGGCTCGGCGTATCTCATCGTATCCCGTGTCAAATCGTAGGTTCAGTGTCGGATCGTATGTGCAGGGTCACTGTGGACCGTTCGCCGAAAACCCGGTTGACGGATGAGAACAAAACAGGAATAAGAACAAACAGGCAACTTGAATCGGGAGGCCCGAATGGCCCGCATCGCTCGTGAATCGCTCGCTCTGGCCTCCGTCGCCGGATTTGTGTGGATGATGTGCTCGGTGGCCATGGCCGTGGCCTGATCGCCTCTGGATCGGCAGCGCCCGGCGGGCGATGGTCGGTCCAGGTGACTCGTTGTTGTCCGGCCGCAAGGGCCGGGCCGGGTGAACTCCAGGGAACAGCGCCATGGCGCGGGACAGGGCAGGGAGCGGCGCCGACGGCGGGTTCGTTCACCTGCGGGTCCGGTCGGCCTATTCGCTGCTGGAAGGGGCCATCAAGGCCGAGGCCGTGGGCAAGATGGCCGCCGAGGCGGGCATGCCTGCGGTCGGCGTCACTGACCGGGCGAACCTCTTCGGCGCCCTGGAATTTTCCGTCACGGCCAAGGATGCGGGGGTTCAGCCCCTGATCGGCGTGGCGCTGCCGGTGACCGGCGTGGGCGAGGGGCAGTCCGACCGCTGGGCGCGGACCCCGACCATCGTGCTGATCGCCCAGAACGAAACCGGCTATCTCAATCTCTCGGCCCTCTCGTCGATGGCCTATCTGGACAGCGACGGCATCGCCGAGCCCTGCGTGCCCTGGACGCGGGTGGTCGAACATTCGGACGGGCTGCTGCTGCTGAGCGGCGGCACGGACGGCCCGGTCGATCCGCTGTTCGCCGCCGGCAAGACGGCCGAGGGCGCGGCGGCCCTGGCCGAGATGCACCGGGTGTTCGGCGACCGCTTCTATGTCGAGCTGCAGCGGCACGGCCTGCCCAGCCAGGCGGCGGCCGAGCCGGGTCTGGTGCACTGGGCCTACGATCACGACGTCCCGCTGGTGGCCAGCAATGACGTTTATTTCGCCAAGCCGGACATGTACGCGGCGCATGACGCCCTGCTGTGCATTTCCGACGGCGCGTTCGTCGGCCAGGACGAGCGCCGTCGGGTGACGCCCGAGCACTGGTTCAAGCCGGCCAAGGCCATGCGGGCGCTGTTCTCCGACCTGCCGGAAGCCTGCGACAACACCATCGACATCGCCCGGCGCTGCGCCTTCATGGTGTCCAAGCGCGACCCGATCCTGCCCAGCTTCCCGACCACGGCCGGGCGCGACGAGCCGGCCGAGCTGGCCTGGCAGGCCGCCGAGGGGCTGAAGGCCCGGCTGCAGGGTCTGGAGCTGGCCGCGCCGGAGGCGGACTACTGGGCCCGGCTGGAGCGCGAGATCGGCGTCATCCAGACGATGGGCTTCTCCGGCTACTTCCTGATCGTGTCGGACTTCATCAAATGGGCCAAGGCCCAGGGCATCCCCGTGGGGCCGGGGCGCGGCTCGGGCGCCGGCTCGCTGGTCGCCTGGGTCTTGACCATCACCGACCTGGACCCGCTGCGGTTCGGCCTGCTGTTCGAGCGCTTCCTCAATCCCGAGCGGGTCTCGATGCCCGACTTCGATATCGACTTCTGCCAGGAGCGGCGGGAGGAGGTCATCGAGTACGTGCAGGACAAGTACGGCCGCGGCCGCGTGGCCCAGATCATCACCTTCGGCACCCTGCAGGCGCGGGCCGTGCTGCGCGACGTCGGCCGGGTGATGCAGCTGCCGCTGGGCATGGTCGACCGTCTGGCCAAGATGGTGCCCAACAACCCGGCCCAGCCGGTGACCCTGGCCCAGGCGATCAACCTCGAACCGCGCCTGCGCCAGGCGCGCGACGAGGACGCCTCGGTCGGCCAGCTGCTCGAGGTCGCGCTGCGGCTCGAGGGCCTCTATCGCAACGCCTCGACCCACGCCGCCGGCGTGGTCATCGGCGACCGGCCGCTGGTCGAGCTGACGCCGCTGTACAAGGATCCGCGCTCGGAGCTGCCGGCGACCCAGTTCAACATGAAGTGGGTCGAGTCCGCCGGCCTGGTGAAGTTCGACTTCCTCGGCCTCAAGACGCTCACGGTGCTCGACCGGGCGGTCAAGCACATGGCCAAGCGCGGAGCGGCGGTCGACCTGTCGAAGCTGCCGCTCGACGACACGGCCTCCTACGAGCTGATGGCCTCGGGTCAGACGGTCGGCGTGTTCCAGCTGGAAAGCCAGGGCATGCGCGACACCCTGCGCAAGATGCGCCCGGGCACCATCGAGGAGATCACCGCCCTGATCTCCCTCTACCGGCCGGGCCCGATGGACAACATCGACCTGTTCGTCGACACCAAGTTCGGCCGCCGCCCGATGGACGTGATGCACCCCTCTCTCGAGGAGGTGCTCAAGGAGACTTACGGCGTCATCGTCTACCAGGAACAGGTGATGCGCATCGCCCAGGTCCTGGCCGGCTACAGCCTCGGCGAAGCCGACATGCTGCGCCGGGCGATGGGCAAGAAGAAGAAGGAGGAGATGGACCAGCAGAAGGCCCGGTTCGTCTCCGGGGCCATCGAGCGCGGGGTCGACGGCGACAAGGCCGGGGCCATCTTCGAACACGTCGAGAAGTTCGCAGGCTACGGCTTCAACAAGTCGCACGCCGCCGCCTACGCCCTGATCGCCTACCAGACGGCCTGGCTGAAGGCCAACGCGCCGGTCGAGTTCCTCGCCGGCTCGATGAGCCTGGACCTCTCCAACACCGACAAGCTGGCGGTGTTCTACCAGGACGCGCGCAAGTTCAAGATCACCGTGCGGCCGCCGGACATCAACCGCTCCGGGGCCGACTTCGAGGTCGAGGACGGCGAGGTGCTCTACGCCCTGGGCGCCGTGCGCAACGTCGGCTTCGCGGCGATGGAGCATGTCGTCGCGGTGCGCAACGAGGGCGGACCGTTCCGCGACCTGTTCGACTTCATCGAGCGGGTCGACCCGCGGCAGGTCAACAAGCGCGGCCTAGAGGGCCTGGCCCGCGCCGGGGCGTTCGACAGCCTGCATCCGAACCGCGCCCAGATCATCGCCGCCGCCGACATGCTGATGGCCCATGGCCAGAGCCTGGCCGCCGACCGCGCCAGCGCCCAGGTCAGCCTGTTCGGCGGCGAACAGTCGGACGCCTCGCGTCCGCGCCTGCCGCGCACCGAGCCCTGGGACCAGATCCGCCGGCTCGACGAGGAGCTGGCGGCGGTCGGCTTCTATCTGACCGGCCACCCGCTTGAGGACATGATCGACGTGCTGCGCCGCCGGCGCACGACCATGCTCAGCGACGCCATCGTCCAGGCCGAGGCCGGCACCGAGGCCTTCCGCATGGCCGGCATGGTCCGCCGCCGCCAGGAACGCACCCAGCAGAGCGGCGAGCGGTTCGCCTTCGTCTCCCTGTCCGACCCGACCGGCGAGTACGAGGTGCTGTTCCCGCCCGAGGCGCTCAAGCGCTGCCGCGACATCCTCGAGCCGGGCAAGGCCGTGGCCATCAAGGTGCGCGCCAAGTCCCGCGACGGCGAGGTGCGCTTCTTCGGCGACGACGCCGAGCCGATCGACAAGGCGCTGGAGTCCGTCGCCGCCAGCCTGCGGGTGCATGTCTCGCCCCACTCGATGGAGATCGAGGCGCTGAAGAAGCGCCTGTCCGGCGCCGCGGCCCAGCGGGGCGGGGAGGTGGTCCTCGTCGCCGGCCTCGGCGGCGGCCGCGAGGTCGAGGTCAAGCTGCCGGGGTTCTACACGCTGGACGCCAGCCTGCGCGGCGCGCTGAAGACCGCGCCAGGGGTGGCGTATCTGGAGGATGTGTAGGGGTGCAGAGCCTCGACCAGATCGCCATCGCGGCGGCAGCCAGTTTGTTGCTCGGCTGCGCGCCGGTCGGGTCGCCGCCTCAGTCGAAGGTTAGCTTGGACGGTGAGTTCGGGATCGAATTCGCGAAGAGCTTTCCTTCCCTCGAGCTGGTTGAAACGGGCCGTGGTCCCGATGGTGCGAACTACGAAGTTGTTCGGGGTAATACTCGCCTCCTGTTCGTGGTCGAAGGGTCGGCTCTGGGCTTTCCGCTCGTTTCGGGCGGAACGATCCGGCGTCAATCTGCCAATCCGGTGGCCGTGAATATCGTGAATGGTCGGGTGAAGGAGTATCGCTTCCGATATCACCGCGCCGGTGAGCAGAATATCTATGTGGCGGTGGTGGTGGTTCCGACGGCTGGACCCGATCGCGATCTGGCGGAACAGGTTGCGCGATCCATTCGCGTTGATTGAGCCCAAGCCCGAAGGCGCACCGCCCCTGATGTCATGACGGCCAGTTTTGCTCTGTCGGCGGCCTTGCTCAAGGACCGCCTTCGGCGGCCGCGCAGCGGCTGCCCGCCGGGCCGTACTTGACCAGGGTCGTCGCCAGAGCTCCAACTCCATCAAGGCCTTCAGGGCTCCCTGACATCATTCCTTCCGCCGAGGCCGGGGAGGGGACCGCCCGCAGGGCGGCGGAGGGGGGCGGCGCGGGCCCGGTCCGGAAAGTCCGGATTTCAGAATTTGCCGGCCCGGTGGGCTCTGTCCTCTCCACCATGCTCCGCATGGTCCCCCTCTCCCTGGCGGGAGAGGAAAGTGGGCGAAGGTCCCGCCCCCGCTTGCATTTCCGGCCCTCATCCCCTACATGCCCGCCCATCACGCACGCGGACGTTCGGGCCGACCGGGGAGAAATCCTGGTCAGATCCGTTCCGGTCCCTGGAATTCCAGGGGTTTGTCCGCGGAGGCGATAACCGGAAAAAGGACAAGACCACATGGCTCTCCCCGAGTTCTCCATGCGTCAGCTGCTTGAAGCGGGCGCCCACTTCGGCCACCAGACGCACCGCTGGAACCCGAAGATGGACCGCTACATCTTCGGCTCGCGCTCGAACATCCACATCATCGATCTGTCGCAGTCGATCCCGCTGCTGCACCAGGCCCTCGTGAAGGTCCGCGAAGTCGCGGCCGCCGGCGGTCGCGTGCTGTTCGTCGGCACCAAGCGTCAGGCTTCCGATCCCGTCGCCGTGGCCGCCAAGCGCTGCGCCCAGTACTACGTCAACCACCGCTGGCTCGGCGGCACCCTGACCAACTGGCGCACCATTTCCGGCTCGATCTCGCGCCTGCGCGAACTGGAAGGCGTTCTGGACGGCGGCGGCGAAGGCCGCACCAAGAAGGAACTGCTGCAGCTGACGCGTGAGCGCGACAAGCTGGAGCTGTCGCTGGGCGGCATCAAGAACATGGGCGGCATTCCCGACATCATGTTCGTGATCGACACCAACAAGGAAGCGATCGCGATCCTCGAGGCCCGCAAGCTGAACATCCCGGTCATCGCGATCCTGGACACCAACTGCGACCCCGACGGCATCACCTATCCGATCCCCGGCAACGATGACGCCGCCCGCGCCATCCAGCTGTACTGCGACCTGATCGCCGACTCCGTGCTCGACGGCATGGCCGCCGGCGTGGTCGCCAGCGGTATCGATATCGGCGCCTCGGAAGCCCCGGTCGAGCCCACGCTCGCCCGAGAGCTCACGCCGGAGCCCGCGCCCGTCGCCGCTGAAGCCCCCGCTGAACCGGAGGCCGTCGCGGCCCCCGAGGCGGCTCCGGCCGAAGCCCCCGCGGCCTCGGAGTAATCCGCGGCCGACTGAACGCGCTCCGCCCGGAGCGCCTCAGCGTCACACCGTTTTCGCAGCCCGGTCGTAAGGCCGGGCCGCACCCCTATAAGTCCCAACTCAGGAGGACATGACATGGCGGAAATCACCGCGGCGCTGGTCAAGGACCTGCGCGAAAAGACCGGCGTCGGCATGATGGACTGCAAGCGCGCCCTCGTTGAAAACGACGGCGACATGGACGCGTCCATCGACTGGCTGCGCGCCAAAGGCCTCAGCAAGGCCGCCAAGAAGGCTGACCGCGCCGCCGCCGAAGGCCTCATCGCCATCGCCACCCGCAAGGACGGCGACGGCATGACCGCCGCCGTCATCGAGCTGAACGCCGAAACCGACTTCGTCGCCCGCAACGAACTGTTCCAGACGGCTGCCCGCAAGACTGCGCAGACCGCCCTGGACGTCGCCGGCGGCGTCGAGGACATCGTCGCGGCCAGCACGGCCGACGGCGAGAACATCGGCGAGATGGTCACCCAGCTGATCGCCACGATCGGCGAGAACATGATGGTCCGCCGTTCGGCCTGCTTCACGGTCTCGCCGGGCGCCGTCGGCGCCTATGTGCACAACGCCGTCGCGCCGGACCTCGGCAAGATCGGCGTGCTGGTGGCCATCGAGGGCGCCGGCGACCAGGCCGCGATCCAGGAACTGGGCCGCAAGATCGCCATGCACGTGGCCGCGACCAACCCGATGTCGCTGTCGACCGACGACCTGGACCCGGCCAACGTCGAGCGCGAACGCGCGGTCTTCACTGAACAGGCCCTGGCCTCGGGCAAGCCCGAGTCGGTGGTCGAGAAGATGGTCGAGGGCCGGATCCGCAAGTTCTACGAGGAAGTCGTGCTGCTGAAGCAGGCCTTCGTCATGAACCCGGACCAGACCGTCGAGCAGCTGGTCGAGGCGACCGCCAAGGAACTTGGTTCGCCGCTGAAGGTCGTGGGCTTCGTGCGCCTCGCCCTCGGCGAAGGCGTCGAGAAGGAAGTCTCCGACTTCGCCGCCGAAGTCGCGTCGATGACCGGCGGCGCCTGATCCTGGTTCTGAATACCTGATTGGGGGCGCTCCCGGCTGACGCTGGGGGCGCCCTTGGTCTATGTTGAGCCCGACTGACTCGCCAACCCGCCGGAATCCCATGCCGACCAAACCCTACAAGCGCATTCTGGTGAAGGTGTCCGGCGAAGTGCTGATGGGCGACTCCGCCTTCGGCATCGACATGCCGACGGTCGAGGCGGTGGCCCAGGACCTCAAGCAGGTCGCCGACAGCGGCATCGAGCTGTGCCTGGTGATCGGCGGCGGCAACATCTTCCGCGGCCTGGCCGGGGCGGCCAAGGGCATGGAGCGGGCCAGCGCCGACTACATGGGCATGCTGGCGACGGTGATGAACGCCCTGGCGATGCAGGACGCGCTGGAGCGCATCGGCGTCTCCACCCGCGTGCAGTCGGCGATCCCGATGCCGACCGTCTGCGAACCGCTGATCCGTCGCCGAGCCGAACGCCATCTGGAAAAGGGACGGGTGGTGATCTTCGCCGCCGGGACCGGCAATCCGTTCTTCACCACCGACAGCGGCGCGGCCCTGCGCGCGGCGGAGATGAAGTGCGACGCCCTGTTCAAGGGCACCAGCGTGGACGGCGTCTACACCGCCGACCCCAAGAAGGACAAAAGCGCCGAACGCTTCGACCATCTGACCTATCACGACGTGCTGTCCAGGGACCTCAAGGTCATGGACGCCTCGGCGATCAGTCTGATGCGCGAGAACGGCATTCCGATCGTGGTCTTCTCGATCCGCGAACGGGGCAATCTGATGAACGTGGTGCGCGGCGAAGGCGTACACACCGTCATCTCCGAACCTGCATAGGAAGAAGAGGGAGCCTGCATATGGCCGCCGGCGAAAAACCCGTGCTGAGCAACTACAAGGGGCGGATGGACAAGGCCGTCGCCGCCCTGAAGGACGAATTCGCCAGTCTCCGGACCGGCCGGGCCTCCGCGGGCCTGCTCGACCAGGTGCATGTGGAAGCCTATGGCAACACCGTGCCGCTGAACCAGGTCGGGTCGGTCAGCGTCCCCGAACCGCGCTCGATCAGCGTCAGCGTCTGGGACCGCGCCCTGGTGGTGTCGGTCGAGAAGGCCATCCGCAACTCCGGCCTGGGCTTCAACCCGGTCGTCGAGGGGCAGAACCTGCGCATTCCCGTGCCGCCCCTGACCGAAGAGCGCCGCAAGGACCTGGTCAAGGTCGCCGGCAAGTACGCCGAGCAGCAGAAGATCGCCATCCGCAACGTCCGTCGTGACGCCATGGACGACCTGAAGAAGGCCGAAAAGGCCGCGATCATCACCGAGGACGAGCATCGCCGGATGGACGTCGAGGTGCAGAAGATGACCGACGAGGCCGTCAAGCGCGTGGACGAGACCTTGAAAACCAAAGAGCAAGAGATCATGCAGGTTTGAGCTGTACGTTCCGCGGGGGATGACGCGCGACGGACAGGAGGGAGTGGCGATGACGCCGACGGACGGGCCGCTGCATGTCGCCATCATCATGGATGGCAACGGGCGCTGGGCCAAACAACGCGGCCTGCCACGCACTTTCGGTCATCGGGAGGGCGTGAAGGCCCTTATCCGGACGGTCGAGGCGGCGCCCGCGCTCGGCATCGGGGCCCTGACCGTGTTCGGTTTCTCGACCGAAAACTGGCGCCGGCCGATGGCCGAGGTGTCGGAACTGATGAGCCTGCTCAAGGCCTACGTCGAAACCGATCTCGAGCGGCTGGTCCGCGAAGGCGTGAAGGTCCGTATCATCGGTCGGCGCACGGGCCTGCGCCCCGACGTGCTGGCGGTGATCGACCGGGCCGAGGCGCGCACCGCGCACAATGACCGTTTCCTGCTGCAGGTCGCCTTCAACTACGGCGGCCAGGCCGACATCACCGACGCGGCCCGTCGCTTCGCCGAGGCCGTGGAGCAGGGCAGGGCCCGCGCCGCCGATCTCGATGAGTCGATCTTCGAACAGTATCTGTCGACCGCCCGCACGCCCGCGCCCGACATCATCGTGCGCACCAGCGGCGAGCGGCGGCTCTCCAACTTCCTGCTCTGGGAATGCGCCTACGCCGAGCTGGTGTTCCAGGATGTCTACTGGCCCGACTACGGGGCCGAGCATCTGAAGGCGGCGATCGACGAATACCGGGCCCGTGAGCGGCGTTATGGCGGAGCCGCGTCTGATGACGTCCTCGCCGCCGGCTAGGCGCTTCGACTGGAACAATCTGGGTGTCCGCGTCGCCTCGGCGAGCGTGCTGATTCCGGCTGTCATCCTGGCGCTGTGGTTCGGTGGCTGGGCCTGGCTGTTGCTGGTCTCGATCGGGGTGGCCCTGCTGGCCAACGAATGGGGCGTCATGAGCGCCCCCGTGGCCCCGGTGCGCATCTCCACGGCGGTGACCGTCGGGGTGCTGACTACGGTCTTCGCCATGTACCTGCACCAGCACGCGCTGGCCTGGACGCTGGTCGTGGTCGGCGCGGCCCTGGCGGCCCTGGTGGCGCGCGGCACGGCCGAGCGCCCGGCCGACGCGGCCTATGGCGTCATCTACATCGCGCCCTGCGCCATCGCCCTGCTGTGGCTGCGCGGCGAGGAGCACGGCCGCAGCTGGGCGACCATGCTGTTCGCGGTGACCTGGTCGGCGGACATCTGCGCCTTCCTGGTCGGCAGCGCGCTGAAGGGCCCCAAGCTCTGGCCGCGCTTCTCCCCCAACAAGACCTGGTCGGGCTTCTTCGGCGGGCTGGTCGGGGCGATGATCGCGGCGGTCCTCGTTGCGACGTTTTCCGATGCGACGGTGGTCTGGTACGCGGCGGCCCTCATCGGCCTGGCCGGCGGTCTGGCCACCATGGCCGGCGATCTGTGGGAGTCGGCCTTGAAGCGACGGTTTGGCGTAAAGGATTCCGGAGACCTGATCCCCGGACATGGCGGTCTGCTCGACCGCGTCGACGGTCTGATGTTCGCCTCCGTGGTCATCGCCGGCGCGCGGCTGATCGATCACTGGGGCTGGCCGGTTTGACCGCCGCCCGCACCGTCGTCGTCCTGGGCTCGACCGGCTCCATCGGCGTCTCGACCCTCGACCTGTTCGACAAGTCCGGGGCCGAGGTCGAGATCCTTGCTCTTACGGCCGGCCGCAACGTCGAGAAGCTGGCCGAGCAGGCCCTGCGCTGGCGCCCGCGCGTCGCGGTCATCGAGCAGGAGTCGCTGCTGGGCGAGCTGCGCGAACGTCTGACGGGCAGCGGCATCGCCTGCGCCGGCGGGGCCCGGGCGATCGAGGACGCCGCCGCCATGGGCGCTGACTGGGTGATGTCGGCGATCGTCGGGGCCGCGGGCCTCGCGCCGACCCTGGCCGCCGCCCGCACCGGCTCGGTCATCGCCCTGGCCAACAAGGAAAGCCTCGTCTGCGCCGGGCCGGCCCTGCTGGAAGCCGCGCGGCGGGCCGGCGGCAAGGTGATCCCCGTTGATTCCGAGCATTCGGCGATCTTCCAGGTGCTGCAGCCCGACTGCATCGACCGCGTCGCGCGGCTGATCCTGACGGCGTCCGGCGGGCCGTTCCGCACCTGGACGCTCGACCAGATGCGACTGGCGACCCCGGAGCAGGCCGTCGCCCATCCCAACTGGAGCATGGGCGCCAAGATTTCGATCGATTCCGCGACCATGATGAACAAGGGCCTGGAGATGATCGAGGCCTCGTACCTCTTCGCCACGCCCGCCGAGCGCATCGACGTGCTCATCCATCCCCAGTCGGTGATCCACAGCATGGTCGAGTATCAGGACGGCTCGACGCTCGCCCAGCTGGGACCGCCGGACATGCGCGCGCCCATCGCCTGCGCCTTCTCCTGGCCCGACCGGCTGGCCTGGCCCGCGCCGCGGCTGGATCTGGCCGCCATGGGCCAGCTGACCTTCGAGGCGCCTGACGATGCACGCTTCCCGGCCATCGAAATCGCCCGCGCGGCGCTGCGGGCCGGGGGCGGGGCGCCTGCGGCGATGAACGCCGCCAACGAGATCGCTGTCGCGGCCTTCCTTGACCGCAGGATCGGCTTTCTCGATATTGCCCCGCTGGTCTCGGATACACTCGCCCGCATGAACGGCGCGGGGGATCTGACAGCCAGCGTGGGGGACGGCGCTCTCGAGAGCGCGATGATGGTCGATGCGAGCGCCCGCCGGGTCACGGCGGAAGCGGTTTCGCGGCGGCCCGTTCACCACCGAGCGTAGGGGAGTAGCCGGCGTTGTCGTGGATTCTGCCGTTCCTGTTCGTGCTGACGCTCGTGGTCACGATTCACGAGCTCGGCCACTATTGGGCGGCGCGCGCCTTTGGCACCGTGATCGACAGCTTCTCGATCGGCTTTGGCCGGGCGATCTTCAAATGGCGCGACAAGCGCGGCGTTGAGTGGCGGATCGGCTGGATCCCGCTGGGCGGCTACGTCCGCTTCGCCGGCGACGAGAACGCCGCCAGCATCCCCGACCATGACGATCTGGCCGAGATGAAGGCCAAGATCCTCGAGCACAACCCGGCCTCGGCGCTGAAGAAATTCTTCCATTTCAAGCCGGTCTGGCAGCGGGCGATCATCACCGTCGCGGGCCCGGCCGCCAACTTCATCCTTGCGATCCTGCTGTTCGCCTTCTTCTTCGGCGTGTTCGGCGAGGTGCAGGTGACGCCGCGCATCACCGGCGTGACGCCGGGCAGCGCCGCCGAACAGGCGGGCTTCCAGGCCGGGGACATTCTCCGCACCGTCAACGGCAAGGCGATCAACGACTTCAAGGAAATCATGCCGGTGGTCGCCATCCGGGCCAACCAGCCGATCACCTTCACGGTCGATCGCGGCGGCCGGGCGATCGAGCTGGTCGCGACCCCGGCGCAGAAGCTGATCACCGATCCCACCGGCGCCCGCCAGCGGATCGGCGTCCTGGGGCTCGAGCATGTCGACCGGCGCGAGGACGCGGTCCGGGTGCGCTACAATCCGGTTCAGGCCGTGGCCATGGGGACGGGCCGGACCTGGGAGGTCCTGTCGACCTCCCTCTACTACATGGGCCGTCTGGTCCGCGGCCAGGTTCCCGCCGACCAGCTGGGCAGCTTCATCGGCATCGCCAAGGCGTCTGACGCCGTGGCCAAGGCCGGCGCCCAGGGCGCGCCCAACCCGGCCATGGGTGTCTTTGGATCCTTCCTCGCCCTGCTGCAGCTGTCGGCGATTCTTTCCGTCAGCGTGGGCTTCCTGAATCTTCTGCCGATCCCTGTTCTGGATGGCGGACATCTGCTGTTTTACGGCTATGAAGCCGTTGCGCGCAGGCCACTGGCGGCAAATGTCCAGGCTGTAGGCTATCGCCTTGGTCTTGCCTTGCTGTTGGGATTCATGCTGTTCGCGGTCTGGAACGACCTGCAGCGCTACAACGTGTTCAACTTCCTTGGTGGTCTGTTCTCATGAGCACCCACCGACCGCCAATGGCAGACCTTATGAAGCATGCTCGTGCGCACGGCGCAGCGATTGTTACCCTTGCTGCGCTCCTCATGGGGTCGACAGCGCTAACCGTGCCGACCGCGGCCTACGCCCAGGTCGAGTCCGGGGTGGTCCAGCGCGTTCTCGTTCAGGGGAATGAACGCATCGAGGCGGGTACGGTTCTCTCGTATCTGCCGATCCAGGTCGGCGACCAGGTCGACTCGGCGCGCATCGACGTGGCGCTGAAGACTCTGTTCCGCACCGACCTCTTCGCCGACGTGAAGATCGACCTGCAGCCGAACGGCGATCTCGTCGTGCGCGTGGTCGAGAACCCGATCATCAACCGCGTGATCTTCGAGGGCAACTCGGCCGTCAAGGAAGAGAAGCTGCGCGATGAAGTGACGATCCGCCCGCGCGGCATCTTCACCCGCGCCCGCGTCCAGTCCGACGTCCAGCGCCTGATCGAGCTCTACCGCAAGTCCGGCCGTATCGGCGTGACCGTCACGCCCAAGGTCGTCGAGCTGCCGCAGAAGCGCATCGACCTGATCTTCGAGATCAACGAAGGCCCCAAGAGCGGCGTGCTCGACGTCAACATCCTCGGCAACGTCGCCTTCTCGGACAGCGACCTGAAGGACGTGATCGTCACCGAGGAGTCGCACTGGTACAAATTCCTGTCGAACAACGACAACTACGATCCCGACCGGATCGAGTACGACAAGGAACAGCTGCGCAAGTTCTACCGCAACAAGGGCTACTACGACTTCCGCATCATCTCGGCCGTGGCCGAGCTGTCGCCCGAGCGGAACGGCTTCGTCGTCACCTACACGATCGAGGAAGGCGAGAAGTACAAGTTCGGCAAACTGTCGGTCGAGACCGAGCTGAAGAAGCTCGACGGCACGGTCCTGCAGCAGCTGCTGCCGATCCGCTCGGGCGAGGTTTACCAGGACGAGCGCATCGAACAGGCGACGGACTCGCTGACCTTCGCGGCTGGCGCCGCCGGGTTCGCCTTCGTCGACGTCCGCCCGCGCTATATCCCGAACCGCGAAACCCACACGGTAGACGTGGTCTTCCAGGTCAAGGAAGGCCCGCGCGTCTACATCGACCGCATCGATATCGTCGGCAACACCCGCACGCTGGACGCGGTCATCCGCCGCGAGATGAACGTCACCGAAGGCGACGCCTACAACCGCGTGCTGGTCGACCGCTCCAAGCAGCAGATCCGCGCGCTGGGCTTCTTCAAGGACGTGACCATCGAGGAAGTGCCGAGCGGCGTTCCGGATCGCACGGCCCTGCGGGTTTCGGTCGAGGAGCAGCCGACCGGCGAACTGTCGTTCAGCGCCGGCTACAGCTCGGTCGACCAGCTGATCCTCGACCTCGGCGTCAGCGAGCGCAACTTCCGTGGCCGCGGCCAGAACGTCCGGGCCCGGATCTCGGTCGGTTCGCTGCGCCAGCAGATCGATTTCTCGTTCACCGAGCCCCGCTTCCTCGGCCGCGACCTGCGGGCGGGCGTGGACCTCTATTCCTATCGCTATGACTTCAGCCAGCAGACCGCGTTCGACACGCGCTCGACCGGCATGGGGCTGCGCCTCGGCTTCCCGCTGACGACCAACGCCTCGATGGGGCTGCGCTACACTCTGCGGACCGACGACGTGGTCGTCGACGACTCCTACTGCATCCCCGGGCAGGAGCTCGTTTCGGCGACCCTCTGCGCCCAGCGCGGGTCGAACATCACCTCGCTGGTCGGCTACACCGTGCGGCTGGACCGCCGGAACGACGCCCTCAAGCCGACCCGCGGCTTCTACGTCGAGCTGAACCAGGATCTGGCCGGCGTCGGCGGCGACGTGAACTACCTCAAGACCGAGACCAACGGCGGCTGGTACCACGGCTTCAACAAGGACTTCGTCCTCAGCGCGACCGGCTCCTTCGGCTACATCGACGGCTGGAACGGCGACAACGTCCGCATCAACGACCGCTTCTACAAGGGCGGCAACAGCTTCCGCGGCTTCGAGGTCGCCGGCATCGGTCCGCGCGACATCAAGTACGGCCGCAAGGACGCCCTCGGCGGCAAGCTGTACGCGATCGGCTCGCTGGAGCTGTCCGTGCCGACGTTCCTGCCCGAGCAATACGGCATCAAGGCCGCGCTGTTCAGCGACTTCGGCACCGTCGGCCTGCTCGACGACGCCGACCTGCGGGACCGCTTCGGTGTGATCGACATGACCTGCGGCACGGGCACGGAACAATGTATCCGCGACGACCTCAGCCTGCGCGCATCGGCCGGCCTGTCGATCTTCTGGCGTTCGCCGATGGGTCCGATCCGCTTCGACTTTAGCCAAATTCTGGCCAAAGAAGAGTACGACAAGACGGAAACGTTCCGCTTCTCAACCTCCACAAGGTTCTAGCCTCCATGCACTTCAACAAGACCTTCGCGGTCGCGGCCGGCGCGGCCGCAGCTCTCGCTTTCGCCTCGGCCGTCGCGGCCCAGACGCCTCCGCCGCGTCCGGCCGCCGCGCCCCTGGCCGCCGCGCCCGCCGCCGCCCCGATCAAGCATGGACCGGCCCTGCCGGGCGTCTGCACCTACAACGGCGACCAGGCCGTCCAGGCGTCGGAAGTCGGCAAGTATGTCGCCACCCGCATGCAGCAGATCATCACCGAGGTGAACGCTGAACTGACCGCCGAAGACACGGCGATCAAGAACGAAGCCAAGGCCATCGACGCCGCCCGCGCCGCCGGCCCGACCGACGCGCTGGAGGCCCGCGCGGCCAACCTGCAGGTCCGCTTCAACGCCTTCAAGCGCAAGCAGCAGCTGCGTCAGGCCGAGGTCCAGCAGACCGAACGCAAGGCGCTGATGCGCGTCCTGCAGGAGCTGGATCCGATCGCCGTGGGCGTCTATCAGGCGCGCAACTGCTCGCTCCTGCTGGGCGACGGCGTTCTGCTCGGCAACCCGGCCATGGACATCACCCCGCAGGTGGTTACGGGTCTGAACGCCAAGATCAAGACGTTCACCTTCAACCGCGAGCGCCTGGACACGCCGCCCGCCGGTGGGGCCGCCGCGCCCGCCACGCCGCGCGCGAACTAGACCGACTCGCTTTATCGCGGGTCTGTGCGAGGAATTCATGCCGGACCCGCGATTCTACCTCAGCCGAGGCCCCCTTTCCGTGGGGGACCTGGCCCGTCTGACCGGCGCCGTTGCGGCGCCGGCCGATGCTGACGATCTGCCGATCATCGGCGTGGCCCCCCTCGACCGGGCGGGCCGCGCCGATGTCGCGTTTCTGGGCGACAGGAAGCATCTGGCCGCGCTGCGGACCACCAGGGCGGGCGCCTGCTTTGTCCACGAGGCCCACGCCGCCGACGTCCCGGAGGGCTGCGTCGCCCTGGTGACGCCGCGGCCGCAGGCGGCATGGGCGATGACCGCCGCCGCCCTGCATGAGCCGCGGGGCTACGACTTTGGCGTGGCGGCCATTCATCCCGACGCGGATCTCGAGGACGGCGTGCTGCTGGCGCCCAGCGTGACGATCGGCGCCGGGGCGAAGATCGGACGCGGAACGCGCATCGCGCCTGGCGCCGTCATCGGCCCGGGCGTCGCCATCGGCCGCGACTGCGAGATCGGCCCCAACGCCACGGTGACCTTCGCCCTGCTGGGCGACCGGGTGCGTGTCTACGCCGGCGTACGCATCGGCGAGGCCGGTTTCGGCGCCACGGGCGGCGCCGCCGGCGTCATCGACGTACCGCAGCTGGGCCGGGTGATCCTGCAGGACGGCGTGACCATCGGGGCCAACAGCTGCGTCGACCGGGGCGCCTGGGAGGATACGGTCCTCGGCGAGAACACCAAACTCGACAACATGGTGCACATCGCCCACAACGTGCGCGTTGGACGCAACTGCGTCATGGCGGGGTTCACCGGCATCTCCGGCAGCGTGACCATCGGCGACGGATGCGCCTTTGGCGGCCGGGCCGGAGTCGCCGATCACGTCATCATCGGTGACGGTGCGCAGATCGCCGCCGCCGCCGGCGTGTTCCGCGATGTCCCGGCCGGCGAGACCTGGGGCGGTACGCCGGCCCAGCCGATCAGGAACTGGCTGCGCGAGACGGCGATGCTGTCGCGCATGGCAAAGGAAAAGAAGAAGGACCGGCCATGAGTGATGGCGATACCGCCCTGCCGACGATCGAGATCGGCGAGGTGCTCGCGCGTCTGCCGCACCGCTATCCGTTCCTGCTGGTCGACCGCGCCGAGGATTACCGGCCCAGCGAGTCGCTGGTCGGCATCAAGTGCGTGACGATCAACGAGCCGTTCTTCCCCGGCCACTTCCCGGGCAACCCGGTGATGCCCGGCGTGCTGGTCATCGAGGCCCTGGCCCAGGTCGGCGCCCTGCTGATGTCCAAGACCTGGGACATCGACATCAGCAAGACGACGATCTTCTTCATGTCGGTCGACGGCGCGCGCTTCCGCCTGCCGGTTCGGCCCGGCGACGTGCTCAAGCTGCACGTGGACGTGGTCAAGATCCGGGCGCCGGTGGTCAAGTTCAAGGGCCGCGCCCTGGTCAACGGCAAGCTGGCCGCGGAGTGCGAGTTCTCGGCCATGAAGGCGGACAACCCCCAGTGACGAAGATCCACCCCACGGCCATCGTCGACAGCGCGGCCCAGATCGATTCCAGCGTCGAGATCGGGCCCTACTGCCTGGTCGGACCGGGCGCGACCCTGCACAAGGGCGTGCGGCTTCTGTCGCACGCCATCATCGAGGGCGTCACCGAGGTCGGCGAGGACTGCGTCCTGCACCCGTTCGCCTGTCTCGGCGGTCCGCCGCAGCATTCGGCGCACAAGGGCGAGCCGACCCGCGTGGTCGTCGGCCCGCGCAACATCTTCCGTGAGCACGTCACCGTCCACGCCGGCACGGCGGTCGGCCGCGGCGTGACGACCATCGGCGCGGACGGCCTGTTCATGGTCAGCGTCCACGTCGGCCACGACTGCATCATCGGCGACAAGGTCACGATGGCCCCCAGCGTCGCCGTCGGCGGCCATGTGACGGTCAACGACTTCGTCTTCCTCGGCGGCCTGGCGGCGATCCACCAGTTCACCCGCATCGGCCGCTACGCCTTCGTCGGCGGCGGCGGCATCGTCACCAAGGACGTGATCCCCTACGGCTCGGTGTGGGGCAACCACGCCCACCTCGAGGGCCTGAATCTCATCGGCCTCAAGCGCCGGGGCTTCACCCGCGAGCAGATCGCCACGCTTCGGGCCGCTTACCGCCTGCTGTTCGCGGACGAAGGCACCTTCCAGGAGCGGCTCGAGGACGTCACCGAGACCTATCCGGACGTGCCCGAGATCATGGAGATCGTCGCCTTCATCCGTGACGACGCCACGCGGCCGCTGTGCCTGCCGGAACGCGAGGTCTGAGCGTGAAGAAGCTCGGGATCATCGCCGGGGGCGGGGGCCTGCCGGCTGAAATCGCCGAACGCTGCCGCCGCACGGGCCGGCCCTATTTCGTCGTGCGCCTGCGCGGCTTCGCCGACGACGGCACGCTGGGCCATCCCTCGGCCGACATCGGCCTCGGCGAACTGGGCAAGGTGTTCAAGACCCTGCGCAGCGAGCGCTGCGAGGCCGTCTGCCTCGTCGGCACGGTCGCGCGGCCCGACTTCGGCAAGCTCAAGCCCGACATGCGCGGCATGGCCGCCCTGCCGTCGATCATCGCCGCCGCCCGCAAGGGTGACGACGCCCTGCTGCGGGCCGTGCTCGACGAGTTCAGCAAGGAAGGCTTCGCCATCGAGGGGGCTCATGAGGCCGCCGAGTCGATGACCCTGCCGCTCGGCCGACTCGGGACCATCGCGCCCGACGATCGCCACGCCGAGGACATCCAGCGCGCCCTGATCGCGGCCCGCGCCATCGGCCGGCTCGACATCGGCCAGGGCGCCGTCGTCTGCGACGGCCTGGTGCTGGCCGTCGAGGCCCAGGAGGGCACCGACGCCATGTTGCGCCGGGTGCGCGAGCTGCCCGAAGCCATCCGCGGCGTGCCGGGCGCGACGCGCGGCGTGCTGGCCAAGGCGCCCAAGCCGATCCAGCACGCTGACGTGGACATGCCGACCATCGGCGTCGCCACCGTGCGCGGCGTGGCCCAGGCGGGCCTGGCCGGCATCGTCGGCGAGGCGGGGCGTCTGCTGATCGTCGACCGAGAAGAGACGCTGGCCATGGCCGACGATCTCGGCCTGTTCATCCTCGGCGTCGAGGCGAAGGACGAATGAGCCGCCCCCTGACCGTCATGCTGGTGGCCGCCGAGGCCTCGGGTGACGCTCTGGGAGCCGGCCTCGCCCGCGCCCTGAAGGCCCGGCTGGGCGACAAGGTGCGCCTGGTGGGCGTCGGCGGTCGCCGCATGGCCGCCGAGGGCATAGACAGTCCGTTCGACATCGCCAGCCTGTCGATCCTCGGCATCTTCGAGGCCGTGGCCGCCTACAGGACCGTCGTGCAGCGCGTGGCCGACACGGCCGCGCTGGCGCAGCGCGAGACGCCCGACGTGGCCATCCTGATCGACAGCTGGGGCTTCACGCTCCGCGTCGCCCAGGCCCTGCGCAAGCGTTTCCCGAACATGCTGCTGGTCAAGTACGTCGGGCCGCAGGTCTGGGCCACGCGGCCGGGCCGGGCCAGGACGCTGGCGGCCTCCGTGGACCACCTGCTGTCGATCCACAGCTTCGACGCGCCATGGTTCGAGAAGGAGGGTCTCAAGACCACCTTCGTCGGCAACCCGGCCCTGGCGAAGGACTTCTCCCACGCCGACCCGGCCCGCCTGCGCGCCGCGATCGGGGCGGGGGAGGGCGAGGACATCCTGCTGGTCCTGCCCGGCAGCCGCCCGGCCGAGATCAAGCTCGTCATGCCGGTGTTCGAGGAGACGGTGAAACGGCTCAAGGCCGCGCGTCCCGGCCTGCATGTCGTCATCCCCGCCGCCGGTACGGTGGTGGAGTCGGTGCGCGCCAGGGTCGCCGGCTGGCCGTTCCGCGCCCATGTCATCGAGGACGAGCAGCTCAAGGACGACGCCTTCGTCGCCGGCACGGTGGCGCTGGCCTGCAGCGGCACGGTGACGACGGAGCTGGCCCTGGCCGGCACGCCGATGGTCGTCGCCTATCGCATCGGCGGCGCCACCTACGCCATTCTCAAGCTGATCTTCAAATCCCCTTGGGTGACGATGTTCAACATCGCCGCCAGGGCCTTCGTCGCCCCCGAATTCCTGCAGGCCGACTGCACTCCGGCCAACCTGGAAATGGCTATCGCCGAACGCCTCGACGATCCGGCCCTGCGCACAGGCCAGATCGCCGCCCAGAACGCCGCCCTCGAGATGATGGGGAAGGGCGGGCCCGATCCCTCCGAAGCCGCCGCCGACGCCGTGCTCAGGCTGCTCGCGGAGCGGGGGCTGAAGCCCTCTTGAAGCCCTCAATGCCGGCGGCGGCAGCGCTGCGGATGCTCCCCTCTGGGGGAGCTGTCAGCCCGAAGGGCTGACTGAGGGGGCTTCCCCGATGCCGCGCTGACCCCCTCCGTCTCGGCTTCGCCGAGCCACCTCCCCCAGGGGGGAGGATCTTGCCCTCCAACCGACGCAAAGCTCGCCGAGCAGGCCAGGACGGCGTAGAACCGGCCCATGCGCATCGCCCCCCTCGCCATCCTCCTGCTCGCCCTGGCCGCCTGCACCCCCGTCGCGGGACCTGCGCCCGCGCCGATGTCGCCGACGCCGGTCGCGCTGGCCGCAGATCCGGCCGCCTGCCAGGCCGCCGGCGGGACGATCCGGCCCGTCTGCCGCATGCAGAAGCCGGCCTGCGTCATCGCCTACAGGGACGCCGGCAAGGCCTGCACCGACAGCGGCCAGTGCGACGGCCGCTGCGTGGCCGACGACGGCTACAGCCCCAAGGCGCCGGGCCCGGTCGCCGCCCATTGCGAGGCCGACAGCGACCGCTGCGGCTGCGCCACCGAGGTCATCGGCGGCCAGGCCCAAGCCACCCTCTGTATCGACTGACCATGCAGACCTTCGACGTCGTCATCGTCGGGGCCGGCGCGGCCGGCATGATGTGCGCGGTCGAGGCAGGCCGCCGCGGCCGCTCGGTGCTGGTCGTCGACCACGCGAAGGCGCCCGGCGAGAAGATCCGCATCTCCGGCGGCGGCCGGTGCAACTTCACCAACCTCAACACCGACCCCAAGAGCTTCCTGTCGCAGAACCCACGCTTCGCCCTGTCGGCGCTGCGCCGGTACACCGCACGCGACTTTATCGCCGCCGTCGACGCGCGCGGCATCGCCTGGCATGAGAAGGCGCTGGGCCAGCTGTTCTGCGACGGCTCGGCGATGCAGATCGTCACCATGCTGACCGACCAGATGGCCGAGGCCGGCGTCGAACTGCGCCTCAACACCGGTGTCGAGCGGGTCGACCGGGAGGGGGAGGGATTCGCCCTGACCCTGTCGGACGGCGCTAGGGTCGGCTGCGCCGCGCTGGTCGTGGCCACGGGCGGCAAGTCGATCCCCAAGATGGGCGCGACCGGCTGGGCCTATGACATCGCCCGACAGTTCGGGCTGAACGTCATCGACACCCGTCCCGCGCTCGTTCCCCTGACCTTCGAGGTCGGCCTGCTGGAGCGCTGGAAGGACCTGTCCGGCGTGGCGGTCGACGCCGTGGTGGCCAGCGGCAAGACGAAGTTCGCCGAGGCCATGCTGTTCACCCATCGCGGCCTCAGCGGGCCGTCGATCCTGCAGATCTCGTCCTACTGGCGCGAGGGGCAGGAGATCGCCGTCTCCATGGCCCCGGGGGCCGACATCTTCGCCGCGCTGAAGGCCGCCAAGGGCTCGAACCCGCGCCAGGCGGTCCATACCGCGCTTGGGGCCTTCCTGCCGGACCGGCTGGCCCGGAAGCTGGCCGAGGACGCCGGCGCGCGCGGCAATCTCGCCGACACGCCGGACGCGGTGCTGCGGGCGCTGGATACGGCGGTGAACCACTGGCGGGTCAAACCGGTGGGCTCGGAGGGCTATCGCACGGCCGAGGTGACCCTGGGCGGGGTCGACACCCGCGACCTCAACTCGACCACCATGGCCGCCAACGCTGTTCCGGGGCTCTATTTCATCGGCGAATGCGTCGACGTCACCGGCTGGCTCGGCGGCTACAATTTCCAGTGGGCCTGGTCGAGCGGCTGGGCGGCCGGGCAGGTGGCTTAAGTTCCTCTCCGAACGGGAGAGGGAAAAGAACTACTTAAGCAGCTTGTGGCCTTCGTCCTTGAGCTGGCCGCCGATCTTGCCGGCCAGCATGCCGAGCAGGCCGGGCAGGATCACCTCGATGCGGACGGCTTCGGCCAGCACGTCGAGCGTGCCGCGGATGTCCTGGCCGGCGATGAGGGCGGAGAAGACCAGGCGGTCGCCGTCCCAGCGCTGGTCGATCTTCGCCGCGCTGCCGGGCAGTTTCGCTGTCAGCTCGGCGAAGCCGGTTTCGATGCGCTTGCGGGCCTCGGCGACGCCGAGCTGGTGGGGAATGGAGACGGTGAGTGGTTTGGCCATGATCCTGCAACGAACAGGGACCGGAAATGCTCCCGGTCACAGCGGATTGGAGCCTCCCTTTAGCCCCAAAATCGCGTTCAGTATCCGGCCACGAACAGGGACGGGTGGATATGCGAGTCTTGAGAACGCTGGCGTTGACGGTCGCGGCGCTGATCGCCTGCGGCGGGGCCGCGTCGGGGCCTGCCGACGACCCCGAGGCGACCATCGTCGAGGAACTTGTCGTCCAGGCCGCCGCGCCCGGGCCGGCCTGGTGGCGGGTCAAGGACGGCGACTCCATCGTCTACATTCTCGGCGCGCCGGAGAGCCCGATGCCGCCGGGGGTGACCTGGGACCGGAGCGTGGTCGAACGGCGGCTGACCGGGGCCAATGCCCTGCTGATGGACTCGTCCGTGACCGCCGGCCTGCGGGATCTGCCGGCCCTGCTGAAGATCCGCGCCCAGCTGAAGTCGAAGACCCCGCTTGAGGCCGGTCTGTCGCCGGCCCTGCGGGCGCGGTTCGTGGCCGCGAGGGAACGTCTCGGCCAGACGGCGAGCCGCTACGCCGGCTGGACGCCGCTGGTCGCCGGCGCCCTGGTCTACGGCGACAGCCGGGCGCGCAAGACGGGGTGGACCTACACCCGCGGGGCGGTGGTCCAGGCGGCGAAGAAGCGCCGGGTGAAGGTTGTCTACGCGGCGCAGTACAAGGCCGTGCCGCTCGCCAGAACAGCCATCGCCGGCCTGACGCCGGCGATCCACCAGCAATGTCTCGCCAGCGCCCTGGACGACATCGAGACGCCTGAGTCCCGCGTGCGCGCATCGGCGGCCGGCTGGGCCCGGGGCGACGTCGCCGTCGCCCTGACCGCGCCGCGCAATTTCGATCGCTGCCTGCTGCTGCTGTCCGGCGGCGCCGAGCTCTGGCGGCGACAGGCGCGGGACGACGTCAACGCGATCACCACCGCGCTGCAGAAGCCCGGCAAATCGGTGGCGGTGATCGGCCTGCGCCGCCTGCTGGCCGAGGATGGCGTGCTGCAGCAGCTGCGCGCGAAGGGGTTGACCGTGGCGGGACCCGGCGAGGTGCTGCCTTAACGGGGACACCTACCTTCGGTACATGTCCCCGCGTGATCAGCCGCGCTTGTCGACCGGCGTGTAGTCGCGCTGGGTGGCGCCGGTGTAGAGCTGGCGCGGGCGGCCGATCTTGCGGCCGGGATCCTCGAACATTTCCTTCCACTGGCTGATCCAGCCAACGGTGCGGGCCAGGGCGAACAGCACGGTGAACATGTTGGTCGGGAAGCCCATCGCCCGCAGGGTGATGCCGGAATAGAAGTCGATGTTCGGGTAAAGCTTGCGCTCGATGAAGTAGGGGTCGCTGAGCGCGATCCGCTCCAGCTCCATGGCGACTTCCAGCAGCGGGTCGTTGACGCCCAGCTCGCCGAGCACCTCGTGGCAGGTCTTCTGCATGACCTTCGCCCGCGGGTCGAAGTTCTTGTACACGCGGTGGCCGAAGCCCATCAGCTTGTACTTGCGGGCCTTCACGCCCTCGATGAACTCGGGGATCTTGTCGACCGTCCCGATGGTCTCGAGCATCTCCAGCGCTTCCTGGTTCGCGCCGCCGTGCGACGGGCCCCAGAGGCAGGCGATGCCGGCGGCGATACAGGCGAACGGGTGGGCGCCCGACGAGCCGGCCAGGCGCACCGTCGAGGTCGAGGCGTTCTGCTCGTGGTCGGCGTGCAGGATGAAGATGCGGTCCATGGCCCGCGTCAGCACCGGGTTGGCCTTGTAGTCCTCCGCCGGCACGGCGAAGCACATGCGCAGGAAGTTCTCCGCGTAGGTCAGGTCGTTGCGCGGGCTGATGAACGGCTGGCCGATGGTGTACTTGAACGCCCGGGCCGCGATGGTCGGCATCTTGGCGATCAGGCGATGGGCGGAGATCTCGCGCTCGACCGGGTCATCGACGTTGATGCTGTCGGCGTAGAAGGCCGACAGGGCGCCGACCGCGCCGGTCATCACGGCCATCGGGTGGGCGTCGCGGCGGAAGCCCTCGAAGAAGCGGTCGAACTGGGCGTGCAGCATGGTGTGCCGCGTGATCGTGGTCTCGAACTTTTCGCGCTCGGCCGCCGTGGGCAGCTCGCCGTGCAGCAGCAGGTAGCTGACTTCCAGGAAGCTCGACTTCTCGGCCAGCTGGTCGATCGGGTAGCCGCGGTGCAGCAGGATGCCGGCGTCGCCGTCGATGAAGGTGATCTTGCTTTCGCAGGACGCCGTCGAGGTGAAGCCCGGGTCGAAGGTGAAGGTGTCGGAGTCGGCGTACCACTTGCGTACATCGACCACGTCCGGGCCGGTCGTTCCCTTGATGATCGGCAGCTCGTAGCTGTTGTCGCCGATCGTCAGCATCGCCTTATCGGTCATGCCTGAATCCTCTTGAAGACACACATAGGCCCGAACGGGCGTTTGAAGGGGTTATAGCGGTTCACGCGGCAGGCGAAAGCGCGTCTTCGATCCGGGCCAGACTCTCGTCGCGGCCAAGGGCGGAAAGCGTGCGTCCGAGGTCCGGCGATGCCGCCCCGCCGGTCAGAATCGCCCTCAAAGCGGGGCCAAACTTCCCAAATCCCACAGCTTCCGACTCGGCGAAGGCCTTGAGCAGCGCTTCGAGCGCTTCGGCGCTCCAGTCATTGGCCGCCGTCAGCAGCGCGGTGAGTCGCGCCAGGCGGGCGCGGGTCTCGTCGGTCAGCTGGCCGCGCGCCCTGTCGTCGAGCAGGATCGGGCGGCCGCGGAACAGGAAGGTCAGCTGGTCGGCCAGCTCGACGATGGTCTTGGCGCGCTCCTTGACCAGCGGGATGGCGCGCAGGGCATGGGCGCGGCGGGCCTCGTCCAGCGGATCGCCGCGCGTGGCGAACACCTCGGCGACGAGGCTCGTCAGCCGCGCGTCGTCGGCCAGCCGGATGTAGTGGGCGTTGACGAAGTTCAGCTTGTCCCAGTCGAGCCGCGAGGCGCCCTTGTTGGCGTCGGCGATGTCGAACCAGGCGATGGCCTGCTCGTCGCTGAACAGCTCGTCGTCGCCGTGGCTCCAGCCGAGCCGCGCCAGATAGTTGCGCATGGCCTCGGGCAGGTAGCCGAGGGCGGCGAAGTCGGTCACCGCCGTGGCGCCGTGGCGCTTGCTCAGCTTGGCCCCGTCCTCGCCGTGGATCAGCGGGATGTGGGCGAAGTGCGGAACCTCCCAGCCCATGGCCTGGTAGAGCAGGCTCTGGCGGGCGGCGTTGTTCAGGTGGTCGTCGCCGCGGATGATGTGGGTGATGTCCATGTCGTGGTCATCGACGACCACGGCGAGGTTGTAGGTCGGCGCCCCGTCCGAGCGGAGCAGGACCAGATCGTCCAGATCGCGGTTGCGGAACGTCACCTCGCCCTGGACCAGGTCGTGGACCACGGTGTCGCCGTTCTTCGGGCCGCGGAAGCGGATGGCGTGCGGCTTCGCCAGGTCGGCGGGCGCGGGGTCGCGGTCGCGCCAGGGCGAGCGCAGGGCGTGGCCGGCGGCCTGGGCCTCCTCGCGGGCGGCGGTGAGCTCGTCGCCGCTGAGCCAGCAGCGATACGCCTTGCCGGCCTCCAGCAGTTCCATGACCACGGCGCGGTGACGATCAGCGCGCGACGCCTGGAACACCGGCTCGCCGTCGAACGGCAGGCCCAGCCACTTCAGGCCGTCGAAGATCACCTGCACGGCGGCCTCGGTCGAACGCTCGCGATCGGTGTCTTCCACGCGCAAAAGGAAGCGCCCGCCCGTGTGTTTCGCGTATAGGTAGTTGAACAGCGCGGTGCGCGCGGTCCCGATGTGCATCGAGCCGGTCGGCGAGGGGGCGATACGGGTGACGACGGGCTTGGAGTCGGACATCTCGGTGGGGTCTGCTGGATTGGGGCGGCCTCTTAACACGGTCGCTCGCGCCGCACATAGCCTCGCGGCGCTACGGGCCGAATTCGCCGCGCAGGCCAGTCGCTGGACGCTGTGGACGCCGGTGGCGTTCGGTCTCGGCGCGGCCGGTTACCTGACCCTGCGGGTCGAGCCGCCGTTGTGGCTGGCGCTGGCCCTGGCCGCGCTGGCGATCGGCGGACGGGTGCTCGCCGCCCGGCGCTGGGGCGCGGGCGCGCCGGTGATCGCCGCCACGCTGCTGGCCTTCGCCGCGGCGGGGTTCCTGGCGGGAAAGGGGCGCGCCGATCGCGTCGCTGCGCCGATCGCGCCGGCGGTCCAGACCGCGCGGGTCATCGAGGGCTGGGTGGTCGATGTGCCGAGCCCCGGCGCCGGCGGCATGCGGCTGCTGCTGGCGCCGGTGAGGGTCTCGGGCGTGGCGCCGGCGGAGACGCCGGTGCGGGTGCGGGTCACACTGCGCGACGGCATCGCGCCCGCGCCGCCGGGATCGGCCGTGCGGGTGCTGGCCATGCTCGGCCCGCCGCCGGCGCCGGCCAGCCCGGGGGCCTATGACTTCGCCCGTGACGCCTGGTTCGATCGCGTGGGCGGGGTCGGTTTCAGTCTCGGCGCGCCGTCTGAGGCGACGCTGCCGCGCGCGCCCCTGCGGCTGCGGCTGGCGATGGCCGTCAATGCCGCCCGCTGGCGGCTGGCGCAGCGCATCGTCGCCCGCATGGGCCCGACCAGCGGCGGCATCGGCGCGGCCATGGTCACCGGCCATGAGGCCTGGGTGCCGGCGCAGCAGACGGCCGACATGCGCGCCTCGGGGCTGGCGCACATTCTCTCCATCTCCGGCCTGCACATGGCCATCGTCGGCGGCTTCGTGTTCGCGGCGGTGCGGCTCGGCATCGCCCTCGTGCCCTGGCTGGCGCTGCGCCTGCCGGGCAAGAAGATCGCCGCCCTGGCCGGACTGCTGGCCGTGGGCACCTATCTGGTGATGTCCGGCGCGCCGCCGCCGGCCGAGCGCGCGGCGATCACCGCCGCCGTGGCCTTCGCCGCCGTCCTCGTCGACCGGCAGGCGATCAGCCTGCGCGCGCTGGCCGTGGCGGCGCTGATCATTCTCGCCCTGCAGCCCGAGGCCGCGGCCGCGCCGGGCTTCCAGATGTCGTTCGCCGCCACAACGGCGCTGGTCGCCCTGGCCGAGGCCTGGCCGCGCACCGTGCGCGAGATCTCTGCTCCTTGGTGGATTCGCGCGCCGCAGGCGGCGGCGCTGTGGCTGACGGCGGCCGTCGCGGCCAGCTTCGTCGCCGGCCTGGCGACCGGACCGTTCGCCATGCACCACTTCAACCGCATGGCCAGCTACGGCCTGATCGCCAACCTGCTGGTCTCGCCGCTGTCGAGCTTCGTCATCATGCCGTTCCTGGCGCTCGGCGCGGCGCTGGAGCCGCTGGGGCTGGGCGGGCCGTTCCTGTGGGTCGCCGGGCAGGGCATCGACGCCATGACCGCCGTGGCGCACCAGACCGCCGCCCAGCCCGGCGCCCAGGTGACCATCGCCAGCGGCCCGGCGGCGGCCCTGCCGACAGCTTTCCTCGGCATCATGCTGCTGTGCCTGTGGAAGGGTCGCCTGCGCTGGCTTGGCGCGCCGATGGCGATGGCGGTGCTGGTCTGGCCGAGGCCCGCGCCGCCCGACGTGTGGATCGCCTCGGACGGCGCGGCCGCGGCCGTGCGTGTGGAGCGTCAGGCCGTCCTGTTGCGCCCCGACGCCCGCCGCTTCGCCGCCGATCTGTGGAGCCGGCGACGCGGACTCACGATCGCCGAGGACCCGGAGGCCGCGCGGGACGCCCTGTTCGCCTGCGACCGCTTCGCCTGCCTGCCGGGCAAAGGGCCGGACGTGGCGCTGTGGGCGCGAAAGAAACCGCCGAAGCCGGCTGAATTCGATGAGCTTTGCGCGCCGGGACGGCTGGTCGTGCTGCGCTCGACGGGGCCCTGGCGCGGCTGCGAGGGGGCGTTCCTGCTGACGGCCGACGACTTCGCGGCCGGCGGCGCGGCGGAGCTGTGGCGGACGCGGGACGGGTGGCGGGTGCGCTGGGCGAACGACGTGCGCGGGCGGCGGCCGTGGACAGACAGGTCAGACGACGCGCGGCGGACTCCGCCCTGATGTCTTGACGGCCAGTGTTGCTCCGGCGGACGACCTGCTCAAGGACCGCTTCGCGGCCGCGCAGCGGCGAGCCCGGAGGGCTCGTCCTTGACCAGGACGACCGACCGGAGCTTCAATTCCATCAAGGCCTTAAGGGCGTATCATCATTCCGGATCAGGGCTGATGGCTTCCGGCCTGCGTTCCGCCTAGGCGCCGTACCCCAGCGCCACCCCTCAGTCACGCTCCGCGTGACAGCTCCCCACGACGTGGGGAGCAATATCGGCGGCCGTCAGTGATACTTCCTGATCAGCCCGACCAGCTTGCCCTGGACCTCGACCTGGTCGGGGCCATAGACCCGCGTCTGGTACTTGGGGTTGGCCGCTTCCAGCGCGATCGAGGCGCCCTTGCGGCGCAGGCGCTTGAGGGTGGCTTCCTCGCCCTGGACCAGGGCCACGACGATCTCGCCGCTGTGGGCGGTGTCAGTCTTGCGGATCAGCACGAAGTCGCCGTCGAGGATGCCGGCCTCGATCATCGAGTCGCCCTGGACCTCGAGCACATAGTGTTCGCCGGCGCCGAGCATGCTCTCGGACACCAGCATCTTGTCGCGTTCGACCTGCAGCGCCTCGATCGGCGAGCCGGCGGCGATGCGGCCGAGCAGCGGAATTTCGCGCACATCATTGGCGATGGCCGACGGCGGCGGGGTCGTGAGCTTGTCGCCCGGGACCACCTGCGGCTTGAACGCCTGCCGGCCGCCGGATGGCGCCGAGGTCGTCGCCTGCTGCGGCAGCTTGGTCACTTCCAGCGCCCGGGCCCGGTGCGGCAGGCGGCGCAGGAAGCCGCGTTCCTCCAGCGCCGTGATCAGCCGGTGGATGCCGGACTTGGAGGCAAGATCGAGCGCCTCCTTCATTTCGTCGAACGACGGGGAGACGCCGGTCTCCTTGATCCGCTCGTGGATGAACATGAGCAGTTCGTGCTGCTTGCGGGTGAGCATGACCGGCCTCGCTGGCGAATCTGTCGCGGAACAAACCGCTAACAACCTTGGATGTTCTCTAGGTGTTCTTGGTTTCTGTCAAGTTAACGGCCGGAATGTCGAAAAAAGTCCAAGGAACACGGGCGCTTGCGGATCGTTCTCGAAGGGAACCCCAGCCCCTGAGAGACCATGTCGTTCACCGAACTCCACAGCCCGATTCCCATGACCGTCGAGGGCAAGGGCCCCGGCCAGGCCATCGCCGTCATCGACTACGGCCCCGAACACCATCTGATCTGGGTCGTGGCGCTGGATGACAGCGGCGAGATCTGGAGCGCGCCCAATCCCAAGGTGCGGATGCAGTCCAACTGGACCATGGGCCGGAAGGTCCGCCCGCCCGGCGAGGTGGAATCCCTGCGGCCGGCGGCGGTGAGGGCCGGGTAGGGCGGAAGGTCGGCTGGTGGCCTAACCCAGCAGCGCCCGCGTGGCCGATTCCACGTCGGCCTGACGCATCAGGCTCTCGCCGACCAGCATCGCCCTGGCGCCGCAGGCTTCCAGCCGGGCCGCGTCGGCGGCGGTGAACAGGCCGCTTTCGGTGACCAGCAGGGCCTCCTTCGGCGCCCGCCTGGCGAGGCGCTCGGTGATGGCCAGATCGACGGTGAAGGTGCGCAGGTCGCGGTTGTTCACGCCCACCAGCGTCGCGCCCAGGGCGCCGGCGCGGTTCATCTCGGCATCGTCATGCACCTCGACCAAGGCGTCCATGCCGAAGCGGGCGGCTTCTGACATGAGGTCGGCGGCCAAGTCGTCGTCAATCATCGCCAGGATGACCAGGATGGCGTCGGCGCCGAGTGCCCGGCTTTCGGCCACCTGCCAGGGGTCGACGAGGAAGTCCTTGCGGATGCAGGGCAGGGCGACCGCCGCCCGGGCGGCGACCAGATAGCTGTCGGCGCCCTGGAAGCTCGGGCCGTCGGTCAGCACCGACAGGCAGGCCGCACCGCCGGCCTCGTAGGCGCGGGCGAGGGCCGGCGGGTCGAAATCGGCGCGGATCAGGCCTTTGGACGGGCTGGCCTTCTTGATTTCCGCGATCAGCGCCAGTTTTCCCGGCGCGTGATGGCGCTCCAGCGAGGCCTTGAAGCCGCGCGGCGCGCTCGCGGCCTTCGCGGCCGCCTCGACCTCGCTCAACGGCCGGGCGCGCTTCCGTTCGGCCACCTCGTCGCGCTTGTAGGCGGCGATCGTCGCGAGGATATCGGTCATGCGGTCACCGCGATCAGGGTCTCGAGCGCCTTGAGCGCCCGGCCGTCGTCGATCACCGTCCCGGCCAGCTCGACGCCTTCGCGCAGGGTCTCGACCGTGTCGGCCACGAGGAAGGCCGCGGCGGCGTTGAGCAGCACGATGTCGCGATAGGCCCCGGTCTTGCCGTTCAGCAGGTCGCGCAGGGCGGCGGCGTTGAACGCCGGGTCTCCGCCCGTGAGGTCGGCGAGCGAACCGCGAGGCAATCCAACGGCTTCCGGCGTGATCTGGAAGCGCCGGACGCCGCCGTCGCGCCACTCGGCGACCTCGGTCTCGCCGGTGGTGGTCAGCTCGTCCATGCCCTGGCCGTGCACCGACCAGGCCCGCACGGCGCCGAGCGCGCCCAGCGCCTGGGCGATCGGTTCGACGAAGCGCGGGGCCGAGACCCCGACCACCTGCCGCCGCGCGCCGGCAGGATTGGTCAACGGCCCCAACAGGTTGAAAATCGTACGGAAACCCAGTTGCTGGCGGATCGGCGAGACGTGCTTCATCGCCCCGTGATGGGCTTGGGCGAACAGGAAGCAGATGCCGGCCTGGTCGAGGGCCGCGCGCTGCTTGTCGAGGCCCGGATCGATGTTGACGCCCAGCGCCGCCAGCACATCGGCCGTGCCGGACTTCGAGGTGATCGCCCGGTTGCCGTGCTTGGCCACCTTGAGCCCGCCGCCTGCGGCCACAAAGCCGACCGCGGTGGAGATGTTCAGGGTGTGCAGGCCGTCGCCGCCGGTGCCGCAGACGTCGACCGTCTCGTAGGGCAGGTCGAGATTCACCGCGGCCCGGCGCATGGCCCGGGCGCAGGCGACGATCTCGCCGACCGTCTCGCCGCGCAGGCGGATGGCGGTGACCGCCGCGGCGACCTGGGCCGGGGTCGGCTCGCCGCGCAGGCAGGCGCTGAAGAAGGCCTCGGCGTCGGCCTCGGACAGGGTCGCGCCGTCGGCCAGACGGCTCAGCAGGGGCTTGAAGGCGTCGGACACGGTCTAGACCGTCTCGCCGCGCTTCACGCCGGCCAGGTCGAGGAAGTTGGCCAGCAGATGGTGGCCGCCCTCGGTGGCGATGGACTCGGGATGGAACTGCACGCCGAACACCGGCCGGGTCCTGTGCTGGAAGCCCATGATCTCGCCGTCGTCGGTCCAGGCGGTGACTTCCAGCACGTCGGGCAGGCTCTCTTTCGGCACCGCCAGGCTGTGGTAGCGGGCCGCCGTGAACGGGTTGGGCATGCCCTTGAAGACGCCCTTGTCGGCGTGATGGATCAGGCTGGTCTTGCCGTGCATGATCGACTTGGCCCGCACGACCTCGCCGCCGTAGGCCTGACCGATGGCCTGGTGGCCGAGGCAGACGCCGAGGATCGGCAAATCTTCCGGGGCGCCGCGCAACAGCGGCAGGCAGATCCCCGCCTGGTCCGGCGCGCACGGGCCCGGCGACAGCAGCACCGCCTCGGGCTTTAGCCCCAGCGCCTCCTGCACCGTCAGGGCGTCGTTGCGGTACACAGCCGTCTCCGCCCCCAGTTCGTTCAGGTAGTGAACGAGGTTGTAGGTAAAGCTGTCGTAGTTATCGATGACGAGGATCATGGCGCGGTTGTTCTAGAGCCATTCCCCCCGTCCGTCATCGTTCCAATCTCGCGCCGCTTCCCCTTTTCCGTCATCGTCGGACTTGTTCCGACGACCCATGCACACGGTGCGGACAGTCCGTGGCGCCGCGCCGTCAGCTCACTCCCGGCGAACAGTCAGGCCCTGGGTCGTCGGAACAAGTCCGACGATGACGGGGTTTGAATGCTCGCTAAGGTGGTGATACCGTCTGACGCATGGTTTCGCGCGACGGGATCATCGCGGTCTACATTATGGCCAGCGGCCGGCACGGCACGCTCTACATTGGTGTTACGAGCAATCTCTCGCGCCGTGTCTGGGAGCATCGCGAAGGCCTGATCCCGGGGTTCACCCGCGACCACGGCTGCAAGCGGCTGGTCTGGTATCGTTCGTTCGAGCTGATGACGGGCGCCATCCGCACCGAAAAGACCATGAAGCGCTGGATTCGCGACTGGAAGATCAACCTGATCGAGCGCGAGAACCCGCACTGGGATGATCTGTACGGGGTGTGGCTGTAGGGGCGCGATCCCCAATCTTCCGTCATCGTCGGACTTGTTCCGACGACCCATGGCCTAGCTGTGCAAAGGGGAGTTGCGGTGGACACCGCGTCACGAACTGCACCCACCGCGTGCTTGGGTCGTCGGAACAAGTCCGACGATGACGTTGTGTGGGATAGCGGCGCGCTCCATCTTCCCGTCATGGCGCACGCTGATTCCGTTCTCGACCATGAGGCCCTGGCCTACGCCAAGGGGCTGCTCAAGCCGCCGATCGAGCGGGAGAACCTGCTGGGCGCGCTGGGGGCGGCGCTGTTCGCGGCGGTCTCGGCCCTGGCCTTCGCGGTGGCCATGGTCATGGCCCCGCCGGTGACCACCAGCAAGCTGGCGCTGGAGCCGTCGCCAGCGAGCGTCGAGGTCGTGTCGGCCAGCGAGAACAACTAGCCGAACCGCCACGCCTCCGCCGCCGCCCGCCGCAGGGCGTTCGACTTGTGCAGGGTCTCGTCGTACTCGGCGTCCGGGTCGCTGTCGGCGACCACGCCGCCGCCGGCCTGGACATACATCGTTCCGTCCTTGAGCAGCGCCGTGCGCAGCACGATGCAGGTGTCGACCGAGCCGTCGGCGCCGAAGTAACCGACCGCGCCGGCGTAGCCGATGCCGCGCTTCTCGATCTCCAGCTCGTCGATGATCTCCATCGCCCGCACCTTCGGCGCGCCCGACAGGGTCCCGGCGGGCAGGGCGGCCATCAGCACGTCGACCGGGTCGAGGCCCTCGGGGGCGTCGCCCTCGACGTTGGAGACGATGTGCATCACGTGGCTATAGCGCTCGATGATGAAGCTCTCGGTGACCCGCACGGCCGGGCCGCGGCGGGCCGTCGCCGGTTCGTTGCGGCCGGGCTCGCGCAGGCGGGCGACGCGCCCCACATCGTTGCGGCCAAGGTCCAGCAGCATCAGGTGCTCGGACCGTTCCTTGGGATCGGCGAGCAGCTCCTGTTCCAGCGCCAGGTCCTGCTCGGGCGTGGCGCCGCGCGGGCGGGTGCCGGCGATCGGCCGGATGGTCACCTTGCCGTCGCGCAGCCGCACGAGGATCTCGGGGCTGGAGCCGACCAGCTGGAACGGGCCGAAGTTCAGGTAGAACAGGAACGGCGAGGGATTGGTCCGCCGCAGCGATCGGTAGAGGGCGAACGGGGCGCGCTTGAACGGCGCGCGGAAGCGGTGGCTGGGCACCACCTGGAAGATGTCGCCGGCGCGGATGTAGGCCTTGGCCTTCTCGATGATGTCGGCATAGGCCTTGCGGCTGACGTTTGTCTCGAAGACGTCGGGGCCGGGCGCGCCGTCCGTGGCCGGCGCGGGCAGGGGCAGGCGGAGGTCGGCCATGACGGCGTCGAGCCGCGCGTTGGCCTCGGCGTACGCCGTTTCGGCGCTGACGCCCTTCACCGGCCGGGCCGGGGTGACCAGTACGATCTCCTGGGCGATGGCGTCGAACACCGCCACGATCGACGGACGGATCATCACCGCGTCGGGCAGGCCCAGTTCGTCGGCGTTGACGTTGGGCAGCTTTTCGACCAGCCGGACCATGTCGTAGCCGATGGCGCCGTAGATGCCGGCGGCGGGCGGCGGCAGGCCGGCCGGCAACTCGATGCGCGAGCGGGCGACCAGGTCGCGCAGGCTGTCCAGCGCCCCGCCGGACTGCGGCGTGAAGCGGTCGGCGGCGATGGCCTCGCCTTCGGCCACCTCGGCGGCGTCGCCGCGACAGCGCCAGACCAGGTCCGGCTTCATCGCCACGATGGAGTAGCGGCCGCGCCAGGCGCCGCCTTCGACCGACTCGAACAGGAAGGCGTAGGGCCGCTCCCGGGCGATCTTCAGATAGGCCGAGACCGGCGTCTCCAGATCATCGATCAGGCGACGGAAGACGACCTGGGGCCGTCCCGCCTCCCATGCCGCCCTGAAGCTGTCGAAGGACGGCTCGGTCGTCACTGGCCCTTGCCCGCCGGAGCGGCCGCGCCCTGGGCCGCGTCGGCCGGATCGATGCCGATGGCGATGCGGGCGCGGGTCAGGTCGGTCTTGGCCTTCAGCCGCTTGCGGGCGTAGCCGCGGGCTGACTCGCCGATGTCGCCGAACAGCTCCTGGGTGAACTGTTGCCGGGCCTGTTCGGTGGCCTGGGCGACCTGTTGCGGGTCCCCGGCGCGCACGGCCGTGACCACCGCGACGGCGACGCTGAAGTCGGACGCGGCGGCGGTGAAGGGCTCGCCCTTCTTCGAACCGAGGGCGCCGCCCAGCAGTTCGCGGCCGAGGGCCTGGTGGGCCTGCAGCGTGGCGCGGCTCAGACCGTTGACCCGCACCACCTGGGCGCCGGCCGAGGCGGCGACCGCCTCGATCGTCTCACCCTTGCGGACGCGGGCGGCGAGGCTCTCGGCGCGGGCCTTCATCGCGTCGGCTTCGCGCTTCAGCATGATGGTCTTGACCAGCTGCGGCCGGATCGCGGCCATCGGCGGCAGGGCCGGCGGCACGACGCGGTCGAGGCGAACGGCGAAGTAGGAGCCGTCGCCGGCGTCCTGGATGTCGCTTTCGCCGCCCTGGCTCAGGTCGAAGGCGGCCTTGAGGATCGCCGGGTTGACGCCGGCGACCGGCTTGCCGTCCATGCCGCGACCGTCGCTGGAGACCGGTGCAAAGACCGTCGTGGGGACGCCGGCCTTGACGGCGGCCTCGGGCAGGGTGGCGCCGGCTTCGTGCGCGTCCTCGTAGACCTTGGACAGGTCGGAGACCTTGGCGCCGGCCAGATCGCCGCGGATCTTCTTCTCGATCTCGGCGCGGTGGGCCGCAAGCGTCGCGACCTCGCCGGCGGTGACCTTGCTGACCTTGATCACGGCCAGGCCGAACTGGCCCTTCAGCGGGGCGCTGACGCCGCCCTGGGGCAGGCTGAACGCCGCCGCCGCAATGGCCGGGTCGAAGAAGGCCGAGCGCGGTTTGTCGGCGTAGGTCACGGCCCGCACGCCGAGCGAGGCGGCCACGGCGGCGGGATCCTCACCCTTGTTCAGCCGGGCGACGATGGCGGCGGCCTGGGCGGCGTCCTTGGCCGGGATCTGGGCGACGGTGCGCAGCTCGGGCTTGGACAGGCTGTCCTTCATGAAGTCGAACTGCTTCTGCACCTCGGCCTCGGTTACGGTCACCTGGGACTCGTAGGCCTTGGCGTCGAAGCGCACGACCGTGAAGGCGCGGAATTCCGGCATCGACAGGCGGGCGGCGTTCTCCTTGACGAAGGCGGCGACGTCGGCCTCGGTCGGTTGCGGGACCGGACCGACGCTGGCGGGCGTCACGGTGAAGTAGGCGAGGTCGCGCTGTTCGAGCGCGAACAGGCCGCCGATGGCCGAATAGGCGCGCGGCGCCCGCAGGCCGGAGACGGCCGCGGAGATGAACTGGTTGCGGCGCATCTCGTCGGTCAGGATGCCTTCGAACACCGCCGGGGTGAGGCCCTTCTCGCGCAGCGCCGAGGCGTACTTGGCCTCGTCGAACTGGCCGGTGACCTGGTCGAAGAACACCGGCGCCTTGCGCAGTTCCTCGGTCAGCATCCGGTCGGACGCGCGCAGGCCCATGCGGGACAGCAACTCGTCGAGGGATTCGCGGTAGGCGAGCTCTTCCAGCACGCGGCGGTCGAGACCCTGCTGCTGCGCCAGTTCGGCGGTGATCGGCTGCTGGAAGCGCTGCTCGAGCTGCTCCTTGTAGCTGTCGAATTCACGCTTGAAATCGTAGGCGCTGATGGTCCGCGACCCGACCTTGACGACATAGGTCTGCGGGCCGCCGGACAGGATGTCCTTGTTCACGCCGAACACGGCGAAACCGATCAGCAGCGGAACGAACAGCAGCAGCGCGAGCCAGGATTTGGCGAACTTCCGCATAAAGGCGAGCATGAACAGACGAACCCTCAGGAGCGCGGGGCGTTTGCGCCGCCCCGGCGGTATAGTGGAGGCGTATCCAACCCTGCAAGCGTGGCGCGGATGCGGCGTGACAGGCGTAGCGCCTTCGCGTAGGTCGCCGGACGTCATTTCCTGAACCACGAGGGCTCCCTTCATGACCGCGCCACGTCCGCTGATCGCCGGAAACTGGAAGATGAACGGGCTGGCCGCCTCGCTCGACGAGGCGCGGGCGGTGGCGGCGGCGCTCGATGAGCGGCCGCCGGCGGCGCGGGTGGCCATCTGTCCGCCGGCCACCCTGATCAGCCGTCTGGCCGACGCGATCGGCGGCACGGGCGTCGAGATCGGCGGCCAGGACTGTCGCGCCGAACTGGCCGGCGCCTTCACCGGCGACGTCTCGGCCGAGATGCTGGCCGACGCCGGGGCGGCCCTGGTCATCCTCGGGCATTCCGAACGCCGGGCCGGCTACGGCGAGACCGACGCCCTGGTCGCGGCCAAGGCCGGCGCGGCCCATCGCGCGGGCCTGGAGCCGATCGTCTGTGTCGGCGAGACCCTGGCCGATCGGGAAGCCGGCCGGACGCTGGACGTCGTGACCGGGCAGGTGAGGGGCTCCCTCCCGGAGATTCTCGCCGGCCAGGCCTTCTCGGTCGCCTATGAGCCGGTCTGGGCCATCGGCACCGGCCTGACCCCGACGCTGGACCAGATCGAAGAGGTGCACATGGCCATCCGCGCGGTGCTGGTCGAGCTGTTCGGCGAGCACGGCGAGAGCGTGGCGATTCTCTATGGCGGCTCGGTGAAGCCCTCGAATGCGTCGGACATCCTCAAGCTGAAGGATGTCGGCGGGGCCCTGGTCGGCGGGGCGTCGCTCAAGGCGACCGATTTTCTCGGGATCATCGAGGCGGCCTGATCCCGCGCGGACGTGCGCCTCAGGGCGCGCGCCCATGCCTGCAGGTTCCGTCATCCTCGGGGCAAGCCCGAGGATGACGCGTTGGGGGGCTGTGGGAGCGGGACCTTCCACGGCGTGTTGAGGATCGTTCTTATCCAGCTTGCCCCTCGGCAAACCGGCGTTACCTTGCGGTCAAACGGCTGTTCGAAGGCCTGGGGGAGTGAGTTATGAGCATCTGGCGCAAGAGCCTGACGGCGGCCGCGGCCGTCCTGACGCTGGCGGCGTCCGCGCCGGCGTTCGCCGCGCCGAAACCCGCCGTCGCCGCGGCGCCGTCCGCCCAGGGCCTGCCCACGGCGACGCCGGAATCGGTCGGCTTCTCGTCCGAGCGCCTGCGCCGCCTGCACGGCGTGATGGACGCCTTCGTCGACCGGGGTTACGTCCCGGGCGTCGCCACGGTGGTCATCCGCCACGGGCGGATCGTCGACACCCACATGTACGGCAAGACCGACCTGACCACCGGCGCGCCGGTGGCCCAGGACACGCTGTGGCGCATGTACAGCCAGACCAAGCCGGTCACCGGCGTGGCGATGATGATCCTCTACGAAGAGGGCAAGTGGCGGCTCGACGACCCGGTCACCAAGTACGTCCCCGAGTTCGCCGGCCTGAAGGTGTTCAAGGGGCTCGACAAGGACGGCAAGCCGATCCTCGAGCCGATCGCCCGCTCGGCCACCATGCGCGAGCTGATGACCCATACCGCCGGCTTTGCCTACGGCCTGGTCGCCGACAACTATGTCGACAAGGTCTACCAGGAGTCCGCCCTGCAGCGGCAGGGCTCGCTGAAGGACGCGATGGGGGTGCTGGTCACCCTGCCGATGGCCCATCAGCCGGGCGAGGCCTGGAAGTACAGCGTCGCCGTCGACGTCCAGGGCTACATCGTCGAGAAGCTGTCGGGCCAGACCCTGCCGGACTTCATGCAGAGCCACATCTTCGGCCCGCTGAAGATGAACGACACCGCCTTCTGGGTGCCGGAGGCCAAAAGGGGCCGGCTGGCCAGCCTGTACATGATCGACCGCGAGACCCGGACCCTCAAGCCGGCCGAGGGCTTCATGATCATCCCGATGGACAAGGAGCCCGGCGCGGCCAACGGCGGCGGCGGCCTCGTCTCGACGATGGCCGACTACAGCCGCTTCGCCGCCATGCTGGCGGGGGGCGGTCAGCTGGACGGCGTGCGCATCCTCAGCCCCTCGACGATCAAACTGATGGCGTCCAACCATCTGACCGACGTCACCCTGCCTACCTATCAGGCCAACAACCCCGGACACGGCTTCGGGCTCGACGTCGATGTGATCATGGATCCGGCGCAGGCCGGCGTCACGGCGGGCAAGGGCAGCTTCAGCTGGGGTGGCGCGGCCGGCACCTGGTTCTGGGTCGATCCCGAGAACGATGTGGTCGTGCTCGGCTTCATCCATGTGCTGGGCGGCGGCAGCTACCGGCTCGACGAGCGGTCGGCGCAACTGGTCTACCAGGCGCTGGTTGATCCGTCGAAGTAGTGGAGCGGCGACGGGCGCCTATATCTGATCCACCGCATTCCATCGGCGGTGGAATGGTTCTAGCGTTCGCCGGCTTCCGCAGAGAGATTCCATGGTCCTGATCATCATTCTCGTCGTCGTCGTCGTGCTCGGCCTGATCGCGGTCGGCCTCTACAACCGGCTGGTCGCGCTCAACACCCGGGCGGACCAGGCGTTCGCCGACATCGACGTCCAGCTGAAGCAACGCCGCGACCTGATCCCCAATCTGGTCGAGACCGTGAAGGGTTACGCCACGCACGAGAAGGGCACGCTGGAGGCGGTCATCGCCGCCCGAAACGCCGCCTCGGCCGCCGGCACCGTGGCCGACAAGGTCCAGGCCGAGAACGCCCTGAGCGGGGCCCTGCGCCAGATGTTCGCGGTCGCCGAGGCCTATCCCGACCTCAAGGCCAACACCAACTTCCTCAGTCTGCAGGCCGAACTGTCGGACGTGGAGAACAAGCTGGCCGCGGCCCGCCGCTTCTTCAACAACGCGGTGACCGAGTTCAACGCCGCGCGGCTGTCATTCCCGGCCGTGCTGATGGCCGGCGCCTTCGGTTTCAACGCCCGCACCCTGTTCGACCTCGGCGAGCAGCGGGCGGCGCTCGATGTCGCCCCCGAGGTCAAGTTCTGAACCCCGCGCCGATGAGCGGAGAGTGATCATGGGGGCCGTCGGCCTCTACACCCACATCCAGAGCAACAATGTCCGGTCAGCCGTGTTGCTGGCCGGATTTCCCGTGCTTCTGATGGTCCTGACCTACTGCCTGACGCTCGGGCTGATCGGGTTCGGCATGCTGCCGTCGACGGGCAGCACCGGCGGCGACTTCGCCGAGGCCGCCGGCTTCATGCTGGCCGGAGCGCCGCTGGCGCTGATCGTATCGGGCGTCTGGTTCGTCATCGCCTATTTTGGCAACCAGACGATCATCGACCTGGCCACCGGCGCCCGGCCGGTGACGCGCCAGGAGGAGCCGGAACTCTACAACCTGCTGGAAAACCTGTGCATCTCGCGCGGCATTCCGATGCCCAGCCTGAGGATCATCGACAGCGACGCGCTCAACGCCTTCGCCACGGGCCTGAATGAGAAGCAGTACAGCATCACCGTCACCCGCGGGCTGATGGCCGTGCTCGACCGCGACGAGATGGAGGCGGTGCTCGGCCACGAGCTGACCCACATCCTCAACCGCGACGTCCGCACCATGGTCATCGCCGCCGTGTTCGCCGGGATCATCACCCTGGTCGCCGAGATCCTGTTCCGCTCAGTGCAGTTCGGCGGGCTGGGACGCCGCCGCGACAACGACAAGGGCGGCAACGGCCTGTTCATCGTCATCGCCTTCGCCGCCGCCGCGATCGGCTATCTGCTGGCCATCGTCATCCGCATGGCCCTGTCGCGTACGCGCGAGTTCGTCGCCGACGCGGGCGCGGTGGAGCTGACGAAGAACCCGGATGCGATGATCGGCGCGCTGCGCAAGATCGACGGCCACAGCGCCCTGCAGGCCCCCGAGACGGTGCAGGGCATGTTCATCGACAACCAGGAGACCGGCTTCTACAGCCTGTTCGCCACCCACCCGCCGATCAAGGCGCGCATCGACGCCCTGGTGAAGTTCGCCGGCGGCCGCGACAGTCCCGCGCCGATCATGGAGAGCCTGTCGGCGTCCTCCGCGCCGATCGTCGAGCCGGTCCGCACCGGGCCGTGGTCGAAGAAGGGGCCGTGGGGGTAGGGGCTAGAACCCCAGGTGCAGAAACTGGTTGAAGGGGCTGGCTTCGTAGTCGCTGAACGCCGCCCCGTTCTCGAAGCCGCGCTTGCGATACAGCGTCAGCGCGGGTTCGAAGCTGTCGCCGACGCCGGTCTCCAGACTGACCCGGTGGTAGCCGCGCGTCGCCGCCTCATCGAGGATGTGGTCCAGCAGGGCGGCGGCGACGCCCTTGCGCAGATGGTCGGGATGGGTGCGCATCGACTTGATCTCGCCGGTCCCGTCGCCGAGCGCCTTGAGCGCCCCGATGCCGGCCAGCACGCCGCCGTCGCGCAGGGTCCAGACGGTGATGTCCGGCGTCCGCAGCCCCGAAAGGTCGAGCGCGAACACATGCTCGGGTGGGGTGTTCTCGGCCATGCCGGCCAGGTGGATCGCCAGCAGCGCCCGCACATCCTTGCCGGAGAGATCGTCCTGGCGGATGACGAACACGGCTACGGCGCCTTGCTGCCCAGCTTGACGGTCGCCGGCCCGCGCATGCGGCGCTCGCGGGCGAGACTTTCCTCGGCGTCGGCGCGATCGCGCGAGGACATCAGCATCCAGCCCTGCGGCCGCAGCACCTCCAGCGGCGAGAAGCGCGCCTTGTAGGCCATCTTCTCGCTGCCCGGGACCCAGTAGCCCAGATAGACGTAGGCCAGCCCGTTGAGGCCCGCCTGGACCACATGATCGAGGATGATGAAGGTGCCGAGGCTGCGCTTCTCCAGGCGCGGATCGTAGAAGCTGTAGACCATGCTCAGGCCGTCGCTCATCACGTCGATCAGCACGCAGGCGATCAGGTCGCCGGGGCCGTCGTCGGTCGAGGCCAGCCGGTATTCGATGAGGTGGGTGCGGACCGCCGTGTCCTCGACCATGGCGACATAGTCGGGCCAGGTCATTTCGGCCATGCCGCCGTCGGCGTGGCGGGCCAGCAGGTAGCGGCGCAGCAGGTCGAACTGCTCCATCGTCGCCTCGGCCTCGACCAGGTGGCGGCGCAGGTCGCCGTTGCGGGCCAGGACCTTCCGTTCCGACCGGGAGAAGGCGTAGTCCATCACCGGCAGCCGCGCCGAGGTGCAGGACGAGCAGGCTTCGCAGGCCGGGCGGTAGGCGATGTGCTGGGAGCGGCGGAAGCCCGACTGGGTCAGGCTGTCGTTGACCGACGGGCCGTCCGAGGCCGGCAGATGGGCGAACACCTTCCGCTCTTCGCGGCCCGGCAGGTACGGGCAGGGCGACGGCGCGGTCAGGAAAAAGCGCATCCGTCGCGATGTGAAGTGATGCGTCACCTGCCCCTATGCCTTGCGGCTCTCCTCTTCCCCACAAGGATTAGGAAGCAGGATGCGCTCCCGTGCAAGCAGGGTTTGATCGATCATCGTTCACCGATCCGGTGGAAGAACAGGGGCTTCGCGCAGCAGGATAATCGAGATGCGGCGATTTCCCGCCAGCATCGGGTCATCCGGATAGAGGGGGTCGGAATTGGCCTTGCCGGCGACCTGGTAGACCCGGTCCGGACTGACGCCGGCGCCCTGCAGCAGCTGGCGGGCCACGTCGGCGCGGGCCGAGGACAGGGCCCAGTCGCTCGACTGGGTGCGGCCGTCGGCGCTGATGCTCGTGTGGCCGCTGATCGAGATGCGGTTGGGCAGCTGGTTGATGATCCGGGCGACCGCGCGCAGCAGGATGCGGGCCCGGTCGTTGGGCATGGCTGCGCCGTCCTTGAACATCGAGCGGCCATCCTGGTCGACCAGCTGGATGCGCAGGCCTTCGGGCGTCTGGTCGATGAGGATCTGCTTCGACAGCTCGGCCAGTTCCGGCATGTCCTGCAGGGCCTGGCGCAGGGACTGGGCGGCGGAGGCGAAAGACGCGTCCTCGCGGGCCTGCAGCTCCTTGCGCAGGGCCTGTTCGCTGGCTGATTCGAGGTCGGTGGAGCCCGGCATGCTGTCGCTCTGGCCGGACACCTGGGCGTCGGTCGGCGACTCCGGAGCCATCTGCTCGACGGAGCTGACCGAGCCGGACGACTTGGCCCCGTCGTCGCCGAGCGCCGTGCCGCCGAGGATGCCGCCGGAGCCGCTGGTGGTCTCCGAAACGCTGGCCGGGGCGAAATAGTCGGCGATGCCGCGCTTCTGCTCCGGGCTGGTGGTGTTGATCAGCCACATCAGCAGGAAGAAGGCCATCATGGCGGTCACGAAGTCGGCGTAGGCGACCTTCCAGGCGCCGCCGTGGTGTCCGCCACCGACGACCTTCTTGACCTTCTTGATCATGATGGGCTGGTCGCTGCCCAAAGCCATGGTGAATCCCCGCTTAACCTGACTGCGAACCTCGCCTGCGGTCGTTAAGATGGCGTTGCAGCGCGGCGCTGGATTCGGAGTTCGGACATGAAAATCGCCTTTGTCGGTCTTGGCGTCATGGGTTTCCCCATGGCGGGGCATCTGGCGAAGGCCGGTCATGCGGTCAGCGTGTTCAACCGCAGTCCCGCCAAGGCGGCCCGCTGGGTCGAGACTCACGGCGGGAAAGCCGGCGCGACGGTGGCCGAGGCCGCCGCCGGATGCGAGGTCGTGGCCCTCTGCGTCGGCAATGACGACGATGTCCGCGGAGTGGTTCCCGAAGCGCTGGCGGCCATGGCCCCGGGCGGGATCATCGTCGATCACACCACGACCTCGGCCGTGGTCGCCCGAGAGATGGCGGAATTGGCCCGCGCGTCCGGCCGGTGGTTCGTCGACGCCCCGGTCAGCGGCGGCCAGGCGGGGGCCGAGAACGGCCAGCTGACGGTCATGGCCGGCGGCGACGCGGACGCCGTGGCGCGGCTGGAGCCGGTGCTGGCGGCCTACGCCAGGGCCATCAGGCGCATCGGCGAGGCCGGCAGCGGCCAGCTGGCCAAGATGGTCAACCAGATCTGCATCGCCGGCGTGGTCCAGGGCCTTGCCGAGGCGGTCCATTTCAGCAAGCGGGCGGGCATCGATCCGCAGCTGGTGTTCGAGGCCATCAGCAAGGGCGCGGCCCAGTCCTGGCAGATGGACAACCGCTGGGCGACGATGGTCCAGGGCAAGTTCGACTTCGGCTTTGCCGTCGACTGGATGCGCAAGGATCTCGGTCTCGTGCTCGACGAGGCCAGGGCCAACGGCGCCCGGCTGGACATGACCGCGCTGGTCGACGGCTACTACGCCGAGGTCCAGGCCATGGGCGGCAACCGCTGGGACACCTCGAGCCTGGCGGCCCGTCTCGACAGGCCGGACTGATCCAGCGCGTGGCGCGCCTCGCCCTGACCTAGGCCGCGGCCGTCCAGGTCACGATGGCGGTGATCAGGGCCCGGGCGTCGATCGGCTTGGGCACATGGCCGTCGAAGCCCGCGCCCATCAGGCGTTCGGTCGCCTGACCGTCGACATCGGCGGTGAAGGCCAGGATGGGGACGTCTGCGTTCGGCCCGCCGCCGGCGCGGATCTGGCCCATGGCTGCTTCGCCGCCCATGCCGGGCATGCGGATGTCCATCAGGATCAGGTCGAACGGACCCTTGCCGGCCACCTCCACGGCCTGTTCGCCGCTGGTGGCGAAGGTCATGTCCATGTCGAGCGGCGCGAGCAGGTGCGAGACCAGCTCCCGGTTGGCCTCGTTGTCATCGACGATCAGCAGCCGCGCCCGCTCGCCCGCGGCCTGGTTCTGTGAGGCGGGCAGGGCGTCGACCGCCGCGGGCGCTTCGGCCCGGGGGGCGGGCAGGCGGAACCAGAAACGGCTGCCCTGGCCGACCGCGCTCTCGACGCCGATCTCTCCGCCCATGGCCTCGACCAGGCCGCTGCAGATGGCCAGGCCGAGTCCGGTGCCGCCCTCCAGGCGGTTGGAGGCCTGGTCGACCTGGGAAAAACGGCGGAACAGCCGGGCCTGACCGTCCTCGGAAATGCCGGGACCCGTGTCCTGGACGCTGACCTTCAGGCCGGCGGTCTGGGACCAGTCGGCCCGCACCATGACCGATCCGGCGGCGGTGAACTTCACGGCGTTGCCGGTCAGGTTCAGCAGGATCTGACGCAGCCGGTCCGGATCGACCATCGCCCAGTCGACCAGACTGTCCGACAGCTCGACGCCCAGGTTCACGCCCTTTTCGGCCGCCTGGGCCTCGAACAGGCCGGCGACGTCGAGGATCAGCGCGCGCAGGGCCGTCGGCCGCGGCTCGATGCGCGCCTGGCCGGCCTCGATCTTGGAGAAGTCGAGCACGTCATTGACGATCGCCAGCAGCGACTGGGTCGCGGTGACGATCCGCGTGGCGAAATTGGTCGAGGTCGCCGACAGGTCGGGTTGTTCACTGAGCAGGCGCGAGAACCCGACGATGCTGGTCAGCGGCGTGCGGATCTCGTGGCTCATGTTGGCCAGGAATTCGGACTTCACCCGGTCGGCGCGCTCGGCGCGGTCGGCGGCGGCGACAAGGCGGCGCTGCAGGCGCGTCTGAACGAACAGCGAGGCCACGGCCGCGATCAGGGCGATGGCGACGATGCCGACCAGCAGGCTGATCTGCATGGTCTGCCGCCGCTGCGCCTTGAGCAGGGCCTGGGTGTCGTCGATCTCGTCCTCGAGGCTGGCGCGCATGTCGTGCAGGCCCTCGACGGCCGACGTCGTGGTGTCGCGCAGCTGCTGGTCGTGAAACGCCTGCAGGGCTTCGTAGGCCTGGGCCAGCCGGCCCTCGCTGCGCAGCACCTCGGCCTCGGCCTGGACGATGGCGTGCATCAGCAGCGGATCGCCGCGCTTGCGCGCCAGCGCCTGAAGTTCGGTCAGCTGTCGGCGGGCTTCGACGGGACGACCCAGCCGCGCCAGCGCCTCGACCTGAATCAGCATGACCTTGGGCCGGTGTTCCGGAGCCATCGCGGGATAGTCGAGCGCCGCGTCGGCGCAGCGCAGGGCCTCGGCATAGTCCCGCGCGCGGATCTTCACCGTGGCGCAGACTTCGTTGGCCCAGGCGATCTCGGTGGCGTCGCCTGTGGCGTTCGACAGTCGCTGGAACTGCCGCAGGAGGTCGGACGCGAGGGCGTCACGGCCCAGCGTCGAGTTGAGAATGGTCAGGTTGTAGAGCGCCGTGCGTCCGTCCAGCGGCTGGTCGGTCTTCGCCGCGGCGGCGATCTCGATATCGATGTTGTCGATGAAGGCCGGCAGATCGTTCAGCTGCCGCGCCGTATAGGCGCCGGCGTCGGCCAGCCCCAGCTTCAGGGCGGCGCTCTCGTCGGACTGGTCGGCGTCGCGCAGGCCGGAGCGGATCACCTGCAGCGCCTGAACCGGCAGGCCGGCGTCGGCCAGCGAATAGGCCAGCAGGCGCGCGCCGTTGGCCCGCAGGAACGGATCGCGCTCCCCGGCCAGCAGCCGGGTCAGTTCGGCGGCCGCGCCGCCGAAATCGCCGTCGAAGCCGCGTTCATAGGCGCGCAGATGTTGCAGAACCCGGGCGTGGCGCTCGTCCTTGCGAAGCCGGATCTCCGCCGCGTAGAGGCTCATCCAGCGGTGGGCGCGGGCGACGTCGGAGGCGGTCAGCGCCTCGATCGATATGCGCCGCAGCTGTTCCAGGCGACCCGGACCGCTTGTTCCCGCCGCCCGAGACTCCCAGGCCGAGATCTGCGCCGGCGGGGTCATCAGCCCGCGGGATTCCAGGGTGCGGGCGAGCTCGCGCACGCGTTCGTCCTGGGCGGCCTGGCTCGATATGGGGAGGGGCGCCGAAGCGGCCGCATGGGCCTGCCCAAACGTCAGCGCGGTGAAGAAACCAAGAAAAAGTACGAAACGCAGCCGCATTGGCCCCACGGATCACAGACGCGGGTCAAACTGCGCGGCGTCGCCGAATTAAGCGTTAACGGCGACCGCGGCGGCGGCCTGTTCGGCGGCTCTGCGACGATAGGCCCGCCCGGCCTCGATGCGGATCGATCCGTACTCGGCGATGAACAGCGCCAGCTTCGAGCCCACGCCCCAGACGGTCAGAATCAGGGCCCAGGTCTTCACGTCGACCAGCGCCACCAGCGCCAGGTTCCCTGCGGCTGAAAACAGCATCAGCCCCGCCCAGACGTAGCCCCAGAAGACGAACCGCCGCTCCGGCACAAGGTCCAGCGCGATCGGCGGGACGTAGGCCGCCTGCCAGCCGCGCTTGAGCATGACGACGCCGATCGCCGCGTAGCCGACGCTGGGTTTGATCATCACGAAGCGGGGGTCATGCAGGATGAGACTCGCGCCGCCGAGCGTGACGACGAGAAACAGGCTCGCCGCCTGCATGATGCTGATCTTCCTGTGGCGCACCACTTCCCAGGCGATCTCGGCCACGCCGACGGCGATGCCGATGAGGATGGCGACGCGCACGTCATGAACGAGGCTCAGCGCGATCAGGAAGGCGATGGTCGACAGGAAGTCGAGCAGGATGGGTCTGACGCTCTGGAAGAAGTACTTCATGACGGACGCTCTCCGGGCGCTTCCTCATCGTGGCCTTCGGCGGCCGCGCGGTCCAGAACCGTGGAGATGAAGTCGCCCTTGGCGGCGGTGTAGGCCTCGCGGTCGTCGCGGAAGCGCCGGGCCAGGTCCTGCTTCAACGCCGCGTAGGCGGCGGCCTCCGCGGGATGGTCGCGCAGGTGGTTGCGAAAGGCGATGTGCCGCAGGGCGCCGGGGCCGTTCTCCATGATGTGCAGGTGATGGGTCCGGTGCGGCGCGGACGGAGGCAGGCCCTTGACGAAGAACAGGCGGTCCGTGTCCGGGTTCTCCGCCCGGAACGCGTAGCCCGCGGCCTCGAGCGGGGCGACGAGGCGGGCCCGGGCGGCCTCCAGGTCCGTGACCGTCGCCTGGATGTCGATGACCGGCTTGGCCGGCAGACCCGGCACGGCCGTGCTGCCGATGTGGTCGAGGGCCACGAGCAGGTCGGCCGGGATGATCGCCCGCAGCCGTGCGGCCTCCTCATCGAACAGCCGGGGCCAGGCGGGATCGGACGGGACGAGCCTGATCTCGTCCATGGACCGTCAGGCGCCCAGCAGTTTGGCCGCCCGCGGCGCGAAATAGGTGATCACCCCGGCGCAGCCGGCGCGCTTGAAGGCGCCCAGGCTTTCGAGGATGGCCCGCTCCTCGTCGATCCAGCCGTTCCGGGCCGCGGCCATGATCATGGCGTACTCGCCACTGACCTGGAAAGCGAAGGTCGGCATGGAAAAGGTCTCGACAACCCGTTGAATGATATCGAGATAGGGCATTCCCGGCTTGACCATGACCATGTCCGCGCCCTCGGCGATGTCGAGGGCCACCTCGCGCAGGGCCTCGTCGCTGTTGGCCGGGTCCTGCTGGTAGGTCTTCTTGTCGGACGGCCCCAGCGTGCCGAGCTTGCCGGAGCCGATCGCGTCGCGGTACGGGCCGTAGAAGGCCGAGGCGTACTTCGCCGCGTAGGACATGATCATAACATCCTGAAAACCTTCAGCTTCCAGCGCCTTGCGCAGGATGCCGACCCGGCCGTCCATCATGTCGGACGGGGCGAGGATGTCGCAGCCGGCGCGGGCCTGGACCAGCGCCTGTTCGACCAGCGCGGCGATGGTCGAGTCATTGTCGATGCGGCCGTCGACGATCAGGCCGTCGTGGCCGTGGTCGGTGAACGGGTCGAGCGCCACGTCGCACATGATCCCGACCTCGGGCGCGGCGGCCTTCATGGCGCGAACGGCCCGGCTGACGACGCCGTCGGGGTCGGCGGCGCGGGAGCCGCTGGCGTCCTTGGTCGATCCGTCGATGTAGGGGAAGACGGCGATCGCCGGGATGCCCAGCTCGCGGGCCTCGACGGCCGCTCTTGCGCAGTCCTCGACCGACAGCCGCTCGACGCCGGGCATCGAGGCGACGGGGATGCGGCCCTCGCCCTCGTGCACGACCATCGACCAGATCAGGTCGGCCGGGGTCATCACGCTTTCGCGGACCAGACGGCGGCTCCAGTCGGCCTGACGCGGGCGGCGGAGACGCAGGGCGGGGTAGGCGGCGAGGGGGGGCAGGCTCATGAGGGCGCGGTCTCGCTCATGTGCCGCGCCGAGGCAAGCCGGATGAAGCCGATGACCGGCGCGAGGATCATCCACACTGCGCCCAGAAGGGCGGAGGCGAGGGCCACGCCGGTCGCGACGACCACCAGCGGCGTGATCCGCAGGCCGCTCAGATCGATCGTGCGGCCCCACAGGTCGAGCGTGCGCACCATGTCCGCCGGCGGGGCCCGGTGCAGCAGGCTGCCCAGTGATCCGACGGCCGCCACGACACCCGCCACGACGGCGAGGGCGACGCAGCCCACCCCGATCCAGAAGATGCGGATCTGGAAGCGGAAGTGGCGCGACAGGGTCTCGTTCGCCGCATCGTGAAGGGTATAGGCGATGATCACCGCCACCAGCGCCGTGATGCCGGCGAAGAACACCGAAACGCCCAGCAGGCCATAGGCCAGCAGGGCCAGGTTGCGTTCGGCCTCGGTCCGGATCGGGCCGGCGGGACTGTTCAAGGCGCGTCTCCAGGCAGGTCGCGGTCGTTGACAGGGTGCGCCGTGGCCGTCAGGTCATCAACCCGCTACAACCGCGGCATTGAATTGCCTCCCAGGAGCTCCGCCCGCATGGATTTCTCCCTGTCCGACGATCAGCGCGCGATCCAGGAGATGGCCCAGGCCTTCGCGCGGGATGAACTCGCCCCGCATTCGGCCAAATGGGACGAGGACAGCCATTTTCCGGTCGACGTCATGCGCGCGGCCGCCGCGCTCGGCTTCGCCGGCATCTATGTCCGGGACGACGTCGGCGGCTCGGGCCTCTCGCGGCTCGACGCGTCGATCATCTTCGAGGCCCTGAGCTACGGCGACGTATCGACCGCCGCCTACATGACCATCCACAACATGGCTTCGTGGATGATCGACCGGTTCGGCTCGGACGACCTGCGTCACCGCTACCTGCCGCGCCTGACGACCATGGCGCTGATCGCCAGCTACTGCCTGACCGAGCCGGGCTCGGGCTCGGACGCCGCGGCCATGCGCACCACGGCGACGAAGAACGGCGACCACTACGTCCTGAACGGCTCGAAGGCCTTCATCAGCGGCGGCGGGGTGTCGGACATCTATGTCGTCATGGCCCGCACCGGCGAGCCGGGCGCCAAGGGCGTCTCGGCCTTCGTCGTCGAGAAGGGGACGCCGGGCCTCAGCTTCGGGGCCAACGAGCGCAAGATGGGCTGGAAGTCGCAGCCGACCGCCCAGGTCAACTTCGACGGCGTGCGCGTGCATGAGTCGAACCGCATCGGCGGGGAGGGCGAGGGCTTCCGCTTCGCCATGATGGGCCTCGACGGCGGCCGGCTGAACATCGCCAGCTGCTCGCTCGGCGGCGCGGCCTTTGCGCTCGACACGGCCAAGGCCTATCTGGAGACCCGCAACCAGTTCGGCAGGCCGCTGAAGGACTTCCAGGCCCTGCAGTTCAAGATCGCCGACATGGCCACCGAGCTGGAGGCCGCCCGGCTGATGGTGCGCAACGCCGCCGACGCGCTGGACCGTCGCGATCCCAACGCCACGAAGCTCTGCGCCATGGCCAAGCGCTTCGCCACCGACGCCGGCTTCGAGGTCGCCAACCAGGCGCTGCAGCTGCACGGGGGCTACGGCTACCTGCAGGACTATCCGCTGGAGCGCGTGGTCCGCGACCTGCGCGTCCACCAGATCCTCGAAGGCACCAACGAGATCATGCGGGTGATCATCAGCCGGGAGATGTTCCGCCAGTGACCGACGCCCTCGAAGTCCTCTGCCGCGTCGAATCCGGCGTCGGGCGGATCACGCTGAACCGGCCCAAGGCGCTGCACGCCCTGACGCTGGTGATGTGCGAGGACATGATCGATGCCCTGTCGATCTGGCGCTACGACGAGCAGGTCCAGTGCATCCTCATCGACCACAGCGGCGAGCGCGGCTTCTGCGCCGGCGGCGATATCCGCATGCTGGCCGAGAGCGGGGCGGGCGACGCCGTCGCGGCCCGGAAGTTCTTCCACACCGAGTACCGGCTGAACCATCTGCTGTTCACCTATCCCAAGCCGGTCATCGCGGTGATGGACGGAGTGACCATGGGCGGCGGCGTCGGCCTCTCGCTGCCGGCCGCGGTGCGCATCGCCACCGAGCGGACCACCTTCGCCATGCCCGAAACCGGCATCGGCCTGTTCCCCGATGTCGGCGGTGGCTGGTTCCTGCCGCGGCTGCCCGGCAAGACAGGCCTGTGGCTGGCCCTGACCGGCGCGCGGATCAAGGCGGCCGACTGCTGCGCCCTAAGCATCGCCACCCACTACATGCCGTCGGACAAGGTGGACGCCTTCAAGGCGGCCCTGCTGGCCCATCCGGGCAGCGTGGCCGCCGCGCTGGCCGGCTTCGTCGAGGACGCCGGCCATCCGCCGATCGCCGCGCACCAGGCCGACATCGACCGGCTGTTCGGCGAGGGCGATGTCGAGGCGATCCTCGCCAATCTCGAGGTCGAGCCCGGCGACTGGGCCGCGTCCCAGCTGGCGACGCTCAGGACCAAGTCTCCGCAGACGCTGAAGGTCGCCTGGCGCCAGCTCAGGACCGGCGCGGCGCTGGACGACTTCGCCGCCAACATGGCCATGGAATACCGCATCGGATCGCGGGTCGTGCGGCGTCATGACTTCCTTGAGGGCGTGCGGGCGGTCATCATCGACAAGGACAACGCGCCCAGCTGGGATCCGCCGACGGTTGAGGCCGTCTCCGACACCCTGCTGGACGACATCTTCGCGCCGCTGCCGCCCGAAGAGGAATGGACGCCGCTGACTTGAGGCCGGAACCGGCGTAGGACAACAGCCGGGTCGGGGTAACACCATTGGGGAAGACATCAGGATGAAGTTCCAAGCCCGTTGGCTCGCCGTTGCGGCCGTTCTGGCGCTCGCCGCCTGCGAGACCGTACCGCCGCCCCCGCCGCCGCCGCCCGCGGATGCGCCGGTCACGCTGCCCGCGTTCCTCGCGGCGGCGCTGTCCGATCCGTCCCGGCCCGAGGCCGACCGCGCCCGCGACGCCAATCGCAAGCCCGGCGAAGTGCTGATGTTCGCCGGACTGCGTCCGGGCATGAAGGTCGTCGATCTGGTGCCGGGCTCGGGCTATTTCACCCGTATCCTGTCGCGCGCCGTCGGTCCGAACGGCCGGGTCTACGCCTATGTGCCGGACGAGCTGACGGCCATCGCCAAGGGCCGCCCGCCGTCGGTCGCCGCCTTCGTCGGCAAGCCGCCCTATGGCAACGCGAAGATGATCCTGCAGACCCTGCCGACCTTCTCCGCCCCGGAGAAGGTGGACCTGGTGTTCACGGCCCAGAACTACCACGACATGCACCTGAGCTTCATGGGGCCGGCCGACCTGTCGGTGGTCAACCGCCGCATCTTCGCCGCGCTCAAGCCGGGCGGCGTCTATCTGGTGCTCGACCACTCGGCCAAGGCGGGCAGCGGCCTGCGCGACACCGAGAGCCTGCACCGCATCGACGCGGCCCTGGTGCGCCGTGAAGTCGAAGCCGCCGGCTTCATCTACGAGGGCGAAAGCCGGGTGCTGCGCAATCCGCGCGACTCCCTGACCGTCAACGTCTTCGATCCGTCGATCCGCGGCCAGACCGACCAGTTCATCTACAAGTTCCGCAAGCCGAGGAGCGCCCGCTGATGGCCCGTCGTTTCACCGCGCCGCTCGCCGGCATCCTGGCCCTGGCGCTCGGCGCCGCCGCCATGGCCGCCGATCTTCCGGCCAACATCACCGCCGCCGTGGCCGACGGCGGCCGTCCGGCCAAGGACACCGCGCGCGACGCCGCGCGGCATCCCGCCGAAATTCTCGCCTTCGCCGGGGTCAAGCCCGGCGACCGCGTCGGCGACTTCCTGATGGGCGGCGGCTACTTCACCCGCCTGTTCGCCAGGGCGGTCGGCGACAGCGGCAAGGTCTACGGCATGCAGTCGACCGAGTTCATCCGCTACAGCGCCGACTACGCGACGTCTCAGGACGCGGTCGCGGCGGCCTATCCGAACGTCGCACCGGTGCGGGTGTCGCTGGGCGCGGTGGCCTTCCCCGAGCCGCTGGACGTTCTGTTCACGGCCCAGAACTACCACGACCTGCACCTGGGCTTCATTCCGGCGCCGGGCATCGCGGCGATCGACAAGGCGCTGTTCAACAGCGTCAAGCCGGGCGGCGTGCTGATCGTCATCGATCATTCGGCCGTCGACGGAACGGGCGACAGCCAGTCAAAAGCCCTGCATCGCATCGACATCGCCACGGTGAAGGCCGAGCTGACCGCGGCCGGCTTCGTGCTTGAAGACGAGAGCCAGCTGCTGCGCAATCCGGCCGACCCCCGCACGGCGAGCGTCTTTGACGACGTCATCAAGGGCAAGACCGACCAGTTCGTGCTCAAATTCCGCAGGCCCGCGTAGCACCATGACCCGTATTGCTTTTATCGGCCTCGGCAACATGGGGGCCGGTATGGCCGCCAACCAGGTGAAGGCCGGCCATGAGGTCCGGGCCTTCGACCTGTCGCAGGCCGCCGTCGACAGGGCGGTGGCCGCCGGCTGTCGGCCCGCCGCGTCGGTCGCCGAGGCCGTGAAGGACGCCGACGCCGTCATCACCATGTTGCCCGCCGGGCCGCATGTCCGCTCGGTCTATGGCGAGCAGGTGCTGGCGCACGCGCCGACCTCGGCGCTGCTGATCGACTGTTCGACGATCGATATCGACAGCGCCCGCGCCGTCGGCGAGCAGGCGAGGGCGAAGGGCTACCGCTTCGCCGACGCGCCGGTCAGCGGCGGCATCATGGCGGCCGAGGCCGGCACCCTGGCCTTCATGGTCGGCTGCGAGGCCGATGACTATGCGGCCTTCGAGGCCATCCTGCAGCCGATGGCCAGGGTGGTGTTCCATGCCGGCGCGGCCGGTTCGGGCCAGGCGGCCAAGATCTGCAACAACATGCTGCTCGGCATCTCGATGATCGGCGTCTGCGAGGCCTTCGCCCTGGCCGAGAAGCTCGGGCTGGATCCGGAGCGATTCTACGAGATCGGCTCGAAATCGTCGGGTCAGTGCTGGTCCCTGACCACCTACTGCCCCTGGCCGGGGCCGGTCGAGACAGCGCCGTCGAACCGCAACTACGAGGGCGGCTTCCTCAGCGCCCTGATGCTGAAGGATCTCAAGCTGGCCCAGGAGGCCGCGGCGCGCGCCGGGGCGTCGACGCCGATGGGCGCCCAGGCCGAGGCGCTCTACGCCCTGTTCGACGGCCTGGGACATGGCCAGAAGGACTTTTCGGCCATGCTGCAGATGTTCCGCGGGCGCCTCGATGAATTGAAGACCTGATCGCCGCTTTTGCGCTGGATCAATTCACGGCGGCGCGGGACCGGCCATCCTGAAACCCGTTACCTGAGAGCCGTTCGCGAAAGACCTGCGGCGATTCACGTAATACGTTGCCAGATGAAACTCCCATAAGTGGACATGGGAGTCCGGGGGCGCCTATAAGCCCCGCGAAACAGAAAACAGGAGCCGGCCGGGGCGGGGCGACCGTCACATCGGGGCCGGGCGTTGTCGATGGATTACAAGGCCGCTTTCGAGACCGCCGTGGCGAAGGTTCGCGACGAAGGCCGTTACCGGGTTTTCGCTGATCTCAAGCGCCATCGCGGCGACTTCCCGCGGGCGACCTGGACGCGTGACGACGGGTCGGAGTCCGAGGTCATCGTCTGGTGTTCCAACGACTATCTCGGCCAGGGTCAGAACCCGGTCGTCGTCAACGCCATGCACGAGGCCATCGACGCGACCGGCACCGGCTCGGGCGGCACGCGCAACATCTCCGGCACCACCCATTTCCACGTCGAACTCGAACGCGAACTGGCCGACCTGCACCACAAGGAATCAGCCCTGTTGTTCACCTCCGGCTACGTCTCCAACGAGGCGACGCTGGCGACGCTGTACAAGATCCTGCCCGGGCTGATCATCTTCTCCGACGAGCTCAACCACGCCTCGATGATCAGCGGCATCCGCAACGGCGGCGGCGCGCGCAAGATCTTCCGCCACAACGACCTGGCCCACCTCGAGCAGCTGCTCGCCGAGGCCGATCCGGATGCGCCCAAGCTGGTGGCGTTCGAGAGCGTCTATTCGATGGACGGCGACATCTCCGACATCCGCGGCACGGTCGCGCTGGCGAAGAAGTACGGCGCCATGACCTACATCGACGAAGTCCACGCGGTCGGCCTGTATGGCCAGCGCGGCGGCGGCGTCTCCGAGCGCGACGACATCGCCTCCGAGATCGACATCATCGAGGCCACGCTCGGCAAGGCCATCGGCGTGATGGGCGGCTACATCGCCGCCGACGCGGTGATCGTCGACGCGATCCGCTCCTATGCCTCGGGCTTCATTTTCACGACCTCGCTGCCGCCGGCCCTGACCGCCGGCGCGCTGGCTTCGGTGCGCTGGCTCAAGGAGCACAACGAGGTCCGAGACCAGCACCAGGAGCGCGCCGCGACCCTGAAGGCCATGATGAAGGCCGCCGGCCTGCCGGTCATGGACAGCTCGGTCAGCCACATCGTGCCGGTGATGGTCGGCGACGCCGTCCACTGCAAGATGGTCTCCGACATGCTGCTGGAAGACCACGGCATCTATGTCCAGCCGATCAACTTCCCGACCGTGCCGCGCGGCACAGAGCGACTGCGTTTCACGCCGACGCCGTTCCACACCGATGCGATGATGCGCGATCTCGTGCGGGCGCTGGAAAATCTCTGGGCCCACTGCAATATCGCCCGCGTGGGCGGATACGCCGCCTAAAGGATCAAGCCCGCCGCCTCACACCCTTGCCCAGTCCGATTCGCTTGGCGAAGTCAGAGCGTCGCTCGGCGTAGGCCGGCGCGACCATCGGGTAATCCGGCGGCAGGCCCCACCGGCGGCGGTATTCCTCGGGACTCAGGTCGAAGCGCGAGCGCAGGTAGCGCTTCAGCATCTTCAGGTGCGCGCCGTCTTCCAGGCAGACGATGTAGTCGCGTTGCACCGATCGGGAGATCGGCACGGCCGGCTTCTGCTTTTCGCGCGCCACCGGTTCCGGCGCGCCGGACAGACCGGCCAGCGAACTGTGAACAGTGCGGATCAGGTCGGGCAGGGCGCTGGCCCCTACGGCATTCCGCCCCACATAGGCGGCCACGATCTCCGCAGAGCACATCAGGATGTCCGCATCCAACGGGGCCTTGTCGCTGGTCTCGTCGGTCATCGCGGGGACTCCTCACACTTTGCACGCCATTTCCCGTCGAGCGTTCGCGAACCGACAGGTTTGACGTCCAACGCCCCCGGCGCCGCCGGGTTCCGATTGATCATGGCGACATGATCGCTAAAGAGGGCGCGCCAGCCAGCGCGCCGCAGCCAGCAGGGGTATGCCCATGAACGCTTCCACATCGATCCGCCCCGCCTTCTTCGGCGCCGACCTCGCCACCGCCGATCCGGCGATCGCCGAGGCCATCGCGCATGAACTGAAGCGCCAGCAGAACCAGATCGAGCTGATCGCCTCGGAGAACATCGTCAGCAAGGCGGTGCTCGAGGCCCAGGGCTCGATCCTGACCAACAAGTATGCCGAAGGGTATCCGGGCAAGCGCTACTACGGCGGCTGCGAGTACGTCGACGTGCTGGAGACCCTCGCCATCGAACGGGCCAAGGAGCTGTTCGGCGCCGGCTTCGCCAACGTCCAGCCGCACTCGGGCGCCCAGGCCAACCAGGCGGTGTTCATGGCCCTGCTGACGCCGGGCGACACCTTCATGGGCATGGATCTGGCCGCCGGCGGGCACCTGACCCACGGCAGCCCCGCCAACCAGTCGGGCAAGTGGTTCAAGCCGGTGGCCTACACCGTGCGCCAGCAGGACCAGTACATCGACTACGACAACGTCGCCGAAGTCGCCGAGCGCGAGCGGCCGAAGCTGATCATCGCCGGCGGCTCGGCCTATGGCCGCGCCATCGACTTCAAGCGTTTCCGTGAGATCGCCGACAGCGTCGGGGCCCTGCTGATGGTCGACATGGCCCATTACGCCGGTCTGGTCGCCGGCGGCGCCTATCCCAACCCGGTGCCGCACGCCCACGTGGTCACCACCACCACCCACAAGACCCTGCGCGGTCCGCGCGGCGGCCTGATCCTGACCAACGACGAGGCCATCGCCAAGAAGATCAACTCGGCGGTGTTCCCCGGCCTGCAGGGGGGGCCGCTGGAGCATGTCATCGCCGCCAAGGCCGTAGCCTTCGGAGAGGCGCTGCAGCCCGACTTCAAGGCGTACGCCGCCCAGGTCGTGGCCAACGCCAAGGCCCTGGCCGACACCCTGATGGCGTCGGGCGTCAACATCGTCTCCGGCGGCACCGACAGCCACGTGATGCTGGTCGACCTGCGGCCCAAGGGCGTGACCGGCAAGGACACCGAAGCCTCGCTCGAGCGCGCCAACATCACCTGCAACAAGAACGGCATTCCGTTCGACACGGCCTCGTTCACCGTGACCTCCGGCGTGCGGCTCGGCACCCCGGCCGGCACGACCCGCGGGTTCGGCGAGGCGGAGTTCCGCCAGATCGGCCAGTGGATCGGCGAGGTCGTCGACGGCCTGTCGGCCAACGGTCCGGAAGGCAACGCGGCGGTCGAGGCGAAAGTCCGGGAACAGGTGCTGGCGTTGACGGCGCGCTTCCCTATCTACAACTAATAGGGACGGCCGCCGGGAGGGGCCCAACATGCGCTGCCCGTTCTGCGGTCATATGGAAAGCCAGGTGAAGGACAGCCGCCCGTCGGAAGACGGCGCGGCCATCCGTCGGCGTCGGCTCTGCCCCGAATGCGGCGGCCGCTTCACCACCTTCGAACGCGTGCAGCTGCGCGAGCTGACCATCGTCAAGCGGTCCGGGCGGCGCACGCCGTTCGACCGCGAGAAGCTGGCCCGTTCGGTGGCCCTGCCGCTGCGCAAGCGCCAGATCGACGCCGAGCGCGTCGACCGGCTGATCAACGGCATCGTCCGTCAGCTGGAGAGCATGGGCGAAACCGAACTGCCGTCATCGGTGGTCGGCGAGATGGTCATGAAGTCGCTCAAGGCGCTCGATGACGTGGCCTACGTCCGCTACGCCTCGGTCTACCGCGACTTCCGCCATACCGACGACTTCGCCCAGTTCCTCAGCGCTGAAGGCTTGTCCGAAGATCTGGAGGACTGAGCTTGGGCGTAACGCTCAAACTCGCCACATCTCTGGACGGTCGCATCGCCACCGCGTCGGGGGAGAGCCGCTGGATCACCGGGCCGGCGGCGCGCGAGGAGGTGCATCGCATCCGCGCCCTGCACCAGGCGGTGCTGGTCGGGATCGAGACGGCGATCGCCGACGATCCCGAGCTCACCGTGCGGCTGCCCGGCTTTGTCGGCATCCAGCCCGTGCGGGTGGTGCTCGACAGCCGTCAGCGGCTGCCGCTGACCTCGAAGCTGGTGCGGGACGCCGGACGGCTGCCCACCGTGGTCGTGACGATCGAGAATCCAAACAACCGTTTGACTGACGCTGGGGTCACCGTGCTGCAAGTGGCCCAGAACGAGGGGCGTCCCGATCCCCAGGCGGTGGTCGAGGCGCTGCAGGCGGACTTCGACCGCCGGATCGGCGAGCGGTTCGGCGTTGGGCCCGCGGGGGCCATGGAGCTGAACCTGATGATCGAGGGCGGCGGACAGGTGGCGGCGAGTTTCCTCAGCGCCGGGCTGATCGACCGGATCGAGTGGTTCCGGGCGCCGATGATCCTCGGCGACGAGGGCCGGCCGGCGATCGGCGCCTTCGTGTTGAAAGATCTGGCCGCCGCCCCACGTTTCAGGCGGTTGTCGGTCGAGGCGGTCGGCGACGACCTGTGGGAACGGTACGAGAAGGTCTGATGTTCACCGGAATTGTCACCGACGTCGGCCGGGTGCGCAGCGTGCGCGAAACCAACCGCGACCGCCGCTTCGAGATCGAGACGGCCTATGACATGGCGACGGTCGATCTCGGCGCGTCGATCTCCCATGCCGGCTGCTGCCTGACCGTGGTGGAGAAGGGTGAGGGCTGGTTCGCCGTCGAGGTTTCGGCCGAGACCCTGTCGAAGACCACGCTCGACCAGTGGGCCGAGGGCGCGCCCGTCAACCTGGAGCGCGCCGCGCGGCTCGGCGACGAGATGGGCGGCCATATCGTTTCGGGCCATGTCGACGGCCTGGGCGAGGTGCTGTCGATCACGCCCGAGGGCGGCTCACACCGCCTGCGCATCCGCGCGCCGAAGCCGCTGCACCGGCTGATCGCCCCCAAGGGCTCGATCACCGTCGAGGGCGTCAGCCTGACCGTCAACGAGGTCGAGGGCGACGTCTTCGGCCTGAACATCATTCCCCACACCTGGGATGTGACCACGCTCGGCCGCCTGACGGTCGGGGCGCGGGTCAATCTCGAGATCGACATGCTGGCGCGTTACCTCGCCCGGTGGCAGGAGACAGCCGATGAGTGAAGACAGCCCCATCTCGCCGATCGAGGACATCATCGAGGACGCCCGCAACGGGCGGCCCTACATCCTGGTCGACGCCGAGGATCGCGAGAACGAGGGGGATGTCATCATCCCCGCCCAGTTCGCCACGCCCGACCAGATCAACTTCATGGCCCGCCACGCGCGGGGCCTGATCTGCCTCAGCATCACCAACGAGCGGGCGCGCCAGCTGCGCCTGCCGCCGATGGCCGCCGAGAACCGCGAGAGCATGACGACCGCCTTCACCGTCTCGATCGAGGCGAAGGAGGGAGTGACCACCGGCATTTCGGCGCATGACCGGTCGCACACGGTGGCCGTGGCCATCGACCCGACCAAGGGCCCGGACGACATCGTCTCGCCCGGCCACGTGTTCCCGCTGGTCGCCCGCGACGGCGGCGTGCTGGTCCGCGCCGGCCACACCGAGGCGGCGATCGACATCTCGCGCCTGGCCGGCCTGAACCCCGCCGGGGTGATCTGCGAGATCATGAAGGACGACGGCACCATGGCCCGGCTGCCGGACCTGGTCTCGTTCGCCCAGCTGCACGGGCTGAAGATCGGCACCATCGCCGACCTGATCGCCTATCGCCGCCGCACCGAGCGGCAGGTGGAACGGGCGCTCGAGACGCCGTTCACCAGCGTTCACGGCGGCGAATTCCGCATGATCGTCTATCGCAACACCATCGATCGCTGCGAGCATGTGGCGCTGGTCAAGGGCCGCATCGAGGCCGACAAGCCGACGCTCGTGCGCATGCACCAGGTCGATCTGGCCGCCGACATGCTGGGATTCGTCGGCGCGCGGCGCGACTATGTGCCGGCCGCGCTGCAGGCGATCGGCGACCATGACGGCCCCGGCGTGGCGGTGTTCATCCGCGATCCGAACCCGGCCTGGCTTTCCGAACGCTACGGCGGGGAGTATGCGGCAGGGAGCCAGTACCGGAGCAACGCCATCCGCGATTACGGAGTGGGGGCGCAGATCCTGCTGGACCTGGGGGTGCGGGAAATGGTCCTGCTCACTTCCAGTCCGTTCAAACCCGCCGCCCTCGAGGGCTACGGGCTCAGGATCGTCGGGCGCCAGCCCATCGTGACGCCCAAGGAGTAGTGCATGTCCGCTGACAAGGTCCGCATCCTCATCGTGGAAGGCCGGTTCTATTCGGACCTGTCCGACGAGCTCCTGCGGGGCGCGGCCGACGCCATCACGGCGGTCGGGGCGGAGTACGAAGTGATCACCGTGCCGGGCGCGCTGGAGATTCCGGCCGTCATCGCGCTCGCCGAGGAGGCCGGACGCCGCCCGACGGGCCGTCCGTTCGACGGCTATGTCGCCCTGGGCTGCGTGATCCGCGGCGAGACCTATCACTTCGAGATCGTCTCCAACGAATCGTCGCGCGGCCTGATGGACCTCGCCGTGCGCCACGGTCTGGCCATCGGTAACGGCATCCTGACCGTCGAGGACGAGGAGCAGGCCTGGGCCCGCGCCCGCGTGTCCGAGGGCGACAAGGGCGGCGGCGCGGCGCGCGCCTGCCTGGAAGTCCTGAGCATCAAGAACAGCCTGGACCTGGGTCAATGAGCGGCGACGCCAAGCCCGCCAGCCTGCGTGAGGCTTACGACCGCCTGCTGGCGGCGACCGAGGACAAGCCGGCGAACCTCAGCGCCAAGGAACGCCGCGCCCGCACCGTCGCGCGTCTGGCCGCCGTCCAGGCGCTGTACCAGATGGAACTGGCCGGGGCCGGCGTCGACGCCGTCGTGCGCGAATTCGTCGATCACCGCTTCGACGGCGACCTCGAGGGGGAGACCCTCGCTGAGGCTGACGAGACCTTCTTCTCCGAACTGGTGCACGGCGTCGTCGGCGCCCAGGCGGCGATCGATTCGGCGATCACCCATCGTCTGGCCGCCGGCTGGCGGCTGGAACGGATCGACGCGACGTTGCGGGCCATCCTGCGCGCCGGCGGCTGGGAGCTGATGCGCCGGCCGGACGTGCCGGTCGAGGTGGCCATCGACGAGTACGTCGAGATCACCAAGTCCTTCTTCGAAGGCCCGGAGCCCGGCTTCGTCAACGGCGCCCTCGACGGCATCGCCCGCGATGCCCGGGGGTGAGTTCGACTGGATCGCGCGGCTTCTGCGCCCGCTGACGCGGGGCGCGCCCGAAGCGCTCGATCTGCTCGACGACGCCGCGGTGATTCCCTCGCGGCCCGGTTTCGACCTGGTGGTGACCAAGGACGCCCTGGTCGCCGGGGTGCATTTCCTGCCCGACGACCCGCTCGACCTGGTGGCCCGCAAGCTGTTGCGGGTGAACCTGTCCGATCTCGCGGCCAAGGCCGCCGAGCCGTACGGCTATTTCCTCACCACCAGCTGGCCGACCGGAACGACCTGGGCGGAGCGTGAACGGTTCGCGCGCGGCCTGGCCGAGGACGGCGCGACCTGGGACCTGACCCTGCTCGGGGGCGACACGACGTCGACGCCGGGGCCGCTGACCCTGACCGCGACGATGCTGGGATGGGTTCCGCAGGGTCGGGCGGTGCTGCGCCGGGGGGCGAAGCCAGGCGATCTGCTGGCCGTGTCCGGGCCGATCGGTGACGGCTGGCTGGGGCTGAAGGCGGCGCGGGGCGAGCTCGACAGCCCGGCGCTGGCCGCGCGCTACCGCCTGCCGACCCCGCGCACCGACCTGAGGGACCTGCTGCGCGACCAGGCCCGCGCGGCGGCCGATATTTCCGACGGTCTGCTGGCCGACGCCGGCCACCTCGCCACGGCCAGCGGTTGTGCGGTCGAGATCGATCTGGGCCGCACGCCGGTGTCGGTCGCCGCCGCGGACTGGCTGGCCCGCCAGCCCGACACCCTGGCGGCCCTGACCGGGCTGGCCACGGGCGGCGACGACTACGAAATCGTTTGCGCCCTGTCGCCGGACGCGGCCTTGCCCGACGGCTTTGTCGCCGTCGGCGGCTTCACGGCGGGGCAGGGCGTGTCGGCGACCCTGCGTGGCGCGGTCGTTCCCCTGGACCGCCTCGGCTGGACCCACGGTTAACGCGGCTTTCACCAGGCGTTGGCGACAACAGGCCATGCGCCGTCGTCAGATCCTCACCGCCCTTCCGTTCGTCCTCGCCGCCGGGACCGCCTCGGCCAATGCGCCGCCGAAGAAGGAATCGGGCGGGCAATACGTCGATCTTTCGCCGGTGGCGCTGCCGATCGTGCTGAACAACCGGCTGATCAACTACGTCTTCGCCCAGATCCGCATCAACCTGACGCCGACCGCCGACGCGCCCAAGCTGCGCGAGCGCGAGCCCTGGTTCCGCGACGCCCTGGTGCGCGCCGCCCATCGCACGCCATTCACCAACCCGCGCGACTACACGACGATCGACGAGGCGCGTATGAAGGCGACCCTGATGCGTGAGGCGGGACTGATCACATCGCCGCGGAATCTGCTCTCGGTGACGCTGGTTTCGCAGACGCCGAAGCAGCGCAGCCGGCTGCCGCGTCCGGCCGCCTAGGGCCGCGGGTTTCCCCAAACGGAACAGGCGGTTGCTTAGACCGCCCGCATTTGGCAAAGACGGTCGTCTTTTCGCAAAGGGGACGCCGTCTGTCGGCGTCTGTTCATAAGGAAATCGGGGGATCCGTACGCCGGCCAACGGCGGCGTGGAAACCCCCGGTGTCAAACAAAGGGGCTCTTGAAACTAATGGGCATCGACTTTCTCGTACTGGCGATAGTCGCTGGTCTGGCCGCCGTGATCTACGGCGTGATCCAGACCCTCGGGCTGTTGCGCAAGTCCGCCGGCAACGCGCGGATGCAGGAAATCGCCGCGGCCATCCAGGAAGGCGCGCAAGCCTACCTGAACCGCCAGTACACCACGATCGCCCTCGTCGGCGTGGTCGTGATCGCCTTGCTGGCGTGGTTCTTCAAGAGCTGGGAACAGCCTGTCGGCTTCGCGCTCGGCGCGATCCTGTCGGGCGGCGCCGGCTTCGTCGGCATGCTGATCTCGGTCCGCGCCAACGTGCGCACGGCCCAGGCCTCCTCGGAAAGCCTCGGCAAGGGCCTCAGCGTCGCCTTCACCTCCGGCGCCATCACCGGCATGCTGGTGGCCGGCCTCGCCCTGCTGGGCGTCGCGGGCTACTACTACGTGCTGACCCGCGTCATGGGCCTCGACCCGACCAGCCGTCCGGTGATCGATTCGCTCGTCACCCTCGGCTTCGGCGCCTCGCTGATCTCGATCTTCGCCCGTCTCGGCGGCGGCATCTTCACCAAGGGCGCCGACGTCGGCGGCGACATGGTCGGCAAGGTTGAAGCCGGCATTCCGGAAGATGACCCCCGCAACGCGGCCACGATCGCCGACAACGTCGGCGACAACGTCGGCGACTGCGCCGGCATGGCCGCCGACCTGTTCGAAACCTACGCGGTGACCACGGTCGCCACCATGGTTCTGGCCGCCATCTTCTTCCGCGGCGACGCGGCGCTGGTGTCGTCGATGATGGTCCTGCCGCTGGCCGTCTGCGCCGTCGGCATCTTCACCTCGATCATCGGGGCCTTCTTCGTCCGCCTCGGCAAGAGCCAGAACATCATGGGCGCCCTGTACCAGGGCCTGATCGTCACCGGCATCCTGTCGGCCGTCGCCCTGTACTTCCTGTTCCCGCACTTCGTGTCCGCCCCGATCGAGTTCACGCCCTTCGGCGGCGAGCCCAAGACCTACGGTGCCATGGAGCTGTTCTGGTGCGGCATCAGCGGCCTGGTCATCACCGCCCTGATCGTCGTCATCACCGAGTACTACACCGGCACCGGCTTCCGCCCGGTGAAGTCCGTCGCCCAGGCCTCGGTCTCCGGCCACGGCACCAACGTGATCCAGGGTCTGGCCATGTCGCTGGAGGCCTGCGCGGCCCCGGCCATCGTGATCATCGCCGGCATCATCGTCACCTACGGCCTCGCCGGCCTGTTCGGCATCGCCATCGCCGTGACCTCGATGCTGTCGCTGGCCGGCTTCATCGTCGCCCTCGACGCCTTCGGCCCGGTCACGGACAACGCCGGCGGCATCGCTGAAATGGCGGGTCTGCCCCCGGAAGTGCGCGTCACCACCGACGCCCTCGACGCCGTGGGCAACACCACCAAGGCCGTCACCAAGGGCTACGCCATCGGCTCGGCCGGTCTCGGCGCCCTGGTGCTGTTCGCCGCCTACACCGAAGACCTGAAGTTCTTCACCACCGAAGGCCTCGGCAAGGGCGGCTTCTTCGACGGCCTGGGCGCGGTCTCCTTCGACCTGTCCAACCCGTACGTCGTGGTCGGCCTGCTGTTCGGCGGCCTGCTGCCGTTCCTGTTCGGCGGCATGTCGATGACCGCCGTCGGTCGCGCCGCCCAGGCGGTCGTGGTCGAGGTTCGTCGCCAGTTCCGCGAGAACCCCGGCATCATGACCGGCGAAGTGAAGCCCGAGTACGGCAAGGCCGTGGACATCCTGACCAAGGCCGCGATCCGGGAAATGATCATCCCGTCGCTGCTCCCGGTCGCGTCCCCGGTGATCCTGTTCTTCGTGATCAATTCGATCGCCGGCAAGATCAACGCCTTCGCCAGCCTCGGCGCCATGCTGATGGGCGTCATCGTCACCGGCCTGTTCGTGGCCATCTCGATGACCTCGGGCGGCGGCGCCTGGGACAACGCCAAGAAGGTGATCGAAGAAGGCTTCACCGACAGCGACGGCGTCACGCACGGCAAGGGCTCTGAAGCCCACAAGGCCGCCGTGACCGGCGACACCGTCGGCGACCCCTACAAGGACACCTCCGGCCCGGCCGTGAACCCGATGATCAAGATCGCGAACATCGTGGCCCTGCTGCTGCTGGCCGTGCTGGCCCACGGCTAGGACCTGAAGGGCGGATCTCCGGATCCGCCCCGACCGTCACGGCCATCCAGATACGACGACGCCCCGGAGAGCGATCTCCGGGGCGTTTTCGTTGTCCGCCGTATGCGGTGGAAAGGGGGGGGGGCTACTGGCGGCCGTCGCCCGGCCGGGTGCCCGGGACACCCTCGCTGTCGTCGCGCGGCAGCATGCCGCCGCGGCCGACGTTGCCGAGCAGCTGCTCGAGGATGCTCAGCTCGCGACCACGGGTCGGCGTCTCGCGGCTGTTGTAGGCGAACACCTTGCCGTCGCGCAGGGTGTAGGCGTTGACCGCCACGACCTGCTCGGTGGTCTTGTCGAAGGTGATGGCGAACACGTTCCGGGCCGCGACGCGCGGCTGGTAGAAGGCCACCCGGTCGGTCACCTGGCTCATGTAGAACCAGATGTTCGGATCGAAGGTCGAGGTCGCCGACGGCGAGCCCAGCTTGCCCAGCACGGTCGATTTGGTGTCCTCGCCCGACTTGATGTCGGCGGGATTGACCTCGATGGCCTGGAAGCCCGAGTAGTTGGTCATCGGCATGCAGCCGCCGGTCGTCGCGAGGACGATAACGGAGGCGGCGGCGAGGGCGGCTTTACGAAACATATCGGCTCCCGGGTGCGCGCGCGTGGCGCAGCTCTTTGACCTATCGCCCGCGGGGGCTTAGTTCAATGCCCGCTGTAGGCTCTCCTGGCGGCGAAAACGAGGCGATACCGACGATGCTGCAGCGGCTGTTCCGGCCCAACCCCGCGAAACTGGCCGGCGAGGCGCTCTACGCCGCCGCGGCGGGGCAGGCGCGCACGCCTGATTTCTACACCCGCGGCGGTGTGGCTGACACGCGGGAAGGGCGGTTCGAGCTCTATACCCTGCACGTCATTCTGCTGGTCGAGCGGCTCAAGGGCGAGACCGGCCTGGCCGGCGACGCGCGCCAGAGCCTGTTCGACCGCTATGTGAAGGGGCTCGACGACGCCTTTCGCGAGCTGGGCGTGGGCGACCTGTCGGTGGCCAAGCGGGTCAAGAAGCTCGGGGAGGCCTTCTACGGCCGGCTGAAGGCCTATGAGGAGGCCGTCGCCACCCTGCCGGACGCCGCGGCCCTGACCGATGTGCTGACGCGCACCGTCCTGGAAGACCGCGGTGAAACCGCCGGCGCGCTGGCGAACTATGTCATCCGGGCCCGTGACGCTCTGTCGCGCCAGCCCGTCGACGCCCTTCTGGCGGGTGAACTGCAGTGGGAGACTCTGTGATGGTCGGCGAATCGCCCTGGCGCGAGGTGGTCCGGTTCGGCGAGGTCAGCCGCGGACCGGTGAAACGCACGATCGAGGCCGACGCCAAGGCGCGGACGGCGATCGCGCGGCTGCTCGGGCTGGTCGCCGTCGATTCGCTGAAGGCCGACCTCACCGTCCGGCCGTGGATGGACGGGGCCGAGATCGAGGGCAGCTTCACCGCCGACATCACCCAGACCTGCAGCGTCACGGCGGAACCCTTCGAGGAAACCGCCGAGGCCGACTTCGTGGTGCGCGTCCTGCCGCCCAACAGCCCCAACGCGCCGCAGGAGCCGGTCGAGGAGATCGAGCTCGATCTCGAGGCCGATGATCCCCCGGATGTGCTCGAGGGCGAGGACATCGACCTGGGCGGCTATGTGGTCGAGCATCTGGCGCTGGAGCTGGATCCCTTCCCGCGCAAGCCGGGGGCGGAGTTCCTGGCGCCGAAGGATGACGCCGATCTGTCGCCGTTCGCGGTGCTGCGGATGCTCAAGAAGGATGATGCGCCCGAATAGGGCGTTTGGAGGCCGGGCTTGCATCGCCGCCGTGCGGGGGTAAGTTCCGGCGGCTTCGGCCCCGAACCGGGGTCTGCAACGGAATCGCGACCGGCCATTGTCCCAAGACATCGTCATTTCCATTGACGCCATGGGCGGCGACCACGGTCCCGCCGTTGTCGTTCCCGCCGTCGACATCGCCGCCCGGGCCAATCCCGACCTGCGGTTCGTGCTGCACGGCGACGAGGCGCGCATCAACGCCGAGCTGGCGAAACTGCCGGCGGCCAGGGCCGTCAGCACGGTGCGCCACACCGACAAGGCCATCTCGATGGACGAGAAGCCGGCCCAGGCCATGCGCCGGGGCAAGGGCTCCAGCGTCTGGAACGCGATCGAGGCGGTGAAGGCGGGCGAGGCGAAGGCCGCCGTGTCGGCCGGCAACACCGGCGCCCTGATGGCCATCTCCAAGCTGGTGCTGCGCATGGCCGCCGGCGTCTCGCGCCCGGCCATCGTCGCCAGCTGGCCGACCATGAACGGCGTCACGGCGGTGCTCGACGTCGGCGCCAACGTCGAATGCGACGCCGAGCAGCTGGTCGAGTTCGCCATCATGGGCGCGGCCTTCCACCACGCGGTGCACGGGTCGACACGCCCGACGGTCGGCGTGCTCAACGTCGGCTCCGAAGAGGAAAAGGGCCACGACGAGGTGCGCGGGGCCAACGCCCTGCTGCGCGCCACCACCCTGGATCTCGACTACCGCGGCTTCGTCGAGGGCAACGACATCGCCAAGGGCACCGTCGATGTCATCGTCACCGACGGCTTCACCGGCAACATCGCCCTCAAGACCGCCGAGGGTCTGGCGCGGTTCTTCGCCGGCGAGCTGAAGGCCACCTTCACGTCCGGGCCGCTGGAGCTGCTCGGGGCGCTGCTGGCTTCGGGCGGGCTGGGGCGGATGCGCAAGCGGATGGACCCGGGCGCCGTCAACGGCGGCCCGCTGCTGGGCCTCAACGGCATCGTCGTGAAAAGTCACGGCAGCGCCGACGCGAAGAGCTTCGCCAGCGCGATCAAGGTCGCGGCCGATCTGGCGCGCAGCGACTTCGCCGGCGAGATCGACCGCAACATCCAGCGTCTGACCGCGACGCTGTCCGAATCCACAGCCACGGCCCAGGCCGAGGGAGTCGCCGAGTGACCGTACTGCGTAGCGTCGTGACCGGCGTGGGCGGCTATCTGCCCGAAACCGTCGTGACCAATGCCGACCTGTCGAAGATCGTCGATACGACCGACGAATGGGTGCAGGAGCGCACCGGCATCCGCCAGCGCCATCGCGCGGCCGAGGACCAGGCGGTCTCCGACCTGGCGGTCGAGGCGGCGAAGAAGGCGCTCGAGGCGGCGGGCCGGACGGCGGCCGACGTCGACCTGATCATCGTGGCCACGACCACGGCCGACCTGACCTTTCCGGCCACAGCGGCCATCGTCCAGCGCAAGCTGGGCTGCCCGGTCGGCATCGCCTTCGACGTGCAGGCCGTCTGCTCGGGCTTCGTCTACGCGCTGACGGTCGCCGACGGCTTCGTCGGGCGGGGCCATTCGAAATGCGCGCTGGTCATCGGCGCCGAGACCATGACCCGGCTGATGGACTGGACCGACCGCGGCACCTGCGTGCTGTTCGGCGACGGGGCCGGGGCCATCGTGCTGGAGCCCGGTGAAGGGCAGGGGACCACCGAGGACCGCGGCCTGCTGGGCTTCGCCCTGCGCTGCGACGGGACCAAGCAGGACCTGCTCTATGTCGACGGCGGTCCGTCGACCACCGGCACGGTCGGCAAGCTGCGGATGCTCGGCAACCAGGTGTTCAAGCACGCGGTCGTCAACATCTCCGAGGCCGTCGTCGCCGCCGCCGCCCAGGCCGGGGTGGCCGTGTCGGACGTCGACTGGTTCATCCCGCACCAGGCCAACGAGCGGATTCTCAAGGGCGTGGCCCATCGCCTGGGCATCGATGAGCACAAGGTCATCCAGACCGTGGGCGAGCACGCCAACACCTCGGCGGCATCGATCCCGCTGGCCTGGGCCGAGGGCATGGCCGACGGCCGGATCAAGAAGGGCGATCTGCTGCTGATCGAGGCGATGGGCGGCGGCCTGACCTGGGGCGCCTGCGTCGTCCGGCTCTAGTCCGGAGAATCGGGAACCGGCGGGAACCCTTTGACTTGACGGACCAATCGGCTCATGCACCGATAGACTTAAGGGTCTGGGAGCGGGGCATGAAGGGCGAAACCCTCACGCGAGCGGAGTTGACGGAAGCGGTCCACGAGGAAGTGGGCCTGACCCGTCAGGATTGCGGTGGACTGGTGGAGCGCACGCTCGACCTGGTCGCCGAGGCGCTTGAGCGCGGCGAGACCGTGAAGCTGTCCGGCTTCGGCGTGTTCCAGGTGCGCGCCAAGAGCGCCCGCATGGGCCGCAATCCCAAGACCGGCGAGCCGGCCGAGATCGAGCCCCGCCGGGTGATCGGTTTCCGCGCCTCGCAGGTCATGAAGGCGCGGATCGACCGCGCGCTGAGCGACTGACGGCCCCGGTGGCGAAGGGCCCCAACGCCTTCCGCACGATCTCGGAAGCAGCCGAGGAGCTGGGCGTGCCCCAGCATGTGCTGCGTTTCTGGGAGACCAAGTTCTCGTTCATCCGCCCGATGAAGCGGGCCGGCGGCCGTCGCTTCTACCGGCCGCAGGACATCGCCGTGCTGCGCGGCGTGCGCGCGCTGCTGCACGACGAAGGCTACACCATCAAGGGCGTGCAGAAGCTGCACAAGGACCAGGGCATCCGCCGCCTGGCCGCCGCCGGCGAGGGCGGGGCGACCGCCGGGACCGATGCTTCCGAAGACATTTTCCGCGCTGAAGAGGCCGTCGATATCGGCGGCGAGGCGCGCGACCGGCTGAGCTTCGCGCTCGCCGACCTGGAGGCGGTTAAAGCCCGTCTCGACGGGCTGTTGAAAGGCCGCTGAATTCGAGTTGCCGCGCCGGGGTGCGGTCCCTATAAGGGCGCTCCCCACGGCGGTCGTTCGCGAGCGCCGAGAGAAGATGTCGGAGCGTGGCGCAGCCTGGTAGCGCACTTGACTGGGGGTCAAGGGGTCGCAGGTTCGAATCCTGTCGCTCCGACCATCTTCTCCCGCCCTGGCCCTAGGGCTTGGGCTCCCGGTTCATCCAGGCCATCAAAGGAAACAGCGGCACGCCCCAGGCGATGCCGACGACGGCGAAATACAGCAGCGACACCGCCGGATGCTTCGGCAGGTGACCGGCGATGGCAATGGCCGCGACGACGTAGAAAAACAGGAAGACGAGCATGGCCAGCATGCCGACGAGCTTCCTGATGCGCGGGTTCATGGGCGGGCCTCCGGCGGCCTGTTGAGCCGGCCGCCGGGGTCCTATGCCAGACCTAGCGGCGTTTGAAGAGGCCCAGCACGAACAGCAGCACCACGGCGCCGAGGACGGCGACCAGGATGCTCGGCAGCAGGCCGGTGTAGGCGAAGCCGAACGCGCCCGCGAGCCAGCTGCCGATGAAGGCGCCCAGCAGGCCGACGATGAGGTTGGTCAGGATGCCGTGGTTGCGGTTCATCAGCCGCTCGGCGATCCAGCCGGCGAAGATGCCGGCGATGATGATGACGATCCAGTTCAGTCCGTGCATGCCGTTTTCTCCTGAAAGCCCGGACGCCTGAAATGCGGCGCGGCCTGACAAGGTTCCGCGCTCAGCGACGACGCAGCAGCAGGGTGAACGGCAGCAGGACGACGGCGCCCGCCAGCGCCGCCAGCGCGATCTGCCACAGGGCGGTGACGGGATAGCCGAGGGCCCCCGCCGCCGGCGGTCCCGCGATCGCCCCGGCGACGCCCGCCAGCAGGGCGGCGAAGCGCGTGGGACGGCCCAGCAGCACGGCGCGGCCGATCGCGCCGGCGAACAGGCCGATGACCGCGATGATGAACAGGCCTGGCGTCCCCATGGGATCAGCATGACAGGCGCGCGACGCGACGTCACCGCTCTGGACGGTATCGCGCGAGGGGCGTAGGGATCGCCGCCCTTATCTGGCTGTGAAACCCTTCTAGATAGCTCGCCATGACCTCGTTTCTGCGTTCCGACCGGTCCCGCCCGGTCGCTGTCTGGCTGCTGGCGGTGGCTGTGCTGGTGCTGGCGATGGTGGTGGTCGGCGGCGCGACGCGCCTGACCGGCTCGGGCCTGTCGATCACCGAATGGAAGCCGGTCACCGGCGCCCTGCCGCCGATGGGCGAAGAGGCCTGGGGCAACGAATTTTCCAAGTACCAGAAGATCCCGCAGTACCAGCAGGTCAACCGCGGCATGACCCTGGCGGAGTTCAAGTCGATCTATCGCTGGGAGTGGGCGCACCGCCTGCTGGCCCGCCTGGTGGTCGCCGCCTTCGCCATCCCGCTGGTGGTGTTCCTGGTCCGGCGACAGATTCCCAGGCGGCTGATCTGGCGCTGCGGCGGCATGTTCGGCCTGCTGGCGATGCAGGCAGTGGTCGGCTGGTGGATGGTCGCCAGCGGCCTGGCCGGCCGGGTCTCGGTCGCGCCGGAACGGCTGGCCACGCACCTGGGCCTGGCGCTGGCCCTGTTCGTGCTGCTGGTCTGGACCGCGCTCGACGCCGACGCCGGGCAACCGCGTCAGGACAATCCCACCCGCTGGCGGGCCGGTTCGCTGGTCTTCCTCGGCGCGGTCTACGTCCAGAGCCTGCTCGGCGCGCTGGTCGCCGGGGCGCACGCGGGCTTCATCTACAACGACTGGCCGCTGATGAACGGCCGGCTGTTCCCGAAGGACTACGTCGGCGAGGGCCTATGGGCGACGCTGGCGCACAACCAGGCCTCCGTGCAGTTCCATCACCGGATCGGCGCCTATCTGCTGCTGGCGGCCGGCATGACCGTCGCCGGCATGGCCTGGCGGGCGCGTTACCTCGCCGCCGAAGCCCGTGTGCTCGGGCTGGCCGTGGGCGGCGTGGTGCTGATGCAGGCGGGGCTCGGCGTCGCCACGCTGATGGCGGGCGTGCCGCTGTGGCTGGGCATCCTGCACCAGCTCGGCGCGGCGGTTCTGCTGGCCACCGCGACCGCCTTCGCCTGGCGCGTCCGCCGCACCTAGCTCCTGAGCGACGCCCAGGGGCCGGTCACGGCCAGGGTGACGCCGGGGGTGTAGATGTTGACGAACAGCGTGCCGCCGTCGGGCGAGAAGCAGACCCCGGCCAGCTCGGCGTTGTCCTTGTAGACGTTGCGGCCCAGCGTATAGACCCTGCCCTCCGGCGTGACGCCCCGCAGGTGGTTGCGCAGCACGTCCGAATAGCGGTCCTCGCAGACCATCAGATGGCCGTTCGGGGCCACGGTGATGTTGTCGGGGTAGTCGAGCACCCGGTCCTCGACCGATTCCAGGAACAGCTCGACCGAGCCCGGCGCGTCGGCCTCGCCCGGGCGCCCCTCGTGGGGGCTGGGACGGTAGCGCAGAATCTGGCCGTGCTTGCCCGGTCCGCTGTTGGTGCAGCTGAACCAGGCCTCGTTCCTGCCCCAGAAGATGCCTTCGCCGCGACCGACGATGACCGCGCCGTCGGCATGGCCGCGGAAGCGCAGGTCGTCGTTCGGCGATTCGACGTCCTTCAGCTCGACCCAGGCGGCCGGCCGGACGTCGCCCTGCTTCCAGATGACCTTGCCGTCCCAGTTGCGCGCGTCGGCGCCGGGCGCGTCCCTGAACGCCAGCGCCTGCAGGCGGCCGCCCTCGGCCAGCTTGCCGGGGACGTTGGGGAGGAAGCGGTAGAACAGGCCGGCGCGGTCAGGGGCGGGCGCGTCCTCGGTCATGTAGACGATGCCGGTCGCCGGATCGACGGCGGCCGCCTCGTGGAAGAAGCGGCCCATGGCCTTGAGCGGAACCGGATCGACGAGACCGCGGCCCCTGGCCGGCACCTCGAACACCCAGCCGTGGTCCTTGCCCAGGCCCTGCCTGGGCCCGTCGGCCGTTTCCTCGCAGCTCAGCCAGCTGCCCCAGGGCGTCGGTCCGCCGGCGCAGTTGGTCGAGGTGCCGAACAGGGCCATCTCGGCCTTGACCAGCTTGCCGGCCTCAACGTCGTAGACCAGCCGGGAGACTCCCCCGGTCAGCGGATTGCCGGCGGCGTCGACGTCGAACACCTTGTCCGGCTTCGGCCGCTTCTTCACCGCGCGGCCGATGCCCAGCGGCCCGAGATTGGGTTGCTTGTAGCTGTTCTCGTGGTTGCGCATCAGGATCACGCGCGACCCGCGCCCTGGGAAGCAGGCCATGCCGTCGGCGCGTCCCGGAACAACGTAGCCGTCATCCATCGTCTGGCCCGCGAAGGAGACGACGCGATAGGAGAAGCCTTCAGGCAGGTCGAAGATGCCGTTCGGATCGGGCCTGAGCGGTCCGTAGCCCTCGATCTCGTTGAGGTAGGTCTCCGGTGCCGTCTGGGCCCGGGCGAAGCCGGCGAAGGCCAGGGAGGCGGCCGTGGCCCCGAGAAGCGAGCGGCGATTAAGCGACATGGGTCGGACTCCGGAATAGACTGTCCGGCTAGGCCGCGTGCGTGACGCTGTCACTACAATGACGATGAAAGTTTTCGGTATTATATTACCGAACGATAGTTTTCCCTTACGCGGTAACGGTTTCCGGCGAAAACGAAACGCGCCTGTGTTGACAGGTCCGATCGTCGCAGGTAACAGCGCGCCCTCACGTCGGGGACCGCTTGTCTCCGCCTGCAACGGATCAGTCCCATGATGAAGACCACGGCTTCTTTGAAGCCCGCCGAGGTCGAGAAGAAGTGGATCGTGATCGACGCCGAGAATGTGGTCGTTGGCCGCCTCGCGTCGTTCATCGCCATGCGTCTTCGCGGCAAGCACCGTCCTGACTACACCCCGAACGTCGACTGCGGCGACTACGTCGTCGTCGTCAACGCCGACAAGGTGAAGTTCACCGGCCGCAAGCTCGAGCAGAAGATCTACTACCGCCACACCGGTCACCCGGGCGGCATCAAGGAAATCACCGCCGGAAAGCAACTGGCCGGTCGTTTCCCCGAGCGCGTCCTGGAAAAGGCCGTCGAGCGCATGCTGCCGAAGGAAAGCCCGCTTGCCCGCAAGCAGCTGACCCATCTGCGCATCTTCAACGGCGCCGAGCACACCCACCAGGCGCAGAGCCCTGAGCCCGTCGCGTTCGCTGAACGCAACAGCAAGAACGTCCGGAGCCAATAGATCATGGCCGAAGCTCAAGGTTTCGAGGCTCTCCAGAGCCTGTCGTCCTCGCCCGAGGCCGCGCCCGCGGTCCAGAAGCTGGACAAGTACGGTCGCGCCTATGCGACCGGCAAGCGCAAGAACGCCATCGCCCGCGTCTGGATCAAGCCGGGCAAGGGCACGATCACCATCAACGGCCGGGACCAGGAAGTTTACTTCGCCCGCCCCGTGCTGCGCATGATGCTCGCCCAGCCGTTCCAGGTCACCGACCGGGTCGGCCAGTTCGACGTCATCGTCACGGTTGAAGGTTCGGGCCTGTCGGGCCAGGCCGGCGCCGTGCGTCACGGCATCTCCAAGGCCCTGACCTACTACGAACCGGCGCTGCGCACGGCCCTGAAGCCGCATGGCTTCCTGACCCGCGACAGCCGCGTCGTCGAGCGGAAGAAGTACGGCAAGGCCAAGGCCCGCCGCTCCTTCCAGTTCTCGAAGCGCTAGTCGTTCGCGAACCAGGTTTGCGAAAGGGCGCTTCGGGAAACCGGAGCGCCCTTTTTCTTTGCGCGTTGCGGTTCCGATCATCCCGGCGACCCGAAGGGCGGCGCAAGGCGCCAACGCCGGGACCCAGATCGGAGGTCTATGTGTTTGAAGTCTGGACCCCGGCCTACGCCGGGGTGAGCGGAGTCTGAAATGGGTAAGCCCAGGGTCTTCATCGACGGCGAAGCCGGCACCACCGGGCTGCAGATCCGCGAGCGGCTGGTCGGCCGCACCGATCTCGAACTGCTGTCGATCGCCGAAGAGCGCCGCAAGGACACCGACGCCCGCGCCGAGCTGCTCAACGCCGCCGACCTGGTGATCCTCTGCCTGCCGGACGATGCGGCGCGCGAGGCGGTCAGCCTGATCAGCAATCCGGCCGTGAAGGTGATCGACGCCTCGACGGCGCACCGCACGGCCGACGGCTGGACCTTCGGCTTCCCCGAGCTGTGCAAGAGCCAGCGGGCGGCGATCAAGGCGGCGAAACGGGTGTCCAACCCCGGCTGCTATTCGACCGGCGCCATCGCCCTGGTCCGCCCACTGGTGCAGTCGGGCCTGATGCCGGCCGACCATCCGGTCAGCGTCAACGCCGTCAGCGGCTACAGCGGCGGCGGCAAGCCGATGATCGCCGAGTTCGAGGACGAGACCAGCCCGACCTATACCAAGGTCCCGTACCGCATCTACGCGATGGGCCTGGAGCACAAGCATGTGCCGGAGATGCAGGTGCGCTCGGGTCTGCTGACCCGGCCGCTGTTCACCCCGGCGGTCGGCCGCTACGCCCAGGGCATGCTGGTCGAGGTCCCGTTGCACCTCGGGGTGCTCGGCAATGGCCCGTCGCTGAAAGACGTCCATGACGTGCTTGAGAAGCATTACCGCGGCGAGCAATTCGTCGAGGTCGTGCCCCTGAAGGAGTGCGAGGCGCTCAAGACGCTCGATCCGGAGGGGCTGAACGGCACCAACCGCATGAAGCTGTTCGTGTTCGGCTCCGAGGAAGGCCGCCAGGCCCGGCTCGTGGCGCTGCTCGACAACCTCGGCAAGGGCGCGTCCGGCGCGGCGGTGCAGAACCTCAACCTGATGCTCGGCCTGCCCGAGGCCGCCGGCCTGTGACGATCCGGCGGGCCGTCCCCGCCGACACGCCGGTCCTGCGGGCGATGATGGCGGGCAGCAACGGCTACGGGCGACCCGAGGCGCGGGCGATGATTGTCGCCTTCGCCGCCGGCTGGTCCGTGCCCGAAGCCGGCCATGAAGTGTGGCTGGCGGAAGAGGGCGGCGCGGTCGCCGGCTTCTACGCCCTGATCCCGCACGGCGCGGACCGGGAGCTGGACCTGTTCTTCACCGGCAACACGACCCAGGGGACCGGCCTCGGCCGCCGCCTGTTCGCGCACATGGCTGAACGGGCGAGGGCGCTGGGCGCCAGCCGGGTGGTGATCAGCTCCAACCCGGAGGCCGCCGGGTTCTATCGCCGGATGGGCGCGGCGGATGTCGGCGTGACCCCGCCGGGCGACGGGATCATCTGGGAACGGCCGAAATTCGAGTTGATCCTCCCCGCGTAGCGGGGAGGAAAGCCTAGCTCCGCACCTTCACGAAGCTTCCCGGCGCGTCCTCGAGCGGCTTGCCGAGGGGGCCGGTGGACGGATCGCGCGCCGGGACCATCTCGCCCGAGCGCTCGTTGAGCCAGGCGGCCCAGTGCGGCCACCAGCTGCCCGGGTGCTCGACGGCGCCGGCCTGCCATTCCTCGATGGTCGCGGGCAGGGCGGGGTTGGTCCAGTGCTGGTACTTCTTCGCGTCCGGGTGGTTGATCACCCCGGCGATATGGCCGCTGCCGGCCATGGTGAAGGTCACCGGCCCGCCGAACAGCTTCGCGCCGCGATAGATGCTGCGGAACGGCGCGATATGGTCGTCGCGCGAGGACTGCACGTAGATCGGCGTCTGGACCTTGTGCAGGTCCAGCTTGACCCCCGCCAGCGTCAGGTCGCCCTTCGCCAGCGCGTTGTCCTTGTAGAAGTTGCGCAGGTAGAACAGGTGCAGCGCCTTGGGCATGCGCGTCTGGTCGCTGTTCCAGAACAGCAGGTCGAACGGCTTGGGCTCCTTGCCCATCAGGTAATTGTTGACGAAGAACGACCAGATCAGGTCGTTGCCGCGCAGGGCGTTGAAGGTGTCGGCCATCGACTTGCCGGGCAGGAAGCCGCCGGACTGGTCCATGGTCTCCTCGATCGAGCGCAGCCAGGCGTCGTCGACGAACAGCTTCAGGTCGCCGGCCTCCTCGAAATCCTGCTGGGCCGCGAAGAAGGTCGCCGAATTGATGCGCTTGTCGCCCTTGGCCGCCATGTGGGCGAGGGCGCAGGAGAGCAGGGTGCCGCCGATGCAGTAGCCGACCGTGTTCACCCGGTCGGTGCCGCACTGCTTCATGACCTGGGTCGTGGCGTCGTAGATGCCTTCGACGAGGTAGTCCTCGAAGGTCTTGGCCGCGAGTTTCTCGTCCGGATTGACCCAGCTGGTGACGAATACCGTGAAGCCCTGGGCCGTCAGCCAGCGGATCAGGCTGTTATCGGGCCGAAGGTCGGTGATGTAGAACTTGTTGATCCACGGCGTGAACAGCAGCAGCGGGATCTCGCGGACCTTGTCCGTCGTCGGCGCGTACTGCAGCAACTGCAGGATGTCGTTCTGGTAGACGACCTTGCCCGGCGCCGTGGCGACGTTCTCGCCGACGATGAACTGCTCCATGTCGGTCTGGCTGATCTGCAGCTGGCCGCCGCCGCGAGTCAGGTCGGCGGCGAAGTTCTCCATGCCGCGCACAAGGCTCTCGCCGCCGCTGGTCATGGCCTCCTTGAGGGCCGCCGGGTTCGACATCAGGAAGTTCGACGGCGAGATCGCGTCGGTCAGCATCTTGATGAAGAACTCGACGCGGCGCTTCTCCAGCGGGTCGACGCCGTCGACCTCGGACACGAGGCTGTTCAGCCAGTTGCTGGTCAGCAGATAGGACTGCTTCATCACGTCGTAGACGGGGTGGGCGCCCCATTCGGGATCGTTGAAGCGCTTGTCGCCCTTGCCCGGCGTGACGACAGGCTCGACCTGTTCGCCGCTCATCTTGCGGGCCGTGGTCTGCCACAGGTCGAGATAGCGCGAGAACAGGTCGGCCTGGGCGCGCAGCAGACGATCGGGCTGGGCGGCCAGACGGCCCATGACGTCGGTCAACGCCGGCGCCACGTGGAAGGGGTCCGGGCTCAGGGCGGCGGGGCTGTCCGCCTGGCGCAGGGCGGCCTCGGCGATCGCGCCCTGGGCGGTGACCGCGGCGCGGGCCAGGTTGGCCGACAGCTTCTCCAGCGCCTCGCGCTGTTCCGACGACAGGAAGGCGGCCGGATCGGGCGCGGCCGCATAGTCAGGCGTCCGGGGCGGCGGCGTCGCGGCCTTCGGCGATTCGGCGGGCGCGGGCCTGGCGGCCTTCGCCGGGGCCTTGGTCGCGGCGGGCTTGGGAGCGGCTTTCGCGGCGGGTTTCTTCGCCGAAGGCTTCCTGGCCGCCGACTTTGAGGGGGTAGTCTTGCCGCTAGAGCCGGCCATGCGCGCGTCCTTCCCGGTGCGTGGGCGTCCGGCGCCCTTTCGCTGTCGCCGATCATGGCATAAGACCGTGACCGATATGAACGGCGATGCGCGAACTTTCTGGCGAACCTTGCGGCTGGCGCTCCTGGCGGGCGCTGCGAGCGGCCTGACGGCCTGCGCCGACCTGCCGAAACTCGAGCCCGGAAGCAGCGCGCAGATCGATCCGAAGTCGCCGGCCGCCGCCCGGGTGGAAGAGGCGATCAAGCATCCCGGCCCCTGGCCGACCTTCGCCGGCATTCCCGAAGTTCCGGACGACGTGCGCAATTCCGCCGCCTGGCGCGCCGCCGTCGAGGACCAGCAAGCCGAGGGCGTCTACACCAGCCGTAACGGCGCCGAGGACACCTGGAGCCTGACCGCCACCGAGGCCTTCGAGGCCGAGGCGCGCGCCCAGGCCAACCCGCTCGGCCTGCATGCCCCGACCGACGCCGAGATGGCCGAGTCGGAGGCCTATGCCCGCGCCCTGCGCAAGCGAGCTACCCCGCCTCCGTCGCCGAGGTAGATCCGGCGCGGCGGAGGCAAGAAATTCCCTGAACCCGCTTGGAGTCGCCTCTTCCGGGGGTTATCCATGCGCGACCTCCGCTCGCAGAGCGCCGGTGATGGCGCAGAGAGCCCTGACATGACCACCGAGTTCCACCGTATCCGGCGTCTGCCACCCTACGTCTTCGAGGAAGTGAACCGCATCAAGGCCAAGCTCCGGGCCGAGGGTACGGACATCATCGATTTCGGCATGGGCAACCCCGACATGCCGACCCCCAAGCACATCGTCGACAAGCTGATCGAGACCGCCCGCGATCCCAAGGCCGGCCGCTACTCCGCGTCCAAGGGCGTGATCGGGCTGCGCCGGGCCATGGCCGGCTACTACGAGCGGCGCTACGGCGTGAAGCTGAACCCCGACACCGAGGTCGTGGCGACGCTCGGGTCGAAGGAGGGCTTCGCCAACCTGGCCAACGCCCTGACCGCGCCCGGCGACGTGATCATCTGCCCCAACCCGGCCTATCCGATCCACGCCTTCGGCTTCATCATGGCCGGCGGGGTGATCCGCCACGTGCCGGCCCTGTCGCCGGAAGAGTATCTCGCCGGCATCAGCCGCGCGGTGAAGCACTCGGCGCCGCCGCCCAGCATCCTGATCCTCAGCTATCCGTCGAACCCGACGGCCCAGTGGGTCGACCTGGACTTCTACCGCGACGCGGTGGAGCTGGCCCGCAAGCACGACATGCTGATCATTTCCGACGTGGCCTATTCGGAAATCTACTTCGACAACAACCCGCCGCCGTCGATCCTGCAGGTCGAGGGCGCCAAGGACCTGGCCGTCGAGGTCAACAGCCTGTCGAAGACCTACGCCATGGCCGGCTGGCGCGTCGGCATGGTGGTCGGCAACGCCCGCATGTGCGCGGCGCTGGCGCGGGTGAAGTCCTATCTCGACTACGGGGCCTTCCTGCCGATCCAGGTGGCCGCCGCCGCGGCCCTCAACGGCCCGCAGGACTGCGTCGAGGAGATCCGCGGCATCTACAAGAGCCGCCGCGACACCCTGGTCAGCAGCATGAAACGCGCCGGCTGGGACATCCCGGCCCCGCCGGCCTCGATGTTCGCCTGGGCCAGGCTGCCCGAGCCGTACAAGGATGTCAGCTCCATGCAGTTTTCCAGGATGCTGATCGAGGAGGCCGGCGTCGCCGTGGCGCCGGGCTCTGGCTTCGGCGAGTATGGCGAGGGCTATGTGCGCATCGGCCTGGTCGAAAACGAACACCGCATCAGACAGGCGGCCCGCAACGTGAAGAAGTTCCTCGCCGATTCCGAGCGCATCCTGGCCAAGGCCCACAACGCCGTGGCCGCGCAATGAGCCCGCGCACCTGGCGTATCGGCGTCGCGGGCCTGGGCACGGTCGGCGGCGGCCTGCTGCAGTTCCTGGCCGAGCGGCCCGACTTCGCGCCGGCCGGGGGCAGGGCGGTGATCACCGGCGTGACCGCCCGCTCGCGCTCGCGGCCGCGCAGCATCGACATCTCCGACATCGCCTGGTTCGACGACCCGGTGGCCCTGGCGACCTCGCCGGACATCGACCTGTTCGTCGAACTGGTCGGCGGCTCCGACGGCCCGGCCAAGGCCGCGGTCGAGGCGGCGCTGAAGGCCGGCAAGCCGGTCGTCACCGCCAACAAGGCCCTGATCGCCGAGCACGGCGCCGAACTGGCGGCGCTGGCCGAGGCGTCCGGCGCGCCGCTGCTGTTCGAGGCCGCCGTCATGGGCGGCACCCCGGCGGTGAAGATGCTGCGCGAGGCGATGGTCGGCGACGACGTGGTCGGCGTGGCCGGCATCCTCAACGGCACCTGCAACTTCATCCTCAGTGAGATGGAGCAGCGCGGCGCGTCGTTCGCCGACGTGCTCGCCGAGGCCCAGCGCATGGGTTACGCCGAGGCCGACCCGACGATGGATGTCGGCGGCTTCGACGCGGCGCACAAGGTGACGATCCTGGCCGCCCTGGCCTTCGGCTGCGCGCCCAACTTCGCCGCGGCCGAGATCGAGGGCATCGACGAGGTCGACCTGCTCGACATCAGGCTGGCCAAGGATCTCGGCTATCGCATCCGGCTGATCGCCTCGGCCGATCGGACGGCCGATGGCGTGGCGGTGCGGGTGCACCCCTCGCTGGTCGCCCAGGGCCATCCGCTGGCCGAGACGCGCGGGGCGCTCAACGCGCTGTTTATCGAGGGAACGCGAATCGGGCGGATCTTCATCCAGGGACCGGGCGCCGGGGCCGGGCCGACGGCCGCCGCCGTGGCCGCCGACATCGCCGACGTCATGACCCTGCCCACGCGGCCGGTGTTCCAGCGTCCGGCGGGCGACCTCAAGCCGTTCATCGCAGTGGCCCCCACGCGCCGCGTCGGCAAGGCCTATCTGCGGCTGCTGGTGAAGGACCAGGCCGGCGTCATCGCCGCCGTTTCCGAAACTCTCGCCGAGTGCGGCGTGTCGATCGACAGCTTCCTGCAGAAGCCCGTCGAGGACGCCGGCGGCGTCCCGATTGTCCTGACCACCCACGCGATCGCCGAGTCGGTGCTGACCGATGCGATAAACCGCATCGAAAAGCTGCCGTCCGTGCTAGAGCGTCCGCGCCTGTTGCGCATCGCGCGTATCTGAGAATCCTCCGACAATAGCGGAGAGCGCCCCGGCAAGGGGCCGGGAGACTGACTTTCATGAGTTCTGAGACGCTGGACCGGGGACTGGTTCTGGACGCGGTCCGTGTGACCGAAGCGGCGGCGATCGCCGCCTGGCATCTGGTCGGCCGCGGCGACGAGAAGGACGCCGACCAGGCGGCCGTCGACGCCATGCGCAACGCCCTGAACGAACTGGCCATCGACGGCGAGATCGTCATCGGCGAGGGCGAGCGAGACGAGGCCCCGATGCTTTACATCGGCGAGAAGGTCGGCACCGGCAAAGGGCCGCGCGTCGACATCGCGCTGGATCCGCTGGAAGGCACGACCCTGACGGCCAAGGCGATGGCCAACGCCCTGGCGGTGATGGCCTGGGCCCCGGCCGGCACGCTGCTCAACGCGCCCGACACCTACATGGACAAGATCGCCTGCGGCCCCGGTTACGCCGAGGGCGTGATCGACCTGGACGCCTCGCCGGCTGACAACGTCCGCGCCCTGGCCAAGGCCAAGGGCGTCGAGCCGGACCAGATCACCGTCTGCGTGCTGGACCGTCCGCGCCACACCGAGATCATCAACAGCCTGCGCTCCGTCGGCGCGCGGGTCTATCTGATCACCGACGGCGACGTGGCCGGGGTGATAAACACCGCCGACCCCCTGACGGGCGTCGACCTGTACATCGGCCAGGGCGGCGCGCCCGAGGGCGTGCTGGCCTGCGCGGCGCTCAAGTGCGTCGGCGGCCAGTTCCAGGGCCGTCTGGTGTTCCGCAACAACGACGAGCGCGCCCGCGCCGCCAAGTGGGGCATCACCGATCTCGACCGCAAGTACATGCTCAATGAGATCGTCCGCGCCGACGCCATCTTCGCCATGACCGGCGTGACCAACGGGGCCCTTCTGGACGGCGTGAAGCTCGACGGCGGCTTCGTGCACACCCACACCCTGGTGATGAACTCCTCGACCCGCACCGTGCGTGAAGTGCGGATGAAGCGGCCGCTCTGACGATGGCTGACGGCGCGCTCGAGGCAGGCTTCCTCGGTGTGCGCCGCTCGCTGTCCGGACGGGCCTGGCGCTGGCGTCCCGCCGACGCCGCGCTGATCCGCGACCACCAGATGCGTCACGGCCTGAGCGAACCGCTCGCCCGGGCCCTGGCCGGGCGCGGCGTCGACACGGCCGGCGCGCCCGACTACCTGACGCCGACGCTCAAGGCGCAGTTCCCCGACCCCTCGACCTTCGCCGACATGGACCTGGCGGCCGCGATTCTCGTCGACGCCGTGGAGAGCGGCCGGCCGACGGCCGTGTTCGCCGACTACGACGTCGACGGCGCCTCGAGCGCGGCCCAGCTGGTGCGCTGGTTCCGCGCCATGGGCCGCGAGCTGGCCATCTATGTGCCCGACCGGATCATCGAGGGCTATGGCCCCAGCCCGGCCGCCTTCCGGCATCTGCAGGAGCAGGGCGCCGACCTCGTCGTCACCGTCGACTGCGGCGCGGCCGCCACCGACGCCCTGCTGGCGGCGCGCGACATCGGCCTCGACGTGGTGGTCATCGACCACCACCTGATGCGCGGCGACCCGCCGCCGGCCGCCGCCCTGGTCAACCCCAACCGGCCCGACGACACGTCAGGGCAGGGGCATCTTGCAGCCGCGGGGGTGACCTTCGTGCTGTTGGCCGCCCTGAACCGCGAGGCGCGGCGCAGGGGGCTGTTCAGGGACCGTCCGGAGCCCGACATCCGCCAGTGGCTCGATCTGGCCGCCATGGGCGCCGTCTGCGACGTGACGAGCCTGACCGGCTTCAACCGCGCCATTGCCGCCCAGGGCCTCAGGACGATGTCCGGCTGGGCCAACCCGGGCCTCAAGGCGCTGCTCGACGTCGCCAAGTCGCAGGGGCCGGCCACCACCTTCCACGCCGGCTTCATTCTCGGCCCGCGCATCAACGCCGGCGGGCGGATCGGACGGTCCGACCTCGGCGCCCGCCTGCTGTCGACCGACGACCCGCAAGAGGCGCGCGATCTGGCCGAACAACTCGACGCTCTCAACGCCTCGCGCAAGGACGTCGAAAAGGGCGTGATCGACGAGGCGGTGTTGTCTCTGGAGCGCGATAGCAACTTCGATCCCGACGCCCCGGCCATCGTCGTCGCCGGCGACGGCTGGCATCCGGGCGTGGTCGGCATCGCCGCCGCCCGCCTGCGCGAGCGCTATCGCAAGCCGGTGGTCGTCATCGGCGTCGACCGGCCGTCGGACACAGGCAAGGGCTCGGGTCGCTCGCAACCCGGGGTGAATCTCGGCCGGGCCGTGCAGGCGGCCTTCGACGAGGGGCTGCTGCTGGCCGGGGGCGGCCACGCCATGGCCGCGGGCCTGACGATCCGTCCGGCGATGATTCCCGACCTGCGCGCCTTCCTCTGCGAGCGGCTGGCGGGCGAGATGGTCGAGGCGGCCGGACAGGACGCCATCGAGATCGACGCCCTGGTCAGCCCCGGCGGGGCCACGCGGGGCCTGTATGCGGAGTTCCAGCGGCTGGCTCCGTTCGGTCCCGGCAATCCGGAGCCGACCTTCGCGGTGGCCGACGCGCGAATCGAGCGGCCGATGATGCTCAAGGGCGGCCATGTGCGCTGTACGCTGATGGATTCCTCCGGCGGCCGGCTGAAGGCCGTGGCCTGGCGGGCCGGAGAAACCGAGATGGGCGCGCGGATCATAGCCGGGGGCGGGGCGATGCACTTCGTCGGCCGGCTGAAGCCCGACGACTGGCAGGGCCGCGGGAGCGTGGAGCTCGAAATCGAGGACGCCGCCGATCCCCGGATGGTGCTCTGAAGCGGCCGTCCGCGGCTTTGTTCGCTTCCATGCGAAAAGTCGTTCGCTTGGGGGCTTGCGCCTCCCGGGAGTCGCGAATATACAGCCGCTTCCTCGCGACCGGGCGCCCTTCGTCTATCGGTTAGGACCCCAGATTTTCAATCTGGTAAGAGGGGTTCGACTCCCCTAGGGCGTACCACCGCCGCGAGTGACTATTCCCAGAACATTGCGACTAATTGTCGCGGGCAGGCCCCGAGTCATCGCTCGCGCGAATTCACGCATTGACGGCTCTCGTCCTACGAGAACAGTGTTATGTTCGAGACCTCGTCCACACTGCACTTGGGGCGGGGCAGAGGGGCGGAATGTCTGGTTACGATTTCGAGGCTCAGGATCCGCACGAGGAGTCCGTGCGGATCAATGGCCGTGTGAAGTGGTTTGACGCGGGAAAGGGGTACGGTTTCATCGTGCCCGACGATCCCAGCCAGACCGGATTGAAGGATGTGCTGCTGCACATCACCTCGCTGCGCAACGCCGGACGCGAGTCGGCGCTGGAAGGCTCTGTGATCATTTGCGACGTCGTGCGCCGGACCAAGGGCTGGCAGGTGTCGGACATCGTCGACCTCGACGAGACCGCGGCGCCGCCCGTCGGCGAGCGGCCGCAACGCCGTTTCGAGCACGACGCCGGCGGGTTCCGCCGCGAGCGTGACCGTTTCGAGGGCGGCTTCGGCGGCGGCCATCGCGACGCGCCGCGCCGCGCCCCGCCGCTGCGAGCCGACGGACCGCTCGAACACTGCACGGTGAAATGGTTCAACCGCACCAAGGGCTACGGTTTCGTGGTGCGCGACGCCGAGCCGGGGGATATCTTCGTCCACATCGAGACCCTGCGTCGCAGCGGCCTTGATGACCTGCAGCCCGGCGACGGCGTGATGGTGCGCTTCGCCGAGGGGCCCAAGGGTCTTGTCGTGGCCGAAATCGCGGCGTCCTGACGTCCGACGTTCCTGGAGTACCCCGTTGATCCTGAACATGCGTAACGCCGGTCGGACCGCCGTCCTGGCCGCGGCGATGCTCGCCCCCATGCTGTCGGGCGCCTGCCGCGCCGAGACGCCGCCGGCGGCCGCCGCCGCGCCGCCCGTCAACGCCGTCGTCACCGAGCCGCTGACCATCGACACGATCCGGGGGAGCGTGGCCTTCAAGGTCGAGATCGCCGACAGCGACGCCGAGCGCGAACAGGGCCTGATGTACCGCACCACCCTGGCGCCCGACGCCGGGATGCTGTTCATCTGGAATCGGGCCGCGCCGCGGGCCTTCTGGATGAAGAACACCTACATCCCGCTCGACATCCTCTACATCGGCGCCAACGGCCGGATTATCTCGATCGCCGCCAACGCCCAGCCGTTCGACGAGACGCCGATCCCCTCGCGCGGCGACGCCAAGGCCGTGCTCGAGCTGGCCGGGGGCCGCGCGGCCGAGCTGGGCATCGACCTGGGCGACCAGGTCCACCACAAGATGTTCGGCCAGTGACGGACGAGACCGTCCCGGCGCCGCCGGAGGGGTTCAAGCCGAGCGCGCGCGGGCCCTACACCACCCACAACGGGCCGTTCTTCCATCGCGTCGCGGACGACCGGCTCGAGCACGCCTTCTTCGTGCTCAAGCGGCACTGCAACAGCCTGGGCATCGTCCACGGCGGCATGCTGTCGACCTTCATGGACGGGGTGCTGGCCAATGCGGTCGGCCGTGAGACCGGCACGGCCTCCGTCACCGTGCACCTGTCGCTGGATTTCCTGTCGATGGCCCGGGCCGGCGACTGGGTCTACGGGGAGGGCGTCGTCACCCGCAAGACCAAGGACCTGATCTTCGTCGAGGGCCGCATCCACACGGGGGCCCGCGACGTGATGCGCGCCGCCGGCATCTTCAAGCCGGTGCACCGGCGTGCGGACCAGCCGGCGCCGGGCTCCAGGCCCAGGCCAGACTGACGGCCTAGTCCAGGCTGAGCACGACCTTGACGCAGTCGCCGTGGTGCTGCGCGGCGATGGCCGCGTTGATCTCGGCGAACGGGTAGGTCTTCACCAGTTTCTCGACCGGCAGGCGGCCGGCCTTCCAGTGGGCGATCAGCTGCGGCAGGAAGACGTCCGGGTCGCTGTCGCCCTCGATGATGCCGCGCACCGTCTGGCCGAAGGTCAGGACGGTCCCGAGATCGCCGGGCAGGGGCGTGCCGGCCGGCGGAATGCCGACGATGCCCAGCACGCCCTTGGGGGCCAGGGCGCCCATGATGGCGGTCAGGGTGTCGGGGCGACCGGTGGTGTCGAAGGCGTAGTCCACGCCCTGGGGCAGGATGGCTCGCACGGCGGCGGCGAGATCCGGGCTCTCGGCCGGGTCGATGACGTGGGTCGCGCCGAGCTCGGTGGCCAGGGCGCGGCGGGCGGCGTGCGGCTCGACGACGATGACCACGCCGCAGCCCTGGATCTTCGCGCCCATGACCGCCGAAAGGCCGACAGCCCCGCCGCCGGTGATCAGCAGGCTCGAGCCCTTCGGACAGGCCAGGGCCAGCATGATCCCGCCGGCGCCCGTCTGGACGCCGCAGCCGAGCGGCGCGGCCAGTTCGAACGGGATGTCGCCCGGGATCTTGAGCACATTGCGCTCGTAGGCGAGGGCGTAGGTGGCGAACGACGACTGGCCGAAGAAGTTGGACGACACGGCCGTCTCGCCCTGGGCCAGGGCCTTGGAGCCATCCGGCCGCATGCCGATGTAGTTCAACGCGGGCATCAGGTAGCAGTAGGCCGGGTCGCCGCTCTTGCAGCGGTCGCACTGGCCGCAGGAGCGGAAGGTCAGGGCCACCCGGTCGCCGGCGGCGACCTTGGTCACGGCCGCGCCGACCCGCTCGACGACGCCGGCGCCTTCATGGCCGAGCACGGCGGGCATCGAGAAGGGCATGCCACCCTCCCGCGCCACCAGGTCGGTGTGGCAGACGCCGACGGCGGCGATGCGCACGAGGATCTCGTCGGCGCGCGGCTCGTCCAGGTCGACGGTCTCGAGGGTGAAGTCCTGGCCCGGGGCGCGGGCGACGGCGGCGGTAACCTGCATGGTCTTGATCCTCAAGCGGTCCAGAGGGCGAAGGTGTCGTGGTCGAGGGCCTGGGCGCAGGCACCGCGGGTCATGGCCAGGAACAGGGCGTCGCCGCGCTCGGTGCGTTCGACGGCGATGGCCGAGAACACGCCCATGAACACGCCGTGCACCGCCATGCGGCGGTAGTCGGTCCAGCAGTCTTCCAGGCCGTAGTCGCTGACGCCGAGGCGGCGCAGTTCGTCGTGATAGAGGGTGATCAACTCGCGCTCATGCGCGCGGCGCGCCTCGGGCGAGACGCCGGCGCTGAGGAAATAGGTCACGTCGGTCAGGCCGTGGCCGATGGCCAGGGTCTGCCAGTCCAGCGTGCCCATGCGGCGGCTGCCGCCCTGGATGTCGAACAGGATGTTGTCGAGCCGGAAGTCGCCGTGCTGGACCGTGAACGGGCCCTCGGCCACGCCCTGGAACAGCGGCATGATCTGCGGCAGGCGCTCGACCAGCGCCATGTGCTCGTCGGCCAGCACGCCGTCGTAGCGCTCGCGGAAGGCGGTGATGATGCCGGGCAGGGCGGCGATGATCGCCGGGAACATGTCGGCGCCCGAGGCGAGCCAGGCGATGTCCTTCAGCGACGCGTCGTTCCAGCGCGGGGCGTGCAGGGCGGCGGCCTCGAGCAGGGCCGTGCGGGCGTCGGCGATCGAGCAGCCGGTCAGCTGGTCGCCCGGGCGGGCCGGGCCGAAGTCCTCGAAGATCAGGGTGAAGGCCGAGGTTTCCGGATCAATCTCGGCGAAATGGGTCTTCGGGGTGATGATGCCGACCGTCGAGGCGACCTCGCGATAGAAGCCCACTTCCCGGCCATAGAGGTTGAACGCCGCGCCCGAGGCCCGGCTGGCCGGATCGGCGGCGGCGAACTTGCCGACCACGCTGGCGGGGGCCGCGGCCGGCGCGCCGTCATAGGTCAGGGTGAAGCGATAGCTGTCGCCGACCAGGCCGTTGCCGACCGGCTTGACGTCGAGCGCGGTCACCGACCCCGTCGGCAGGGTCCCGGAGGCGCGCAGCACGGCGGTCATCCAGGCGGGGTCGACGGCGTCGACGGTGGCGGCGATGGCAGGCTTGGTCATGTCTTGTTTCCCGATCGCCGGCGGACTTGGCGCCGCCTGGCGAAAGCTGGTCCCTGATCGTCACCGCTAGAGCATCCCCGGCGGCGCGGGAACCATCTTTAGGCCGGTCACCCAGCGGAACCGCAACCGTCTTGCGCAATACGTTTGCCCCTGGCCGCGAAGCTTTGTAGAGCAAGCCCTTCCGTGATCGCGGGGTGTGGCGCAGTCTGGTAGCGCATCTGGTTTGGGACCAGAGGGTCGGAGGTTCGAATCCTCTCGCCCCGACCACGGAAGAGCTGACCCCAGGAGGCCCCGCATGCTCGCGCGCATCTATCGTCCCGCCAAGACCGCCATGCAGTCGGGCAAGGCCAAGACGAGAGACTGGCTGCTCGAGTTCGAACCGGCGGCCGCCAAGCGCACCGACCCGCTGACCGGCTGGACCCAGTCCACCGACATGAACGGCCAGGTGCGCTTGACCTTCGACACGCGCGAGGAGGCGGTCGCCTACGCCCAGCGCCACGGCATCGCCTTCCGGCTGTTCGAGCCGAAGGAGCCGAAGAAGATCATCAAGGCCTACGCCGACAACTTCGCCACCAACCGCCGGCAATCCTGGACGCACTAGGGTCGAGCGGGGTGCGTGGTTCGACACGCGCTTCGCGCTGCTCACCATGACGTGCAGAGAGGTACGTCATCCTGAGCAGGCCCAGAGGGCCGTGTCGAAGGACGCACGCTGGGGCCACCTTCACCCGCCAGCCGAACCCCGCTACACCACAGTCGAAGACCCCATAGCTCAACCGGATAGAGCACCTGCCTTCTAAGCAGGGGGTTGCAGGTTCGAGTCCTGCTGGGGTCGCCAGGTCAGGCGTTGTAGGCGTCCAGCGCCTTGCGCAGGTCGGCGATCAGGTCGGCGGGGGTTTCCAGACCGATGTGCAGGCGGATCAGCGGACCGCCGTAGGCGATGTCGACCGTGCGCGAGGTCAGTTGCGGGTCACAGCTGATGGCCAGGCTTTCGAAGCCGCCCCAGGAAAAGCCCAGCCCGAAGATCTCCAGCGCGTCGAGGAAGGCCTCGACCTTCGCCGGTGATCCCGGCTGAAGCACGAAGCCGAACAGGCCGCAGGCGCCGCCGTAGTCGCGCTTCCAGAGATCGTGGCCGGGCGCGCCGGGCAGGGCGGGGTGCAGGACGGTCAGCACCTCCGGCTGGTCGGCCAGCCAGCGGGCCACCGTCAGGCCGTTCTCGCCGTGGCGGGCGAGGCGGGTGGCCAGGGTGCGCAGGCCGCGAAGGGCCTGGTAGGCGTCGTCGGGCGCCACCGACCAGCCATGGTCGGCGATGGAGGCCTTGATCAGCGCGCCGGTCGCCGGGTCGCCCGTGGCGACCGAGCCGAGAAAGACGTCCGAATGGCCGCAGATATATTTGGTCAGGGCCTGGACGCTGATGTCGACGCCCTGCGCCAGCGGCTTGAACAGCAGGCCAGCGCCCCAGGTGTTGTCGGCTATGGTCAGGACGCCGCGCGCCCGCGCCGCGGCCGCGATGCCCGCCACGTCCTGCAGCTCGAAGCTCAGCGAGCCGGGCGACTCCAGCACGATCGCCCGCGTCGCCGGGCTCGCCATGGCCAGCACGCCGGCCGCGTCCAGCCGGGAGTCATAGTACCGCACCGTCACGCCGAAGCGCGTCAGGACCCGGTCACAGAAGTAGCGCACCGGCCGGTAGACGGTGTCCACCACCAGAAGATCGTCGCCGGCCTTGAGTACGGCCAGGATCGCCGCCGTCATCGCCGCAAGCCCCGAGGGGTAGAGCTGGACCGCCGTGGCGCCTTCCAGGTCGGCGAGGGCGTCCATCAGCGCGAACTGCGCCGACAGGCCGGCCCGGCCGTAGCCGAGCGTGCCGTCGTAGAGGGCCCTGGCGTTGGGCAGCAGCACCGTCGAGCCGCGCTGTATCGGCGGACTGACCGTTTGCGCGCGCAGGGCCTCGACGTGCCCGGCGTGGATCAGGCGTGTTTCTTCGTCCATGCGGCTTGCCAGTCTTGACGTCGGGAGGCGATGGTTGGGTTCTCCCATAGGGCGGCGAGGCGCCGCCGATCAAGGACGCCGCGCCGTGAAACGACTCGCCCTGGCCCTGTTGCTCGCCCTGACGGCGACGGCCTGCGAGCGAAAGGCGCCGGTTTCGGGCGCGCCCGACAAGGTTCCGGTCGTCGACGACAGCGGCGCGGCCACGCCGGCCAGCCGGACCCTGGCGGCGGTGAAGGCGCGCGGGGCCCTGCGCTGCGGCGTCAACCCCGGGCTGGCCGGCTTCTCCCACCAAGACGGCCAGGGGCGCTGGACCGGGTTCGACATCGACTTCTGCCGGGCGCTGGCGGCGGCGGTCGTCGGCTCGCCCGACCGGGTGGTGTTCGTGCCGCTGGCCAACGACGTGCGGCTGGCGGCGCTGAAGGCGGGGCAGGTCGACGTCCTGTCGCGTAACACCAGCTGGACCTTCAGTCGCGACGCCGGCGAGGGCGTCGACTTCGCCGGGGTCAGCTACTACGACGGCCAGGGCTTCCTGGCGCCGCGCGACCTGTCGCTGCAGAGCGCCTCAGAGCTGTCCGGCGCGAAGATCTGCGTGCAGTCCGGCTCGACCAGCGAGCTGAACCTGCGCGACTGGTTCGGCGCGCGGTCGATCAACTGGATGCCGGTGCTGGCGCCGACGCTGGAACGCGCGCGGGCCGACTATGAGCAGGGCGTCTGCGACGTGCTGTCGGCCGATATCTCGGCGCTGGCCTCGGCTCGGGCGACCCTGGCCGACCAGAACGCCCATGTGCTGCTGCCGGACGTGATTTCCAAGGAGCCGCTCGGCCCGGTCGTTCGCCAGGGCGATCCCGGCTGGACCGACATCGTGCGCTGGACGCTGAACGCGCTGGTTCTGGCCGAGGAGGCGGGGGTCACCCGCGACACCGTCGATCGCCAGCGCCGGGAGGCGACCGCCCCGGAGGTGCGGCGGCTGCTCGGGGTCGACACCGGCTATGGCGGCATGCTCGGCCTGGACGACGCCTGGGCCTGGCGGGCGATCAAGGCCGTCGGGTCCTATGGCGAGGTGTTCGACCGCAATCTGGGCAAGGACTCGGCGCTGAAGCTCGAGCGCGGCCAGAACGCGCTGTGGAACGCGGCGAAGCCGGGCCTGCTCTATTCGCCGCCGCTGCGGTAATCAGGCCGGGCCGGTCACCACCGGAACGTCCTCGCGGCCGCCCCATTCGGTCCAGGAGCCGTCGTAGAGCGCTGTGCGCTCCCTGCCCAGGCGGGCGAGGGCCAACGCCAGGATGGCGGCGGTGATGCCGGAGCCGCAGGTGGTGATGACGGGCTTGTTGATGTCCACGCCCGCATTTTCAAAGATTTCAGCCAGTTGGGCCGGAGTCTTCATGGTTCCGTCCGGGGCCAGAAGGTCGCTGGCCGGCACGTTGCGCGCACCCGGCATATGGCCGCCGCGCAGACCGGCGCGCGGCTCGGGCGTCTCGCCGGTGAAGCGGCCGGCGGGCCGGGCGTCGACGACCTGCTCGCGGCCGGTCTCCAGCGCCTTGCGGACCTGGCCCAGGTCGCGGACCAGATCGTAGCTGAGCCGCGGCGTGAAGTGGCGCTCGCGCGGCGGGGCCGGCATGTCGGAGATCGGCCGACCTTCGGCGATCCACTTGGGCAGGCCGCCGTCGAGCACGACCACGTCCAGATGGCCCATGGCGCGGAAGGTCCACCAGACCCGCGCGGCCGAACGCAGCCCCAGTTGGTCGTAGATCACCATGCGGGCGCCGTCGCCGAGACCCAGCTTGCGGACCCGCGAGGCGAACTTGACCGCGCTGGGCAGCATGTGCGGCAGGGGCGAGGTCTCGTCGGCGATGTCGTCGATGTCGAAGAACACCGCGCCCGGAATGTGGGCCAGGGCGTACTCGGCCTTCGCGTCCCGCTCCTCGTGCGGGAAGTACCAGCTGGCGTCGATGATCCGCACATCGGGCGCCTGGAGGTGTTCGGCGAGCCAGGCGGTGGAAACGAGCGGATCAGACATCGGAAAGCTCCCCTAGAGCCAGCCGGGAACCGGAAGGCCGCGTTCCCCGAGGAACGCCGGATTAAACAGTTTGCTCTGATACCGCGATCCGTAGTCGCACAAAATGGTCACGATGGTGTGGCCGGGCCCCAGATCGCGGGCCAGCCGCATGGCGCCCGCGATATTGACGCCGGTTGACCCGCCCATGACCAGCCCTTCGTGCTCGGCCAGCTCGAAGATGATGCGCAGCATCTCCTCGTCATCGATGCGATAGGCGTGGTCGACCTTGAGACCTTCGAGATTGGCCGTGATACGGCCCTGTCCGATGCCCTCGCTGATCGAAGTCCCCTCGGCCTTCAGCTCGCCGGTCGTGTAGTAGCTGTAGAGCGCCGCGCCGTGCGGGTCGGCCAGGCCGATGGCGATGTCCGGCTTCCTGGCGCGCAGGGCCGCGGCCACGCCGGCCAGGGTGCCGCCCGAACCGACCGCGCAGATGAAGCCGTCGACCCTTCCGCCCGTCTGCTCCCAGATTTCCGGGCCGGTCGAGCGCTCGTGGGCCTGGCGGTTGGCGACGTTGTCGAACTGGTTGGCCCAGATGGCGCCGTTCGGGTCGGTTCGGGCCAGTTCCTCGGCCAGGCGGCCGGAATAGCGCACGTAGTTGTCGGGGTTGGAGTAGGGGACCGCGTCGACCTCGACCAGCTCCGCGCCGGCGAGCTTGATTGCGTCCTTCTTTTCCTGGCTCTGGGTGCGCGGGATGACGATGGTGGTCTTGTAGCCCAGCGCGCTGGCGACCATGGCCAGGCCGATGCCGGTGTTGCCGGCCGTGCCCTCGACGATCCGGCCGCCCGGGCGCAGCAGGCCCCTGGCCTCGGCGTCGCGGATGATGCCCAGGGCGGCGCGGTCCTTGACCGACTGGCCGGGGTTGAGGAACTCGGCCTTGCCGAGAATCTCGCAGCCGGTGGCCTCGCTGGCGGCTTTCAGCCGGATCAGCGGGGTGTTTCCAATGAGGTCCAGGACGCTGGCGGCAGCGGACATGCGAGCGGTTCCGACGGCCGCGAACGGCCCGATGATCCTGCCTACATCATGCGCCGCGCACCGATCGCAACCCCAGAATATCTGAAGGCCGGCACACAGGCGGCGATCATAGTGCGCCGCGACGGATAATAATACCCGGATATATATTGCCTGTTAATTTACCCGGGTATATTAGCGCGGCGTGGCGGAGACGGTCCGCCGGCAATCGCCCGGGAGGCGGTGATGAAGTTTAGCGACGGACAGGTGGCGATTGTGACCGGCGGCGCGAGCGGCATCGGACTGGCGTTGGCCCGCGCGCTCGCCACGCGCGGTTTGCAGGTCTGCCTCGTCGATGTGGAAGGCCCCGCGTTGACGGAGGCCGTCGTCGGACTTCGACAGACGGGCCTAACCGTCGAGCCGTTCCTGGCCGACGTCGCGGACGCGGCCGGGATGATGGCGCTGGCGCGACTCATCATCGACCGTCACGGCCGCGTGGACCTGCTGGCCAATAACGCGGGGGTCGGCGGTTTGCTCTCGCCGATCTGGGCCTCGCCGCCCGAGGACTGGGCCTGGGTCACGGGCGTCAACCTGCTGGGCGTGGTCAACGGCCTTCGCGCCTTTGTTCCGGCCATGCTGGAGCGGGGCTCGGGCCATGTGCTCAACATGGCGTCTCTGGCCGGGCTCAGCGCCCCGCCGTTCCTGGCCCCCTATGTGGCGACCAAACATGCGGTCGTGGCGCTGACGGAATGCCTGGCGGCGGAGTTCGCGATCACAGGCGCGCCGCTGAAGGCGTCCGTGGCCTGTCCCGGCAATGTCGAGTCGCGCATTGGCGCCGCCGATCGCAACCGGCCCGAGGCGCTCAAGGCGGCGCCGTCGGCGTCGCCGGAGATGCTCGCGCGCCTCGATCAGGTGTTCGACTCGGTGCGGCGCCAGGGCCTGATCCCGGCCGAAGATGCCGCCGAGCGGATCATCGCGGGCCTGGAGGCGGACCGGCTTCACATCCTGACCCATCCCGAAGACCATGGGCCGGTGCGGGAGCGGCTTGCGCGGGTCGAGGCGGCGCTGGCCGCCGCCTAGGTCCGCGCCAGACCCAGCTGGATCACGTTGGTCCGTTCGGTGCGGAAGCCGGCCTCGCAGTAGGCGAGATAGTAGCGCCACATCTTGCGGAACCGTTCGTCGAAGCCGAGCCCACGGATTTCGTCCCAGGCCGACTCGAAGCGGCGGCCCCATTCGGCGAGGGTGTCGGCGTAGTGCTGGCCGTAGGCCGGGGCCTGCTGCCAGACCAGACCGGCGCGGTCGGTCTCCTGGCGCAGCCGGGTCTCGCTGGGCAGCATGCCGCCCGGGAAGATGTACTTCTGGATGAAGTCGGCGTGGCGGCGGTAGCCCTCGAACAGCTCGTCGCGGATGGTGATGATCTGGAGGCCCGCGCGGCCGCCCGGCGACAGCACGTCGTGGATCTTGCGGAAATAGGTCGGCCAGTACTCCTCGCCGACGGCCTCGAACATCTCGATCGAAGCGACACGGTCGAAGCGGCCTTCGACGTCGCGGTAGTCGATCAGGCGGATATCGGCCTTCTCCGCGAGGCCCTTCTCGAACAGCCGTTTCTTCGCGAAATCATACTGTTCCCGGGAAATCGTGATGCCCGTGACCTTGGCGCCCACCTCGGCCGCGGCGAACTCGGCGAAGCCGCCCCAGCCGCAGCCGATCTCCAGCACGCTCTGACCCTGCTGCAGGTCCATCGACCGGGCGAGGGCGGCGTACTTGTGGGTCTGGGCGAGGTCGAGCGGCTCGCCCGGCTTCTCGTAGACCGCCGAGCTGTAGGTCATCGTGCGGTCGAGCCAGCGCTCGTAGAAGTGGTTGCCCAGGTCGTAGTGGGCGTGGATGTTCTTCTGCGACCCCTTGCGGTCGTTGCGGTTCAGAAGGTGGCTGATGAAGTTGATCGCCCGCATGACCGGATTGCCGTGCACGAGGGCCTCGAGGCGGTCGAAGTTCAGGGCGAAGGCCGTCAGCAGGGCCGACAGATCCGGACTGTCCCACTCGCCGGCCATGTAGCCTTCGGCGAAGCCGATAGAGCCCGACATGAGGCAGCGGCGAATGAAGCGGTAATCCCTGACGATGAGCCGGGCGTCCGGCCCGGGCGCCCGGCCGTGGCAGGGAATTTCGGTTCCGTCGGGCAGCACCCAGGTCAGGGTCCCCTCGCGCCAGTTGTCGGCGCAGATGCGCACGGCCGTACGGAACACCGCCGGCGCGCCTTGCAGGGCGCGGGACTCCGGCGCGTGGCTAGCGCCGTTCAGGTCCGTGAACGTCATGGCCGCTCCTTTCCGTCCTGCCGAGAGTAGCATGAATTTTTCCCGTCGCGCGAGTGTGGAGAACAGCCCGGCTGAAGCCGATGTCGGGTGAGGCCGGCCGGCTAACCAGCGGAATCCCTTTCAGGAAAAGCCGGAGCGCCTCCCAGTGGATCGCCGCCACGACCTTGAGGGTCATGAGCGGCATGCGGACGAACAGGCCCAGCAGTCTGCGGTCGTTGAGCGGCTTCCGCAGCGCCGTCAGGGTGGCGGTGAATACCGGACGACCGTCCGTCGACCTGACGATCGACAGGTTCAGGCGCCGGGTCGGCGGCGTTACGTCGAACCTGTAGTCGCCGTCGACCGCGAAGAAGGGCGAGACGAACAGCCGCTTGTCGGCCACCTGGCGCTGGGGGCCGTGGCCGGCCGCCGGCGCCACGTAGGCGTGGGTCTGGCCGAAGGTGCTGTTGACCTCATAGATCACCGCCTCGAGCGCGCCCCCGGCGTCGCGCACGTACAGCAGCGAAATGGGATTGAAGACGAACCCGAGCACGCGGGGGAAGGTCAGCAACTGGATGCGATGGGCCGTGGCCGGAACGCCCGTTTCGGCCAGCCGGGTCTCGACCCAGGAGCGCAGCGAACGGCTGTCGCGCCAGCCGTGGTCGCGATCGTCGATCGAGAACAGGCCAAACCTGCCGCGGCGCAGCATCCTCAGCCCGGCCAGGTCCTCGTTGAGGTGGTCGATATCGAGCAGCAGCTGGAACAGGCTGTAGCGAAATTTGTGCGGTTTCGGCGAAAGCCGCCGATGGACCGTCTCGCCGACGTAGAGGGCCGCCGTCACGCGGCCGTCGCCAGCGGGGCGGGCGCTCCGTCCAGGCTGGCCACGCGATGATCGACGAAGACCCAGGGAACCTTGCCGCCGAGGGCCAGGGCGGCCTTCACGCCGGACGTCACGCCGTCCTCGTGGAAGCCGTAGCCCAGCCAGGCTCCGGCGTACCAGACGCCGCCGCGGCCCTGGATGCGGCCGAACCGCCGCTGGGCGGCGAGGGCGGCCGTGTCGAACTGCGGGTGATCGTAGTCCCAGGCGCCGAAGGTCAGGGCCGGATCGGGCTCCGGCGAATTGAGGCTGACGAACAGAGGCCGCGCGGCGTCGATGCCTTGCAGGTTGTTCATCCAGTAGGTGACGTAAGGCTCTGTGATTCCGTCGGAATTGGTCACGTAGTTCCAGCTGCCCCAGGCCGACTCCCGGCTGGGCATCAGCGCCGGGTCGCGGTGCAGGAAGGCGCGGTTCGGCGCATAGCGGATGGCCCCCAGCAGCGCGCGCTCCTCGGGATCGGCGTCCCGCAGCAGGGCGAGGGACTCCGGCGCGTGGCAGGCCAGGATCACCTGGTCGAACAGGTCTTCCTGGCCGAGGTGGTCACGGACCAGCACGCCGGCGTCCGTGCGGCGTACGGCGACGACCTTTGCGTTGAGGCGAACGCTGGCGCCCAGCGCGTCGCCGATCCTGCGGACATAGGTGCGGCTGCCGCCGACGACGGTGCGCCACTGCGGCGGCTTGAACTGCAGCAGGCCGTGGTTCTGCAGGAAGCGCAGGAAGCTTTCGGCCGGGAAGTCGCCGATGCCGCCCTCGGTCGTCGACCAGATGGCGGCGCCCATCGGCAGCAGGAAGCGATCGCGGAAGCCGCCGCCGAACCGGCGCAGCCTGAGCCAGGCGCTGAGGGTCAGGTCATCGAACTCGCCGCGCATGAGGTCTGAACGCGCGACGGCGTAAAAGCGGCGAATGTCGTTGAGCATGCCGAGGAAGTCAGGCCGCAGCAGGTTGCGCTTCTGGGCGAAGACGCCGCGCGGGAAGTTGGACGACCACTCCACCCCGCCGCCGGCGCAGGCGAAGCTCATGTCCGTCAGGCGGGTCTCGACGTCCAGCGCGCTGAACAGGCCGCGCAGGTTGGGGTAGTTTTCCTCGTTGTAGACGATGAAGCCGGTGTCGACGTCGATGGCCTTGCCGGCGTAGTCGATGGTCACGGTGTTGGCGTGGCCACCCAGGCGGTCGTCCGCTTCGTAGACCACCAGCTCGTGCAGGCCTTCCAGCGCCCAGGCGGCGCCCAGCCCGGCGACGCCGGATCCGATGACGGCGATTTTCATGAGACGCTCCTGACGGCGGAATAGGCGGCAAGCGCGCGGTCGCGGGCCCGGGCGTGATCGACGATGGGGTGGGGGTAGGTCTGGCCGAGCACGACGCCGGCCTGACGCAGATCCAGCGGCGACGCGGTCCACGGCGCGTGGATCACGTCGTCCGGCAGCTTCGCCAGCTCCGGAACCCAGCGGCGCACATAGACGCCGGCGGCGTCGAACTTCTCGCCCTGGGTGATCGGGTTGAAGATGCGGAAATAGGGCGAGGCGTCGGCGCCGGAGCCCGCGACCCACTGCCAGTTGGCGGCGTTCTGGGCGATGTCGGCGTCCAGCAGGGTGTCCCAGAACCACCGCTCGCCCTCACGCCAGTCGACCATCAGATCCTTGATCAGGAACGAGGCGACAATCATCCGCACGCGGTTGTGCATGTAGCCGGTGGTCCACAGCTCGCGCATGCCGGCGTCGACGATGGGGTAGCCGGTCCGGCCGCGGGTCCAGGCGCGGAAGCCCGCGTCGTCGCCGCGCCAGGGGAAGGCGTCGAAGGCAGGCTTGAAGTTGGCCGTCGGCAGGTCGGGCCAGTGGAACAGGATATGGTGGTTGAACTCGCGCCAGCCGAGCTCGGCGAGGAACTTGTCGGCCTGGGCCTCGGGCGCCGCGCCGGCGGCCGTAGCGGTCTGGACCGCGCGCCAAACCTGACGCGGGCCGATTTCGCCGAAGTGCAGGTGCGGCGACAGGCGCGAGGTCCCCTCGACGCCCGGCCGGTCGCGGTCGGCGCCGTAGCCGGACACCGCGCCGGACAGGAAGGCGTCCAGACGCCTTGCCGCGCCGGCTTCGCCGGGGTTCCAGTCGGAGAAGCCCGTCGACCAGTCCGGGGCGGTCGGCTGCAGGCCCCAGTCGGCCAGGTCGTCGCTGCCCGGCCAGCGGGCGGGGGCGGGAAGGCGGCCCGGCGCCGGTTGCGTCGGCCCGACCACGGTCGCGGCGCGGGCCGCTCGCCAGTAGGGGGTGAACACGCGATAGGGCTCGCCCGAGCCGTTCTTCACCGCCCAGGGCTCGTTCAGCAGGCCGCCGATGCAGGAGATGACGGTGATCCCGTCGGCGGTCAGGTCAGACTTTATGGCGCTGTCGCGGGCGACGGCATGCTTGTCGTAGAGGCGGTTCCAGAAGACCGAGTTCGCGCCGGTCGCGGTGATGATTTCCTGAAGCTGGTGAGCCGGGTCGCCGCGCCGCAGGATGAGTCGCGATCCGGGCGCCTCCAGGTCGGCGGACAGGGCCTTCAGCGACCGGTTCAGCCACCATCGCGTCGCGCCGCCGAGGGGACGCGCGCCCGCGCTCTCGTCGAGAATATAGACCGGGATGACCGGGCGACCGCCGGCGAGGGCTTCGGTCAGCGCGGGATTGTCGGTCAGCCGGAGGTCCTGGCGAAGCCAAAGGATGGCGGGTCGGTCAATCGGGGACTGGTCGGCGGGCTGGGTCACGGAAGCTCTACGCCGGCGCGCGCGGGGCGGATCACAGGTCGGTTGAGACGCGCACCGTCTTGACCACCCCCACGTCAACGCTCACACCCTGACGTTATGGATCTGGCTTCCCTACAGTCACTGCTGACCGCCGTTTCCGGCGTGCGCGTCGCCTGCGTCGGCGACGTGATGATCGACCGGTTCGTCTATGGCGAGGTCAACCGCACCTCGCCCGAGGCGCCCGTGCCCGTGCTGGCCCGTGGTCGCGAAACGACCATGCTGGGCGGCGCCGGCAATGTGGCCCGCAACGTCGCGGCGCTGGGCGGACTGGCGGCCCTGACCGGCGTGATCGGCGATGACGCCGCCGCCAACGAGGCGCTCGGCCTGATCGGCGCCGAGGCGGGCATGGAGGGACATCTGGTCGCCGACCGCGGCCGGCCGACCACCGTGAAGACCCGTTATGTCGCCGCCGGCCAGCAGCTGCTCCGCGTCGACTCCGAGGACGCCCGGCCGGCCGGCAAGGACGTCGAGGCCCGTCTCGTGACCGCCGTCCGCCACGCCGCCGGCGAGGCGGGGGCCATCCTGCTGTCCGACTACGGCAAGGGCGCGGTGACGCCGGCGGTGATCGAGGCCTGCCTCGCGGCCGCGAAGGCGTCGGGCGCCATCCTGATCGTGGATTCCAAGGCCCGCAGCTTCGCCCGCTACGGCGCGGCCGACATCGTCAAGCCGAACGCCTCCGAACTGGCCGCCGCCACCGACATGCCGACCGAGACCAACGCGCAGGTCGAGGCGGCCCTGGAGCGGGCGCTGGACCTGTCGCGGGCGAAGGCCGTGCTGGTCACGCGCGCCGCCAAGGGCATGAGTCTCGCCGTGCGCGGGCAGGCGGTGCGCCATTTCCCCGGCCGGCCGCGCGAGGTGTTCGACGTCTCGGGCGCGGGCGACACGGCGCTGGCGGCCCTGGGCCTGGCGCTGGCCGCCAGGGCGAATCCGGAAGACGCGGTGACCTTCGCCCTGCTGGCGTCCGGCGTCGTTGTCGGCAAGGCCGGCACCGCGGTGGCCACGCCGCAGGACCTGATCGAGGCCGAGATCGCCGCCCACATGGCGCCGGCCGAGGCCAAGGTGGTGCTGCCGGCCCAGATGGCCGAGAAGGCCGCCGCCTGGCGCGCCCAGGGCCTGAAGGTCGGCTTCACCAACGGCTGCTTCGACATCCTGCACAAGGGTCACGTCGCCTATCTGGCCCAGGCCCGCGCCTGGTGCGACCGGCTGATCGTGGGCGTCAACAGCGACCGCTCGGTGCGCGCCCTGAAGGGCGACGGCCGGCCGGTCAACGACCTGGAATCGCGCGCGCTGGTCCTGGCCGGCCTCGGCTCGGTCGACCTCGTCGCGCCGTTCGACGAGGACACGCCGGTCGAGCTGATCAAGGCCGCCCGGCCCGACGTCCTGATCAAGGGCGCCGACTACACCGTCGAAGGGGTGGTCGGGCACGACCTGGTCGCGTCCTGGGGCGGGGAGGTCAAGCTGGCCGCCATCGTCGAGGGCTATTCCACCACCGCCGCCATCGCCCGCATGATCGAGAAAGCCTGAGCACCATGAGCCGCCGCATTGTTTTCGTCACCGGCGGGGCCGGCTTCATCGGCTCCAACATCATCGCCAGGCTGGCCGAGGACCCCTCGCTGGACCTGGTGGCGTGCGACTGGCTGCACGAAGCCGACCTCGGCAAGTGGCGGAACCTGGCCAAGCATCCGATCGGCGACTTCGTGGCCCCCGAGAACATGATGGAGTGGCTGGAGAAGCGCTGGCAGGACGTGGCGCTGGTCATCCACATGGGCGCGATCAGCTCGACCACCGAGCCCGACGCCGACAAGATCATCCACCAGAATTTCGGCCTGTCGCGCGACCTGTTCCGATGGTGCGCCGACCGCCAGCGGCGGCTGATCTACGCCTCCTCGGCGGCGACCTACGGCGACGGGGCCCAGGGCTTCGACGACCGCGACGACATCGACAGCCTGAAGGCGCTGCGGCCGCTGAACACCTACGGCTGGTCCAAGGCGCTGTTCGACCTGTTCGCCGCTCGCCAGGCCGCCCGCGACTACGCGCCGCCGCAGTGGGTCGGCCTGAAGTTCTTCAACGTCTATGGCCCCAACGAGGAGCACAAGGCGTCCATGAAGTCGGTCGCCTCGCAGATCTGGCCGCATGTGAAGGACGGCCGGTCGGTGCAGCTCTTCAAGTCGCACAACCCCGCCTATGGGGACGGCGGCCAGCTGCGCGACTTCGTCTATGTGCGCGACGTCGCCGACGTGGTGCAGTGGCTGAGCCAGAACGAACAGGTCAACGGCATCTACAACCTGGGTTCGGGCAAGGCCCGCTCGTTCCGCGACATGGCCGAGAACGTGTTCCGGGCCGCCGGTCGCGAGCCGCAGATCGACTACATCCCCATGCCGACCTCGATCCGCGACAAGTACCAGTACTTCACCGAAGCGAAGATGGACCGTCTGCGCGCGGCCGGTTACCCGGGCCAGATGACGCCGCTGGAAGACGGCATCGCCGACTACGTCGGCGGCTATCTGAACACCGCTGATCCCTACCGCTAGGGTTCTCGCCGCCCGGTCCCTCGTGTAACGCTGGCGCCATGGCCGTGAAGGGTTTCAAACGCTGGATTGCGCTGGGGGTGGCTGTCCTGGCCGTGCTGCTGGCCGTGGCGGCGTTCGCCTTCCGCGTCGACATCCTGCGCACGGCGCTCGACCCCAAGGTCCCGTTCCAGGCCTACACCCCGCCGCGGGCGCCCAACTACGCCGAGGCGCGGGCCTGGGTCCTGCCGATCGAGGCGCATCCGCCGGCGACCCTGCCGGCCGATGTGTTCTTCATCCATCCCACGACCTTCAACGGCGGCGCCCACTGGAACGCGCCGTTCCGCGACCAGGAGGCGTCACGGCTGCTCGACCGGGTCATGCTGCCCAACTACGCCGGGCCGTTCGCGCGGGTCGGGAGGATCATCGCGCCGCGCTATCGCCAGGCCAGCCTCTATTCGCAGCTGACCCTGCGCGAGGACGCCCGGGCCGCGCGGGTCTTCGCCTACACCGATGTGCGCGCCGCCTTCCGCGCCTATCTCGCCCGTCAGGACAGCGGCCGGCCGCTGGTCGTCGTTGGGGTGGAGCAGGGCGGTCTGCTGGCCGAACGGCTGCTGCGCGAGGAGATCGCGCCCGATCCGGCGCTCCGCGCGCGTCTAGCCGCGGTCTATCTGATCGAGACGGTCGCGCCCGCGGCCAGCTACGGCGCCGACGCTCCCGTTCCCGCTTGTCAGCGCCGCAACCAGGCAGGCTGCGTGGTCGCCTGGGCCACCCCGCGCGATGGCGACCGCAGGCAGACGCGGCAACGCGCGCTGGTCTGGGACGCCGACGGCGCTCTGGTGGACCTGGGCGACCGGGCGGCCCTGTGCGTCAATCCGCTGACCGGCGCCCAGAGCAACGATCCGGCCGGAGAAAAGGACAGTCTCGGCGCGGCGAACGCCACCGGGATGGGCTGGGGCGTGCAGCCGCCGTTCCTCAAGCGCGAGGTGCGCACACGTTGCGTCGAGGGGTTCCTCGACGTGTCGAAGCCGAAGTCGACGGCCTTCCGGCCCGCCCGGAGTTGGGCCGACCGGCTGAAGGTGGCGCCGTTCAACCTGTTCTACGGTGATCTGGAAGCCGACGCGCAGGCGCGGGTGTCGGCCCTGATGGGCCGGCAGATGTACGGCCACCCGGCGCCGCCGATCACCCGGTCAGTCCCTGTCAGGACCTCGCCGGTCCACCGGATCGACCGTTGAGCGGGACGCTGTTCTCCGGCCGCCTCTGGCGTCACTCCGACTTCATGAAGCTCTGGACGGCCCAGAGCATCTCGGCGGCCGGCGCGCGGATTACCCGGGAAGGCCTGCCGATGGCGGCGGTGATGACGCTGCAGGCCACGCCGGCGCAGCTGGGCATTCTGGCGGCCCTGTCCCTCGGCCCGGGCATGATCGTCGGACTGCTGATGGGCGGCTTCGTCGATCGGGCCAGCCGGCGCACGATCCTCATCGGAAGCGACCTGTTCCGCTTCGTCGTGCTGATGACCGTGCCCGCGGCGGCCTGGCTGCATGTGCTGACCGTGGAGCAGCTCTATGTCGTGGCGGCGCTGGTCGGCGCGGCGACCGTGCTGTTCGACTTGGCCGACCGCGCCTTCCTGCCGGTCCTGGTCGGGGCTGACGATCTGATGGAAGGCAACACCAAGCTCAGCGTCACCCAGTCGACAGCAGAGATCGGCGGTCCGGCGCTGGCCGGTCTGCTGTTTCAATGGCTGACGGCGCCGTTCGCCATCGCCGTCGACGCCGTGACCTATCTCGTCTCGGCCGTGATCCTGGGCGGGGTGAAGGCCCGGGAGACGGTCAGCGAGTCGCCGGCCGAACGCCAGCACTGGGCCGCCGACCTGGTCTTCGGCTGGCGGACGGTGATGGCCGAACCGCGCGTGCGACCGCTGCTGTTCCTGTTCACCCTACAGATGATGTTCTTCGCCGCGTTCGGCAGCCTCTACGCGCTGTTCGCGCTCAGGACGCTTCACCTGAGCCCGACGGCGCTCGGCGTGACCATCGCCGTCGGCGGCGTCGGCGCGCTGCTGGGGGCGGTCATCGCCCCGTGGTTCACGCGCGTTCTCGGCGTCGGCCCCGCGATCATCGGGTGCGGAGCCATCGCGGCGGCGTCCTTCCTGTTGATCCCGCTGGCCCCGGCCGATCCGCTGGCGGGCATGCTGTTCCTGATGGCCTCGCAGCTGATCGGCGACGCCTTCGGGGTGGCGGCGATGATCCCGACGACGACCCTGCAGCAGAGGTTGATCGCGCCGGACGCGCTCGGCCGCGCGGGTGCGATCTTCCAGGTCGCGCGGGGCGCGGGCTGGATCATCGGGGCGGGCCTCTGCGGCGTCCTGGGTTCGACGCTCGGCGTGCGGGAAACCCTCGCCGCAGCCTGCGCGGGCCTGCTGCTGGCGGAGCTGATTCCGCTGCTTTCGCCGCTGCGGCGGCTTCGGGATCTGCCCTGACGTGCAGCCGATCAGGCGGTGAGCGTCTTCAGCCCCGCGTACTGCGGCTGGTCGATGCGGACCTGATCGATGATGCTGGCCTTCATATGGGCCAGCACCGCCGGATCGAGCGGGTCGATCGAGCCGTCCGCGATGCCGTCGCACAGGGCGGCGTTGAGGGTCTCGAAGTCCTCGTCGCGGCCGATCAGGGCGCGCAGGCGCTCCCGGGCGGCGTCCTCGGCGGCCGGGCCCTGCTGGATTTCCCGCTTCACGGCGGCCAGGGCGTTGACGGCGACGCGGCAGAGGAAGGCGTCGCGGTCCTTGAGTTGCGGCGCGGCGCGCTCCTCGATGAACCGGATCACCGAGTCGATCAGTTCGGGCGCGGTGGGGTGAGTGATCATGCGGCGCGCTCCAGCAGGGCCATCAGGTCGATCTCGCATTCCGACGTGCGGCGGCCGATCATCGCCCGCTCCACCGAGGGGTCGGTTCCGTTGGCGAACGAGGCGTACATGCCCTCGCACATCACGCCCCACTTCAGCGAGCCGAGCATCTGCCAGTAGAGCACCCGCTCCAGCGCGATCGGGGTTCCGCCGGCCGCCTCGTAACCGGCCAGGAGGTCGGCGTAGTCGCCGAAGCCGCCGACCGGCTTGGCCCCGCCGAACCGCCAGGAGGCCGTGCACAGCCAGCCCATGTCCTCGGCCGGATCGCCGATGTGGACCAGCTCCCAGTCAAGCACGGCGGCGAGCCCCGTGTCCGGGCTGAACATGATGTTCCCGTTGCGAAAGTCGCCGTGCAGCATGACCGGCCGGTCCAGCGGCGGGGCGCGGTCCTTCAGATAGCGGAACGCCGCCTCGAGGATCGGCCGCCGGGCGCCGAGATTGCGGTAGACCGTCTCGTACTTCTCCAGTTCGTCCAGCGCGCTCGACCGGTTGAGCGGCGGCAGGCTGTCGTCGAGCGGGATGGCGTGAATCCTGGCCAGGGCCTCGCCGCACTGGAAGGCCAGCTTCGGCCGGATGGCGGCGAAGTTGTCGTCGCGGGCGATGCGTTTGCCCAGCGTCTCGCCGGCGACCGAGCCCATCACATAGGCCTCGCCGATGGCGCTGTCGGGCTCGCAGATGGCCAGCACCTCGGGCACCGGCGCACCCTGTTTCGCCGCGGCGCGGATCAGGGCGGCCTCGGTCGCCAGCGGCGTCTGCGTCCCGGTCACGCCGGAGGTCCCGGGCGGCTTGCGGCGCAGGATCAGCGGCCGGCCCGTGTCGAGGCTGAAGGCCCAGGTTTCCTGGCTGGCGCCGCCGGACAGGCGACGCAGGCCGGAGATGGCGGTTCCGCCCAGCTGCGGGGCGATGTCGTTAAGGGCCTGGTTCAGGTCGGTCACTGGCACGTCCGGTCTTGCGTCCTTCGAGACGCCCGCTGGCGCGGGCTCCCCAGGATGACGTCGTCGGTGGGTTGCACGGAGTTCGTCACGGTGAGGCGCGAGGCGCAAGCCTCGCGTCCCGGACCACGCACGCCTTCACCCGGCGTCAGTCAAACCGCCAGCGCGCCAGTCGAACAGTTCCTGCAGCAGGCGCACCGCCTGGCCCCGTTCGGAGGTCAGCTCGGGGTCGCGGTTCAGGATCAGCCGGGCGTCGTCGGCGGCCGTGGCGATCATCGTCCGGTGCGCCACCGGGTCGGCGAGGCGATAGGCCGGGAAGCCGCTCTGCTTCAGGCCCAGCGGGTCGCCGCCGCCGCGCAGCTCAAGGTCCTTCTCGGCGATCAGGAAGCCGTCGTCGGTGCGGCGCAGGATATCGAGCCGCTGCTGGGCGGTGTCGGACAGCGGCGGATCGTAGAGCAGCACGCAGGCGCTCTCGCGGCGGCCCCGGCCGACCCGACCGCGCAGCTGGTGCAGTTGGGCCAGACCGAATCGCTCGGCCTGTTCGATGACCATGATGGTGGCGTTGGGCACATTGACCCCGACCTCGACGACCGTGGTCGCGACCAGCACCGGCAGCCGGCCCTCGGCGAACTCGGCCATCACCGCGTCCTTCTCGGCGGCCGGCATCTGGCCGTGCACCAGCCCGACCTGGGCGCCCATGACCTTCTGCAGCTCGCGGGCGCGGATCTCGGCGGCGGCGAGGTCGGCGAACTCGCTCTCGCTGACCATCGGACAGATCCAGAAGGCCTGGGCTCCGCCGCGGACGGCCTCCTGCAGGCGGGCGATGATCTCGCCCATGCGCGGGGAGGGGACGGCGCGGGTGGCCACCGGCGTGCGGCCGGGCGGCTTCTCGTCGATGCGGCTGACGTCGAGGTCGCCGAACACGGTCAGCTCCAGCGTCCGCGGGATCGGCGTCGCCGACATGGCCAGCAGATGGACGCTCTCGCCCTTGTCCTGCAGCCGCTTGCGCTCGCTGACGCCGAAGCGGTGCTGCTCGTCGATCACGGTCAGGCCGAGCGCGCGATAGCGGACGTCGTCCTGGAACAGGGCGTGGGTGCCGACGGCGACGTCGGCCGTGCCGTCCAGCAGGGCCATGAGCTTTTCGGTCCGCACGCCGCCCTTGTCGCGGCCGGTCAGCAGCACGACCCGCAGGCCCTGGGCCTCCAGCGGCGCGGCGATGGTCTCGAAATGCTGGCGGGCGAGGATTTCGGTCGGGGCCATCAGCACCGACTGCAGCCTGGACGCCGCCGCGTCGGCCATGGCCAGCATGGCGACGATGGTCTTGCCGGCGCCGACGTCGCCGTGCAGCAGCCGGCTCATCCGCTCGCCCGACTGCAGGTCGCCGCGCACCTCCGACAGGGCGCGGATCTGGGCGCCGGTCAGCTTCCACGGCAGGGCGGCCTCGATGCGGTCGGCGAGCGGCCCGGCCGGAATCACCGGCGCGGGCTGGGCGCGCCGCGCCGCCTTGCGCTGGGCCAGCGCCAGCTGGTGAGCCAGCAGCTCGTCATAGGCCAGCCGCCGGCGGTGCGGCGCCAGCGGCGACAGGTCGGCGTCGGTCTGCGGGTTGTGAAACCGCTCCAGCGCCGCGCGCCAGCCGATGAAGCCCTCGCGGGCGACCCAGGCGCCGTCCTGCCATTCGGGCAGCTCGGGCGCGCGTGACAGGGCCTCGAGCGCCAGCTTGCGCACCGTGCGGGCCGGCAGGCCGGCGGTGGCGGGATAGACGGCCTCGGTCTCGGGGATCTCGGCGGCCCGCTCGACCGGCAGGATGTAGTCCGGATGGGCCATCTGGATCTCGTTGCCCCAGCGCTCGATCCTCCCGGAGACCGCGCGCCTTGCGCCGACCGGGTGCTGGCGCAGCAGATGGTCGCCGTGGCCCTTGAACCAGATCAGCGTCAGGAAGGCCGTGCCGTCGAAGCAGCGGATCTTGTAGGGGATATCCATCCGGGGCGGCTTCTGGTGCGTCTCGACGTCGACGATCAGGGTGTGCACCTGGCCGTCGACCACGCTGTCGACCGTCGTCGGCGTGCGGTGGATCAGCGACGCCGGCCCAAGGAACAGCACATCGCGCACCAGCGGCCCGGCGACCCGTTCCACCAGCGGCTCGACCTTCGGCCCCACGCCTTTCAGCGTGCTGACCGGAGCGAACAGGGGGAACAGAATCTCGGGGCGCATCGGGGGGAGTGTAGCGCGGAGTTGGTGCGTCCTTCGAGCCCCGGACCTGATCCGGGGGATCCTGACGGATCGCTCCTCAGGATGACGGACAGGGGCGATGCGCCCTTTTGTTCGTCATGGTGAGGAGCGAGGCCTCAGCCGAGCGTCTCGAACCACGCACACTGGCGCCGCGCCCCAACCCGCTCTATATCCGCCGGCTTCGCATGGACGAGCACCGCCTCAAGAAGATCAGGCTGCGGGCCTGGCGCCGTGGCTTCCGGGAAGCGGACCTCATTCTGGGGCCGTTCGCGGACCGGCATGTCCCGACCATGACGCCCGCCCAGCTCGACGCCTTCGAGGCGCTGATGGAAGAGGCCGACCAGGACATCTACGACTGGTACCTCGGCAAGTCGCCGGTGGCCGACCACATCGATCCCGAGATCTTCGCCCTGCTGCAGGCCTTCGACCCGTCCGGGAGGCCCGCGGGTGGCTGACCTGAAACAGGTCGCGAGGGCTGACGGCCGTCTGGACCTGACTGGCGCGCCGGAGGGGTTCGACGCCCTGGTGATGGCCGACATCGCCCGCGCCCGCGGCGGCCTGACGGTGTTCGTCGCCCGCGACAGCGCCCGGGCCAGCGCCTTCATCGACGCGATGCGCTTCTTCGCGCCCGAGATCCCCATCCTGCAGCTGCCGTCCTGGGACTGCCTGCCGTACGACCGGACCGGTCCGTCGGCGGGTATCGCCGCCCAGCGCATGTCGACCCTGGCCCGGCTGGTGAAGGGCGAGGAGGGCGGCAAGGCGACTCTTCTGGTGACCGCCGCCCCGGCCGTGCTGCAGCGGATGCCGTCGCGCGAGGACGTCTCCCGCGCCGGCTACAGCGCCCGGCCCGGCCAGGAGGTGGCGATCGCCGACCTGGAACGCTATTTCGCGGTCAACGGCTACAGCCGGGCCTCGACGGTGTCCGAACGCGGCGAGTACGCCATCCGCGGCGGGGTCATCGACGTCTTCCCGCCGGGCGGCGAGGAGCCCGTTCGGCTCGACCTGTTCGGCGACACGCTGGAGTCGATCCGCGCCTTCGATCCCGAGACCCAGCGCTCGACCAAGCAGCTGAAGTCCATCGACCTGCTGCCGGTCAGTGAGGTGCTGCTCGACGCCGACGCGATCGCGCGGTTCCGCAAGGGCTATGTCTCGCGGTTTGGCGCGCCGGGCGACGACGCCCTGTACGACACGATCAGCGCCGGCGGCCGCCGCGCGGGCATGGAGCACTGGCTGCCGCTCTACTACGCGAAGCTGGAGACGCTGTTCGACTACCTGCCCAGGGACACGCTGGTGGCCATGGACCATCTGGTCGGCGAGTCCGAGGCCGAGCGGATGGCGATGATCGCCGACGCCTACGACGCGCGGGCCAGCGCCGACCGCAAGTCCGCCTATCGTCCGCTGGAGCCGGAGGCCCTCTATCTGACGGCCGATGAACTGGCCTCGCGGATCGCCGAGCGGCCCAACCGCTGGTTCTCGCCGTTCCAGAGCGACGCCATCGGCGCGGTCGACATGGGCGCCAAGCTCGGCCGGACCTTCGCCGCCGAGCGGGCGCAGGACAGCGTCAACCTGTTCGAGGCGACGGCCGACCACGCCCGCAAGGCCAGCGCGGAGGGCAAGCGGGTGCTGTTCGCCAGCTGGTCGGAGGGCTCGTCCGAGCGCCTCGGCACGATGCTGGCTGACCACGGCCTCAAGCGCATTCCGTTCGCGCCCTACTGGCAGGCGGCCAAGGCGGCCGATCCCAAGACGCCGCAACGCGTGGTGCTGCCGCTGGAGTCAGGCTTCGAGACCGACAGCCTGGCGGTCATCTCCGAGACCGACATCCTCGGCGACCGGCTGGCCCGGCCGCGCCGCAAGCGCCGCGCCGCCAACTTCCTCGCCGAGGCCACGGCCCTGACCCAGGGCGACCTCGTCGTGCACATCGACCACGGCATCGGCCGCTACGCGGGCCTCAAGACCCTCGATGTCCAGGGCGCGCCGCACGACTGCCTCGAGCTGCACTACGCCGGGGAGTCCAAGCTCTACCTGCCGGTCGAGAACATCGACCTGCTGACCCGCTATGGGGCCGACGGCGAGAACATCCAGCTCGACAAGCTGGGCGGGGCGGGCTGGCAGAGCCGCAAGGCCAAGGCCAAGGAACGGCTGCGGGTCATGGCCGAGGGCCTGATCCAGATCGCCGCCGCCCGTCAGCTGAAGGCGGTTGAGGAGATCGATCCGCCGTCCGGCCTGTTCGACGAATTCTGCGCCCGCTTCCCCTACGAGGAGACGGACGACCAGCTGAACGCCATCGGCGACGTGCTGACCGACCTGACCAGCGGCAAGCCGATGGATCGGCTGATCTGCGGCGACGTCGGGTTCGGAAAGACCGAGGTGGCCCTGCGCGCGGCCTTCGTCATGGCCATGAGCGGCAAGCAGGTGGCCGTGGTCTGCCCGACCACCCTGCTGGCGCGGCAGCACTTCAAGACGTTCAGCGAGCGGCTGCAGGGCTGGCCGATCAAGGTCAGCCGGCTGTCGCGGCTCGTGCCGGCCAAGGAGGTCGCCGAGACCCGCGCCGGCCTCGCCGCCGGTGAGATCGAGATCGTCGTCGGCACCCATGCGGTGCTCAGCCAGCAGGTCAGCTTCAAGGACCTCGGCCTGGTGATCGTCGACGAGGAGCAGCACTTCGGGGTCAAGCACAAGGAGAAGCTCAAGGAGCTTCGCGCCGACGTGCACATGCTGACCCTGACGGCCACGCCGATCCCGCGCACCCTGCAGATGGCGCTCAGCGGCATCCGCGAGATGAGCATCATCGCCACGCCGCCGGTCGACCGGCTGGCGGTGCGCACCTACATCACGCCCTGGGATCCGGTGACCCTGCGCGAGGCGCTGCTGCGCGAGAAGTATCGCGGCGGCCAGGCCTATTTCGTGGTGCCGCGGATCAAGGACCTGACCGACATCGAGCGGTTCCTGCGCGAGCAGGTGCCTGAGGTGAAGTTCGTCGTCGGCCACGGCCAGATGAGCCCGACCCAGCTCGAGGAGGTGATGAGCGCCTTCTATGACGGGCAGTACGACGTGTTGCTGTCGACGACGATCGTCGAGAGCGGCCTGGACATCCCGACCGCCAACACCCTGATCATCCATCGCGCCGACATGTTCGGCCTGGCCCAGCTGTACCAGCTACGCGGTCGGGTCGGCCGGGCCAAGGCGCGCGCCTATGCCTACTTCACCACCCCGGTCGAGAAGCAGCTGACCCTGTCGGCCGAGAAGCGGTTGAAGGTGCTGCAGTCGCTCGACAGCCTGGGCGCCGGCTTCCAGCTGGCCAGCCACGACCTCGACATCCGCGGCGGCGGCAATCTGCTGGGCGACGAGCAGAGCGGCCACATCAAGGAAATCGGCGTCGAGCTGTACCAGCAGATGCTCGAGGACGCGGTCGCCGAGCTGCGCCAGAAGCAGGGCGCCGAGGCGCTGGCCGACCGCGGCTGGTCGCCGCTGATCAACACCGGCGCGGCCGTGATGATCCCCGAAGCCTATGTGCCCGACCTCAACGTGCGGCTGGCGCTCTACCGCCGCCTGTCCGAAGCCGAGCAGGCGCAGGACCGCGAGGCCCTGGCCGCCGAACTGATTGACCGGTTCGGTCCGATTCCGCCCGAGGCCAGCAGCCTGCTCAAGGTCGTGGCCATCAAGGGCCTGTGCCGCGAGGCCAACGTGGCCAAGATCGACGTGGGGCCGAAGGGCGCCGTGGCCAGCTTCCGCGATGACCAGTTCGCCAACCCGCTGGCCCTGGTGAAGTTCATCCAGGCCAACCAGATCGTGTGGAAGCTGCGGCCCGACCAGAAGATCGTCATCAAGGGCGAGTGGGACACCCCCGCCCAGCGGCTCGACGCCGCCGAGCGGATCCTGACCACGCTGGCGAAGCTGGCGAAGGCCGGCTGACTAGGTCGCGGTGGCCGGCGCGCTCGCCGGCGCCGAGGCGGGTTCCGTGATCGCCGTCGGCGCCGCGGCCGCCTTCGAGGGGTTCATCATGCCGAAGCCCGCGAACAGGAACCCGAGCAGCGGCACGATGAAGGCCCAGTACCGCGTGGGGATGAAGAAGAACGAGCCCGCGCTCGGCTTGACGGTGAAACGCTGGTTGGTCTGGGCGTCGATGAAGTCTCGGCCGGGCCGTGATTCCAGCTTCAAGGCCGTCAGATAGATCGCGCCGCCGGCCAGGGCGCCGGCCAGGCCGATCGAGGCCGCCGTCTCTAGGCCGGCCGCGAGATGCAGCGGCGTAAGACCCAGGGTCGCCAGGAAGAAGGCGAGCACGACGTAGAGGGGGACCTGAATCCCCCAGCCAGACCAAACCATAATCATGTAAGTCCCCCGGACCCCGAACTGACCCGCTCCCCGCGGGCAAGCCGTGATCATGCCCGATCGGGGCGACCCCGCAAGAGGGCTCGCCGGGACGTTGTGCGGTCAGCCGGCCCTGGCCGCCCGCGCCGCGGTCAGTAGCCGGCGGGCGCGGATGAACATCTCCAGCCGGGTCACGCCCAGCAGGCCGACGGCGAAGACCACGAACACGTCGGTGACGAAGGCCAGCGACAGGTGCAGCGCCGAGGCCTCTTCGGTCAGCACTTCGCGCAGGCCGAAGCGCACCGCCACGATCGCCAGCAGGAAGACCACCGCCGCGCGGGACTGGGTCTGGCTGAGGGTGTGCGTCTCCGGATCGACCGTGATGGCCATCATGCGACCGCGTTGCCAGCCGATCGCGCCGCCGAGCCCGGCCGCCAGGGCCAGCCAGAGCCACTCGAGTCCGGTGGGCGGCATCTGCCAGACGAGCAGGGCGGCCATGAGAAGCAGAACCGCGGGCATGATCCACAGGTATTCCAGCTTCAGCGGCCGGGCCGTGTTGGCCCGGGCGAGGCGAAGCCCCATGACCGCCAGCAGCACCAGAACGCCGACCAGCGGGCCGACGACATTGGGGTCCTTGAAGTCGATCACGCGGCGAGCTCCCGGGCCTTGTCGATGGCCTTGACCAGACGCTCCGGGGGCTCGGCGCCGGAAACGGCGATCTTGCCGTCGAAGATCATGAACGGGACGCCCGAGACGCCGGCCTGGTGGGCCTGGAAGTGCTCGCGGGCGACGGTGTCCTTGTCGACGCCTTCGGAGAAGGCCTGCAGCAGGCGCAGCCGGTCCATGCCGGCCTTCTCGCCGATGTCGGCCAGCACCACCGGATCGCCGATGTCGCGCAGCTCGGTGAAGTAGGCGGCCAGCACGCCCTCGAGCACAGGGCCCTGCAGGCCCTCGCCCTGGGCCCAGCGGATCAGGCGATGGGCGGCGTTGGTGTTGGGCGAGACCGGGATGTCGGCCAGGTTCCAGCTGATGCCGTCCTCGGCGGCGGCCTGGTCCAGCACCTTGCCGACCTCGGCGCGGCGTTCGACGTTCGGGAACTTGGCCGCCATGTAGTTCCTGCGGTCGACACCTTCCTCGGGAAGCGTCGGATCGAGCTGGTACGGCCGCCAGGTCACCGTGGCCTGCAGGTCCGGCCGCATGGCCAGCGCCTTCTCCAGCCGTCGCCAGCCGAGATAGCACCAGGGACAGACGACGTCGGCGATGAAGTCGATCTGCATGGCGGGATCTCCCGTTGAGGCTAGCTGGCTTCGCGCTGCAGGGCGCGGCTGGCGGCCCGCTCCAGCGCCCGGGCGGCGTTCTCGCCTGGCTCGATCTGGGCGATGCCGATGTCGAAGTCGACGGTGAACGGCGTCCGGCCTTCACCGGCCTCGAAGGCGGTGCAGGCGATGACGGCGGTGATCCGCTCGGCCGCCGCGCGGGCCGCGGCCTGGGGCGTGGCGGGCAGGGCGAGGGCGAACACCTCCGGACCGAGCCGGGCGGCCGTGTCCTCGACGCGAACGAGCCGGCCGATCATCGAGCCGATCTGCGGGATGGCGCGGTCGAGATAGCCGCCGGCGCGGGCGGCCGAGGTCTCAGGCCGGTCGGCCAGCCGCAGCACGCAGACGCTCATCGGCCGGTTACGGACGCGCGAGGCGTGGGCCAGCCGCACCAGATGGCCGGCGAACAGGTCGCGCGTGAACAGGCCCGTCGCCGCATCCATCAGGCCGCTGCTGCGCGCGCGCTCCAGCGCCTTGCGGATGGAGACCGCGCGACGATAGCTGCGCGCCAGCTCGATGACCCGCTTGGCGGTTTCGGTTTCCGGCGTCTCGGGCGAGGCCACGTCGGACACGCCGCGGTGGAAGGCCTCCGACGTCGTGACGTAGCTCTCGCCGCGCAGATAGAGCAGGGCGGGGATATGATAGAGGCGCGTGTTCCGCCGCATGCCGGCGGCGATGCTCAGCGCCTCGGAGCTGTTGTCGCCGGCCCAGAGCACGACGGAGTCGAAGTCACGCTCGTGCAGGTAGTCGAAGGCCGTGAAGGCCGTGAAGGCGCCGACCACGTCGGCACCGCTGCGCGTGAGGGCGTTGCTCAGGGCGAGGAACTGCGGCGCCGGCTCGCCGACCGCCAGGATGCGATAGGGGTCGGCCTTGGGCTCGGGCAGGTCGAGGCGGCGGCCGCGCTCGGCGAAGGTCTCCAGCCGCAGCTCGAACTCTTCCTCGGCCACGGCCATGCGCACCAGCGACTCCAGCCGGAGCACGGCCTGGGCCGGATGCAGCGGCGGCGCGAGCGTCAGGTCGAAGGCGTAGCCGTCCAGCTGCGGATCGGGATCGCCGATGGCGATGACCGGCAGGCGACGCGGCGCGCAGGCGGCCTTCAGCCGCCGGGCCAGGGACAGGGCTTCGTGGCCGCCGCTGGCGACGTCGACAATCGCCGCCTCGATGGCCAGGTCGCCGAGCGCCGCGATGGCCGCGTACGGGCCCCGGGCCGTGATCGTGCGCCAGCCCAGACGGTCGAGCCCCTCGGCCAACGGTCCTGCCAGCGCGTCGTCCCGCGCCACGATCAAAATGCGGGCCTGAATTGACAAGCCGACTGAACTCCCGCCCTTGACGCCGCCGGGCCCCCGCCGGCTATCCGCTGCGCGTCAGGATTCGCAACGCTGCACCATAGCAGAGGCGAGGGACCGGCATAGGGATACAGCGCCGCAGGAGAGCGAAGATGAGCGATAAACCACTGGCCGGACGCGTCGCGGTCGTCACCGGGGCGTCCAGCGGGCTCGGACGGCGCTTCGCCCACGTGCTGTCGGACGCCGGCGCGGCCGTGGCCCTGATGGCCCGGCGCACCGACCGGCTGGCCGCCGAGGTCGCCGCGATCACCGCGAAGGGCGGCAAGGCCGTGGCGATTCCGCTCGACGTTCAGGACGTCGCCGCGATCGGTCCGGCGTTCGACGCCGTCGAGGCCGCGCTGGGACCGATCTCTATCCTGGTCAACAACGCCGGCGTCGGCGGCGACGGCATGGCCATGGACATGAGCGTCGAGACCTTCGACCAGACCTTCGCGGTCAATGTCCGCGGCGTCTATTTCGGCGCGGTGGAGGCGGCGAAGCGGATGATCGCCAGCGGCGTGGCCGAGGCCGGCGACGCGCGGATCATCAACATCGCCTCGATCGCCGCCTTCAACCAGCTGCCGGGCCTGAGCGTCTACTGCGCCTCGAAGGCCGCCTGCGCCTCGCTGACCAAGGGCCTGGCGCGCGAGTGGGCCCGGCCGCGCATCGCGGTCAACGCCATCTGCCCGGGCTACATCGAGACCGAGATCAATTCCGACTGGTTCCAGACCGAGGGCGGCCAGAAGCAGATCAAGGGCTTCCCGCGTCGCCGGCTGATGGATGAGGACGTTCTGGACGAGGCCCTGCTGATGCTGGCCGGCCGGCGGGCGCACTTCATCACCGGCACGCTGATCAGTCTCGACGACGGGCAGACGCTGTAGGCCGCTTGCCTGACCGAACGTCACCGCCTCTAGTCCTCTCCCAAACGGGAGAAACACCATGGGCAAGGGTCCGCTTTCGGGTCTGAAGATCGTCGAGTTCGCCGGCATCGGGCCGGGGCCGTTCTGCGGCATGCTGCTGTCGGACCTGGGCGCCGATGTCGTGCGGGTCGACCGCAAGGGCGCCGGGCGGGCCTCGCCCGCCGACGTCACGAGCCGCGGCCGCCGTTCGGTGGCGCTGGACCTGAAGTCGCCGGACGCCATCGAGGCGGTGCTCAAGCTGCTGGAAAGCGCCGACGGCCTGATCGAGGGCTTCCGGCCGGGCGTAATGGAACGCCTGGGGCTCGGCCCCGACGTCGTGCTCAAGCGCAATCCCAAGCTGGTGTTCGGCCGCATGACCGGCTGGGGCCAGTTCGGGCCCTACGCCAAGGCCGCCGGCCACGACATGAACTACATCGCCATCACCGGCGCGCTGCACGCCATCGGCACCAGCGACAAGCCCGTGCCGCCGCTCAACCTCGTCGGCGACTTCGGGGGCGGGGCCCTCTACCTGGCCTTTGGTCTGATGGCCGGCATCATCAGCGCCCGCGAGACCGGCAAGGGCCAGGTCATCGACTGCGCCATGAGCGACGGCGCGGCCTCGCTGATGGCCATGTTCTACGGCTTCAAGGGCGCCGGCATGTGGAAGGACGAGCGCCGCAGCAACCTGCTCGACGGCGGGGCGCACTTCTACGACACCTACCAGTGCGCCGACGGCAAGTGGATCTCGATCGGCTCGATCGAGCCGCAATTCTATGTGCTTCTGCTTGAAAAGACGGGCATTACCGACCCGCAGTTCGCAAACCAGATGAGCCGCGACGAGTGGCCCGAACTGAAGGCCAAGCTGGCCGCCGTGCTGGCGAAGAAGACCCAGGCCGAATGGTGCGAGATCATGGACGCCACCGACATCTGCTTCGCGCCGGTGCTGGATCTCGAGGAAGCTCCCAAGCACCCCCACAACGTCGCCCGCGAGACGTTCGTGACGATCGAGGGCGTGGTCCAGCCGGCGCCCGCGCCGCGCTTCTCGGCCACGCCGGGCGCCATCCAGGGCCCGCCGCCGAAGATCGGCGCGCACAACGACGAGGCCCTGTCCCAGTGGGGCTTCTCGGCCGCAGAGATCGAGTCGCTGAAGGCCAAGGGCGCGCTGTAGCAGCTTGCGTGGTTCGACACGCACCCTGCGGGTGCTGCTCACCATGACGTACATATTTGCACGTCATCCTGAGCAGGCCCGGAGGGCCGTGTCGAAGGACGCAATGGCCTCTCCAACCCTCAACAATAGCTGATACCGTCGTTCAGCCACGGTTCAGCCGGCCGATTCCATCTTCATCCTCGTAGACAGCCGTTGAATTCTCCCGTCCCTCGAAGCGGCGGTTGACTACACAGGACGAAGGCAAGGTCTTCCTGTCAGGCGCGTCGCGGCCCGAACACCCGCGGCGCGCCTTTGACGTTGCGCTCCGGCGCCGTCGCGGGCAGGTTCCGCCCATGACGCGTACACCCCGCCCGTCGGGGCTTCCCAGCACCCTCGACCTCGACCCCGTCCACTGGGCGCGGGCGACCGTCGACGTGATCGGCAAGGCGCTGACCCGCCTCTGGGGCCGCGACGTGATGCTGTATGTCGGCGGCGTGTCCTTCTGGATCATGCTGGCGGTGTTCCCGCTGCTGGTCATCGCGGTCGGGCTGTACGGCATGCTGGTGACGCCCGAGCAGGTGGCCAACCAGGCCGAGTCGCTGGCCCGCATGCTGCCGGCCGACGCCCGCGTGCTGTTCCAGGATGAGCTGCAGCGGCTGGCGCACGCCCCGCACGTGGCCGTCTCGACCCAGAGCGTCATCGCCCTGTTCATCGGCGGCTACGCCTCCCACCGGGGTTACAAGGCCCTGCTGGCGGGGTTGTCGTTCATCCACGACGAGGAGAACCAGCGCGGTTTCGTCAGCTTCAACGTCATGGCCCTGCTGGTGCTGATCGCCTCGCTGGTGCTCGTCGGCCTGGTGTCGGTGCTGTTCCTCGGCCTGCGGGTCATGGCCGTAGCCTGGAACCTCAAGCCGCTCGCGGGCCTCAGCTGGCTGTACAGCGAATGGACCTGGACCAGCGTCTGCATGCTGCTGGCCATGAGCCTGATCTACCGCTTCGCCATGTCGCGCGAACCGGTCGCCTGGCGCGCGTCGATCGCCGGCGGCGTGGCCTCGGCGGTGCTGGCGCTGATCGCGTCCTGGCTCTGCGCCATCTATGTCGAGCAGGTGGCGCACCTGGGCGCGACCTACGGCTCGGTCGGCACCGTGGTGGTGTTCCTGATCTGGCTGAGCTGGAACGTGAACGCACTGTTCTTCGGCGGGGCGCTGGCGACCGAGATGGAAATCGCCCTGCACACCCGGAAGATCAAGCCGGTCTTGAAACGACGAAAAAAAGCCCCGCGGGACTGAGCGGTCCGCTCTCGATCAGCTGAAAGCCCGCCTGGGCCGCGAAGTGCGGCACGTCGATGCGCGCCATCGGGTCGTCGGCCAGCAGGCGCGCCACCGCGCCAGGGCCGGCCTGTTCCAGGGCCCGCCGCAGCCGCAGCGTCGGCACCGGACAGTGGTGTCCCAGCGCATTGACGAGAATCTCCCCGGCAACCGGCTCGCCCGGCGCCGCGTTGAGCGGAGGTCCTTGTCCTTCGGAGGCCGTCATGGCGTCACGTCCAACCTGGCAGGGTCACCTGCGCCTGTCGCTGGTGACCTGTCCCGTGGCTCTCTACACCGCCACCAGCCCCGCGGGCGATGTGTATTTCAACCTGCTGCACAAGGACACCCACAACCGCATCCGGATGATCCCGACCGACCCGGAGCTGGGCGCGGTCGAGCGGTCCGATCTGGTCAAGGGCTTCGAGTACGAGAAGGGCCACTACATCGTCGTCACGCCCGAAGAGATCGACTCGGTGCGGCTGGAAAGCACGCGGACCATCGACATCGAGCGGTTCGTCGACCGGGACGCCATCGACCGGCTCTACTGGGACAGCCCGTACTTCCTCGCCCCGGACGGCAAGCTGGCGGTCGAGGCCTACACGGTGATCCGCGAGGCCATGCGCAAGACGGACAAGATCGCGCTGGGCCGGCTGGTCATGCACCAGCGCGAGCGGCTGATCGCCATCGAGCCGCAGGACCGCGGCCTGGTGGCCTGGAGCCTGCGCAGCAAGGACGAGGTGCGCGACGCCGACGACATCTTCGGCGAAATCCCGGCGCACAAGGCGGACGCGGGCATGATCGCCATCGCCGAGAAGATCATCGCCCAGCAGGAGGGAGCCTTCGACCCCTCGCAGTTCAACGACCGGTACGAGGACGCCCTGCGCGCGCTGATCGCCGAGAAGCAGAAGGGCAAGGGCCGCAAGGTGGTCGCCGCCGAGCCGGCCGACACCAATGTGGTCGACCTGATGGACGCCCTGCGTCGCAGTCTCGGCAAGAGCGGCGGCTCGGCGCCGGCGAAGAAGGCGGCCGCGAAGCCCAAGGCGAAGGCCGCGCCGAAGCGCAAGGCCTCCTAGCCGAGCTTTCGGATGGCGGCTGTCAGCGAGCGCTCCGACTCCGCGTAGTCGCTCCAGGCGGTCATCTTCGCCACAAGCGCCGGGGCTGTGCGGATCGTGAACCGCTTCGGATCGAGCCCCGTGCGCACCTGCGTCCAGGTCAGTGGCATCGAGACGGTCGCGCCCGGGCGGGCGCGGGGCGAGAGCGGCGCGACCGCCGTGCTCAGCCGGTCGTTGCGCAGATAGTCGAGGAAGATCCGACCCTTGCGCAGCTTCTTGGCCATGTTGACGACGTAGCGCTCGGGGCTGTCGGCGGCTATCTGGTCGCACAGCGCTTTGGCGAACGCCTTGGCGGTCGGCCAGTCGGTGCGATCCTTCTTCGCGCCCGACAGGGGCGTGACCACATGCAGGCCCTTGCCGCCGGTCGTCTTGCAGAAGGCGACCAGACCGACCGCCTCCAGCCGTTCGCGGACTTCCTTCGCGGCGGCGATCACGTCGTTGAAGTCGAGGCCCTCGTCGGGGTCGAGGTCGAACACCAGCCGGCCGGGGACTTCCGGCTCGCCGGGACGGCAGTTGGACGGATGCAGTTCCGTCGCGCCGATCTGCGCCAGCGCCGCCAGCGCCTCCTTCCGTTCTATGCGCAGATAGGGCTTGTGGTCACCGGCCAGGGCCACCTCGTCGAGCAGGGCGGAGGAGCCCTTGCCGGCATGGCGCTGGAAGAAGCGCTGGTCGCCGTTGATGCCGTCGGGCGTGCGGATGATCGAGCAGGGGCGGCCCGCCAGATGCGGCAGCATCCAGTCGCCGATCGTCTCGTAGTAGCGGGCGAGATCCAGCTTGGTCACCGGCCGGCCGTCGTCCGCATCGGGCCACAGCGGCTTGTCGGGACTGGAGATGGTCACGCCCATGACGACATTGCCCTGGGCCTTGCGCGGCGTCGGGACGGCGAGGGCGGTGTTCGCGGCGGGGGCAGGGGTCTCGGCCTCGACCTCGGCGGCCGGCTTGTCCGCGCGCAGGCCCTTGAACGCCGCCTGGCGGATGGCGCCGTCGCCGGTGAAGCCAGCGTACTCGATCTCGGCGACGAGTTCCGGCTTCACCCAGTGGGTCTCGCCCTGGCCGCGCGGCAGGCGGCTCTCGAACGGCGAGCGATCGGTTTCCAGCGCCTTCAGCTTCGGCAGCAGGCGGCTGACCTTGTCGCGGCCGAATCCCGTGCCGATCCGCCCGACATGCACCAGTTTGCCGTCGCGCATGACGCCGGCGATCAGTGACCGGAACGCGCCGCCGGTGGTCGTCCAGCCGCCGATGACCACCTCGTGGCCGGCGCGGCACTTCGACTTGATCCAGGTTTCGCCGCGGCCGGAGCGGTAGGGCGCGTCGATCCGCTTGGAGACGATGCCTTCGAGCGACATGCGGCAGGCCGAGCTCAGCACCGCATCGCCGCCGGAGGCGAAGTGCTCGACATAGCGCAGGCGGCCAGTCTTCAGCGGCTTGAGCAGGGCCTGCAGCCGCGCCTTGCGCTCCGACAGGGGCAGGGCGCGCAGGTCCTGCTCGCCCTCCGTCATCAGGTCGAAGGCGAAGAACACCAGATCCTTCGTCTGGCCGTCCGACAGGGCCGCCTGCAGGCCGGCGAAGTCGGGCGACCCGTCGACGTCGAGGGCGACGATCTCGCCATCGATGACGCCATCCGGCAGGCGGGCGGCGTCGCCGGCGATCTCGGGGAATTTCGCGGTCCAGTCGAGGCCCTTGCGGGTGCGAAGGGTCGCCTTTCCGTCCGCGACGCGCAGCTGCATGCGATAGCCGTCGAACTTGATCTCATGCACCCAGCCCGCGCCCTGCGGCGGCCGGTCGACCAGCTTGCAGAGCTGGGGCTCGATGAAGGCCGTCGTGGCCTTCGCCGTCTTCGCGGGCGGTTTCGGGCGCTTGCGGGCCTTCGGCGCGTCATGAATGACGGCGGCCTTCTCGGCGCTGGCCTCGGGCGAGGGGCGACTGTTCCACACGGCGTCGGCCTTGCGCTTCTTGCCGGTGATGAACGGCGTCGGCCCCTTGCCCTTGCCGGCGGCGATGTCGTCCATCGTCCGGCCCGAGGCGACCGAAAAGGCCGTGTCCTTGAGGAAGCGGTCCTTGTCGCCTTCCCGGGCGAAGTCGTCGCGGTGCTTGATCAGCAGCCAGTTGGAGCGCTTGCCGCCGGTCCGGTCATTGCGGATCCGCACCAGCACATAACCGCCCTGCATCCGTTCGCCGGCGAACACGACCTTCAACTCGCCCTTCTTCAGGCCCTTCTCGACATCGAATCCGGGCTCCGGCGCCCAGTAGCCGCGGTCCCACAGCATCACCGTGCCGCCGCCGTACTGGCCTTCGGGGATCGTGCCCTCGAAGTCGCCATAGTCGAGCGGATGGGGTTCGACCTCCACGGCCAGCCGCTTGTCGGCCGGATCGAGCGACGGGCCGCGCGTCACGGCCCAGGACAGGAACACGCCTTCATGTTCGAGGCGCAGGTCGTAGTGCAGGCGGGTCGCGGCGTGCTTCTGGATCACGAACCGGCGACGCTGCGCGGCGGCCACGGCGACATCGCCGCTCGGCTCGGCGGTGACGCCGAAGTCACGCTTGGCGCGATAGGTCTCGAGTCTGTCGAGGGCCACGTTTCGATCTCCGGCGTTCGCCGATTGAAGTCGTGGCGACAGTCCAGGGTTCCAGCCGATCGGGCAAATTGATCTGCACGGGCCGCTCGGGACCGGCAGGGCGGCTCATGTCTTCGCGAGAACGGGCGCGTCGCCGAGCGTGACCAGATCCGTGTGGCCAAAGCCCTTCTCGTAGGTCAGCACCGACGCGATGAACGGCGTGGCGCGCATGAACCCCATGCCGCTGGTGTCGACGTCCTTCATCATCGCTTCGTACTCGGGATAGCGCTTGAACATGAGGCCCATGGCGCGCGCCTGTTCATCGGCGTCCGTCACCTCTTCGACCGTCGCGGCCATCGAGGCGCCGCCGATGGTCATGGGGTCGGCGACGTCCTCGCCGATGCAGATCGAGACGCGCGGGTCGGCCTTCAGGTTGGCGAACTTCTGGCCTTCCCGCGAGATCATGAAGTAGATCGCCGCGCCGTCGTTGACGTAGCCGACGATGGTGGCCTGGGGCCATCCGTCGGGGCGCAGGGTCGCGAGAGACAGAACCCGGCGTTTGTCGAGCTCGGCGATCAGTCGGGCTTTCAGGTCTTCCATGGGTCACCTCCTCGGGCGGCCCATAATGCGCCGGGGCCCGTCGGGGCGACTTGAGCCAGATCACGCCCGTCGCCGCCTGCGCCCTTCTTTTTTCCGGCAGGCGGCGTAAGGCTTGCGTGTGTGTATTGAGGGAGACAGACCCATGATCAGGGATCGCATGGCCGTTCTGACCGCGATGATCGACCAGGGGGTCATCCCCGTCTTCTATCACCCGGACGCCGAGACCTGCGTCAACGTCATCCAGGCCTGCGCCAACGGCGGCGCGCGCTGCATCGAGTTCACCAACCGCGGCGACTTCGCGGCCCACACCTTCCTGGAGGTGACACGACATTTCGCCGGGGCCGACCCGCGGGTGATCATGGGCGTGGGCAGCATCGTCGACGCGCCGACCGCCGGCCTCTACATCGCCAACGGGGCCAAATTCGTCGTCGGGCCGATCCTCAACGCCGAGGTGGCGAAACTCTGCAACCGGCGCATGGTCCCCTACAGCCCCGGCTGCGGCAGCGCGACGGAGATCAGCGATGCCCAGGAACTGGGCAGTGAGATCGTCAAGGTCTTCCCCGGCGAGAGCGTCGGCGGCCCGGCCTTCGTCAAGGCGGTGCTCGGACCGATGCCGTGGAGCAAGATCATGCCCACCGGCGGGGTCGATCCCGACGAGGCGTCGCTACGGGCGTGGTTCGGCGCGGGCATCGTCGCCGCCGGCATGGGCAACAAGCTGATCAGCAACGACCTTGTCGCGGCGGGCGACTGGGCCGGCATTGAGGCCCGCGTGCGCCGGACCGTCGATCTGATCGCCAGGATCCGGAGCGAGCTGGCCTGAGCCTATGCTCTCATGCGCGCGGCGATGCCGCTTCACCGGCTGAACCGGTGAAGGGGGGAGGGCGCGGCGTGCTCCGGTCTGCCCGGATGTCTGTTGGGCAGGTTTTGCAGAGGGACAGGCCGTCACACGCCGCGAAGTCCGTTATCCGGCAGCCGCCGGTGGGCAGCGGTTTTAACGCTTAGCCGGCAGAAGCCTCCGGCGGGCGGGTGGCGGCTGACCATCCCCGGACCGTGAGCGTAACCCCCGCTCACCTGACCCCGCTCGAACTCCACCCCGCCGCCGCATCGGATCGCCTGGCCGAGACGCCCTCCCCGTGCGGCGGGATGAGGTGAGTATGCGGGCGGGCCGGAAGGGGAGGCGGATTTCGTGTTCGCCCCGCGGGCAGTGCTGAAATTACCGCGCGATATCAAGGCGATGGAGATTTTCGACCCGATTGGCTCCGCGGCGTCCGCGCGTTCCGACGCCGCGCGGGCGCGGAACGCAGGGTCGGCCAGGGTCAGCGGCGCCCCCCCCCGGTCAGGGACGCCAAGTCAGCGACGCCTGGGCCTCGCCGTCCGGCGCCTCCCCGGTAAATCCCAGGCCCCTGAACATCCCCAGGGACGCGGCGTTGCTGACGACAACCATGGCCGTGACGGGCAGACCGCGCGCTTTCGCCTGCCGTTGAAGATCGGCGATCACGGCGCGGCCGACCCCCTGTCTCCGGACCGACGGGAGCAGGGCGATATCGATCACATGCAGGGCGGCGTCGACGTCCGCCTCGATCAGGCTGCCGACCGGCGCTCCCGCCGCCTCGATCACCCAGCGGCGCGCGTCCGGCCAGGCGCTGGTGTAAGTCCGCTCGCGCCCCTGATGCTGCGCCTCCAGCAGCGGCGCCAGCCCCGCTTCCCCCGGCAGTCCCATCGCCGCCAGGCTGGTGGTGAAAAACAGGCCCTTGAGGAACGGCCCATCGGCCGGCGCCTGCGGCCGGAGCCATAGATCGGCGCCCAACTGACGCGGGGCAGGGCCCGGATCGTTCCGGCTTTCGGCCTCGCTTGTCGACTCTCGCATTCCGTGCACCTATGGCTGTCACCCGCGTCGTTGTCGGCGTTTCCAGCGAAGAGGCAGGCATTGCACCCGCTCCCCAGGTTCGGTCAGTTGCTGACCATCGATGATTTCAAGCCGCATGTCGGGGAGGCCTTCGCGGTCGATGCGACGCCGGAGCCGATCCGCATCCTGCTCGACAAGGTCACGCCCCAGCCCGGCCCCAGCTGGCTGCCCCGTGAACCGTTTTCGCTCGTCTTCTCCACGCCCTGGGGAACCCTTCTCGCGGAGGGCTCCTATCGCATGAAATCACCGCGCGGGGACCTGCTCGAGGTCTACGTCATTCCGACCCAGACCCTGCCAGGTCCCCGGCGATACTATCACTCCGTATTCAACTGACGCGGTCTCAGCTGCGCGAAGGGAAGATTCCGTACAGCGCGATCGAGGTGTTGATCGTCAGCAGTGGCTGAAGCACCGGCACCGGAGTGTTGTTGCCGGTCACCGCCACGCTGGTCGGGGACAGAATCCCGGTGGGTGGCGCCGGCGCGTAGTCCTTCACGGTCACAGGGGCGAGATCCGCGTCCTCGCCGTTGGGGGCGCCCAGAACGACGGTCCCATCGGGCGTGGTGGCGGTGGCGGCCGCCGTGCTGGCGTTGAGGCCATGAACATGCTGGGGCATGTTGGAGACGAGCATGTACTCGATCTCGACTCCAATCTGCTCTCCCATGATGTACTGCGACAGGCCCGGCCCCTGGCCCTGATTGACCATCACCCGGCTGCGAAGGTCGGGCAGGGCGTAGGTCACCCGGCCGTCGCCGCCGAAGGTGGTTCCCAGCAGCGAGAACAGCGCCACGTTCTGGGAGATCGCCATGAGCTGGCCGCGACACTGCATCCAGTTACGCGGCGCGAAGTCGAAGGCGAACGTCTCGATGGTTCCGATGAATACTTGCATCCGTAAGTCCCCTGATCTGTCTCGATCTGAAGACCCTCGCGGCGGGCGAGGGTCCGGCTGACGATGTCGCGGCCTTAGCTGCGGCTGGGGAAAATCCCCTCCATCGCGATCGAGTAGTTGATGCAGAGCAGGGGCTGGATGACCGACATGGGGATCGAGCCGCCCGCCACGCCGATGCTCGTGGGCGACAGGGGCACCATGCCCGTTCCGGCCGGGGCGTACATCTTGACCGTCACCGGGGCGAGGTCCGCGTCCTCCCCGTTGGGCGCGCCGAGCACGTCGCCGCTGGCCGGGGTGGTGTCCGTGGCCGCGACCGTGCTGGCCATCAGCATATGGGTGTGGGTCGGCAAGTTTTGCGAGGTCAGGCCGACCTGTTCGCTGCCGGTCGCTTCACCGATGACGTAGTTGGACAGCCCGGGTCCCTGGCCCTGACCGACCGCGACGCGGCTGCGCAGATCCGGAAGGCCGAAGGTGACCGTGCCGTCGCCGCCGAAGTTCGTGCCCAGGAGCGAAAACAGCGCGGAATTCTGGGAAATCGAGATGAGCTGGCCACTGCAGGTCTGCCAACCGCGCGGCGCGAAATAGAAGCCGAACGCCTGGATGGTGCCCATAAAAACGTCCATGGATAGTTCCCCCTATCGCCTGGCGCGTGCCTGCGCCTCACGGCAACCTACAGGTCCCATTAAAACAATCAATGGTTGTTGTGGCTTCCCCAATGCGCGCTATGTGATACGACTCCCCATGCGTGCGTACGTGTAATCGGCGCCCGGGGGTTGCACCCGCTCCGTATACGGAGGGCGTCGCCGCCAAGGCCCAAGCTGCGCTCGCCAAGCGGCGGCAGCCGTCAGTGCAGCAGCGCGATCAGGCCGGGGAGGCCTGGCCGGGGAGCAGGGATAGTAACATGGCCGTCACCTTCACCAGCGGTTCGACCGCAACCTTTCCGTCGCCCGCCGCCGGCGCGCGGATGCTCCTGGGCGACTTCGACGGTGATGGCGACGTCGACATCCTCTACCAGACCGGGGCCAACGGCTCGGCGTTCCAGTACGCCCGGTCCAACGGCGACGGCACCTACACGATCCTGACCCTGGCCTCGTCGCCGTTCGCGGGCCTGACCCTTCCGGACCACAACGGCGGCAACTACTGGTACGTCGATGTCGACGGCGATGGCGATCTCGACGTCTGGGCCGGCGTCAACGGCGCCACCGGCTCCTGGTTCCGCAACAACGGCGGGTCTTTCTCCAGCCAGTCGACGTCCGGCTTCCCGGCGCCGGCGGCGGCGACGCGGACGGCGTTCGGCGACTTCGACGGCGACGGCGACGCCGACGTTCTCTACCAGACCGGCGGCAACGGCACGGCCTTCCAGTATGGCCGCTCGAACGGCGACGGCACCTACACCCTGCTGAGCCAGGCGTCCTCGCCGTTCGCGGGCCTGTCCCTGCCGGACAACGGCGGCCGCACCTACTATGTCGGCGACTTCGACGGGGACGGCGATGTGGACGTCTGGGCGGCCGTGGCCAACGCGACCGGCAGCTACTTCCGCAATGACGGCGGGACCTTCACCAGCCAGTCGTCCGCGACCTTCCCGGCGCCGGCGGCGGCCGGCCGGGCCGTGGTCGGCGACTTCGACTCCGACGGCGACACCGACATTCTCTACCAGACCGGCGGCAACGGCACGGCCCTGCAGTACGCCCGCTCCAACGGCGACGGCACCTTCACCATCCTCAGCCAGGCCTCGTCGCCGTTCGCCGGCCTGACCCTGCCGGACCTGTCGGCCTACCGGGTCGGCGATGTCGACGGCGACGGCGATGTGGACCTGATCGCCGGCGTGAACGGCTCGACCGGTTCGTTCTTCCGCGCCTCGGGCAAGCCCCCGGCCATCTCGACCTTCTCGCCCAGCGACAACGGCGCGAACGTCTCGACGACGGCCAACATCGTCCTGACCTTCGACGAGAGCGTGTCCAAGGGCGCGACCGGCAACATCTATATCGTCCGCACCAGCGACAACGTGGTCGTCGAGACCATCGCCATCGGCAGCAGCCAGGTCACCGGCTCCGGCACGACCTGGACCATCGACCCCTCGATCACCCTGGCCGCCTCGACGGACTACGCGATCCGCATCGACGCCAAGACCTTCGTCGACAGCGACGGCTCGATCTATTTCGGCATCAAGAACAACACCACGCTCAACTTCACCACCGCGGCCGCCGGCGGGGGAACGGCGGGCCCGGACTCGCTTACCGGCACGGCGGGCGTGGACAGCCTCAGCGGCCTGGACGGGGACGACTACCTCGACGGCGGGGCCAGCAATGACACCCTCTCCGGCGGCGAGGGCAACGACTACCTGAAAGGCGGGACCGGCGCCGACACCATGATCGGCGGCAATGGCAACGACACCTATATCGTCGACAACATCGGTGACAGCACCGACGAATCCACCGGCAGCGGCACCGACCTGGTCTGGTCCGGCATCTCCTGGACCCTCGGCACGGGCCTCGAGAACCTGACCCTGGCCGCGCCGGGCGGAGCGATCAACGGGACCGGCAACGGGCTGGACAACGTGATCCTCGGCAACAGCTCGGCCAACACCCTCAGCGGCCTGGACGGCAACGACACGCTGAACGGCGACGGCGGCGCCGACACCCTGTACGGCGGCAACGGGGCCGATACGCTCGACGGCTCCTCGCAGAACGACGTGCTCTACGGCGAGGCCGGCGTCGACACCCTGATCGGGGGGCTGGGCCATGACACGCTCGACGGCGGGACCGGGGCCGACAGCATGACCGGCGGCCTGGGCAACGACAGCTATGTCGTCGACGACGCCGGCGACACCGTCACCGAGGCCTCCGGCGAGGGGACCGACACGGTGACGGCCTCGATCACCTACACCCTGGGAAGCAACCTCGAGAACCTGACCCTCAGCGGGGCCGGGTCGATCAACGGCACGGGCAACGCCCTGCGCAACACGATCATCGGCGGCGGCGGGGCCAACGTCCTGCACGGCGGCGGCGAGGTTGACACCATCACCGGTCTCGGCGGCGCCGACACCCTCTACGGCGATGACGGCAACGACGTGCTCGACGGCGGCGATGCCGACGACCTGCTCTACGGCGGCAACGGAACCGACCGGCTGACCGGCGGGGCGGGGGCAGACACCTTCGCTTTCACGGACCTGGACATCCACCGGTTCAGCGCCGGCGCGGGCCTCGTCGAGAAGGACACCATCGTCGACCTCAGCTTCGCCGCCAACGACCGCATCGACCTCTCGGCCATCGACGCCAATGTGAACAGCGGCGGCGACCAGGCCTTCACCTTCGTCTCTGGCTTCACCAGCGTCGCCGGCCAGGCGGTGCTGTCCTACAACGGCGCGGTGACCACCCTGCAGCTCGACGTCGACGGCGACGGCAAGGCCGACTTCCGCATCGAGATCAACGGCAACCTCACCGCCACCACCGGCAACCTCTACACCGGCGGCGGCGACACCGACGGCGGCTGGGTGTTGTAGGGGCGCGATCGGCCTGACGGTCCGCGGTTGCGGCGGCGCTAGCCGCCGCCGTAGCCGCCGATGACCGGCAGGATCTCGCCGGTGATGTAGCTTCCGGTGTGGGGCGAGGCCAGGAACACGTAGGCCGGCGCGATTTCTTCCGGCTGCGCCGGTCGCTTCATCGGCGTATGGGCGCCGAACCGGGCGATGTCCTCGGGGGTCTTGTCGCTCGGATTGAGCGGCGTCCAGACCGGTCCGGGGGCCACCGCGTTGACCCGGATGCCCCGGGGGATCAGCTGCGTCGACAGCGCGCGGGTAAAGGCGTGAATGCCGCCCTTGGTCATCGAATAGTCGATCAGGTCCTTGTTGCCCATCAGGCCGGTCACCGAACCGGAATTGACGATGGCGGCCCCCGGCTTCATGTGCGGCACCGCCGCCTGGGCCATGTGAAAATAGCCGTAGAGGTTGGTTTTCAACGTCTCGTCGAAATGCGCCTCGGTCAGGTCCTCGAAGGTGGCGCTGTGAACCTGGAAGGCGGCGTTGTTGACCAGCACATCGAGCCGCCCGAACGCCTTCACCACCTGGTCGACGGCGTCGAAGCAGAAGGCGCGGTCCCGTACATCGCCCTTCAGCACCAGGCATCGGCGGCCCTCCTTCTCGACGGCCAAGCGGGTCGCCTCGGCGTCCTGCGCCTCGTCGAGGTGCAGGATGGCCACGTCCGCGCCCTCCCGGGCGAACAGCACGGCCACGGCCCGTCCAATGCCGGAGTCGCCGCCGGTGATGATCGCCACCCGCCCGCGCAGCTTGTTCGATCCCTCGTAGTAGGGGGCGTCGTACATCGGCTGCAGGTCCAGACCGGCTTCGGAACCCGGCTTGGCCTGGTGGCCCGACGGCATCGGCGGTTCGGGGTAACGCCGCGCGCCGGCCTGCATCGCGGAACCGGTCTCCGTCGGCCGGCGCGCGTCGGCCAGCGCCACCTCGTGCTGGATGTCGCGTTGACGCGCGACCGTGGGATTTGCGGGGTCAGCGGTGGACATGCCGGCCTCCGTCAGGGTTTGCGCTTGAAGGTGTCGCCGATCACGTCGGGGTCGACGCCGTCCGGCCCCGGCCGGGAAATGGCCGACTGGCCGATCTCGCGGGTCTTGCGTTCGGAGGTCAGGCCGTCGCGGCGCCCGGGCGGCAACGCCGCGTTCGCCGCCCGCCCGTCACTCTGCTGCTTGTCCTTGCTCATGCCGCCACTCCTGTCTTTCGGGAACCGGCGCGGGCGGGCCGGTCCGGGTCCCAGGTGATGACCAGCGTCGGTCCGACGTCGGCCGTGCAGGTGAGGGCGCCGTCCCGCCGTCCGGCGACCGCGCCGTCGATCCTGACGCCGGCCAGGGATCCGCCGCGCGGCGTCAGACGGATCATCCCGCGGTAGCCCGCCGCCCCGTCGAGGCGGAACGAGACCCTTCCGGGCGACAGGACCAGATCGGCCAGCCGGTATTCGGCGAATAGCCGGAACGGCGCGCCCGGCAGGTCGTGGAAGGCGCGTGTGACAAAGGTGAAGGGCGCGCCGCAGCCGTAGATCTCCTGGCCGACCTGACCGGGGTTCTGGCCGTCGCCGTAGAGATCCTCCACCGGGAAGGAGAGGGCGCGGTCGATATGCCCGTTCCGCACCTCCGCGTCGGGCGGAAACAGCGCCGCGGGCAGGGCGTCGGGGAAGTAGAACCAGGCGCGGCTGAGGGCATGGCGACGGTATTCGCCGAGCAGCAGGCGGACCGGGTCGGGCAACTCGGGACCACCCCGTCGCAGGATCTCCTCGAAGGCGTCGAACGTCTCGAAGCATTCGTAGAGCGCCATGTAGGGGCCGTCATGGAGGCAGGTGGCGCCCAGGAAGTTGGGGTAGTGGACGGCCGCCACGATCTGCGACTCCCACATAAGGCTGTTGTGGAAGACGCCGGCCAGCAGGGCGCCGGCCGTGCCGAGAAACTCGGCCCGGCCCGTGTCGCGCCAGAGGCGCACCGCCGCCGCCGCGCCCCAGGCGCTGAGGTTGGCCTGGTAGAGCAGTTCAAACCGCCACCCCTTGAGGGCGCGCAGGGCGGCCATGGCCTCGTCGCGGTAGCGCGGCTTGCCGGTCAGGTCCTGCGCCAGCAGCATGACGTAGGCGTAGATGCCGCCGACGTCCGACTGACCCATGCCCGGGTGGCCCCGGTCGGCCGTGATGACGTCCAGTGTCCTGACGTTGAACTTGATCGGCCAGTCGTAGCGGAAATGCCGGGCGACGTTGATCGCGTATTCGAGACAGTCGAAGAACAGAGTCCGGCAACTGTCGTCGCCCGCCAGCGCCAGGCGGCCGAGGTTCAGCAGCGGATGGTAGAGGTACCAGCTGTCGACCTCGTCGGCGTTCTTGTCGTCGCCGACGTTGGGGAGATAACGGCGCAGCGAGCCGAGCTCCGGATCATGGAATTTCCGCATGCCCGCCAGCAGCCTCGCCTCGAGCGCCACCGGCTTGCCGCGCCAGACCGCGTATTCGTGCAGGGACTGGGCGACGCTCAGCTGGACCATGCAGTCCGGGTATTCGGCGGCCGTGTAGGGATGCAGGTAGGTGTGTCCGTAGTGCTGGATCGTCGCCTTGGGCGACCGCGCCAGATGGCGCAGCGTCCGCTCGCACCGATCCGGCCAGTCCCGGAACTCCGTCGCCGGCGCATCGTCCAGACGGCTGCAGAGACGCGCCAGCAGCGTCAGGAAGGCGCCCGCCCGGTCGGCTTCGGCGCCGGCGTCGCCGGGCGTCCAGGTCAGCAGGGCATCGGACAGGACGAGGCTCTCGCCCGCTGGAAGGGCCTTGTCCGTAAACGGTTGAGGACGATAGCCGAGCTCGGGCCACTCGCCGCCGACAACCCCGTCCGGGGTCGTGCCCGACGCCTGGAACCAGGCGTTCAGCGCGGTCAGGTTCTGCAGATACATCACCGTGCCGAACGTTGAGCCGGGCAGGGTCAGGAACACCAGGCCGACGTTGAGCCCGCGCTGGGCCGCCTCGACCCGGCCTTCCGGCGGAGGGTCGCAGGGACGACCGGCCGGGTTCAGGACGTAGAGGTCGCGCGGCCAGTGAGCGACCACCAGGTCGGCGGCCGGCGTGAACCGCGTGGTGACGCGCACAAGGCTTTCCGCCGGTTCGAGCGCGATATCGACGACAAACCGGCCGAGGGAGCTCTCCGCCTCGAAGCAGCGATCACCGACCCGCCGGACCACTAGATCGCCACCGGGCGCCCAGGCGGTGCGCAGCGCCAGCCGCTCGCCGAGAAAGACCCACAGGGCGTCGCGGCCCTGTCGACAGTCGAGGGAGACCTCGCCGAACGGGATGGAGCCCAGCGGCTCCATCCCGCCCGCGGCGAGTTCGGCGTCCAGGGCCAGGGCCCCGACAGGCAGGCCCGGCGCACCGGGTTCGATGTCGGGAACGCGCCTGGCCATGGTTCAGGGTCGCGGCGCGGCGTCGCGCGGTTCGGCGGGCTGCTGGTCATCATCGACTGGCGCGCCTTCTTCCAGGTCGTGTCCCGAGAAGGTGCGCGTCTCCGGCGCCGGCAGGCCGTCCCGCTCGAAGGTCTCGGTCAGCTGGGCCTTGCGGGCGCGCATCTGTTCGCCGAGCAGGTCCATGTCGAGGCCGGCCTTGCGGGCCTGGGCGAACATGCCCTCGGCGCGCTTTTCCTCTTCCTCGACGTGGTGCTCGATCTGCTCGCTGAGCACCTTGACCTTGGCGTCGTAGAAGGCCTCGTCGGGCGCGCTGGCCATGAGTTCGGCGATCAGCACCTTGGCCCCGTCGTGCTCGACGTAGGCTTCCTCGAGCAGGTCTTCCTCGATGGCCCCCTTGCAGGCCGGATAGAAGATCTCTTCCTCGATCATCGCGTGGACGGTCAGTTCGGTGCAGATCTGCGTGACCAGCTTCTGCTTGCGGTCGGCGTCGCGGGCGTTCTCGAAGCTGGCGAACAGGTCCTCGACCTTGCGGTGATCGGCTTTGAGGAGCGCGATGGCGTCCTGGGTGTCGGCGGCCGTGGCCATGGCGATGATCCTTCCTGCGTCGACGCGGACTGCGTCAGACCCGGAAAATCGCGGCGCGGAATTCCGTTCCCGTAAAACGGTCGGGGCGTCGGATAGCCGACCCAGGGCTGCGCCGGTGACGATGTCCGGATCCCGCGAGCCGCCCGCGGGGCGGGCTGCCAGGATCGGGCGATATCCACAGAGGGACCGGACCATGGCCACCATCCGCATCGAAATCCCCGTCAAGGCGCCGGCCGCTGTCGTGTGGGACGCGATCGCCGACTACGGCGCGCTGCACACGCGGCTCGTGCCGGGGTTCGTGACGGACACGCGGCTCAAGGGCGACAGCCGGCTGGTGACCTTCGGCAACGGCATGACCGTGCGGGAACGGATTGTCGGCCTCGACCCGGGGTCGATGCGGCTGGCCTACGGCGTGGTCAGCGATCGGCTCACGCATCACAGCGCCTCCAACCAGGTGATCCCGGACGGCGAGGGCCGATGCCGCTTTCTCTGGATCGCCGACGTGCTGCCCGACGCGGCGGCCGGAGCGATGGAGGCGATGATGCGTCAGGGCGCCGAGGTTCTGCGCGCCACGGCCGAGGCCGCCGCCCGTTAGGACTGGAGGCGGGGGGCGGGCGCTGTTAGAAGCGCCGCCAACGGACGGGTGGTCGAGTGGTTTAAGGCAGCGGTCTTGAAAACCGCCGTAGGTGGAAGCCTACCGTGGGTTCGAATCCCACCCCGTCCGCCACCAACGCCGGCGCCGGCCCGACGGCGCGATCTGCGCCGGGTTCAGGCCGGCTTCCGGAAGCCAGCCGCCGCCATCACAGTATCCGCTCGAATAGCCGATGGACCCGAGCAGGGCGATGATGTCGCGTCGACAGTCTTTCCTGACGCTGTCTTCCAGCTCGACGAGCAGCGTCGGCTTGTCGCGCAGGATGGTGTCCCAGCCCCCGCGAAGGGCCTTCTCCTCATAGCCCTCCACGCCGATCTTCATGAAGGTGACGGGGGGCGAGATTCAGGCCCTCGATCGTGCGGACCGTCACCGGGATGCGCAGGCCGTCGCCTGCGTGACGATCGAGAGCCGCCCCCGAACCGTTCCAGCGGGCCCCGCCGCCCTTGTGCCGGCGCGGAACGACGAGTTCGGCCTGTCCGTCTATGTCGCCGATGGCCGTCTGGTAGGCCGTTACGCGCGGCAGCGCCGCCGACCGGATGCGGTTGGCCAGGGAGCCGGTGTTCGACGAACAGGTTGACCCCCGCGACGGTCCCGGCGACCCTCTTTTGCCGTCAAGGGGAGCCGTCGAATCATGGGTGTTGTGAGTTCTGTCCGGGGAGCGCTGCTCGGACTGTGCCTTGTCGCGGCCGCCGCCACGACGGCCGCGGCCGCAACGCCGGTCGAGCCGATCATCGACATGCACATGCACGCGCTGACCGCCGACGACCAGGGGCCGCCGCCGCTGGCGATGTGCACGCCGATCCAACCCATGCCGACGTGGGATCAGACAACCGACTACGCCGACCGTCTGATGGATTTCTTCAAGCATCCGACCTGCGCCGACCCGATCTGGTCACCGATGACCGACGGCGAGATATTGTCGCGCACGCTGGCCATCATGCAGCGCCGCAATGTCATCGGCGTGGTCAGCGGCCGGTACGCCCAGGTGAAGGTCTGGCAGACGGCCGCGCCGGACCGGGTGATCCCCAGCCTGATGCCGGACTTCCCGGTGCGCGGGAACCTCACCGCCGAACTCGCCGACGGCAAGAAGAAGGGCATGCTGGCCGTGGTCGGCGAGCTCGGCTTTCAGTACGAAGGCATCGCCCCGAACGATCCGCGGCTGGAGCCGATCTGGGCTGCGGCGGAGGCGAACGATCTTCCCGTCGCGATCCATGTCGGTCCGGGACCGCCCGGCGTCGCCTATCTGCCGGGTTCAGGCTATCGCGCGCGCCTCAGCAGCCCACTGCTGCTCGAGGATGTGCTGGTCAGGCACCCACGCCTGCGGGTCAATGTGATGCACGCCGGCTATCCGATGCTCGATGACACCCTGGCGCTGCTGTATGCCCATCCGCAGGTCTATGTGGACACTGGTGTGATCGTCTATTCGCAGCCGCGTCCGGCCTTCTATCGCTATCTGCAGGCGCTGGTGGACGCGGGCTTCGGCAAGCGGATCATGTTCGGCTCGGACCAGATGGTCTGGCCGGAAACCCTCGATCGCGCGATCGACGTGATCGACGCGGCGCCGTTTCTCAGCGCCGAGCAGAAGCGCGACATCTTCTACAATAACGCCGCCCGCTTCCTGCGACTGGACGCGGCCACGCAGGCGCGTCACCGGGCGATGGGCGGCGCGGAATAGAGGAGGCGACGGACGCCAGGCGTCCGCCGCCCCCGTCTCGCGGCCTACTGGCTGACGGCCGTGATCGTCGCCGTGCCCGAATTGCCGGCGGTGTCGGTGTAGCTGGTGGTGAAGCCGACGGCCGAGCCCATCTCGCCGAAGGTCACGCAGAGCTCCTGGCCCTGGACCTGGCCGCAGATCTTTTTCGCGGCCTGGTCGACGGTGTAGGCCGAGGCCGGACCGCCGTTGGCGCTGGCCGTGCCGTCGGAGTTGAACACGACGGTGCTGGTCTGGCCGGTGGCGCTGTTGGCGAACTCGACCGTGGTCGAGGCGGCGAGCGCCGGCGTGGCCATGAGCGCGAGCCCGGCGATGGCGATGAGCAGTCTGGTCTTCATGGGTGGTCCCCCTCGTTTCCTCGCGGCGAAGTGTCTCGCCGGCGCGGGGGAGGTTAGGCGCCGCTTCGGCGAACGGCAATCGATCAAACGCATCGACCCGGGCTCAAACCGGGCCGCGCCCGCCGCGGCCGGTTGCGCCCGGATCGGGATTGGCTGACCCTGACGTCGGGGTCGCGCCGCGTCGGCCGGGGAGGATGCATCATGAGCCGTTTCACCGGTCCGGTCCGTCAGAACGGCTATGTCGTGCGCGACGTGGAAGCGTCGATGAAGCACTGGATCGAGGTGCTCGGCGTGGGGCCGTTCTTCTACATCGAGAAGGTCCCGGTCGACTGGTTCCGCCATCGCGGCGTGGCCTACGACATCGACCTGTCGATCGCCCTGGCCAACAGCGGCGACCTGCAGATCGAGCTGATCCAGCAGCGCAACGACGTCCCGTCGCTCTACCGCGAGTTCGAGGCCCGGCACGGCGAGGGGCTGCAGCACATGTCCTGGTGGTCGACGACCTACCAGGCCGACTACGACGCCGCCCTGGCCCGCGGCCTGACGGTCGGCCACGAGGGACAGATCAACGGGCCCAACGGGCGCTTCGTCTATTTCGACACCGACCAGGCGCACCCCGGCACAGTGATCGAGCTGTCGGATGTCAGCGGAACGAAGATGCGCTTCTTCGACCATATTCGGCGCGCGGCCGTCGACTGGGACGGGCATGATCCGATCCGGCCGGTGAAATAGGCGCGCGCGCCTTGCGGTCAGCCCCTGACCTGTAGGATGGCTGCATGATGAACCCCACTCACGTCGGTCTGCTGCAGAACCTGATCCTGGCCACCGCGATGGTCGGGGTGACGGTGCTGATCCACTTCTGGGGGCTGATCCTGCTGTTGCGGATCATGGGCCATACCGGCCACCGGCTGCGGGCGGACCGGAGCCACACCGGCCAGGCGATGCTGGTGCTGATGGTGGTGTTCGGAATCTTCGCGCTGCACACGGTGCAGATCTGGCTCTACGCCATGCTGTACCTGGCGCTGCACGCCCTGCCGTCGCTTGAGCCGGCGCTGTACTTCTCGACCGTGACCTTCGTCGCGGTGGGCTATGGCGACGTGGTCCTGCCGGTGACCTGGCGTATGCTGAGCGCGATCGAGGCGGCCAACGGCGTGATCCTGATCGCGTGGTCGACCGCCTTCCTGTTCTCGGTGACCGGTCGGCTGCGGCTGCTCGAGCACAACTGGCTGGAGCCGCGGAGGCCACGCGCCGCCCCGCCGGCCGTCGGCGCGAACGCCGCCGACCGGCAGGACGCCGGGGATCAGTCGACCACGGCCCAACTGCCGTCGGGCTGACGGCAGGCCCGGCCCGTCGCGGTCTGCGGCCGGCCCTGGATATAGATCCGCTGGGTGAAGGTCGTGCAGCGGAAGCCGGCGCGATCCTGGTAATAGTTGCCGATCACCACATCGCCGCGATGGTCGTTGGCCGGATTGCGCCAGCTGTAGCGGCTTCCCGGACGGCCGGAATTGAAGCCGTCATAGTAGCTGCGATAGGCGTAGCTGCGGTCGGCGCAGTCGAGATTGCTGGTCAGTTTCGCGCCGACGGCCCCGCCGATGATGACCCCGGCCACCGTGGCGCCGCGATTGTGGTCGCCGCCCGCGGCGTTTCCGATCAGGCCGCCGATCAGCGCCCCGAGCAGCACGCCGCCGGGATCGGCCGAGTTGCGGCATTCCCGATAGTAGATGTCGTCGTTGTAGGTGTAGCGACGCGAGTAGCGCTGATCCCAGGTCCGGTCGCGGTCATCGCGATAGACGGTCTCAAGCACCAGGCCGGTGGCGATGGCCGCAAGGATGTAATTGTTGTCGCCGTAGCTGTACCAGCGATAGCCACGCGGCGGCTGACGCAGTCCGCGCTGGCGCCAGTCCTGGGCGTAGTGCTGGTTCTGCCGGTACTCCGGCGGCAGGCGATCGCCGCGCGACCAGCGCGGACCACCGGGGCGGTAGTCGTGAGACGGCCCGCGGCCCTTGAAATCCGGCCGGTCCCGGTCGGGATGGGCCGGCTGCGCCACGGCGGCCGAGCCGCCGGCGACGAGCGCCAGGACAAGGGCGGATGTGAGGACAGGTTTCATGATCGGCTCCTGAGGCCGTCCCGTCACGCGCCTGGATCCGTTGATCGGGCTTGTGCGGCGGGGCGGCCACAACCAGAGCCTGATCCCCGAAACGGGCAGACGCCTTGACCCACGTCAACCGCGCCGCGCGCTACCGCGCGTAGCCCACCGCCGCCGTCGCGCCGCTCTTTCCGCGCGCCGCGTCCGTGGCCCAGTCGAGATCCGACAGATATTGTTCCGCCACAGACAGATGGACCGGCGACAGCATCAGATGCAGCCCGCGCGGCTGGCTGGTTGCGCTGGTCACCCAGCCGCGTTCGTACAGCTTGCCGAGGATGGCCATGCAGTCGACGTCGTCGCGGGTGAAGGCGAGGATGCCGAGCTTCGGCGCGCCGATGACAGTGAAGCCCCGCGCCTTGACCCCGGCCTCGATGATCTCGCGCGCCTTGGTCACCTGGCCGTGCTTGTCGCGGTAGCCGTCGACCCCGAGCACGTTCATAACCGCCCAGGCCGCGGCGATGGCGCCGCCGGGGCGCGTGCCGGCCAGGGTCGGGGTGGTCATCTTGCCCGCCGGCCAGTCGCCGACCTCGAAGATCATGTGCTTCTTCAGGTCCTCTGACCGGAAGAACACCGTCGAGGCCCCCTTGGCGCAGTAGCCGTACTTGTGCAGGTCGGCCGACATCGACCGCACGCCGGGGACCTGGAAGTCGAACGGCGGGATGTCCGCGCCGTTCATCCGCACGAACGGGGCGATATAGCCGCCGACGCAGGCGTCCACGTGCAGCCACAGGTCGCGCCGCCCGGCCAGCGCGCCGAGGGCCTCGATCGGATCGATCAGGCCGTAGGGAAAGCAGGGCGCCGAGCCGACGATCATGATCGTGGCGTCATCGACCGCCGCCTCCATGGCGACCGGGTCGGCGAGATAGTCCTTCAGCGCCGTGCGGCGCACCTCGATCTCCATCACCCGGCAGGCCTTGTCGAAGGCCGGGTGGGCGGAGAAGGGCAGCACCAGGTTGAGCGGTCCGGTCACGCCGCGGACCTTGCGGGCGTAGTCGCGGGCGGCCTTCACCGCCATCAGGATGGAATCGGTGCCGCCGCTGGTCATCGACCCGGCCGCGCCCTCCGGTCCGTGCAACAGGGCGAGGCCGCCCGCCACCACCTCGCGCTCCATGCGCGCCAGGCTGGGGAAGGCCGCGGGGCCGAGGCCGTTCTCGGAGGCGAACATCGCGTAGGCCTCCTTCTGGACCCGTTCGACGTCCACCCCGGCGTTGAACACGTAGACGGCGGCCTTGCCGTCGCGCCATTTCACATCGCCGGCGGCCATCTCCAGCATCCTGGCGCGGGTTTCCGCCCACGCGGCGCCGTGCTCGGGGAGTGACTGGCTCATTGGTGTTTCCGTCCCTGGTCTTTCGCCCAGCCTAGCCTGCCGGCCGGCCGCGTCGAGCGGTTCTCGCGCCCGAACAGGGTTTTCGCGCTCTTAACCACGCTGAAAACCCTTTGCATCAGTCTGACGGTCAATGAACCGGGGAGGGGCCATGACCGCCTCACGCCAAAGACTGTCGACGGGCGCGCTGGCGGTGCTGCTGGCCTGCCTGGCCCTGGCCGCCTGCGCCTCGCCGCGCTACGCCGTCCGCGGCCCGGAGCCGTCAGGACCACCGCAACGCACCGCCCCGGGCGGACGGGTTCCGGGGACCATGAAGCCCTACCAGGTGCGGGGGGTCTGGTACACGCCACGCTACGACCCGGACTATGACCAGAAGGGCCTCGCCAGCTGGTACGGCGAGCAGTTCCACAACCGCAACACCGCCAACGGCGAGACGTTCGACATGGACGTCCCCTCGGCCGCCCACAAGACGCTGCCGCTGCCCTGCATCGTCGAGGTCACCGACCTGGAGACCGGGCGCAAGATCCGCGTGCGGGTCAACGACCGGGGTCCGTTCGTCGACGGGCGGATCATCGACCTGTCCAAGGCCGCCGCCGAGCAGCTGGGCATCGCGCGCAAGGGCGTGGCCCGGGTGCGGGTGCGCTATCTCGGCCCGGCGCCGCCGGCCAGATAGTCCACAGCTCAAAGCCCGCTCATTCTGGACATCGCGCCCGTTCCGTCCGATTGAGAGCGTCGTGGCGCGCGGAAAATTCATCACCTTCGAAGGCGGGGAGGGGACCGGGAAATCGACCCAGTCCCGCACCCTCACGGCCCGGCTCATGGCCGAGGGCCGAACGGCCATCCGCACCCGCGAGCCGGGCGGTTCCGACGGGGCCGAGGCGCTGCGCAGCCTGCTGGTCGAGGGCAAGGCCGACCGCTGGTCGCCGATGTCCGAAACCCTGATGATGAACGCCGCGCGGCGCGACCATCTGGAGCGGACCATCGTGCCGGCGCTTGAACTGGGCGAATGGGTGGTCTGCGACCGTTTCGCCGACTCGACCCGCGCCTACCAGGGCGCCGGCGGCGGCGTGCCGGCCGATTTCATCGCCACGGTCGAGCGGGCCGTCGTCGGCGACAACCGGCCGGACCTGACCCTGGTGTTCGACCTGCCGCCCGAGATCGGCCTGGAGCGCGCCTTCGGCCGCGACATGTTCGAGGTGCGGTTCGAGACCAAGGACTTCGACTTCCACACCCGGCTGCGCGCGGCCTACCTGGAGATCGCCAGGGCCGAGCCCGGGCGCTGCGTGGTCATCGACGCCTCGGGGACCGAGGACGAGGTCGCCGCCCTGGTCTGGACCGCCGTGACCGACCGGCTGGGCCGATGAGCGCCGAGCCCGTCCATCCGCGCGACGCCTTCCGGCTCGACGGCGCGGAAGAGCAGGAAAACGCCTTCCTAGACGCGATCAATCGCGGACGGCTGCATCACGCCTGGCTGCTGACCGGCCCCGAAGGCGTGGGCAAGGCGACCTTCGCCTTCCGCGCGGCGAGGCGGCTGCTCGGCGCCAGGCCTGATCCGGCCAACGGCGTCCTAGGCTCGCTGGGCTCCGATCCGGTCGTGCGCCAGGTCTCGGCGCGCTCGCATCCCGACCTGATGGTGCTGGAGCGCGTCGGCGAGGACGGCAAGCTGCGCAAGGTGATCCCGGTCGACGAGGCGCGCCGCCTGCCGGAGTTCTTCTCCCAGACCCCGGCTGTCTCCCCGTTTCGCGTGGCCATCATCGACGCGGCCGACGACCTGAACGTCAACGCCGCCAACGCCATTCTCAAGACGCTGGAGGAGCCGCCGCCGCGCGGGGTGATCTTCCTCGTCAGCCACGCGCCGGGCCGGCTGCTGCCGACCATCCGCTCGCGCTGCCGTCGGCTGGCCTTCACGGCTCCCGGCGAGGCGATGACGGTCGACTTCCTCACCGCGCAGAGCGACCTGACCCACGACCAGGCCGCGCGGCTGGCGCATATGGCCGGCGGCGCGCCGGGTCTGGCCCTGCGGCTGGCGGCGGCCGACGCCCTCGGCGCCGACGACGCGGCGCACGAGATCCTGCGCAACCTGCCGCGGCTCGATGAAGGCGCGCTGATGGTGCTGGCCGACAGCTTCCGCGGTCCGGAGGGGCAGGGGCGGTTCGACCTGCTGTTCGACCGGCTGTCGGCGCAGATTCACACCATGGCCACGACCCAGGCGATGGCCGGCGTGGGCGAGGGGCTCGACCGCTGGGTGCTGGCCTGGGAGCGGCTGCGGGTGCTGCCGTACCAGACCGAGGGCGTGAACCTCGACCGCGCCGACGCCTTCTGGACGGCCATGCGCGAACTGCGCGCCGCGGCGGCCGCCTGATGCTGATCGACAGCCACGTCAATCTGCACGCGCCGCAGTTCGCCGAGGATCGCCAGGCGGTGATCGACCGCGCCCGCGCCGCCGGCATCGGCCTGATGGTCAACATCAGCGACAAGGTCTCGACGTTTGACGTGACCTACGCGGTGGCCGAGTCCAACCCGGACATCTGGGCGACCGTCGGAACCCATCCGCACGAAGCCAAGGAAAATCCGGACCTTAAGGCCGATGTCCTCATCCGGCTGGCCGAGCGGCCGAAGGTGGTCGGCATCGGCGAATGCGGCCTCGACTTCCACTACGACCTCAGCCCGCGCGAGGTGCAGGCCGCCGTGTTCCGCCAGCACTGCATCGCGGCGCGCGAAACCGGCCTGCCGCTGGTCGTGCACACCCGCGAGGCCGACGACGTGATGGCGCAGATCCTCGAGGAGGAACACGCCGCCGGGCCGTTCCGCCTGCTGATGCACTGCTACACCAGCGGCCCCGAGCTGGCGCGGCGGGCCGCGGCGCTGGGATCGTGGTTCTCGGTGTCGGGCATCGCCACCTTCAAGGCGGCCCAGGAGGTGCGCGACATCATCGCCGACATGCCGGCCGACCGGATCATCGTCGAGACGGACTGTCCCTATCTCGCGCCCGTGCCCATGCGCGGCCGCCGCAACGAGCCGGCTTTCCTGCCGCATGTGCTGGCCAAGCTTGCGGAAATCCGCGGCTGGACGCCGGAAGACGCCGAGCAGCGCACCGAGGACGCCTTCTTCGCCCTGTTCGACCGGATTCCCAGGCCATGAGCGGCGTGCTGGAGGTGACCATCCTCGGCAGCGGCTCGTCCGGCGGCGTGCCGCGGGCCGACGGCGACTGGGGCGTCTGCGACCCGGCCGAGCCGCGCAACCGCCGCACCCGCTGCGGCCTGCTGCTGCGCCGCAAGGGGGAGGGTGCGCAGACCACGGTGCTGATCGACACCTCGCCGGACCTGCGCGAGCAGCTGATCGCCGCGCGGGTCCAGCGCATCGACGGCATCCTGTTCACCCACGACCACGCCGACCAGGTGCACGGCATCGACGACGTGCGGGCCTTCTTCCTGCGCCAGCGGGCGCGGATCCCGGCGTGGATGGACGCGCCGACGCGTGACGTTCTGTTGAAGCGTTTCGGATATATCTTTGAAAATACGGGCGGTTATCCGGCCATCCTCAACGCCGTGCCGCTGCCGCCGTACGGCCAGGCCTTCAGCGTCGACGGACCGTCCGGGGCCATTCCGGTCAACACCTTCGACCAGGAACACGGCCACATCCGCTGCGTCGGCTATCGCTGCGGGCCCGTGGCCTATTCGCCGGACGTCAACGGACTGCCGGAGGCCGCGTTCGAGGCGCTGGCCGGGGTCGACACCTGGATCGTCGACGCGCTGCGCCACACGCCGCATCCGACGCACGCGCATCTGGAGCAGACCCTGAAGTGGATCGCACGCGTGAAGCCGCGCCGCGCCATCCTGACCAACATGCATATCGATATGGATTACAGGGCTTTGCTGGCCGAACTTCCGCATGGTGTGGAACCGGCGTACGACGGCATGACTCTCGAGGTCGGGCTATAAAACGGCCGCGCCGGCCCTGACGTCTATCCCATATTTCCGATAATATTCCTTAGGCGCAATATCGATCCATCCGCCGCTGACCGGACCCGACCCCATGAAGACCTATCGTTTCGACACCCTGGACGGCCTGGACGGCCTGCGGCTGCATGACGAACCGATGCCGACGCCCCAGCGCGGCGAAGTGCTGGTCAGGGTCCACAGCGTGGCGCTGAACTACCGCGATCTGGCGCTGGCGCTCGGCCGCTACATCGGTCCGGCGACGGCCGGCCTCATCCCCTGCAGCGACGCCGCCGGCGAAATCGTCGCCTGTGGCGACGGCGTGTCCGCCTGGAAACCCGGCGACCGGGTCATCAGCACGTTTCACCCGCGCTGGTTTGGCGGCCGACCGCCGCGGACCCTGAGCCGCGACAGCTACGGCGCCGGCCAGGACGGCTGGCTGAGCGAATTCCGTGTCGTGTCCCAGGAGGCGCTGGTCGCCCTGCCGGGCGGCCTGACGTTCGCGGAAGGGGCGACCCTGCCCTGCGCCGCCACCACGGCCTGGACCGCCCTCTCCGGCCAGACCCCGATCCGCGCCGGCCAGACGGTGCTGACGCTCGGCACGGGCGGCGTGTCGATCTTCGCGCTGCAGCTGGCCAAGGCGCTCGGCGCGACCGTGATCAGCACCACGTCCAGCGCCGCCAAGGCCGGGCGGCTGAAGGCGCTGGGCGCCGATCATGTGGTCAACTACGTCGAGACGCCGGCCTGGGGCCGCCACATCCGAAAGACCCTGACCGGCGGCGCGGGCGTCGACTGCGTCGTCGAGGTCGGCGGCGCGGGCACGGTCGGCGAGTCGCTGGCCGCCGTGCGCTGGGGCGGCGAGGTCGTGCTGATCGGCTTCCTGAGCACCGACAATCCCGGCCTCGACTACTTCCAGCTCAAGAACAGCGGCGCGACGGTCCGCTCGATCGGGGTCGGCGACCGCGCCGCGCTGGAGGATCTGGTCCGCGCGGTCAGCGCCGCCGGCATCCACCCGGTGATCGACCGGGTGTTCGCCTTCGACGAGGCCCGCCAGGCCTTCGAGCACCTGCAGGCCGCCGCCCATGTCGGCAAGGTGGTCATCCATGTGGCCGGCGAGAGTCTCGCAGGCGATATCGCGCGGAACGCGTGACGCCGCGGTCATTCGTCCCTATCTTCGGTTCCTGAGGGACACTGTGACTTATCGCGGAGAAGACCCATGCGTCTGGCCACCCTACTGACCACCACCCTGGCGGCGACGGCCGCCGCTTTCGCGGTCCAGGCCGCCCCCCTCGGCCCGGTCGCCGAGGTTCACGTGGCCATTGGCCCCGCGCTGCAGGACAAGGCCGACAAGTACGGGCAGCGCGAGCTGGACTACCTGGCGACCGACCTGCGGGACTCGGTCATCCAGGCGATCAACCGCCAGGGCGGGCTCACGCCGTCGGGCGGCACGCTCGACCTGGTCATCGAGGACGCCGTCCCCAACCGGCCGACCATGCGCGAGATGAGCGCCACCCCGGGCCTGTCGTACGAGAGCTTCGGGCTCGGCGGCGCCAGGGTCACGGGCGTGCTGACCACCCCGGACGGCCAGACCGTTCCCGTCAGCTACCGCTGGTACGAGACCGACATCCGCTGGGCCCAGAGCGCCGGCACCTGGTCGGACGCCCAGACCACCTTCGACCGCTTCGGTCGCCAGCTGGTCGCCGGCTCGCTCGTCGCCGAACGGTAGATCGGACCAGCTTTCACTTGCGTCGTCGCCGTTCGCGGGCTCTCTTCCGTGAACGGCGATTACTCATAACGCCGACCCGTATTAGTGAGGCGACATGGCCGGCGGCCGACGATCCACCCTGACGCTCGCGGCGTTCGCCGCCCCCTGCCTGCCCCTCGCGGCCTTCGGCCTGCCGCTGACGATCAGCCTCCCCCACTACTATTCGGAAACGCTCGGCCTCGACGTCGCCGCGGTCGGTCTGGCCTTCACGCTGGTGCGTCTGGTCGACATCGGATTCGACCCGATCTTCGGCACGATCCTGGACCGCACACGCTGGTCCTTCGGCCGCTTCAAGGGCTGGATGGCGATCAGCGCCCCGATCCTGATGCTGGCCGTCTACATGCTGTTCATGGCCAGGCCCGGGGTCACGACCGGCTATCTCTGGCTGTGGCTGATCGTCGTCTACGGCGGCTACTCGATTGGCGTGCTGTCCCATACGTCCTGGGCGGCCAAGCTGACCACCGACTACCACGAGCGGTCGCGCATCTACGGCTTCTGGCAGACGGGCAACGTGGTCGGGATGATCATGATCCTCGCCATGCCGCTGGTCCTGAGCCTGATCAGCAAGGGCATCGGCCAGGAGGGCATCCTGCATGGCCAGGGCTGGTTCATCGTCCTTCTGCTGCCCGTGATGATGCTGCTCGCGCTCTGGCGCGTGCCGGAGCCCAGGCCCGTCGAGAGCACGGCGGTGAACAGCGCCGGCGAGACCGTCTCGGGCCACGCGACGCTGGCCGACTATTTCCGGCTGCTGGCGCGACCGACGGTGATCCGCATTCTGGCCGCCGATCTGGCGACGGGGCTGGCTCCGGGCATCGCCGGCACGCTGTTCTTTTTCTACTTCATCCGCGTCAAGCAGTTCAGCTTCCTGGAATCCTCGGCCCTGCTGCTGATCTATTTCGTCGCCGCCATCTTCGGCGCGATGATCTGGACCCGCCTGGCCCGGCGGACCGGCAAGTCGAAGGCGTTGATCGCTTCCTGCGTCACCTATGCCGCCGTCCAGTTCGGCGTGGTCTTCCTGCCGGCGGGCAACTTCTGGCTGGCGACGCCGTTCCTGATCGCGGCCGGCATCCCCTACTCCGCCGGCGCCCTGCTGCTGCGCTCGATGATGGCCGACTACGGCGACGAGGAGCGTCTGATGACCGGCGTCGACCGCACGGGCCTGCTGTTCGCCATCCTGACCGGCACCGTGAAGATCGGCTCGGCCCTGGCCGTCACCAGCCTGATCCTGCTCGGCGCCCTCGGCTTCGACGCCCATACAGCCGCCAACAGCACGCCGCTATCGATGATGGGCCTGCAGGCGCTGTACGCCTTCGTGCCCGGGATCGTGGGGCTGTTGGCGGCGGCGGTGATGATCGGCTATCCCCTGACGGAGACGAGGCACGCGGAGATTCTCCGCCAGCTCGGCGAGAAGGACGGCGCGCTGCCGCCCGTCGTTCCGGAAGATGTCGCGGGGACTGAACCCAATGTCGCAAACCCCGTCGTCACCTGAGGCCGGACACCCCCTCTTCCGCCTGCTGGAGATCATGGACCGCCTGCGCGACCCGGTCGGCGGGTGCGCCTGGGATCTGGAGCAGACCTTCGCGACCATCGCCCCCTATACGGTCGAGGAGGCCTATGAGGTCGCCGACGCGATCGAGCGGAACGACCTGACGGACCTGAAGGAAGAGCTGGGCGACCTGCTGTTCCAGGTCGTCTTCCACGCCCGCATGGCCAGCGAACAGGGCGCGTTCGACTTCGCCGACGTGGCAGCCGCGATCAGCGACAAGATGATCCGCCGCCACCCGCACGTGTTCGGCGACGAAAGCCACCGTACCGCGGGCGAGCAGACCGTCGCCTGGGAAGCGCTCAAGCAGCAGGAGCGGGCCGGCAAGGCGCGCCACGGCATCCTCGACGACGTGCCGGTCGGCCTCCCCGCCCTCACCCGCGCGGTGAAGCTGTCAAAGCGCGCGGCCCGGGTCGGCTTCGTCTGGCCGAGCGTCAACGAGGTGCTCGACAAGCTCGACGAGGAGGTCGCCGAGCTGAAGGCGGAAGTGGCCGGCGGCGATCTCGACAGGCTGCGCGGCGAACTGGGCGACGTGCTGTTCGTCATCGCCAACCTGGCCCGCACCCTCGACATCGAGCCCGAGGACGCGCTGCGCGCCACCAACGCCAAGTTCGTCCGCCGGTTCGGCTTCATCGAGGCGGCGCTGGCGGAGCGTGGGAAGACGCCGGAGATGTCGGACCTGGCCGAGATGGACGCCCTCTGGGACGAGGCCAAGGCGGCTGAAAAACGCGGCTAGCTGGCCGCTTCCGAAACGGTCGCGTCGGGGAACATGCGCTCGAACCGGCCCAGCGCCTGGCCGTCGAGGCGGACTCGCAGGTGCAGGTCCCCTTCCCCGCTGTCGTGGCGACCGACGACGCGGCCATGGCGGTAGAGCCAGGCCAGGGCTTCGCCGGCGTTGACCGACAGCCGGACGTCGATCTCGGGCGTCTCGTCGACCATCTCGGCGAGCTTGTTGAGCAGGGCCTCGCAGCCCTCGCCGGTGATCGAGGAGACCAGCATCGCGCCGACGCGGCGCGCGGCGCCTTCGGCCTCGTCGCGGGCGTCCGCGTCGAGCAGGTCGGCCTTGTTCCACACCTCGACCAGCTTGCGGCCGGACTCGGGCGTGACGCCCAGCTCGGCCAGCACCTTCTCGACGTCACGCTTCTGGGCCTGGGTGTCGGGATTGGCGATGTCGCGGACATGCAGGATCACGTCGGCCTCCTGCACCTCCTCGAGGGTGGCGCGGAACGACTCGATCAGCTCGTGCGGCAGGTCGGAGATGAAGCCCACGGTGTCGGACAGGATCGCCGGGCGGCCGTCCGGCAGCTTCACATTGCGCAGGGTCGGGTCGAGCGTCGCGAACAGCATGTCCTTGGCCACCACCCCGCCGGCGGTGATCTTGTTGAACAGCGTCGACTTGCCGGCGTTGGTGTAGCCGACCAGGGCGATGGTCGGGAACGGCGTCTTCTTGCGCTGGGTGCGGTGCAGGGCGCGCGTGCGGCGGACCTCGACGAGGTCCTTCTTCATCCTGATGATGCGGTCGGCGATCTGGCGCCGGTCGAGCTCGATCTGGGTTTCGCCGGGGCCGCCGGTGCTGCCCGTGCCGCCGCGCTGGCGTTCCAGGTGGGTCCAGGTGCGGACGAGGCGGGACTTCTCGTATTCCAGCCGCGCCAGCTCGACCTGCAGCACGCCTTCCTTTGTGCGCGCCCGCCGGCCGAAGATCTCGAGGATCACGCCGCTGCGGTCGACGACCTTGGCGTTCCAGGCCTTCTCGAGATTGCGCTGCTGCACCGGCGACAGGGCGTCGTCGACCACCACCACGTCGATGGTCTCGACCTCGCAGAGCAGCCGCAGTTCCTCGACCTTGCCCTTGCCGAACAGGGTCGCGGGCGAGCGCTCGCGCAGGGGCACGATCCGCGATTCGACCACGTCGAGGTCGAGCGCCAGGGCGAGCCCGGTCGCTTCCTCAAGCCGGGCCTGGGGATCGCGGTTGTGGGCCTGCTGGGGCCGAACGGGGTGAAGAACCAGCGCCCGTTGGACGGGGTCTTCATGATCTATGAGTTGGGTCAATCGTCTTGGTCGGAGGGTTCGTACAGCTGAACCGGCTGCGCGGGCATGATCGTCGAGATCGCGTGCTTGTACACCAGTTGCGACTGGCCGTCGCGGCGCAGCAGCACGCAGAAATTGTCGAACCAGCTGACGACGCCCTGCAGCTTCACGCCGTTCACGAGGAAGATGGTCAGGGGCGTCTTGGACTTGCGAACGCTGTTGAGGAAGGTGTCCTGCAGGTTCTGTTTTTTCTCGGTCACGGGGGTTCCCCTCATTGGTCGGAAGGCAACAGGCCCTCCACACACATCAGTTGATCTAGGCCCGGGCTGACGCTGGCGGCAACCTCTGGCGAGGTCTCAAACCGTCAACTGTTCGAAGCCTGGGCATTCTCGATATAGAGCGCCCGAAGCCGTTGCGCCACCGGGCCCGGTTTGCCTGTCCCGATCGGCGATCCGTCGATGGCCACCACCGGCAGGACCAGGGCCCCGGCGCCGGTGATGAAGGCCTCGCGCGCGTTGCGGGCCTCTTCCGGCGTGAAGGCGCGCTCATCGAGGCGAACATTGACCTCGCCCAGCAGGCCCAGAACGCTCTTGCGCGTCACGCCCCGCAGGATGTTGGCCGTGAGGTCGCGGGTGCGCAGCACCCCTTCGGCGTCGACGATCCAGGCGTTGCTCGAGGCGCCCTCGGTCACCAGGCCGTCGGCGTCGACGAACCAGGCCTCGCCCGCGCCCTGGTCGCGCGCGGCCGTCTTGGCCATGGCGTTGGGCAGCAGGCCGATGGTCTTGATGTCGCAGCGGCCCCAGCGGTTCTCCGGCGTGGTGATCACCGAGATGCCCCTGGCCGCGCGGGCTTCGGCCGCCGCGGCGTCGGTCGACTTGGCGGTGATGACGATGGCGGGCGGCGGCGCGGGGTCGGGAAAGGCGTGGTCGCGCCGGGCGACGCCGCGGGTGACCTGCAGATAGACCAGGCCGTGCCTGACCCGGTTGCGCCGGATAGCTTCGCGCAGCACCAGCTCCAGCGCCTTGCGGCTCATCGGCCGGACGATGCCCAGCTCGCCGAGACTGCGTTCCAGCCGCTCGAAATGCCCGTCGGAATCCACCAGCCGGCCCCCGAACACGGCCCAGACCTCATAGATCCCGTCGGCCAGCTGGTAGCCGCGATCCTCGATATGGACGGCCGCCTCGCCGTGACGAACGAAGCGGTGGTTCACATAAGCCCAGCGTGACATCAGTCCTCGACCTCTTCACTGGCCCGCGCCCCGGCCAGACCCAGCGACTTCAGCTTCCTGTGCAGCGCCGACCGCTCCATGCCGATGAAGGCGGCGGTGCGCGAGATATTGCCGCCGAAGCGCAGGATCTGGGCGTTGAGATACTCGCGCTCGAACAGCTCGCGCGCCTCGCGCAGCGGCAGGGCGATGATCCGCTCGGTGCCGATGGAGCCGTTCTGCGAGGCGCTGGGCGTCTCGGCCGGCAGCATGTCGGCGGTGATCGGCTCGTTGGGATCGCCCGAGGCCAGGATCATCATCCGCTCGACGTTGTTGCGCAGCTGCCGGACGTTGCCCGGCCAGTCGTGGACCTGCAGCGTGGCGATGGCGTCCTCGCCGAGCCGCCGGCGCGGCAGGCCGGTGGCCTCGGCGATGCGGTCGATGAAGTAGTTGACCATTTCCGGCACGTCGTCGCGGCGTTCGGCCAGGCCGGGCACCCGGATCGGCACGACGTTCAGCCGGTGGAACAGATCCTCGCGGAACCGGCCGGCGGAGATTTCCTCGCGCAGGTCGCGGGAGCTGGACGAGATCACCCGCACGTCGACCTGCACGTCCGCGTCGCCGCCGACGCGGCGGAAGCGTTGTTCGACCAGCACCCGCAGGATGCGGCTCTGGGTCTCGCGCGGCATGTCGGCCACCTCGTCGAGGTAGAGGGTGCCGGCGTGGGCGCGTTCAAACACGCCGATCTTGCCGGGCTTGCTGCCCTCGCCTTCCTCGCCGAACAGTTCCAGGTCCATGCGCTCGGGCGCCATGCCGGCGGCGCTGATGGCGACGAACTCCCCCTTGGCCCGCGGACTGGCCGCATGGATCATGCGGGCGACCATCTCCTTGCCCGAACCGGCCGGGCCGGCGATCAGCACGCGGCTGTTGGCCGGGGCGACCTTGGCGATCAGCTGGCGCAGCTGCTGCGCGGGCAGCGACTTGCCGATCAGGCCGTCTGGCGTAAGGGCCTGGGTGCGCAGGCGGCGGTTCTCGCGGCGCAGGCTGGCCGACTCGATGGCCCGCTCGACCATCAGCAGCAGCCGGTCCGACTTGAACGGCTTCTCGAGGAACTCGTAGGCCCCGCGCTTGATCGCGCTGACCGCCGTCTCGATGTTGCCGTGGCCGCTGATCATGATGACCGGCAGGTCCCCGTCGAGCGCCTTGACCAGATCGAGCAGCTCCAGCCCGTCCATGCCGCCGCCCTGCATCCAGATGTCGAGCACGACCAGCGTCGGCTTGCGGGCGCGGATCGCCAGCAGGGCCTGTTCGGAGTCGGCCGCCGTTCGCACGGCGTAGCCCTCGTCCGTGAGTATGCCGGAGACGAGTTCGCGGATGTCCGCCTCGTCGTCGACGACCAGAATATCAGCCGCCATGGGCCGTCTCCTTCTTTGCCGTTACGGGCGCGGCCGTCGAACGTGCGGTGGGGAAGTTCAGACAGACGCGGGCCCCCGGCAGCGTGCCGGCGTCGGCCAGCGCCAGGTCGCCGCCATGGTCCTCGAGAATGCGTTTGACGATGGCCAGGCCGAGGCCCGTGCCCTTTTCGCGGGTGGTCACATAGGGTTCGGTCAGCCGGTCGCGGTCGCGCGACGGCAGGCCCACGCCGTTGTCCTCGACGCGGAAGGACAGGCCGGCAAGGTCCTGCACCAGGGCGGCCGAGATGCGGCCCTCCTTCGACGGCAGGCCGCGGGCGGACACCGCCTCGGCGGCGTTCTTGAGGATGTTGGCCAGGGCCTGGCCGACCATCCGGTCGTCGCAGAGCAGGCTGAGGCCGGCGGGCGGCTCGTCCATGTCGACGGTCAGCTCCGGACTGGCCACGCGCTGGGCGAACACCGCCTGGCGCAGCAACTCGGCCGGATCATGCTGGGCGAACCTCGGCACCGGCATGCGGGCGAAGGCGGAGAACTCGTCAACCATCCGGCCGATGTCGCCGACCTGGCGGATGATGGTCTCGGTGCAGCGGTCGAAGGTCTCGACGTCCGAGGTGATCTCGGCGCGATACTTCTTGCGGATGCGTTCGGCGGACAGCTGGATCGGGGTCAGCGGGTTCTTGATCTCGTGGGCGATGCGGCGGGCGACGTCCTTCCAGGCGGCGTTGCGCTGGGCGGTGATCAGCCGGGTGATGTCGTCGAACGTCAGCACCACGCCGTCGGACGCGCCGCTGGCGCGCACGCGCAGACGGCGGGTGTCCCCGCCCCGCACGATGTCGACCTCTTCCTCGGCCTCGCCGCCGATCTCGACGGCGCGCTGCGCCACGGCCGCCAGTTCCGGCGCGATGACGGACAGGGCCTGGCCGGTCATGCTGTCGGGATCGGCGTCCAGCAGCACGGCGGCCTGGTGGTTGGCGGCCGACAGGTTGCCGGCGGCGTCCAGACCGATGACGCCGGCGCTGACGCCGAGCAGCACGGTCTCGATGAACTGGCGGCGGGACTCGGCGTCGAGGCTGGCTGTCCGCAGGGCGACCTGCTGGACCTGAAGATCATGCGTCATGCTATTGAAAGCACGGGACAAGACGGCCATTTCTTCAGGTTGATCGGTCGTATCCACGCGGGCGCTGAGGTCGCCGGTCGCCACCCGTCCGGCGGCCTGAACGAGGCGGGCCACCGGGGCGGCGATCGAGTTGGCCGCCGCGATGGCCAGCCAGGCCGCGCCGACCAGCACCAGCAGCGCCGTCTCGATGTAGGTCAGCAGGAAGGCGCCCTTGATCCGTTCGCGGTTGTTGGCCGCCTCGCGCAGCGCGACCAGCGCCGCCTCGGCGTCACGCAGCTGGCTGATGATCCCCGTGCCGACCGGCCGGGCGACGTAGAGGTAGGCGTCCGGGTAGGCCTTCAGGCGATAGAGGCCGCGAATGACGTTCTGGGCCTCGAAGGTCTCGGCCGTGATGATCCCCTCGTCGGCAGCCTTGAAGCTCGACGGCGGCGGCGCGACGAACGCCGGCCCGTTCGGCTTCTCGGCCCGCGCCAGGATCCGCCCGTCGCGGTCGAGCACATAGACGGCGGCGAAGGTGTTGGAGGAGATCTGCGCCAGGTAGTGGCCGTAGGCGACGGGCGCCGTCTCCAGCGCCCGCGAGGCGTCGTTCAGGTCGACCGCCACGAGGGTCATGTTGTCCCGCAGGATCAGCTGCTGCTCGGCGACCACGGAGCGGGCCGTGTCGGCGGAGTTCTCGACCAGGGTGCTGATCTTGTCGCCAAACCAGGTCTCCACGCCCGTGAGCACGAAGCCGCCGAAGAAGATGGCCACGATGATCGCCGGGGCCACGGCGGCCAGGCCGAACAGGCCCATGAAGCGCAGGTGCAGGCGCGCGCCGGCGTCGACGTTGCGGTCGCGCAGCAGCCGGGCCACGCGCAGGCCGACCAGCAGGGCCAGGCCGATGATGAGGATCAGGTTGAGCCCCAGCACCACCAGCATGGCGGTGACCGCGGGGCCGATCGGGCCGGTCGCCGGAGGACTGGACACCAGCAGGGCGCCGGTGATCGTCAGGGCGGCCGCGACCGCGTAGCCGCCGCCCACCACGTAGCGGGACTCGACCGCCCGCCGCCACGCCGGCAGCGGTGCCTCGCCGCTCGCAGCGGTTTCGGAGGCGGACAAACTCATGGACGCAGCCTAGGTCGAACTGCGCCCTTCCTGCAACAGTAATGTGGCGCGACTACGTCAGCGCTTGGCGCCCCGGGCCATCTCCACGCCGAGGTCCTGGATCTTCTTGCGCAGGGTGTTGCGGTTGAGGCCGAGGATCTCGGCGGCCCGCACCTGGTTGCCGCGCGTGGCCGACAGGGTCAGCTGGATGAGCGGCCGCTCGACCTCCTCCAGCACCCGGTCATAGAGGCCCGGCGCCGGCACGCCGTCAGGCTGGTCGGCGAAGTGGCTGGCGAGGTGGCGCTCGACGATCTGCGACAGGGTCAGGGGACCGCCCTCGCCGACCACCGGGGCCGGATCCTGCAGCTCGCGCTCGATGATCCGGGCGGTGATCTGGTCCTCGCCGTAGAGGGCGCAGATGCGCCGCACGAGGTTCTCCAGCTCGCGCACGTTGCCCGGCCAGTCGTGGGTCTTCAGCCGGTCGAGCGCCGACTGGTCGATGGTCTTGGAGGGCAGGCCCTCGCGGGCGGCGCGCAGCAGGAAGGAGCGGGCCAGGTCGGGGATGTCCTCGACGCGGTCGCGCAGCGGCGGCAGCCGCACCGGCGCCTCGTTGAGCCGGAAGAACAGGTCTTCGCGGAACAGGCCCTGCTGGATCAGGCCGCGCAGGTCGCGGTTGGTGGCGGCGATGATCCGCACGTTCGGCGCCCGGCCCGTGCGCGGGTTGAGGGCGGGCTCGGCGCCGTCGATGACCCGCAGCAGGCGGCTCTGGGCGTCGAGCGGCATGTCGCCGATCTCGTCGAGGAACAGGGTGCCGCCGTCGGCCTCGACCAGCTTGCCGAGGTCGCCCTCGCCGCGGCCGAACAGTTCGGTCTCGACGCGTTCGCGGGGCACGGCCGCCAGGTTGATGACCACGAACTTGCCGTCGCGGCGACGACCGAGGTCGTGCAGGGCGCGGGCGACCAGCTCCTTGCCGGTGCCGGATTCGCCGAGGATCAGCACCTTCAGGTCGGCGCCCACCAGCCGCGCGACCGTCCGGTAGACCTCCTGCATCGGGGCCGAGCGGCCGATCAGCGGCAGGCGCTCGTCCTTCATCGCCCGGGCCTGCGCCTTGGCGGCCTCGTTGTCGGCCGGCCGCGACAGGGCCCGGCGGGCGGCGGCGGTGACGTCGTCCAGGTCGAACGGCTTGGACAGGTATTCGAACGCCCCCGCGTCGGCGGCGTTGACCGCCGTCAGCAGGGTGTTCTGCGCGCTCATGACGATGATCGGCAGCTTGGGCCGTTCCTTGCGGATCTTCGGCAGGACGTTGAACACGTTCTCGTCCGGCATCATCACGTCGGTGAGGATCAGGTCGCCCTCGCCTTCCTGGACCCATTTCAGCAGGGTCGAGGCGTTGCCCGTCGCCCGCACCTGGTAGCCCAGGCGGGTGAAGGCCTGGCTCAACACCAGCCGCACCGAGCTGTCGTCGTCAGCGATGAGAATCTTCTTGGTGGCGGGGTTCATTCGGAGGTCCCGGAGGGAGCAACGGGCAGGAGGACGCGGAACACGGTCCTGCCGGGCTCGGATTCGAAATCGATGAGGCCGCCGTGGCCGGCGACGAGTTTGGCGACCAGCGCCAGGCCGAGGCCCGCGCCGAAGCTCTTGGAGGTCACGAACGGCTGGAACAGGTGGTCGCGCATGTGCGGCGGCACGCCCGGGCCGTTGTCCTGGATCTTCACCTCCAGCGGCGCGCCCTGCTGCAGCTGCCCCCTGGCGTCGCGGATGCGCACGCCGGGCCGCCAGGCGGTGGAGATGGTGATCTCGCCGCCGCCGTCGCTGCGCATGTTGGCGGCCTCGGCGGCGTTCTTGACCAGGTTGAGGAAGATCTGGATCAGCAGGTCCTCGTCGCCCCAGGTCAGCGGCAGAGACGGATCGTAGCGCTCCTTGAGCACCAGGTCCTCGGCCACGCCGTTGGCCACCAGCGCGCGGACGCGATCCAGCACGCTGTGGATGTTGATCGGCACGCGCTCTGGCGGGGCGTCGTCGGAGAAGGCCTCCATCCGGTCGACCAGCCGGCGGATCCGCTCGGTCTCGTCGACGATCAGCTGGGCCAGCGGCTGATCCTCCGGAGCCGCGCCGGTCTTGAGCAACTGCGCCGCGCCGCGGATGCCCGCCAGCGGGTTCTTGATCTCGTGCGCCAGCATGCGGCCAAGGCCCACCACCGAGCGCAGGCCGGCCGGATCGGCGGCCCGTTCGGCGCCGAGCGCGCCGCGCACATGCAGGGTCAGCAGAACCGCGCCGTCGCCCAGCGGCGAGGCGGCGCAGTCGGCCTCGAAGCCGGCGTGACCGAAGAGCGAGATCTCGACGCCGTGCTCGCGGACGCGGACGCCCTCCTCCACGGCCCGGGTCAACAGGGCCATCAGCGGCGAGGACGCCGGCAGAACACCGCTGAGGCGCCCCCGCGACAGCAGGCCGAGGCCCTGGCCGAACAGCGCCTCGGCCGCCTCGTTGGCCGCCGCCAGGGCGCCGTCGGCGCCGATCAGCAGCGCGGGTTCGGGACTGAGGTCGAAGGCCGCGGCCTTGAGCGCCGCCGCCGACGCGGGCGAGAGGTGCGAGAGCCGGCCGGTCATGCCGCCAGCCTTTCCGGCTCGCCTGACCACAGGGCGGTCAGGGCCGCTTCGACCTCGGCCGGATCATCGAGCCGGCAGAGCCGTGCGCGCGCCTCGCGGCGGGCCTCGGCCGACGCGGGCGCCGGGGCGTTCTCGACATAGGCGGCCAGATGCTTGCGGAACATGCGCAGGCCGAGCTTCGGGCCATAGAAGGCGACGCTGTCGCGGAAGTGATCGAGGACGATCTTCAGCCGCTCGGCCAGCGGCGGCTCAACGTCGGTGGCGCCCTGCAGCTGGGCCTCGATGGCGCGGGCGATCCACGGACGGCCCAGAATGCCGCGGCCAACCATCACCCCGTCGGCGCCGGACTGTTCCAGCGCGCGGGCGGCGGTCGCGCCGTCGACGATGTCGCCATTGACGATCACCGGGATCGAGACGGCCTCCTTGACCGCCCGCACGGCGGTCCAGTCGGCGGCGCCCTTGTAGAACTGGCAGCGGGTGCGGCCGTGCACGGTCAGGGCCTTCGCCCCGACGGCCTCGGCGCGGCGGGCGAACTCCGGCGCGTTGCGCGTGGCGTCGTCCCAGCCGAGGCGCATCTTCACGGTGATCGGCACGTCGACGGCCTCGACGGCGGCGGCGACCAGCGACTCGGCGAGATCGAGATCGCGCATCAGGGCCGAACCGGACTGCACCCCGGTCACTTCCCGCGCCGGGCAGCCGAAATTGAGGTCGATGACGTGGGCCCCGGCTGCGGCGGCCAGACGGGCCCCCTCGGCGATCCAGCGCGCCTCGCGGCCGACCAGCTGGACGACCATCAGCGGGTGGCCGTCGCCGATCGCCGCGCGCCGGACCACATCGGGCCGATGGCGCGCGAACTCGGCGCAGGCGACCATCTCGGTCGCGGCATAGGCGGCGCCGAGCCGTCCCGCGGCCTTGCGGAAAGGAAGGTCGGAAATGCCGGTCATCGGCGCGATCCACACGCGCCCCGGCACTTCCACGTCACCAATCGTGAGCATTGTGCTCATTCTGTAATCACCCCGAACGCTGCCTTTTTAGGCATATTGTGCGGTGCAGTAAAGGTTGGAGATGAGGCTTTCGCGCCCTAGACAGGGCGGATGAGCTTTTCGGTCGTCATTGTCGCCGCGGGCGGCGGCACGCGGGCGGGTCCCGGCCTCGCCAAACAGTGGCGCGCGGTCGCCGGCAAGACGGTGCTGCGCTGGTCCGTCGAAGCCCTGCTGGACGCGGGCGCGCGCGAGGTCGTGGTGGTCGTCGGCCCCGATGGGGAGCCCCTCGCCGCACAGGCGCTCAAGGGTCTCGCGGGCTGGCGCACGGCGCCGGGCGGCGCGACGCGCGCCCTGTCGGTGCAGGCGGGCCTGAAGGCGATCGACGGCCCCGCCGACGAGCCGGTGCTGGTGCATGACGCGGCCCGTCCGTTCGTCACGGCGGCCCATGTCGCGGCGCTGCTGGAGGCGCTCGGGACGGCGGACGGCGCGATCCCCGCCCTGCCCGTCGCCGACACCCTGAAGCGCGAGAGCCCCGGCGGCCTGACCACCACGCCGCGCGACGGTCTGTGGCGCGCCCAGACCCCGCAGGCCTTCCGGCGCGACCGGCTGCTGGCCGCCTACGCCGCCTGGCGCGAGGGCGAGCCGACCGACGACGCCCAGGTGGTCGAGGCGCACGGCGGCCGCGTGGCGCTGGCGCCGGGCGATCCGCGGCTGATGAAACTGACCTACCCCGAGGACTTCGACATGGCCGAACGGCTGGCGGGCTGCGCCCGCATGACCCGCATGGGCCACGGATTCGACGCCCACCGCTGGGGGCCCGGCGAAGCGGTCTGGCTGTGCGGCGTGCGCATCGACCACGACCAGACCCTGATCGGCCATTCCGACGCAGACGCCGGCCTGCACGCCCTGACCGACGCGATCCTGGGGGCCATCGGCGAGGGCGATATCGGCGACCACTTCCCGCCGACCGATCCGAAGTGGAAGGGCGCGCCGAGCGACCTGTTCCTCGAACACGCCGCGTCGCTGGTGGCCGCGAAGGGCGGCCGGATCATCAACGTCGACGTGACGCTGATCTGCGAGCGGCCGAAGATCAAACCGCACCGCCAGGCCATGCGCGACCGGCTGGCGGCGATCCTCGGCCTCCCTGTCGACCGGGTCAGCGTCAAGGCGACGACCACCGAGGGCATGGGCTTCACCGGCCGCGGCGAGGGCCTCGCGGCCCAGGCCATCGCGGTGGTGGAGGTCTAGCCAGGGACATCGGGGACATGTACCAAAGGTACGTGTCCCCCAATCCAGATTCAGCGGCGGTTGGTTTAGGGGACACGTACCTTCGGTACATGTCCCCGATGTCCCCTACTTTCCCTCCAGCGCCGCCTTGAGGTTCCGGAACACCGGCCGCTCGCCGATCCGCCGCAGCATCGCGCCGACGAGATTGGTGTAGTCGTCGGTCCATGGCCGCACGAGATCGGGGCGGGTGGCGCGCCAGCGTGGATCGGATTCATAGTCCATCAGCGCGGCCGGCGATTTCGCCACGATCAGGGCCGACTCGGGCGATTCCCACATGCTGGGCGAGTTGCTCGGGATGATGTGCTCCTGGAACAGGGCGTAGCCGCCGGCGGCCTTCGCCACGGCCATGGCCGGCGCGTCGAGGTCCAGGTTCCGGTTCGACAGGTGCAGGATCAGGACGCCGTCGGGCTTGAGCCGGGCCAGGTAGCCCTTCACCGCCTCGACCGTCAGCAGGTGCGCCGGCACCGCGTCGGACGAGAAGGCGTCGATCAGCAGGATGTCGAATTCGTCCCGCGGCTGCTTCGCCAGCGACAGCCGCGCGTCTCCGAGCACGAAGTCGACGGCCCCCCTGGCGCATTTCGTCGTGTAGTCGAACTGGCCGCTGTCATGGGAGATGCGGATCACCAGCGGATCAATCTCGAAGAAGGTCAGGTGGTCGCCGGGCCGCACGTAGCCCGCGACCGAGCCCGTGCCCAGGCCGACCGCGCCGATGCGCAGGGCCGGGCTCATCGCCTGCGAGGCGGTGAACACCTGCCCGATCGGCGTCTCGGGGGCGTAGTAGACCAGCGGCCGGCAATGGTAGCGCGGATTCACGGCCTGGGCCCCGTGCAGGGTGGTGCCGTGGGCCAGCAGGCGCAATTCGCCGCCCGAGAAGCTGGCCATCTCTTCCGGCGGCGTCGGCCAGGTCGGCGGCACGGTCATGCGCGACTGCCGCAGCACGCCGAAGAAGCTGCGGTCGGTGCGGATCACGTTGACCCGGTCGCCGACGATGTTGCCCGCGACGAGCAACACGACGATCAGGCCGAACATGACCAGGGCGCGGTCGCGCAGCATGAACACCGCCACCGTGGTCGTCGCGAGCGCCAGCTTGACGATCATCCCGGGCCCGATCTGTCCGACCGCCACGGCCGCGCCCATGGCGGCCAGCAGCCCGATGGAGACCAGAAACGCCTGGAGGGTCGACAACGGTCCGCGTCCCCACGGCCGCGCCAGGCAGGACAGGGCGAGCATCAGCGGGTACTCGACCACGGAGCGGAAGATGACAGGCGCGACGAAGGCGTTGAACGAGCCGCCGACCACCCCGCCCAGCGACATGCAGAGATAGAATTCGGTCAGGTGCTCGGGATCCGGCCGCCGCGCGACCAGCGCCTGATGGCAGACGAGCGCCGTCAGGAAGAAGCAGGTCAGGTGGACCAGCATCTGCAGCTCGATGGCGTTCGATCCGAACTGGATCGTCGCGGCGCAGGCGGCCACCGCCGCGGCCTGGAAGGTCAGCACCGCCCAGCGCGGGATCACCGGCCGGACCTGGAAGGCGATGATGAAGGTGATCAGGTAGAGGGCCAGCGGCACGACCCACAGGAAGGGCGCGGAGGCGACATCGGTCGCGAGGTGGGCGGTGACCCCGAGCATCAGGCTGGACGGAATGGCCGCCAGCGCCACCCAGATGGCCCGCTCGCGCCAGGTCGGGGCCGGCGTGGCCCTGGCCGGGGCGACCGCGGCTTCGCCGGCCGGGAGCTCCGACCGCTTCCAGATCATCATCGCCAGCCCGCCGAGGATCAGCACGAACAGCCAGTAGCCGCTGCTCCAGCTCCAGCGCTGGCTGTGCAGGGTCAGCAGCGGCTCCATGACGACCGGATAGGCCAGCAGGGCGATCAGGCTGCCGAGGTTGCTGGCCGCGTACAGGCTGTACGGCTCTTCCGCCCCCTGCCCGCGGTATGTCCGGGCATGCCAGGCCTGGACCAGCGGGGCCGTGGCGGAGAGCACGGCGAACGGCAGGCCGACCGACAGCGTCAGCACGGCCAGCAGCCAGAGCGCCGGATGGGTCGACGACGGCTCGCCCGCCAGTTTCGAGATGCTCAACGGAAAGAGCGTCAGCCCGGCGAGGACCAGGGCGCTGATGTGCACCGTGATCTGTCGCCGCACCCGGGGGATCTTCTGCAGCAGGTGGGCGTAGCCGTAGCCGGCCAGCAAGGCGATCTGGAAGAACGCCATGCTGGTGTTCCACACCGACGGCGCGCCGCCGAGCAGCGGCAGCACCAGCCGGGCGACCATCGGCTGGACCATGAACACCAGCGCCGCGCTGGTGAAGACCGCGGCCACAAACAGCGGCGGCGTGCGGACGGCCGGGCCGGAAACACCGTCGATCGTGTCGCTCATGGCTCGAATCGGCTTGTCAGTCGGAGGTGGGCGATGTTGGGCTGTCGCTCATCGACTGACCAGCCCTCGGAGACCGCCGGCATGTTCCCCATCGAGATCGAGACGCACGCCCGGCTGCTGATCGAGGAGGTGCGCGACCGGCATCTGCGCATCGTCACGGCCGAGAGCTGCACCGGCGGCCTGGTGGCGGGAGCGATCTGCTCGATCGCCGGGGCCTCGGACATCTTCGACCGGGGTTTCGTGACCTACACCAACCGGGCCAAGGAAGAGATGCTCGGTGTGCCCGGCGACATGCTGGCCGACTTCGGCGCGGTGTCGGAGCCGGTGGCGCGGATGATGGCCGAGGGCGCTCTGGCCAACTCCCGCGCCCACATCGCCGTGGCCATCACCGGCGTGGCCGGCCCCGGCGGCGGCTCGCCGATGAAGCCGGTCGGCACCGTCCATCTGGCGACCGCGCGCAGCACGGCGGGCATCCGGCACCGGCATGAGCTTTACGAGGTCGACACCCGCTGGGACGTGCAGATGGCGGCGGTCGCGACGGCGCTGCAGATGTTGCGCGAGGCGATCTAGGGCGCGTGCGTCCTTCGAGACGCGGACCTGAGGGTCCGCTCCTCAGGATGACGAATACCTTTGCCCGTCATGGTGAGGAGCGAGCCTCAAGCGAGCGTCTCGAACCACGCACCCCGCCTACCGCACCCCGTACAGCGCCCTCGCCCGGTCGTCGAAGCACTGGATCAGCCGGTTCACCGCGTGGTCGAAGTTGGCGTTGAGGATGCGGTCGAGGAAGCCGACCTTGAACTCGAAGTCGATCTCGAACTCGACACAGACGCCCTCTGGGTGGTCGGCGAAATGCCAGCGGTTCTGCAGCCGACGGAACGGGCCGCTGAGCAGGCTGACCTCGATGGTCCGGGCGCCGGCGTCGCGCCGCACGCGGGTCGAGAAGCGCTCCTTCAGGAACGAGAAGCCGACGGCCGCCTCGGCGTCGAGCAGGGTCACGCCGCCGCCGGGGTCCTGGCGGTTCCAGACGCGCAGGGCGGTGATCCAGGGCACGAACTCGGGATAGCGTTCCACGTCGCCGACAAGCTGGAACAGCTGGTCCGGCGTGTAGGGCAGGATGCGGGTGAGCCTGTGTTTCAAACCGCCCCGTCCCGGACCTAGCGGGCGTCGAGCGCTTCGCGCGCGGCCTTGAGCTGCGCGAAGTCCTCGCCGGCGTGGTGCGAGGAGCGGGTCAGCGGGCTGGCCGAGACCATCAGGAAGCCCTTGGCCCGGGCGATCGCCTCATAGGCCGCGAACTCGTCGGGATGGACGAACCGGTCGACGGCCGCGTGGCGGCGGGTCGGCTGCAGATACTGGCCGATGGTCAGGAAATCGACGCCGGCCGAGCGCATGTCGTCCATCACCTGCATGACCTCTTCCCTCGTCTCGCCCAGGCCGACCATCAGGCCGGACTTGGTGAAGCGGCGCGGGTCGCGTTCCTTGACCCGGTCGAGCAGGCGCAGGCTGTTGTAGTAGCGGGCGCCCGGGCGGATGGTCAGATAGAGCCGCGGCACGGTCTCGAGGTTGTGGTTGAACACGTCCGGCGCCGAGTCGATGACGATCTCGGCCGCGCCGTCCTTGCGCAGGAAGTCGGGCGTCAGGATCTCGATGGTCGTGTCCGGCGCCGCGGCGCGGATCGCATGGACCACGGCCGCGAAATGGGCCGCGCCGCCGTCGTCGAGATCGTCCCGGTCGACCGAGGTGATGACCACATGCTTGAGGCCCATGGTCGCCACGGCTTCGGCCACGCGGGCCGGCTCGGTCGGGTCCAGCGGGTTGGGCTTGCCGGTGGTGACGTTGCAGAACGCGCAGGCGCGCGTGCAGATCTCGCCCATGATCATCATGGTCGCGTGCTTCTGGGTCCAGCACTCGCCGATGTTCGGACAGGCCGCCTCCTCGCAGACCGTGGTCAGGCCGAGCGAGCGGACGATGTCGCGGGTGTCGTTGTAGCCCGCGGAGCCCGGCGCGCGCACGCGCAGCCAGTCGGGCTTGCGCAGCAGCGGCGTCTCGGGCCGGTTCTGTTTCTCGGGATGGCGCGGTCGCGCCTTCAGGGTGTCGATCACCGTGGCCATGGGGCCTAGATCGTCCTTCCGGGGCGCTGGATCAAGCCTTGAGCGACACGGGACAGGTTAAGCAGTCCCAAGGGACAGCTTAACCTGTCCCTGACGGCATTCGGGGACTGTTCTAGCTGTCCCTCGGGACTGCTTGAACTGTCCTCGGCAGCGCGTAAGGCGAACGGTCTTGCGGCTGCCCGCCAAGCCCCCGACACTCCCGGTCAATGCTTCGCCGCCTCGCCCTGGCCGGTCTTCTGCTCCTTCTCGCGGCCTGCGGCGGCGAGGGCGACGGCCGCGCGCCGTTCGTCGAGAGCCGCATTCCGCAGCAGTTGGGGCCGCGCTTCTGGGCGCCGCAGGGCTGGGCCTGGGGGTTGCTCAAGGTCGGTGACGCTCCGGCCCAGCGTTACGGCGTCTCCTCGACCCTGGTGACGCCGCAGGCGCAGATCCTGATCCTCACCGGCTACGGCGAATCGGCCGAGGCCTGGTTCGAGACGGCGACCGACCTGAACCGGCGCGGCTACAGCGTCTGGGTGCTGGAGCGGGCCGGCCAGGGCGGATCGGAGCGCTACGTGCTGCCCCGTGACCTCGGCCATGCGCCGCAGTTCCAGGATGATGTCCGGGCGGTGAAGACCCTCAGCCGGATGATGGCCGCCGCCGCGCCGGACACGCCGATCATCCTGCTCGGCCATTCGGTCGGCGGGCTGATCGCCGTGGCCGCCGTGGAACAGGGCGCGCCGGCCGAAGGACTGATCCTGTCGGCCCCGGCGTTCGCGGCGAAGGACCCGATCGACAGCACCAAGGCGGCGCTGGTGAAGGCGGGGCTCGGCCGCCTGCCCGCCGCCTGGAACAGCGGCTGGTCGCGTGGCGGCCCGGACGGCGTCGCCGCCGGCCTGACCGGCGATCCCTGGCGGGGCAAGGTCCAGCTGGCCTGGGAGCTCGCCAACCCCGACCTGCGCATGGGCGGCCCGAGCCTCGGCTGGCTGGCCAGCTTCCGGGCGACCTCGAAGGCCATCCAGCCCGGACTTAACGCCGTCGAGACCCCTGCCCTGTTGCTGAACGCCGGCGCCGACCGCAAAGCGGACGCCACGGCGCAGGCCGAGGTCTGCCGGGAGATGGCCCGATGCCGCCTCTACAGCTTCAGGGGCGGCCGCCACGCGCTGCATCTCGAACGGGACGCGATCCGCGGCCCCTGGCTGGCCGCCGTGGACAGCTTCGTGCGCGCCCGGGCCGGCTCCCGGCCCATCCTGGTGGGCCCCGCCGTCGATCACGGTCTGTAACGGACCTTTTCAACGCCGGACCCGGACGATAGGGTCAGCCAACGATACTGGTGGGAAACATCCGGGGAGTTTCACCCATATGCCGCGTGCTTACGACGCGCGGGCTGGCGAGCGGTCCGTCTTTGACGCCCTGCTCGAGGCCCGCGACCGATACGGGGCCAAGAAGCCGATCCTTGAGGATCAGAACCGTACACCGCTCAGCTACACCGACCTGATCCGCGGGGCGTTCGCGCTCGGCCGCAAGATCGCGGGCATCACCGCCAAGGGCGAGCACGTCGGCGTGCTGCTGCCTTCAAGCGCCGGGGCGGTCGTGACCTTCTTCGGCCTGCATGCCTTCGGCCGCATTCCGACGATGCTCAACTTCACGGCCGGGCTGCGCAACCTGCGGGCGGCCTGCAGGCTGGCCGGCGTGAAGACGGTGCTGACGGCGCACGCCTTCATCGAGCAGGGCAAGCTGCACGACCTGGTGGACTCGCTGGAGACCGGCGGCTGCAAGATCGTCTACCTCGAGGACCTGCGGGCGCAGATCGGCCTGGCCGACAAGCTGTTCGCGGCCACGGCGGGCCTGTTCCCGCACCAGTTCCGGGCCAAACTCGGCTACGACGAACCCGGCGTGATCCTGTTCACCTCGGGCAGCTTCGGCGCGCCGCGCGGCGTGGTGCTGAGTCACAAGAACCTCGTCACCAACGTGCACCAGATCGAGGCGCACATCGATCTCGATCCCGACTGGGTGATGTTCAACCCGCTGCCGACGTTCCACTGCTTCGGCCTGACCGGCGGCGTGCTGCTGCCGATCCTGACCGGGATGAAGGCGTTCCAGTACCCCTCGCCCCTGCACATCAAGCAGATCCCGACGCTGATCCGTGAGTCGAAGGCCTCGATCCTGCTGGCCACCGACACCTTCGTGAACCAGTACGCGCGGTCGGCCGATCCGGGCGACCTGTCGGGCCTAAAGTTCATCGTCTGCGGCGCCGAGAAGGTCCGCGACGAGACGCACAACCTGATCGCCGAGCGTTTCGGCGACGTGCCGGTGCTGGAAGGCTACGGCGCGACCGAGGCCTCGCCCGTGGTGGCGGTCAACAAGCCGACCGACAACCGCCGCGGCACCGTGGGCGGCATGCTGCCGGGCATGGAGACGCGCATCGAGACCGTAGAGGGCATCGCCGGCGGCGGCCGCCTGTTCCTGCGCGGGCCGAATGTCATGGCCGGCTACCTGAACGACAAGGGCGGCGTCGATCCCCTGCCCGACGGCTGGCACGACACCGGCGACGTGGTGACGATCGAGGGCGAGGACCGCTGGGTCACGATCAAGGGCCGGGTCAAGCGCTTCGCCAAGATCGGCGGGGAGATGGTCTCCCTGACCGCCGCCGAGGACCTGGCGGTCGCCGTCTGGCCGGAAGGCCGCCACGCGGTGATCTCGATGCCCGACAAGAAGAAGGGCGAGCGGCTGATCCTGTACACCGACCGGACCGACGCCTCGGTCGCGCCGTTGCTGGCCCACGCCCAGAGCCTGGGCGCGCCCGAGCTGTCGGTGCCGCGCCGGATCATCACCATTCCGGAAGTCCCGGTGCTGGGCACCGGCAAGACCGACTACGTCGCCATCCAGCGCATGGCCGAGACGGACACGAGGGCGGCTTAGGGGACCCGTACCGCAGGTACGCGTCCCCCAAACGGTGCTGCTCGATCAGGGGACACGTACCTTCGATACAGGTCCCCGTCGGTCAGATGTGCAGCGCCCTGCCGTAGGCGTCGAGGACCGACTCGTGCATCGCCTCGCTCATCGTCGGATGGGCGAAGACGGTGGCCATCAGGTCTTCCTCGGTGGCTTCCAGCGTCATCGCCACGGCGAAGCCCTGGATCATTTCGGTGACCTCGTGGCCGATCATGTGGGCCCCGAGCAGCGCGCCGGTCCTGCCGTCGAACACCGTCTTGACGAAGCCCTCGATCTCGCCGGCCGCGACGGCCTTGCCGTTCACGCGGAACGGGAAGCGGCCGACCTTCGGCTCATGGCCGGCGGCCTTCGCCGCCGCTTCGGTCAGGCCGACCGAGGCGATCTGCGGATTGGAATAGGTGCAGCCGGGGATCGGCGCGGTCAGGTTTACGGGCTTGAGCCCGGCGATGTGCTCGACGCAGTGGACGCCCTCGTGGCTGGCCTTGTGCGCCAGCCAGGGCGGCCCGGCGATGTCGCCGATGGCGTAGAGACCCGGAACGTTGGTCCGGCCGTGATCGTCGGTGACCACATGGCCGCGATCGACGGTCACGTCCAGCGCCTCGAGGCCGAGATTCTCGACATTGCCGGTGATGCCGACGGCGACGATGGCCACATCGGCGGTCAGGGTCTCGGCCTTGCCGCCGGCCTCCAGGGCCACGGAGACGCCGGTCTTGCTCTTGCTCAGCTTCGTGACCTTGGCCGCGACGCGGAATTTCAGGCCGCGCTTCTCGAACGCCTTGTGGGCCGCCTTCGACACCTCCTCATCCTCGACGGGCAGGATGCGGTCGAGGGCTTCGATCACCGTAACGTCCGCGCCCAAGGCCCTGTAGAAGCTGGCGAATTCGATGCCGATGGCGCCTGAGCCGATGACGATCAGGCTCTTGGGGCAGGCCTTCGGAACCAGGGCGTCGCGGTAGGTCCAGACGCGGTCGCCGTCGCTCTCCAGGCCGATGGCCGGGATCGTCCGGGCGCGGGCGCCGGTGGCCAGGATCACATGTCTGGCCGTGATCGTCCGCTTGCCGCCGGCGTTGAGGGCGACGGTCACCTTCGGCGCCGGGGCGCCCTTCTCCAGGGTCGCGGTTCCGAAAAGCACTTCGATCCTGTGCTTCTTCATCAGGAAGGCGACGCCGCCCTCCATCTTCTTCGCCACGCCGCGCGACCGCTCGATGATCTTGGGAAAGTCGAAACTCGCGCCGCCGGCCGACAGGCCATAGTCGGCCAGATGCGACAGCTGCTCATAGACCTCGCCGCTCTTGAGCAGGGCCTTGGTCGGGATGCAGCCCCAGTTGAGGCAGATGCCGCCGAGCTCCGCCCGCTCGACGATGGCGGTCTTCAGGCCCAGCTGGCTGGCGCGGATGGCGGTCACATAGCCGCCCGGGCCGGAGCCGATGACGATGACGTCGAAATCCATGGTCACGGCCTCAAACGATCATCGTCAGGGGATCTTCGATCAGCGCCTTGAAGGCGGCGAGGAAACGGCCGCCGATGGCGCCGTCGACCGCGCGGTGATCGCAGGTCAGGGTCACGGTCATCACGGTGGCGACGGCCAGGGCGCCGTTCTTCACCACCGGGCGCGGCTCGCCGGCCCCGACGCTGAGGATGCACGCCTGCGGCTCGTTGATGATCGAGGCGAAGGACTTGATGCCCATCATGCCCATGTTGGAGATCGAGAAGGTGCCGCCCTGGAATTCCTCGGGCTTGAGCTTCTTGTCGCGGGCGCGCGCGGCCAGGTCCCTGGCCTCGGTGGCGATCTGGGCCAGGCCCTTGGTCTCGGCGGCGCGGATGATCGGGGTGATCAGGCCGCCGTCGATGGCCACGGCCATGGCGATGTCGGCGTGGTGGTGCAGGGCGATGCCTTCCGGCGTGTAGCTGGAGTTGGCCTCCGGCACGCGCTTCAGCGCCACGGCCACGGCCTTGATCACCAGGTCGTTGACGCTGACCTTGACCCCGTCCTTCTCGAGCATGGCGTTGATCTTCGCCCGCGCCGCCAGCAGCGTGTCGATCTCAAGATCGATGGTCAGCGGGAAGTGCGGCACATCGCGGAAGCTGTCGGTCATCCGCCGGGCGATGGTCTTGCGCATGCCGTCGAGCGGGACCAGGTCGTAGCTGCCGGCGGGGATGCCCTGCTGCTCCAGCGACTGGACCTGACGAGCCGGAGCGACGGCGGGCTTGTCCTCCGAAGCCCTGGCGGAGGAGGAGAGCTTGCCGCGCGCGGCGTCGACGTCGGCCTTGATCACCCGGCCATGCGGGCCGGACCCGGCGATGGATTTCAGGTCGAGGCCGGCCGCCTGCGCCAGCCTGCGGGCCAGGGGCGAGGCGAACACACGCTCGCCGGACGCGCCGTTAAACTGGGGCGGCGCCGTCGTTGCGTCCTTCGACACGGCGCTTCGCGCCTGCTCAGGATGACTTAGAGGGGTGGTTTCGGGCGCGGCTTTGGCGGCGGGCGCGGGAGCACCCTTCTTGTCATCCTGAGCAGCCGGCGAAGCCGGCGTGTCGAAGGACGCAACCTCCCCCTCCCCGGCCAGCCGCGCGATCACCGCGTTGACCTTGACGTTCTCGGTCCCGGCGTCGACCAGCAGGGCCTCGACCACGCCCTCGTCGACGGCCTCGACCTCCATCGTCGCCTTGTCGGTCTCGATCTCGGCGATGACGTCGCCGGCCTTGACCGTGTCGCCCGCCTTCACGTGCCATTTCGCCAGCGTCCCTTCCTCCATGGTCGGGGACAGGGCGGGCATGAGGATGTCGATGGACATTCAGTCTTCCTTACTGAGATGCGCCAGGGCGGCCGCGTGGACCTCCCAGTTCTGGCCGTCGAAGGCCTCGATGCGCAGATCGAGTCCCTCGGTGGTGTCGAGGCAGCGGGCGTTGACCGACCAGCCGTCCGGGTTGGAGCGGGGCCGGTAAAAGCTCTTCACGCCGCAGACCTTGCAGAAGGTGTGCTTCGCGACGCCGGTGTTGAACGTGTAGGTCGTGATCTGGTCGCCGCCCGAGGTCAGACGGAAGCGGTTTTCCGGCACGATGATGTGGATGAAGCCGACCTTCTCGCACATCGAGCAGTTGCAGGTCTGGGCCTCGACCACGGCCGGCAGGTCGGCCTCGAAGCGCACCGCGCCGCAGTGGCAGCCGCCGGTGTTGACGTGGGTTTTGGAAGTCATCGCTGACACCCCTTGCGTGGTTCGAGACGCTCGGCTGGGGCCTCGCTCCTCACCATGGCGTAGAGAGGTGCTACCCACCCCTGCCCGTCATCCTGAGGAGCGGCGCAGCCGCGTCTCGAAGGACGCAGGGCCGGATGTGCCGGCGACAGCATCACCGGTAACACACCGCCTTCACCGCCCGGACGATCTTGTCCGGACCGGGCAGCGACAGGGCTTCGAGGTTGGCGGCGTAGGGCAGCGGGACGTCTTCCTGGTGGACGCGCAGGGGCGGGGCGTCGAGGTAGTCGAAGGCGTGCTCGACGACCCGGGCGACGATCTCGGCGCCGACGCCCATCGGGCCCCAGCCTTCCTCGGCGCTGACCAGGCGGTTGGTCTTGCGCACGCTTTCGAGGATCGTCTCGTGGTCCAGCGGGCGCAGGGTGCGCAGATCGATGACCTCCGCCTCGATGCCCTCGGCGGCGAGGGTCTCGGCGGCCTTCAGCGCCAGGCCGACCATGCGGCTGTGGGCGGTGATGGTCACGTCCTTGCCTTCGCGGCGGACCTTGGCCTTGCCGATCGGCACGACCCAGTCGTCCACCTCGGGAATGTCGAACTCCACGCCGTACATCATCTCGTGCTCGAGGAAGACGACGGGGTTGGGGTCGCGGATGGCCGCCTTGAGCAGGCCCTTGGCGTCGGCCGCGTCATAGGGCGCGATGACCTTCAGGCCGGGGATCTGGGCGTACCAGGCGCTGTAGTCCTGGCTGTGCTGGGCCCCGACGCGGCTGGCCGCGCCGTTGGGGCCGCGGAACACGATCGAGGATTTGATCTGGCCGCCGGACATGTAGAGCGTCTTGGCGGCCGAGTTGATGATCTGGTCGATGGCCTGCATGCCGAAGTTCCAGGTCATGAACTCGACGATGGGTTTCAGGCCCGCCATGGCCGCGCCGACGCCGAGGCCCGCGAAGCCGTGCTCGGTGATCGGGGTGTCGATGACCCGACGCGGGCCGAACTCCTGCAGCAGGTCGCGGGAGACCTTGTAGGCTCCCTGGTACTGCGCCACCTCCTCGCCCATCAGGAAGACGTCGCCGTCACGGCGCATCTCCTCGGCCATGGCGTCGCGCAGGGCGTCGCGCACGGTGATGCGGACCATTTTGGAGCCAGCGGGGATTTCGGGGTCGTTGAGAGGCTTGGGTGCGGCCGTTGCGGGCTTCGACACGGCCGCTGGCGCGGCCTGCTCAGCCTGACTGGCCTTTTTGCTACCCTCCAGGTCATCCTGAGCAGCCTGCGGAGCAGGCGTGTCGAAGGACGCAGAGGCGCTGGCCTCGCCCTCGCCCAGCCGGGCGATCGGCGTATTCACCTTCACGTTCTCGGTCCCGGCGGGCACGAGGATGGCGCCGATGACGCCCTCGTCGACGGCCTCGACCTCCATGGTCGCCTTGTCGGTCTCGATCTCGGCGATGACATCGCCGGCCTTGACCGTGTCGCCCGCCTTCACGTGCCATTTGGCGAGGGTGCCCTCCTCCATCGTCGGGGAAAGCGCGGGCATGAGAATCTCGACCGAACTCACTGCGCGGCCTCCAGATAGACGTCGGTGTACAGTTCGGACGGGTCGGGTTCGGGGCTGGTGCGGGCGAATTCGGCGGCGGCGGCGACGATGGCCTTCACCTCGGCGTCGATGACCTTCAGCTCGTCCTCGGTGACCTTCACCGCCGCCAGCTTTTCGCGCAGGTGATCAATCGGATCGCGGGTCTTCTTGACCTCGTCGACCTCTTCCTTGGTGCGGTATTTGGCCGGGTCGCTCATCGAGTGGCCGCGGTAGCGGTAGGTCTTCATCTCGAGGATGTAGGGGCCCTTGCCGCTGCGAGCGTGCTCGGCGGCCTTGGCGCCGGCGGCGGCGACCGCCTCGACGTCCATGCCGTCGACTTCCTCGCCCGGAATGTTGAACGAGATGCCGCGCTTGTGCAGCCGGGTCTCGGCGCTGGCCCGCTCGATCGAGGTGCCCATGGCGTACTGGTTGTTCTCGATCACATAGACGACCGGCAGGGACCAGAGCTCGGCCATGTTGAAGCTCTCGTAGACCTGGCCCTGGTTGGCCGCGCCGTCGCCGAAGTAGGTGAAGCTGACGGCGCCGTTGTCGCGGTACCTGTCGGCCAGGGCGAGGCCCGTGCCGAGGCTGACCTGCGCCCCGACGATGCCGTGGCCGCCGTAGAAGCCCTCGGCCGTCGAGAACATGTGCATCGAGCCGCCCTTGCCCTTCGACGAGCCGCCGGCCCGGCCGGTCAGCTCGGCCATGACTTCGTTCGGGTCCATGCCCGCGGCCAGCATGTGGCCGTGGTCGCGGTAGCCGGTGATGATCTGGTCGCCGGGCCTGCGGATCGCGTCCATGCCGACGGCGATCGCCTCCTGGCCGATGTAGAGGTGGCAGAAGCCGCCGATCAGGCCCATGCCGTACAGCTGGCCGGCCCGCTCCTCGAAGCGGCGGATCAGCAGCATGTCGCGGTAGTACTTGAGGAGGGTCTCCCGGCTCCCGGCGCCGGACGCCTCGCCCGAAACGGCCTCCGCCTTACGCGTCCGCGCCATTCACTTCTCCCTTGAACCGTATCATCGCGGCCAGATCGTCCCTCGCATTGCGGCCGGGACGAAACATTCGACCCGGATCAGGGCTTGGTTCGGATCACATAATCCTTCGGATCGGCGAAGCCCAGAAGAGAACGCGCGCGCTCCTCAAGAAGGTCCGCCGACAGGCTGCCATCCCGTAATAGCCGCGCCCGGGCCTCGAGGTCCACCCTGCGGCTGTGCAGTTCGGCGTACTCGCGCGTTCTTTCGGCAAGCAGCGCCCGGCGCTGCGATCCCAGCAGCAGTCCCCGCTCCCCGGTCAGGCCGTGGGACACGAAATAGACGATCAGCCCGAGCAGGGCGAAGGTCGGAAGAAGGGGCTGCAGGCGTTGGAACACGCTGGCGAATCCGGGCGGCGGTACAGTTGGCACCTTGCCGACGGCGTGGTTAAGGGGTCGCTAATCTTCGCGACCGATCGGCGGATGTGACCCCATGCCGTCATCCTGGGCCTTGTGCCCAGGACCCCTCTCGACGCGTTCCGACCCCGTCAGGACGGAAACCCGCTCTTGCGGCGGATCGAGGGATCCTCGCCACGGGGGCGAGGATGACGGCGGTTTGTCGGATCGAGGGTGAATCAGCGCTGCTTGATCGCCTTGCGGCCGAGGTAGATCGCCTGGTCGTCCAGCTGCTCCTCGATGCGCAGCAGCTGGTTGTACTTGGCCGTCCGGTCGGAGCGGGCCAGCGAGCCGGTCTTGATCTGTCCGCAGTTGGTGGCCACGGCCAGGTCGGCGATGGTCGAGTCCTCGGTCTCGCCCGAGCGATGGCTCATGACGGCGGTGTAGCCGGCGCGGTGGGCCATATCGACGGCGTCCAGCGTCTCGCTGAGCGTGCCGATCTGGTTGACCTTGACCAGGATCGAGTTGGCCAGGCCCCTGTCGATGCCCATGGCGAGGCGCTCGGGGTTGGTCACGAACAGGTCGTCGCCGACCAGCTGGATCTTCTTGCCGAGGGCGGCGGTCAGCAGGCCCCAGCCCTCGAAGTCGTCTTCCGAACAGCCGTCCTCGATAGTCACGATCGGGAACTTGCTCACCAGGCCTTCGAGGTAGGCGACCATGCCGGCCGGATCGACGGTCTTGCCTTCGCCTTCAAGCACATACTTGCCGTTCTTGAAGAACTCGGTGGCCGCCACGTCGAGGCCGAGCACGAAGTCCTCGCCGGCGCGATAGCCGACGGATTCGCCCGCCTTCATGATGAAGGCCAGCGCCTCCTCGGCCGAGCCGATGTTGGGAGCAAAGCCGCCCTCGTCGCCGACGTTGGTGTTGTGGCCGGCGTCCTTGAGGGCCTTTTTCAGGCCGTGGAAGATCTCCGCGCCCATGCGCAGGCCTTCGGAGAAGGTCGCGGCGCCGGTCGGCAGGATCATGAACTCCTGGATGTCGATCGGATTGTCGGCGTGGGCCCCGCCGTTGATGATGTTCATCATCGGCACCGGCAGCACGCGGGCCGAGACGCCGCCGACGTACTTGTACAGCGGCAGGTCGGCGCTGACGGCGGTGGCCTTGGCCGTGGCCAGCGAGACGCCGAGGATGGCGTTGGCGCCGAGGCGCGCCTTGTTCTTCGTGCCGTCCAGCTCGATCAGCAGGCTGTCGATGCGGCGCTGGTCCTCGGCGTCGACGCCGCTCAGGGCGTCGTAGATCTCGCCGTTGACCGCGGCGACCGCGTCCAGCACGCCCTTGCCGCCGTAGCGGTTCTTGTCGCCGTCGCGCTTCTCGACCGCCTCATGGGCGCCGGTGGAGGCGCCCGACGGGACGGCCGCGCGGCCGAACGAGCCGTCTTCCAGCACCACATCGACTTCGACGGTCGGGTTGCCGCGGCTGTCGAGGATTTCGCGGGCGATGATGTCGACGATCTCGGTCATGGGGCGTCCTTCATAAAAAGCGCGCCCCGATTAGCCTTCCGACCGGGGAATCGCAACCGAAGGGCCGTTGCGTCCTTCGACACGGCCCTTCGGGCCTGCTCAGGATGACTTGCATTTGTGGTTGTCATCCTGAGCAGCCCGCGCAGCGGGCGTGTCGAAGGACGCACCCTGCAACAGCACCCCGCTTGACTGCCCCTCCGTCGCCCGGTCATGCCGGAGGCAAACAGAGGAACGCCCCCATGCTGCTGCTGGTCGAGAAACAGGACGGGATCGCCGTCGTCACCCTGAACCGCCCCGAGGCGATGAACGCCCTGTCCAAGGCCATGCGGTCGGAGCTCTACAAGGCCATGGTCGCCCTGGACGCCGATCCGGAGGTCAGCGTGGTGATCCTGACCGGCGCGGGCGAGCGGGCCTTCACGGCGGGCCTGGACCTGAAGGAGCTGGGCTCCGATCCCAGGGCCATGAGCGCGGCCAACGCCGACGGCGCCGACGAGAACCCGGTCAAGGCCATCGAGCTTTGCACCAAACCGGTGATCGGCGCGATCAACGGCGTGGCCATCACCGGCGGCTTCGAGGTGGCCCTGGCCTGCGACGTGCTGATCGCCTCGGAGAACGCCCGCTTCGCCGACACCCACGCCCGCGTCGGCATCATGCCGGGCTGGGGCCTGTCGCAGAAGCTGTCGCGCCTGATCGGCATCTACCGGGCCAAGGAGCTCTCCCTGACCGGCAACTTCCTCGACGCGCAGACCGCCTGCGAGTGGGGCCTGGTCAACCGGGTCGTGCCGGCGGCCGACCTGCTGACCGTGGCGAAGAAACTGGCGGCCGACATGGCCACCATCCCGGTCGAGACCCTGACCACCTACAAGCGGATCATCGACGGCGGCGCTGCCCCCTCCACCATCCTTCGGATGGTCCCCCTCCCCCTGCGGGGGAGGATCACGTGCGGCCTACGCCAGCCAGATCTGCGGGTCTGCGCCGACGCGGAACATCATCCGCTTGCGGCTGTAGTCCATCTCGACCCGCGAGAAGAGCCGCAGCACGTTGACGCCCAGCAGCAGCGACGGCTTGTCGGCCATGCCCCAGTGGGTGAACAGGTCGAGGTCGGCGACGATCATCGGCACGCCGGTGAAGCGCAGGCCGCCCAGCCGCAGGGTGTCGAGCACCCTCACCTCGCCCTCCGTCACATGGCTTGTCACGCCGTAGATCGGCACTGACGGGGCCAGGTCGCGCCAGGAGCCGCGCGCCTGGACCGCGCGGGCCAGCGCCCGGTTGCCGATGGTCATGCCGGCGCCGGAATCGACGAAGGCCCCGATGTCGGCGGTGTTGGCCGTGGCGTCGATGACCACCAGCCGGCCGAACTTGTCGCGGGCCGGGACATACATGTCGCGCGGCTGGGCGTAGCCAGCCGCCGGCTCGCGGCCCGGCAGGATCTCCAGCCGCCGTTCGCGGAAATCCATCACCAGCCGGCGCTTCTGCAGCGCGTCCACGCCGAGCAGGCCGTCCACGCCGAGCCGCTCACGCGGCAGCACCGGCAGGTCGAGACTGCGCAGGGTGATGCGGCCGAGGTTGATCGGCGGGGCCTGCACCGTGCGGGCCCGCTCCGCGCCGGTGACGCCCTGGATCATCACCTCGGGGCCCGGCGGCAGGCCGAGCGCGTCGGCCACCGTCTCGGACAGCACCGTGCGGTCGGCGCCGGTGTCGACGACAAAGTCGAACGGGCCCTGGTCGCCGATCATCACCGGAATGGTCAGGCGGTCGTAGCGGTCGATGCCCGCGCCGATGACCTGGTCCGGGTCGACCGGCTGCGAGGGCGTGGACGGCAGGTCGCGGGCGAGCGCCTGGCGGGGCGCGAGGGCCGCGCCGGCAAGGGCCAGGGCGAGCTGGCGGCGGTCAAGCATGGGGATTCCCCCTGTTGCGGACCCTTTCAGCCTAGCACAACGAGGATCGCCGGTCGCCCAAATGCGAACGGCGCCCGGAGGGGATCCCCCGGGCGCCGTTCAAATCCGATCGTCCAGTCTCGTGAGAGACTAGTCTTCCTTGGGCGTGATGACCTGACGGCCGCCGTACATGCCGGTCTTCAGATCGACATGGTGCGGACGACGCAGCTCGCCGGTGTCCTTGTCCTCGATGTACGAGTTCGCGCCGAGGGCGTGGTGCGAGCGGCGCATGTTGCGACGCGACGGGGAGACTTTGCGTTTAGGAACGGCCATCGGAGTAACTCTGCTCGCTGAGCATGAAAAACGGTGACGGCGGCCGTGGGGCCGCCGCGTGAGGGCGGGTATATGCCTCAAGCGCCCGGGAAGTTCAAGCCGCCCTGTCAGGCCGCGGTTCTAGAGCGGAAAGCGGCTTCCCCGCCACTCGCCGGCGACCGTCTCGCCGTCCATCAGCCGGACCAGCGGCTGGCGCCAGTCGCGGCCCTTGAGGTAGCCCACGACCAGCGGGCGGCCCGAGTCCAGCGTCCCGATGGCGATATCCTCCTCCGGGAAAACCACCGTGGTGCGGGCGCCGGCGTAGACCAGTACACAGCCGGTCCGGTCACGCACGGCCTGGGCCCAGCGCTTGATCAGCGGATAGTAGGCCGGCTTCTTCCAGGCGTCCGGAAAGCCCGGATCGACGTCGATGCACAGGCGGCGCGCGTCCGATTCGTCGCGCAGCACGAAGCGACTGACCTCGGGCTTCCACTCGGGTCCGAGATCCATCGCCGTCAGCCAGCCGCAGGCGAAGGCCTGGCAGTCGGCCGGATGCCGGCCGTGGATGCCGCAGCCGCGGCCCTGGACGACATGGGCGCACCACTGACCGGGCGGCTTGGCGAGCGAAGGGACCTCGAGGACCTTGCAGCAGAGGGTGCAGGTTCCGCAGGTCCGCATGTCAGACCAGCCGGCTCTGTTCCTTGGCCGCCGCGATGAAGCTGGCGAACAGCGGATGCGGGGCGAAGGGCCGGCTCTTCAGTTCCGGGTGGAACTGCACGCCGACGAACCAGGGATGGTCTGTGCGCTCGACGATCTCGGGCAGCACGCCGTCCGGCGAGCAGCCGGTCAGCTTGAGGCCGGCGGCCTCCATGCGCTCGCGATAGCCGATGTTGACCTCGTAGCGGTGCCGGTGACGCTCGAAGATGTCGGTCGAGCCGTAGATGTCGGCCACCCGCGACCCGGGCGTCAGGACGGCCTCGTAGGCCCCCAGGCGCATGGTGCCGCCCAGGTCGTCGCCTTCGCGCCGCTCGACGCGCTGGTTGCCCTGGGTCCATTCGGTCATCAGGCCGACGACCGGCTCGCTGGTCGGGCCGAACTCCGTCGAGGAGGCCCCGGCGACGCCCGCGACGTTGCGCAGGGCCTCGATGACCGCCATCTGCATGCCGAAGCAGATGCCGAAGTACGGCACGTTGTGCACCCGGGCGAATTCCGCCGCCAGAATCTTGCCCTCGCTGCCGCGCTCGCCGAAGCCGCCGGGCACGAGGATGCCGTGGACGCCCTCCAGCCGGCTGGCGGCCGCGCCGTCCTCGTTCTCGAAGGTCTCGCTCTCGACCCAGTCGAGGTTGACCTTGACCCGGTTGGCGACGCCGCCGTGGCTGAGCGCCTCGATCAGGGATTTGTAGGCGTCCTTGAGCACCGTGTACTTGCCGACGACGGCGATGGTCACCTCGCCGTCCGGGTTGGCCAGGGTGTCGCCGATGGCCTGCCAGCGCGACAGGTCGGGCTCGGGCGCGTCGGCCAGGCCGAACACGTCGAGCACTTCGCGGTCGAGGCCCTGCTCATGGTAGTCGAGCGGCACGGTGTAGATCGAACTGGAGTCCATCGCCTGGATCACGGCGCTGGAGCGGACGTTGCAGAACTGACCGATCTTGCGCTTTTCCTCGGTCGGGATCGGCTGCTCGCAGCGGCACAGCAGGATGTCCGGCTGGATGCCGATCGACCGCAGTTCCTTGACCGAGTGCTGCGTCGGCTTGGTCTTCATCTCGCCGGCCGTCTTGATGAACGGCAGCAGCGTCAGGTGCACGAAGCAGGTCTGGCCGCGCGGCAGGTCCTGGCCCAGCTGGCGGATCGCCTCGAAGAACGGCAAGCCCTCGATGTCGCCGACCGTGCCGCCGATCTCGACCAGCACGAAGTCGGCTTCCTCGCCGTGCTCGTCGAGCGCCGGCGAGAGGACGAATTCCTTGATCTCGTTGGTGACGTGCGGAATCACCTGGACGGTCGCGCCGAGGTAGTCGCCGCGGCGCTCCTTCTCGATGATCGTCTTGTAGATCTGGCCGGTGGTGATGTTGTCGGCGCGGGTGGCGCTGACGCCGGTGAAGCGCTCGTAGTGCCCCAGGTCGAGATCGGTCTCCGCGCCGTCGTCGGTCACGAAGACCTCGCCGTGCTGATAGGGGCTCATCGTCCCCGGATCGACGTTGAGATAGGGGTCGAGCTTGCGCAGGCGGACCTTGTAGCCACGCGCCTGGAGGAGCGCGCCGAGCGCGGCGGACGCGAGACCCTTACCCAGTGAGGAGACCACGCCGCCGGTGATGAAAATGTACCGGGCCATGGGAATCCAGAATAGCGCCGATTCGGCGTCGGCGCCTGCTTCAACGACAGAATGCGGAACTTACTTGCCCGGCGGGGTCTGGGCAGGCGCGCCAAGGCCCCCCAGCGCGCCGTCAACGGCCGAACCCGGAGCGCCCGGGGTCGTCGCCGGCGCGGCCGGCAGGCCCCGCAGCTGCGGCGCGGGCGCGGCGCCCGTCGGCGCGGCCGGGGCCGGCGTCACGGGACGCGGCGCGGCCGTCAGGCCCTTGAGATTCTCGCGACCGACCACCGAGGTTCCGGCGGTCATGTGGCCCTGGATGATGGTCAGGGCGATGCACAGCACCAGGAAGATCGAGAACAGGATCCAGGTCGACCGGGTCAGCAGGTCGCCCTGCCCGCGCGCGGTCATGAAGCCCGACGGGCCGCCGCCCATGCCCAGGGCGCCGCCCTCGGAGCGTTGCAGCAGGACCGCGCCGCCGAGCAGGAAGGCGACGATGATCTGGATCGTAAGCAGGATGGTCAGCAGCATTGCGGTCTATCAGGGTCCGTGGAGCGACGCGCGCCCGGGCGAAACAAGCCGGCCCCTCTAGCACCACGCAGGCGGCCGCGCCATAGCTGGGCATTCTTCCCAGCCGTGCAAGCCCATGATTCTTGAAACCGAACGCCTCAAGCTGACCCCGGTGACCCTAGAAGACGGGGCGCTGCTGCAGCCGATCATGGCCGATCCGGAGGTCATGGCGCACATGGACAGCGTGGCCATCGACGATCCCGACGTGGTCGAGGCCTTCCTGCACGGCCGGCTGATCGAGATGGCCAACGAACAGGCCTTCTACTGGACGGTGCGCCTGGCCGACGGCGACCGCTACCTCGGCAGCGTCGACCTGTCGGACATCGACTGGCGGCACCACCGCGCCGAGGTCGGCTTCATCCTGGGCAAGGACGCCTGGGGCAAGGGCTACGGCTATGAGGCCATGCAGGCGGTGCTGGGCCACGCCGCGACGCTGGGCTTCAAGCGGCTGTGGGCCCGCACCCATGTCGGCAACCTGGCCTCCGAGGCGCTGCTGCGGAAGCTCGGCTTCGAGGAGGAAGGCTACCTGCGCGGCCACGTCGACCGCGAGGGCGAGCGCCGCGACTGCCGGCTGTGGGGGCTGTTGCTGTAATCACCGCCACGCCTCCCCACGACGTGGGGAGGGGGACCATGCGGAGCATGGTGGAGGGGCCAGCGCAGGGCACGCCGGATAGTCCGGAATTCAGAATGGGGCCGTCTGTCGTCGCGCCGCCCCTCCACCGCCCTCCGGGCGGTCCCCCTCGCTGCGCTCCGGGGAGGAAGGCCCCTACTTCGGTCTGAACCGCTTGCTGGTCGGGAAGCCCTTGGGAGCCAACTTGCCGGCGGCGGCGCGACGGCCTTCCCACTCTTTCCACTCCGGCCAGTCGCGCGTGCGGCCGGCCGCGTCGATCCAGGCCGCGCCGGCGGCGGCGTCGAACACCAGCGCGTCGCGCAGGCCGCCCTCGCGGTAGGTCTGCAGCTTGACGCCCTTGCCGCGCGGCATTTCCGGAAGTTCATCAAGGGCGAAGATCAGAATCTTGCCATTGTCGCCGACCACGCCGATGCGGTTCCCGGTCACTTCCAGCGAGACCAGGGCCTCGCCGTTGAGCACCTGCTTGCCGGCCTTGCGGAAGGCCAGGGCCTCCTCCTCGGGCAGGACGAAGCCGTAGCCGGCCTTGCTGGCCAGCACGCGCTTGCGGCCGGCCTTGTGCGGAAAGACGTCGATGATCTTCACCCGGTCGTCGATATCGACCATCAGCCGCAGCGGCTCGCCATGCCCCCGCGCGCTGGGCAGCTTGCTGCAGTCGAGGGTGAAGAAGCGCCCGTCGGACGCGAAGATAAGCAGCTTGTCCGTTGTTTCTGCTGGAACAAGGAAGCCCAGCTTGTCGCCTTCCTTGAACTTCAGCTCCGACGGATCCTCGACCTTGCCCTTGGCCGCGCGGATCCAGCCCTTGTCGGACAGGATGACGGTGATCGGCTCGCGGACCACAAAAGCCTCGACCGAGGCCTCGATCGACACCGTCGGGGCGTCGGCGAAGTCCGAGCGGCGCTTGCCGACGGTCGTGTCGGGGCCCAGCACCTTGCGCACGTCCTTGAGCCCCTCCCCGACCAGCTTCCACTGCAGTCGTTCGTCGCCCAGCATGGCGATGATGCCGTCGCGCTCCTCGGCCAGCTCGGCGTGCTCGCGGCGCAGCTCCATCTCTTCCAGCTTCGCCAGCTGGCGCAGGCGGGTGTTGAGGATGGCGTCGGCCTGGATGTCGGTCAGGGCGAAGGCGGCGATCAGCTTCTGCTTCGGCTCGTCCTCGTAGCGGACGATGCGGATGACCTCGTCGAGGTTCAGGAAGGCGATCAGCAGGCCGTCGAGGATGTGCAGCCGGGCCTCGATCTTGCCCAGCCGGAAGCGCGCCCGGCGCACCAGCACCTCGCGGCGGTGGGCGAGGAAGGCCAGCAGCGCCTGTTTCAGCCCCATGACGCCAGGGGTGCCCCGGGCGTCCAGCACGTTCATGTTGACCGGGAAGCGGTTCTCCAGGTCCGAGAGCCGGAACAGGCTCTCCATCATCACCTCGGGCTCGACGTTGCGGCTCTTGGGCTCAAGCACCAGCCGGACGTCCTCGGCGCTCTCGTCGCGCACGTCGCCGAGCAGCGGGGCCTTCTTGCTCTCGATCAGGTCGGCCAGCTGCTCGACCAGTTCGGCCTTCTTCACCTGGTAGGGAATCTCGGTGATCACGATCTGCCAGCCGCCGCGGGCCTGGTCTTCCTTCTCCCAGCGGGCGCGGCAGCGCACGCCGCCGCGGCCGGTCTCGTAGGTTTCGAGCATCGAGGCCGCCGACTCGACGATCACCCCGCCGGTCGGGAAGTCCGGGCCGCGCACATGGGTCATCAGGTCGGCGGTGGTCGCCTCCGGCTGCTTGAGCAGCAGCAGGCAGGCGTCGATCAGCTCGGCGGCGTTGTGCGGCGGGATCGAGGTGGCCATGCCCACGGCGATGCCCGAGCTGCCGTTGGCCAGCAGGTTGGGGAAGCCCGAGGGCAGCACGACCGGCTCTTCGTCCTGGCCGTCGTAGGTCGGGCGGAAGTCGACCGCGTCCTCGTCGATGCCGTCCAGCAGCAACATGGCCGCCGGCGTCATCTTGCACTCGGTGTAGCGCATGGCCGCGGCGTTATCGCCGTCGATGTTGCCGAAGTTGCCCTGGCCGTCGACCAGCCGGTAGCGCTGGGCGAAGTCCTGGGCCAACCGCACGAGGGCGTCGTAGATCGACTGGTCGCCGTGCGGGTGGAAGTTGCCCATCACCTCGCCGACCACCTTGGCGCACTTGCGGGCGGCCGCTTCGGGGCTCAGCCGCATGTTGCTCATGGCGTACATCAGCCGGCGGTGCACGGGCTTGAGTCCGTCGCGCACGTCGGGCAGCGCCCGCGAGCTGATGGTCGACAGGGCGTAGGCCAGATAGCGCCGCGACAGGGCTTCCGACAGCGGCTCGTCGATAATGCGGTCGCCGTCACCGGGCGGAGGCGTGTGAACAGTCATGGTCGAATCGCAAACTCAGGGAATCCGTTGTTTAGCGCGCGGGCGGCGGCGTTGTCCCTGCGTCCATTGCTTCCCGCTCCCGGCAGGTGACGCATGCACGCGCGTTGTCAGGCGCCGCGCCCGGGGGCACACTGAACGGACGAAGGGCGAAGCACGCCCCGCCCCGAGGAAACACCGATGTCAGAGACGCCGCCGAGCATCCTGCAGCTGACCGCGCTCAATCCCGAATACAACGCCGACCCGCATGTGTTTCTCGACGACCTGAGAAGCCGGTGCCCGGTGCAGCATGACACGGTGTCCGGCAGCCTGATGCTGAGCCGCTACGAGGACGTGCGCGCGGTGGTCAGCGACCGGACCCTGTGGCGGGACCCGATCAAGGCCGACGAGTCGGCGGTGATGCAGCGACGGTTCCTCGAGGCCTACGATCCGTCCGTGCCGCGCAGCAGCACGACCAGCATCCTGATGCTCGACGACCCCGACCACGCCCGGGTGCGCCAGCCGCTGGCCCAGGCCCTCTATGCCCGGGTGGCGAAGTTCCGGCCGGAGATCGAGCGGATCGTCGACCAGGCGCTCGACGCCGTCGACGGCGAGGCCGAGTTCGACCTGATGGATAGGCTGTGCGTGCCGGTGCCGATCGACGCGATCGCCGCGATTCTCGGCGTCGACCCCGAGCGACTGACCGAGTTCCGCAGCTGGTCCGAAGGCATCATCCAGAGCCTCAATCCGTTCCGCACCCCGGCGCAGACCAAGGCGATGATGGCCGCCAGCGAGGCGCTGGAGGTGTATTTCACCGACGCGATCAACGACCGGCGGACCAGCCCGCGCGACGACCTGATCAGCGACATGGTCCGGCTGCAGGCGTCTGGCGTCGACCTGTCCGACGACGAGCTGCGCATCAACCTGGGCGCCCTGCTGGTCGGCGGCAACCTGACCACCACCGACCTGATCGGCAACGGCGTGCGGCTGCTGCTGCTGAACCCGGACCAGCTGGCGACCTTCAAGGCCGACCCGAAGCTGGCGAGCGCCCTGGTCGAGGAGATCCTGCGCTACGAGCCGCCGATCGACATCACCGCGCGGCTGGCCTCTAGCGACATGGAGATCGGCGGCTGCCCGCTGAAGGCCGGCCAGGCGATGACCGTCTGGCTGCGCGCCGCCAACCGCGATCCGGCCGTGTTCGAGGACCCGCACCGCTTCGACATCACCCGCAAGCACCGCCCGCACATCGCCTTCGGCGGCGGGGCGCATATCTGCATCGGCGCGCCGCTGGCGCGGCTGGAGGCCCAGGTGGCGCTGGTGAAGCTGTTCCAGCGGTTCCCGAACCTGCATCTGGCCCGGCCCGACGAGCCGGCGCAGTGGCGAACGCTGCCGTTCTTCCGCGGGCTCGAGCGGCTGGACGTGGCGCCCTGATTGCGTGGTTCGACACGCGCTCTTCGAGCGCTGCTCACCATGACGTAGAGCAATTGCACGTCATCCTGAGCAGCCGCGAAGCGGCGTGTCGAAGGACGCACGGGTGCTACAGCACTTCGGCCTTCAGACCCGGAAACACCTTGCCCACCTTGCCGAGCAGGTAGTCGCCGTAGGGGCCGGTGATGGCCCCGAGGTCGGCCGCGTCCCAGCGCGCCTCGCGCTTGATGTCGGCAGCCAGGGGCAGGGGTTCGACCACCGCCTCGAAGCCCGGATCGAGGAACAGCGGCCAGCTCAGCCGGTCGCGGCCGCTGGTGTTGGCCACCCGGTGCGGCGCCGAGCGGTAGAGGCCCTGGGTCAGGCGGTCGAGCATGTCGCCGATGTTGATCACCAGGGTCCCGGGGATCGGCGGGGCGTCGAACCAGACGCCGTCGCGGCCCTTGACCTGCAGCCCGCCGTTGTCGTCCTGGGCCAGCAGGGTCAGCAGGCCGTAGTCGGTGTGTTCGCCCACGCCCCAGGCGTAGTCGGCGCCGTCGCCGGGCGGCGTGGCCGGATAGTGGAAGATGCGGAACAGCACCGTCGGCTCGGCCGTGTAGTGCTGGCGGAAATAGCTGTCCGGCAGGCCGAGGCTGAGGGCCACGCCTTCGAGCAGCGCCTGGCCGGCGCGGGTCATCGCCGCCATCCAGGCGGTGACCACCGGCTCCAGCGACGGCTGGGCGGCCGGCCACTGGTTGGCGCCGTGCATCGGCCAGCCGGCGGCCACGCGCCGGTCCTCCGGTCCGAGTTCCTCGCCGAGGTAGAGGCCCTGCTTCAGGTCGGGCTTGCCCGAGGTCAGCTCGCCGCCGACCGGGAAGAAGCCGCGCCAGGCCGGGCCGCCGTTGGCCATGGATATCGCCATGCGGTCGGCGATCGGCAGGACGAAGAACCGCTCGCTCTCGGCCTTCAGGGCCGGGAACAGCCCCTCCCCGCCATGGCCGGAGACGTAGAAGAAGCCGTCGCGGCGGCAGGCCGCGCCGATCTGGTCGGCCACGGCGGCGCGGGCGGCCGGGTCGGACCCGAACAGCGGCGCGATGTCGATGACCGGCAGGCTCACGGCTGGAAATCGCCCACGTCGCCGAACGGGTCGTCGAGGCTGAACTGCGGCTGCGTGAACCACTTCGGCCCGTCAGCGGTCATGTGGAAGTGGTCCTCCAGCCGGATGCCGAAGGCGCCGGGAACGACGATCATCGGCTCGTTGGAGAAACACAGGCCGACCTCGAGCGGAGTCGTGTCGCCGCGCACGAGGTAGGGGCCCTCGTGGATGTCCAGGCCGATTCCGTGGCCCGTGCGGTGCGGCGTGCCGGGCAGCTGGTAGTCGGGGCCGAGGCCATGGCTGACCAACACCGCGCGGGCGGCGGCGTCGACGCTCTCGCAGGGCCGGCCGAGGGCGGCGGCGGCGAAGGCGGCGGCCTGCGCCTCCTTCTCGATGTCCCAGATGCGGCGCACGCGCGGCGTCGCCTCGCCGAAGACATAGGTGCGGGTGATGTCGCTGTTGTAGCCGTCGATCGTCGTGCCGGTGTCGATCAGCACCAGGTCGCCCTCGGCCAGAATCCGGTCGGTCTCGCCGCCGTGCGGCAAGGACGTGTCCGGGCCGAACGAGACGATGCAGAAGCTGGAGCCGGTCCCGCCGTTGAGGGCGCGGTGCTGGCTGTCGATGAAGGCCTCGACCTCGGAGGCCCGCACGCCGGCCGTCAGGCTCTGCCAGGCGCGGCGGTGCACCTCGATGGTGATGGCCTTGGCGCGGGTCATCAGCGCGATCTCGGCCGGCGACTTGGCGCGGCGCAGACGGTGGATCAGCGGCCCGGCGTCGGCCAGGCGGGCGTCACCGATGGCCCTGCGCAGGTCGAGGAACATGAACAGGGCGATCTGGTCATCGACGGCCAGCCGGCCGGTCGCGCCGAGACGGTCGGCGACCAGGGCGTACGGACTTTCGTGTTCCTCCCAGGTGAGGATATCACCCGGAACGCCGACGATGCCGGCGACCTTCTCCCGCTCGAAGGCCGGACAGATGTACTCCAGGCGTCCGTCGGCATGAATGAGCGCCCCGCACAGCCGCTCGGACGCGTGCCAGACCAGGCCGGTGAAGTAGCGAAGACTGGCGGTGGCCCCAAGCAGGACGGCCGAGACGCCGGCCGCGTCCATCTGCGTCCGCAGGGCCGTGAGGCGCGTCTGGCGCTCGGCGAGGGTGATCGGGGCGGGATGGGGCATCGGAGACTCCTTGGCGGGCAGTCTAGGAGCAAACGCGGGGAAGGTCACAGGCGGGAAGATGCTCCCCCCTTTGGGAGAGCTGTCCGTGAAGCGGACTGAGGGGGGCCGGGTCAAATTACGGGTGACCCCCTCCGGCCCTGCTGCGCAGGGCCACCTCCCCCGATGGGGGAGGATCTTCAGAGCCGTCCCGCGTCGGCCAACCGTTCCAGCAGCCAGACTCGCGCCGGCGGCAGGGGGCGGTTGAGCGGGCCGAAAACGAACTGCTCAAGAAAGTGGCCGGTCAGGTCGAAGCCGGCCTTGATGTCGCCGTCGCGCAGGCCGCCCTGCGAACCGAGCAGGAAGCCCGGCAGGGGCAGCAGGCGGTCGGCGTAGGGCTCGCCCGCCGCGCGGCTGACGGCCCGGCCGGTGCGCGGACTGACCCAGACCAGATCGTCGGTCACGCCGGTCGAGGCGCAGCGGCTGAGGTCGAGGCCGAAGCCCAGTTCCTGCAGCAGCCCGGCCTCGAAGCGGACGAAGATCGCCGGCCAGATGTCGGGCAGAACGAAGGCGTTGGAGAGGGCGTCGAAGGCGTAGTAGGCGCCCGGATGCGGCTCGCGCTCCGGCAGGGCCCCGGCGGCCACGGCGGCGGCGGCGGCGAGACCGGCCAGCGCCATCGGGTCATCGAACAGGGCCGAGGGCCCCTCCCCGACCGGCTCGAGGATCGCCGAGCCCAGCTGGTCCGACACCCGCGCGCGATACCCGGCCCGCACCCGCGCTCCGGCCTGCAGGAACGGCTTCATCCGCCGCGACGCCCCGCCGGCCACATGGGCGGCGAACCGCCCGTGCGCCTCGGTCAGCAGATCGACGATCGCGCCGGTCTCCCCGTGCGCGCGCGCCGACAGCACGAAGGCGTCGTCTTCCCATTCCATCAGTGCGCCCTGGCCTCGAACGCCTTGATCTGCGCCGTCATGTCCTTGGCTAGGTCGTTGGGGATCGGGAAGGTCAGGGCGTACTGGCTGACCTTCCATCCCTGTTGCGTGAGGACCAGCGTGCCGGTCCCACGGCTCGTGCCGTAGCTGGCGCTGTCGAGCAGCTCGTCGAACCAGGCCACGCAGCGGCAGTCGATCGGGGCGATGGTGATGTGCCGTTCGCGGGGGACGTAGGTCCAGCCCTGGCCCTTGGCGAAGAACGGGTTCGCGTAGGCCTTGAAGGCGGCGATGTCCCAGCGCTCGGCGGCGTCTGTGCCGATGAACACCGCGCCCGGCGCGTAGAGCGCGAAATAGGCCGGGCCGTCGGCCTTCGCCGCGGCGGCGTGCAGGGCGTCGAGGGTGGCGGCGATCTGCTGTTCGGGGGTGGCCGCGTGGGCAGGGGCGGTTGCAACGGCCACCAGAAATGCCAGGGTGAGAGCCAGCGTGCGCATATTACCTCCGCTCATCCCGGCGAAGGCCGGGACCCAGGTGTTTTTGAAGCAGCGGCCCATGTGTCCGGCAAGCCCAGGCTTCATCTGAACCGTGAGCCGAAGCTCTGAAAAAGCCTGGGTCCCGGCTTTCGCCGGGATGAGCGGATTTTTGGAGCGAAGGGCTAGACGTCGAAATCCAGGCCGAGGCCTTCATACGTCTCCCGCTCGTCGGCCCAGTTTTCGCGGACCTTCACGTGCAGGAACAGGTGGACCTTGCGGTCGAGCAGGTCGCTGAGTTCGGTGCGCGAGGCTGAGCCGATCCACTTCAGGGTCTGGCCGTTCTCGCCGATGATGATGGCGCGCTGGCCGTCGCGCTCGACGAAGATGGTCTGTTCGATGCGCACCGAGCCGTCGCGGCGCTCCTCGAAGGCGGTGGTCTCGACGGTGGCCGCGTAGGGCAGCTCCTCGTGGACGCGCAGGTAGAGCTTCTCGCGGGTCAGTTCGGCGGCCAGCAGGCGCACCGGCAGGTCGGCGGTCTGGTCTTCCGGATAGAGCCAGGGGCCTTCCGGCATCAGGCCGGCCAGGCGGTCGCGCAGGTCCTCTACCCCGGCGCCGGTGGCGGCGGAGATCATGAACACCTCGGAATAGACGCCGGTGTCGAACAGCTGCTGGGCCACGGCCAGCATGCGCTCGCGCTTGACGCCGTCGATCTTGTTCAGCGCCAGGATGGCCTGGCGACCGGCGCCCTTGAGGCCCTCGATGATGGTCTGGACGTCCTGGACGGCCTTCTTGTCGGCCCCGGCGGCCTTGCCCTCGCCGCTGACGGCCAGTTCGGCCTGGACGTCGACCAGATGGACGATGGCGTCGGCGTCCTCGGCGCCCGACCAGGCGGAGCGGACCATGGCGCGGTCCAGCCGGCGGCGGGGGGTGAAGATGCCGGGCGTGTCGACCAGCACGATCTGGGACTGACCGGCCATGGCGACGCCGCGCACGGGGAAGCGGGTCGTCTGCACCTTGCGGGTGACGATGGAGACCTTGGCGCCGACGAGGCGGTTGGTCAGGGTCGACTTGCCGGCGTTCGGCGCGCCGATGATCGCGGCGAAACCCGCGCGGGTGGGGGATGAAGAGCTCATTGCGGCGGCCTGTAGCACAATGATCGCGTCAATGCCCCCGTTGTGTGGACGTAAGCGGATCAGCGCCGGTCTGGACGCTCCCCCACTGGAGGAGCTGTCGCCGCGTAGCGGTGACTGAGGGGGTCGTCGAGGCGACACCGGCGCCGGCCCCCTCCGTCTCGGCTTCGCCGAGCCACCTCCCCGGGGGGAGGATCCGAAGCAGCGACCTTTCCTCTAGTCCTCGCGGCCTTCCCGCCGCAGCAGCATGGCCAGGGCGGCGGCCTTTTCGGCCTCCTGGCGGGACTTGCCCTCGCCGCGTTCGGGCTCGAAGCCCTCCAGGGTCACCGCGACCGTGAAGGTCGGGGCGTGGTCGGGGCCGGTGCGCTGGACGACGGCGTAGTGCGGCAGCGGCAGGCCGCGGCCCTGGGCCCATTCCTGCAGCCGGGTCTTGGGATCGTGGGCGCGGGTGTTCGACGGGGTATCGAACTCCTCCTGCCAGGCGTCGTTGAAAAAGGTTCGCGCGGCGTCGAGGCCGCCGTCGATGTAGAGCGCCGCCATCAGGGCCTCGCAGGCGTCACCGAGCACGCCGTCCGACTCGCGGGCGCCGATCTTGGTCGCCGAGCCCGACAGGCGCATGGCCGGCGCCAGGCCGATGCGGCGGGCCACCCGGGCGCAGGCCTTGCCGTTGACCAGGGCGGCCAGCAGCGGCGACAGCGCGCCTTCCTTGGCCTCGAGATCCAGCGCCAGCAGCCGCTCGGCCGCCAGCAGGTTCAGCACCCGGTCGCCGAGAAACTCCAGACGCTCGTTGTGATGCACCTTGCGCGCGCCGTCGCCGACGCTGGAATGGGTCAGGGCCCGCTCCAGCAGTTCGCGGTCCTGGAACACGTGACCGATCCGCGCCTCGAGCGCGGTGATCGCCTCGACGCGGGCGTTCATTTGAGGACGTGGAAGAACCGGCTGGGCCGCGCGTCGAGGAACCAGGTCCAGGGCTTGAACAACGCCGCCTCGCCGTTCCAAGACAACAGGATGATCCGCGCGTGGCCGACGAGGTTTTCGGCCGGGACATAGCCGACGCCGCTCGACTCCGGGGCCACCCGGCTGTCCAGCGAGTTGTCGCGGTTGTCGCCCATGAAGAAGTAGTGGCCTTCGGGCACGACATAGACGCCGGTGTCGTCGACATCGCCGCGCGGACCGCAGTCGTAGGTGATGTAGGTGCGGTCGATCGGGTTGGTCTCGCGGAAGCGCTGCACCGTCGAGCCGTTCCAGCAGGTCCCCGGATCGCCGGGGCCGTCATAGATGCGCGTCAGCACCTTGCCGTTGACCGAAACCACGCCGCCGGTGACCTGGATGCGGTCGCCCGGCAGGCCGATCAGGCGTTTGATGTAGTCGGTCTTGTTGTCCGACGGCAGCTTGAAGACGATGATGTCGCCGCGCTTGGGCGCGCTGAAGAAGATGCGGCCCTTGAACAGCGGCGGACTGAACGGGATCGAGTGCCGGCTGTAGCCGTAGCTGTACTTCGAGACGATGATGTAATCGCCCTTCAGCAGGTTCGGCTCCATCGACGCCGAGGGAATCGTGAACGGCTGGAACAGGAAGATGCGCAGGACCAGCGCGATCAGCAGGGCGTAGACCACCGTCTTGACGATCTCGATCGTCTCGTCGACCGCGCCGCTCATGGAGTCATCGCCGGCCTTGTCGTCGTCGTGGCGCCTGTCGAGCGACAGCGGCTCGGAGTCGGACACGGTCTCGACCTTCGGTTCGGCGGCGTCAGTCATTGCGCGCGCGGCTCTCTTCTCGATGATGCGGGATAAGGCCCGTGGGTCTGGTTAGTCCGGCAATACGACACGGGCAAGGGTCGCGCCCGTTAACTCGCCTTCGTGGCGTAAAGCGGGCCGCCCGCGCCGCGCCCCTAGTGGCGCAGCGAGTGGAAGAAGCGGTTCCAGCGCAGGTTCAGCCAGGTCCAGGGCTTGTAGAGGGCCGAGCCCTCCTTCCACGAGACCATCACCGTCTCGGCCTTGCCGATCAGGTTCTCCGCCGGCACGAAGCCGACGCCGCCGGCTTCCGCGGCCACGCGGCTGTCGAGCGAGTTGTCGCGGTTGTCGCCCATGAAGAAGTAGCTGCCCTCGGGCACCAGATAGACCGGCGTATTGTCCAGCGGGCCGTCGCCGCAGTCGTAGGTGATGTAGCTGCGGCCGGCCGGGTTGGTCTCGAGATAGCGGGCCGGGGTGGCGAGGTTCGGGCAGGCTTCCGAATCGCCCTCGGCCAGGCCGGCCGGGACACGCTTGAGCGGCTTGCCGTTGATCGACAGCACGCCATTGGTCACCTGGATTTCGTCTCCCGGCAGGCCGATCAGGCGCTTGATCAGGTCCTTGTGGCCCTCGGCCGGGGTCTTGAACACGACCACGTCGCCGCGCTTGGGCACGCCGGCGAACAGCCGCCCGTGGAACAGCGGCGGGCTGAACGGGATCGAGTTGCGGCTGTAGCCGTAGCTGAACTTCGAGACGATGACATAGTCGCCGATCAGCAGGTTGGGCCGCATCGACGACGAGGGAATGGTGAAGGGCTGGAACAGGAAGACGCGCAGCAGCAGCGCGATCAGCAGCGCATAGACCACCGTCTTGACCGTCTCGAGGATCTCCTCGCGGCTGGCGGCATTGTCCTGCGCTTCGGTCGACGCGGATTCGGCTTCGGTCTCGACGGCCTCGGTCATGCGACGCGCTGGCTCCAGAAAGGTTCGGGCGCCCCCGCCCAGGTCCGGGTTGTAGGATAGCGCGTAACGCCGCGCCCGTTAACTCGTCGTCACGTCGACGCCGGCAGCGCCTCGATGATGACGAAGGCCTGGGCGTAGGGATGGTCGTCGGTCAGCGACAGGTGGATCACCGGGACCATGCCCTCGGGCGTGATCTCGGCCAGCCGCAGGGCCGCGCCGCCGGTCAGGGCCATGGTCGGCTTGCCGCTGCGCAGATTGATCACCCCCATGTCGGCCCAGTGGACGCCACGTCGCGGCACGCCGGTGCCGAGCGCCTTGGCGCAGGCCTCCTTGGCCGCGAACCGCTTGGCGTAGCTGGCCGCGCGCCCGCCCTGGGCGTTGACCTTGCGCTCGGACCGCTCACGCTCGATGGCGGTGAAGGTGCGAGCCGTGAACCGGTCGCCAAACCGTTCCAGCGTCTTCTCGATGCGCCGGATGTCGCTCAGATCCGAGCCGATGCCGATGATCACGCGGCCAACTCGGCGCGGGCGGCGACCATCAGGGCCCGCATGCGCTGGATGGCGGGGGCCAGGCCGGTGAAGATCGCCTCGCCGATCAGGAAGTGGCCGATGTTCAGCTCCATCAGTTCGGGGATGGCGGCGACCGGCCGGACCGTGGCGAAGTCGATGCCGTGGCCGGCGTGGACTTCCAGTCCGAGGTCGGCGGCCTGGCGGGCGCCCGCGCGCAGCCGCTGCAGGATGGTTTCGGCCCGGTCGGCCTCCCCGGCGCGGAAGGCGTCGCAGTAGGAACCGGTGTGCAGTTCGATCACCTGGGCGCCGATCTCGGCCGAGGTGCGGATCTGGGCCGGATCGGCCTCGATGAACAGCGACACCCGGCAGCCGGCTTCGCGCAAGCGCTGCACGGCCGGCGCGATGCGGCCCAGACCGCCGACCACATCGAGACCGCCCTCGGTGGTGACCTCCTCGCGGCGCTCGGGCACCAGGCAGGCCGCGTGCGGCCGGTGGGCCACGGCGATGCCAAGCATCTCGTCGGTGACCGCCATCTCGAGGTTCAGCGGCTTGCCGCGCTTGAGGCAGAGGTCGGACAGCTCGTCGATGTCGCGATCGGAGATGTGCCGGCGATCCTCGCGAAGGTGGGCGGTGATGCCGTCCGCGCCGGCCGCAAGGGCGAGATCCGCCGCGCGCAGCGGCTCGGGATAGCTGGCGCCCCGGGCGTTCCGGATGGTCGCCACATGGTCGATGTTCACGCCGAGGCGCAGGCTGTTCATCGCAATAGGATCCGCTCGTCCCGATGAAGATTGGGACCCAGGCGCCTTATGTAGAGCGCCGCGCGTCCCAGAAAAAGCCTGGCTCCCGGCCTTCGCCGGGATGAGGGGCGGATTTATCGCAGCCGGCGGCTGCCCGGGTCCTGCACCGGGATGGCGGCCAGCTCGGGCGGCAGCTTGTCGGCCTCGTAGGCCGGAACGTCGAGGGTCGCGAGCGCGATCAACGGCACGCCGACATCGGCCCGGCCGCCCGAGCGGTCGACGATACAGGCCGCGGCGATGACCTCGCCGCCGGCTTCCTTGATGGCGGCGATGCATTCGCGCGACGACAGGCCGGTGGTGACGATGTCCTCAACCATCACGACCTTCGCGCCGGGCTCGATCGAGAAGCCGCGGCGCAGCTTGAAGGCGCCGCCCTCCCGTTCGACGTAGAGCGACCGGACCTTCAGGTGCCGCGCCGTCTCGTAGCCGGGGATGATGCCGCCGACGGCCGGGCTGATGGCCACATCCGGCTGGCCGACCTGTGCGATGATCTTCTCCGCCAGCGCCCTGCACAGCCGCTCGCAGCGGTCGGGCTGGGCGAACACCAGGTTCTTCTGCAGGAACACCGGGCTGTGCAGCCCGCTGGAGAGCACGAAGTGGCCTTCGCGCAGCGCGTCGGCGGCGCGGAACTCGTCGAGAACGTCGTCCTGGGTCATGGCGGTTAGATAGCGGTGTCGTCCGCGTTCGTCACCCTCATCACCACAATCCCGTCATCCTCGGGCCTGTCCCGAGGATCCCTCGTTCGGCGGCAGGGTGCGTCCTTCGACACGCGCTCTCCGAGCGCTGCTCAGGATGACGAATACAACGGCAAGTCATCCTGAGCAGCGGCCGCAGGCTGTGTGTCGAAGGACGCACAGGCGGAACCCGTCGAGAGGGATCCTGGGCGCGAGGCCCAAGGATGACGGCGACTGGATTGGCGCATGGCGAAAGACTACGAACCACGCATGTCCGAGTCCCACCCCATCCCCCGCGTCGGCTGCGGCGCCGCGATCCTGCGCGACGGCGCGCTGCTGCTCGTTAAACGGCTGAAGGAGCCCGAGGCCGGGTTCTGGGGGCTGCCGGGCGGCAAGACCGACTGGGGCGAGACCACGCGCCAGACCTGCGCCCGCGAGATCGCCGAGGAACTGGGCCTGACCATCACGCCCGGGCGGCTGCTGTGCGTGGCCGACACCATCGACCTGGGCGACGGCGGCCACTGGGTCGCGCCGGTCTATCTGGTGGAGGACTGCGTCGGCGAGCCGGTGGTGCTGGAGCCCGACAAGCTGGGCGGCTGCGGCTGGTTCCCGCTGGACGCCCTGCCCTCGCCGCTGACCGCGGCGACCGTGGCGGCGCTCAGGCAATTGGCGCCTTGACCGGGTGGTAGATGGTCATGGTCCGGAGCGTTCCGCAGCCGGCGCAGTGTCCCACCGTTCGCTTTTTTCCGAAGGCCTTGTAGCGGATACCGCCCGTTGACCAGATGGATCGCTCGCGGCCACAGCGATCACAGCGGATCATCCATTCCCGGGACTCCCGGGCAATGTCGTCGCCCAGTCTTCCCAGAAGCTCTCTGATCCGCCCGAGCAGGGCGCCTATCCCTTGGCGCGGTCGACCGTCTCGATCGACGGGTTGGCGCGCAGGGCGGCGACGATGTTGGTCGCGTGGCGGGCGTCCTTCACGTCGAGGTCGAAGTCGACGTCGAAATGGTCGTCGCTCCGGTGGTGCATGTTGAGATTGACGATGTTGCCGCCGGTCTCGCCGATGATCGTGCAGGCCTCGCCCAGAACGCCCGGCGCGTTGCGGATCGTCGCGCGCAGGCGGGTGCGGGAGACGGTGTTGCGCTCGGCCTCGGCCGTCCAGTGCAGGTCGCGCCAGAGGTCCTGGCGCTCGTCGTACTGTTCCAGCGTCGGGCAGTCGATGGCGTGCACCTCGATGGCCTTGTCGACCGAGATGCCGACGATGCGGTCGCCCGGCACCGGCCGGCAGCAGGTGGCGAAGCGGATCATCGATCCGACGCGAACCTTGTCGCCGATGACGAAGTCATGGGCGTCGCGGCCGTCGGTGATGCGCCGACGGGCGCTGACGGCCGCCTTTTCCGAATCCTTGAGGCCCGGGAACAGCACTTCCAGCACCTGGGCCGGGGTCACGCGGCCGCGGCCGACGGCGTCGAACAGCTCGTCCTCGCTGGCGACGGCGAACCGTTCCAGCGCCCCGCGCAGGGTGACGCCCGAGCGCGTCTTGCCGACCCGGGCGAAGGCCTGGTCCATGGCCGCGACGCCGAGACGGAGGAATTCCTCCTTCTCGGTCTGGCGGATGTGGCGGCGGATCGCCGAGCGCGCCTTGCCGGTCACCGCCAGCGAGCGCCAGTCGGGCAGCACGGCCGGCTTGGGCCCGCGCACGATCTCGACCACGTCGCCGTTGGCCAGCTCGGTCCGCAGCGGCTTGAGCTCGCCGTTGATCTTGGCCCCGACCGTGGTGTCGCCGACGTTGGTGTGGACGCCGTAGGCGAAGTCGAGCGGCATCGAGCCGCGCGGCAGGGTGATCAGCTTGCCCTTGGGCGTGAAGACGAACACCTGGTCGAGGAACAGCTCCATCTTGGCGTGTTCGACCAGTTCCTCGGAGTCGCCGCCGTGCTCCAGCACCTGGACCAGCTGGCGCAGGCTGGCCAGAGGATCGCGGCCGCCCTCGGCCTCCATCGCCTCGCGGTCGAAGCCGTAGGACTGGTTCTTGTAGCGCCAGTGGGCCGCCACGCCGTCCTCGGCCACGCGGTCCATCACCTCGGTGCGGATCTGCATCTCGACCCGCATGCCGCGCGGGCCGATCACCGTGGTGTGCAGCGAGCGGTAGTTGTTGCGCTTGGGCGTGGAGATGAAGTCCTTGAACCGCTCGGGCACGCAGGGCCACTGGCGGTGGATAAGGCCGAGCGCGCGGTAGCAGTCGTCCTCGGTGTCGACGATCACGCGGAAGGCGTAGATGTCGCTCATCTGCGAGAAGCCGATCGATTTGCGCTGCAGCTTGCGCCAGATCGAGAACGGATGCTTCTCGCGGCCGAACACGCGGGCCGGGATGTGTTCGGCGTCGAGGATGCGGCTGATGTCGCCGCTGACCTGCTGCACGGCCTTGCCCTGGTCGACCCGCATGGCCTCCAGCCGGCGCAGGATGGCGTTGCGCGCGACCGGGTTGAGGTGCTCGAAGGCCAGTTCCTCGAGCTCGGTGCAGATGCGGTGACAGCCGATGTTGCGCGCCAGCGGGGCGTAGATGTCGAGGGTCTCGCGGGCGATCCGCTCGCGCTTGGCCGGGCTCTTGATGAAGCCGAGCGTGCGCATGTTGTGCAGCCGGTCGGCCAGCTTGACCATCAGGACGCGCACGTCCTTGGAGATGGCCAGGATGAACTTGCGCAGGTTCTCGGCCTGGCGGGCATGTTCGGCGGCCAGTTCCAGCTTGGACAGCTTGGTGACGCCCTCGACCAGTTCGGCCACTTCCGGGCCGAACAGCTCGCTGATGTCGGCGCTGGAGGCGTGGGTGTCCTCGATGACATCGTGCAGCAGGGCCGTGACGATCGAGGCCGTGTCGAGCCGGTACTCGGTGAGAATGCCGGCCACCTCGATCGGGTGGGCGAAATAGGGGTCGCCGGAGGCCCGCGTCTGCGAGCCGTGCATGCGCACGGCATAGACATAGGCGCGGTTCAGCAGGCCTTCGTCGGCGGTGGGGTCATAGGCCCGGACCCGCTCGATCAGCTCGTACTGGCGCAGGAACTTCGGCCCGGACGCTCTGGCGCGGGCGGCCGAACGCGCCGCCATTTCAGGCGATTCCGAGGGCGTGCTTGTGGGTGGGGCGGCCGGGGCCGCCTCGAGGATATCAGTCGGTTCTGGGCCTTCCGGACTCAGTACCGCTCCTCCTGACCGCCGTCGCGGTCGCTCTGCAGAGCGCGGATCAGTTCCTGCTCGCTCATCTGCATGTGGGTCGGATCCGACAGCAGGGCGATGGTTTCGGCCTCTTCCTCGGCTTCCGTCCGTTCGTCCACGCGCTGCAGGGTGCCGATCAGGCTTTCCTTCAGACCGTCATTGTCCACCACGTCGTCGGCGATTTCGCGCAGGGCGACGACCGGGTTCTTGTCGTTGTCGCGGTCGACCATCAGCGCCGAACCGGCCGAGATGGCGCGGGCGCGGTGGGCGGCGACGAGGACCAGACCGAAGCGGTTGGGGATCTTCTCGACGCAATCTTCGACGGTGACGCGGGCCATATTGGATTCTCTGGTTCCGGTGGGACCGGGGTACATAGAGTTTTGCGCGCCATTGTGCAACGCCGCAAGCGCGATCAGGCCGGTGTGGCGTCGCGCCCCACGGTCGCGGCCGCCGCCAGCGTCGCCGCGGCCTCGCCCGTCACCGGATGGATCCAGTCCGGGGCGATCTGCGCCAACGGGCCCATGACGAACAGCCGCTCATGCGCCCGGGGATGCGGCAGTCGCAGGCCAGGCGTGTCGAGGACCTGCCGGCCATGGGCGATCAGGTCGAGGTCGAGAGTGCGGGCGGCGTTGGCTTCGTGGCGTTCCCGGCCGAACGCGCGTTCGATCGTGTGCAGCGCCGTCAGAGTCTCCGCCGGGGTGAGAACCGTCTCGACCAGCGCCACGCCGTTGGTGAAGGCGGGGGCCGACGGGTCCGGCCAGGCCGCCGAGCGCCACCAGCCCGACCGCGCCGTCACCGTGAGCCCGTGGGAGGGAAAACAGGCCAGCGCCGCGTCGAGCAGGGCCTCGCAGGAGCCGTGCGCTCCCGCTAGATTGCCGCCGAGGGCGATGACGACGGATTCGTCCGATTTAAGATGTGATATTGCGTTCAAGGATTTGAAAAGATGACGTTTTACCCGACAGACCGGCTCGCGCTGTTCATTGATGGGGCCAATCTCTATTCCCAGGCCAAGGCGCTGGGCTTCGACATCGACTACCGCAAGCTGCTGGACGAGTTCCGCAAGCGCGGGGTGCTGATCCGAGCCTACTACTACACCGCCCTGGCCGAGAACGGCGACGACTTTTCCCCGCTGCGGCCGCTGGTCGACTGGCTCGACTACAACGGCTTCACCGTGGTGACCAAGCCGGCCCGCGAGTACACCGACGCCCAGGGCCGCAAGCGGTGGCGCGGCGACATGGACGTCGAGATCGCCGTTGACATGATGGAGATCGCCGACAAGGCCGACCATCTGGTGCTGTTCAGCGGCGACGGCGACTTCCGCGCCCTGGTCGAGGGCGTGCAGCGCAAGGGGGTGCGGGTGACCGTGGTCTCGACCGTCAAGTCGCAGCCGCCGATGGTCAGCGACGACCTGCGCCGGCAGTGCGACGCCTTTGTCGACCTCGCCGACCTCGGCGACATCATCGGCCGGCCGCAACGCGTACATCAGCCGAGGTTCCTCGCCGACCCCCCTGCCCGCTCGCGCGCGGAGATCGAGGCTGACGATGAGGTTTGAGAGACATCACCGCAGCGGACACAAGGGCCGTGGCGTGGCCAGCCGGGCCTTGCCTCGTCCGGACCAGCAGCTCGCATGAACATCGAAGAACGACTTAAGGGCGTGGAGGCCGAGTTTCAGGCCTATCGGGGTCCGCACGCCAAATGGGTGTGGCTCAGGGGCGCCTGCTATTTTGTCGGAATGGCGTCGATGCTGGCCTCGTACGGCCTGATCGAACTGGATTCCCGAACCGATGGGCACGGGATCGACATAGAGCTGCCGTTTCCCATCAAGATCGCGCCGTTGATCTTCGGGATCACCCTGCTCGTCTTGACCATTGTTGTGAGCGGCGTCGTGAAGCGCGCGCGCAAGAAAGAGCGGGCGCTTTGACATGACCCGATCCAGTTCTGAAGGACGGCCTCCCTTGGACAGCGCCGTGAGCGCCTCCGAACCGCCGCGCGACTGCCCGCTGTGCCCGCGCCTTGTCGCCTACCGGATGGAGAACCGCCGGCAGAACCCCGACTGGTGGAACGGCCCCGCGCCGTCGTTCGGCGACCCGGCCGCACGGCTGCTGATCGCCGGCCTGGCGCCCGGGCGCACCGGGGCCAACCGCACGGGCCGGCCGTTCACCGGCGACCATGCCGGCTGGCTCCTCTACGACACCCTTAAGAAGACCGGCTTCGCCACCGGACACTATGATCCGAACGGCGAGGACGACCTGGCGCTGACTGGGGCGATGATCACCAACGTGGTGCGCTGCGCCCCGCCGCTGAACAAGCCCGAGACCTCGGAAGAGAAGACCTGCAGCCCGTTCTTCGCCAACAAGCTGGCCGAACTGCCGAACCTGAAGGTCATCGTCACCCTCGGCGACGTGGCCCGGCGCAGCGTGCTGCGGGCCATGGGGCTCAAGGCCTCGCTGGGCGAGCCGGGCCATGGCTCGCAGTTCACGGCGGGACCCTACACGGTGATCAACAGCTATCACTGCTCGCGGCTCAACACGAACACCGGCCGGCTGACGCCGGCCATGTTCGAGGCGATCTTCCTGCGCGTCCGCGCGTTGCTGGAACCGTAACCCCGAACGGAGCGAGGCCGATGAAGACTCCCCTGCCCTGGACCGGCGGCTGCCGCTGCGGCCAGGTGCGGTTCGCGATCACCGCGCCGCCGATGCTGACCATGGCCTGCCACTGCACCGGCTGCCAGAAGATGAGCGCCAGCGCCTTCTCGCTCAGCATCGCCATCCCGACCGCCGGCTTCGCGGTGACGGCGGGCGAGCCGGTGATCGGCGGGCTGCACAACCCCGACCTGCGGCACAACTTCTGTCCGCATTGCCTGAGCTGGATGTTCACCGAGCCGAAGGGCGCGCCGTGCTGGGCGGCCAGGGTGCGCTGCTCGGTCTGGGTGCGCGCCTCCACGGCGGCCGTGACGCTCGGCGGATAGCGGATCGTGCCGACCCACTCCATCTGGCTGATCTCGACGCCCTCGGCGGCCCATTTGCTGCGCACGCGCTGGAAGGCGCGCTGGATGACCACCTGGCGGCCGGCGCCCATCAGCGAGCCGGTGCAGGGCGTCGCGGCGGCCGGCGACGCGGCCGGGGTCGGCGAGACGCCCGAGCCGGTCGTCACCGGGTTGAGGTTGCAGGACACAGGCACCTGCTCGGTCTCCTTGGCGATGGCCGAGCGCACGTCGTTGCGGATCTGGCCGTCGAGCAGGTCGTCGAACGGCTGGCGCCAGCGGGCGTAGAGCTCGGCGGCGCGGTCGTCGCGCACGCGGATGGTCAGGTTGACGTCGGCGGTCATTGGCAGGCCGGTCTGGTCGGCGAAGGCGATTTCCTCGTTCTCCTTGCCGTCGGAATTGGGCTCGCGCGTGTAGCTGTAGGTCCGCTGACGGGTCGGATAGATGATGATGTTCTCGCCGATGCCCTTCCAGTGCCAGCCGGGCCGAAGCTCGGTCGGCTGGACGCCCGGATTGCGCCCGAACTTGGTGGTCTTGATGCCGGCCTCGCCGCTCTCGACCGTGGTGCTGCAGGCGGTGACCGTGCAGCCGCCGCCGACCAGCACGAACACCAGGGCCGCGACCGTCAGGCCGAGGCGGGCCACGCGGGGCGCGTCGGATGAAATCCTCGAAATCCGATGACCACTGTCGCTCATGCGTCCCTCCCTGGACGGGCCGCCGGTCGGTCCGGCGCTGCCCGTGAGGCGGGTATCAAGTCATGAGTCGCCCCGCCCGTCCGGGCCGCCGACCTCAATTGATTGGGGGCCCAAGACCTGCCGGTCGCGCTATCGTCCGTAGATCGTCACGACGTGATAGCTGGTCACCGTGGTCACCGAGAGCTGAATCTCGGCGAGTTGCCAGGGCATTGTCTTGTGAACCCGATAGCTGACGACGCCATCGTCATCGACGCCGAGGACTTCAACATCCACGCCTTCGCCGACCAGGTGAACCGGCGCGTTCGGGCGGACCATGCCCACGGCGAACTCTCGACCGATGCGATGCCATTTGGCGCCTGACTGAAGCGCGGGATAGAGCGAGGCGCGATAGCTCCCGCCGGGGCCGACCTGTTTCGCCTCGAACATGACCGCGAACTGCATGTGCGGTCCGTCGAAGGCTTTGAGGCGCTTGAACGGGACGGCAGGTTTGAGGACCTTCATCGGCCCGCACTGGTAGACCAGGACCTCGAAGCCGAAAGGTGCGGTCGTGCAGTCCGCAACCAGGATCAATTCATCGCCCGCTGCAGCGAAACAGGCCGTGCTGCCCCCCGCATTGGCGCAGTAGTTCAACAAGGTCAGGCCGGATCCGTACATCCGCGTTCCTGCGGCATAGGAACCGAACGAGAAGAGAAAGGGCGGGCGAACGTCTGCGCCCAGTTCCGCGCCTGTCGGGGCGGTGGCGGGCTGAACGAACAGGGGTTCGCCCGCGCGCGCGGACCTCACATCATCGGTCAGGAAAACCGGGTGGATGACGAAAGACCGGGGGCGGGTCTCGGTTTGCGCCTGCGCTTGGGCCTCTCGGGCAGGGAGTCCCAGCAGGAGGCCGGCCAGAACAATGATCACCAGGCGCCGCATTTCCCCCTACCCCGTCCGGTCGCCCTTCATCAGGCGGGCCTTGTCGCGCTGCCAGTCGCGCTCGGCGCTGGTTTCGCGCTTGTCGTGCAGCTTCTTGCCCTTGGCCAGGCCGATCTCGAGCTTGGCCAGGCCCTTTTCGTTCCAGTAGAGCTTGAGGGGGATGATCGTGCGGCCCTCGCGCTGGACCGCGCCGATCAGCTTGCCGATCTGCTTGCGGTGCAGCAGCAGTTTGCGGTGCCGCCGGGGCTCATGGTTGAAACGGTTGCCGCCGCTGTAGGGCGGGATGTCGGCGTTGATCAGGACGATCTCGTCGCCTTCGACCGCCGCGTAGGACTCGGCGATGTTGGCCCGGCCATTGCGCAGGCTCTTCACCTCGGTTCCGGTCAGCATGATGCCGGCCTCGACCACGTCGTCGATGAAGTAGTCGAACCGCGCGCGGCGGTTCTCGGCGATGGTCTTGCCGACCTGGGTCATCAGATCACGCCTGCTTCCCGCATGGCGTCGAGGATCACCGGCTTGATCGCGTCGGCGCAGGGGGTGATCGGCAGGCGGCAGTCCTCGGTGCACAGGCCCAGGTGCGCCAGGGCGAACTTCGTCGGGGCCGGCGAGGAATCCATGAACAGCGCCTTGTGCAGGCGGACCAGACGGTCCTGCCAGTCGCGCGCCGCCGCCCAGTCGCCGGCCATGCAGGCGTTGAAGAAGGCCGCGCAGGCCTCGGGCGCCACATTGGCCGTGACCGAGATGCAGCCGTGGCCGCCGTGGGCCATGTAACCCAGGGCCGTGGGGTCGTCGCCGGCCAGCATGACCCATTCGGGACCGCACATCAGCCGCTGCAGGCTGACCCGCGTCATGTCGCTGGTCGCGTCCTTGATGCCGATGATGTTGGGCAGCGAGGCGAGCCGGGCCAGGGTGTCGTTGCTGATGTCCACGGCCGTGCGTCCCGGCACGTTGTAGACGAACACCGGCAGCTGCACCGCGTCGTTGATGGCGCGGTAGTGCTGGTAGAGGCCCTCCTGGCTGGGCCGGTTGTAGTAGGGCGTGACGCACAGGGCCGCGTCGGCGCCGACCGCCTTGGCGTGGGCCACCAGCTCGATCGCCTCGGCCGTGGCGTTGCTGCCCGCCCCGGCGATGACCGGCACCCGGCCTTTCGCCGTGGCGATGCAGAGCTCCACGACGCGCTTGTGCTCGTCATGGCTCAGGGTCGAGGTCTCGCCGGTCGTGCCGACAGGCACGAGGCCGTGCACGCCGCCGGCGATCTGCCGCTCGACGAGCGCGACGAACGCGGCCTCATCGACCGCGCCGTCGCGAAAAGGAGTCACCAGGGCGGGGAAGACGCCCTTGAAGGGAAACTGGACCATGCCTTGCAAAAAGCCGTGAGATCGCCGCTTTCGTTTGCGGCTGTGTGTCGGAGCCGGACAATATGTCCCCGCGTGGCGCCTCGGCAACCGCCGCGGAGACGGTTTGACGAGTTGGAGACAATGGTTTGACGGGTTTTGCACGGAAGCTGGCGGTCAGCGCGGCCATCACGGCGATTCTCGGCGGCGCCGCGGGGGCGCAGTCGATGCAGCCGGACGCCGGCCCGCAACTGGTGACCACGCCCCAGATCGCCTACCGGCAACCCCTGTCCGACAGTGACGCCAGCTACCTGAGCACCGCCCTGACCGCCGCCCGCGCCGGCGACGGCGACCGGGTGCGGCTGGCGATGGATTCGATCCAGGACCCGGTCGCGAAGAAGATCGCCCTGTGGGCCCTGGCCGACGGCGCGCCCGATTCGCTGAGCTTTTTCGAGGCCGACTCCGTCCGGCGCGACCTGAACGGCTGGCCGCGCGGCGCCAAGCGCCAGGCCACGGCCGAGAAGCTGCTCGAGACCTCCGGCATGCCGCCCGAGCGGATCATCGCCTGGTTCGGCGGAACCCAGCCCGAGACCGTGCAGGGCGCCATGGCCCTGGCCGGCGCGCTGCGCGCCTCCGGCCGCGGCGAGGAGGCCCGCGCCCTGATCCGCCGCTGGTGGCGCGAGGAACTGTTCGACTCGGCGCCGCAGATCGCCATGCGCGACCGCTTCGGCGCCTACATCACCGCCGACGACGACCTGACCCGCGCCGACATGCTGCTGTACGGCCCCCAGGGTCCGGCCGCGCGCGAGATGGTCGACCATATTCCGGAGTCCTACCGGCCGGTGGCCAATGCGCGGATCGCGCTGCGCTCCAACCTGTCGAACGGCAACGACCTGATCGCCAACATGACGCCCGAGCAGCGCCAGGATCCGGGGCTGATCTATGAGCAGGCGGCCTACTTCCAGCGCAAGGGCCTGACGACCATGGCGCTGCAGCTGGCGCGCGGCTTCAAGCCGGCCCCGGCGCAGGACGTGGCGGCCCGCGCCTGGACCACCGACCGCCGCAAGATGGTCGTCGCGGCGCTGGCCGCCGGCGACTACCAGGGCGCCTATGGCGCGGCGGCCAACACCGGCCTGACCGTCGGCCCGGACGCGGCCGAGGCGGAATTCTACGCCGGCTGGATCGCGCTGCAGAAGCTGAAGAACCCGACGGCCGCGGCCGACCACTTCGCGCGGCTGGCGGCGGCGGGCACCTCGCCGATCACCCAGGGCCGCGCCCTCTACTGGCAGGGCCGCGCGGCCGAGGCGCTCGGCGACAAGGCCGGGGCCCAGGCCTTCTACCAGAAGGGCGCCCAGTACATCACCGTGTTCTACGGCCAGCTGGCCGCCGAGCGCGCGGGCATCAAGACCATCACCCTGCCGAAGGACCCGGTGGTCACCCAGGCCGACCGGGCGCGGTTCGAGGGCCGCGAACTGGTCCGCGCCCTGCGCATCCTGTTCGAGACCGGCAACAAGGACACCTTCAGGGTGTTCGCCCTGCATATCGACGACACCCTGCCGACGGCCGCCGAATGCGCGCTGCTCGTCGACCTGGCGCGGGGCTACGGCGACCCGGACACGGCCATGCGGGCCGTGCGCACGGCGGCCCAGCGCGGCATGCTGCTGCCCGAGCGCGGCTATCCGCTGCTGACCGCGCCGGTGGTCCAGGGCGGGGCCGAGCCGGCGTTCGTCTTCTCGATCACCCGCCAGGAAAGCAACTTCGACGCCCGCGCCCGCTCCTCACCCGGCGCCCGCGGCCTGATGCAGCTGATGCCGGCCACCGGGGCCATGACCGCCCGGTCGCTCGGCGAGAGCTACACCGTCGACCGGCTGTTCGAGGCCGACTTCAACATGCGCCTCGGCGCCCGCTACCTCGGCGACATGGTCGGCACGTTCGGCGGCTCCTACGTGATGGCGGCGGCGGCCTACAACGCCGGTCCGGGCCGTCCGGCGCAGTGGACCGCCCTCTGCGGCGACCCGCGCGGGGCCTCGACCGACCCGCTCGACTACATCGAGTGCATCCCGTTCGTGGAGACGCGCAACTACGTCATGCGGACGCTGGAGACGACGCAGGTCTACCGGGCGAGGCTGGCCGGCGGCTCGGCGCCGCTGATGCTGTCGAACGACCTCAAGCGCGGGGCGTGGGGGGCGTATGTGCCGTCCGCCGCCCCGGCGGCGGCGCCGGGAGCGCGGTAGGGCGGCGGGATAGGACGCCGCGACGTCACGGAATTGGCCCGTTCTTGAATGTCTGACCTTCAGGCGGGAGCCTAACGGCAGCTTTCGACCCGTTGCGGACATAGCGAGTTGAGGCGTTAGGTTACGGATGCGCTATGATCTCCCCTTCCTGCACGATTATGCAGTCGAGCTTGGCTTCAGCGCCGAGATTGACAGTACTTCGCTATTGATTGACCTCGGCGAGGGGGCCCGCCTTTCGTTCGTCAACGCAGAGCGGGACGAGGATTGTCTGATCGGCTTCATGGATGCCCCTTGGCATTTTCACGGCGCCACGCTGACGTTTGCTGATCCGCGTGGTAACTACGCCGAACTTGACCACCTCGCACTCCTAGACGGTCTCGCGCGGGGCTCTGTGCTGATCTGCACTCGATTGTTGGCGGGGGAGGTCAATGATCGGTGGCTGTCGCACGCCGAGTTCAACGACGAGTTCAGGTTCTTGGAGCCGGTGGACCATCTATTTGTTCGGCGCGCCTTGGTACTTATGGGTGCTGACGCGAGCGGTGAATAACCACCCGTTGCCGACCTAAGCACCTCGCGAAATGCTGACGGACTGGTGACCCTAATCCCCTTTTCTTCCGCTCATCCTCGCGGAAGCGAGGACCCAGGTTTACGGCCGGTGCACTCACGGTCGGGGATGTCTGGCGCTCAGCAAATCTCCGGGTACAGGTCCCGCCATCCGGGATTGGTCTTCTCGATCAGTTCGATTTTCCGAGCCCGCCTCCAGACCTTCATCTGCCGCTCCCGGCGGAAGGCGTCGTCGCGGGTGTCGAAGGCCTCGCACCGGACCAACAGCTTCAAGGCGTAGCGGTGGCCTGACCGGAGCCAGACATCCCTTGACGTGCGTGCACCGGCCGTAAGCCTAGGTCCTCGCTTCCGCGAGGATGAGCGGATTTGGGGGATTGGGCCCTAAGATCCGGCCCGCCGCGCGGACACCACCGGGCCCGTCGGGGTCTCGATCAGCTCTCCCTCCAGGCCGAACACCGTGCGCAGGACCGTCGGCGTCAACGCCACGGACGCCGCTCCCTCGGCCGCCACCTGCCCTTGCGCCAGCACCACCAGCCGGTCGCAGAAGCGGGCGGCGAGGGTCAGGTCGTGCAGGGTGACGACCACGGCCGCGCCGCGCGCCGCCTCGGCCCGCAGCAGTTCGAGGGTCAGCAACTGGGCGTCGGGGTCGAGGCCGGCGGCGGGCTCGTCGGCGACCAGCAAGGGGGCGCGGGTGGCCAGCAGGCGCGCGAGCAGCACCCTCGCCCGCTCGCCGCCGGACATCTCCAGCACGCCGCGCTTCTCGAAGCCTGAGAGGCCGACGCGGGCCAGGCAGGTCCCGGCGACCTCGCGGGCGGCGGCGGGCGACAGGTCGGGGGCGCCGAGGGCGACGATGTCGAGCGAGGCCAGGTTCCAGCCGACGCGGCGCTCCTGCGGCAGGTAGCCGACCAGCCGGGCGCGGGCGGGCTCGGGAATGGCGTCGACCGGCCAGCCGGACAGGGCGGCGGTCCCGCTGTCCCGCCGCAGCAGGCCGAGGCCGGACCGGATCAGGGTCGTCTTGCCCGAGCCGTTGGGGCCGATGACGCCGACCATCTCTCCCGACGATACGGTCAGGCCCGCGCCTCGCAGCGCCGGGCGGCCGCCCTGGCGCACGACGAGGTCCTGGAGGTCCCAGGCCGGGGTCATGCGCGCCAGCTCCGCGCCGCGCGCCAGGCCACCAGCGCGAACAGCGGCGCGCCGAACAGGGCCGTGACCACGCCGAGCTTCAGCTCCTGCTCGGTCGGGATCACCCGCGCGGCCAGATCGGCCAGCACCAGCAGGCCCGCGCCCGCCAGCGCCGAGGGCAGCAGGGTCTTGCCCGGATCGTCGCCGGCGAAGCGGCGCACCAGGTGCGGCGCGGCCAGGCCGACGAAGCCGATGATGCCGGCCGCCGCCACCGAGGCCCCGGCCAGAAGCGCCGCGCCGCCGACGGCCGCCGCCCTGAGGCGCGCCATCGGCAGTCCGGACAGGGCGGCCGTCTCCTCGCCGAGTGTCAGCATGGTCAGGCCGCGCGCCGACCAGGCCACCAGCAGGGCTCCGATCGCGGCGGGGATTGCGGTGCTGATCAGGTCCGGCCAGTCGCGGTTGGCCACCGAGCCCAGCATCCAGGACAGCACCTCGGCCGTGGTCACCGGCGAGGGCGAGAGGTTGTAGACCAGCGAGCTGAGCGCCCCGGCGAAGGCCGAGATCGAGACGCCCAGCAGGATCAGGGTCTCCGGCTCGCGGAAGCGGGCGGCCAGGACCACGACCAGCGCCCCGGCGACCAGCGCCCCGGCGAGGGCCGACAGCTCGATGGCGCCCGGAAGGGCGGCGAGGCCCAGCGCGATGGCCACGCCGGCGCCCAGCCCCGCACTGGCCGAAACGCCGAGCACGCCCGGGTCGGCCAGCGGATTGCGCAGCAGCCCCTGCAGCGCCGCGCCGGAGAGGCCCAGAGCCGCCCCGACCAGGGCGGCCATGCAGGCGCGCGGCGCGCGGATGGTCCAGAGTATCTCGCCCGGCGCCGAGCCCGGCCGGGTCAGGGCCGTCCAGTAGTCGCCCGGCCGCAGCGTCGTCTCGCCGACCAGCACCGCCAGGACCACCGCCGCCAGCAGCAGCAGCGTCAGGATGAGCAGTCCCCGGCCCCGGCTCATCGCGGCGCCGCCCGGGCCAGCAGCTCGGCTCCGTCGGCCGCGAACCAGGCCGGACAGCCGAGGATGGCGGACGGCAACGAGGCGGCCGTGCGGCCGGCCAGTCTCTTGCGCAGGGCCGCGTGCCGTCCCGGGCCCCAGCGCTGCATGGCCACGGCGAAGGTGTCGAAAAAGCCGAGCACGAAGGCGCTCGGCGGCGTCATCACCAGCCGCTCCATCGGGATCGGCTTCCAGGTCGAGCCGGTCGCCAGATTGCGCATCCCGGCCGCGCGCATCATCGCGTCGACGAGGCTGCCCGGGCCGGTGGTGAAGCCCGTGGGGGTGAAATAGAGGGCCGGCGCGCCCTTCCAGGCTCCGCCGGCGTGCGTGAGCTTCGCGTCCATCCGCGCGACCAGCGCCTCCCCGGCCGCCGGGTGGCCGAGGGCCGTCGAGACCGCGCGAACATTGGCGCGCACAGCGTTGAAATCGGTGGCTTCTCCGATCTTCACCGTGCGCACGCCGCGGCGCGCCAGGGCGCCCTCCAGCCGGGCGTCGCCGCCCCAGTAGCGGACGACGATGTCGGGCCGGATGGCCAGCACGGACTCAGCGGTCGCCCGGCGCACGGGCAGGCCGACGGCGCGAGCGCGCAGATAGCTGTCGGGGTCATCGGCGCGGGCCGACAGGCCCACGATCGAGTCCCGGGGGGCCAGCGCCAGCACATACTGGTCGGCGCAGCTGTCGAGCGACATGACCGTCGGCGCCGCCGCGGCCTGACCGGCGAACGCCAGCACCGCCAGGGCGGCGGTCACAGCTGGCGCCCGTCTCATCGGTTCAGTCCGTCACAAGGCCGTGGAAAAGTCCGTCCAGCAGAACCCCGCGCAGCTCGTCGGTCGGGGACCAGTGGAAGGTCGGCTTGGTCAGCAGCAGGGCGACAAGGCCGTGGCAGGCCGCCCACATCGCCTGGGCCGCGCTCTCGACCGTGCCCGTGCGCAGCCGGCCGGAGGCGCCGATCTCGCGCACCGCGCCAAGAAACTTCTCGTAGCAGCGGTCGCCGAGCGCCTCGGTGGCCGCCTGCTTGTTCTCCGACAGCACGCCGCTGTGGCCGCAGAAGACCAGCTGGTAGGCGTTCGGGTTCTCGAGCGCGAAGGTGATGTAGGCGTCCAGCATCAGCCGGACCCGGGCGACGGCGTCGATCGGCCGGGCGGCGATCTCGCTGTTCTGCCTGAGCAGCACCGCGATGGCGCTGTCGCAGATTTCCAGCAGGATCTCGTCCTTGTCGCGGAAGTGCATGTACAGCGCGGTCGAGGACACCCCGACCTCGTCGGCGATCTTGCGGATCGTCGCGCCCTGGTAGCCTTCCGCGAGGAAGATTCTTTCGGCCGCCTGCAGGATCTCCCCCCTGCGCATATGGCCATCGCCTTTGGGCTTACGCGCCGATCGTTGCGGCTTCTTCAAGGTAGTCGTCACTCGACTCGCCTTTCCCCTGGGTTCCCCGAACTCTACTAAACGGCAATCACCCAGAGGCCGCAAGCCGCGTGGCCGTACGGACGAATTTCCCGCTTTGGTTGAGATCTGACATTTTCCCTCTTGGCGGGATTTTGGCGCTCGGGCTGATTCGCCTCGAAACGGCCCCGGGGACGACATGGCGCGGGAACAGGCCAGGACACGGACCATCGCGCGGCCCCGGCGGTCACCCGTCCGCCCGCTCCGGCCGCGCCCCCGGCTGGTCGAAGCGGATGACGCCGCCGGACGCCGGGGCGCCGCCCTGCCGGCGACGGCGGCGCAGCGCCTCGCCGCCGCGGCCGCCCTGTCCCTGCTGGCCGCCGGCCTGCTGCTGACGCCGACGCTGGTGCACGACCTGGTCTTCGGCCTGTTCGCGCTGACGGCCCTGACCCGTCTGGTCGCCGCGTTCGCTCCACCCGCCGCGCCACCGGTTCAGCCGCTGCCGGATGCCGCCCTGCCCGCCTACACGGTGATCGCGCCGCTCTATCGCGAAGCCGCCATCGCCCCGGACCTCGTAGCGGCCCTGTCGGCCCTCGATTATCCGGCGGACCGACTACAGACGCTGATCGTGGTGGAAAGCGACGACCGCCCCACGCGCGAGGCGCTGGACGCCCTGACCCTGCCGGCCGGGATGGATGTGCTGGTCGCGCCGCCGGGCTGGCCGAGGACCAAACCGCGCGCCTGCAACATCGCCCTCGAGCAGGCGACGGGCGAGCTGCTGACCATCTACGACGCCGAGGACCGGCCGGACCCGGGCCAGCTGCGCGAGGCGGCGGCCCGCTTCGCGGCGGCGACGCCCCGGCTGGCCTGCCTGCAGGCGCCGCTGCGCATCGATCCCGACCGGAGAATGCTGCCGGCGCAGTTCGCGCTGGAATACGCGGTGCAGTTCGAGGTGCTGATGCCGGCGCTGGCGCGGCTGGGCCTGCCGTTCCCGCTGGGCGGGACCAGCAACCACTTCCGCGTCGCGGCGCTGCGCGCCGTCGGCGGCTGGGACGCCTGGAACGTCACCGAGGACGCCGATCTGGGCTTCCGGCTGGCCGCGGAAGGCTTCGACATGGGGGTGCTGGCTTCCCCGACCCATGAGGCCGCGCCGGACACGCTGCGCGACTGGATCCCCCAGCGCAGTCGGTGGGTGAAGGGCTACATGCAGACCTTCGGGGTCCAGTCGCGCCAGCCGCCGCACTGGCGGACCGGCGCGGCGCTGTCGTTTGCCATGACGCTCGGCGCGGCGATCGCGGCGGCCTTCCTGCACGGGCCGCTGGTCGCCTGGGCCCTGGCGGCGACGGCGCTGGGGCTGATCGAGGACGGCGCGCCGTGGATCAGCGCCGCGGACGGCGCATTGCTGACGGTCGGCTGGATCGGCGCGGCGGTCGCCGGGATGGTCGGCTTGCGCCGCGCGGGCCTGCCCGTGCGGGCCCGCGACCTGCTCCTGCTGCCGCTCTACTGGCCGCTGCATTCGATCGCCGCCGCCCATGCGCTGGCCCAGCTGGTCGACCGGCCGTTCCACTGGGACAAGACCCCGCACGTCGCGCGGACTGGACAGGGCGCCGCCTGAGCCGGTATCGCCCGGAGATGACCGGGCCGATCATCGCAGACACACCCGCCCTGATGCGCACCACGGGCTGGGCCGACTACGCGCTGGTCGACAGCGGCGGCGGGCGCAAGCTCGAGCGCTACGGGCCCTATCACGTGGTCCGGCCCGAGCCGCAGTGCCTGTGGACGCCACGCTTGCCCGCCGCGCGCTGGGACAACGCTGACGCGGTGTTCGACCCGACCGACGAGGACGAGGCCGGTCGCTGGCGGTTCAAGGGCGCGCCCGTCGACAGCTGGGAGCTCGGCTGGGGCGCGGTGAAGTTCCACGGCCGGTTCACCAACTTCCGCCACCTGGCCTTCTTCCCCGAACAGGCGGCCAACTGGGAATGGCTCGACCAGCGCCAGCGCGCGGCCGGCCGGCCGCTGAAGATGCTCAACCTGTTCGGCTACACCGGGGTCGCCAGCCTCGTGGCGGCGGCGGCCGGGGCGCAGGTGACGCACGTCGACGCGTCCAAGCAGTCGGTGCAGCGGGCCCGCGAGAACGCGACCCTGTCCGGCATCGACAACGTCCGCTGGATCGTCGAGGACGCCCGCCGCTTCGTCCAGCGCGAGGACCGGCGCGGCAACCGCTATGACGGCATCATCCTCGATCCGCCGAAGTTCGGCCGGGGTCCCGACGGCGAGGTCTGGCGATTGTTCGAGGACCTGCCGGAAATGGTCCGGCTGTGCGCCGGCCTGCTGTCGGACGACGCCTCGTTCCTGATCCTCAACGCCTATGCGGCGCGCATCTCCGGCGCCTCGATGGCCGGGCTGATGGCCGAGGTGACCGCCGGCCGGGCCGGCCGCATCGACTGGGGCGAGCTGGCGCTGGTCGAGGAGTCAGGCGACCGGCAGGTGGGCCTCAGCTTCTTCGCGCGGTGGTCGGCATGAGCCGGGTCGTCACGTCGCACACCAACCCCACGGTCAAGGCGGTCAAGGCGCTGCACATGCGCAAGGCCCGCGAGGAGACCGGCCAGTTCCTCGCCGAGGGGCTGAAGATCGTCACCGAGGCGATCGAGCTGGGCCACACGCCGAAGATCCTGATGTTCGGCCAGGACGGCGGCGACCACCCGTTGCTGGTCAAGGCCATCGGGGCGACCGGCATGGCCGGCGGCGATGTCATCGAGGTCAACCGCGAGATCCTCGAGAAGGTCGCTCGGCGCGACAATCCGCAGGCCGTGCTGGCTGTCTTTGAGCAGAGGTTCACGCCTGCCGGGGCGCTGGCGCCCGCGAGCGCCGGCGTCTGGGTGGCGCTGCACAGGGTGCGCGATCCGGGCAACCTGGGGACCATCATCCGCACGGCCGACGCGGCCGGCTGCGGCGGGGTGATCCTCGTCGGCGAGTGCTGCGATCCCTATTCGGTCGAGGCCGTGCGGGCGACCATGGGTTCGATCTTCGCCGTGCCGATCGTCAAGATGACCGAGGCCGAGTTCATCGCCTGGCGCGGCGCCTGGCCGGGCTCGGTGGTCGGAACCCTGCTGACCGCCACGGTCGACCACCGCTCGGCCGACTACCGGCGGCCGACCCTGATCCTGATGGGCAACGAGCAGGCCGGGCTGACGCCGGACCTGGCGGCGCTGTGCGACGTCAACGTCAAGATCCCCATGCGCGGAAGGGCCGACAGCCTGAATTTGTCGGTGGCCACGGGCATCATGATCTACGCGGCGGGGGACTAGCCCGTGCGTCCGGCGCTCCCGATCCTGGTGGTTCTGCTCGCCGCGGCGCCGGGCCTGGCGAGCGCCGAACCCCCGACCCTGACCTTCGAGAACGCCACGGGCCAGAAGGTCATTCACCTCTACGCGGAATGCCTCACGGTAACCGACTGCGACTGGGACGACCTGCTGGGCGACAGGGTTCTTGAACCCGGCGAAACGATCCGGCTGCCCGCGGTTTCACAGGACGATCGCGCCGGCTGCGCCCGCCACTACCGCGCCGAGCTCCCCGATCTCGCGACGGTGCGGGTGAACAACGTCGACTCCTGCCGATCGACGGTGATCCGCTTCGGCCCGCCGCCGGCCCGTTGACGACAAGGCCGCTGATCCCACGGCGCCGGCCGGCTCAGGCCGCGTAGACACGCCGGCCGCCGACCCAGGTCTCCAGCACCCGCACCGATCCGACATCCTCCGGCGCGATGGCGAGCGGATCGCGGTCCAGCACCACGAAGTCGGCGAACTTGCCGGCCTCCAGCGTGCCGATCTCGTGCTCGGAATGGCACTGCCAGGCGGCGTCTCGGGTCAGGGCGATGATCGCCTGTTCGACGCTGACCCGTTCGGCCGGGTTCAGCACGCCCCCCGGCTCGCGCCACAGGCTGCGGTTCACCGCGTTGTCGATCAGCCGCAAGGGGTCCATCTCGGTGACCGTGTCGTCCGAATGCATCGTCCAGCGGATGCCGGCCCTGCCGCAGGATCCGGCGCGGCAGAGCAGATCGGCCTTGTCCGGGCCGAAGATCTCGTCGCGGAACGCCTTGCCCCAGTAATGAACGTGGCCGATCAGGAAGCTCGGACTGACGCCGAGCGCCGCGATGCGGGCGATCTGTTCGTCGTGCAGCACCGAGCAGTGCTCGATGCGGAAGCGCAGGTCGCGCGAGGCCCCGGCGGCATAGGCGGCCTCGAAGGCGTCGAGCGCCCGGTCGATGGCCAGGTCGCCGTTGGCGTGGACCGTCACCTGCCAGCCCTGCAGCGCCCGTTTGACGACGATCTCGCGCAGGGCCCCGGCCTCGACATAGGCGATGCCCGAGCCGCCGACGCCGTCGAAATAGGGCTCGCGCTGCAGGCCCGTGCGACCCTGGTTGGAGCCATCGGAGACGATCTTCCAGCCGGTGGCGCGGGCCATGGCGTCGCCGTCGCCGGGGCTCAGCCCCTGCTCGTCCCAGGCCGCGTGCCCGGCCTGGATCAGCGAGTAGCGCAGGCGGGCGGTCATGTGGCCGGAGGCGGCGAAGGCATGGAAGGCCGCCATCTCGCGCCGTCCCTGGAAGCCGCCGGACGCCTGGTCGCAGAAGGTCGTCACCCCGACCCTGTTGGCCTTGTCGCAGACCCTCCTGCAGGCCTCCGGAACGTCGTCCAGCGCCATGGCCGACAGGTTGTGGCCGAGCACGGTGAACATCGGGACCTGCCCCTGCAGCACGCCGTTGGGGCGGCCGTCGGGGTCGCGGGCATAGGCGGCGCCGGGCGGGTCAGGCGTCCCGGCGGTGATCCCGGCGATCTCCAGCGCGCGGCTGTTGCAGTAGCCGATGTGCAGCGAGGCATTGAACAGGAACACCGGCCGGTCGGGCGCGACCTGGTCCAGGGTGTGGCGCGTGATGCGCTCGGCCCCGGGCTGCAGCGACGGGTCGAACTGGCGGGCGACGATCCAGTCGCCGGCCGGCGCGGCCGCGGCCAGGGCGCCGATCCGCGCGATCACCGCCTCGGCGTCGACGCAGGCCGTCGGGCCGACATCGGGATAGCGGCCGAGAATTGCGATCGGGAAGAAGTGCATGTGGGGCTCGATGAACCCCGGCAGGACCGTGCGGCCGCCGCAGTCGATGATCTGCGCGTCCTCGCCGGCCTGCGCCATGACCTCGGCGCGCGTCCCGACGGCGATGATCCGGCCGTCGCGATGGGCCAGCGCCTCGGCGGTGGAGAAGGCGGCGTCGACCGTCAGGACCCGCGCGTTGACCAGGACCCGGGTTCCCACCGGCGTCGCCGGTCGCGGGCCAAGCCCCTGCCAGGCCCTCTCGCCGCTCGCGGCCGCCATGTAGGGCAGCGACAGCCGGGCGATGTCCCCGAGAATCGGCGCGCAGCACGGGCAGCCATGCAGACGAAAGTCCCGGGGCTGGAACGGTCGTCGCGATATCCCGGCCGGATCTGGCGTCCGGTCCCTGATGCTGGCGTCCAATGAAGCCTCCCGATTGAACGCGCGCACCATGACCATGACCCGCCCTCCGCGCCAGCGCGGCTTGCCCCCAGATCAGGTTCCGCGCGGTTTCGCCCGCGTCACCGGCGCGGCGGCAGCGGGGTCTTCCGGCCAGACGTGTTTGGGATAGCGGCCGCGCATGTCCTTGCGGACGTCCGACCACGACCCCTTCCAGAAGCCCGGGATGTCCTTCGTGGTCTGGATCGGCTTGTGGCCTGGCGACAGCAGGCTGAAGGTCAGGGGCACGCCGGCGACGGTCGGATGGACGGCCAGGCCGTAAAGCTCGCCCACCCGCACCTCGACCTTCGGCCCGCCCTCGGCGGCGTAGTCGATGGCGAAGCTGTTGCCGGTCGGGGCCGTGAAGCGGGTCGGGGTCTCGGCGTCGAGTCGGCGCTGGACCTCCCAGGGGATCAGCGCCCGCAGCGCGTTTTCGAGCTGGCCGTCCGACAGCTGGGCGAGGCTGGACTTGCCGCTGAGCAGCGGCGTCAGCCAGTCGTCGAGACCGGCGATCAGGGCCTCGTCGGTCAGCGGATGGCCGATGAAGGCCAGCCGCGCGCGGAGCCGTCCGCTGGCCTCGCCCAGCGGCAGGGCGGCGAGGCCCTCGCGGCGGACCTTGTCGGCCAGGGCGCGGGCGATCGTCGCCGGGTCGGGCTTTTCGATGCGCCGGTCCTCGACGGTCAGTCTGTCGAGCCGCAGCAGGCGCCGGCCGCGCACCTTCCCGTCGGCCTCGACCTCCAGCCGGTCCTCGGCGACCAGACGGTCGGCGAAGGCCTCGCGCAGGGCCGCCTCGTCGAGCGGCGCGGCCAGCAGGATTCGGTCGCGCGCCGCGCCGCCGCCCAGCTCGCCGATGGCGATCCACCTTTCGCGGGCCAGCACGTCCGTCGGTTCAACATGGGCGCCGCGTCCGGTGGCCAGCTGGAACTCGCCGTTCGCGCCGCGCGCCTTCGCCACCCGCTCGGGGAAGGCCTCGGCCAGCAGCAGGGCCTCGTCGAGCGGCGGCTGCTTCGGCGGCGATCCGGCGCTCTTCGCCCAGCGTTCGGCCAGCTGGCGCGCGTCGCGGGCGCGGGGACCGCGATCGCGATCGAAGGCTTCCAGCCGGTGACCCAGATGGACGTCGCGACCGCCGAGGCCGCGCTCGGTCAGCAGGGCCGCGATCCTGGCCGCCAGCAGCGCCTGGCCGCCGGCCGCGCCGCGCACGACCATGTGCGCCAGCCGGGGCGGCAACGGCAGGCGGGCCAGGGCCTCGCCATGCGCGGTCAGGGCGCCCTCCCCGTCCAGCGCCCGCAGCCGCACCAGCAGCGACCGCGCCTCGTTGAAGGCCGCGGCCGGCGGCGGGTCGAGAAACGCCAGACCCGAGGCGTCGCGCGCGCCCCAGCGGGCCAGATCGAGCGCCAGACCCGACAGGTCGGTCTCGAGGATCTCCGGGCGGGCGAAGGCCGCCAGCGCGCGGGTCTCGGCCTCTTCCCACAGGCGGTAGCAGACGCCGGGTTCGGTGCGGCCGGCGCGGCCCCGGCGCTGGTCGGCGGCGGCGCGGGACACCCGCACCGTCTCCAGCCGGGTCAGGCCGCTGGCCGGATCGAAACGCGGCACGCGCGACTGGCCCGCGTCGATGACCACGCGCACGCCCTCGATGGTCAGGCTGGTCTCGGCGATGGAGGTGGCCAGCACCACCTTGCGGCGGCCCGGCGGCGAGGGGCTGATGGCGCGGTCCTGTTCGGCCGGGTCGAGCGCGCCGTACAGCGGAGCCAGGTCGACGTCCAGCCGGCGCATCCGCTCGGCCAGCCAGTCGCGGGTGCGCAGGATCTCGCCCTGCCCCGGCAGGAACACCAGCAGGCTGCCAGTCTCTTCCGCCAGCGCCTTCTCCACGGCACGGCCGACCTGCTCCTCCAGCCGGTGGGCGGGATTGCGGCCGAGGTAGCGGGTCTCGACCGGGAAGGCCCGGCCCTGGCTCTCGATCACCGGCGCATCGCCGAGCAGCCGCGCCACCGCCGCGCCGTCGAGCGTCGCCGACATGACGAGGATGCGCAGGTCGTCGCGCAGCAGCGCCTGACTGTCCCGCGCCAGCGCCAGGCCCAGATCGGCGTCGAGACTGCGCTCGTGGAATTCGTCGAACAGCACCGCCGCGACGCCGTCGAGGCCGGGGTCGTCCTGGATCATGCGGGTGAAGACGCCCTCGGTGACCACCTCGATGCGCGTGCGGGCGCTGACCTTCGACTGCAGCCGCACCCGGAAGCCGACCGTCTCGCCGACCGGCTCGCCGAGGGTCGAGGCCATGCGCGCCGCCGCCGCGCGGGCCGCAAGACGCCGGGGCTCGAGCACGATCAGCCTGCCGTCGCCGACCCAGGCCTGGTCCTTGAGGAACAGGGGAACGCGCGTGGTCTTGCCGGCGCCCGGCGGGGCGACCAGCACCGCGCTGGCCCCTTCGGCCAGCGCCTCTCCCAGACGGGGCAGGATTTCCTCAATCGGCAGCATTGGGGGCAGTCCTAGTGCGTCACAAGCCCCTCGTCACCGTAAGCCGTTGCGCGAGACGGCTTTGCTGCTAACGTCCCCGACCTGTAACAGCGCCGGCGGGGGTCGCCGGCCATTGGGGGAGCGAGACGAATGTCCGCAGATACCGCGTCACGCGGGAACCGACTGTTTCTCAAGAAATCCATCGAGCAGGTCCAGCGCGAGTCGAACAATCACCAGCTGAAGCGATCGCTCGGCAAGTGGAACCTGCTGTTCCTCGGGATCGGCTGCATCATCGGCGCGGGCATCTATGTGATGACCGGCAACGCGGCGGCGAACTTCGCCGGCCCGGCCGTGATCCTGTCGTTCGTCGTGGCCTTCTTCGCCTGCGTGTTCGCCGGCCTGTGCTACGCCGAACTGGCCTCGACCATGCCGGTCGCGGGCTCGGCCTATACCTACAGCTACACCACCCTGGGCGAGCTGTTCGCCTGGGTCATGGGCTGGCTGCTGGTGCTGGAATACGGCGTGGCGGCCTCGACCGTGGCGGCCGGCTGGTCCGGCAACGTGGTCAGCCTGCTGCACAATTTCGGGCTCGAATTCCCGGTGCAGTGGACGACCTCGTTCGTCCAGGCGGTCCAGGGTGAAGGCGGGCTCAGCTTCGTCGCCGGCGGCGGGGCCAACCTGCTCGGCGCGGCCGGCATTCTCGCCGTGACCGCCCTGCTGGTGCTCGGCATTTCCGAATCCGCCAGCGTCAACAACGTCATCGTCGCCATCAAGGTCGGCGTGCTGCTGCTGTTCATCGGCGTCGGCGCGATGTTCATCTTCCAGCACCAGCCTGACGCCATCGACCACTGGACGCCGTTCATTCCGGCCAACGAGGGCGGGTTCAAGTACGGCATGCCCGGCATCTTCCGCGCCGCCTCGGTGATCTTCTTCGCCTACGTCGGCTTCGAGGCCGTCTCGACCGCCGCGGCCGAAGCCAAGAACCCGCAGAAGGACATTCCCTTCGGCATCCTCGGCAGCCTGCTGGTCTGCACCGTGATCTACATGATGATCGCCGCCGTCCTGACCGGCATCGTCGACTTCCGCGAACTGGGCGTGCCCGCCCCGATCGCGCTGGCCGTCGACCGCATGGGCACCGACTGGTTCTCGATCCTGATCAAGGTCGGCGCCGTGGCCGGCCTGTCGTCGGTCATGCTGATCCTGACCTACGGCCAGACCCGCGTGTTCTACGCCATGGCCCGCGACGGCCTGCTGCCGAAGTTCTTCGCCGCCCTGCACCCGAAGTTCCGCACCCCGTGGATCGGCACCATCGTGCTGGGCATCATCATCTCGGTGGCCGCCGCCTTCCTGCCGATCGAAATCCTCGGCGACCTGGTCAGCCTGGGCACCGCGACGGCGTTCGGCATCGTCTGCCTCAGCGTGATGTACCTGCGCACGCGCGAGAAGCAGCTTGAGCGTCCGTTCAGCATCCCCGGCGGCGGCGGCATGGTTCCGCAGTTCGTCATGGTGATCGTCGCGGCGATTGTCGTCGCCGGCTTCCTGGCGTTCTTCCAGTTCCTGCTGAAGTCGACCTGGGTCGGCACCGGCGTGAAGGTCATGGCCGTGGTGCTCGGCCTGTGGTTCGTCTTCGCCCTGTTCCAGAAGAACAAGGTGTGGATCGGCCCGGTGCCGGTGCTGGGCATCTTCTTCGCCCTGATCATGACCGGCCCGCTGGTCGAGGACATCTTCACCAAGGCCGCCAACGGCGACCCGATCCCGGCCATCCTGCTGAGCGGCTACGCCGGCGTCGGCGCGCTGATCTACATCTTCTACGGCTTCTGGAACTCGCGCCTCGGCAAGGGTCTCCCGCAGCTGGAAGACGACAGCGCCGGCCCGGGTCCGATGCAGGCCGAAGTGCACGGCATCGGCGACGACCACGCCTGATCTCGGGGGGACATGCCCCTTCGGCACCTGTCCCCATCGGCGTTCAGCGGCAGGGGACGCGTACCGGAGACGGTTCCTGTCCCCGGGAAACAACGGAAAGGCCCGGGAGCGATCCCGGGCCTTTTTCGCATCCGCCCCTTTATTCCGGACGCCTGAACACCGATCATGTGACGGTCCGCCGTCGCAGGAGCTTTGCGTGTCCTCTTCCCCGATCAAGGCCTTCATCGCGCCCGTCACCCCGTTGCAGCAGAACTGCACGGTGGTCTGGTGCGAGAAGACGAAGAAGGCCGCCGTCATCGATCCGGGCGGCGATATCAAGCGCCTGATGGCCGCGATCACCGAACAGGGCCTGACGGTCGAGAAGATCTGGATCACCCACGGCCACATGGACCACGCCGGCGGCACGGCCGAGCTGAAGGCCCTGACCGGCGCGCCGATCGAGGGCCCGCACCCGGACGACCAGTTCTGGATCGACCAGATCCCCGAGAGCGGCGCGCGCTACGGCATCCCGGGCGCCCAGGCCTTCACGCCCGACCGCTGGCTGGGCGACGGCGACACCGTCCAGGTCGGCGAGACCGAGTTCGAGGTCATCCACTGCCCGGGCCACACGCCCGGCCATGTCGTGTTCTTCAATCGTGAGGCGCGCTTCGCCCAGGTCGGCGATGTCCTGTTCAAGGGCTCGATCGGCCGCACCGACTTTCCGCGCGGCAATCACCAGCAGCTGATCGACTCGATCACCCGGAAGCTCTGGCCGCTCGGCGACGACGTGGCCTTCGTGCCCGGCCACGGCCCGATGAGCACCTTCGGTTTCGAGCGTAAGGCCAACCCGTTCGTTTCGGACATCGCGCTCGGCGTTGAAGAGGGCAGCTTGCCCGAGATGGACGGCGTGCCCAAGCGCTACAGCTGAGCGCGGGGACTTGTTGCAGGGCTGAAATTCTCCGGCCACGTCCGGTTGTCATGACGGCGGCCATGGAGCTCGTGATGGACAAGACCGCCCACAGCGTCGCCGAGGATCCCGGCGCCCGCATCCTGATCGTCGACGACGACCCGGGCATTCGCGATGTGATCGCCGACTTCCTCGCCCGGCACGGCTATCGCGTCGACCAGGCGTCCGACGCCCGGTCGATGGAACTGGCGATGCAGCGCCAGCCGCCCGACCTGATCGTGCTGGACGTGATGATGCCCGGCGAGGACGGCCTGTCAGTGTGCCGGCGCCTGTCCGGCCAGCCGGGCGGCCCCGGCATCGTCATGCTGTCGGCCATGGGCGAGGAAACCGACCGCATCGTCGGACTGGAGCTGGGGGCGGACGACTACCTGCCCAAGCCGTGCAATCCGCGCGAGCTGCTCGCCCGGGTGCGGGCCGTGCTGCGCCGACGGCAGGAGCCGCGGCCCGCCGACACCGCCATGGGCGCCACCTGCGAGTTCGCCGGCTGGCGGCTGGACCTGGTCCGGCGGGAGCTCCGCTCGCCGCAGGGCGTGATCGTCAACCTGTCGAGCGGCGAGTTCTCGCTGCTGCGCGCTTTCGTCGAACGCCCGCAACGCGTGCTGACCCGTGACCAGCTGCTCGACATGGCGCGCGGACCCGACACTGAGGCCTACGACCGCGCCATCGACGTGCAGATCAGCCGCCTGCGCCGCAAGCTCGACGACGACCGCGGCGTGGAGATCATCCGCACCATCCGCAGCGAGGGCTATATGTTCTCGCCCAAGGTCGTCCGCGCGTCATGAAGACCCCCTGGCGCGGCGCGCCCATCTTCGTCCAGGTGCTGGCGCTGGTGGTGGTCTGCCTGGCCGCCTCGCACGCCATCACCTCGGCCATCGTGCTGCACCTGCCGCCGCCGCCGCCCGAAATCTATCGCCTTTCCGACGTCGCCCGCGCCCTGCGCAGCCCCGGCCTGACGCCGGTGCCCGAAGCCCGACCGCTGGTCGTCGCCCTGCAGGGCTCGGCGCCCCGGGAGCAACCGCTGCGGCTGCGCGGCAGCCGCTGGCGGGAAGATGTCCGAAAGGGCCTGGCCCAGGCCCTGCAGGTCACGCCCGACCGGATCGTCATCGAGACCGACGGCCCCCGCCGCATGTTCCTCAGGTCGCGCTCCGTCGAGTCGACGTTCGAGGTGCGTGTCTTCCGCGGCGGGCCGATGACGCCGCACGGCGCGCCGCCGCCGGGCGGCCCGATGATGCAGCGCGTCCCGCCGCCCGGCGCGGGACCCGACGGCCCCGGCCCGGGTCCCGGCGGCCCCCCGCGGTTCGAGGAGCGGGTGCTGTTCGCGCCGTTCAAGATCGGCGTGCGGCAGGACGACGGCCGCTGGCTGGTCGCGCGGCCACAGCCGAGCTTCCAGTGGAATTCCTGGCAGGGCCATATCGTGATCACCCTGCTGATCTCGATCCTCGCGGTGACGCCGCTGGCGTGGTGGTTCGCCCGCCGGCTGGCCGCGCCGATCGCCGTCTTCGCCAAGGCCGCCGACCGCCTCGGCCGCGACCCTCGTGCGCCGCCGCTGGAACTGGCGGGGTCGAGCGAGGTGGTCGCCGCCGCCGAGGCCTTCAACCGCATGCAGGAACGTCTGCGCCGCTATGTCGAGGACCGCACCGCCATGGTCGGGGCGATCGCCCATGACCTGCGCACGCCCCTGACCCGCCTCAGGTTCCGCATCGAGGCCGCCCCCGACGACATCCGCGCCCGGCTGGCCGCCGACATCGACCAGATGGACGCGATGATCTCCGCCACGCTGGGCTTCGTCCGCGACGCCACGCGCGCCGGGCCGCGCGAGAAGCTGGAACTGTCGTCACTGGTCGAGAGCGTGCTCGACGAGGCGGCTGAAACCGGCGCCGACGCCGTCGCCCTACCGTCGGAGCGGCTGGTCGTCGAGGGCGATCCCCTCGCCCTGCGGCGGCTGATCGCCAATCTGGTCGGCAACGCCCTGAAGTACGGCCTGCGGGCGCGGGGCCGGGTGTTCGCCGAGGGCGGCGAGGCGGTCATCGAGATCGAGGATGACGGCCCGGGCATCCCCGTCGAGGAAGCCGAGCGGGTGTTCGAGCCCTTCTTCCGCGGCGAGCCTTCCCGTAGCCGGGAAACCGGCGGCGCCGGCCTGGGGCTGGCCGTGGTGCGGTCGATCGCCCGGGCGCATGGCGGCGACGTGATCCTGACCTCCCGACCGGCGGGCGGCCTGACCGCCCGGGTCACGCTTCCGCTCTAGAGATGTTGCCGTCGCGCAAACCACGGGCCTTACTGGAGCCACGGGCGGACCACAGGCTGACTCGTCCCGTCACGCCGGAGTCGTTCATGCTCGCCCGTCTTGCCTGTTTGCTGCTGCTCGCCGCGGCCACCCCGGTCCTGGCCCAGGATCCCGGCGCGCCCATCAGCATCCCGGGCGGCGGACCGCCCGAGGCCGCGCCGCCGCCGGGCCCGCCGCCGCTGCAGGTGTTCATCAGTCCGGCCGGCGAGCCGTTTCACGCCGAGCCCGGACAGCCCTACCCGGTCGCCGACTGGTTCTCCCGCGCCGACACGAACCATGACGGCGCCCTGTCGCGCGACGAATTCCTCGCCGACTCCCTGGCCTTCTTCGACCGGCTGGACACGGACAGGGACCACATCGTCGACGGCTTCGAGGTGGGCGACTACGAGCGCAACGTCGCGCCGGAGATCACGGGCCTGCTGCCGCGCCGCGACCGTCCGGAGGGCGACCGGCCGCCGATAGCTACCCTGCCGAGCCGCGCCGACGAGATGTGGGGCGCCCTGCCCCCGATGCCGATGAAGGGCAAGCCGAAGCCGCGCCCCCGTCGCCAGGGCGCCGCCCAGTATGGTCTGCTCAACGAGCCGCATCCCGTCCGCGGGGCGGACGCCGACCTGGACCAGCGGGTCAGTCGTGCGGAGGCCGAAGCCGCGGCCCGCCGCCGCTTCGACCTGCTGGACGCCGACCACGACGGCCGGCTCACCCTCGCTGAACTGCCCGTGACCCCGGCGCAGGCGATCGGCGAGGCGCCGCCCGAGGGCCGACGGCGGAAAGCGCCGCCCAGGCGCGTTGAAATGCCACTGCAACCTAAGACAGCTATTTCCATTGAGGTTGCGGCGCCCGCCGCCCTGTCCAGTCACGAGACCCCATGAGCCTGCACACCGCTCCGATCCGTCGCAAAGGCGGCCTGCCGCGACCCGTCGTCTACGCCCTCGCCGCCGCCGGCGCGCTGCTGGCCGTTTGGGGCGGCTGGCAGGCGTTCAAGCCCAAGGCCCCGAAGGATCCCTATCGCACCGAGCAGGTGCAGCAGGGCGACATCACCAAGTCGGTGTCGGCGTCGGGCTCGCTGCAGGCGCTGGTGACCGTCGACGTCGGCTCGCAGATTTCCGGGCAGATCCTCAAGGTGCTGGTCGACTTCAACGACCAGGTCCGCGCCGGCCAGCTGATGGCGACACTCGATCCGCAGACCTACATCAGCCGGCTGCGCCAGGGCGAGGCGCAGATCGCCGCCAACCAGGCCCAGGTCGCGCAGGCCCAGGCCCAGGCCGAGCAGGCCCGCGCCGCCTACAACCGTACCAAGTCGCTGTTCGACCAGGGCATCATGGCCCAGGCCGCGCTGGACACGGCCATGGCGTCCTGGAAGTCGACCCAGGCCAACGTCCAGGCCGCCCGCGCCGCCGTGGCCCAGAGCCGCGCCTCGCTGGACAGCACCCGCACCGATCTGGGGCGCACCAACATCGTCGCCCCGATCAGCGGCGTGGTGATCAACCGCAGCATCGAACCCGGCCAGACCGTGGCCGCCAGCTTCACCGCGCCGGTGCTGTTCCAGATCGCCCAGGACCTGTCCAAGCTCGAGGTGAAGATCAGCGTCGACGAGGCCGACATCGGCCAGGTGCAGGAGGGCCAGTCGGTCCGCTTCACCGTCGACGCCTTTCCGGACGACACCTACACCGGCGTCGTGACCCAGGTGCGCAAGCAGCCGGAGACCGAATCCAACGTCGTCGCCTATATCGTCATCGCCCAGGCCGACAACCCCGGCGGCAAGCTGATGCCGGGCATGACGGCCAACGCCGACATCGTCATCCAGCAGCTGCGCGGCGTGCTGAAGGTTCCGGCGGCGGCCCTGCGGTGGACCCCGCCCGATCAGGCCGACTCGACGACGCGCCGCGCCACCGGTCCGTCCATGGGCGGTCCCGGCGGCGGCCCGCCGGGCGGCCAGCGCCAGAACGGCTCCGGCCAGCGCGGCGCGATGGGCGCGCGGCTGATCGAACAGCTCGACCTCGACGCCGGCCAGAAGGCCAAGGTCGAGGCGATCCTCGCCGAGGAGCGCACCAAAGCCCTGGCCAAGGCCTCCGGCGACCCGACCGCCATGCGCCAGGCCATGCGCGGGATGATGCAGACGGTGCTGACCCGCATCGAACCGATCCTGAAGCCGGCCCAGAAGGAAAAGCTCGTCGCCCTGCGCGCGCGCATGGCCGCCGCCGGCGGGGGCCGCGGACGCGGCGGCATGACGTCCGGCGTCGTCTATGTCCTGCGCGACGGCAAGCCGACCGCCGTGCCGGTGCGCGTCGGCGCGTCCGACGGCTCGTTCACCCAGATCGTCGGCCCGCTGACGGCCGGTGACACGGTCATCGTCGGCGGCGGTCCCAAGGCCAAGGCCAAGGCGGCCACGGGCGGCCCCATGGGCGGCGGCGCCGTCCGGGTCCGGATGTAGGCCCCGCGCGATGATCGAAATCCGTGACCTGGAAAAGGTCTACCAGATGGGCGAGGAGACGGTGGCCGCCCTGGCCGGCGTCTCCATCGACATCACCCGCGGCGAGCACATCGCGATCACCGGCGCATCGGGGTCGGGCAAGTCGACCCTGATGAACATCATCGGCGGCCTGGATCGTCCGACGGGCGGCCGCTACCTGTTCGACGGCGAGGACGTTTCCGGCTTCGACGACGACGACCTGGCCAATTTCCGCTGCCGGCGGATCGGCTTCGTGTTCCAGTCCTTCCAGCTGCTGCCGCGACTGACGGCGTTGCAGAACGTCGAACTGCCGATGGTCTACGCCGGCCTGCCGCCGGTCGAGCGGCGGGCCCGCGCGGCGACGCTGCTGGAGCGGGTCGGCCTCGGCGCCCGCACCGGCCACCGGCCGACGCAGATGTCCGGGGGACAGCAGCAGCGCGTGGCCATCGCCCGGGCCCTGGCCAATTCGCCCGATCTGCTGCTGGCCGACGAGCCGACCGGCGCCCTCGACAGCGCCACCGGCAAGGACGTGCTGGAGCTCTTCCGGACGCTGAATGACGAAGGCCTGACGCTGGTGCTGGTGACCCACGACCAGAAGGTGGCCGACCAGGCGCACCGCCGCGTGACCTTCCAGGACGGCAGGATCATCTCCGACAAGTCGGGAGCCGGCCAATGAGGCGGATCGATCTGGTCGGCTTCGCGGCGCGGGCCATCATCGCCCATCCCACGCGCAGCGCCCTCACCTCGCTGGGCGTGGTCATCGGGGTGGCCGCCGTGGTCATGATGACCTCCATCGGCCTGGGCGCGCAGCAGCGGGTGACCAGCGCCATCGGCGGGCTGGGCTCCAACCTGCTGATCGTGTCGCCCGGCGCCTCGCGCGGTCCGGGCGGCGGCTTCGTCAGCCAGGGGGCCGGCAGCAGCCAGACCCTGACCGAGGACGACGCCAAGGCCATGGCCACCCAGATCGACGGCGCCGCGGCCGTCGCTCCCAGCGTCCGGGGCGGCGCGCAGCTGACGGCCGAGGGCGCCAACTGGCAGACCCGGGTCGAGGGCGTGACGCCCGACTATCTGACCGCCCGGGATCTGACGATCGCATCAGGCCGGATGTTCGACGAGACCGAAGCCCGTCAGGGCCGCAAGGTCATCGTCATCGGCCAGACCGTCGCCACCGAGCTCTACGGCGCCGACGTCGACCCCGTCGGCAAGCGTATCCGCGTCGGTTCGGTGCCGTTCGAGGTGATCGGGGTGCTGGCGTCCAAGGGCCAGAGCGGCTTCGGCCAGGACCAGGACGACATCGTGCTGGGACCCCTGCAGGCGGTGCGGTCTCGGGTCGTCGGCAAGCGGGTCCAGGGCAGCAACGTCCAGACCATCTACGTCAAGGCGGACAGCGCCGACGACATGGACCGCCTGCAGGAGGACGTGACCAACCTGCTGCGCGAGCGCCACCGCATCCGCCAGGGCGCCGACGACGACTTCAGCGTCCAGAACATGGCCTCGATCATGGAGGCCATGCAGGCCTCGGTGAAGACCTTCACCTCGCTGCTGGCGGCGGTGGCGGCCGTGTCGCTGGTCGTCGGCGGGGTCGGCATCATGAACATCATGCTGGTGGCCGTGACCGAGCGGACCCGCGAGATCGGCCTGCGCATGGCTGTCGGGGCGCGGCGCAACGACGTGCTGTTCCAGTTCGCGCTGGAGGCCATAACCCTGTCGGTGGTGGGCGGCATCATCGGCCTGATCATCGGCATCGGCGGCGGCTTCCTGATGGCCAAGCTGGGGGACTGGCCGGTGGCCATCGCCGGCTGGTCGATCCCGGTGTCGCTGGGCTTCTCGCTGCTGGTCGGACTGGTGTTCGGGGCCTATCCCAGCTGGCGGGCCGCGCGCCTGGATCCGATCGAGGCGCTGCGGCGGGAATAGTCCCCGACGGATTGACGCGGCTCAAGGACGCGGATCGCCGGCCGGTGGTCCATGCGTCGCCGACCGCGCCGGCCGGCCCCGTGGAGGACACCCTCATGCGAGCCCTGATCCTGTGGACGCCCCGCCTGCTCGGGCTGGCGTTCGCCCTGTTCGTCGCCGCGTTCGCGCTGGATGTCCTCGACGAGCCGGGACGGCGCGGTCTGGCCCTGGCCGTGGCCGCGCATCTCGCGCCGGCGGCGGCGGTGCTGGCGGCCACGCTCGTCGGCTGGCGGTGGCCGGTCGTCGGCGGCGCGCTGTTCGCCGTTCTGGCGGTCGGCTACCTCCTGATGGCGGGACCGGACCGCCCGGTCAGCTGGTACGCGGTCATCGCGGGACCGGCGCTCGTGATCGGGATGCTCTTCGCCGGCGGGCCGTTCGCCGCCTCCGGGCTCCGAGGGGGGCCAGGCCGATCCCCGACGATCGGCCCCCGGCCGCAGCCCCTCGATTGAGGGGTGAGACGCCCATATCGGGCGCCGCAACCTTCCGGTCTTCTCCATCCGTCTGTTAACCCGCCGCCAGACCGCCCCGTGGTCGCACAGAGCCAGAGCATGCCTGCCGCTGTCCCGCCCCAACGCAAGAAGCCCCGCGTCGACCACGCCGCCCGGCGCGACGAATACCTGCGCGTGGCGGCGCGCGTCCTGCTCGAGAAGGGCCTGCATACCGCGACCATGAGCGACATCGCCGAGGCCGCCGGGGCGGCCAAGGTGCTGTTCTACCGCCTCTTTCCGTCCCGCGAGGCCCTGGTCGAGGCGGTGTTCGACAGGGTGGTCCGCACGATCGAGGCGGCCGAAGCCGTCAAGTGGGAGGGCTACGGCTCGATTATCGCCAGGGTGCTGGCGGCCGCGCGGGAGGAGCCTGCGCCGTTCATACTGGTGGTCCGCAACTGCCGCGCCGGGCAGTCCGAGTGGGAGTCGCGGCTTCGCCCGCTGCTGACCCGCACCGCCCTGCCGCTCTTCGCGCCGGGGCCGAACGCCCCCGCCGGGGCCGAGGCCCGGGCGGAGATGGCCGCCAGCGCCCTGTTCGGCCTGCTGCTCGACTGCATGATCCGCTGGCTGGAAGACAACGACGGCCTGACCGACGCCGAGCGCATCCGCTGGTGGGGCCGTATCGTGCGCGCGAACAGGGATGCCGGCCGCGAGGCCTACCGGCTGGATTGACTTGCGCTTCGGGCGCCGCTGATCCTTAAGACGGGGCAAGAAACGACAAGGAGGAAGCGCGCCGTGATCCCCGGACTGATGCAGGACGTCCCGCTGCTGACCACAGCCATCCTGACGCACGCGGAAACCGCGCATGGCCGGGTGGAGGTGGTGTCCCGCACCGTCGAGGGCCGCATCCATCGCTATGACTACGCCGGCATGGCCGCGCGGACGCGCCGGCTGGCGCGCGCGCTGCAGGCGCTGGGCGTGAAATCAGGCGACCGCATCGCCAGCCTTGCCTGGAACACCCACCGGCACATGGAGCTGTTCTACGCCGTTCCGGGCCTGGGCTGTGTGCTCAACACCGTCAATCCGCGGCTGTTCGACGAGCAGATCATCTATGTGCTCGAACACGCCGAGAGCACGGTGCTGTTCTACGACCGCACCTTCGCGCCGCTGGTCGAACGCCTGGCGGACCGCCTGCACACGGTGAAGACCTTCGTGCTGCTGTCGGACGCTGACGGCCACGACGCCGGAACCGTCGGGGCGCTGAACTACGAGACCCTGCTGGACGCGCAGTCGGACCTGCCGTTCGCCTGGCCGCGGCTGGACGAGAATAGCGGGGCCTTCCTCTGCTACACCTCGGGCACCACGGGCGATCCGAAGGGCGTGCTCTACAGCCACCGGGCGGTCGTGCTGCACGCCATGGCCGCGGGCCTGGCCAGCGCTTTCGGCCTGACGGCGTTCGACGTGGTGATGCCCTGCTCGTCGCTCTATCACGCCACCGCCTGGGGCCTGCCGTTCATCTGCCCGATCAACGGCTGCAAGCTGGTGCTGCCGGCCGAGAAGATGGACCCGGCCAGCCTGCAGGAACTGATCATCGGCGAGGGCGTGACCTTCTCCGGCGGCGTGCCGACCATCTGGACCATGTATCTCGACTGGCTGGCCCAGACCGGCCAGACCGTCGGCGCGCTGAAGAAGGTGATCATCGGCGGCTCGGCCGTGCCGCGCGCCATGGCCGAGACCTTCAAGGTCAAGCACGACGTCCAGGTGCTGCAGATCTGGGGCATGACCGAGACCTGTCCGCTGGGCGTGGTCGCCACCGCGACGCCGTCGATCGCCGCCCTGGGCGAGGACCAGGTCGACGAGATCATCTGGACCCGTCAGGGCCGGCTGCAGTTCGGCATCGAGCTGAAGATCATGCTCGACGACGGCAGCGAGGCGCCGCGCGACGGCGAGACCAGCGGCGCCCTGATGGTGCGCGGCCCCTGGACCATCAAGCGCTACTTCCGCAAGGACGCCGACGCCATCGACGACGACGGCTGGTTCGACACCGGGGACATCGCCACCCTCGACGAACACGGGTTCATGCGCATCACCGACCGGGCCAAGGACGTGATCAAGACCGGCGGCGAGTGGATCAGCTCGATCGACCTGGAGAACATCGCCGTCGCCTGTCCGGGGGTGAAGATCGCCGCCGTGGTGGGCATTCCGCACCCCAAGTGGGAGGAGCGCCCCCTGCTGGTCATCGAGGTCCACGAAGGCCGCACGGTGACCCGCGACGAGGTGCTCGACTTCCTGCGCCCCCGGATCGTCAAGTGGTGGATGCCTGACGACGTGGTGTTCGCCCCCGTGCCGCTGACCGCCACCGGCAAGATCGACAAGAAGACCCTGCGGACCGCCTGGAACAACCACCTGCTCGACTGAGGCGGTCCCTAGGCCGTCCCGGCCGGCGCCTTGAACGCCACGCGGCCGGGCAGGTCCAGCGGCGCGGTGTTGCGTTCGATCAGGGTGACGCCGGCGAGGGAGAAGGTCGCCTCCCCGCCGCAGCGGCCCGCAGTGATGTGGTGCAGCCGCCCGCCGCCGATCATCAGATGGACGCCGCTGAGCTTGAGCGACACGGCCGTCCTGAAGGTCAGCCGGTTGAGGATCTGTGGACCGATCATCAGGTCGATGTGCGGCTTCTGCGCCGACGAGATCTTGTGGTCCATCATCGGGAACGGGATCAGCTTCTCCGGCTCGGCGCGGCTGGCGGCCTTGATGTCGCGCACCGCCTCGACCCGGTCCCATGCCGACTCGAAGATGTCGTCGAGACCGATCTGGAAGAACTGGTCGAGCGCGCCGGCGACGTTCTTCAGCATGGTCTTGCGCGACAGCGGCGGCAGGCCGTTGCCCGCCGATTCAACGGCCTCGCGCACCGCCTCCATGTCGCTGCTGTCGGCGATCGGCGCTTCGGGATCGGCGCAGAAGAAGTGTTTCAGGGTCAGGGGCCGGTCGCTCATGGTCAGCCCGCCAGCCGCGCTTCGGGCGCGGCCTCGAAGCTCGTGCCGAGCTCGCCCGGATCGAGGGACACCCGGGCATGCACGACCGGCGCGCCCCAGGCGGTGAAGCGGCGCGCCGTCCAGGCCAGGGCCCCGAGCAGCAGCAGGGCGAGCAACAGGGCCAGGTTCGGCCGCGGCGCGGGGACCGCCGGTGCAACGGGCGCCGCAGCCGGCGGGACGACCGGCGCCACGGTCGGCGCGGCGACGACCGGCGCCGCCGGCGGAGCGACGGCGGGCGGCCGAGGCGCGGTCGCCACGACGGGCGCGGTCGCCGGAGTCGCCGGACGCGGGACCGACGCCGAGGGGGCGGGCGGCCGGGTCGCCAGATGTCCGGCCGCGGACGGCGGCGTCGCGACGACGGGCGCCGGCGCCGGCGTGACGACCACAGGGGGCGCGGGCGACCGGGTCCGCGAGGGCGACGACAGCCGGGCCGCAGGGTTGGGCGACGGCGGGGTCGCCGAGGGACGCGGCTGCGCCGTCGGCAGGTCGGTCGGCGGCGGATCGCGCGTCTGGGCGGGGGTCGGGTCGGCGACAGGCTGGCCCGCGGGCGGCGCGGCGGCGGCGCGGCGGGCGGCCTCCTCCTGCTCGCGCTTCTTGCGCGCCTCCTCGGCCTTCTTCTTCGCCTCGGCCTCGCGGGCCTTGCGGGCGGCCCAGACGAGACCGCCGATCACCGCCGTGGCCGTGCCGACATCGGACCCGCCGCCGCCGCTTCCGCCGCCGTTGGGATTGCGTGTCGGCGCCTGGCTGGGGCGGTCCTGCGCGCCCGCGAGGCCGGGGGCGACCGCCAGACTGAGCGCCAGCAGCAGGCAAAGGCCCCGCCGTCCGTCCGTTCCACTTCGACCCGAGGTCATGCCGCCCTCCCCCGTCACCCGGTGGCGACGGAACCGCGAGCCCCATCCTGCGTCGTTCCGGCGCGAAGGGCCAGCCCGAATATCACCGGTCTCCGGTCAGCGCCGCTCGGTCACCGCGACGCCGTCGGCCAGCCGGTCGCCGGGATAGGCGACGATGCGGTCGCCCGGCGACAGGCCGCCGAGCACCTCGACGACGTCCTCGTTGCGATGCCCGACCTTCACCTTCGTCAGCGACGCCCGACCGGAGGCCACGCGGTAGACCATCCAGTCCTCGCCCTCGCGGAACAGGGCGCTGGCCGGGGCCAGGACCACATCCTTCGCCGACCAGGTGACAATCCGGGCGGTGACCCGATAGTCATGGCCCAGCCGGCCCCAGGCCTCTTCCGGGCGGACGAAGTCGAGATAGACCAGCACCCTCTGCTCCTCGATCCCGAGGGCCGAGACCTTGGTGAAGCCGGCCGGTTCAATGCGCGAGACCCGCGCGGGGAGCGGATCGCCGCCCCAGTCCCGGATGGTCGCCGGCGAGCCGACCTTCACCTGCACCGCGTCGCTCGACAGCAGTTCGACGACGACATCCATGTCGGCCGGATCACCGATCTCGAGCAGCGGTTCGCCGGCCTGGACGACCTGGGCGCTTTCGCGCGTGACCTTGAGGACGCGACCACCGACCGGCGCGCGGACCGTCTCGCAGCAGCGACCGGCGCCGACCTCGGCGGGGTCGGCCAGCCGGCTGTGGGCGCTGTCGCGCTCCCGCTCGCGCACCACCAGGGCGGCGTTGGCCGAGGCGACGGCCGCGGCGGCGGTGTCCCGCGCCAGACGCCGCTGGTCCAGCCCCTGGGGCGCGAGAAAGCCGCCGCGGGCAAGGGCCTGGCCCCTCGTCCACTGGCCTTCGGCGAACGCCAGTTCGGCGCGGGCCCGTTGCAGGTCGGCGCGCGCGAGGCCGACGGCCGCGTCGGCCGCCGCCGCCGCCGCGACGAGGTCCTTGCGTGAGCGGGTATCGATCAGCGGCGAGGCGGCCGGCCGGATCAGCACGACCGGCTGGCCGGCCTTCACCGGGTCGCCGGCGTGCAGCAGCTCCCGCTCCGTCTGCCCGGCGAGCGGCGAGGACACGACATAGACCTCCCGCACCCGGGTGCGGCCGAGGTCCTCGACCCAGACCTCCTGCGGGCCGCGCGCGACGACGGCTGTCTCGACCGGCACCGGCTGGGGCCGCAGCATCCAGGCCAGGCCGGCGGCGGCCGCCACGCCGGCGGCGATCATCACAAGGGTGCGACGGGAAACAGGCGGCATGGTCAATCCCGGGTCTTGAGGACGGAGACGAGGTCGAACCGCGCGATGCGGTCGCGGATCACGAAGGCGGAGACGAAGGCCGACCCGAGCACGACGAGGGCGGCCTTGGCGTAGGTGGCGCTGGAGACGATCAGCGGAATGCGGAACAGCTCGCTGTCGAAGGCCCGGGTCATCACCGCCGCGAAGCCGTAGCCGAGCGCCCAGCCCAGCGGGATCGACAGGATCACCAGCACGCCCAGCTCGATCAGCGCCACGCGCGAGGCCTCGCTGGCGGTGAAGCCGAGCACGCGCAGGCTGGCCAACTCGCGCGCGCTCTCCGACAGCTGGATGCGGGCGCTGTTGTAGATCACCCCGAGCGCCACGGTGACGGCCAGGCCGAGATAGGTCGCCATCATGACGTTGATGTTGCGGGCCATGGTCTGGCGGAAGGTCAGCAGCGCCCGCTCCTGCAGCTGCAGCGAGCCGATCGCGGGGCTGCCCTTCACCGCCGAGAAGAAGGCGCGGGAGCGGGCCTCATCGTAGCGGACATAGGCCCCCGACAGCCGCGGCCCTTCGCCCAGCAACACCCCGAGGGCCCTGGGATCCATGAAGGTGGCAAGGCCGAAATAGCTCTCGACCACGGCGCTGACCGGCACCAGGGCGCGGCGGCGGCGGCCGTCGAGCACCTCGACCTCGACCCGGTCGCCCGGCGCGACGCCGAGGATCTCGGCCAGTTTGGCGCTGAGCACCAGGCCGTGCGGGGGGATGGCCACCGGCGCGCCGTGAGAGTCCAGCGCGCGGCTGAGCTGGCCGTCCGGAGACTTGGCGATGATCGCCGCCCGCCGGCTGACCAGGCCGTTGCGCAGCCGCACCGGCGCGGCGCGGAACGGCTCGGCGCGCAGGACGCCCGGCAGGCGGCGCACGACCGGCAGGGCGGCCGGTCCCCTCGCCTCGACGAAGCCGATCGTCGCGTTCTGCCGGTCGGCCTGGTTGAAGGTCAGGTCGATCATCGTCTCCAGCGAGTCGAGCGAGAACAGCGAGGCGACCAGCAGCGCGGCGGCGAACGACAGGCCGAGCGCCGTCAGACCCGAGCGGACGGGCCAGCGCACCACGCGCCGCAGGGCCATCATCGTCAGCTGGGACGGGTGGAATGGCGTCAGCAGCAACTCAAGACCCGAGCGCGAGAAGCGCGGCGGCGCGGCCGGCGCCATGGCGGCGGCGGGGGCCAGGCGGACGATGACGCTGACCGCGCGCACCGCGCCGAGCGTCGCGGCGCCGCCGGCCGTGACCACCGCCAGCAGCCAGGACCGCGTGTCCTGGACGAAGACCAGGAACGGGAAGTGGAAGAATTCGCCGTACAGCCGCGTGACACCGTGGCCCAGCCAGGCGCCGGCGGCCAGGCCCAGCACCACCCCGACGGCCGAGATCAGCAGGGCCAGCTTCAGATAGTGCCAGGCGATCGGCCAGTCGGAATAGCCGAGCGCCTTGAACAGGCCGATCTGCTCCCGCTCCAGCGTCAGCAGCCGCGAGAGGGTCATGTTGATCAGGAAGGCCGAGACCAGCAGGAAGATCGGCGGCAGCACCCGGCGCATGGCGTTCAGCTGCTGCAGTTCGCTGTCGAGGTAGGCGTTGGACGACTGGTCGCGACGGCCGTAGGCCCCGGCCCCGCCGTAGGGCGCCAGCAGGTCGTCGAGACGGCGGATGACCTCCGATTCCCGGGCGCCCCGCGCGAGCGTCAGGCTGACGCTGTTGAACGCCCCGTCGAGGTCGAAGGCCCCGGCCAGCGCCTTGCGCGACATCCAGACCACGCCGAAGCGCCGGTCGTCCGGCACGAGATCGCCCGGACCGATGGCGTAGACATACTCCGGCGACAGGGCCACGCCGACGATGGTCAGGGTGCGCCGGCGGCCGTTGAGGATGGCGTCGAAGCGGTCGCCGGCGTGGAAGCCGTGGGCCTGGGCGAAGGCCTCGCTGACCACCGCCTGGCTGGTCGACAGCGGGTCGGGCAGCCGCCCGCCGCGCAGGGTCAGGCGGTTGAGGCGGGCCGGCCCGTTGTCGGGCAGAGACTGCAGGACGGCCGAGGCCGGTTCCGGCAAGTCGGGCAGATCGAGCAGCGCCGCCTGGACGATGCGGGTCTCGGCCACGGCCACGCCGGGCAGGCGGGCCATCTCGCGCGCCAGGCCTTCGGGCGCCCGCCGCGCCTGGGCGAACACCTCGGCGAAGCCGCCGCGGTCGTAGTAGGCCGCGCGCGTCTCGTCGATCGACCGGTAGGCCCCGTCGCCGATCGCCAGCGTCGCCACGCCCGAGGCCATGACCAGGGCGATCGCCAGGCCCTGGGCCCACAGGCGGCGGAAGTCCCGCGCGAGCTTGCGGTCGAGGACGCTCACCAGCTGAGGTCCTTCGGATTCTTGCGGTCCGGATTGACCTCGACCCGCGAAACCCGGCCGTCGCCGAAATAGAGCACCCGGTGCGCCATCTCGCGGATCGAGGTGTTGTGGGTGATCACCGCCGTGGTCGCCCCGAGCGTCTCATTGACGAAGGCCAGCGCCTCGAGCACCCGCACGCCGGTCGCCAGGTCGAGCGCGCCGGTCGGCTCGTCGCACAGCAGCACCTCGGGCCGTTTGGCGATAGCGCGGGCGATGGCCACCCGCTGCTGCTCGCCGCCCGACAGCTGCGCTGGGAAGTGGTCGGCGCGATCGGACAGGCCGACCATCTCCAGCGCCTCGCCCGGGGTCATCGGATTGTCGGCGATCTCGGTGACCAGGGCGACGTTCTCGAACGCCGTCAGGCTGGGCACCAGGTTGTAGAACTGGAACACGAAGCCGACGTTGCGGCGGCGGAAGCGGGTCAGTCCCCGGTCATCGAGGGTGGTCAGCTCCAGTCCTTCGAACCGGGCCGAGCCGCTGGTGGCCCGGTCGAGGCCGCCGAGGATGTTGAACAGGGTCGACTTGCCGCTGCCGGACGGCCCGAGGAACACCGCGAACTCGCCCGCGTAGAGATCGAGATCCAGCCCGCGCAGGGCCTGAACCTCGACCTCGCCCGTGCGGTAGATCTTGGTCAGCCCCCGCGCCGTGAAGACGGGTGTCTGGTCGCCCGGAATCGCCACGCCGCCGCTCCGCCTGTGGCCGCATAGAATGCGCGAGAAGGCTGCGGTGCGATTTGATCGAACGCAAGGTGGCGCAAGGGATTGTCGTCGGAGCGACGATCTCCCGCCCCTCGCCCGCGCGCCGTCCGGGACTAGCGGTGCTCGCCGGTCAGGACGGCCAGGCTGAGCGCGTTTTCGGCGGCCGCGCCGGAGGCGGTGTTGTCGAAGATGCACCAGGCCTCGCCCGAGGCCCGTCGGAGCTCGTCCGCGAGATGGCGCAGGGTCTCTCCGGAATAGGCCGAGTAATAGAGGCGCGGAGACCCGTGCAGCCGCCAGTAGGCGAGGCCCGGCCAACCGCCCGGCCGTCCGGCGGTCGGATGACGGGCCGGGTCGGCGCCGACCCGGCCAATGCGGAGCGCCGCCAGAAGCTGGTCGGCCGACGCGCCGAACCAGCTGGCGTGACGCGGTTCACAGGCGACCGGACCGGCGTGACGATCCCTCAGGTCGGCGAAGAAGGTCTCCGCGACCCCGGGCTCGAAGGCGAGACTCGGCGGCAGCTGGACCAGGACGGGACCGAGCTTGTTTCCGAACCGGCCAATGTCCGCGAGAAAGTCGACCAGCGCCGCGCCCGGCGGCGTCAGCCGCCCTTCGTGGGTGATCTGGCGGGGCATCTTCACGGCGAAGCGGAAGTCGTCCGGCGTGCCGGCGGCCCAGCGGTCGAAGGTCGAGGGGCGATGCCTGCGATAGAAGGTCGAGTTGATCTCGACCGCCGAAAGGCGAGCCGCATAGCGCGCCAGGCCGACGCCCGCCTCCGGAAAGGCGGCGGCCACGTCGCGCGGGATGCTCCAGCCGGCCGTGCCGATCCGCGGCAGGGCGCCCGAGGGTCGCGGGGCCGTAACGGCAGTCACGTCCTCTTGCCCGGGTCCAGTTGCTCCATGGCGTCCATGACGGCCCCGGGATCGACCGGCGTGGCCATCTCGTCGGCCTCCGGGTCGTCAGCGTCGGCGACCTCGGGCAGATCCCGCCGGAAGTCCTGCAGCAGGCTGATGATCCGGGCGTTCTTGGCGTCGGTCAGCAGGGCCAGTTGCAGGGTCAGCTCCGCGCGACGTTCCGCCAGCAGGTCGCCCCGGCGCTGGCTGACGAAGATCAGCAGGGCGATCACCAGGGCCGCAAGGGTCGCAGCCAGCTCCAGCCAGATGGCGAACGCATCGTCGAGGCGTCCCTGCGACCGCACGGCGGCCACCACCAGTCCCGCGGCGAAGGCGAGGACCAGGCCGATCGCCGCGTACGGCCGGCCGAGGCGATCGGTTACCCCGTCGACCGCGCGTTGCAGCGCCGTCGCCTTCTGATCATGCCGGGCCCGCAGCCTCGCCACGGTGTCGACGGCCGTGACCTCGTGCTCGGCGAGATCGCCTTGCCCACCGCTCGGCGTCGCCGGGTCGCGCTCATCCATGCGGCCGCTCCCGGTACGGGTCGCGGCCCAGGCGGTTGTGAATCGCCGTCGCGGCGATCGCCGCCTCGCCCTGGGCGGTGCTGATCTGGTTGAGGCCCCGGACCATGTCGCCGGCGGCGAACAGTCCGGGCACGCTGGTCTCCTGATGCTCGTCGACGACCAGGCGGCCATCCTCGGCAAGGCGCGCCCCGGCCTGCACGGCCAGTTCCGAACGGGGACGAACGCCGAGCGCAGAATAGACCGCGTCGAAGTGCAGGACCTCGCCCGCCGTCATGCAGACCGCGTCCCGGGCTTCACTCTCGAACGACAGCGACGACAGGGGCTGTTCGACGACGTTGATGCCGGCTTCGGCCAGATGCGCCCGCTCGTCGGTCGGAAGCGCGTCCGGACGTCCGGCGTGAATCAGGGTGATGGCGTCGCTGTAGGTGCGCAGGAACAGCGCCTCCCGGGCGCCCCGCGCGTCGTCGCCGATCACGGCGACGCGCCGGCCGATGACCTCGAACCCGTCGCAGATGGGGCAGATGCGGAGCAGGCTGTCACGCACCGCGTCCTCCACGCCCGGCAGATCCGGCGTGATATCCACCACCCCGGTGGCCAGAAGCACCGTGCGGGCCCGCAGCGTCTTGCTGGCGAGGACCACCTCGAAGACGCCGTCGACCTGGGTCAGGCCCTCGACCCGGCCGGTCAGCACCGGAGCGCCGTACGCTTCGGCCTGGGCCTGGATTCTCGCCAGCAGGTCGGGCCCGCTGACGCCGCCTGGAAAGCCCGGGTGGTTGCGGGTGAGGGGGATCCACCCTGCCCGGCTTTTGTCATCGTGGACGACGGTGAAGCGGCGCCGGAACCGCGCCAGGTAGATGGCTGCTGTCAGGCCCGCAGGCCCGGCCCCGACAATCAGGGCGTCGAGACTCTCGTCGGCGATGGGTCGCCCTGGCATGCCTCTGTCGCTCCCGGTCTGTGTTCCAGGAGCGCCAACGGCCCCGGCCTCGACCAAATCCGGCGTGCGGGCAGGTGGTTCCGGCGCGTTCGGTCAGGTCGGGCGAATTTGCGCTCGTCGCCCGCGCGCCGACACGGCCGTCAGAGGGCCTCGCCGGGAAGAGGCGGGCCCTGGCGCGAGATTACATTCCGGCGGCGGGAAGAATGGCGGAGACGGTGGGATTCGAACCCACGGTACCCTTTTGGGGTACGCTCATTTAGCAAACGAGTCCCTTCGGCCACTCGGGCACGTCTCCATCCCGCTTTCGCGGGACGCTCCTCATATCCAAGAGGCGCGCGCTTCGCAATCGGGACTGAACATGCTTTCGCGGAACGCCGTTAACCGGTCGCTCAGCCGAGAGTGAGAGACTGGCGGGGATGAAGTCCGCGCCCATCCCGCTGCGTCCGCCCGCCGACCTGCCTGAAGAGGGCTGGGTCGACGCCGTGCGCGCCCTGCACAGGGTGCTGGAAACCCAGTTCGGCCCCGACGAGAACAGCGGCCCGGTCGAGGATCCGCGCGACCGGCGCGGGCCGTTCCGGCCCAACCGGCTGGTGCCCGTGCGCTCGCGGCTGCAGCTGCGCCATGTCACCCGCACCTTCCGGCTGATCGACGCCACGGTCATCACCCTGACCAGCCTGCTGGCGACACGGGCCATGGCCACCCACGGCGTGCTGCAGCTGACGCTCGGCGAGATTCTGCCGCTGGCGCTGAGCCTCGGCCTGCTTCTGTGGGGCCTTCGGGTGCTCGACACCTACGCCTTCACCCTCAGCGAGGGACTCGGGCGCCATTTCATCCGCGTCTGCGCCGCCCTCAGCCTCGCCGGCCTGCCGATCGGCATCATGGGCCTGGTGCGGCCCGGGACGGATCCGACCCTGCCGGTGTGGTTCGCCGCCGGCGCGGCCGCCCTGCTGGTCCTGCACAGTCTGTGGTGGTCGATCGTCAGCGGCTGGCGTCGCCAGGGCAAGCTGACCCCCAACATCGTCATCGTCGGCGCCACCGACGCAGCGCGCAAGCTGATCGAAACGGCCCTGGCCACCCGCGAGGTCGCGGTGCTCGGCGTGTTCGACGACCGGCTGGGCCGCGCGCCCAAGGAAATCGCCGGGGTCCCGGTGCTGGGCGACACCGCCGATCTGCTCGGCCACAAGATCATGCCCTACGTCGATCGCATCGTGATCGCCGTGAACCCGTCGGCCCAGCCGCGCATCCGCCAGCTGATCGACCGCCTGCGGGTGCTGCCGAACGACGTCAGCCTGGTGCTCGACTCGGGCAGCGAAGACGGCCGCCAGCGGGCGCTGTCGCGCATCGCCGACGCCCAGCTGGCCCAGGTTTCCGGCGAGCCGAAGGATATTCACCGCGCCGGGGTCAAGCGCGCGCAGGATCTGGTGGTCGGCACGGTCGCCCTGCTGCTCGGCTGGCCGGTGATGGTCGCCGTGGCGGTCGCGATCAAGCTGGACAGCCCGGGTCCGATCTTCTTCCGCCAGCGTCGCCACGGCTTCAACAACGAGGAAATCCTCGTCTGGAAATTCCGCTCGATGCGCGCAGAGGCCGCCGATTTCGCCGCCGTGCAGCAGGTCCGCGCCGGCGACGACCGCGTGACCCGCGTGGGCCGGTTCATCCGCAAGACCAGCCTCGACGAGCTGCCGCAGCTGTTCAACGTCCTGACCGGCGAGATGAGCCTGGTCGGCCCGCGGCCGCACGCCGTGGGCATGAAGACCGGCCAGACGGAATCCGCGCGCCTCGTCGCCGAATACGCCCACCGCCACCGCATGAAGCCCGGCATGACCGGCTGGGCCGCCATCAACGGCTCGCGCGGGCCGGTCGACACGCCCGAACTGGTCCGCCGCCGCGTGGCGCTGGATATCGAATACATCGAGCGCCAGAACTTCTGGTTCGATCTCTACATCATGGCCATGACCATCCCCTGCCTGCTCGGGGACCGGGACTCGGTGCGCTAGGCCGATGTTCCGTCGCGGCCTGATCGGCTACCTGCCCGCCAACATCACCCAGGGCGTCGTCGGCCTGCTGACCATCGTGGTCTTCACCCGCATCCTGACGCCCGAGCAGTACGGCGGCTACGCCCTGGCCCTGTCGGCCATGACGCTGGCCCACACCACCCTGTTCACCTGGATCGAGGCGGCGCTGGCGCGGTTCCAGGCCCGCGCCGTCGAGCGCGGCGAGGTGGCGACCCACCTGACAACCCTGCTGCGGGCCTACTTCTGGCTGGCGGTGATCTTCCCGGTCGTCGCGGCCGTCGCCGTGTGGCTGGCCCCGATTCCCGGACCGCTCAAGATCGCCGTCGGCGTGGGCCTCGGATCGATCGTTTTCCGCAGCCTGATCCGGCTGGTGCAGGAACGCCGCCGCGCCGACGGCGAGGTGATGGCCGCCTCCGCCCTCGACATGGCCCAGACGGCCGGCGGCTTCGCCATCGGCGTGCTGGCCATCACCCTCGGTGCCGGCGCGGCCGGGCCGATGATCGGCATGGGCGCCATCGCGGTGATCTGCCTGGCCTTCACCCTGCGCAAGGAACTGACCCTCGCACGCGGCGGCGAGGTCGAGGCGGCCCGGCTGCGCGACTACGCCAGCTACGGACTGCCGGTGGCCTTTTCGCTGATCCTGTCGCTGGTCATCGCCACCACCGACCGCTTCCTGCTGGCGGCCTTCCTCGATGAGCGGGCGGTCGGCGTCTATCACGCGGGCTACAGTCTCGCGAACCGAACGCTCGACGTGATGTTCATCTGGCTGGGCATGGCGGGCGGCCCGGCGATGGTCGCGGCCCTCGAGCGCGGCGGCCGTCCGGCCCTCGACGCCACCGCGCGGGAGCAGGCCTCGTTCATGATCCTGCTGACCCTGCCCGCCGCCGTCGGCGTGGCGCTGGTCGCCCGGCCGCTGGCCCAGCTGATGGTCGGCGGGGCCCTGTCCGAGGGCGCGGTCGCCGTCACGCCGTGGGTCGCCTTCGGCGCCTTCTTCTCGGGCATGACCACCTACTATTTCCACCAGGCTTTCACGCTCGGCCGGCGCACCCACCTGCTGTTCGCGGCGATGATCGCCCCGGCGGCGGCCAACCTGCTGCTGAACCTGATCCTGATCCCGCGCCACGGTATCGCCGGAGCCATGTGGTCGACGGCCGCCAGCTATGCGCTCGGGGCGGTCATGTCCTGGCTGCTGGGCCGTCGGGCCATGCCCCTGCCCGTCCCGCTGGACGTCATCTGGCGCGCGGCGCTGGCCTGCGCGGCCATGGCCGCCGTGGTCAGCCGGATTCCGGCCTTCGGCGGCCTCCTCGAACTGGCGCTCAAGGCGAGCGCCGGCGGCCTGGTCTATGGGCTCGTGGTCCTGCTGCTCGACGCCGGCGGCCTGCGCAGCCGCGGCGCCGGCCTGCTGCAAGGGCTGCGCGCCCGGGTGGCGACATGACCGCGGCGATCAGCGACTGGACCCTCGACAACGCCGCCTGGGCCGGCGCCACGCCGCGCCTGTCGGTGCTGATCCCGTTCATGCGCGATGACCCCACGCCGCTGCTGCGGGCGCTCGATCGCGAGACCCAGCCCGTGGAGGTGGTGCTGCTCGACGACGGCTCCGGCGACCCGGGCCTGGCCACGCGGGTCAGCGACGCGGTCGGGGCCCTGCGCCTGCCCGCGCGGTTCGTGCGGCTGACGGTCAACGAGGGCCGCTCGAAGGGTCGCAACCGCCTCGCCCGCCACGCGCGCGCGGGCCGCCTGCTGTTCATCGACGCCGACATGCTGCCCGACAGCGACCATTTCCTCGCCGACTGGCTGGCGCTGATCGACGCCCGGGACCCGGCGGCGGCGTTCGGCGGCTTCTCGCTCGACCAGACCCCGCGCACCCGCGAGAACGCCCTGCACCGGGCCATGGCGCTGCGCAACGACTGCCACACCGCCGCCGAGCGCGCCCGCGACCCGGCCAAGCATGTGTTCACTGCCAATCTGATGGTCCGGCGCGACGTGTTCGACAGCATCGGTTTCGACGAGCGATTCACCGGCTGGGGCTGGGAAGACGTCGAATGGGGCATCCGCGTCGCCGCCCGCTGGCCGATCGTCCACGCCGACATTCCCGCCAGCCATCTGGGCCTCGATCCCGCGCCGGTGATGGCGCGCAAGTACGAGCAGTCGGCGGCCAACTTCGCCCGGGTCGTCGCCGACCACCGCGCCGTGGTCGAGACCTATCCGAGCTATCGCGTCGCCCGGCTGCTGAAGCGCCTGCCGCTGCGCGGACTGTGGCGTCCGCTGATCAAGACCTTCGCCCTGGCCGACGCCCTGCCTGTCGCGCCGCGCGCCTTCGCCCTGCGCCTGTACCGCGCGGCCCTCTACGCGGAGGCCGTCTGATGGAGGCCTACAGCGCCGACCGCTCCCTGAAGGGCAAGCTGCGCCGCCGCCTGGCCCTGCTGTCGCACCGCCGCCCGGTGCGCGTGGCGCTGGACCGGCCGATGATCACCTTCAGCTTCGACGACGCCCCGGCCACGGCCGCTGACGCGGGCGCGCGCGTGCTGGATGTGCGCGGGATTCGAGGGACCTGGTACTTTTCGGCCGGGCTCGCAGGCCAGACCGGGCCGATGGGCGTCTACGCCACGGCGGCGGACGCGAAGCGACTCGCGGACGCCGGTCACGAGATCGCCTGCCACACGTTCAGCCATCTTGATTGCGGGAAGGCTAACGCAGAGGCGATCCGCGCCGACGTGGAACGCAACGCCGAGGCGCTGAAGGCCTGGGGCGCGGCGCCGTCGGAAAGCTTCGCCTATCCCTATGGCGACGTCTCCACGGCCGCCAAGGCGACGCTGGGCGGGCGCTACCGCACGCTGCGCACGGTGCAGGCCGGACTGGTGGAAACGGGCGCGGACGCCAACCAGCTGCCATCGGTCGGCATCGAGGGCCCGGACGGCGAGGCTGTCGCCCTGCGCTGGCTGGGCCGCGCCGCGGATCGCAAGGCCTGGCTGATCCTTTACACCCACGATGTGGCGGCCAGCCCGTCGCCCTGGGGCTGCACGCCCGAGGCGCTCGGACGCCTGGTCGACGCGGCGCAGGCGCGGGGGTTCGATGTGGTGACCGCGGCCGAGGGCGCGCGGCGTCTGGGGCTGTAACAGCCCGCAGGCTAGGCGCCCGCGTCGCCGCCCTTCAGCGCCGACATCCGCCAGCGGATCAAGTCCAGCGCCAGTTCGCGGGTTCTGCCCGCCGGCCGGCCGAGCAGCTCGGCCAGCGACGGCCCGAACAGCCCCACCCCGAGGGCCAGGGCCACGCAGACGAGGATAAAGTCCTCCGCCGCCTCCGCGTCGACGGCGCCGTCCCGGGCCAGGCGGTTGGCCACGACCTCGCGCACCGCCTCGCGGACCACCGTCAGCCGGCGCGACTCGCCGGTCAGCTCCAGCCAGGCGGCCAGCCGCGCGGCGCCACGCGACTCGAAGGCGTCGAACAGCGCCCGCGCGCCGGCGTCGGCCTGCCGCAGGGGATCATCGCCGGCGACAGTGCTGTCGAGGATGGTCGCCACCAGCCGGCGGATCATCCGCTCCATCAGCGCGGTCTGGACGTCGTCGATCGAGCCGAAGTGGTGCAGCACCGTGGCGTGGACCACCCCGGCGGCGGCGGCGACATCGGCCAGCTTCAGCGCCTGCGGCCCTTTGTCGATCAGCAGCGATTCCGCCGCCGCGAGGATGTTCTCACGCGCCGCCTCGGGCGAGCGGCGACGGCGGGTTGGACTGGCGGGCGCTTCTATTGACATTTTTGTTGGTAGTCGCGATCTTGAGGACAGAACGGGCTCGCCCCTTCCCTAGCCTGCCGCACGGAACCACGCCATGACCGCCAAGACCACGCCCGCCGACGTCGACGTCCATCCGCGCGACATCCGCTTCGATCTCGAGGCCGCCCGCAAGGGTCACTGGCTGGGCGGCGACCCGGTCGGCACGGCGGTGTTCAACGCCCTGTCGTTGACCTTCCCCGACGGCGAGCGCCTGTTCATGGACGCCGTCCGCCACTACCGCCCGCAACTGAAGGGCAAGCTGCTCGACGACGTGAAGGGCTTCATCGCCCAGGAAGCGATCCATTCGCGCGAGCATCACGCGCTGAACCTGCTGATCGACCGCGACCGCTATCCGGCCGCCGAGGTCGAGGCCGAGATCCGCCAGCGCACCACCTTCGCCCGCACGCGCGGGCCGATGGCCATGCTGATCTCGACCATCGCGCTCGAGCACTTCACCGCCATGATGGCCGAGATGCACATGGCCCATCAGGACCTGTTCGACGACGCCGATCCCGGCATCGAGAAGCTGTGGCGCTGGCACGCCATGGAGGAGACCGAACACAAGGCCGTGGCCTATGACGTGTTCATGGAGGTGACCAAGGACTGGTCGCCGTTCCTGCGCTACCGCCGCCGGGTCATCTCGATGGCCATCATCAGCTTCATGTTCACCCGCAACATCACCCGCTACGCCGCCCGCCTGCTCGAGGCCGACGGCTATGAGCCGAAGGCCGCGCTGAAGGCGGTGAAGACGTACGTCTGGAAGACGCCCGGCCTGTTCGCGCGCGGCTGGAAGACCTACTTCGCCTGGTACCGCCCCGGCTTCCATCCGTGGGACCAGGACAACCGCCCCGAGCTGGCCGGCTGGAAGGCCGAATTCGACGCGGCGGCCTCCCCGCTCGCGGCCTGACGCGGGACAGTCGCCCGAACACCTCGACCCTGCCATGCTGGGCTCCTGATTCAGGAGCCGGCATGGTCTCTGCCTCCAAGCCCAAACCCAGCGCCTCCGCCGTCCAGGCGCAGGGCGGCTGCGCCTGTGGCGGCGTGCGGTTCGAGATCGACGTCCCGGCGGTCTGGGCCTGGCATGACCATGGCGAGGCCAGCCGCCGGGCCATGGGCGGGGCCTACGCGACCTTCGTCGGCAGCTGGCGCAGCCGGTTCCGCTGGCTCGAGGGCGAGGATCTGCTGACGCGCTATGAGGATTCCGAGGCCCGCACCACGCGCAGCTTCTGCGGCCGTTGCGGCACGCCGGTGCTCTATGAGCGCGCCCGGTCGCCGAAGATGGTCAACATTCCGCGCGGACTGTTCACCGGCCGCACGGGGCGTGAGCCGCGCTATCACATGAACCTGCCGCAGCAGACCGACTGGACCTGGGCCGGCGAGCCGCTGGGCCCGCTGAAGGGCTATCCGGGCGTGATGGTCGAGCGCGCCCGGCGCAAACCACGCGTGCTGACCCCCGACGACATCCTCTGATCGCGCATGACCATTCGCTCACGTGACGACGGCGGCGGGATGTGCAGACTGACCCGGGAGATGTGGCGGGGGGATCAGAATGTCATCCGTATTCGCGCGCCTGGGCGCGCCGATTGATCTCGGCGAGCGCCGGTTCCTGCACCCGGGACCGCTGCGCTGGCTGCGCGCAACGGCCTGGATGGTGGTCTTCTTCCTGCTCGTCGCGGTCGCCAGCTACGGCGTGGAGGGCGTGCTGGGCGACCACTGGCCCAAGACCAACGCCCCTGCCCAGTTCCTCGCCAATGTCGCCGGCGCCCTCGCCGCCCTGGCGGCCTATCCGCTGCTGGTCTGGCTGGCCGAAGGCCGGACGGCCGGTGAGCTGGCGCCGCGCGCGGCCCTGCCCGGCCTGACCGCGGGCTTCGCCATCGGCTGCGCGGTGTTCGCCTCGGTCATGCTGACCCTGATCGGAACGGGCCTCTACAGCTTCGTCTGGCTCGGCCCGGCCCCGGCCTGGACGGGCGCGGGCCTCAGCATCGAGTCCGGCTTCATCGAGGAGATCATGGCCCGCGGCGTGATCCTGCGCCTGACCTGGCGGGCGTTTGGTCCGTGGGCGGCCTTCATCTTCTCGGCCGCCCTGTTCGGCGCGGGCCACTTCGGCAACCCCAACGCCTCGGCCTGGGCGGCCCTGTGCATCGCCGTGGAAGCCGGGATCATGCTGGGCGCCTTCTACGCCCTGACGGGCCGGCTGTGGGTGTCGATCGGCCTGCACGCGGGCTGGAACTTCACCCAGGGCTACCTGTTCGGCGCGGTGGTGTCGGGCACGGACTTCGGGCCGGCCATCGCCCGCAGCCTGGCGCGGGACGGCTTTCCGCTGTGGCTGAGCGGCGGGCGGTTCGGGCCGGAGGCCTCCCTGCCCGCCCTGGTGATCTGCACCTCGGTCGGGCTGCTGGCGCTCTGGATGGCGGCGAAGGCCGGCCGGTTCGCCCGGCCTATTCCCGCCCCCGCCACGCCAGCTTGACGGCCAGGGCGACGAAGATCGACCAGCGGATGTCGTTGTAGGTGACGGCCACGCTCTCGGTCAGGGTCAGCAGCGAGTAGATCACCAGGAACGGCAGCGCGAGGTAGGCCCCTGGCCGGCTGAACACCGCCGCGATCGCCGCGCCCATGGTCTGCAGGTAGAACAGGCCCCAGGCGACGACCCCGGCGTAGCCGAGGCCCAGCCACTGCTCGAGCCAGGCGTTGTGAGCGTGGCTCGGCTTGAACCCGGCCTCCTTGGTGATCCAGGCCAGCGGGCCCCAGCCCGACTTGTCGTCCCAGACGGCCGCGTATCCGTACCCGGTCCACGGCCGCAGCTCCGCCTGTCGCAGGGCCGCGGCCCAGATCTTCGTGCGTCCCGTCAGCGTCGCGTCCTTGCCGAGAATCTCGAGGAAGACGTCCGAGGCGAACAGCAGGAAGCCGGCCAGCAGCAACGCGCCCAGCACCGCCGCCCAGGTCGCGGCCACGCCCGACACCGGCCCGCGCCGGGCGAACCAGACGAAGCCGACCGCCCCGGCCCCGAGGATCAGCGAGACCAGCGAGGTCTTCGAGGTCGACAGCAGCACCAGACCGAGGGCGGCCACGGCGAAGGCGCCCCACAACCACCGTCGGCGCGGGTTGAGCATGGCCGCCCCGGCGAAGATCGTGAAGGCCATGGCCATGTTGCCGCCGAGGGCGTTCTTCTCGGTCCACAGCCCGCGCCAGGCCCCCGGAAACAGCTCGGTCATGATGCCGTTGTGCGGCGGCAGCAAGGCCCAGGCGATCGACCCCAGCACCAGCAGGGCGTTGGCTGTCGCCAGCACCTCGGCCATGGTCGCCCAGCGGAAGCGGGTGGCCAGGGCGATGCCGCCGATGGTCGTGGCGTAGACGGCGACGATGCGGCGCAGGGTCTGGTCCGGCGCGATCGACCACAGGGTCGAGGCCGCGACGATGGCCAGCAGCAGCAGCAGGAACGGCTGGCGGATCATCGCCTGGAAGGCCGCCGCCGGGACCATGGCCAGCAGGGCGATGCCCGCGGCGTAGGCGGGGAAATAGACGTTGCGGATGGCTCCGGACGCGCCGGCGTCGATCTTCACCCCGAACACCGGCGCGATCCACGCCTGGCTGTAGATCAGCACGATGAAGACCGCGAGACCGAACGCCAGCCAGTCCCAGACGTCGGCCCGCTCGACCGCGCGGCCAGGCCAGGCCTCGGCGGGGATGCTCACCGCAGGAAGGCCCGCAGGAAGCCGGGCGTCTCGACCTGGGCGCGGTTGAAGAACACCCCGGCGACGCGCCCCCCGGCGGCGGTCAGCCCGTCGCGCAGCCGCGCGGGAGCCTGTACGTCGGGCTGGTCGGCGGCGACCACCAGAACGGTCTGGTCCATAAACGGGGCCTCGGTCAGCGCCGCCTGCGAGCGGTCGGCCGACGGGCAGTCGACGACGATCAGGTCGGCGTGGCGCTTGAGCGCGCTCCAGTAGTCGGCGCTGGGCAGGATGTGCACGTTCTGGCTGCCCTTCAGCACGTCGGCGCGGAAGCGGGTGACCCACCATTTGTGCTGGCCGACCGCATGGGCGACGAGGAAGCGGGAATCCGGCGCGGCCGAGCCGTCCGGCATCAGGGTCGGGGGCTGGACCGTGAAGAAGGTGGCGCCGTCCGCCGGCGTCGCCGCCACGGCCTTGCCGAGCGAACCGTACATCTCCGGTCTGGCCGCGATGGCGGCGTGCTGCGGCGAGGTGAACAGGTCGAGATCAACGAGCCAGACGGAGCGGCCGGCGCGGCTGGCGGCGTAGGCGGCGAACTCGCGGGCGACCGTGCTGGTCCCCTCCCCGCGACGGGCGGCGACGAACTGGACAGCGCGCGCGCGTCCGGGCGACGTCCCGCCCAGCGACGCCCACAACTCAGCCATCTCGGCGCTCAAGTCCACCATCTCACGAATCGCCGCGCGCCCAATCCCTGCAGGCTAGACTATTGCGCGGCCAACAGGGACCTAGCGCGTCTTGAACCCTGCGGCGCCGAGCACCGGAAGGTCGAGTGTGCGCTGCGCTGCGGCCCGCGTCGGCAGGCCCGGCCGCAGGATCATCCGCACCAGGCCGGCGCAGAGGGCCGAGAACAGCCCGAACAGGAAGGCCAGGACGACCACCGGCTTGCGCAGGCTCTTGCCCTTGGTGGTCGGGGTGGCGCGGTCGACGATGCGGATGTTGTCGTTGGTCTCCGAGGCGATCTGCCGCGCCGCCTCGTCCTGGCGCTCGCGCACCGTGAAGTCGCGCACGCTGGTCTGCAGCACGTCGCGGTCCATGGTCAGGGCCTGGAATTGCGGTTCAAGCGCCGCCAGCCGCTGCAGCTGGCTTGTCGCCTTGGCCGACTGGGCCGCGTAGGCGACCAGCGACTGCTGCAGGGCGGCGATCTCGGCCGCCGTCTGGATGCGTTCGGTCTGCAGGGTCTGGTGCACCGGGTTGACGCCCATGCGGCGGGCGCTGTCGCCGGCCGTGCGGCCCGCGGTCATGCCGGCTTCGAGCTGGGCGATCTGGGCGTCCACATCGCGCACCGGGTCGGCGTCGGCGCGATAGCGGGACAGCAGCTCCTCGCGCTGCACCCGCATTGCCGCCAGCCGCGTCGCGGCCGTGGAGTCGATGTCGCGATAGAGGCCGATCTCGGGGGCGATCTGGGTCAGCTGGGCGTCCAGCGTGGCCAGCCGCGCCTGGCGGTCCTGCAGGGTCACCTCGGCGGCGTAGCGCTGGGCCTCGATCTGGCCGATCAGCTGCGTGGCGGCGGTCTTCTGGGCGTTGAAGTCGCCGATGTCGTTGCTGGCGAGGAAGTCCTGGTAGGCGGCGTCGGCCTTGTCGAGCTGGTCCTCGAACATCACCCGCTGGCGCTCGAACACCGGCGAGGTCGGGTGGATCAGCACCGAGCGGCGGTAGATCAGGTATTCCTCGAGCAGGGTGTTCACGACGCGGGCGGCCATCACCGGGTCGTCGTGCTCGAACGAGACACGCACCACGGGATTGTCGGGGGCCGAGCCGATGGTCAGGGTCTTGCCCATGGCGTCGATCGCCTTGGACATGATCAGCGCCTTGTCGGCCGGCGACGCGCCCGCGTACTTCGCGGCCAGGTCGGGATAGACGACGCCAAGGCCGATGCGGCGGATGACCCGCTCGCGCAGTTCGCCGCTCTGCAGGATCTCGACTTCCGACTGGACCAGGGAATCGGTGTCCGGCACCGCGCCGCGTCCGGCGTCGCCGGCGCGCGGTTCGTAGACATACTCCTGGCCGAGCTGGATCAGGATGCTGGAGGTCGCCGGATAGGTCTTTTTCAGCGTCAGGGCGAAGCCCAGGCCCACAAGGCAGATCAGCGCGAACACCGCCAGCATAAGGCCGCGCTCGCGCCACAGCAGGGTGATGAAGTCGCTGGGCGCATAGCGCGGCCGGGCGGCCCAGTCGGCGCGGGCCGGCTGGTCGTGCGGTACGGTCCTCCAGGCGCTTTGCGTGCTCATGCGAATCCGGGGCTTTCTGGCCTTGTTCCGGACCCTCGCCGGAGCGCGCTTAACACTCCGTTACCCATTCTCGTTAACGTTCGGCCCATGCGCAAAGCCGCCCCGTTCCAAGTCGCCCTTCTGCTGACCGCCGCCCTGGCCGTCGGCACGCCGGCGCAGGCATGGTGGCCGTTCGGCGAGAGCCGCCGCGCACCGCCGCGTCCAAGCCAGCCGGCCGAGCCGCGCCCGGCGCCGCGCGAGGCGGAGAGCTTCCCCGACATCGGCTACGCCGACTGGAGCGACGAGGAGCCCGACTACCGGCTGTACCCGGGCGACACGATCGACATCACCGTGCCCTCGGCCCCGGAACTGTCGAAACAGGGGATCGTCATCCAGCCCGACGGCCGCGTCAGCATGCCGCTGATCGATCCGGTCATGGCCGCCGACCGGACGATTCCGGAATTCCAGGCCGAGCTGACCCGCGCCTATTCGCGCCAGTTGCTACGGCCGCAGGTGTCGGTGACGGTCAAGACCGCCTCCCCGCTCAAGGTGTTCGTCGGCGGCGAGGTCGGGGCGCCGGGCGTCTATGACATGCCGGGCGACATCAACAGCCTGCAGGCGGTGATCCAGGCCGGCGGCTTCAAGACGGGCGCCAAGGCCGACCAGGTGGTGATCATCCGCCGGGGCCCGGGCGGCCGGGCGATGATGCGGACGGTGAATCTGAAGTCGGCGATGAAGTCGCCGGCGGGCGCGGACTTCGTGCCGCTGCGCCGCTTCGATATCGTCTATGTGCCGCGCAGCAGCGTGGCCGAGGCCGGGCTGTTCGTGCAGCAGTGGCTGCGCGACCTGTCGCCGGTCCAGTTCAGCTACGCGCTGAACGGCACGACCGGCCGGTGAACCTGCTTTAGCCCTGGGCCAGCCACTGGCGCGCCTGGCGCTGGGCGTCGGCGACATCCGTCGGATCCATCTCGGCGCTCAGTTCCTTGCGGTAGATCTTGGCTTCCACCGACCCGCGCATGGCGGCGAGGTTGAACAGCATGTGGGCCGACACGTAGTCGAGCGGCGCGCCGCCCTGGCCGGTCGAATAGAGCAGGCCCATGCGGAACAGCTCGTCGCCCGACGTATCGGGACCCGGCAGAGGCATGGTCGCGTGAGCTTCGCCTTCGATGCTCGCAAACATGGTTTTCTTCCCTTCAAAACCCCCTCCGGACCGTTCTGTCCGAAGCCGATATCGAGAGAAGAATACCTTTCCCCTGAACACAGGGTTAATCGCGCAAATCCTTTGTATTCAACGACCAATACAGGATTCGTTCATCCCGGTTACTGGCCGTAAAGGTCCCTCTCCGGCCGGTTAACAGCGCCGGCCGCGCGCCCTGGCGACGCCCCGCGGCGCGGGGGATGGAACGCCCTTCCTGACCGGACCGTTCAGCCGGGGTTCAGGCGCGCCGATTCATCCTGCGGGCCTGTCGAGGGAACCACCCGCGGCCCGACAAGCCGCCGAAAATCGAAGGAGACCTTCCTCATGAAGCGTCTGATCTTGACCCTGGCCGCCGCCGCCGCCGTGGCCGGCCCGATGGCCGCCGTGTCGACCGAGGCGATGGCCCAGGACCACGGTCGCTACGATCGCCGCGATGACCGTCGGGACGACCGCTGGGACCGTCGTGACGAGCGGCGCGACGACCGCTGGGACCGCCGGGACCACCGCCGCGACGATCGCCGTGACCATCGCTGGGACAGCCGCACCCGCTGGGATCGCGGCCACCACAACGGCTACTACTACAACAACCGCTGGTACTACGGCCCGCCGCCGGCCGCCTACTACGGCCGTCCGGGCTACTACCCGGGCTACAACGCCTGGCGTCGCGGCGCCTACCTGCCGCCGTCGTACCGGGGCCGCGGCTACGTGGTCTACGACTACGGTCGCTACCGCCTGCGCCCGCCGCCCCGCGGCTACTACTGGTACCGTGACGGCAACGACTTCCTGCTCGCCGCCGTCGCGACCGGCCTGATCCTGGACGTGATCATCAACAACTAGGCCAGGTCACGCCGGACATGAACGCCGCCCCGGAGGAGACTCCGGGGCGGTTTTCACTGGCGCCTAGAGCCCCAGCTTCGCCTTGAGGATCTCGTTGACCGCGGCCGGGTTGGCCTTGCCGCCGGTCTCCTTCATCACCTGACCGACGAACCAGCCGATCGCCTGGGGCTTGTCCTTCACGGCGGCGGCCTTGTCGGGATTGGCCGCGATGAGGGCGTCGACCGCCGCCTCGATGGCGCCGGTGTCGGTGATCTGGACCAGGCCGTGCTTCTCGACGATGGCCGAGGGCGCGCCCTCACCCGCCCACATGTGCTCGAACACCGTGCGGGCGATCTTGCCGGAGATGGTGCCGTCCTCGATCAGCGCGACGAGCGCGGCGATGTCGGCCGCCGAGATCGGCGAGTCCTTGATCTCCAGACCGTCCTTGCCGAGGCGACCCAGCAGGTCGTTCAGGGTCCAGTTGGCCACCAGCTTGGCGTCGCGGCCCTTGGCGGCTTCCTCGAAGAAGGCGGCCACGTCGCCGTCAGAGGTCAGCACGCCGGCGTCGTAGGCCGACAGGCCGTAGTCGGCCATCAGCCGCGCCTTCTTGGCGTCCGGCAGCTCCGGCAGCGAGGCCTCGATCTCCTTGACCCAGGCCGCATCGAGCACCAGCGGCAGCAGGTCGGGATCGGGGAAGTAGCGGTAGTCGTGCGCTTCTTCCTTGCTGCGCATCGAGCGGGTCTCGTTCTTCGTCGGATCGTACAGGCGCGTTTCCTGGTCGATCACGCCGCCGTCCTCGAGGATCTCGATCTGGCGGCGGGCCTCGTAGTTGATGGCCTGCTGGATGAAGCGGTAGCTGTTGACGTTCTTGATCTCGCAGCGCGTGCCCAGGTGGCTGAAATCGCCTGTGGCGCGGTACTTCTCGTACTGGCCCGGTCGGCAGACCGAGACGTTGACGTCGGCGCGCAGGTTGCCCTTTTCCATGTCGCCGTCGCAGGTGCCGAGCGTCACCAGGATGGCGCGCAGCTTCTTGACGTAGGCGGCCGCCTCTTCCGGCGAGCGCATGTCGGGCATGGAGACGATCTCCATCAGCGCCGTGCCCGAGCGGTTGAGGTCGACGTAGGTCTCGTTGGGCGACAGGTCGTGGATCGACTTGCCGGCGTCCTGTTCCAGGTGCAGCCGCTCGATGCGCACGGCGAAGGTCGTGCCGTCGTCACGGTCGACCGTGACCACGCCCTCGCCGACGATCGGCGACTTGAACTGGCTGATCTGATAGCCCTGGGGCAGATCGGGGTAGAAGTAGTTCTTCCGGTCGAAGGTGCTCTTCAGGTTGATCTGCGCCTTGAGGCCCAGGCCCGTGCGGACCGCCTGCTCGACGCAGAACCTGTTCAGCACCGGCAGCATGCCGGGCATCGCCGCGTCGACAAGGCTGACCTGTTCGTTGGGGCCGGCGCCGAAGCCGACGGCCGCGCCGCTGAACAGTTTGGAACGGGAGGCGACCTGGGCGTGGACCTCGAGGCCGAGGACGATTTCCCAGGGGCCGGTGCGGCCTTGCAGTGTTTTCGAAGAGTCGGACATGGCCGCTCAATACAACGCCTTCGCGTCCAGTGGGAGAGCGTTGATTGTCCCCACCCTGAGCGCGACCGATTGACACGCACGCCGCGTGTTTTGATCTGCCTCATCTTTTCAGCGTCCTGATGGGACAGGTTCGATGAACCAAGGTCCGGGGAGGCCCGAAAACATGCTGTCCGTTCTGAACTGCCTGCACGAGCAGCATGACCTGCGCCTGGTGCTGATCGCGGCGGTGATCTGCATCGCCTCGGTGCTGACCGCGTTCAGCGTCTATGACCGCGCCCTGCGGTCCAGCGGGGTCTATCAGGCCGTTTGGGTCACCTTGACCGCCGTTATCGCCGGCTGCGGCGTCTGGGCCACGCACTTCATGGGCATGCTGGCCTATCAGCCTACGCTGCTGATCGGCTACGAGGCGGTCGGCACGGTTCTGTCGCTGTTCACCGCCCTCGCCAGCCTCGGCCTGGCCTTCACCCTTCCGGTCGTGTTCAGCGGTCGCGGCGCCTTCCTGGCCGCCGGACTGGTGGCCGGGGCCGGCGTCGCCGTCATGCATTTCCTCGGCATGTCGGCCGCCATCATGCCGATGCAGGTCCTGTGGCATCCCGGCTATATCATCGCCTCTGTCACCGCCGGGGCCGCGCTGACCGCCGCGGCGATGCTGGTCTTCGCCCATCGCAGCGACCTGGCCGGACGCACCGCCGGAGCCCTGCTGTTCGCCGGTGCGATCCTGATCCTGCACTTCACCGCCATGGCCGCCGTCACCCTGCTGCCCGACAGCACCCTGCCGCTGCACGGGGCGATGCTGGACCGCGGCGAGCTGGCCCTGATGACCGGCGCCTTCGCGGCGGGCCTGTTGCTGGCCTGCCTCGGCCTGCTGTGGGTCGAAAGCCAGAGTCATCGCGGCGCCCTGACCAGCCTGAGGACGTCGCTGGACTCCCTCCCGACGGGCCTGGCCTTCATGGATTCCGCCGACCGGCTTCTGGTCTGGAACACCGCGTTCCGCGACTTCGTCGGCTACTGGGGCGTCGTCCCCGTCCCGGGCATGGCCGGCGAAGCGCTGCTCCGGGGGTGCTTCGGCGAAGCCGGCCCCGGCGAGGCCGATCAGCGCCGCGAGGACGGCGTCTGGATCCGCGCCCGGATCAGCGCCACGCCCGAGGGCCGCCGGGCCTTCATCCTGCGCGACGTCACCGTCGAATGCGAACACGCCAGGGCGATGGCCACGGCGCGAGACGAGGCCGAGGCCGCCAACCGCGCCAAGAGCGAGTTCCTCGCCAACATGAGCCACGAGATCCGCACGCCGCTGAACGGCGTGATGGGCGCGGCCGAGCTGCTGGCCCGCGAGCCGCTGATCGGACATCAGGCCGAACTGGTGCAGATGATCCACGACTCCGGCGACACCCTCAATCGCCTGCTCAGCGACATTCTCGACCTGACGCGGGTCGAAACCGGCAAGCTCGACATCGTGCAGGAGCCGTTCGACCTGGCCGAGGCGGTGCGCACCGCCGCCGCCCTGTTCCGACTCAAGGCCGAGGAGAAGGGCGTGACGTTCACCCTGGCGATCGCGCCGGAGGCCGAGGGGCGGGTGATCGGCGACCCGATCCGGCTGCGCCAGATCCTCGGCAATCTGCTGAGCAACGCGGTCAAGTTCACCCAGCAGGGCGAGGTGGCGCTGAGCGTCGATCGCGCCGACGGACTGGGCGGCCCGTTCCGCTTCCAGGTGACCGACACCGGCCCCGGCTTCGACGCCGCGACCCGCGCGCGCCTGTTCAACCGCTTCGAACAGGCCGACAGTTCGATCGCCCGGCGCTACGGCGGCAGCGGCCTGGGCCTGGCGATCTGCCGCGAGATGACGCTGGCGCTCGGCGGCAAGCTGTCCTGTCGCAGCGCGCCGGGACAGGGCGCGACCTTCACCCTCACCCTGCCGTTGACGACCGCGGCGGACCAGGCGGCCTCGTCGCGCGACCTGTCCACCGCCGCCGCCTCGGACGCCGCCGGAGCCGACCAGCCGATGCGGGTGCTGATCGTCGACGACCATCCCAACAACCGGCGCTTCCTGGAGATTCTGCTCGGACACGCGGGCGTCGAGACCGTCAGCGCCGACGACGGTCAGGCCGGCGTGGACGCCTGGCGAAAGGGCGGCTTCGACGCCATCCTGATGGACATGCAAATGCCGGTGATGGACGGCCTGGCCGCCACGCGGGCGATCCGGGCGCTCGAACGCGCCGAGGGCCGGGCGCGTACGCCGGTGTTCGTCATCTCCGCCAACGCCCTGGCCGAGCACCGGGTCGCCAGCCACGAGGCCGGCGCAGACCTGCACCTGGCCAAACCGGTGGTGGCGGCGGAACTGTTCAGCGCCCTGTCGGCCATCCCGTCGGCGGCGCTCCAGGCCGTGGCCTGACGCGGATCACTTGGCGCGGCGGGCCGGATCGGCCACCGTTCTCCGACACGGAGGATTCGCCATGGTCGCCCGCTTCAGCCTCGGCAAACTGCTGCTGACCCTCGCCGGCGCGATCGGCTTCGTCGTGCTGAGCCTGTGGATGATCGGCCGGCCTGATTTCACCGACACGGTGAAGTTCTTCTGCGTCGTCGGCGTGGCCTTCTTCGGCGCGGTCGCCCTGTACGCCGCGCGCAGCCTGTTCGACCGCCGCCCGGTGCTGGTGATCGACGCCCAGTCGATCTTCGACCGGCGCAGCATGGACGCGCCGATCCCCTGGAGCGAGGTGCGCGGCATCGCCACGGTGACCCTGCGCAACCGCGAGTTCTACTACCTCGACATCGGCGAGCCGGCCGACCGTTTCACGCGCGGCGCGCTCAAGCGCTGGCTGCTGAACGTCAACCAGAACTACGGTCCGGGCGTGACGGTCTCGCCCCATTCGCTGGACGTTAAGCCGGCCGAGGTCCGCGAGGCCCTGGCGCGGTGCGCGCCGGTGACCTAGGCGGCTACCACCACTTCTCCGCCTTGCCCCGGAAGGCGGCGGCCTTTTCCAGCGCGCCGGCGACCGAGAACACCGTGCCTTCGTCGAGCGCCTTGCCGATGATCTGCAGGCCGAGCGGCAGGCCGCCGGCGTCGAGACCGGCCGGCACGCTGATCGACGGCAGACCGGCCAGGTTGGTCGTCACCGTGAAGACGTCGTTGAGGTACATGGCGATCGGATCGGCGTTGCGTTCGCCGAGCGCGAAGGCCGCCGAGGGGGCCGTCGGCGTGAGCAGCACGTCGCAGGTCTCCCAGGCCTTGTCGAAGTCGTCGGCGATGCGCCGGCGGACCTTCTGGGCCTTGAGGTAGTAGGCGTCGTAGTAGCCGGCGCTGAGCACATAGGTGCCGATCAGGATGCGGCGCTTGACCTCGTCGCCGAAGCCCTCGGCGCGGCTGTTCTCGTAGACCTCGGTCAGGCTCTTGCCCTCGCCGCGGTGGCCGAAGCGCATGCCGTCGTAGCGGGCGAGGTTTGACGACGCCTCGGCCGGAGCGACGATGTAGTAGGCCGGCAGGGCGTACTTCGTATGCGGCAGCGAGACCTCGACGATCTCGGCGCCAGCCTCCTTCAGCCAGTCGATGCCGTCCTGCCAGAGCTTCTCGATCTCCGCCGGCATGCCGTCGACGCGGTACTCCTTCGGCACCCCGACGCGCAGGCCCTTGACCGACTTGCCGACGAACGGCGCGTAGTCGGGGATCTCGACGTTGAGGCTGGTGGAGTCCTTGGGATCGTGGCCGGCCATGCTGGTCAGCAGGATGGCCGCGTCCTCGACGGTCTTGGCGATCGGACCGGCCTGGTCCAGCGAGCTGGCGAAGGCGACGATGCCCCAGCGCGAGCACAGTCCGTAGGTCGGCTTGATGCCGACCGTGCCGGTGAAGGCCGCCGGCTGGCGGATCGAGCCGCCGGTGTCGGTGGCCGTGGCCCCCAGGCACAGGTCGGCCGCGACCGCCGCCGCCGAGCCGCCCGACGAGCCGCCGGGGGTCAGGGCGCGGTTGCCGCCGGCGGCGGACTTCCACGGGTTGATCACCTTGCCGAAGGCGCTGGTCTCGTTCGACGAGCCCATGGCGAATTCGTCAAGGTTCAGCTTGCCCAACATCACCGCGCCGTCGCCGAACAGGTTGGCGGTGACGGTCGACTCATACTGCGGAATGAAGTTGCCGAGGATCTTTGAGGCGGCCGTCGAGCGGACGCCCTCGGTGCAGAACAGGTCCTTGATGCCGAGCGGCGCGCCGTCCAGCCGGCCGGCCTCGCCCCGGGCGATGCGCGCGTCGGAGGCGGCGGCCATCTCCAGCGCCTTGTCCGGCGTCTCGAGGATGAAGGCGTTCAGCTCGCGCGCGCCCTCGACGGCGTCGATATGCGCGCGGGTGATCTCGGTCGCCGAGAACGACTTGCTCTTCAGGCCGTCGAGCGCGGCCTTGAGGGTCAGGGAAGTAAGCTCGGACATGCTACTCGACCACCTTCGGCACCACGAAGAACCCGTCGGCCGACTTGGGCGCGTTGAACAGCACCTTCGCCGCGTCGCCGCCGTCGTTGACCACGTCCTCGCGCAGCGGCGCGGCCATGGCCACGGCCGAGGTCATCGGTTCGACCCCGTCGGTGTCGACCTCGTTGAGCTGCTCGATCCACGCGATGATTCCGTTGAGTTCGGCGGCCAGCGACTCCAGTCGCGCCTCCGGTTCGGCGATGCGGGCGAGCCGGGCGACCTTGCGGACGGTCGCGGCGTCGATGGCCATCGTGGCCTCCTTTGTTTCTAACGTGCGGGTTAGCCGCCGGAGGGGCCTGTTTGCAAGCCGTTCGCCGCATTAAGAGGGCGCATGGCCATCCTTGATCTGCTCGACCTGCCCGCCGCCCTGCCCGCCTATGCGCCGATCGTCGGCCTCGATCCGGGCGAGAAGACCATCGGCGTGGCGGTTTCCGACGTCACCCGCACCGTCGCCAGCCCGCTGGAGACCATCGAGAAGGTCCAGTTCACCAGGGACGCCGCGCGGCTGTTCCAGCTGATGGAGAGCCGCGGCGCGGCCGGCATCGTCATCGGCCTGCCGATGAACATGGACGGCACCGAGGGCGCCCGGGCCCAGTCCAACCGGGCGCTGGCGCGCAACCTGCTGCGGCTGAAGGACATCCCGATCGCCTTCTGGGACGAGCGCCTGTCGACGGCCGCCGTGACCCGCGTGCTGATCGACGAGCACGACGTCAACCGCAAGCGCCGGGCCGAGGTCGTCGACAAGATGGCCGCGGCCTGGATCCTCCAGGGCGCGCTGGAGCGGCTGAGGAACGCGGCGGGATGAGCGCCATTCTCCTCGGGGTTCTCCCGGTCTTCGCCATGATCGCCCTGGGCTGGAGCCTGAAGGCGTCGAAGTTCATTCCCGAACCCAGCTGGCCGCCGATCGAGCGGCTGACCTATTTCGTCTTCTATCCGGGCTTCCTGATGCCGGCGGTGTGGAAGGCCGACTTCGGCAGTCTGTCGGCCGGGCCGCTGGGGCTGGCGACCGTGGGGGCGATCGTCATCGTCTCGCTGGCGGTGCTGGCCGCCAAGCCGCTGCTGCCGATCTCCGACGCCAGCTACACCAGCGTGTTCCAGGGCAGCCTGCGCTGGAACACCTTCGTCTTCCTGCCGCTGGCGGCGCTGGTGTTCGGCCATGAGGGCGCGGGCCTTGGCGCGATGATCATGGGCGCGCTGATCCCGGCCATCAACGTCATCTGCGTGCTGGTCATGAGCCACTGGGGCGAGGGCCAGGGCGGCGGACTGCGCACGGCCCTGCGCGGGCTGGCGCAGAACCCGGTGCTGTGGGGCTGCGGCGTGGGGGCGCTGTTCAACGTGCTGCATGTGCCGAAGCCGCCGGTGGTGATGAGCACCCTGGACCTGCTGTCGGACGCGGCCCTGACCATGGGCCTAGTGGTCGCCGGGGCGGGCCTTAACTTCGCCTATGTCCACAGCCGCCGCTGGCTGATCGCCTCGGTCAGCGCGGTCAAGCTGCTTGTCCTGCCGGTGCTGATGTGGGGGCTCTGCCGGCTGGCGGGCGGCGACCACACGGCCCAGGGCGTGGCTCTGCTGGTCGGCTCGGCCCCCGGCGCGGCGGCGTCCTATGTGCTGGCCCGGCAGATGGGCGGCGACGCGCCACTGATGGCGGGAATCGTCGCGTTCACCACGGCGGCCAGCCTGGTGACCATTCCGCTGCTGCTGGTGGTTTTTCACGTCAGATAACCCTCTCCCAACGGGAGAGGGAGGGGCCCGCAGGGTTGCGTCCTTCGAGACGCGGACCTGAGGGTCCGCTCCTCAGGATGACGAACACAGGTGCGCGTCATGGTGAGGAGCGAGGCATCAGCCGAGCGTCTCGAACCACGCACGAAGACGCGAACGCGCTTGGCGGAATCTGTCCCCTCCCGTATGACCACGGCTTATGACGGCTTTCGCACCGGGAATTGATGACGTCCGCGCGCGGACCTTTCCGTTTCCCCGCCGCCATTTCCTGTCCGCCATGGATGTCAACGTCGTCGAGGCCGAGCGGCTGCTCGACCTGGCCGACGGCTTCGTGGCGCTGAACCGGCAGACGACCAAGAAGCTCGACCTGCTCAAGGGTCGCACGCTGATGAACCTGTTCTTCGAGAACTCGACGCGCACCCAGGCCAGTTTCGAGCTGGCCGGCAAGCGGCTCGGCGCCGACGTCATGAACATGAGCGTCAAGACGTCGTCGGTAGCCAAGGGCGAGACCCTGATCGACACGGCGGTGACGCTGAACGCCATGCAGCCGGACCTTCTGGTGGTGCGGCACGCCTCGTCCGGCGCGGCGGCCCTGCTGTCGCAGAAGGTCGGCTGCAGCGTGATCAACGCCGGCGACGGCCAGCATGAACATCCGACCCAGGCCCTGCTCGACGCCCTGTCGATGCGCCGCGCGTTCGGCCATGTGGCCGGCCTGACCGTGGCCATCTGCGGCGACGTGATGCACAGCCGCGTGGCGCGCTCGAACGTCAATCTTCTCAACATCCTCGGCGCGGAAGTTCGCCTGGTCGGGCCGCCGACCCTGATGCCCGCCGGAGCCGAGCACTGGGGCGCGACCGTCTATCACGACCTCGAAAAGGGCATCGCCGGCGCCGACGTGGTGATGATGCTGCGGCTGCAGTTGGAGCGCATGCAGGGCGCGCTGGTCCCCTCGACCCGCGAGTACTTCCGCTTCTGGGGCCTCGACCGCGAGAAGCTCAAGGCGGCGTCCGGCGGCGTGCGCGTGATGCACCCCGGACCGATGAACCGCGGCGTGGAGATCGACTCCGACGTGGCCGACGACCCGGCCGTCAGCCTGATCCAGGACCAGGTCGAGATGGGCGTCGCTGCCCGCATGGCCGTTCTGGCCTCGCTCGCCGCCCGGCTGGACAATCACTGATGGCCCGCGCCCGTCCGATTGCTTTCCAGAACGCCCGGCTCGTCGATCCGGAGAGCGGCTACGACGGCCCCGGCGCGCTGGTGGTCTCCGGCGAAACCATCGTCGACGTCTCGAAGGGCAAGGATTTCAGCAACCTGTCGGGTGATCTTCAGGTCATCGACTGCGCCGGCGGCCTGCTGGCGCCCGGGCTGATCGACCTGCGCGTCAAGACCGGCGAGCCCGGGGCCGAGACCCGCGAGACCCTGCGGTCCGCCGCCCAGGCCGCCGCGGCCGGCGGGGTGACCAGCTTCGTCGTCCAGCCCGACACCGACCCGGCCGTCGACGATCCCTCGGTGGTCGACTTCATCCTGCGCCGGGCGCGCGACATCGACTCCTCCCGCATCCTCTGCGCCGGGGCCGCCACCCGGCGGCTGAAGGGCGAGCAGATCGCCGAGATCGGCCTGATGCGCGAGGCCGGCTGCGTATACGTCACCGATGTCGACCACGCGATCGTCGACAGCCGCGTGCTGCGGCGGGTGATGGCCTATGCGAAGACCTTCGACATGGCGGTGGCGCACCGGCCGGTCGATCCCTGGCTGACGAAGGGCGCGGCGGCGACCGAGGGCGAGTTCGCCGGCCGCCTGGGCCTGCCGTCCGGCCCGGTGATGGCCGAGCGGATCGGGCTGGAGCGCGATCTGGCCCTGGCCGAACTGACCGGCGCGCGGCTGCTGGTCGACCAGATCACCAGCGCCGGGGCGCTCGAGGCCCTGGCCCGGGCCAAGGCCCGCGGCGTGAAGGTCACGGCCACCGCCTCGATCAACCATCTGAGCTTCAACGAACTGGACATCGGCGACTACCGCACCTTCGCCAAGCTCGATCCGCCGCTGCGCAGCGAGGACGACCGCCAGGCGCTGATCGAGGCGCTGGCCTCCGGCTTGGTCGACATCGTCGTCTCCGCCCATGCCCCGGCCCCGGCCGAGGACAAGCGCCTGCCCTATGACGAGGCGACGCCCGGCGGCGTGGGTCTGGAGACCCTGCTGCCGGCGCTGCTGGTTCACTATCACGACGGCCGCGCGCCGCTGATCGACCTGCTGCGCGCCGTGACCCTCGCCCCGGCGACCTTCCTCGGCCTCAGCAGCGGCCGGCTGACGCCCGGCGCGCCGGCCGATCTGGTGCTGTGCGACCTCGGGGCCCCGGTGATCATCGACGCCGACAGGCTGGTGTCGAAGTCCAAGAACTCGCCGTTCGACGGTCGCCGGCTGCAGGGCCAGGTGCTGCGCACCGTCGTGGCCGGGAAGATGGTCTACAGGGCGGCTGAGTAAAGTCCCGGCGTTGCGAGCCACCCGCGACGCGGGCTAGCGTCGTGGCACAAGACAAGAACAACCTAACCGGGTAAAAGGGGCGACCATGGAATCTCTGGCGAGCGCTGTCTGGCTGACACTCGGTCTGATCGTCGTGGGCGGGTATCTGCTCGGCTCGATCCCGTTCGGCCTGATCGCCACGCGGCTCGGCGGCGCGGGCGATATCCGCAAGATCGGGTCGGGCAACATCGGCGCGACCAACGTGCTGCGCTCGGGCCGCAAGGACCTGGCGGCGATCACCCTGATCGGCGACGCCGGCAAGGGCGCGGTGGCGGTGCTGCTGGCCCATCTGCTGACCCACGGCAACGCGGCGGCCGTGGCGCTGGCCGGCGGCAGCGCCTTCGTCGGCCATCTGTTCCCGGTCTGGCTGAAGTTCAACGGCGGCAAGGGGGTGGCGACCTTCTACGGCGTGCTGCTGGCGGCGGCCTTCCCGGTCGGCGGTCTGGCCGCCCTGACCTGGATCGCCATGGCGGCGCTTTTCCGGATCTCGTCGCTCGCGGCGCTGACGGCCGCCGCGCTGGCGCCCGTGTTCGCCTTCTCCACCGACGCGCCCCGGCCGATGATCCTGCTGGCGGCCTTCATGGCCGTGCTGATCTTCATCCGGCACCATGAGAACATCCGTCGCCTGCTCAAGGGCGAGGAGCCGAAGATCGGCGCCAAGAAGGCGGAGGCGTCACCTCCGACCCCGGGCGCGTGACGGCCGGGCCGCCGTCCGACGCCGAACGGGTCGACTGGCTGCGTCTGGCCAGAACCCCGAACGTCGGACCGGTGGCCTTCGAACATCTGCTGCAGCGCTGCGGCTCGGCCGCGGCGGCGATCGACGCCCTGCCCGGCCTCGCCCGGCGCCCCGTCGACATTCCTTCCAAAGCCGAGGCCGAGCGCGAGCTTGAGGCCGGGGCCCGGCTCGGCGCGCGGCTGATCTGCGGCGCCGACCCCGCCTTCCCGCCCCTGCTGGCCGCGCTCGACCCGCCGCCGCCGCTGATCTGGGTGCTCGGCCGGGCGGAACTGCTGACGGCCCCCGCCGTGGCCATCGTCGGCGCGCGCGTCGCCTCCGCCGCCGGACAGCGCTTCGCCCGCACCCTCGCCGCCGATCTTGGACAGGCCGGAAAGGTCATCGTCTCGGGCATGGCGCGCGGCATCGACGGCGCGGCCCATGACGGGGCGCTGCCTACCGGCACGGTGGCCGTGCTCGGCGGCGGCGTCGGCGACATCTATCCCCCCGAGCACGCGGACCTTCACGCGCGGCTGGCGGCGCAGGGCGCGATCGTCTCCGAGAGTCCGCCCGACCACCGGGCCCAGGCTCGCGATTTCCCCCGTCGCAACCGGCTGATCAGCGGCCTGTCGCTGGCCGTGGTGGTCGTCGAGGCCGAACTGAAGTCCGGCTCGCTGATCACCGCCCGGCTGGCCGCCGAACAGGGCCGCGAGGTGCTGGCCGTGCCCGGCTCGCCGCTCGATCCCCGGGCGCGCGGGACCAACGATCTGCTGCGCCAGGGCGCGACCGTCTGCGAGGGGGCCGAGGACGTGCTGCGGGCGCTGGAGGGGCTGGGCGGCCTGCGCGAACGGGAGCGGCCGCCCTGGGCCGGGCCGGCGCAGCCCCCGCCCGACGACCTGCGCGAGCGGGTGGCGGCGCTGTTGTCGCCGACGCCGGTGACGCTCGATGACCTTGTCCGCGCCGCCGGCGGCCCGGCCCCGGCGGTGTTCGCTGCCGTGGTCGAGCTGTCGCTGGCCGGCCTGGCCGAATTCGGCCCCGGCGGGACCGTCAGTTCCGGCTAGTCTTCGCCCCGGCGCAGGACCATCGGCGCGTCGGGATCGGGGGCCGCGCGCGGCGGGGCCGGCGGCGGCGCGGGCTTCGGCGCCGGGGCTTCGACCACGGGCGGGATCACCACTGGCGTGGGCTCGGCCAGCACCGGCGGCGCAATCGTCGGGACAGGCCCGGTTGCTTGCGGCGGCGGCGAGGCGATCGCCGGGGCCGGCTGCAGACCCGGCGCGCCTGCCGGCGGCGTGGCGCGGTAGATCGGGGCGGTGGGCAGCGCCGGCGTCAGTGACGTCGGCGCCGGGGCCGGGGCCGTCTCCGCCGACGGCGCGGCCGGCGCGGCGGCGGCGGCCGCTTCCGGCGTGGCCTCATCCGGCTGGTCGCGCCGCGACAGCAACAGGGCCGCCACGCCGATCAGGGCGATGACGCCGAGGGCCACGCCTCCGATCAGCAGGCGGCGGCCCTGCGGCGGGCGGGGTTCGGCTTCGATCGCCGCCAGTCGCTCGATGATCTCGGCGGCGTCGATCGGCGGCGGCGGCGGCTGGGCGGGGGCGGATCTGGCCGCCGGCGCCGCGGATGCGACCGGCGCGGCGGCGGGAACCACGGCCGGCGCGGGCGCGGAGGTCGGCGTCGGCGCGGGCCTGGTCGATCGCACGGGCGTCGCCTTGGCCTCTGGCGGCTGGATCAGCGGCGAGACAGGGCCGGCGGCGCGGGCCGGCATCAGGGGCGAGCCGCCGAGGATGCCCTCCCCCGGGCCCGGCAGGTCGCCGCCGCGCGGCTGGCGCATGGGCGGCGGCTTCGGCGTGGGCGGCTTGCCGGAGATCGGCGCGGCCCCGGGTCCCACCCCGACCTTGAACGGCTGGGCCTGGACGCGGCCCCACGGCGTTCGACGGGCGTAGGGGTTGGCCGCGCCCTTGTTGTCGGAAGGTGGCTTCATGCTCTGGTCCGCACGGTTCGGGCGAGTCAATCGCCCCTGATTACACGCTCCGGGGCTCGACGCGAACGCCCGCGAGCGCCGCCTCGATAGGCCCCGACTTGGCCGGTTCTATGACACGGAGGCCTCAGGGACGGTCATTCGCATGACGGAATCCTTTGACTTCCACGCCCCGCGTTGACATTGGCCGTGCCCCGCCCCCACTTTCCGCGCTCGCTCGAAGGGCGATCTTTCCCTCCATTGTCATCGAGACCGCATGCACGTCGTCGTCGTCGAGAGCCCGGCCAAGGCCAAGACCATCAACAAGTACCTGGGCTCGGACTACAAGGTTCTGGCGTCCTACGGGCACGTCCGCGACCTCCCGTCCAAGGATGGCTCGGTCAAGCCGGATGACGATTTCTCGATGAGCTGGGAGGTGGACGCCAAGTCCGCCAAGCGCCTGAACGACATCGCCGACGCCCTGAAGGGCGCCGACACCCTCTATCTCGCGACCGACCCCGACCGCGAAGGGGAAGCGATCAGCTGGCACCTGCTGGAGGTGCTGCAGAAGAAGAAGGCGCTGAAGGGCGTCAGCGTCCAGCGCGCGACCTTCAACGCCATCACCAAGACCGCCGTCCTCGACGCCATCGCCCACCCGCGCCAGATCGACATGGAGCTGGTCGAGGCCTACCTGGCGCGCCGCGCCCTCGACTACCTGGTCGGCTTTACCCTCTCGCCCGTGCTGTGGCGCAAGCTGCCGGGCTCGCGCTCGGCCGGCCGCGTGCAGTCGGTGGCCCTGCGCCTGATCGTCGACCGCGAGCTGGAGATCGAGCGCTTCCGGACCCAGGAATACTGGACCGTCGAGGCGGACGTCTCGGCCGGCGCCGAGCCCTTCCTCGCCCGCCTGGTCAAGCACGACGGCAGGAAGCTCACCAAGTTCGACCTCAATACCGAGGCCTCGGCCACGGCCGCGCGGGCCGCCGTGCAGGCCTGCAGCTTCAAGGTCGCCTCTGTCGAGAAGAAGCCGGCCCGGCGCACGCCGCCGCCGCCCTTCACCACCTCGACCCTGCAGCAGGAAGCCTCGCGCAAGCTCGGCTTCTCGGCCCAGCGGACCATGCAGGCGGCGCAGAAGCTGTATGAAGGCGTCGACATCGGCGGCGAGACCGTCGGTCTGATCACCTACATGCGGACCGACGGCGTGCAGTCGGCGCCCGAGGCGCTCGACGAGGCGCGCAGGGTCATCGCCGGACTGTACGGCAAGGACTACGTCCCCGAGACCGCCCGCCTCTACAAGACCAAGGCCAAGAACACCCAGGAAGCGCACGAAGCGATCCGGCCGACCTCGCTGGAGCGCAACCCCGGCAAGCTGAAGCTCGAAAGCGACATGGGCCGGCTCTACGAGCTGATCTGGAAGCGGATGATCGCCTCGCAGATGGAGGCCGCCCGCATCGAGCGCACCGCCGTCGAGCTGGAAGGCAGCGACGGCAAGACCGGCCTGCGCGCCACCGGCCAGGTGATCCAGTTCCCCGGCTACCTCGCCGTCTACGAGGAAGGCCGCGACGATCCGGAGCAGGACAAGGCCGCCGCCGGCGAGGACGCCGACTTCGCCGGCAAGCTGCCGGTGATCAACGAGGGCGCCGACGCGCGGGTGATCGCCGCCCGCGCCGACCAGCACTTCACCGAGCCGCCCCCGCGCTTCTCCGAAGCCAGCCTCGTCAAGCGGATGGAAGAGCTCGGCATCGGCCGCCCCTCGACCTACGCCTCGGTGCTGACCGTGCTGCGCGACCGCGCCTATGTGCGGATGGACAAGAACCGCTTCATTCCCGAGGACAAGGGCCGGCTGGTCACGGCCTTCCTCGAGCAGTTCTTCCTGCGCTACGTCGAGTACGACTTCACCGCCGCGCTGGAGGAGAAGCTCGACCTGGTCTCCGACGGCAAGCTGGACTGGAAGGAATTCCTGCGGGACTTCTGGAAGGACTTCCACGCCGCCGTGGGCGAGATCGCCGAACTGCGCGTCACCAACGTGCTGGACGCCCTCAACGAGGCGCTCGGCCCGCACATCTTCCCGGCCAAGGCCGACGGCTCCGATCCGCGCCTGTGCCCGACCTGCGGCGTGGGCCAGCTGAGCCTGAAGACCGGCAAGTTCGGCGCCTTCATCGGCTGCTCCAACTATCCCGAATGCCGCTTCACCCGGCCGATCGCCCAGCCTGACGGCGAAGGCGAGGCCGCCGAGGGCGATCGCGAACTGGGTATCAACCCGAGGAACGGCCAGACCGTCTGGCTGAAGAACGGCCGCTTCGGCCATTATGTCGAGGAGACGCCGCCGGAGGGCGAGAAGCCCAAGCGCTCCAGCCTGCCCAAGGGCTGGCCGCCGGCCTCGATCGACATCGACAAGGCCCTGCGCCTGCTGGAGCTGCCGCGCGAGGTCGGGATGCACCCCGAGGACGGCAAGGTCATCGTCGCCGGCATCGGTCGCTACGGCCCGTTCGTGCTGCACGACGGCACCTACGCCAACCTGGAGAGCGCCGACGAGGTGTTCGACGTGGGCCTCAACCGCGCTGTCACCGTGCTCGCCGAGAAGCGGGCCGGCGGCAAGGGCGGCCGGGCCACGGCCGCGGCCCTGAAGGAGCTGGGCGCCCACCCCGAGGACGGCCAGGCGATCAAGATCCTGTCCGGTCGCTTCGGCCCCTACATCAAGCACGGCGCGACCAACGCCAACGTCCCGCGCGGCAAGGAGCCGACCGAGATCACGCTGGAAGAGGCCGTGGCCCTGCTGGCCGAACGCGTCGCCAAGGGCGGCGGCAAGAAGCCGGTCAAGAAGGCCGCCGCGAAGAAGGCGGCCGCGCCGAAGAAGCCCGACGCCCTGACGGCCAACACCGTGAAGGCCAAGAAGAAGGCGCCGGCGAAGAAGAAGCCGGCGGGCAAGGCCAAGGCCGCGGCCGAGTAGCGCGATCTGGATGCTCCCCCCTCGGGGGAGCTGTCCGCGAAGCGGACTGAGGGGGGCCAGCGCGACGAGGAACGGCCCCCTCCGTCGCTGCTGCGCAGCGCCACCTCCCCCGGCAGGGGAGGATCTTGGGCTTACACTCGACACGCTCGCGCGTTATCCCAGCACATGGCCAAGCCTCCCCGTCCGCCGAAACCGGCGACCAAGCCTGTGAAGACCGCCCGCCCGCCGCCCGGCCTGCCGGATCGCGAGACGCTGATCGCCTACCTGCGCACCGCCGGTGAGCAGGACAAGGGCGACATCGCCCGGGCTTTCGGGCTGAAGGGCGAGGGCCGGCGCGCGCTGCGCGACATGCTGCGCAAGCTCGAGGACGAGGGCGCGCTGGGCAAGCGCGGCCGCAAGGGCTTCGCCGAGGCCGGCGCCCTGCCCCCGGTCGGCGTGGCCGACGTGGTCGAGCGCGACGCCGACGGCGAACTCTATGTCCGGCTGGTCAAGGCCGGCGAGGACGCGCCGCTGGCCCGGCTGGCCCCGGCCAGGGGCGAGGCCGTCGCCGGCGCGCCCGGCATGGGCGACCGCGTGCTGGTCCATTTCGACCGGCTCGAGACCGGCGAGTTCGAGGCCCGGCTGATCAAGAAGCTCGGCCAGAGCGCGCACCGCATCCTGGGCGTGATCCGCAAGTCGAACCGCGAGGTCCGCGTCGAGCCGGTCGACCGCAAGTCCAAGGACAGCCTGGTGCTGTCGTACGCCGACGGTGAGAAGCTCAAGGACGGCGACCTGGTGCTGGCCACCGTCGGCGCCCAGACCCAGCGCTACGGGCCCAAGCACGGCAAGCTGCTGGAGGTGGTCGGCCGCGAGGACGAACCCCGGGCCGCCTCGCTCATCGCCATCCACAGCCACGGCATCCCGACCGGCTTTTCGCCCGAGGCCGAAGCCGAGGCCGAAGCCGCCGAGCCGCCGACGCTCAAGGGTCGCGAGGACCTGCGCGACCTGCCGTTCATCACCATCGACCCGGCCGACGCGCGCGACCATGACGACGCCGTCCTGGCCCACCCCGACCCCGCGCCCGGCAACCCCGGCGGCTGGATCGTCTGGGTGGCCATCGCCGATGTCGCCGCCTACGTCCGCCCGGGCACCGCGCTCGACATCGTCGCCCGCGACAAGTCCAACAGCGTCTACTTCCCCGACCGGGTCGAGCCGATGCTGCCGGAGGTGCTGAGCAACGGCCTCTGCTCCCTGCGCGAGGGCGAGAACCGCGCGACCCTGGCCGTGCGGATGGTGTTCAACAAGGACGGCCGCAAGATCAGCCACCGCTTCGTGCGCGGCCTGATGCGGTCGGCGGCCAAGCTCAGCTACGAGCAGGCCCAGATGGCCATCGACGGCCATCCCGACGACAAGACCGGCCCGATCCTCGAGGGCATCCTCAAGCCGCTGTGGACCGCCTACCACGTGATGCTCAAGGGCCGGAACAGCCGCTCGCCGCTCGCCATCGAGAGCGACGAGCGCCGCATCATCATCTCGCCCGAGGGCAACGTCGCCTCGATCACCAAGCGCGCCTCGCTGGAGGCGCACCGGCTGATCGAGGAGATGATGATCCAGGCCAACGTCAGCGCCGCCGAGACCCTGGAGCAGAAGAAGACCCCGCTGATCTACCGCATCCACGACACGCCCTCCCCCGAGAAGATGATGGCGCTGACGGACTTCCTGCAGACGCTGGAAATCCCCTGGGCCAAGGGCGAGGCGCCGCGCACCGACCGGTTCAACAAGCTGCTGGCCGAGACCCACGAGGGGCCGCACGCCGACATCGTCAACGAGGTGGTCCTGCGCACCCAGATGCAGGCCCAGTACAACCCCGACAACATCGGTCACTTCGGCCTGAACCTGCAGCGCTACGCCCACTTCACCAGCCCGATCCGCCGCTACGCCGACCTGGTCGTGCACCGCGGCCTGATCCGCGCCCTGGGACTGGGAACCGACGGCCTGACCGACCAGGACGTCAAGCAGATGAAGGACACCGCCGAGCGGATCACCTTCGCCGAACGCCGCGCCATGGCCGCCGAGCGCGACGCCAACGACCGCTACGTCGCCGCCTTCCTGGCCGACCAGGTGGGGGCCGACTTCCACGGCCGGATCACCGGCGTCACGCGGTTCGGCCTGTTCATCCGCCTGACCGACACCGGCGCCGACGGCCTGGTTCCGGTCTCGTCGCTGGGCAGCGAGTTCTTCGTCCACGACGACCGCACCCACTCGCTGGTCGGCGAACGCACCGGCGCCCGCTGGCCGCTGGGCATGCCCGTCGAGGTGCGCCTGCGCGAGGCCACCCCGGTCACCGGCGGCCTGCTGTTCGAGATGCTGTCCGAGCCGATGCCGGCCGACCCGAACGCCCCGCGCGTGCGGCTGGGCGTCCGCCGAAGGATGGATCCGGGCCGGGGCGGCCCCAAGCGCGGCGGCACGCCCAAGGGCGTGCGCAAGGGCAAGCGGCGGTAGCCCCTACTCGACGATCTGCTTCGCCCGCACAGTAAAGCCGGCCAGGTCGGCCCGGCCGAAGGTGTTGGCGATGGCGACGTCGGTGGCGTCGCGGCCGCGGGCGATGAGGATGCGGCCGATGCGCGGAATGTTGTTGCGCGCATCGAAGGTGTACCAGCGGTCGCCCAGCCAGACTTCCATCCAGGCCGCGAAGTCCATCACGCCGACCTCCGGCACGCCGATGTCGGGCATGTAGCCGGTGCAGTAGCGGGCCGGGATGTTCATGCAGCGGCAGAAGGCGATGGCCAGGTGGGCGTAGTCGCGGCAGACGCCCTGCCCCTCTTCCCAGGCCTCGTAGGCGCCCTTGGTGGGGCGGGCCTGCTGGTAGTCGAAGCGGATGTGGTTGTGCACGTAGTCGCAGATCGCCTGGACCCGCGCCCAGCCGAGCGGCGTATGGCCGAACAGCGACCAGGCCAGGTCGCTCAGCCGGTCGGTTTCGCAGTAGCGGCTGCCGAGCAGGTAGACGAGCGTCTCGTCGGGCAGGTTGTGGGCGGCGATCTGGATGGCGTCCGGGGCGTAGTCATCGACCTTGCCGGTGTCGCGGATGATGTAGTCGCCCGACAGGGTGATGCGGCCCGCCGGGGCCAGGATACGGCTGACGATGTTGCCGAAGCCGTCGAGGTACTGGCGCACCTCGACGACGGGGTCCGTGCGCAGCCAGTCGGCCGTCTCCAGATCGTCCCGCCGCGAAGGGTGAACGCTGAGGGTCAGCAGCATCGGGACCGGCTCGGGGCAGTCGTAGATGACCTCAAAGCCCGCCTTGATGCGCATGGATGTTCTGCTCTTTGACTAACTGGCCATGCCAACGGACCACGACGGCGAAAGTTGCCCGGCGATGTCGAAATCGGACCTCACGTCGACCTCGACGTCCATGCCCAGGTAGTCCGAGGCCAGCCCTGACCAGGCGCCGTGCAGCGGCACGGCCTGACGGGGATCGCGGGCGATGGCCACCCGCACCAGATCGGCGTTGCCGACAATGCCGTTGGTCGGATCGAACTCGACCCAGCCGCAGGCCGGCAGATAGACGCGCACCCAGGCGTGGGTGTGGCCGCCGCCGACACGCCCCGGCGCGTCGGGATTGTAGTGCGGGCTGTAGATGTAGCCCGAGACGAACCGCGCCGCGAGGCCGAGGCTGCGCACCGCGTCGATCATCAGCACCGCGAAGTCGCGACAGCTGCCCGTGCCCAGGGTCAGGGTCTCGACCGGCGTCTGCGCGCCCCCGACGAGACGGGTGTTGTAGCGGAAGTCGGCGTAGATGGCCTGGGTCATCTCGCTGAGCAGGGTCTGCAGACGGGTCTTGCCGACCGGGCGCACGAAGCGGCGCGCCCAGGCGTCGACCAGCCCCTGCGGATCGGCGTGCTGGCGGTCGAGCGACGACAGCAGGTCCGGCAGGTCGTCCGGGCTGTAGGCGAACGGCATGGCCCCCGTATAGACCTCGATCTCGCCGTCCGGATCGGCGAACGCCGGCAGCGGCGTGTGCTCCAGCCGGACGCGGCTTTCGAAGGTCAGCTCGGTGGTCCGGCCGGTGAACCCGGCCACGCCGACGCAGTTGCCGAACACGTCCTGCACCGTGTGATGCCGCGCCGGCGTCGGGGAAATCGTCAGCTCGTGCGACAGCAACCGCTGGTCATGACTCTCGCGGGGCCGGAACATCATGCGATGCTCGCCCAGAGCCACCGGATTGCGGTAACGGTAGCGGGTAAGATGACGGATCGTGAGGATCGGCATTTGGACCAGCGTTGCGCCGATTCACCGGCCCGGTCGAACCGATTGCTCGGTCCGGACGATTTGCCGCCCCTTGTGATCACAAACCGGGACGGTCGCTCGCCCTTTCTGCTTCTGGGCGATCACGCGGGCCGGGCGATCCCCCGGGCGCTCGGCGATCTGGGCGTGCCGGCGGCGGAGATGGACCGCCACATCGCCTGGGACATCGGCATCGCCGCGACCGGCGAGCGGCTGGCGGCGGCGCTCGACGCCTGCTTCATCCGCCAGACCTATTCGCGGCTGGTGATCGACTGCAACCGCAAGCCGGACGCGCCGGACCTGGCCCCGGCGGTCAGCGACGGGACGACGATTCCGGCCAATGTCGGCCTGACGGAGGCCGACCGGGCCCGGCGGCTGGCCGAGATCCATCAGCCCTATCAGACGGCGATCGCCGACGGCATCGCCGACCGTCTGGCGCGCGGCCGGCCGACGGTGCTCGTGTCGCTGCACAGCTTCACGCCGAACATGGCCGGCTTCGACCGGCCGTGGCTGTACGGGGTTCTGCACCGGCACGACTCGCCCTTCTCGGAGGCTGTGCTGGCGGCGCTTCGATCGCGGTTCGCCGACAGGGTCGGCGACAACCAGCCCTATGCGATGGACGGCCGCGACAACACCATCCCCCGCCATGCCGACGGGAACGGCCTCGACTACCTCGAACTGGAAGTCCGCCAGGACCTGATCGCCGGAGCGGACGGCCAGGCGGAGGCCGCCGCCCTTCTGGCCGGCCTGCTTCCGGAGGCGCTGGCCGCCATGGCCGCAACGGAGCGCGCGCGATGATCCTCGACCTGGACCACATCAACATCGCCACCGACCGGCTGACCGAGACGCGCGACTTCTGGCGCGACGTGCTGGGCCTGACCGAGCGCTGGCGGCCAGCCTTCCCGTTCGACGGCCACTGGCTCTACAGCGGCGACAAGCCCGTGGTGCATCTGATGAGCCGGCCGACGCCGGGCGTCGGCTCCGACCAGGCGACGCTCAACCACGTGGCTTTCGCCATCGGCGACCTGGACGCGGCGAAGGCCCGGCTGACGGCGCTCGGCGTGCCGTTCCGCGAGATCGGCGTGCCGGACGCCCCGATCCGGCAGCTGTTCCTGCAGGACCCGAACGGCATCGCCATCGAGCTCAACTATCTCGGCGCGGAAACGGCGAAGGCCCGCTCGAGGTAGCCGCGCCGCCCGCGTCGGGCGAGGCGCCGGTACACTGCCGCTCACCCCGTGCTAGCCTTTCCTCCCCGGGAGGCTGACGCCATGAAGAAGACCGTTCTCGCCGCCGTGCTGGCGGCCTTGCTGGCCGCGCCCGCGCTGGCCAATGACTCGACGGCGGAACTGGCCGCGGGCGGTCTGGTGCTGACAAAGACCGCCGCCATAGAGATGCGCACGGAGGACCTGTTCATCTCCGAACAGGCGGTCAGGGTCCGCTACGTGTTCGTCAACACCTCGGCCGCGCCGGTGACCACCCGGGTTGCCTTCCCGATGCCCGACATCGGCGGCGAGGACTTCGGCTTCCACGACACCGCCATCCCCAATCGGGAGGATCCGGCCAACATCCTCGACTTCAGGACCACGGTGGACGGCAGGCCCGTCGCCATGGCGGTCGAGCAGCGCGCCTTCGCCAGGGGCGTCGACCAGACGGCCTGGCTGAAGGCCCACGGCGTGCCGCTGGCCCTGCAGCTGGACGGAGTGATCGCCCGGCTCGACGCCCTGCCCAAGGCGGCCCGGGACGAGGCCGTGGCCCTCGGGCTGGCTGTTCCCGACGAGTACGACGCCGGCAGGGGCTGGGAGACGCACCTGAACCCGGCCTGGATTCTCAAGACCACCTTCCACTGGGAACAGACCTTCGCCCCGGGCGCGGAGGTCGTGGTCGAGCACAGCTACAGGCCCGCCGTCGGCGGTACGGTCGGCACCATGGTCGGCTCCCCCGGGTACCTGTCCGACGCCGAGGGCGCGGCGCAGCGGGCGCGCTACTGCATCGACGCCTCGTTCATGGCCGCGGTGGCCAGGGCAAAGGGGGCGAGAGACTATGCGCCGTTCACGGAGACCTGGATCGCCTACATCCTGCGCACGGCCGGCAACTGGGCCAAGCCGATCGGCGACTTCCATCTGGTGATCGACAAGGGCGCGCCGGAAAACCTGGTCAGCTTCTGCGCCAGCGGCGTGAAGAAGATCAGCCCCACGCGGTTCGAGGTGCGCAAGACCAACTGGCGGCCGGACCGGGACCTGTCGATCCTGATCCTGAAGCCGCTCCCGCCGGCGGAGTGACGCTAGGTCATACTTCCCAGCGTAGTTGAGCGGCCTATCCTGACGCGATGACAGGACAGGTTCTCGACCCCGACTACGATCCCCGCTCCGACGGCGCCATGCGCGAAGGCGGCCACAAGCTGGTCAAGCCGCGCCACGCCGCCACCCTGATCATCGTCCGGCGCGACGCGAGGAAGCCGCGGCTGCTGATGGGCCGGCGCAACCGCGGCCACGCCTTCATGCCCGACAAGTGGGTGTTCCCCGGCGGCCGGATCGACCGGGGCGACTTCACGGCGCCGGCGGCCAACGACCTTCGGCACGACGTGGCCGCGCGGCTGGCCCTGACGGCCCGTCACGCCAGCCCGCTGCTGCCCAGAGCCCTGGCCATGGCGGCGATCCGCGAGACCTTCGAGGAGGCCGGCCTGCTGCTGGCCAGGGAGGCCCCGCCCCGCCCCGGCGTCGGCGGCTGGCGCGAGTTCCTCGAGATCGGCGCCCTGCCCGATCTGGCGGCGCTGGACTTCGTCGCCCGCGCCATCACCCCGCCCTACCGGCCGCGCCGCTTCGACGCCCGTTTCTTCATGGCCGAGGCCGAGTCGCTGCTGAGCCTCGACCGGCGGCCCGACTGCGGCGAACTGGACGAGATCGCGTGGGTCGACCTTGACGAGGCCCTCGCCCTCGACCTGCCCAACATCACCCGCTTCGTCGTCTCCGAGGTGGCCGAGCGGCTGCAGCACGGCGCGCGGCCGGTCCCCTTCATGCGCTTCCTCAACGGCGCGCGGCGGCTGGAGCATCTGTGACCGCCGACAGCCCCGCCCGACCGGTCCGGCCGCGCCACGCCGCCAGCCTGATCCTGCTGCGCAAGACCGCCGCCGGACCGCAGGTGCTGATGGGCCGGCGGCCGGCCAGGTCGCGCTTCGCCCCCGATGTGTTCGTGTTTCCCGGCGGCCGGCTGGACGCGGCCGACTTCGCCCGCCCGGTGCTCGCGCCGCTGGCCGCCGACTGCGTGCGGCGCACCGGCGCGGACGCCCGGCTGGCCGCGGCCCTGGCCAGCGCCGCGATCCGCGAAACCGAGGAAGAGACCGGCCTGACACTGGCCAACGACCATGCGCCCCTGACCCTCGCGGCCCGGGCCATCACCCCGACCATCAGCCCCGTGCGCTTCCACGCCCGGTTCTTCGCCGCCGACGCAGACATCGCCTCGGGCGAGGCCGCCGACAGCAGCGAACTGGCCGACCTGGCCTGGCGGAGCCTTGATGACGCCCTGCGCCTGCCCCTGTTCGACATCACCGAAGAGGTCCTGCGGGTGCTTCAGAGACAGGGCGCGCCGTTCATGATGACCTATCGCGCCGGAACCACGCGGGTGCGGCCCCTGCCGTGATTGACTTCGCGCGGATGATGAGTATGTTCCGCGCCTCTCAGTTTCGGCCCTCGCGGCTACCCAAGGATTCCCACGATGGCCAAACCGGCTTCCATCAAGATCCGCCTGAACTCCTCGGCGGACACCGGCTTCTTCTACGTCGCCAAGAAGAACGCCCGCACCATGACCGAAAAGCTCGTGCTGAAGAAGTACGACCCGGTCGTGCGCAAGCACGTCGAGTTCAAGGAAGGCAAGATCAAGTAAGAGCCCTTCCAGGCCTTGCAGGATTTAGGGAAACCCGGCCTCAGCGCCGGGTTTTCTGCTTTTCGGGCCTTGTGCCGACGAACGGCCGGCGCTTGCTGGGCAGGCTGACGGCGACGCCGGTCAGGGCCATCAGGAAGGCGATGACGGTCAGGATCAGGGCGACGCCGGGCAGGGCGCTCCAGTCCTCCGGACGGGGATGAAGGCCGGCCTGGGTCTCGAACAGCGATCCCCAGAGCACGGCCGCCGCGACGCCGAGCGCACCGGTCAGAAGACGGCCGCGCAGGCTGTCCTGTTCGCTATGGGCGAAGATGGCCGCCGCGATCAGCAGCAGCCCGGCGACGATGTCGTCCAGCCAGAACGGGGCGGCGGCCCAGCCGTGCCAGTTTCGCAGCACGACAGCGGCGATAACCAGCGGGCCAAGAAGGCCGGCAATAGGCACCGACAGACGCCGCCAAACCATTGAGACCACTCCCCCGACACAACCACGCATAGCAGACGGTCCGTCGGGTTCCAGACGGAAGTTTGCCCAAATCGGGTATCGAGACGACGATTTCTGTGGAAATCAGGCCGCGCGGGAGATGACGCGATTCCGGCCGGCCGCCTTGGCCTCGTAGACCGCCTCGTCCGCCCGCTTCAGCAGGGCGTCCGGCGTGTCCGATTCGCCCAGGGTGGTGGCGACGCCGACCGAGATGGTCACGGTCAGCAGCTCGCGGCCCCCGGCGACGCGGAAGGGCGAACCCGCCACGTGCAACCGGATGCGCTCGGCGACGCGCTGGGCGTCCTCGAGCCGCGCGCCGGGCATGATCACCGTGAATTCCTCCCCGCCGTAGCGGCAGGGCAGATCGATGGCCCGGACATTGGACGCCAGGCGCACGGCGAACTCGCGCAGCACCTCGTCGCCGATGTCGTGGCCGAAGGCGTCGTTGATCTTCTTGAAGTGGTCGATGTCGATCATCAGCGCCGAGACCGGATCGCCGCCGTGCGCCGCCCGCTTCACCAGGGCGCCCAGCTGCCCTTCCATGTAGCGGCGGTTGTGCAGGCCGGTCAGCTGGTCGGTGACGGCCAGTTCCAGCGAATGGTCGAGATTGTCGCGCAGGAAGTCGGTGTAGCGCTTGCGGCGGATCTGGGTCCGCGCGCGGGCCGACATCTCCTGCGGGTCGAGCGGCTTGGTCAGCAGGTCGTTGACGCCGATCTCCAGCGCCTTGACCAGCCGGTGGCGTTCGTCGGCGTCGACGATGGCCAGGATCGGCAGGTGCCGGGTCGCCTCGTCCGAGCGGATGGTGGCGGCGAAGCGCAGGCCGTCAAAGGCGCGGGCCGTGGCGTTGACGATGATCAGGTCGACCGGACCGCGCGCCGTCAGGTGCGCCTTCTCCGGATCGGTCTCGAACACCGGTCGGTGCTCGATGGCCAGCTCGGCCATCAGACGCTGGGCCTGCCGCTCGTTGTCGTCGACGATCAGCACCCGGCCGCCCGTGCCGCCCAGGCGCGCGGCGGCGCCGGCGATCACGCCGATGCGCCGTCCGGACGCCTCGCGGGCGCGCAGCTCGTCCATCACCTGCTTCAGGCGGGTCAGGCTGCGCACGCGGGCGAACAGCATGACGTCGTCGATCGGCTTGGTCAGGAATTCGTCGGCCCCCGCTTCAAGCCCCTCGATGCGGTCGGACCGGCCGTCGAGCGCGGTGACCAGCACCACCGGGATGTGACGCGTGGCGGGATCGTCCTTCAGCCGGCGGCAGACGGCGAAGCCGTCCATGCCGGGCATCATGACGTCGAGCAGGATGATGTCGGGGCTTTCCGCCGCCGCGATCGCCAGGGCCGTGGGGCCGTCGTTGGCGGTGAGCACGTCATAGTACTCGGCGGCCAGCTTGGCCTCGAGCAGCTTCACGTTGGCTTCGATGTCGTCGACGACCAGGATCCGCGCGCTCATGTCCCGTCTCCCTAGCCCAGCAGCCGCTTGATCGTGTCGAGGAAGTGCACGACCGAGATCGGCTTGGAAATGTAGGCCTCGCAGCCGCCCTCGCGGATGCGTTCCTCGTCGCCCTTCATGGCGAAGGCGGTAACGGCCACCACCGGGATGTGGTTCAGCTCGTCGTCTTCCTTCAGCCACTTGGTGACCTCCAGGCCGGAGATCTCCGGCAGCTGGATATCCATCAGAATGAGGTCGGGACGATGCTCGCGCGCCAGGGCCAGGGCGGAGAGACCCTCGCGGGTCTGCAACGTCTCGTAGCCCTGCGCATCGAGCAGGTCGTGGAAGAGCTTCATGTTGAGCTCGTTATCCTCGACAATGAGGACCTTCTTGGCCATTCGGCGACCCGTACCCTCAACCTGTTTCGACGTGGCGGGCGATCAGGTGACTCGCCGCTGTCGTGTTCCTGCCAGTAATCGGCGAATATCCTTAAACCCGAGCTAACCCCCCGAGCCGACCACGAGACCGCCTTGCAGCCTGTCGCCCTAGAAGATCTGGTCACCCGCCCCGCCGCGCCGCTGCTGATCGTCGACGTCGACGAGGTGCTGGCCCACTTCATGGCCGGGTTCGAACGCTATGTCGGCCGCTACGGCTACGAGATGCGGATCGACCGTTTCGCCTTGTTCCAGAACCTTTACCGGCCCGGCGAGACCGAGCACATCGACCTCGAGACCGGCAAGAAGCTGTTCGACGACTTCTTCCATCACGGAGCCGACGATCTCGATCCGGTGGAGGGCGCGGCCGAGGCGCTGGCCACATTGTCGCAGCGGGCCGGCGTGGTGATTCTGACCAACGCCCCGGCCCATGCGCTCGAATCACGCACCGGCTGGCTGTCGAAACACGGATTCGACTACCCGATGATTCTCCATTCCGGCCTCAAGGGGCCGACCATCGCCGGCATGGCCGCCCGCACCAGCGGCCCGGCGGCCTTCATCGACGACCTGCTGCCCAATCTCGACTCGTCGGCCCAGTCGGCCCCGGCCGTGGCGACCTTCCAGATCATCGCCGACCAACGCCTGCGGCCCTATGCGCCGACGATCCCGGACAAGCATGACCTGCACGAGGACTGGGCGACGCTCGGGCCGGCGCTGGCGGCGGTGATCGCGTGATCCGCATCGGCGTCGACATCGGCGGCACCAAGATCGAGGCGGCGGCGCTGGACGCCGGCGGGGCCTTCGTGGCGCGCGTGCGCCAGGCCAATCCGGGCGACTACGACGCCTTCCTGCAGGTGGTGGAGGACCTCGTCGCCGAGGCCGAGCGGCAGGCGGGCCAGACGGTCGGCCGGGTCGGCATCGGCATGCCCGGCTCGATCTCGACGAAGACCGGGCTGATGCGCAACGCCAACTCCGTCTGGATGAACGGCCGGCCGATGCACGAGGACCTCGCGCGCGTGCTGGGCCGGCCCGTACGGATGGAGAATGACGCCAACTGCTTCGCCCTGTCCGAAGCGACCGACGGCGCGGCGGCCGGCGCGCGGGTGGTGTTCGGGGCGATCCTCGGCACCGGCTGCGGCGGCGGCATCGTCGTCGACGGCCGCACGGTCGAGGGCCGCAACGGCGTGGGCGGCGAATGGGGCCACACGCCCCTGCCCTGGCCCGCGCCCGACGAATTCCAGGCCCACCGCTGCTGGTGCGGCCGTGTCGACTGCCTCGAGACCTGGACCTCCGGTTCGGCCTTCGTCGAGGACTACGAGCGGGCGACCGGGCTCAAGCGCGACGGCGCGACCATCGTCGTCGCCGCCCGCAAGGGCGAGGCCGCCGCCGAGGCGGCGCTGGACCGCTACATCAGCCGGCTGGGCCGGGCGCTGGCCTCGCTGTGCACCCTGCTCGACCCGGACGTCATCGTGCTGGGCGGCGGCATGTCCAATGTCGACGAGCTCTACGACCGGCTGTCGCCGGTGGTGGCCCACTACATCTTCTCGGACAGCTTCGAGACGCCGATCCGCAGGGCGATGCACGGGGATTCGTCCGGCGTGCGGGGCGCGGCGTGGCTGTGGCCGCTGGAGGCCTAGCCCCGCCCCCATCCCGGCGGCGGCGCGGTCGCCTCGCGGCTCTGCGGGATCAGGTCGCGCATCCGGCGGGTGAAGCTCTTCAGCGCCACCTCGTTCACGCTCAGCGGGCCCATGCCGTAGCTGGACGAACTCATGCCGGCCTGGACGCGCTCGATCAGCGCCTTGTCCTCGATGTTGACCTGCCGGTTCACCCGCCAGTTCAGGTAGCGGGTCGCGCGCATCTCGCGGCGGTCGTCGGGCAGGATGTAGGCGATCTCGCGCAGCACCGTCTTCGTCGGAGACACCGGCAGGAACTGCATGAAGTCGATCTGGTCGGGATAGATGTCGAAGGCGCAGTTGGGCCAGAGCTTGAAATAGGTCCACAGCCGGCGCCGCTCGGGTGGCAGGTGCTCGACCACCGGCAGGAAGGCCTGGTAGCGCCGCTCCGACCAGTTGTCGGACGGCGTGTCGCGCAGACCGCCCCACATCTTGTCGCACCAGTCTCCGGCCTCGAGGCCGTAGCCGGCGCCGAACAGCCGCGTCAGGCCCGGATGGGCGACGGTGATGTGGAGGCTGTCCGAATAGTTGTCCGAGACGTTCTTCCAGTTCACCTCGCGCTCGCGCAGCGTGACCCGGCCGAGCGGCTGGAGCTCCTCCATGCGGTAGGGCTCCATCTCGGCGTAGTAGGGGCCCAGCATTTCCCGCACCGACGGCAGGCCACCCTCCAGCCGGATGAACACGAAGCCGAGGCAGATTTCGATCTCGACCGGCACAAGGTTGTGCGCCGCCTGGTCGAAGCCCTCGAAGGCCTTCACGTGCGGCACCCCGGCCAGCCGGCCTTTCAGGTCGTAGCTCCAGGCGTGATACGGGCAGGTCATGCGCAGGCCGCAGTTGCCGGCCGGCCCGTCGACCACGCGCGAGGCCCGGTGGCGGCAGACGTTGTGGAAGGCGCGAACCTTCTGGTCGTCGCCGCGCACCACGACGACGCTCTCGCCGAGGAACTCCAGGGTGTGGAAATCGCCGGACTCCGGGATGTCCGACAGGTGGCAGACGATCTGCCAGCTCTGGCGAAACACCGCGCGCTTCTCCGCCTCGAAGAAGTCGGGGTCGCTGTAGATCCAGCCCGGCAGGCCGGTGTGGTCGTCCGCCGCCTCGGGGTGGTTCGCCGCTGGCCGGATCGCGCTCATGTCTGCCCTCGCCTCTGCAGGCCTAGTCACTCCGCCGCCCGCGCGAGGTCAAGACATCCTGACACCCCGAGGCGGGGAGCCTTGTGTATGCTGACGCCATGACCGCTCTCTGCCGCGACTGCTTCTGGACCGGGGACGGCGCGCCGCGCCGCTGCCCGGCCTGCGGCTCGCCGCGGATGCTGGCGCATGCCGAGTTGTCGAGCCTGTCGATGGCGCATCTCGACTGCGACGCCTTCTACGCCTCGGTGGAGAAGCGCGACCGGCCGGAGCTGCGCGACGTGCCGCTGATCGTCGGCGGCGGGGTGCGCGGCGTGGTCACAACCTGCTGCTACATCGCCCGGATGAGCGGCGTGCGCTCGGCCATGCCGATGTTCAAGGCGAGGGCCCTGTGCCCGCAGGCGGTGATCCTGCCGCCGGAGTTCGCCAAGTACCGCGCCGAGAGCAAACGCATCTTCGACAAGGTGCGGGCCCTGACGCCGCTGGTGCAGCCGTTGTCGCTGGACGAGGCCTGGATCGACCTGTCGGGCACCCAGCGGCTGCACGGGGCGCCGCCGGCGATGATGCTGGCCCGGCTGCAGGCGGAGATCGAGGCCGAGATCGGCCTGACCGTCTCGATCGGCCTGGCGGCCAACAAGTTCATGGCCAAGATCGCCTCGGAGATCGACAAGCCCCGCGGCTTCTCGGTGATCGGCGGCGCCGAATCCCAGGCCTTCCTCGCGCCCCGGCCGGTGCGCATCCTGCCGGGCGTCGGGCCGGTGATGGCCGACTCGCTCGAAAAGGCCGGCTTCCGCACCATCGGCGACATCGCCGCCGCCGACCTGAAGGCGCTGGCGGACCGCTTCGGCCAGCACGGCCTGCATCTGCACAGGCTGGCGCACGGCCAGGACGCGCGGGTCGTCAATCCCGACCAGAGCCGCAAGACGATCAGCGCCGAGACCACCTTCAACACCGACCTCAGCGCGACCGGCGACCTCGAGGACCGGCTGTGGCCCCTGTGCGAGAAGGTCGCGCGACAGCTGCGGGCCGAGGGCATCGCCGGGCGGGTCGCCAGCCTCAAGCTGCGCACGCCGGACTTCAGGATCATCACGCGGCGACGCACCCTGCCCGTCCCGACCCAGACCGCCCGGACGCTGTTCGCCGTGGCGCGGGAACTTCTGGCGGCCGAGCCGGCCGGCCGCTCCTACCGCCTGATCGGCGCGGGCCTGTCGGACTTCATCGAGGCCGGGGCGGCAGAAGGCGACTTCTTCGCCGAGACCGAGACCCGCAACCTCAGGAGCGAAACCGCGGTCGACGCGCTGCGCGCGAAGTTCGGCAAGGGCGCGGTGGTCACCGGCCGTGCCCTCGGTCGCGAGGAGCGCGACTGACCGGCGACTCGCCCGCCCGCGACTCAGACCTTTTTGCGGGTGCGAAGAGCGGCCGCACGCCAGACGGGCCCCGCGAAGCGGGAGAGAACACCTCCGCAAAGCTCGCCCAGAGCGGGAAACCTGATCACGACCGCGCCAAACCGACGCGCCGGGGCTCGTCAGCCCTTCCAAAGCGACGATGTTTCCATATCTAATCGAGGCATGAGGCGGTCCGATCGTTGGACCGCCCTGGATGGACGACGAATGGCGGAGAAGAAGTCAGGCGCTGGATCGAACGGCACGGGATCGGCGGTCGTCACACAGACGAAGCCGAAAACGGCGAAGCCGTCGCTATATCGCGTGCTTATTCTCAATGACGATTACACTCCGATGGAGTTCGTCGTTTACGTGATTGAGCGCTTTTTCAACAAATCGCGCGAAGATGCGACCCGCATCATGCTTCACGTGCACCAGAACGGCGTCGGCGTCTGCGGCGTCTACACCTACGAAGTGGCCGAGACCAAGGTGGCCCAGGTGATCGACTCCGCCCGCCGGCATCAGCATCCGTTGCAGTGCACCATGGAAAAGGATTGAGGAGCCACAGCTTGCCCTCGTTTTCGCGCAATCTCGAAGAAACCCTGCATCGCGCCGTCGCTTACGCGAACCAGCGAAAGCACGAATACGCGACCCTGGAGCACCTGCTCCTGTCGCTCACCGACGACGAGGATGCGTCGGGGGTGATGGGCGCCTGCGACGTTGATCTCGCCGCGCTGAAGAAGACCCTGACCAACTATCTCGACACCGAACTGCGCAGCCTGATCGTCGAGGACGGCGATGACGCCAAGCCGACGGCCGGCTTCCAGCGCGTGATCCAGCGCGCGGTGATCCATGTGCAGTCCTCGGGCCGCGACGAGGTCACCGGCGCCAATGTGCTGGTCGCCGTCTTCTCCGAGCGCGAAAGCCACGCCGCCTACTTCCTGCAGGAGCAGGACATGACGCGGTACGACGCGGTCAACTTCATCGCCCACGGCATCGCCAAGAAGGCCGGCGCCTCGGAAGCCAAGCCGGCCAAGGGCGCGACCGTCGAGAACGACGAGGAAAAGGCCACGGTGAAGACCGGCGGCGAGGCCCTCGAGGCCTACTGCGTCGACCTCAACGAGAAGTCCCGCCAGGGCAAGGTCGATCCGCTGATCGGCCGCACCGCCGAAGTCGAGCGCTGCATCCAGATCCTCTGCCGCCGGACCAAGAACAATCCGCTGCTCGTCGGCGACCCCGGCGTCGGCAAGACGGCGATCGCCGAGGGCCTGGCGCTGAAGATCGTGCGCCACCAGGTGCCCGAAGTGCTGGAAGGCGCGACCATCTTCTCGCTCGACATGGGCGCGCTGCTGGCCGGGACCCGCTATCGGGGCGACTTCGAGGAGCGCATCAAGCAGGTCGTCAAGGAGCTGGAGAACCACCCCAACGCCATCCTGTTCATCGACGAGATCCACACGGTGATCGGCGCCGGCGCGACCAGCGGCGGGGCGATGGACGCCTCCAACCTGCTGAAGCCGGCCCTGGCGTCGGGCACCCTGCGCTGCATGGGCTCGACCACCTACAAGGAGTTCCGCCAGCACTTCGAGAAGGACCGCGCGCTGGTTCGCCGGTTCCAGAAGATCGACGTCAACGAGCCGACCGTCGAAGACACCCTGAAGATCCTCAAGGGCCTCAAGGTCTACTACGAGGAATTCCACAAGCTGAAGTACACCAACGACGCGCTGAAGACTGCGGTGGACCTGTCGGCCAAGTACATCACCGACCGCAAGCTGCCGGACAAGGCGATCGACGTGATCGACGAGGCCGGCGCCGGCCAGATGCTGCTGCCCGAAGGCAAGCGCAAGAAGACCATCGGCGTGAAGGAGATCGAGGCCGTCGTCGCCAAGATCGCCCGCATCCCGCCGAAGTCGGTCAGCAAGTCGGACACCGAGGCCCTCAAGGAACTCGAGAACGACCTGAAGCGCACGGTGTTCGGCCAGCCCGAGGCGATCGTCCAGCTGTCCAGCGCCATGAAGATGGCCCGCGCCGGCCTGCGCGACCCGAGCAAGCCGATCGGCTGTTACCTGTTCAGCGGCCCGACCGGCGTCGGCAAGACCGAGGCCGCCCGCCAGCTGGCGCACACCCTCGGCATCGAGCTGCTGCGGTTCGACATGTCGGAATACATGGAGCGCCACACCGTCAGCCGCCTGATCGGCGCCCCTCCGGGCTACGTCGGTTATGACCAGGGCGGCCAGCTGACCGACGCCGTCGACCAGCATCCGCACGCAGTGGTGCTGCTCGACGAGATCGAGAAGGCCCACGCCGACGTCTACAACATCCTGCTGCAGGTCATGGACCACGGTCAGCTGACCGACTCCAACGGCAAGAAGGTCGATTTCCGCAACGTGGTCCTGATCATGACCACCAACGCCGGCGCGGCGGACTCGCAGCGCCAGACCATCGGCTTCGGCCGCGGCAAGGCGGACGGCGAGTCCGAGGAGGCGATCAAGCGCATCTTCACGCCGGAGTTCCGCAACCGCCTCGATGCGGTGGTGGCCTTCAAGCCGCTGACCCAGGAGATCATCCGCCAGGTCGTGCAGAAGTTCGTGCTGCAGCTGGAAGCCCAGCTGGCCGACCGCAACGTGACCATCGAGACCAGCGACGAGGCCGCCGACTGGCTGGCCAAGAACGGCTTCGACGAGCTCTACGGCGCGCGCCCCCTCGCCCGCGTCATCCAGGAGCACATCAAGAAGCCGCTGGCCGACGACATCCTGTTCGGCAAGCTGGCCAAGGGCGGCCACGTCCGCGTCGTGCTCCGCGACGGCAAGATCGCCTTCGACTTCGAGGTCGACGACAAGCCGCGTGAGCCCGGTGCGCCGGAGATCGAGGAACCCGCGCTGGCCGAATAGGCCTGTCGCGACCCGGATCGGGTAAACCCCATCTAAGCGGCCGATCGCCGAAACCCCTGATACCGTAGGTATCAGGGGTCACGCATGAGTCTGTTCCGGGTCGCACAGACGCAGCGCCATCCTCTCCTGCCCGCCCTTCTGCTCGCGGCCTACGTCACGAGCACGGCGGTGGCCTACGTCCTGACCCGGGGCACCGGCGGCCTTGCCGTGCTGTGGATCAACAACGGGCTGCTCGCGGCGTCCCTGCTGTTGCTGCCGCGCGCCCCGGCGATCCAGCTGGCCATTCTCTGCACCATCGCCGACGGACTGGGCGCGGCCATCGGCGGAAGTCCGCCCGCCCAGGCGATGCTCATCGCCGGCTGCGACCTGACCGAGGCGCTCGGCGTCGCCCTGCTCGTCCGCAAGGTGGCCGGCGCCCGGCTGGACATGACCAGCCTTTCCCGTTTTCGCCGGGTGGCGCTGATCGCCGTGCTGCCCACGACGCTCGTCATCCCCACCGTGGGATCCCTTCTGTCGACCTGGATGTTCAACGCCGACCTGTCCGCGCTCTGGCCGGTCTGGGCCGTGGGTGACGTGCTCGGCATGATGATCGGCCTGCCCGGCGCCCTGGTGCTGATCCGGTTCAACCAGTTCAACCACGGCGCCCCGGCGGGCCCGATCGAGCGGCTCGCCATCCTCGGCGTCGCCGTGGCGACCGGCGTGGCGATCTTCCTGTTCGGCAGGGAGCCCCTGCTCTACCTGATCTTCCCCGTCGGCCTCCTGCTGGTGCTCCGGCTCACTCCGCCCTTCTCGCTGGCGGGAATCCTCGCCTTTTCCCTCGTCGCGGCCGGTGCGACGGTGTCCGGCCACGGCCCCATCGCCGCCTTCGCCGAGCGGATGTCGGACCGCATTCTCTGGCTGCAGCTCTATCTGGCCTCGCTGCAGTTCAGCGCCCTGGTGCTGATCAGCGTCCTCACCCAGCGCGACCGGGCCCAGAGCGCCCTCAAGCGCGCGCTCCGGACGGCCCGTGAAACCCGCTCGGCGGCGATCGAGGCGGCCGGCGCCAAGGGGCGCTTTCTGGCCGTGATGAGCCACGAGATGCGCACGCCGCTCAACGGCATCGCCGGCTACGCCCAGTTGCTCGCCACTCGCCAGGACCTGCCCTCGGACGCGCGCGATCAGGTCCGGACCATCGGCCACTCAAGCGAGGTCCTGCTGGCGCTGATCAGCGACGTGCTCGACTATTCCCGCGCGGAATCCGGCGGCCTGCTGCTGGTCGAGCAGCCGTTCCGGCTGGCCGAGGTGGTGGACCGCTCGATGGACATCGTGCGCCCGATGCTGGCCGGCCGGGCCATCGACCTGCAGATCGACGCCCCGGGGGTGCGCGACCAGGTCTATCGCGGCGACGAACGACGCCTGACCCAGGTTTTGATGAACCTGCTCGCCAACGCCGTGAAGTTCACCGAGCAGGGCAGCATCCGCCTGACGATCGACTGCCGCCCCGCCCGCGCCGGCGAGGCCGATGATCTGGTCATCTCGGTGACCGACACCGGGATCGGCATTCCGGCCGACAAGCTGGACCGGCTGTTCACCCCCTTCTCCCAGGTCGACGTGTCGGACCGCCGAAGCTTCGCCGGCGCCGGCCTCGGCCTTGCGATCTCCCAGACGCTGATCCAGCGCATGGGCGGGACCATCGGCGTCGAAAGCCGCGAGGGCGAGGGCTCGCGGTTCTGGTTCGCCTTGACCCTGCCCCGCTGCGCGCCGGCGGCGATCGTGGCCGCCGACGCCCCCGACGAGGTCGATGGCCGCGCCATCCGGGTGCTGGTGGTCGACGACCACGCCGTCAACCGGCAGGTGGCGACCCTGATGCTCGAGGCCGCCGGGTTCGAGGTCTCGACCGCCGAGAATGGCGCGCTGGCGCTGACGGCCCTCCAGGGGTCTCCGTTCGACCTCGTGTTCATGGACCTGCACATGCCGGTGATGGACGGGCTGACCGCCTGCCGGGCGATCCGCGCCCTCGACGGCCCGGCCGCGGGCGTGCCCGTGATCGCCATGACCGCCGCCGCCATGCCCGAGGACATCGAGCGCTGTCTCGCCGCCGGCATGAGCGGCCACATCGCCAAGCCCATCCGTCAGGACGAGCTGCTGCAGACCGCGCTCGGGGCGCTCTCGGCCCGGGACCTGACCGAAGCGGCCTGATCGCCCTTGCGCCGCACCACCACGAGCGCCGATGCTCGGGCCATGTCCACGACCCTTCTTCCCTGGCAGGCCTGGGCGCTGCTCGCCGCCGCCTTCGCCGCCCTGACGGCGATCTTCGGCAAGGTCGGGGTAGAGGCGATAAATTCCGATTTCGCCACCCTGATCCGCACGGCGGTCATCCTGGCCGTGACGGCGGCGATCGTCGCCTCGACCGGCGCCTGGCAGCCGCTGGCCTCGGTTTCGGGCAAGAGCTGGATTTTCCTGACGCTGTCGGGCCTCGCCACCGGGGCGTCCTGGCTCTGCTACTACCGCGCGCTCAAGCTCGGCCCGGCGGCGCAGGTGGCGCCGATCGACAAGCTCAGCGTCGTGCTGGTGGCGGTGTTCGCCACCCTGTTTCTCGGCGAGCGGCTGACGCCGAAGAACTGGCTGGGGGTGGTGCTGGTCGCGGCCGGCGCCCTGCTGGTGGCGACAAAGCGCTGATCGCGACTACGGGTTCGGGGCTTCCGTGGAGGCAGCCGGCGCATCGGCGGGCTGCGGGTCCGCGGACGGCGGGGCCTCAGCCGGGGCCGCCTCGACCGGCGGCGTCAGGGCCGCGCGGCGGGCCAGATAGCGGGCGACGATGGCCTTCACCTCGCCGGCGTCGGCCTTTGGCAGCGCCTCGCCCTTGCAGGCATAGGCGCCGGCGCGGCTGAACGGCGAGTCCGGCACGATGTCGCGCCAGCTGTACTGCACCGTTCCGCGCTGGATCGGAGCCATCTCGGCCGTGAAGGTGCTCGACGCGCCGACCTTGTAGCGCGCGCCGGCGCAGTCGAAGAGGATCGTCGAGCTGACCACCTGGGTGCTGCCCGGGCCGTTCACCGGGGCGGAAAAGCCAATGAAGAACACCGTCTCGCGGTGACCTTCGGAGTCGGTCTTGATGGCCGCCTCGATGAGGCTGATGGCCCGTTCGTCCTCGCCCATCACCCGGTAGTCGGCCGCCTGGGCGGTCAGCGGGGCCAGGGCCAGGGCGGCCGTCAGGGCCAGGAACGGTCGAACAGGCATCGGGCTACTCCTCGCGGCGCGTACAGATGGCCGGCGCAGGCCCTTGGCGTAGCAGGAACCCCCGCCGGTGTCCCCGGGTTCCCGCCTGTCCGGCGACCGGCCGCATGTCAGCCCTCCAGCCGCGCCGCGATCTCGGCGGCCAGCGCCCTGAGCTCGTCCGGGTCGGCCATGCCCTCGGCATGGCGTCCCAGCGGCACGCCGTCCCAGCGGGGAATGATGTGGAAGTGCAGGTGAAACACGGTCTGGCCCGCCGGGGCGCCGTTGAACTGCGTCACGACCAGACCATCGGGGTTGAGCGCCGCCTTCACGGCCCGCGCCGTCTTCTGCACCGCGCCGATCAGGCGGCCGATGGTCTTGGTCTCGGCGTCGAGCAGGTTGCGGGCCTTCGAGGTCTTCGAAATGACCAGCACATGGCCCTTCGCCTGGGGAAAGGCGTCCATGAAGGCCAGCACCTGGTCGTCTTCCCAGACCTTCACGCTGGGGATCTCGCCGCGCACGATCTTCGCGAAGATGTTGTCGTCGTCGTAGGCGCCGTCGAGGCTCATTGATGCGCTCCCTGCATGGGGCCATGTTCTAGCGATCGCAGCGGAGAGCGCAAACGATGGGCGCGAGCACCCCTCTTCCCGGCAAGGACCATCTGACGGAGCGGCAGCGAAAATGGTTCGCCTCGGTGCAGGCCAGCCTCGAGCGCGACACCGGCAAGAGCCTCGATGAGTGGGTGGCCATCGCCCGCACCTGTCCCGAAACCGCGCCAGGGAAGCGCGTCGCCTGGCTGCGCGAACACCACGGCCTCGGCGTCAACCGCATCGCCCATATCCTGTCGGAGGCCTTCCCGCCGGAGACCGGCTGGGACGACGCCGACGCCCTGCGCGCGTCGCTGTGGAAGGACCCGGCCTCGGCGGCGATCCTCGCGGCCGTCGAGGCGGCTGTGGCGGACTTCCCCGGCCTTGTCACCGGGCAGCGCAAGGGCTTCTCCGCCTGGTCGCGCAATTTCCAGTTCGCCGCTGTCCGGCCGCTCAGGGGTGGCAAGGCGCGGCTGGGGCTGTGCGTCCCGGTCGAGGCGGACCCGCGGTTCGTGGAGCCGAAGAACGAGGGCTGGTCGGAACGGCTGAAATCGGCCGTAACCCTGGAGACGCCGGCGGATGTGGACGGGGGGATCAGGGCGCTGCTGCGGCAGGCCTTCGAGCGGTCCTGACCGGTACGGGGACCGGCTTTCCTGTCCCTTGGGACTGGATAGCCTGTCCCGGATCACGCTGGCGGGGACAGGACAAGCAGTCCCAAGGGACAGCTTGGCCAGTCCCCTTACCCCTCCGCCTTGAACGGCGAATATTCCTCGGCCAGCCAGTCCATCTCCTCGCGGACGGCGGCGCGTTCCTGGTCAAGGTAGCGGCGCACGGGCTCGAGCAGGGCCGGATCGGCGATCCAGTGGGCGGAGTAGACCTCGGCCGGCAGGTAGCCGCGGGCGATCTTGTGCTGCCCCTGCGCCCCGGCCTCGACGCGCGGAAGGCCCAGGCGGATCGCGTGCTCGATTGCCTGGTAGTAGCAGAGCTCGAAATGCAGGAACGGGATGTCCTCGACGCAGCCCCAGTTGCGGCCGATCAGGCAGTCGCCGCCGATCAGGTTCAGGGCCCCGGCGACCCAGCGCCCGCCCCGCCTCGCCATGATCAGCAGCACCCGGTCGGCCATCCGCTCGCCCAGCAGCGAGAAGAACGCGCGGTTCAGGTAGGGCCGGCCCCACTTGCGGCCGCCGGTGTCCATGTAGAAGCCGTAGAAGGCGTCCCAGTGCTCCTCGGTCAGGTCCGCGCCGGTCAGGGCGACGATCTCGTCCACGGCGTCCTGCGCCAGGCGGCGCTCGCGCCTGACCGTCTTGCGCCGGCCCGACGACAGGTCCGCCAGGAAGGCGTCGAAGTCGGCGTAGCCGCGGTTGAACCAGTGATACTGCTGGTCCTGCCGCTGCAGCAGCCCGGCGTTGCCGAGGAAGTCCCAGTCGGTCCGGTTCGGAAAGGTGACGTGCAGGCTGGAGGCGCCGAGCTTCTCGCACAGGGTCAGGGCCCCGCCGAGCAGCATGCGCCGGCCCTCGTCCGGGTCGACGTCCGGCCGCACAAGCAGCCGCGGACCGGTCACCGGCGAGAACGGCGAGGCGCACTGGAGCTTGGGATAATACCGCCCGCCGGCCTTCTCGTAGGCGTCGGCCCACGACCAGTCGAACACGTATTCCCCCTGGCTGTGGGTCTTCAGATAGAGCGGCATGGCCGCCGCCACCCGCCCGGCCTCGTCGTCCACGGTCAGGTGGTAGGGCCCCCAGCCCGTGCGGTCGCCGACCGAGCCGGATTCCTCCAGCGCGTCGAGGAAGTCGAACGCCACGAACGGGTTGTCAGGCCCGGCGCAGGCGTCCCACGCCTCGCGGCCGACCTCGCGGATGCGGCGGTGGATGGCGACCGCCGGCGTCAGTGTCACGCGGCGAAGCCCTCGAAGATCAGGTTGTCGCAGTGGTCCCTGAGCCGGTCCCACTCCTCGGCCGAACGCACGGTCCAGGCGATGACCGGCATGCCCCTGGCCCGGAAAAGGTCGGCGCGCGGCGACGGCAGCATCTTCGCGTCCAGCGCCAGGAAGTCGGGCCGGGCCAGCTCGACGTGCTCGAGGTTGGCGAACGACTTGCGGATCTCCGGCGTCAGCTTGCTGGCCGCGCCGTCCTTCCAGTCGTAGCTGTCCAGGCCCCGGAGGATCTGCGGGTGGTGATCGGCGAACCAGGCGTGGCTGTAGGGGTTGAAGCCGATCACGCAGGTCGGGCCGTTGTGATCGAGCAGCACCTCACTGACGCGCTTCTCCAGCGGGCCCACCTCGCCGAAGGGAGTCTTCAGCTCGATGTGGACCATCGCCCGGTGCCCGACCTCGACCAGAACCTCGCTCAGCGTCGGCATGGCTTCGTCCGTGCCGGCCAGCCGCAGGGCCTGAAGATCGGCGAGCGTTCGGTCAGCCACCCTGCCCTCGGCGCCGGTCATCCGCGACAGGCTGAAGTCGTGGAACACCACGGCCTCGCCGTCGGCGGTGATCTGAACGTCCAGCTCGATGCCGTAGCCGGCGGCGCAGGCGGCCTGGAACGCGGCCAGGGAGTTCTCCGGCGCGCCCGTGGGCGACCACAGGCCGCGGTGGGCCACCGGCGGGTCGAACAGCAGTTCCCAGGCTTCGCCGAAGGCGCTGGGCTCGGGGCGGGCTTTCGCCTTCATCACGCGATCTCCACGATGGCGTCGACCTCGACGGAAAAGTTGCGCGGCAGGCGATAGACGCCAACCGCCGAGCGGGCATGGCGGCCGGCGTCGCCGAACGCTTCGACCATCACGTCGGAGCAGCCGTTGATCACGGCGGGGATGTCGAAGAAGTCCGGGCCGGCCTGGACGAAGCCGCCGAGCTTGACCACCCGCGTCACGCGGTCGAGGTCGCCGTCGCAGGCGGCGCGCATCTGGGCCAGCAGGTTGACGCCGCACAGGCGGGCGGCGCGGACGGCCGTGGCCATGTCGACGTCGACGCCGACCGTGCCGGTGATCCCGCCCGAGGCGTCGAGCGACACCTGGCCGGAGATGTGGACGAGGCTCCCCGCCCTGACGAACGGCACATAGTTGGCGATCGGGGCGACGGGATCGGGCAGGACGATGCCCGCGGCGGTGAGGCGGTGTGCGACTTGAGACATGGCCGGAAGCTAGCGCGCCCGGGCGGGCGGCGGAAGCGATGTCAGGACGTAAAAAGGCCCGGACCGTCGCCGGTCCGGGCCTTCACAGGAACTTGAACGCCAGGGGGTCTTACCGGGGGAGGATGCCCGCCCGGCGTTCAGGCTCTTACTTCGCGGCTTGCAGCTTCTCGACGGTCGCGGTGACGCGTTCGTTCAGCGGCTTGACCGAGTCCTTGACGGAGGCGGCGACCGTTTCGCCCCACTTGGCGAATTCGGACATGTAGCCTTCCAGCGAGGACTTCATCCAGGCGGTCTGGAGCTCGACGGCTTCCTGAACGCTCTTGGCGCCGGCCAGGGCCTTGGCGGCCGCGACCTGGTCTTCGATGCTCTTCTTGGAGAAGGCCATCGCCTGGGCACCCAGGACTTCCGCGCCCTTGGTGGCGGCGGTGACCGAAGCGACGACGGCTTCGAGGTTCTTCTTGGAATAGGCGTTGGCTTCGTTGAGCGACGCGAGGGACTTCTCGACGTTGTCCTTGAAGGCCTGGTTGCCCGCGGTGGTGAACTGCTCGACCGTGGACTTCAGAGTTTCGGCGCCGGTGGCCATCGGAATGTCTCCTGTGTGGTCGGGGAGGACCTGAATGGGGTTTCTGCGGCGAACGAGTCGCTGCTGACGCTCCTGTGTCTCATGTTGCAGTGCAGCGGTCAACGAATTTTTGTGCACTGCAACATGAACTGTTTGCGACGCACCATGGCCAGGTTTCCCCTGCGGCGGATTCGCTCAACAGGTGTTTACTTTGGCGAAAGGCGAAACAATGCATGCTACTTGAATGCCGCAGTGTCGCCTCGGGGCCGCCCTGTAAAATGTGACCTTTTTCGACGGACGCCGCATGTTCGAGCTCGCCCGCCGCCTGACTTTCGCACTTGCACTGGTCGCCACACTGGCGACGGGCCTGGGTGCGCCCACCGTTGCGGCGGCGCAGGTGCCTTACCTCACGCTGCCGGCGACGGAACCGAAGTACGCAGCCATCGTCGTCGACGCGAATACCGGCGAAGTGCTCTACGCCAAGCGCGCCGACAGCCCCCGCTATCCGGCCTCGATCACCAAGGTCATGACCCTCTATCTGGCCTTCGAGGCCATCTCCGAGGGCCGCCTCAAGCCGACCGACATGATCACCGTCTCGACACGCGCCGCCTCGCAGCCGCCGAGCAAGCTGGGCCTCGCGGCCGGCGAACAGATCAGCGTCGATGACGCCATGCGGGCGATCGCCGTGAAGTCGGCCAACGACATGGCCGTGGCCCTCGCCGAACACCTCGGCGGCACCGAACAGCGGTTCGCCGCCCTGATGACCCTGCGCGGCCAGGAGCTGGGGATGTCGAACACGCGCTACGTCAACGCGTCCGGCCTGCCCGACAGCCGGCAGATCTCCACCGCCCGCGACATCGCCATCCTGTCGCGCGCCGTGATGCGCGACTATCCGCAGTACTACAGCTACTTCAGCCTGCGCTCGTTCACCTTCCGCGGCGTGACGGTGGCCAACCACAACCACCTGCTCAGCCAGATGTGGGGCGTGGACGGCCTGAAGACCGGCTACACCAACGCCTCGGGCTTCAACCTCGCGGCCTCGGCGGTGCGCGACGGCCGGCGGCTGATCGCGGTGGTCCTCGGCGGCCGCTCGACGGCGACCCGCGACGACCACGTGGAAGACCTGCTGCTGACCGGCTTCACCGTGCTCAAACGCCGGTCGCTGGGTGAGAACATCACCGTCGCCCAGTCGATGTTCGAGCCGGCGCCTGACGGCGCGATCGACCGCCCCTCGACCGAACAGGGCGACGGTGAGCAGGAAGGCCTGCGCGTGGTGCTGACTGACGGCCCGCCGTCGACGACGCCCTATACCGTTCAGCCGCGCATGGACGTCGTGCCGCCGGCCCGTCGCGCGGCGGCGGCGCCGCCCAAAAAGGTCGCGCCGAAGAAGGCCCGCGGCCAGTGGGCCATCCAGGCCGGCGCCTTCAAGTCCAAGTCCCAGGCCCGCGAGCAACTCGCCCTGATCCAGCGGCGCTTCGCCTCGGCCGTCGACGACGGCGAGGCCGCCATCGGCAATGCGGTCGGCGGCTATTTCCGGGTGCGTTTCGAAGGCATGACCGCCGAGGCCGCCCGCTCCGCCTGCAAGGCGCTCAAGGCCAAGAAGCAGACCTGCATGGTCGTGGCGCCCTGATACCCGCTCATCCCGACGCAAGTCGGGACACGGCTGGACCCCGACTTCCGTCGGGGTGATCGCTACGCGATCACTTCTTCAGCAGCCTGTCCCGCGCCGCGTTGATGCGCGCCGCAAGGCCGCTCGTGCCGCCGGCGTCGGGATGCACGGCGCGGATCAGCCGGGCGTAGGCGGCCTGGATCTCCTCCCGCGAGGCGTTGGCGGCGACGCCGAGGATTTCGCGCGCCTCGGCCAGGTCCGTGGCGTCGAGCTTCGGCGTCGGCAGGTCGCCGCGTCGGGCCGTCACCGCCATGACCAGTCCGCCGGCGGCCAGGGCCAGGCCGATGGGCCACTCCCCCCGCAGGGCGACGAAGCCGCCGCCGACGATGGCCAGCACCGACAGCGTGCCCGAGGCGATCTTCCATTCCGGTTTGGCGAGCGCCGGCCGCGCGCGCCGACCGGCCCAGACCAGCAGGGCGAAGGCGGCGAGGCCGAGCAGAAGATAGGGCATGCGGTCGTGCTCCCCGCCCTATTCGGCGGCGAGCAACTCTTCGCCCGAGAACTGCGAAAGTCCAACCGAATGCACCAGGGCGCGCAGCTCCTGGCGGGCCGAAACATGCACCAGCGACACCGGCACCGGCCGCACCTTGGCCGACAGATCGGCGACGGTCAGGCCGAACGGGAACAGCTCGCGATAGATGACCCGGTCGCGCAGGCCGGCGCCGATGCGGAAGCCGACCCGTTTGGCCAAGGCCGTCAGCCGTTCGTCGACGCGCTTGCGGTTGCGGGCCTCGACGCTGGCCAGACGGTTGCGCAGCACGATCCAGTCGAGCGCCTGGCGCTGGCCGGTCAGGGCGCGGGCCTTGCGGGCCTCCCAGACGGTCTCGGAATAGATGCTCGGCTTGAGCAGATCGAGGGTCACCGGGTCGACATGGCCCAACACATCGAAGTCGACGAAGCTGTCGTTCATCGGCGTGACGATCAGGTCCGCGCGGGCGTGGGCCATCCGCGACAGCAGGGAATCCCCGCCCGGCGTGTCGATGATCACGAAGTCGGCGTCCTGGTGCGCGCGGGCGAAGGCTTCCTCGAACCGTGTCAGCTGCTCGGCCTCGCCGGCCCTGGCCAGGGCGATGCCGTCGTCGGCCGCGTGACGGACCAGCGGCTCGGGCAGCACCTCGCCCTGCGAGGCCAGCCAGGCCCGGCGGTTGGTGAAGAAGCGGGCCATCGACGACTGGCGCAGGTCCAGGTCCATGACCGCCACGCTGGCCCCGCCGTGCAACAGCGCGGTGGTCAGGTGGACGGCGATGGTCGACTTGCCCGCCCCGCCCTTTTCATTGCCCACCACGATGACATGCGGCTGCGTCGCCATAGGTCGCCCCAGTTCACGTTTCCCTCACCGATGCGGCGGGGTTTTCACCCGACGAGACACCCGCAGGGTGAGTCGGGGCAATCGCGGCGCCGAAGTTGTCCACAGCTGTAAGGTCGCGGCTGGACCCCCGCCCCCCTGCGCGATATGCCGCCGGGCATGAGTGAAACGCCCCTTCCCGTCGTTCGCACCGTGGCCGAGCTGCGCGCCGTCGTCGCCGGCTGGAAGGCCGCCGGTGAGCGGGTGGCGATGATTCCGACCATGGGGGCGCTGCACAGCGGCCACCTGTCGCTGATCGCCCTGGGCCGCGAACAGGCCGACCGGACCGTCGCCTCGATCTTCGTCAACCCGGCCCAGTTCGCCCCGCACGAGGACTTCGACGCCTATCCGCGCGGCGAGGCCGAGGACGCGGCGAAGCTGGCCGGGGCCGGCTGCGACCTGCTGTTCGCACCCACGGCGCGTGAGATGTACCCCGACGGCTTCGCCACAACGGTCAATGTGGCGACGGGCGTGTCCGAGCCGCTGGAGGGCATATCGCGGCCACACTTCTTCGGCGGGGTGGCGACGGTGGTGGCCAAGCTGCTGATCCAGTGCGGGCCCGACGTCGCGATCTTCGGCGAGAAGGACTACCAGCAGCTGCTGGTGATCCGGCGCATGGCGAAGGACCTGGACCTGCCGGTGGAGATCCTCGGCGGGCCGACGGCGCGGGAGGCGGACGGCCTGGCCCTGTCCTCGCGCAACGCCTACCTCAGCCCCGAGGAACGCAGGGCCGCCGGCGCCCTGCCCGCCGCCATGCGCTACGCCCTGGCCGCCCTGCGCGACGGCGAGCCGGCGGCCGACGTCGAGGGCGCGGTGTCGGCCAGCCTGACCGGCGCCGGCTTCCGCCAGATCGACTATGTCGAGGTCCGCGACGGCGCGACGCTGGAGCGGCTGGGCCCCGGTCCGGTCAAGGCCGGCGCGCGGATGTTCGTCGCGGCCTGGATGGGCCGGACGCGGCTGATCGATAACTGGGGGGTGTAAATCGTGCGTCCTTCGAGACGCTCGCTTGAGGCTCGCTCCTCCGGATGACTTTGAGGGGTGGACTTCACCTCTTTTCGTCATGGTGAGGAGCGAGGCGTCAGCCGAGCGTCTCGAACCACGCACTCACCACGCCCCCAGCTCCCTCAGCTGCTTCGCCAGCTCCGGAGAAATCGCCTCGCCCTCGCCCGTCGGCAGGTCCGGCGGGGCGTCGGCGGCGGTCAGGTAGCGCCAGCCCTGGAAGGCGCGGCGCGGCTGGGGCGCGGTCTCGATCAGCTCGGGCTTGAGGTAGATGCGGCAGGGTTGATGGCCGCTGTCCTCGGTGACGATCTCCTCGATCGCCTGGCGCACCAGCACCTGGCCCTTGATCACCCAGTAGAGCGACCCGCCCTCGAGCAGTTCCGCCGCCCGCTTGGGCGTCTGGCGCGTCGGGCAGACCGACCGAAACCCCTGCGCCGCCCGCTGCGCCCGCCAGGCGCGCAGGTCCTCGACGCTCTCGACGCCGACGCAAAGTTTGATCAGGTGGAGGGGCATGGAGAGAGGGCCTAGGGATTAGGGGCCAGGGATTAGTCGAGCAGAGATGCGGCGTCGACCGTGACGCGAATTTTCTAGCCCCTAGTCCCTAGCCCCTCACTTGCTTCCAGCCGCACCAGCACCACCCCCTCGCTCACCTGCCCGCCGGCGACGGCGGTCAGCTCGGCGACCACGCCGTCGAACGGCGCGGCCAGCGCGTGCTCCATCTTCATCGCTTCGAGCACCAGCAGGGTCTGGCCCTTGGTCACGGTGTCGCCGGCCTTGACCGAGACCGAGACGACCTTGCCGGGCATCGGCGAGAGGATGGCGCCGTCGGAGGCCGCTTCGGCGCGGTCGTGGGCGGCCGAGGCGAAGCTGAACTCGCGCACGTCGCCCGCCTCGAAGACATAGACCGGGTCGTCGCCCCAGGTCGTCGGCAGGGTGTAGAGATCCTCGCCCGGAACCTGGCCGTCGACGGCGATATCCCAGGCCCAGTCCGGCCCGGTCCCTGATACGGCGACGCGCAGGGGCACGGCGCGGCCGTCGACGCTCATCGGCAGGTCCATGGCGGCGCGCGGCGCGTTCATGCGGAAGCCGAGCAGGCCCGACGGGGCGCTGTCCCAGACGCCGCCCTTGTCGTCGGCGTACATAAAGGCCTCAAGCCGCTCGCTGACCGCCGCGAGCGTCGCCGCGTCGCTGAAGGTCCGCGCCGTCAGGTCCTCCAGCCGCCGCTCGATGAAGCCCGTGTCCACGTCACCGGCGACGAAGTCCGGATGGCCGGCGCAGCGGGCCAGGAAGGCGGCGTTGGTCCTGACCGGCCAGACCTCGACGCTCGCGCAGGCCTCGGCCAGCGTCTCGGCGGCGGCCTCGCGGTTGTCGGCGTGGACGATCAGCTTGGCGATCATCGGGTCGTAGAAGGGGCTGACCTCGCCGCCCTCCTCCACCGCGCTGTCGACCCGGATGTCGTCGGGCAGGCGGAAATGGGTCAGCGGCCCCGTGCTCGGCAGGAAGCCCGTGGCGGGGTTCTCGGCGTAGAGGCGGGCTTCCATGGCCCAGCCGCTGATCATGATCTGGTCCTGGGTCAGCGGCAGCGGCTCGCCGGACGCGACGCGCAGCTGCCATTCGACCAGGTCCTGGCCGGTGATCATCTCCGTGACCGGGTGCTCGACCTGCAGCCGGGTGTTCATTTCCATGAACCAGATGCGGTCGGCGCGCAGGCCCTCGCTGGCGTCGGCGATGAACTCGATGGTGCCGGCGCCTTCGTAGTTCACGGCCTTCGCCGCCTTGACAGCGGCGTCGCAGACGGCGGCGCGGGTGGCCGCGTCCATGCCGGGGGCCGGGGCTTCCTCGATGACCTTCTGGTGGCGGCGCTGCAGCGAGCAGTCGCGCTCGAACAGGTGGACGACGTTGCCGTGGCGATCGCCGAACACCTGCACCTCGATATGGCGCGGGCGGGTGACGTACTTCTCGATCAGCACCCGGTCGTCGCCGAAGCTGGCGGCCGCCTCGCGACGGCAGCTGGCCAGGGCGGCCTGGAAGTCGGCGGCCGCGTCGACCTTGCGCATCCCCTTGCCGCCGCCGCCGGCCACGGCCTTGATCAGCACCGGATAGCCGATGGCCGCGGCTTCCTTTTCAAGCCTGGTCTCGCTCTGGTCGTCGCCGAGATAGCCGGGCGTGGTCGGCACGCCGGCGGCGATCATCAGGCTCTTGGCCGCGTCCTTCAGGCCCATGGCGTTGATCGCGGCCGGCGGCGGGCCGACCCAGATCAGGCCCGCGTCAAGCACGGCCTGGGCGAAGGCGGCGTTCTCCGACAGGAAGCCGTAGCCGGGGTGGATCGCCTCCGCGCCCGTCTGCTTCGCGGCGGCGAGGATCCTGTCGGCCACCAGATAGCTCTCGCGGGCCGGGGCCGGCCCGATCAGCACCGCCTCATCGGCTTCCAGCACGTGCGGCGCGCGGGCGTCGGCCTCGGAATAGACGGCGATCGTGCGCACGCCGAGCGACCGGGCGGTGCGGATGATGCGGCGGGCGATCTCGCCGCGATTGGCGATGAGCAGGGAGCTGAGCATCAGTGCGCGGCGACCTCGTTGAAGCCCAGGATCATCAGCAGGATCATGATCAGGGCGGCGCCGGCCATCGAGCCGACGAACAGCAGAAACATGCGGACCAGCGTGCCCGGGACGCCTGTCCCGTAGACGCCGCGCATGTGCACGAACAGGTGGACCGGCGCGGCCAGCATCAGCAGGTCGCCGAGCTGGCCGGGCGCCAGGTTGATCAGGAAGGACAGCGACAGCAGCAGCCCCTGGAACGACAGGGAATGCATCGAGAAGATCAGGTGGTCGAACAGATAGAACCGCTTCTGGAACACGAACAGCAGCCCCAGCAGCAGGGCGGCCAGCGGCAGCGACAGCACCGCCAGCCGGTGGCCCCAGGCATGGAGGCTGTGGGAGAAGGATTCCGGATTGCGCATCGCCGCGTTGGCGCCGCGCTCGAACCAGGACTCGAAGGCGCTGGTCGCGGGAGCCGCCGCCTTGCCCAGGTCGATATCGATGTCCGCCGGCCTGGCGGCGCCGTGGACCGCCGCCGGCCGGGCGCCGCCGTCCTGCGGGTCGACGATGACCAGGCCGGGCTTGCTCGCCCCGCCGAGGCCGCCGGTGAAGAACACCAGCAGCACCACCACGAGGAACAGCCGGAAGGGCGGGATCTGCGGCGCGCGGCGGCCGTCGAGGAAGTCGCGCGTCAGCTTGTGGGGCTTGAGGATCAGGTCCGGGACCGTGCGCCAGAAGCGACCGTCGAAATGCGTCAGGCCTTCGAACGCCTCGGCGGCCAGATGGCCGATCGAGCGGTGGAATTCCTCGCCCTTCTGGCCGCACTGGTGGCACCAGGGCCCCTCCAGCGGCGTCTCGCAGTTGGGACAGGGCGTGCCCACCGGCAGGGCGTGCTTCGGCTTGCGGGAAAAGAACCCGCCGACCGACTCCGCCGCCGCCGCTTCAAGCTCGTGAGACACGCCCCCTCCCCGTGCGCCTAGAGCGCCCAGCCGGGCTTGCGCTTCTCGAGGAAGGCGGCGACGCCCTCGAGGCCTTCGTCGCTCAGACGCTGGTCGGCGATCAGGCGGGCGGTCAGCTCCAGCAGTTCGTCGTCCATCGGCACGCCGGCGACGTCCTCGACCAGCGCCTTGGACAGGGCCACGGCGCCGGGGGCGCAGGCCATGATCTCGGTCGACAGCCGCTCCATGGCGTCGTCGAGGTCGGCGGCCGTGTCGACCAGTTCATCGACCAGGCCGATCTTCTCGGCGAAGGCCGCGTCGAACATGCGGCCGGTGGCGAACAGGCTCTTGGCGCGGCGCGGGCCGATGGCGGCGACCACGTGCGGGCTGATGGTCGCGGCGACCAGGCCCAGCTTGACCTCCGAGAAGGCGAACTTCGCGTCCCTGGCGGCCACGGCGTAGTCGCAGGCCGCGACCAGACCGGCGCCGCCGCCGAAGGCCGGCCCCTCGACCAGGGCCACGGTCAGCTGCGGCAGCTCGCGCAGGGCCAGCAGCATCTCGGCCAGCGCCATGGCGTCCTGGCGGTTCTCGTCCTTGGTGAAGCCCGTGGCGGACTTCATCCACTCCAGATCGGCGCCGGCGCTGAACGCCCCGCCGGCCCCGCGCAGGAAGACGATCCGCACGCCATCGGCGTCGCGCAGGGTCTCGAAGTGCTGCGCCAGGGCCGCGACGACCTCGGCGTTGAAGGCGTTCTTGCGGTCCGGGCGGTTGATGGTGACGACGGCCACGCCCGACGGACTGGCGTCCAGCTCGACCAGCGAGCTCAGGACGTCGGTGTCGGGGACCTCGACGAGGGGATCGGCGATGGGATTGGTCATCTGGGCTCCTTGGATAAGGTAGCTATACTCCGACCCACAGTGTGATTGTTAGCGGGATCGGCATGCAAATTCAGGCCAGCGACGGATGGGAAGATCTCATCCCCGGCGGCGACTTCGAAGCGATCCCTGACCCGTTCCGGTTCCGGGAGTCGCTTCGCTTCGCCTATCTCATCGACGGCTACCAGATCGCCGGCAGCTTCGAGGCCCTGTCCGATCTGGCGACCGCGACGGGCAAGGCCGCCGGCGCGGCCGGCATGTGGTTCGGCGACGCCGCGACCCTGTGGCTGACCCTGTTCTTCGAGCATCGGCGCTACCGTCACTTCGGAACGCCGCCGACCGGGGATACCGAGCTTTGGCTCGACGAGCTGTGCCAGACGCTGCGCAACCAGCTGCTGGCCATTCCGCCGGAAGACCGGGGCGTCTTCCTGTCCCAGCTCATGCCCGCGCCCGCTACATCCTGAACACGCCGAACGTCGTGTCCGGGATCGGCGCGTTCAGCGAGGCGGAGATGGCCAGACCCAGCACGTCGCGGGTCTGGGCCGGGTCGATGATGCCGTCGTCCCACAGGCGCGAGGTGGCGTGGTACGGGTTGCCCTCGTCCTCGTACTTCTGGCGGACCGGGGCCTTGAAGGCTTCTTCCTCTTCCTTCGTCCACCTGTCGGCGTCGCGGTGGACCGTCGCGAGGACCGAGGCGGCCTGCTCGCCGCCCATCACGCTGATGCGGCTGTTGGGCCAGGTGAACAGGAAGCGGGGCGAATAGGCCCGGCCGCACATGCCGTAGTTGCCGGCCCCGAAGCTGCCGCCGATCAGGACGGTGAACTTGGGCACGTTGGCGCTGGCGACAGCGGTGACCATCTTGGCCCCGTCCTTGGCGATGCCGCCGGCCTCGTACTTCCCGCCGACCATGAAGCCGGAGATGTTCTGCAGGAAGACCAGCGGGATCTTGCGCTTGCAGGCCAGCTCGATGAAGTGGGCCGCCTTCAGCGCCGCCTCGCTGAACAGCACGCCGTTGTTGGCCAGGATGGCCACCGGGTAGCCCCAGATGCGCGCGAAGCCGGTCACCAGGGTCGTGCCGTAGAGCGGCTTGAACTCGTCGAACTCGCTGCCGTCGACGATGCGGGCGATGACCTCGTGCACGTCGTAGGGGGCGCGGACGTCGGCCGGCACCACGCCGTAGAGCTCGGCCGGGTCGAACTTCGGCGGCTTCGGCTCGCGCACGTCCATGTCGACGCGTTTGACCGTGTTCAGGTTGCCGACGATCGAGCGGACGATCTCCAGCGCGTGCTCGTCGTTGGCGGCGACGTGGTCGACCACGCCGCTGCGGCGGCCGTGGACGTCGGCGCCGCCGAGGTCGGTCGCCGAGATGACCTCGCCCGTGGCGGCCTTCACCAGCGGCGGGCCGGCGAGGAAGATGGTGCCCTGACTCTCCTCGCCCGCGCCGCGGACGATGACCGTCTCGTCGCTCATGGCCGGGACATAGGCCCCGCCGGCGGTGCAGCTGCCCATGACGCAGGCGATCTGGGCGATGCCCTCGGCGCTCATCCGGGCCTGGTTGTAGAAGATCCGGCCGAAGTGGTCGCGGTCGGGGAAGACCTCGTCCTGGTGCGGCAGGTTGGCCCCGCCGCTGTCGACCAGATAGACGCAGGGCAGCCGGTTCTGCAGCGCGATCTCCTGCGCCCGCAGGTGCTTTTTGACCGTCATCGGGTAGTAGGTGCCGCCCTTCACCGTGGCGTCGTTGGCGACGATCATCACCTCGCGGCCCGACACCCGGCCGATGCCGGTGATGATGCCGGCCGCGGGGATCTCGCCGTCGTACAGATCGAAGGCGGCCAGCTGGCCGATCTCGAGGAACGGCGAGCCGGGATCGAGCAGCCGCTCGACGCGCTCGCGCGGCAGCAGCTTGCCGCGACTGGAATGGCGCTGGCGCGAGGCCTCGTTGCCGCCGAGCGCGGCCTTCGCCGCCCGCTCGCGCAGCTGGGCCGCCAGGGCGGCGTTGACCGCGACATTGGCGCGGAAGGTGTCGGCGTTGGGATCGAGATCCGAGGTCAACCTGGGCATGGCGGAGGCATAGCCGGAAGCTGTCGCCACGTCACCATCGACGGGGGGTGATCGAGGGCGACGCCCCCCTGTACCGTCATCCTCGCGACGAGCGCGAGAATGACGGTGTTTAAGGAACGCCACGACTCACATCCCTTGTTACTCTCCGGTTCGTGGGCAGCCTCGTCGACCTTTTGCATGAGACAGCGCTGGAACGGCTCTTCGATGAGGCGCGCCAGACGGGGGACGCCCGCTGGTTCTCGCTGCCGGGCGGCGAGATGCTCTACGGACCGGGCGAAGCGGCGCGGGAGCTGTACTTCGTCCGGGCCGGGCGGTTGGGGGCTTTCCGCCGCGAGGAAGGCCAGGAGCGGCACTTCCTCGGCGTGATCCGCCCGGGCGAACCGGCCGGAGAGATGGCCCTGATCGCCGGCACGCCGCACTCGGCCCAGGTCGTGGCGCTGCGCGACTCCGAGATTCTGGCGCTGTCCCGCGAGGACTTTTTCGACGCCGCCGACCGCGATCCGGCGGTGATGACCGAACTGGCGCGGCTGATGATCCTGCGCACGCGCCAGGCCGCGACCCAGGCCTCGATCGGCGAGCCGACCGTGTTCGGGTTCGTGGCCGCCGACGCCGGCCGCAAGATCCGTCCGCTGGTCGACCGGATCGCGCTGGAAATCGCCCGCATGGGCCAGTCGGTGACCGTCGCCGGCGCAGAGTCGACCCACGCCCCGACCGAATGGTTTTCCAACGTCGAGGCCGACCACGACTATGTCCTGTACGCGGCCGAGCACGCCGAGACGGCCTGGAAGTCGATCGTCGGCCGCCAGGTCGACCGGCTGTTCCGCGTCGGGCGCGGAGACCGGCCGCCGCCGGCCAATGTCTCGGGCTACGCCTCCGAGACGCTGCAGCAGCAGCAGCTGGTCGACCTGATCCTGGTGCAGAAGGCCGACGCGGGGCGCCCGTCAGGCTCGGAGGCCTGGCTGGATGTGACCGGCGCGGCGCGGCTGTTCCATGTGCGGGACGGCAATGCGGCCGACGCGGCGCGCATGGCCCGGGTGCTGACGGGCCGGTCGGTCGGGCTGGTGCTGTCGGGCGGCGGCGCGCGGGCCTACGCCCATATCGGCGCGATCCAGGCCCTGCGCGAGCGCGGGGTGCCGATCGACTTCGTCGGCGGCGCGTCGATGGGGGCCATCGTCGCGGCCGGCGTGGCCATGGGCTGGGACGAGGCCGAGATGGACGTCCGCATCAAGGACGCCTTCGTCACCTCCAGCCCGCTGGACGACATCGCCTTCCCGCTGATCGCCATGACCCACGGCGACAAGGTGCGCGAGCGCCTGCGGGTGCATTTCGACGACACCGAGATCGCCGACCTGTGGCTGCCGTTCTTCTGCGTCTCGTCGAACCTGACCACCGGAGCCTATCACCTGCACCGGCGCGGCACGCTGCGGCACGCGTTGCGGGCGTCGATCTCGCTGCCCGGAATCATGCCGCCCGCCATCGACAACAACAACGTGCTGGTCGACGGGGCGGTGATGAAGAACTTCCCGTCCGACGTCATGCGGTCGCTGCAGCTGGGACCGATCGTCGGGGTCGACGTCACGCGCGGCCGCAGCATCACCGCCGACGACGTCGCCCGCCCCTCCTCCGTCTGGCGCTGGATCCTGTCGGGCGACTGGCGCAAGGGCCCGCCGATCGTGGCGCTGCTGATGCGCGCGGCGACGGTGTCCACCGGCCGCGACCTGCTGGCCGCCCGCGAGGCGACGGACCTGCTGATCATGCCCAACGCCGATGGCATCGATATCCGCGACTGGAAGGCCTACGAGCCCGGCGTCGACGCCGGGTATCGCGCGGCCATCGCCGCCCTCGACAAGCTGGATCGCCCCGTCACCGAGATGCGCAAGGCGCGGCCGAAGGGGTGAGCGGCGCTTGCTCCCCGCTTGCCGGGGAGCTGTCACGCGGAGCGTGACGGAGGGGGCAGAGCCGGTAGATCTGATCGGCGGCGAGCACCGGCATTCGGGATCGTCCTGCCTAACCCGCGCAGCCCCCTCCTCCGCCTTCGGCGGTCCCCCTCCCCGGCTTCGCGAGGGAGGATTCGGGACAACTACCGCACCGCGACCATGAACAGGCGGGGGAACGGGAACAGCGTGACGCCGTCGGCGCGTGGCGGGAAGGCCCCGGCGATGCGGGCGCGGAAGGCGCCCAGGAAGGCGTCCAGCAGGGATTCATCCCCGGCCAGTACGTCGAGATAGGGCCGCAGGGCGGTGCCGCGCATCCAGTCGACCACCGGGTCCTCGCCCTCCAGCGCATGCAGGTAGGTGGTGATCCAGAGGTCGACCTCGCCGCAGAGGGCCGACAACCAGTCGTAATAGGCGTCCAGCGGCGGGGTCGGGTTGATGCGGCGGGCGTCGCGGGTCAGGGCGGCCCAGGGGCCCTCCTCCGCCGTCTCGCGCAGGATGCGGTGATGGTCGGTCTCGAAGGCCATCGGCATCTGGCAGGCGAACACCCCGCCCGGCGCCAGCTGACTGACAAGGCGCGGAAACAGGGCCTGGTGGTCGGGCAGCCACTGCAGGGCGGCGTTGGTGAAGATCAGGTCCGGCGCCGCGGCCGGGGCGAACGCCTCGATGCCTGACAGCACCCAGTCGACGTCGGCCTGGCGGTTCTTCGCCTGGCGCAGCATGTCGGGGCTGGAGTCGAGGCCGTGCACACGGGCCATGGGATGGCGCAGGGCCAGCAGGGCCGCGTGCTCGCCGGTTCCACAGCCGAGATCCCAGATCTCGCGGTAGCGCCGGTCGGGAATCTGCACCATCAGATCCAGCGCCGGACGGTCGCGATACGCCTTGTAGCGCTCGTAGAGGTCGGGATCCCAGCTCGGCATGTCCATGCCCTACACCGGTTGCACGTGGTGGTCATCGCCCGTTCATTCGGGTTAGGTCAGAAAGTCGCCACGCATCGCCTTGAGACTGGACCCATGAAGACGACCCGACTTTTCGCCGTGATCGGCCTCCTCGGCCTCGCCGCCGCGCCCGCCATGGCGCGCGAGGGCGCCGGCGCCAGCGCCATCCAGCCCGGCTGGTGGGAAAGCACCAACACGCTCAATCTGATCATCAGCAACACCGAGGTCGAACGCCGCTGCATCACGCCGGCCGACGTCGACAAGGTGCTGTCTGGCCGGATCAACCACCACTACACCTGCACCTATCCGGAAAAGCGGGTCGCCGACGGCAAGATGTATTTCAAGGGCACCTGCGTCGACAAACGCGGGCGGACCGTCAACGTCACCGCGCGCGGCACCTATTCGCAAACGGCCTTCACCCTGAGCGCCAATCTGTCGGGCAAGGTCGCCGGAGTGCCGCTGTCGGCCACCGCCACGACCAACGCCAGGCGACTGGGCGACACCTGCCTGGGCAAGCCGCAGAAGATCAAGAGCTAGTCAATTTGTCGCGTACCGCGTGCGGAGGGTTGGCGGCGGCCGATTCTGCCCCACATAGTGGAGGTCCTGTTTCAACAGCTGAAAGGAGGTGATCCGGTGTCTCATCGTATGAACCCGCGGTCGCAGTGCGTGACCCTGAAATCCGTCTCGACGGAGGTCAGCGCCTGATCAGCGCCTAAGCGTTTCGCCGTAACCGCGGCATGACGATGGAAAGGCCGCCGGGGCGCCCCGGCGGCCTTTCGCATGTTCGGGAGCTACGGAGACATGCACTTCAGTGTGTGTCCCCGTCGGCCCTAGCCCTTCACGTGCTCAGGCTTGCCCTTGCGTTTGGTGTGGGCGAAGTCCTCGAGCTCCTTTTCGCTCATCGACATCATCGACTTGCTGGCGCCCTTGAGCTTCGATTTCGGGGTGTCGCCGCGCTTGGCGGACAGGGCGGCGCCGGCGGCCTTCTGCTGGGCGGCGGACTTGGCGGGCATGGTCTCACTCCTTCACAGGCCCCCGACGAAGGGCACAACGAAGCAGCGCCGGCCGCGTTCCTAAAAGCCGACGCAGGCCGGCCGTTCGATCAGCAGGACCGATTCCTGGCGAAAGCGCGCCTGGTAGGCGGAGCGGATCGCCTCGACCTTGTCGTGCTCGCCCGGCGCGCCGGCGAGCACCAGCAGCAACACCTTGGAAGCCTCGCGGGTGATCCCCTCGCCCGCACCGCGCCACTGGCCGGCGGCGTCCAGCACGGTCAGGCCGTCGGGAAAGCGCGGCGTGACCTCCTGATCGACGAAGGCCCTCCAGTCGGCGTCGCTGACGCCGGGCGCGTCGCCGATGTTGCGGCCGAAGACCAGTTCGGCCGTGGTCGCGGGCCTGAGGCCGCCCCGGCAGGTCGGGGGCGCGTCCACATCGACGCTGACGCAGCCCGTCAGCGCCACGGCGGCGATCAGGCCCGCGAGCGCCCTCACCCCCCGACCAGCTCCCGCCCGATCAGGAAGCGGCGGATCTCGTTGGTCCCCGCGCCGATGTCGTAGAGCTTGGCGTCGCGGACGTAGCGCTCGACCGGCCATTCGCGGGTGTAGCCCGCGCCGCCGAGGGCCTGGACGGCCTCGTTGGCGACCTTCACGGCGTTCTCGCTGGCCATCAGAATCGCGCCGGCGGCGTCGAAGCGGGTGGTCTTGCCGGCGTCGCAGGCGCGCGCCACGGCGTAGACGTAGGCGCGGGCCGAGTTAAGCGCGACATACATGTCGGCCACCTTGCCCTGCATCAGCTGGAAGCTGCCGATGGCCTTGCCGAACTGCTTGCGGTCGCGGACGTAGGGAAGGACCACGTCGAGGCAGGCCTGCATGATGCCAAGCGGCCCGGCGGCCAGGACGGCGCGCTCGTAGTCGAGGCCGCTCATCAGCACCCCGACGCCGCCGTTGAACGGGCCCATGATGTTCTCTTCGGGGACCTCGCAGTCCTCGAACACCAGCTCGGCCGTGTCGGACCCGCGCATGCCCATCTTGTCGAGCTTCTTGCTGACACTGAAGCCCTTCATGCCCTTCTCGATCAGGAAGGCGGTGATGCCGCGGCTGCCCTCCTCCGGCGCCGACTTGGCGTAGACCACCAGGGTGTCGGCGTGCGGCGCGTTGGTGATCCAGAACTTCGTGCCGTTGAGCACGAAGCGGTCGCCCCTGCGGTCGGCGCGCAGCTTCATCGAGACCACGTCCGAGCCCGAGCCGGCCTCGCTCATGGCCAGGGCGCCGACATGCTCGCCGCTGATCAGTTTCGGCAGGTAGCGCCGCTTCTGCTCGGGCGTGGCCCAGCGGCGGATCTGGTTGACGCAGAGGTTGGAGTGGGCGCCGTAGCTGAGGCCGACCGAGGCGCTGGCGCGGGAGATCTCCTCCATCGCCACGACATGTTCGAGGTAGCCGAGGCCGAGGCCGCCGAACTCTTCCTCGACGGTGATGCCGTGCAGGCCGAGTTCGCCCATCTGCGGCCAGAGCTCACGGGGAAAGGCGTTGTCACGGTCGACGGCGGCGGCGATCGGCGCGATGCGGTCAGCGGCGAAGCGCGCGGTGGTTTCGCGGATGGCGTCGGCGGTTTCGCCGAGGCCGAAATCCATGGCGGGTCCGGTTTGGGTCATGGCCGGGAAATAGCACGATGACGCCGGGGCGCCACGTTTGAACGGGGACATGCACCGCAGGTACGTGTCCCCAACGCACGACGCCCCGCGAGCAAGCCCGCGAGGCGCCAACGCTATCCCCTTACTGTACGCACATACCCCCTACGCTACGCGGGTTACGCCTGAGGCTCCGACTCCGCCTCGGTCACTTCCTCGTCCTCGTCGTCCACCGGCGCGCCGAGGAATTTGTTCAGGGCCACCCAGACCGACACGCCGGTCAGGCTCGCGCCCCCCACGGCCACCAGCCAGCCCAGGTTGCTGACGCTGAGCAGGCCGTCGCCGGCGCCGGCGGAGAAGCCCACGGCGATGCCGCCGGCCATCAGGGCCAGGCCGCCGATTCCGGCCGCCAGCAGCGGCAGGCCGTTGATGCGCACCGGCTCCAGGTCCGCGTCGGCGAAGGTGGGATCAAAGCCCAGCTCGGCCATCTCGTCCTCGCGGACCAGACGGCGGACATAGTCCTCGTTGACCAGCGGCCGGCTCGGCGCGCCTTCGAGCACGAAGTTGGACGGGGCGACATCGAACAGGCCCGGGCCCGCCTCGGCGACCGGCTCGGGCAGCTCGGCCCGCAGGGCGTCGTCCGGCGCACGGTCGATCGAGATTTCCGGCGCCGGCGTCAGGGCGAAGGCCGGATCGGGCGTGGCGTAGGCCGCGTTGGCGCCGAGCACGATCGGCTCGGGCTGCGGATAGCTGTCCTGCGTCTGCCAGGCCGGGAACGGCTCGGGTTCGGGCGCGGGCGACACCTCGGCCGCCGTCTCCACCGCCGGCGCGGGTTCCGGCTCGGGCTCGGGCTCGGGCTGCGGCTCGGGCGCCAGCTCGACCACGGTCATGGTCGGCGCGGGCTCGACGGCCGGCTCGACCGGAGCGGCTTCCGTTTCGGGCAGAAGCTGCTCCAGCCGGGCGCCGACGCCGGCCGCGGCGATTTCGCTGGCCAGGGGCGCGTCCGGCCGCGGCTCGGGCCGCGGCGCGGGCGTGTCATCGCGGGTCACGCTGGTGCGGTCGCCGGTCAGCGAGGCCTTGACCGCCGTCGGCGCCTGGCGCGGCACGGAATTGACCGCGTCGTAGTCGACCTTGGGGGCCAGCACCGGCGACGGGGCCGGAATCCAGCCATTGGCCGGGGTCAGGAACAGCGTCTTTTCGGCCGCGCGGCGACGGACCAGGGCGTCGATGACGATCCGTTCGCCCTCGAAGTCGGCCTTGCGCCACATCTCCATGGCGCAGGCGGCCTGCAGCATCTGGCCTTCATTGACCCGGCGCAGCACCGACGAGCGGCGGAAGTTGTCCACCCCGATGTTGAAGGCGAAGCAGCACAGGGAATCGAACTGGTTCTGGGTCAGCGGCGTGTAGCTGTACTCGTTGACTGCGTGCGCCACCGCGATCAGGTCGTACATCAGCAGGGCCTCGGCGTCCGACTCGGACACCTCGGCGCCCTGGCGGGCGGTCAGGGTGTGGCCGTAGCCGATCGTCCAGCGCCCGTCGGGGAGCTGGGCCGCTTTCTGGCGATAACCCTCGAACGTCTTGATCAGTTCGATGGCGGCGCGGGAGACCTGGTGGCGGGGTTTCATCGGCCTTCTTGATCCGAAATGAGACAGTCACGGCTGCGTTCCACCTCACTCCCGCAAAAGGGATGCCGGTTGGCCGCGAAGAACGCCTGAGAGGAGAATTGGAGCCGCCGCGCCATGGGCGTGACGGCTAGCCCCGGATTCGGTCACGAGCGTGGCCGGCCGGGATCGCTCCCACCCTGGACGCCGGTTCAGGCGAAGAGAAGGGAGGCGATCAGCAGAACGGCGAAGAAGCCGGTGAAATCGGTGAGGAACGTCACGAAAATCGAGGACGACACCGCCGGGTCACGCCCCATCCGCTCGAGCAGCAGCGGTGCAAAGATCCCGCCAAGCGCCGCCGTGAAGATGTTGACCACCAGGGCCAGGGCGACGGTGATCGCCAGCCGGCTGTTGGTCGCCGTGTCGTGGTCGAGCAGCTGGTAGACGCTGAACACGGCCACGCCCATCACGGCCGCCAGGCTAAGCCCGTTGGTCAGGCCCACCGCCAGCTCGCGCAGCACGATGCGCTGGGCGTTGGCGGCGCTCAGCTCGCGGCTGGCCAGGGCGCGCACCGCGACGGCCAGGGTCTGGGTCCCGGCGTTGCCGCCCAGCGAGGAGACGATCGGCATCAGCACCGCCAGGGCCACGACCTTGGCGATCTGGGCCTGGAACAGGGCCACGCCGCTGACCGCCAGGGTGGCGGTGAACAGGTTGAGCATCAGCCACGGCAGACGGGCGCGGACAATGTCGATGATGCCGGCGTCGCGACCGGCGTCGGACACGCCGGCGAGGGCCAGGATGTCCTCCTCGGACTCCTCCTGGATGACGCCGATGATGTCGTCGACGGTGATCTGGCCGACCAGCCGGCCGCCCGGGTCGATCACCGGCGCGCTGATCAGGTGATACTTGTCGAAGATGTAAGCGACCTCTTCCTGGTCCATGTCGACGGTGATCTCGGTCACCGGCTCCATGATCTCGGCCAGGGTGGTCTCGCGCCGGGCCCGCAGCAGCTGGCTGATCGGCGCCGCGCCGATCGGGCGGTAGGCCGGATCGACGATGTAGATGTCGAAGAACAGCTCGGGCAGCTCGTCGCCGGCCTGGCGGACGTGGTCGATGGTCTGGCCGACGGTCCAGAACTGCGGCGCGGCCAGCACCTCGCGCTGCATCAGGCGGCCGGCGGTCTCGTCCTCGTAAGCCAGCGAGGCCTCGACCGCCGCGCGGTCGGTCTCGTCCATCTCGGCCAGCACCTGGGCGCGCTTCTCGCCCTCCAGGTCGTCGATGACGTCGGCGGCGTCGTCCGAATCAAGTTCCTCGAGGGCCCGCGCCAGCGCCGTCGGGTGGACGGTCTCGAGCACCTCCTCGCGCAGGTTGTCGTCCAGCTCGGACAGCACCTCGGCGAGGGTCTCGGAGTCGAGGCAGGGAATGATCTCCTCGCGGTAGTCCGCGTTGAGGAAGCCCATCAGGTCGGCCACGTCCTCGGAACGCAGCGCCCCGACAAGTTCGCGCAGCCGCTCGGCGTCGCCGCGGTCGGCGGCGTCGATGACCATGTCGACGTAGGCGGGATTGAGGGCGTAGTCGTCGCCGAGCGCGAGATCCTCGAGATCTTCGGGCGGGGCGGTGTTCAGGGGGCCTGCAGGGATCGAGAGGTTATTCTCCTCGAGCAGGTCGGCTTTATCCCGGGTCATGTCGGGGCCTCCTGAACGAAGAAATCAATCCTGCAGTGCTTCTTGCCTCTGATTCACCCTGCTTCGCCAAGGGTTCGCGGGGCGATCCCGCGAAAAACCCGGCCAAGAGGCGTGTTCCACCAAGGTATCCCCCAGAGCTCCGAAGGAGCGAAGGAGGATGGTGCGGTCGAGAAGACTCGAACTTCCACTCCGGTTAGGGAACAGCGACCTCAACGCTGCGCGTCTACCAATTCCGCCACGACCGCCCGTGGTGAGGCGCGGGGGGTAGCAAAAGCCGAACCGTATGGGAAGTCCTGATTAGAACCGATCGCCCCTGCCGAGCGGATCGGGCAGCGGTTCGCCGTCGCCGACGAAGGTCAGCGAGATCGAGTTGATGCAGTAACGCAGGCGCGTCGGCGGCGGGCCGTCGGGGAAGACGTGGCCCTGATGGCTGCCGCACCGGGCGCACAGCGTCTCGATACGGACCATGCCGTAGCTGGTGTCGCGCACCTCGGCGACGTGGTCGGGATCGTAGGGCGCATAGAAGCTGGGCCAGCCCGTGCCGCTCTCGAACTTGGTCTCGAAGCGGAACAGCGGCAGGCCGCACTCCCGGCAGCAGTAGGCCCCGGGGCGTTTCTCGCCGAGCAGGCCGCCGCAGAACGGGGCCTCCGTGCCGTGATGCAGCAGGACCTCGGCCTCTTCGGGCGTCAGGTCGGCCTCGAGGCGCTCGCGTTCGGCGTCGGTGGGCGGCGTCAGGTCGAAACCCGAGGCGGAGGTTGTCTTGTCGGTCATTCGACCAATGTAGGGCCGGACACGCCTTCCGGAAAGACGAGCCCGCGACGACATGACCGATTTAACAGACGCTGCCGGGGCGGCGATCATCGTCGGCGCCTCTGGCGGCCTGGGCGCGGCCATGGCCCGGGCGATCGTAGAGAGCGGGCGATTCGTAGAGGTTCACGCCATGAGCCGGGGCGGAACAGCCGCGCCGGACGGCGCTATCCCCTCGGCCGTCGACCTGACCGATGAGGCCTCCGTCGCCGCGGCGATGGCCAGGCCGGTCGCCGCGCCCCGGCTGGTAATCGTCGCCAGCGGCCTGCTGCACGGTCCCGGCGTCAGCCCGGAAAAGGCGCTCCGGGCGCTGGACCCGGCGGCGATGGCGCAACTGTTCGCCGTCAACGCGATCGGTCCGGCGCTGGTGGCCAAACACGCCCTGCCCCGCTTCCCGCGGGAGGATCGCGCCGTGTTCGCCGCCCTGTCGGCCCGGGTCGGCAGCATCGCCGACAACCGGCTGGGCGGCTGGCACGGCTACCGGGCGTCCAAGGCGGCGCTGAACATGCTGATCGCGACCATGGCCATCGAGCTGGCGCGCACGCGGCCGCGGGCCCTGTGCGTCGGCCTTCATCCGGGGACGGTCGATACCGGCCTCAGCCGGCCGTTCCAGGCCGGCGTGCCCGCCGAACGGCTGTTCAGCCCCGCGGTCAGCGCCGCGCATCTGCTGCGGGTGCTGGACGGCCTGACCCCGGCCGACAGCGGCGGGGTGTTCGCCTGGGACGGGTCGAGGATCCCCGCCTGACCGCCTCGTGAACGGACAAGCGCGCAGGGCGACGTTGCGGCGCCGTTGCAAAGCCGCCCCGTGCGGGCTAACCCGACGCGGCAAAATCGTGCGTAAGGGGCGTGGCCAGGCCGATGTTCTCGAAAATTCTGATCGCCAACCGCGGTGAAATCGCGGTCCGGGTCATCAAGACCTGCCGTCGGATGGGGATCAAGACGGTCGTCGTCTACTCCGAAGCCGACGCCGACAGCCTCGCCGTCGAGATGGCCGACGAGACCGTGTTCATCGGTCCGGCCCCGGCGTCCGAGTCCTATCTGGTGCAGGACAAGATCATCGCCGCCTGCCTGCAGACCGGCGCCCAGGCCGTGCACCCGGGCTTCGGCTTCCTGTCGGAGAACGCCGGCTTCGCCCAGCGCTGCGCCGACGAGGGCATCGTGTTCATCGGTCCCAACCCCGGCGCGATCAGCGCCATGGGCGACAAGATCGAGTCCAAGAAGTTCGCCGAAAAGGCCGGCGTCAGCTGCGTGCCGGGCCACATCGGCGAGATCGACGACACCGCCCACGCCATCCGTATCTCCGAGGAGATCGGCTATCCGGTGATGATCAAGGCCTCGGCCGGTGGCGGCGGCAAGGGCATCCGCGTCGCCCACACCCGCCAGGACGTCGAGGAAGGCTTCCCGGCCGTGCGCTCGGAAGCCAAGTCGAGCTTCGGCGACGACCGCATCTTCATCGAGAAGTTCATCACCAGCCCGCGCCACATCGAGATCCAGGTGCTGGGCGACAAGCACGGCAACGTGGTGCACCTGTTCGAGCGCGAATGCTCGATCCAGCGCCGCAACCAGAAGGTCATCGAGGAGGCCCCCTCCCCGCTGCTCGACGAGGCCACCCGCGCCGCCATGGGCGCCCAGGCCGTCGCCCTGGCCAAGGCCGTGGGCTACGACAGCGCCGGCACCGTCGAGTTCGTCGCCGGCCAGGACAAGAGCTTCTACTTCCTGGAGATGAACACCCGCCTGCAGGTCGAACACCCGGTCACCGAGCTGATCACCGGCCTGGACCTGGTCGAGCAGATGCTGCGCAGCGCCGCCGGCGAGGTCATGGCCTTCGGCCAGTCGGACCTGAAGATCAACGGCTGGGCCATCGAGAGCCGGATCTACGCCGAGGACCCCTACCGCAAGTTCCTGCCGAGCATCGGCCGCCTCGTGCGCTACGACCCGCCCGTCGAGGGCCAGCATGACGGCTACGTCGTGCGCAACGACGCCGGCGTCCGCGAGGGCGACGAGATCTCGATGTTCTACGACCCGATGATCTCCAAGCTGTGCAGCTGGGCGCCGACGCGCCTGGCCGCCGTCGCCGGCATGGGCCGGGCGCTGGAAGACTTCCACATCGAGGGCCTGGGCCACAACATCCCGTTCCTCGCCGCCGTGATGGACCAGGAGCGGTTCCGCTCCGGCAAGCTGTCGACCAGCTACATCGTCGACGAATTCCCCGACGGCTTCACCGGCACCACGCCGACGCCGGCGCAGATCGACATCCTCACCGCCGCCGGCATGGCCATGCACAGGATGGTCACGCGCCGGGCCGGCGGCTCCGACCGCCGCGACTGGGTCGTGCTGGTCGGCCACGCCAAGCGCCGCGTCGACGTCGACGAGACGGACGGCGTGACCAGCCTCTATCTCGAGGGCGAGGACCGCACCCTGACGCTGGAAGGCGTCAACTGGCGGCCGGGCAAGGCGCTGCTGCGCGGCGTGCTCAACGGCAAGGCCTTCACCGTCAACGTCGCGCCCGCCGCCGAGGGCTTCGTCATCCGCCACCGGGCCGCCAAGGCCAAGGTGCTGGTGCTGAGCCCGCGCTCGGCCGAGCTGCACGAGAAGCTGCCCGAGAAGCAGGCCGCCGACACCAGCAAGATGATCATCTCGCCGATGCCCGGCCTGGTCGTCAGCATGGACGTCGAGGTCGGCCAGACCGTGCGCGAGGGCGAGGTCGTCTGCGTCATCGAGGCGATGAAGATGCAGAACATCATCCGCGCCGAACGCGAGGGCGTGGTGAAGACCGTCTCGGCCAAGGGCGGCGACAGCGTCGCGGCCGACGAGGTGCTGGTCGAGTTCGGCTGATCCGTGCAGACTTCCTTCCGGTTGTGGAGGGGAGTCGGTCCTGTGTCGACCATCGAGACGCTGTTCAGCTTCACGGGCCGAATGCGGCGACAGGACTGGTGGGTCTGGTCGCTGAGCCTGATCGTGACCAAGATCGCCGTCGCCTTCTCGATCAATTGCGCGATCGACCCGGGCGGTCTTCTGGCCGCGTCCCGCATGACCTCCTACGTGATCGGCGCCGAGAGTTATCTTCCCAAGGCCGTCCGCGCTGGCCTCGACATCCTGTTCCTCTGGCCGGTGCTCGCGCTGGGCGTGAAGCGCCTGCATGACCTCGGACGGTCCGGCTGGCCCGTCCTGGCCGTGAACGCTTTCGGCCTGCTGTTTCCCCGAATACCCGCGCCCTACGTCGACTGGCTGGACGACGCGGCCCCCGGCTTCATAACCCTACCGATCTTCGCGCTCATCATCGGGGCCATCCTGTGGGTCCTCTTCGACCTGGCGTTTCGTGACGGAACGCCCGGCCCGAACCGCTTCGGCCCCTCGCCCAAGGAACTCGGCGCCGTCCCCGTGACGCCGTGATCCGGCGCCACGACATTCACAGGGCGCTGTCGTTCAGCGGCCGGGCGGCCCGGCCCGAATTCTGGACGGTCGTCTGCGTCATCGCCCTGGCCAAGATCGCCGTGCTGCTGGCGGCGGCGGGCGCTCACCGGGCGCTCGACCTGCCGCCCGAGCGCTGGCGCTGGACGGCCTGGCCCGCGATGGCCGCCTCGGACACGATCCTGGTGTGGCCGCTGCTGGCCCTGTTCGTCCGCCGCGCCCATGACAGAGGCTCCGATGGCCGTTCCGCCGCCATCGCGCTGGGACTGGCGACGGTCATCGGCCTGATCCCTCCCTGGACGCTGCAGGACCTGCCAGCCGGGATCGGAGGAATGCTGCCGGGTCTCGTGGCGGGCTGGCTCGGGCTGACACTCTTCGGGCTGGGCCTTATCCCCAGCGCGCCGGGCGACAACGCCTACGGGCCGGAGCCGACCGACGCCGACCGGCCGGCCGGGGACGTTCGCGCCTAGCGCAGCCTCTCCCGGCAGGTCCCGTCTACGGCCCGCCCAGTCGGTAGGTCAGCGAGACCCGCGCCATCGGGCCGGCGCCGCGGAAGGTGGTTTCCTGGTCGTAGGCGGGCGTCGTCAGCCGGGTACGGCGTTCGCTGCTGTCGAGGATGTCGGAGAGGGTCAGGACGCCGGTGATCTTCTTCGTGAAGGGCCGCTTCAGCGTCACGTCGGCGCGGAGGAAGCCGTCGGCCTCGCCCTGGTAGGTGGCGGTGGGGCCCTGGTAGCGCAGGCTGAGCTGGACCTGGTCGCCGCTGTCCGGCGTGGCCGGCGTCTCCCGCCAGGTGATCTGGGCGTTGCCGGTGTAGCTGAACCGGCTGTCCGTGCGCGGCGCGCCGCCGACCAGCACCTGTTGCTCGCGCCAGAACAGGTTGGTCGTCACCGCGTACTGCCAGTTGACGGCGACCTTGCCGCGCAGGGCCAGTTCGGCGCCGCGATTGGCGCTCTGCCCGGCGTTGATCATCGTCGACAGCCGTACGCCGGCGGGGGTGACGGTCGAATAGCTCGACCAGGTTCCGGAGGATTCCCGGTCGTAGAAGGTCAGGCCGGCATTGAAGCCGCCGGTCGTGTAGTCGAGGCGCGCCTCGTAAGCATCCACCGAGACTGGGTCGAGCTGCGGATTGCCGCGCCAGGCCGTGTCCACGCCGCTGAAGTGGATGGCCGGATCCAGCTCCGCGAGCCCCGGCCGCTCGATGCGCCGGCTGTAGCTGAGGCCGAGTTTGAGGTCCGGGCCAAGGTCGCGCGTGATGTGCAGGCTCGGATAGGCGTAAACGTCGCGCGAGCCGCCGGTCGCGCCGGCCGATCGCACATCGAAGGTCTCGGACTCGACACGCAGGCCCGGCATGACGGTCCAGCGGCCGGCGGGAAACTGATAGGTGGCGTAGCCTGACCAGATGTCCCGGACCCCGTGGATCGACTGGTCGAGATCGCGCACCGGGTCGGGGCCGACGAGGTTCTTGAACAGCATCGCCAGGGTCTTGTCGGCGCGGGTCCAGGCGGAGCCCAGGGCCAGGATGCGAGAGCCGCTGAGCGGGCGGCTGTAGTCGGCCTTCAGCTCCACATCGAGATCGTCGAGGGCCGTGGTGTCTCGGTACCGGCGGGCGGGAAGCGTGGGATCGTCGAAGCGGTCCTCGGTGTCGCCGCCGTAGTGGTTCGACGACGGATTGACCGACAGCGACAACGAGAAGGTCTCGCCTTCCCTGGGGCCGGTCCAGTCATAGCCGGCGTCGACGTCGAGGCTGCGGTAGCGCACGGGACCGTCGCTGATCTCGGTGTAGGGCGCGAAGCCGGCGGAGTCCGCGGTGGCGCGAAGGCGTCCCCGGCTGTCGCCCGGCGCCTGGAAGGCCTGGGCGTTGAGATAGAAGCGCTGGCGGTCGTTGCGCCGGTAGGCCAGCTTGAAGCCGCCCTGCAGGCTTTCGGTGCGGTAGGTGTACCGCCCGGCCTCACGGACGTTGAGCGTCCCGCCCAGCCCGTCGGACTGGCGCCGACGCACGTCGGATTCGCTGTCGTTGTCCTGGAGGCTGACCCCCAGCGAGCCGCCGACCGTCCACCGGCCGCGCACCCAGGTGGGACCGGCGTTGACGAAGGCGCCGCCCTGGCTGTCGACGCCCGCGGTGGCCGTGCCGGTCAGGCCCTGGCGGCGGTCCTTCCGGGTGATGATGTTGATGATCCCGGCCGCGCCCTGCGGGCCGTACTGGGCCGAGGGGTTGGTCATCACCTCGACACGGTCGATGTCGCCGCCGCGCAGGCCGCGCAGGTTGCCCGGCTTGCCGTCGACCAGAACGGTGACGCCCGATTGCCCGAGCAGCAGGATCGTACCGTTGGGCAAGGTGGTGACGGACGGAATCTTGCCCAGGATGTCGGTGACCGACGCCGTCTGGGCCTCAGGATCCTTGCGCACGTCGTAGACCTGCCGGTCGATCCTGTTGACCACCGCCGGTCGCTCGGCGACCACCACGACCTCGGAGACGGCCTTCTCGTCCGCGGGCGGACTCCGGGCCGGCGGCGGGGTCGCGGGCGGCGTGGCGGGCGGCGGCGCGGGATCGGCGGCCACGCCGGACCCGGCCGCAGCCAGGGCGGCGAACAGACCTGTAGAGACCACCCCCGTCACTCCCCCCAACTACACCCGACCTCATACGGGGCGTTCCCCGCGCCCCGGGTGACCATCGCCCCGAAGACGCCGGCAACCTCTCGCCCCATGGTGGCAAGTCCGTGGCCGCGGGTGATCTACGGCGAGAACCAATCGCGGTCGAGCGCGTTAACCTCGCGGGCCCGGGAGGAACCGCCGTGCGTGCTGTTCTGGACATCTACAGCTTCAGGGGACGGATGGGCCGGCTCGACTATGCGCTCAGCCAGATCGCCCTGTTCACCGGCAGCTATGTCGCCATCTTCCTGCTGATCGTGCTGAGCGGCGCCGGCGACGAGCCGATGGCCCGGGTGACCGGGCTGAGCCGCGGGCTGGTGGCCAGCCTGGCCTCGGTGCTGCTGTGCAACGCCGTGATCATCGCCCTGGCCTGCGCGGTGAAGCGCTGCCACGACCGCGACCGCTCCGGCTGGATGCTGCTGTTCGTCATGCCGCCGCTGCTGGGCCAGCTGTGGCTGGTGCTCAGCCTGATCACCGGGCCCGGCACGCCCGGTCCGAATCGCCATGGCGTCCGCGCCGGCGCCGATGACCTGTCGGGTCGCTGGGCGGCAAGCCTTTCGCCGCGCGCCGCTCTCGCCTAGATAGGGACTGAAGACCCTGTTCGAGAGTCGGAGCGAGCGATCCCATGGGCGGCCAGATTGACTGGGTGGAGCTGTTCTTCTCCTCCACCGGCCGCGTGGGGCGCACGCCGTTCCTGATCGCCGTGGCGGCCCTGACCGTGCTGGCGGTGATCTACGAGGCGTCGGTGGTGTCCGCGCTGCACTGGCTGACCGGCTGGTTCGTCTATCCGGGCCTGCTGTTCAGCGCCGCCTGCGTGCTGTCCAAGCGGCTGCACGACCGGGGCCGGTCCGGCTGGCTGGCCGCCATCGTCATCCTCGCCCTGATCGCCGTCTGGTCGCAGCCGTTCAACTTCATCGACTTCGTGTTCACCATCATCATCCTGTGGGCCGCCGTCGAGCTGGGCGCCATGCCCGGCGAACAGGGGGCCAACCGCTACGGCCCCAACCCCGTCAAACCCGTCACCGTCTAGGAAACGCCCGCATGCGCGCCGGTCTCGCCCTCTCGCTCGTCCTCGCCCTCGCCGCCGCTTCGCCCGCCCTGGCCGGCCAGCCGATCCCGCCCGAGGCCCAGGGCGGCATCGACGCCGTCAAGGCCATGCTGAAGAGCGACAAGTCGGCCAGCTTCCGCAAGATCAAGGTGTCGCCGGCCGGCGACGTCTGCGCCATGGTCAGCCCCAGCGCCGGCAGCGACGACATCGCCTTCACATGGACCAAGGTCACCGGCGAGGTGTGGATCAACGAGTCGCCGCAGAACGGCTATTCCGAGTTCGTCTGGGGCAACCCCAGCCTCAAGCGTTCCACCGAGCGCGCCGACTACCAGGCGTGGAAGGCCTGCCAGAAGGGCTGACGGCCTTCCCCGGGACCCGGCGCCGCGCCGGGTCCCTAAAGCGGCGTCGATACGTCGACCGTTTCCCCGAACACCCGCCGGAACGCCGCCTTCAGGGCCGCGTCGGCCTCGTCCATGGTGACCGGCAGGCCCTGGTCGACGAGGCTGGTGACGCCGTGCTCGGTCACGCCGCAGGGGACAATGCCGCCGAAGTGGTCGAGGTCCGGCTCGACGTTGAGGCTGACGCCGTGAAAGCTGACCCAGCGGCGCAGCTTGACGCCGATGGCGGCGATCTTGTCCTCGCGCGACCAGCCGGGCCCCTTGCGCTCGACCCAGACGCCGACCCGGCCCTCGCGGATCTGGCCCTCGAGGTTGAAGGCGGCCAGCGCCTCGATGACCCAGGCTTCCAGCGCCGCGACGAAGGCCCGCACGTCCTTCCTGCGCTTGCCGAGGTCGAGCATGACGTAGGCCACCCGCTGGCCGGGGCCGTGGTAGGTGTACTGGCCCCCTCGCCCGCTCTCGAACACCGGGAAGCGGTCCGGCATGATCAGGTCGGCCGCCCTGGCCGAGACGCCGGCGGTGTAGAGTGGCGGATGTTCCAGCAGCCAGACGAGCTCGCCCGCCTCGCCCTTCGCGATGGCCTCGGCGCGGGCCTCCATGGCCGCCACGGCCTGCGGATAGGGCACGGGCGACCGCGACACGGCCCATCCGGCCGGCAAACCGTCGGCCCGGCCGAAAAGAAACGCGGCATCGACGTCCGGGGCGGCGGGATTTAACGGCTGATCAAGCATGACGGCCCAATGTGGCGTGTCGGCGCTCATTGCGCGAGGGGCCAAGCGTTTCGTGAGTCAGGTCAAGTCGGTCAACGTCGAGATTTCGGTCGTCCTGGGACGGTCCACCCTGCCCATGTCGCAGCTGCTGCGGATGGGCCGCGGAGCCGTGATTCCGCTCGACGCCAAGGCCACCGACGAGGTGTGGATCCTGGCCAACAACCACCCGGTCGCGCGCGGCGAGATCCAGATCAACGACGACAAGATCAGCATCGCCGTGACCCGCGCCGCCGACGTCTACGACTTCATGGCCGGCGGCGCGGCGTAGTCCGCAGACCGCAACCTTGGCGGTCAGGACCTCGCGTGCTACTCCCCGAACTGGGGGGGATGTTCATGTTGCCATTTTCGGCCTTTCTGGGCTTGAGCCTGCTGCTGCTCGCCGAGCCGGCCGAGCCCTCTCCCGTCAGCGAGGCGACGCCGCCGCCAGCCGTGGCCGCCGTGGCGGCCCCCGGGACCATTCACATCCCCGCCGGAACCCAGATCGAGATCGAACTCGTCGATGGCCTGAGTTCCGCAACCAGCCAGCTCTCCGACCGCTTCGCCATCCGCCTCGCCGAGCCGATCAGCGTTGACGGCGCCGTCGTCGCGCCCGCCGGCGCGACCGGCCAGGGCGAGGTGATCGACGTGGCCAAGGCCGGCATCAACGGCAAGCAAGGCAAGCTGAACATTTCCGCCCGGTTTCTCGACCTGGGCGGCGCGCGGGTGCGCATTCGCGGCATGGCGCTGATCACCACCGGCAAGAGCCGGGTCGATCTGGCGACCGGTATGATGCTGGTTCCGTATGTGGGCCTGGCCACCGTGTTTGTCCGGGGCGGAGACATCATCCTGCCGGCCGGAACGCGGGCTACAGCCCGACTGGCCGAAGACGTCGAACTGCAAGTCAACGTGACCGGTGTGTCCGGGGGAGAAGTGAAATGAAGAAGTTTGTCATCCTCGCGGCGGGCATGGCCCTGTCGCTGGCGTTCGGCCCGGCCGCCTTCACCCAGGACGCCCCGGCGCCGACGCCCGACGCCGCCCCGGCCGAGACGACCGCGCCGCCGCCCACGCCCGAAACCGCGCCGGTTCCTGAAGTCGCCGCGACGCCCACCCCCGCCGCCGTCCCCGCGGAGAAGGGCAAGATCATCTTCTTCCGGCCGGGCCGCCTGCCTGGCGCGGTCTACACCTACTACGTCGTCGAAACCGGGGATGACGGGAAGGTGGCCAAGGACGCCCCGCACCTGGGCGGTCTGCCCAACGGCGGCGCGTTCGTCGCGGAGATCGAGCCGGGCGTGCACAGTTTCAACGTCACCGGCCCGATGGCCGTGAACTACGCTGACGACCGGATCCGGATGGATGTCGAGCCCGGCGAAACCTACTACGTCGAGATGACGTTCCGCATGGGCGTGGTCACCAGCGGGTTCCGCCTCGTGCCGGCCGATGAGGCCCGGTTCACCAAGTCCAAGGCGAAGATCGGCAAGGGCGGCAAGTAAGGGCCGACCGGCCTCCGACGCGCCCAGGCGCGGCCGCCTTCACCAGCGAGAATGGCGTGCATCCCTCGATGCGCGCCGTTTTTTTCGGGCCGGGGACCTCATGGTCTCGGCCCGGCGCGGACCTTCCGGCGCGTGCGGTCGAGCGCCTCCAGCCTTTCCTGCGACGCCGGATATCAGCGCGTTCATCCCGCTCGCCGGCGCTTCACTCTCCACCCTGCTCCGCAGGGTCCCCCTCTCCCTCGCGGGAGAGGCACGATTCAGAGCGGGATGTTGTCGTGCTTCTTCCAGGGGTTGCTCAGCTGCTTGCCCTTGAGGCTGCGCAGGGCCCGGACGATGCGGCGGCGGGTGCCGTGGGGCTTGATCACGTCGTCGATGTAGCCGCGGCTGGCGGCGACGAACGGGTTGGCGAAGCGGTCCTTGTATTCGGCTTCGCGGGCGGCCAGGGCTTCGGGATCGTTCATCTCGGCGCGGAAGATGATCTCCACCGCCCCCTTGGCGCCCATGACCGCGATCTCGGCGGTCGGCCAGGCGTAGTTGACGTCGCCACGCAGGTGCTTGGAGCTCATCACGTCATAGGCGCCGCCGTAGGCCTTGCGGGTGATGACGGTGACCTTCGGCACGGTGGCCTCGGCGTAGGCGAACAGCAGCTTGGCGCCGTGCTTGATCAGGCCGCCGTACTCCTGCTTGGTGCCCGGCATGAAGCCCGGCACGTCGACCAGGGTGATGATCGGGATGTTGAACGCGTCGCAGAAGCGCACGAAGCGCGCGGCCTTGCGGCTGGAATCGATGTCCAGAACCCCGGCCAGCACCTGCGGCTGGTTGGCGACGATGCCCACCGACTCGCCGTCCATGCGGGCGAAGCCACAGATGATGTTCTTGGCCCAATCGCTTGAAATTTCAAAGAAATCGGCTTCATCGACAATCTTGAGGATCAGCTCCTTCATGTCGTAGGGCTTGTTCGGGTTGGCCGGGATCAGGGTGTCCAGGCTCATCTCGTCGCGGAACGGCTCGTCGAAGCTTTCGCGCGGTTCGGCCTTCGCGCGGTTCGACGACGGGAGGAAGTCGACCAGCCGGCGGACCTGGGTCATCGCTTCCAGATCGTTGTCGAACGCGCCCTCGGCGACGCCGGACTTGGCCGCGTGGACCCGGGCGCCGCCCAGTTCCTCGGCCGTGACGATCTCGTTAGTCACCGTTTTGACCACGTCCGGGCCGGTGACGAACATGTAGGAGGTGTCCTTCACCATGAAGATGAAGTCGGTCATGGCCGGCGAATAGACGTCGCCGCCGGCGCAGGGGCCCATGATCACGCTGATCTGCGGCACCACGCCCGAGGCCAGCACGTTTTCGAGGAAGATGTCGGCGTAGCCGGCGAGGCTGTCGACGCCTTCCTGGATGCGGGCGCCGCCCGCGTCGAACAGGCCGATGATCGGCGCGCCGACCTTCATGGCCTGGCGCTGGACCTTGACGATCTTCTGCGCGTGCGCGCCGCTAAGAGAGCCGCCGAAAACGGTGAAATCCTTGGAGAAAACGTAGACCACCTTGCCGTTGATCGTGCCCCAGCCGGTGACCACGCCGTCGCCGGGAACGCGCTGGTCCTGCATGCCGAAGTCGTGGCTGCGGTGTTCGACGAACATGTCGAACTCCTCGAAGCTGTTCTCGTCGAGCAGCAGGTCGATGCGCTCGCGGGCGGTCAGCTTGCCCTTGGCGTGCTGGCTGGCCACGCGCTTTTCGCCGCCGCCGGCCCGCGCCTGATCGCGCCGCTTTTCGAGTTCTTCCAGGATGTGCTGCACGCCGTCATTCCCCTTGCATCGAACGGGACCGGGTTAAAGCCGCGACGCGGGCGTGACAAGTGCGGAAAACCCTTCTCCCGGAGGGAGAAGGAGGGGCCCGCGCGCCTTGGCGCGCGGGAGGTTGAGGGCTTACGGAGGGTCAGGTTTCGCGGGACGTAACGTAAGCCCTCACCCTCCCGCCGCAGCGCGGCGGGCCCCTCCCTCTCCCGCTGGGAGAGGGTTCAGGAAAGCGCCCTGAACCAGCGCTCCAGCAGCACCGCTTCGGCCAGGCGGCCTTCGGTGCGGATCGCCGCCTCGGCGTCGACGCCCCAGAGGCGTTCCTGGAAGGCCTCGTCGAGGCGGGCGAGGTCGTGGGCCTCTTCGCCCGTCAGTCGGCCGCGCTGCAGGGCCAGCGCCAGCACCGCCGAGCCGAGCAGGCCGGCCGCATGGGCCAGGGCCGTCAGGGCGAAATCGTCGCAGGCCAGGGCCAGGGCCTTCACCCGCGCCAGCGAGTCGGCCGGCTGCTGGCGGTGGATGACGCCCGTGGTCGGCTCCAGCGCCACGCCGAGCTCCGTCCGGGCCCAGTCGAGCAGCGGATCCCAGGCGGCGGCCTGTTGCGCGATCAGCTCGCGCGGCCCCTCGGCGCGGTAGCAGAGCAGGTCCGAGCCGGCGTAGCGGGCGATCTCGTCGGCCACGGCTTCGCGGGCGGCGTTGATCTTTTCCAGCGCCGTGAAGGCCAGCCGCACGCCGGGCATGGAGGTCATGACGATGTGCGGGTCCTGGGCGTCCCATTCGGCGCCCAGCAGCTCGGCCAGCGCCGCGGTCGGCAGCACCAGCGGCGCGCCGCCCGGGGCCCTGGGCGTACGCCCGTCCAGCAGCACGGCATGGCCCTCGCCCACCGGCCCGGTCGTCACCGCGCGATAGAACCGGCGCGGATGCTGGACCCCGTCTCCCTTGCCCGTCACGGTCATGCTCCCGATCGCGCGACGGAAGCGCCGCGTCCGGTCGTGCAAGTGAACGAACCGCCCCGTCAGTGCAAGGAGGCGAAGCGCTTGGCCGTTTCCAGAGAGATGATGTCCGCGATCGCGGTGACCCGCTTCGGTCTGGGGGCGCGGCCGGGCGAACTGGCGGCCGTGGCGTCCGACCCGGCCGGCTGGCTTCACAGCCAGATCCGCCCGGCCGAGGGCGCCGACCAGCCCCAGGCCGACCCCGAGACGGCCGTGACCCGGCTGCAGGCGTTCAACGCCTACCGGCAGGACCGCGCGGCGGCCCGCCGCGGCGGCGATGGGCCGGCGACCCGCGACCCGGTGCAGATCGCCGCGCGCATGCTGCGCGACGACACCGCCGTCGACTTCCTGGCCCGCGCGCGGCTGGCAGCGACCACGCCGGCGGGCTTCCGCGAGCGCTGGACGCTGTTCTGGGCCAACCATTTCACCGTCTCGGCGGTCAAGCTGATGACGGCGACGCTGGTCGGGCCGTTCGAGCAGGAAGCCATCCGGCCGCATGTGTTCGGCCGGTTCGAGGACCTGCTGGTCGCCTCGACGGCGCACCAGGCGATGTTGCTGTATCTCGACCAGGCCCAGTCAATCGGGCCCGACAGCCCGGCGGGCCAGGTCCTGAAGCGGCGACCGATGGCCAGGGTGCGCGGCGGGATCAACGAGAACCTCGCCCGCGAAATCCTCGAACTGCACACCGTCGGGGTGAACGGCGGTTACAGCCAGGCGGACGTGACAGAATTCGCCCGGGCCCTGACCGGCTGGAGCGTCGGCGGGCTGCGCGAGGCGCCGGGGCGACAGGGCGCCTTCCTGTTCCGGGTCAACGCCCACGAGCCGGGCGCCCGGACCATCATGGGCAGGACCTATCGGCCCGGCGGCCTCGAGCAGGCCGGGACGGTGCTGAGGGACCTGGCCGGGCATCCGGCCACCGCCCGCCACGTCTGCACCAAGATCGCCCGGCATTTCGTCGCCGATGACCCGGCGCCGGCCCTCGTGGCGCGGCTGGAAGCGGCCTGGACCGCGTCCGGCGGGCATCTGGCCCGGGTCGCCGAGGCGCTGATCAGTGCGCCCGAGGCCTGGGATCCGACCCCGCGCAAGTTCAAGACGCCCTACGAATTCCTGATCTCCAGCTGGCGGGCCATCGGCGGCCAGCCGGCGGCCATCGAGCACCTCGCGCCGCCGCTGAAGGCCATGGGCCAGCAGGTATTCTCGCCGCCCTCGCCCAAGGGCTGGCCGGACGAGGCCGCCCCCTGGGCCGCGCCGGACGCGATCATCAAGCGGATGACCTGGTCCGAGGGCTTCTCGGCCATCGTCGCCGCCGACCTCGATCCCAACGCCATCGCCGCCGGGGCCCTCGGCGCGCGGCTCGGCGAGCCCGTCCGCAAGGCCGTGGCCCGCGCCGAGTCGCGCCAGGAAGCCCTGTCGATCCTGCTGATGAGTCCGGAGTTCCAGCGCCGATGACCCGTTCCGCCCCCACGCGCCGTTCGATCCTCGCCGCCGCCGGCGGTCTCGGCCTCGGCGTCAGCTTCATCGGCCGGGCCGCCTTCGCCGATGAGGCCGTCGGCCGGAAGAAACTGATCACCATCGTCGCCCGCGGCGGCATGGACGGATTGTCGGTTTCGCCGCCGGTCGGCGATCCCGACTACGCAGGCCTGCGCGGCCGGATCGCCATCCCGTCCGGAGCGGCGCTGAAGCTGGACGACACCTTCGGGCTGCATCCCGCGCTGGCGTCGGTGCACGCGCTGGCGCTGAAGGGCCAGGCGCGCATCGCCCCGTCCATCGCCAGCCCCGACCGGGCCCGCTCCCACTTCGAGGCGCAGGACGTGCTGGAGAGCGGCGGGACGGTGGTCTACGGCGCGGCGTCCGGCTTCCTCAACCGCGCCCTCCAGGCGGCCGGCGGGCGGAGGATCGCGGCCCTGTCGGTCGGGGCCACCGCGCCGCTGATCCTGCGCGGGCCGGCGCCCACCGCCTCCTGGTCGCCCGGCCCCGTCGGTCAGGGCAGCCCCCGTCTGCCCGGCATCCTGGCGGACCTGTACGCGGGCGACGCCCTGCTCGCCCCGGCGCTCGCCAGCGGGCTGGAGACCGAGGCCATGGCGGCGACGGCGACCCGGGACGGCATCGAAGACGGCGCGGCCGGCATGATGGCGCCCGGTCAGGGCGGCGTGACCGGCTTCGTGCGTCAGGGCCAGGCCACGGCCCGAAGCCTCGGCAAGACCGTCGCCGGCTTCATGACCCAGCCGAACGGCCCGCAGGTGGTGGCCATCAGCGTCGACGGCTGGGACACCCACGCCAACCAGGGCGCGGCCGAGGGTCAGCTGGCCACCCGGCTGTCGTACCTCGACGCGCTGATCGGCGGCCTCAACGAGGGTCTCGGCGAGGCCTGGCGCGACACCGTGGTCGTTGTAGCCACCGAGTTCGGCCGGACGGCGCGGGTCAACGGCACCGGCGGCACCGATCACGGCACCGGCTCGTCCGCGCTGGTGCTGGGCGGGGCGCTGAAGCCCGGCGGGATCATCGGCGACTGGCCGACCCTGCGGGCCGAGGCCCTGTTCGAGAACCGCGACACCCGCCCGACGCTGGACATGCGCGGCCTGTTCAAGGGCGTGCTGGCCGACCATCTCGGCGTCGATCGCGCGGCGCTGGACAGCACGGTGTTCCCGGACAGCGCCGGGGTGCGGGCGGTGGCGGGGGTGGTTTAGGGGTTAGGGGTTAGGGGTTAGGGGTTAGGGGTTAGGGGTTAGGGGTTAGGGGTTAGGGGTTAGGGACTAGTAGAGCGCGGATGCCGCGACAGCACCGCATCACTAACCCCTAGTCCCTAGTCCCTAGTCCCTAGTCCCTTCCGCTACGCCGGCACGATATCGAACGCGATGGTCATGCGGGTCTCGTCGGTCGTGAAGGCCTGGGTGCCGTGCCACATGTAGGACGGGAACAGGGCCAGCAGGCCGGGCTCTGGCCGCACGGCGTGGTCGGCTTCAAGGGCCGGGATCGTGGCGAAACCCGGCTTGTTGAAGGCCAGCCAGCCCTGCCGGTCGCCGGCGTCGACCGCGGTGGTCGGCGTCTCGACGTAGAAGGCCGACGACAGCCAGCCCTCCGGGTGGATGTGGTTCACGTGGTAGCCGTTGGGCCGCAGGCGGACCGACCAGGCGCCCTTGATGCGATGGCGGCCGGTGATGCGGGCGCGGACCGGATCGTCGCCCTCCCCCAGCCAGGCGACATGGTCGGCGATCACCCGGTCGACCGAGCGGAAGAAGGCCTGGATCACCGGATCCTCCGAGGCCAGCACGCCCTGAGCCTGGCTGCCGCCGCGCAGCGACTGCTGCAGCGGATGGGCCGTCAGGCCGTGCAGCGCGTGGGCCGAGCGGCGCAGGTCGGCGAGGAACGCCTCGCGGCTGGCCCAGCCGTCCGGCGTCGGCAGATGGTGGGCGCGGACGAAGCGATCGGGCGCGATCAGGCTGTCGGCGCGCGGATCGCCCTGCAGCCGCCAGGCCGTCGCGCGCAGCATCAGGGCCATCTGGTCGTACGGCGCCCCGACCAGCAGCTGGTCGGCGATGCGTCCGGCCTCGGCCGCCTCGCCCGCCGCCAGACAGGCCTGGCCGAGGACCTCCAGCGCCGGGCGCAGGCCCGGGACGTCGGCGGCCAGCGCGCGGGCGATGGCCAGAGCCTCCGCGCCCTGCCCGGCGTCGATGCGCAGGGCGGCCAGGTCGAGCCGAAGGGCGGGATGGGGCTGGCGGGCGGCGGCCGCTTCCAGGGTGGCGATGGCCGCCGGCAGGTCGCCGGCGAACTGCAGCACCGTGGCCCGGGTGCGGGTCAGGGCGACATCGCCCGGCGCCCCGGCCAGGGCCGCGTCGAGCCGCGCCAGCGCCCGGCCGACATCGCCGGTGCGCATCCAGACCAGCTGGGCCAGGTCGCGGTGGGCGGCCGGATTCAGGGGCTCGCGGGCCAGCACGCGGCCGAAGCGGTCCTCGGCCTCGTCGAACCGCTGAAGCAGGGTCATGGCCCGGGCCAGCACCAGATCGACCTCCGGCCGGTCGAGGCCCCGGCGCGTGGCCTCGGCCATGGCCGCCTCGGCGTCGGCCGCGCGGCCAAGGTCGCCGAGGGTGGCGGCGTAGTTGTACCAGCCGATGCGGTCGTCCGGCGTCAGCTCGGTCACCCGGCGATAGACCGGCAGGGCGTCGGCGCCCCGCCCGACCGCGTTCAGCGCCGCCGCGTGGGCCGACAGCAGGGCCGTCGGCGCGTCCGTCAGCGCCGCCAGCGGAGTCGTCAGGACCAGCGCCTCGGCCGGCCGTCCCGCGCCGGTCAGCGCCCGCGCGGTGCGGGCGACCTCCAGCGCGTCGCTCATCGTGTCTTGCCGCCCTTGCCGCCGCCGAGCTTGCCGCCGCTGCTCCTGGCGCCGCTCCTGGCGCCGCCGCTGCTCTTCACGGCGCCGCTCCTGGCGACCGGGCTGACCTTGCGGGCGAAGGGCTCGGGGTCGGCCTCATGCTCGTCGAAGCCGAAGCGGGCGAAGCCCTCCTTCATCTCCTTGCTCAGCGGCGCCTCGATGGCCAGCAGGCCCTGCGAGGGATGCGGGATCACCAGCCGGCGGGCGTGCAGCTGGAGCTGCAGGCCGGCGGACAGGGCGTTGCTCTTCTCGTCGCCGTACTTGGGGTCGCCGAGGATCGGGTGGCCGATGGCCTTCATGTGGGCGCGCAGCTGGTGCGTGCGGCCGGTGTGCGGACGCAGGGCCATCCAGGAGACGCGCGGCCCGGCGCGGCTGATGGTGACGAACTCGGTCTCGGCGGCCTCGGCCTTGGGATCCTTGGGGTCGACCGGAACGACCATCTCGCGGTCGTTGATGCCCTTCTTGGCCAGAGGCACGTCGATGATGCCCTCGGTCGGATGCGGCGTGCCGACGACCAGCGCCCAGTAGGTCTTCTGCGCCTTGTGGCGGGCGAAGGCGCCGGACAGGCGGGCGGCGGCGGCGGGCGTCTTGCCCAGCACCAGCACGCCGGAGGTGTCGCGGTCGAGCCGGTGGACCAGACGCGGGCGTTCAAGCCCCTCCCCCCAGGCCGACAGCAGGCGGTCGACGTGCTGGCTGGTCTTGGTGCCGCCCTGGACGGCGAGGCCGGCCGGCTTGTTGAGCACCAGCACCTCCTCGTCCTCGTAGAGCACCAGCGAGCGGGCGAACTTGGCGTCGCGGTCGGACAGGGCGAAGCGTTCGCCCGCCTCGGGCGCATCGGGCAGCGGCGGCACGCGGACCTGCGAGCCGGCCTGCAGCCGGGTGTCGGCCTTGGCGCGCGAGCCGTCGACGCGGATCTGGCCCGAGCGGGCCATCCGCTGGATCTGCACCTGGGTCAGGTGCGGCCAGCGGCGGCGGAACCAGCGGTCCAGGCGCACGCCGTCCTCGCCGGCCTCGGCGGGATCGACGAACAGGGTCTTCACTTCACGGGCGGTCATGCGGCGGTCAGCTTTCGCGCCAGCATCAGGCCGGCGAACAGGGCGGCGACGGACAGCACGACCGACAGGGTCGCGTAGCCGAACGCCTGGGGCGTCTGGCGTCGCTCGATCATCAGGGCGACCTCCAGGGAGAAGGCCGAAAAGGTGGTGAAGCCGCCGAGCACGCCGACGCCGAGCAGGACGCGCCAGCGCTCCTGGTCGGCCCCGCCCCGCTGCGCCAGCACCCCGGCGAGCAGGCCCATGGCCAGACCGCCGACGACGTTGACCGTCAGGGTGCCGTACGGCCAGCCCGTCCCGAGGGCGCGGGTCATGCCCACGCCGGTCAGGTAGCGCATCACGGCGCCGGTTGCGCCGCCGACGGCGACGAGGAAGAGCTTGTCCATGGACCTCTTATGCGACGGGAGCGTTCCCCTGTCGAACATCGCAAGGTTCGCAGAACGATCCGGCCGGGCTTTGGCGCGCGACCGGGCGGTTCACCGCAACGTCACGTTAAGCGAAGCGGCCCATTGTGGGGGACACTGACGCACGATGCGCGAAGGCTCATGAGTACTGCCCCCGTTGATCGCCTGAACGCCGCGGATGTCGCGGCGATGCTGGAACGTTTCGGCGGCCACGACCTGATGGGTCGCGGCGCGGTCAACATCATCAGCCTGGCGGCCATCCGGGATCGGAGCGGCGACCGCTGGGCCCGCAAGCGGCCGGATGTCTGGGCCTATGTCGAACGCAAGCTGGCCGAGCACCTGACCTACCAGGACCTGGCCCAGCGGGTCGGGGAAACCGACTACCTCATCGCCATGACCAGCGAGGAAGGCGTCGCGGCCCAGGCCGTGGCCCTGAAGGTGCTGGAGGAGGTGCTGATGCACTTCCTGGGCGCCGCCGAGCCGCGCGACATGTCGGTGCGGGCGGTGACCTCGCTGTCGGACGGCGAGGTGTCCTGCGCCCCGCTCGATCCGGTGTTCATCCTGCAGACCCGGGCCCGCGAGCCCGTCGAGCATGCGCCGGTCGAGCGTCCCGAGGTCGATCCCGAGGAGATGCGCAAGCGCAATCCGTTCAGCTTCCAGGCCGCGACGGGCCTGGCCCTGCGCATCGACTTCGCCATCGAGGACGTGCGCAGCCTCAAGCACGCCATGACCGCCGCGCTGCGCATCGAGCCGACGGTGACCGAGACGACCACGGGCCGCGTCATCCCCGCGCGCGCCTTCGTCCGGCTGTCGGACGATGACCTGCTGAAGATAGACCAGGCGACGCTCGACTTCGCCGCCCTGTTCCTGCCGCGCGTCGACGGCCGCAACCAGCCGGCGCTGATCGTGCCGGTGTCGTTCCGCAGCATGGCCACCCGCAAGGGCCGGGCGATGCTGATCAACTGCGCCGGCGTCGCCGCCGGACGGGTCAAGGCCAGCATGATGCTGGAGCTGGTCGATATCGACCGCGGCGCGCCGCTGGCCCGGCTGATCGAGGTGGTGGGGCTGCTCAAGAGCGTCTGCCGCGGCGTGTTCGCCCGGGTCCAGCCGGGCAAGGCCGCCATGGCTCCGCTGGCCGGCGTGCGCCTGCTGGGGGTGACGCTGGACGCCGCCGACCTGCCCGGACCGGACAGCCGCGTCGCCAGCCAGATCCTCGAATTCGGCCGCCAGGGACGCGGCCTCGCGCCAGCGCTGACGGTCCAGGGCCTGCCGTCCGACGGCTTCTTCGCCGTGGCCGAGACGGCCGGCCTGACCCATGCCTCGCTGCGCGTGGCCTCGATGACGCTGGAGCAGCAGCCGGCGGCCTAGCGGCCCGCGCGGGGCCCGATGTCGCGGATCACGGCGCGCGCGTCGTAGACATCCCGCTCGCGGGGCGGCTCGCCCTTGCCGGCCAGCACCTCGATGGTCCGGCTCCAGGCCGGCCCGCCGCCCAGATCGATGGTCGTGCCGAGCCCCACGCCGACGGACGAGCGCCGCCCGCCGCTGAACGAGCCCGTGCCGAGGGACAGGGTCGAGCCCCCGCCGCCGCCGGCGCGCTGGTCGACGCGGTCGACGACCCGGAACCAGTCATAACCGTCGCGCAGGGCCAGCTCGGCCGCGCGCAGCAGGGCGTAGTCGGCCACCTGGGCGATCGGCGCGCCGCCGCCGCCGGTGAAGGTGACGCGGTAGCGGCCCGCCTCGATGCGATAGTCGCTGAAGCCGACGCGGGCGGCGTCCGTGGCCGGCGCATAGACGGTCGGCGTGGCGCAGGCGCCGAGCGCCAGGGCGGCGGTGATGGCGATCAGACAGGGCTTCATGGTCGTGGCCTCCTCGGACCGGGCTGCCTGTTCTACGCGCTGTCGGGGGTTCCGGTTCCCGGCAGCGCCAGCCCCAGTCCGGCCGCCAGCCGCTGGAAATCCTCCGGCGGCGGGGCCTCGATCGTCATCGTCTCCCCGTCCGGATGCGGAAAGGTCAGCTTCACGGCGTGCAGCATCAGCCGGGGGACCGGCAGGCCGCCGGCCATCAACGCCCCGCCGTAGCGGGCGTCGCCGATGATCGGCCGGCCGAGGCTGGCCATGTGCACGCGCAGCTGGTGCATGCGGCCGGTCTCGGGGCTGAGCTCCATCAGCGCCGCCTCGGGCGTCGCCGACAGGGTGCGGTAGCGGGTCTTCGCGGTCTCCGAGTCGGGATGGTCAGGCGCGGAGATGCGCATGTAGGCCTCGCGGCCGATGCTCTCGCGGCGCAGCGGGCTGTCGATGACCCCGCCCTTCGGCGAGGGCGCGCCGGGCGCGACGATGGCCAGGTAGGTCTTGCGAAAGCGCTTCGCGATCATGGCCTTGCCGAGGAAACTTGCGGCGGGCTGGGTGCGGGCGGTGAGGATCACGCCCGAGGTGTCGCGGTCCAGCCGGTGCACCAGCCGCGGCCGCGATCCGCCCGGGCGGGCGAAGGCCCAGGTCAGCTCGTCGAGCGTGTTGGCGTTGATCCGCCCGCCCTGGCTGCTGAGGCCCGCCGGCTTGTTCAGGGCGATGATGTGGGCGTCCTGCGCGATCACGATGCCCTGGATGAAGGCGATCTCCTCCGGCGTGAGGATGATCGGCTTTTCCTGGGCCTTTTGCTTTTTGGGAGAGCGGGGAGACATCTTACCTCTCCCTCTTGGGAGAGGGGGACCAGCCGCAGGCTGGTGGAGTGGGAAGCACAGGGGTTTGCAGGGACATTCGGGACGAGGTTGTGAGGTCGGATCGGGGATGGCACACAACAGCGCATCCCACTCCACCATGCTTCACATGGTCCCCCTCTCCCAAGAGGGAGAGGATGATCATCTGTTCTTTTCCCGGCGCATGCCGGCCCAGCGCTCCAGCCGCTCGCGCACCTTCGCCTCGTGACCCTCGCCTTTCGGCTTGTAGAACTGGCGACGCTCCATGCCGTCCGGGAAGTAGTTCTGGCCGCTGAAGCCCTCTTCCGTATCCGGGTCGTAGGCGTAGCCCGCGCCGTAGCCGAGGTCCTTCATCAGGCGGGTCGGGGCGTTGAGGATGTGGCTGGGCGGGGCCAGGGAGCCTGTCTCCCGGGCGGCTTTCCGCGCCGCGCCGAAGGCCTTGTAGACGGCCACCGACTTGGGCGCGCAGGCCATGTGCACACAGGCCTGGGCCAGGGCCAGCTCGCCCTCGGGGCTGCCGAGAAAATCGTAGGTATCCTTCGCCGCGTTGCACAGCAGCAGGCTCATGGGGTCGGCTGCGCCGATGTCCTCGCTGGCCATGCGCGTCAGACGGCGGGCGATGAACAGCGGGTCCTCGCCGCCTTCCAGCATGCGCGCCAGCCAGTAGAGGGCCGCGTCCGGATCGCTGCCGCGCACCGACTTATGCAGGGCGCTGATGAGGTTGTAGTGCTCCTCGCGGTCCTTGTCGTAGGCCGGGCTGCGCTTCTGCAGCACCTGCCCCAGCTCGGCCGGGGTCAGCGGTTTGGGCGAGCCGATGGCCAGCAGGGTCTCGGCCAGGGTCAGCAGATAGCGGCCGTCGCCGTCGGCCATGGCGATCAGGGTCTCGCGGGCGGCCGGCTCGAGCGGCAGGGTCAGACCCGTCTCGGCCTCGGCCCGTTGCAGCAGCTGTTCCATCGCCGCCTCGTCGAGCCGGCGCAGGACATAGACCTGGCAGCGCGACAGCAGGGCGCCGTTGAGCTCGAAGCTGGGGTTCTCGGTCGTGGCTCCGACGAGGGTGATGGTCCCCTCCTCCACGAACGGCAGGAAGCCGTCCTGCTGGGCGCGGTTGAAGCGGTGGATCTCGTCGACGAACAGCAGGGTCGACTGGCCGGCGGCGCGGCGCATCTTCGCCTGCTCGAAGGCCTTCTTCAGGTCGGCGACGCCGGAGAAGACCGCGCTGATCTGCTGGAACTCATAGCCGGCGGCCTTGGCCAGCAGCCGGGCGATGGTCGTCTTGCCGGTGCCCGGCGGGCCCCAGAGGATCATCGAGCCCAGGCGATTGCCGGCGATCATCCGCCGGATCGGGCCGCCCTCGCCGAGCAGGTGGTCCTGGCCGACGACGTCCTCGAGCGCATGCGGCCGCAGCCGCTCGGCGAGCGGGGCTGGGGCATGGGGAGTCAGGCCGGCGGCCTCGAACAGGTCGGACATGGGGATGGTGTAGCATCTGAATCACGGTCGATGCTCCCCACTTGTGGGAAGCTGTCGCGCGGAGCGTGACTGAGGGGTGGAGCCGGCGTCGACCAGCGGGCGCCAGAACGTGGATACCCGCTGCCCGACGGCGCTGCCCCTCCACCACGCTCCGCGTGGTCCCCCTCCCCACTGCGTGGGGAGGATCGCTCAGGTCCGGAACGCGGCCGAGATCATCTGGCCGCCGCGCTGGATGGTCACGCGCCAGACCTTGCCGCCGGCGCCGAGGGCGGCGTTGAGGTCGCCCATCGAGGTGATCGGGCGGCCGTTGATTTCGCGGACCATGTCGCCGGGTTTGAGGCCGGCCTGCTGGGCGAAACCCTGGGCCACGCGGGTGACCACCACCCCGCCGCCCTTGCCGGCGAAGGGATCGACGCCGATCTCGTCGGCGATGGCCGGGGACAGGTTGGCCACCGTCGCGCCCTGGAAGGGGTTGGCGCCGGAGATGGTCCGCTCGTCGCCGCGACCGCCGGGGGCCGGTTCGGCGCGCACCGTCAGGCTGCGTTCGGCGTTGTCGCGCAGGATCTTCACCGGAACCGTCTCGCCGGGCCGGCGCGAGCCGAACTGGTAGGTGGCGCCGCCCTCGTCGTTCACCGCTTCGCCGCCGACGTCGAGAATCACGTCGCCGATCTTCAGGCCCGCGCGCTGGGCCGGGCCGCCTGGCCAGACATCGGTGATGACCACGCCGCGCGGCGCCGGCAGACCGAGGCTGCGGGCGACGTCGGGCGTCACCGCCTGGGTGCGGGCGCCGAGCCAGGGCCGGATCACCGCGTGTTCGCCGCCGAGCGCGGCGGTGACCACCTGACGGGCCATGGCGGCGGGAATGGCGAAGCCGACGCCGGACGACTGGCCCGAGCGCGACAGGATGGCGGTGTTCACCCCGACCAGGTCGCCATCCATGTCGACCAGCGGCCCGCCGCTGTTGCCCGGATTGATGGCCGCGTCGGTCTGCAGGAAGAAGCCGTAGTCGGTGATGCCGACGTTGGAGCGGGCCGTGGCCGAGATGATGCCGTTGGTCACCGTCTGGCCGACGCCGAACGGGTTGCCGATGGCCAGCACCAGGTCGCCGACCTCAAGGGTCTCGTCGTCATCGATGGCGATGACCGGCAGCCGTTCGCCGCCGGTGTCGATCTTCAGCACCGCCAGATCCGAGCGCGGGTCGGCCAGCAGCACCTTGGCCGGAAACTCCCGCCGGTCGGCCAGCTGGACCATGATCTCGTCCGCGCCCTCGATGTTGTGGTTGTTGGTCAGGATCACGCCGTCGGCGCGCACGATCGCGCCCGAGCCGAGCGACTGGGCGATGCGGGCCTGGGGCACGCCGCCGCCGGTGAACATGTCCCAGAAGGGATCGACGCGCTGGCGCACGACGCGCTTGCTCGAGACGTTGACCACCGCCGGCGCGGCCCGCTTCACCACCGGGGCGAAGGAGGTCTTCAGGCCCTCGACGCTGGACGGCGGGGCCTTGGTCGGCTGGGCGAGGCCCGCGTCCTGGGCCGAGGATTTGGGCGCCGGGCCGGAACAGGCGGCCAGCAGCACCAGGGTCGGGAGAATCAGTCGTGTCGCGCGCATGAGGTCTTTCAGGTCAGCATTGCCCCGTTCGCAGAACAGCCAAGATTTCTGGCGCAATGATGGCGCGGGCCTCCCTCATGCTCCCCACCTGTGGGGGAACTGTCACGCCCGAGGTCCGGCCGCGGGCCGACCCGAGGATAAACTCCGCCGTGACTGAGGGGAGTCGGTGCACGGACTCCCCTCCACCACGCTCCGCGTGGTCCCCCTCCCCGCTACGCGGAGAGGATCGGTTCGGGTTTCGCCGGCCGGGCCACCGTCAGGCCGATCAGGAAGGCGGCCAGCATCAGGCCGGCGGCGAGGAAGATCGCCAGGCCCGGCTGGTGCAGGGTCGCGTCGTGACGCACCGACCAGGCGAAGGTCAGGCCGTACAGCACCGGACCGAGCATCGAGGCGATGCCCTGCAGGCTCTGGTTGGCGCCCTGCAGCTGGCCCTGTTCCTGCGGCAGGACGCGGCGGCTCATCAGACCCATCAGGCCCGGCTGGAGAAAGCCCATCAGGGCGAACACCGGCGTGCCGACGAGGTACAGCGCCCCGGTCGGCGCCGCGCCGTAGATGGCGAAGCCGAGGAAACCGAACATCGCCCCGACCAGCAGGGCGCCCTTCTCGCCGATGCGCTTGACCACCGGGCCGACCAGCAGGAATTGCACGACGATGCCGAGGATGCCCGTCAGGGCCATGGTCATGCCCATGGTCGAGGGGCTCCAGTCGTAGCGGTAGCCGACGTAGAGCACGAAGATCGACGGCAGCACCGTGTGCGCCAGCTGGAACAGGAAGCCGACCGTGGCCAGGCCCGCCAGATCGACGTGCGAACGCAGCAGGATCAGCGAGCCGAGCGGATTGGCCTTCAGCCAGTTGAAGCGGGTGGCGCGCTTGTCGACGTCGAGCGACTCCGGCAGCACGAACGCGCCGTAGAGCAGGTTCAGCAGGGTCAGGCCCGCCGCCACATAGAAGGGCAGGCGCATGGCCATGTGCAGCGTCACGCCGAAGATCACCGGGTCGGCCATCTTCAGGCTGAGGTCGCCGAGCCAGCCGCCCAGCGCCGGGCCGACGAGGAAGCCGAAGCTGAAGGCCGAGCCCATGATGCCGAACACCCGCGCCCGCTGGTCCGGCGGGGTGACGTCGGCGACATAGGCGTTGGCCGTCGAGAAGGTCGCCGCCGTCATGCCGTTGAGGATCCGGCCGACCAGCAGCCAGGCGAGGCTCGGCGCGAAGGCCATGAACAGGAAGTCGACCCCCAGCCCGAACAGCGACAGCAGCAGGACCGGCCGGCGGCCATAGCGGTCCGACAGCATGCCCAGGATCGGGCCGATGACGAACTGCATCACGCCCCAGGTGGCGCCGAAGACGACGTTCCAGTCGGCGGCCGTGGCCGTGTCGCCGCCGGCCAGCAGCTTCACCAGGTTGGGCAGGATCGGGATCATGATCCCGAACGAGACGCTGTTGAGCAGCGCCGAAAAGAAGATGAAGCCGAAGGCCGCGCGGCGGCCCGCGGGCGCCGCCGCCTGGTGTTGATCGGTCATGGTCGCTCCCCGGCGCTCAGGCTCTTCGGCGCGACCTGTCGCCAGGCGAGGCGCACCAGATCGGCCAGTTTCTCCCCGTCCATGCGCCCGATGTCGAGTTGCGTCCAGCCGCCCTTGTCCCAGTTTCCGAGCGACACGATGGCGCTGCTGTCAGTCTGCTGCAGGCTCTCCTTGACCAGTTCCGGCAGCTTGAGGACGACCTTGCGCACCCCGTCCTCGCCGACCGGCGGCAGGGTGGCGAAGATCTTGCCGCGCACGCGGAACGAGGCGCGGTCGAAGTGCGGGTGTTCCTCGGCTTCGGGGAGCGAGAGGGCGAGGGTGCGGATGGTGGCGGGGGTCATTGGATTGCCCTGACAGGGAGCGTCCTTCGAGACGCGGCTTCGCCGCGCCTCAGGATGACGCCGAGGGTTGGACGGCACAGCTGTGCGTCATGGTGAGGAGCGAGCCTCAGGCGAGGGTCTCGAACCACGCACATCATCCCACATACGCCCCCAGCCGCCCCAGCAGCGCCCGCCACCATTCGCCGTGGCGCGCCAGGAAGGCTGTCTCGGGGAAGCCGTGTTTGGCGACATGGGCCTGGGGCACGCTGTCCCAGCCGGTATGGGTGACGGTGACGCGGGTCTCCTCGCCGACCGGTTCGAAGGTCACCTCGACCTCCGTGGCCATGTCCGGCGTGAAGCTCGCCTGGCGCCAGCCGACCACGAGGCGGACGCCCGGCTCCCAGACGCTGACCCGGCCGATCTCGAACACCTTGCCGCCCGCGCGGGTCTCGATCAGGCGATCCTGACCGTCGAACGACAGCACCCCCGGCTCGCGCGGGGTGAAGGCGAACAGGCTGTTGGGCGTCCACCACTGGCCGATCTCGGCCGTGAAGGCCTCGAACGCCCGGGCCGGGGTCGCCCGGACCCGCAGCGAGACCAGCACCCGCGAGGCCATCAGTCGGCCTGCTCGACATGCGCCTTGAAGGCCGCCAGCTGGGCGGTCCACAGCCGCTCCGTCTCTTCCAGCCAGCGCAACAGATGAACCATCGGCTCGGGCCTCAGGTGATAGACGCGCACGCGGGCGTCGAAGTCGGGCGAAGTCTCCTCGACCAGGCCCGACTGGCGCAGGGTGCGCAGGTGGCGGCTCATGGCCGGGGCCGTCAGGCCGGCGGCCTGGGCCAGCTCCCCGGCCCGGCGCGGCCGCTCGCGCAGCAGCTCGACCACCCGGCGACGGTGCGGATCGGCCAGCGCCGCGAGGGTCGCGTCGAGACGGGCGGCCTGGGGCATCAGGCTTTGTAGATCGTCGTCTTCAGGCCCATGTCCGCCGTGTGCCAGTCCTCGGGCCCCTTGATCTCGACTGTCTGGGCGACGGTCCAGACGTGGCCTTCCAGATCCTTGCAGCGGTAGGTGCGGTCGCCATAGAACTGGGTCGAGGGTTCGGCGACGATCACCGCCCCGGCCCTGCGGGCGCGCTCGCAGTGGTCGTCGACGGTCCCCTCCCCGTCGGCCAGCTGGATGTGCACCGTCTGGGTCATCAGGCCGTCGATCGAGGCCGGGCTGCGGTGCTCGTCGGTCCATTCGTTGCCGATCATGACCAGGCTGTCGCCATAGACCATCTGCGAATGGGCCAGATTGCCAGCTTCGTCCTCGATCAGCAGGGTGGTCTCGAAGCCGAAGGCCTCTTCCAGCCATTTCAGCGCCGCCATGGGGTCGCGATAGACGACGGCGGACGAGAGGGCGCGTTTGGCGGCCATGACGATCTCCTGCGCAAAACAGGCAATATTTAATGCATGGGGAAACTATCTCGTCAAGCCGGGCGGCGCGGCCGCTGGTTGGGCGAAATCGACTTGATGATCATCCGGCCGGGCGTCGCCGGGTCCGCCAGTTGCGGCGCATGGGCCATGGCGCGGGCCATCAGCTCGACCACCCGCGGATCGTCGAGCCGGTCGACCGGCGTCAGGACGATGTGACGAACCCGGCTCCCCGCCCCCCGCAGCAGACCGTGCGGGTCGTCCAGGCGCGCGCCCTGGCCGAAGAACAGGCTGACCCAGAGCGGATAGACAGCCAGGGAAAACACCATGTCGCCGACCCGCTCGCCCGTGCCGAAGCCGATCGCGAGGGCGTTGTAGTTGTCATAGACGGCGATGACCGCGCCCGGCAGGCGACGGCGCATGCGGCCGACCGCGTCGCGCGCCTGCGCCGCCACGCTGTCGCTGAATTTGCCGATGAAGCCCTCAAGCTGGTCCTCGGCGTCCATGGCGTCACCTCAGGGCGCGGGCGGTATCCTTCGCGCGGCCGTCGTTGGGGCGGGGCTTGAGCCCCAGCAGCCGCATGATCAGCGGATAGACCGAGACATTGTCAAACACCGGCAGCCGCACGCCCGGGCGGAAGGCGGGGCCATGGGCGACGAACAGGGCGCGCATCTCGACCGCGTCGGGATCGTAGCCGTGCGAGCCGGCCGGGCCGGTCATCGGCCGGCGCGCGGCCCAGTCGCGCGTCGTCAGCAGCCAGCCCGTCTCGGGCAGGCAGATGACCGGCGGGATGCGCCGGTGGGTCCCGTAGTGGAAGCGCTTCGGCAGCTCCGCCTTGCGCCAGCACTCGACATGCGGATGCCTGCCGACCAGCGCGGCCTCGGCGGCCGGGGTGCGCGGGATCAGGCCCGACACCGTGCCGAGGGTCACGGTCGTGATGTCGCCGATCGGGACCAGGTCGTCGAGGAAGACGATCCGGTCGGGCGAGGTCCCAGCCATGCCGTGATCGGCGACGATGACCAGGTTGACCCGGTCGTACAGCCCCCTCGCCTTCAGGCCGGCGACAAGGCGGGCCAGGGCCGCGTCGACCTCGCCGAGCGCCTGGTTGAGATCGGCCCCCTCGGGGCTGACCCGGTGGCCGACGGTGTCGATGGCCTCGAAATAGAGGGTCATGAAGTCCGGCCGCTGGTCCGCCGGCAGATCCAGCCAGCCAAGCACCCGGTCGACGCGGGCGAACGCCGGGTCCTTTTCGTCATAGACGAACCACTGGCGGGGATGGACGCCGTGGATCGCCGCCTCCGAGCCCGGCCAGTACATGGTGAAGGCGCGCAGGCCGTGCTGCTCGGCCGTCACCCAGACCGGCTCGCCGTCGTCCCACCAGAAGCGGTCCTGCACCTGGTCGCGGGCGCTCATGCTGAACTTCACCCCCGGCCGGCCCTCGTCGTAGAGGGTGTTGTCGGTGATGCCGTGGTGGTCGGGCCGCAGACCGGTGACCAGCGTGTAGTGATTGGGGAAGGTGTTGACCGGGAACGAGGGCCGCATGCCGTCCGGCGCGGTGGCCCCGTCGGCCGCCAGCGCCGCGAGCGTCGGTGTCAGGCCCCGGGTGGCGTACTCGGCGCGAAAGCCGTCGATCGAAATCAGCAGCACCGGCGCCCGGTCGGCGGCCAGCGCCGGCGCGCCGGCGAACAGCAGGACAAGGATCGCCAGGCAGGCGCGGCGAAGGACGGCGATCATCAAAACACTCCAGCAGGGGATCATCTGCGCCCACGCGCTTGGCGGACTCAAGCGCGGTCGTCATAGTCGCGCTCTATCACCCGTATATGACCGTGAGCGAACCCCAGGATGCCCCAATGAGCTTCGCCCTCGAGGCCGTCGACGTCGGCAAGGCCTACGGCACGGTCAAGGCCCTCGACGGGCTGACGCTGAACATCCCGCGCGGCGGGATCTTCGGCATCCTCGGCCCGAACGGCGCCGGCAAGAGCACCCTGTTCCGCATCGTGCTGGGCCTGGTGCGGCCGACCACCGGCGAGACCCGCCTGCTCGGCGCCCCCGCCGGCGACATCAAGGCGCTGCGGCGGATCGGAGCGGTCATCGAGACGCCGCGCTTCCTGCCGTGGCTGACCGCCCGAGACACGCTGCAGATGCTGGCGCTGGAATCAGGCCTCAAGACCCCCGACATCGACGGCTGGCTGCAACGGGTGGGCCTGACCGAGGCCGCCGACCGCAAGGTCAACGGCTACTCCGTCGGCATGAAGCAGCGGCTGGCGCTGGCCGCCGCCCTGCTGACCAAGCCGGAAGTGCTGATCCTCGACGAGCCGACCAGCGGCATGGACCCGGCCGGCATCCTCGAGATGCGCGCCCTGATGCGCGAGCTGGCCGACAAGGACGGGGTGACCATCATCCTCGCCAGCCACCAGCTCGACGAGGTTCAGCGGGTCTGCGACTCCGTGGCCATTCTCGACCGCGGCAAGCTGGTGAAGGACGGCCGGGTCGACCAGATGACCGCCGTCAACGAGCGGCTGCGGCTGCTCGCTTCGCCGCGGGACAAGGTCCTCGAACTCCTGGGCGCGAAGGGCGCGGCTGACGGGGCGGACGCCGCCTTCGCCGCCATTCCCCGCGCCGACGCGCCGGCGCTGATCGCGGCGCTGGTCAAGGCCAAGGTCGACATCACCGAGGCCCGCTGGATCGGCGGCGATCTCGAGACGGTGTTCCTCGATTCCACGGGAGACGCGGATGCTCGCTGACGCTTTCGCCGCCGAGCGGCTGCGCTTCTTCAAGGCGCGCGGGACGGTGTTCTGGAGCCTGGCCTTCGTGCCGCTGGTCAGCATCGTCATCGGCCTGATCCAGGGGCTGCTGATGCGCCACCTGATCGGCAAGGCCATCGCCGAGGGCAACCCGGCCGCCGCCCTCGCCCGCGCGCCGGTCTCTCTGCTGAACCAGGCGGTCGAGGCCGTCTCCGGCTCCAACTTCTTCATCGTGCAGCTGTTCTTCCTGATCGCCGCCTCGGCCATCCTGGCCGGCGACTATCGCTGGGAGACCTGGCGGTTCCTCACCCCGCGCAACACGCGCGCCAACCTGTTGCTGGGCAAGATGGCGACGTTCGGCCTTGTCACCGTGATCGGTCTTTTGTTGCTGGCGGTCGGCGGGATCGTCGCCGCAATGCTGTCGGGCCTCCTCACCGGCAGCGGAGTCGTCTGGTCGACGGCCGAGGGCAACACCAACGCCCAGCTGGCCGGCATGTTCGGCATCGCCTTCCTCGAGATGACGGCGCTCGGCGCCCTGGCGGCGGTGATCGCCGTGGCCACCCGCGCCGGCCTCGCCGCCCTGCTGGTTCCGGTCGGCGTGTGGATCGTCCAGGGCTTCGCCGTCAGCCAGCTGCAGAAGGGCTTCGACAACCCGCTGGACCCGCCGCTGCAGTATCTGCTCGGCTTCCCGGTGCTTCAGTCGGACCTGCTGAAGGCGGCCATGTCGCCGCCGCAGATGGGCGTCGCGCCGGACATCAACTGGCCCGTGGCGCTGGTCGCCCTGATCGCCTGGATCGCCGCCCTGACCGCCCTCGCCGTCTGGTTGTTCCAGAGACAGGATCTCACGCGGGAGTAGTGTTTCGGCTGGCGTCGGAGCGGAGCGGACCGTGGCGCAGGGATCAAGGCTCGAATCGCGCGTGCAGCGGACGCCAGGATGGTCGCCTGCCTCGCAGCCGCCGTCGCCACCATGGCTCGGGGGTGTTAGGCGCCCCGCGTCGGCGAGGACGTTCTTCGAAATTGCTGGGGGGTAAGTCCCGTCTCGGCCTTGAACGCCCTGTTGAAGGGACCGATCGAAGCAAACCCGCAATCGTAGGCGATTGTGAGGATGGGAAGGTGATCATAGGCGGCATCCGCCAGACGCCGTTTGGCTTCCTCGACACGGAAATAGTTGGCCATCTGGTTGAAGTTTCGGAAGCCCAGAGGACCGGTGATGCACTGCGTGATCCTGTATTCGGGCTCGCCGAGGCGGCGGGCCACATCCGCAACCTTCAGGCTCTGCCGGCTGTGGAGGGCCTCGTGCACCATGAGAGTTCGAACGGACGCGGCCAGGCCACCCTCAACGGCCGGTCTGTCGCGCCGCCGGTCGGGGCGAGGCGCCGCCAGAGGGTGACGATGGCGGTACCAGATGGCGTACGCCATCCCCAGCAAGGCGCAGGCCGCACAGAAGGATTTGATCGCCATTTTCCAATGGGCCGGCGCCGCGCCCGCCGGGGCGCCATCGACCCAGATGACCGCAATGGCCAGCAACGCAACGTAGCCGGCCGAAAAGATCATGCGAAAGCGTCGCTCGCCCCGACCCATGCGCGGGTTCAGCCCCCTCAAGGGTTCAATGGCGGCCAGCAGCAGAAGAGTGGAACTGACCAACTCGCCCAGGTTCGCCACCATACGCGGCACAGGCTCGGCGCTGCCGCCAACAAGGCGCAGCACGGCGCCGGACGCTACCAGGAACAGCACCAGCAACAGGGGCGATGACTCGCGTGGAGCCTTGGCGGATCGAAAGAGCGCCCGGACCAGCAGCCACGACCAGCCGCATGTCGCGTCGCCCGCAATGGCGATGATGTCCGAGACCAGCCCGAGCCGATGTCCGATGATCTGGGTGAAGCAGAACGCGCCCACCGCCCCCGCGAAGAGCCCGCCATACAGAGAGATGTCATCCGGACGACCGCCGGGACGGGATGTCGAGATCAAGCCTTCAGCGCTCATCAAACGCCAGTTCCTCTGACCACGCCGCTCACAAGCCCGCTCCTAAATCCCTAGCCGATTTCCAAATCGGCGAGATCGCCGCCGCAAGATCCCGCACACCCCGGCCATCGACAACGCGCCAGGAGCAAAGCGACGTGACGACCTTAGAACCTCCAAGCCCTTCGGTCACGGCTTCGCCGGACGGGACCCTTCTGCGACGGGCCGGCCTGGCCTGGTTCCTGGTCGCGGCGGCAGGCCAGGGCGCCTTCATCTGGATGATCATCGCCCATTATGGCCGCAAGACCATGGGCGGCGATCTGGCCGGTTGGAACGACAAGCCGATCATCAAGGGCTACGTTCCGGGAGATCACCCGGGCAACCTGATGTTCGCCATCCATGTGCTGCTGGCAGCGGTGGTGACGCTGGGGGGGCTCCTGCAACTCCTTCCGGCGATCCGCCGGAGGGCGCCAGCCTTGCACCGCTGGAATGGGCGACTGTTCTTCGTCATCGCCTACGTGATGGCCCTGGGCGGGCTGTGGCTGACATGGGTGCGCCACACATATCTTTCGCTCATCTCGGCGGTGTCGGTGTCCCTGAATGGCGTGCTCATCCTGGTCTTCGCGGCGCTGGCGTGGCGGTTGGCCGCCGGACGGAATTTCGAGGCCCACCGGCGCTGGGCCATGCGCGCCTTCCTAGTCGTCAACGGCGTCTGGTTCCTGCGGGTGGCGATCATGGCCTGGGTGCTGGTGTCGGGCGGAGGCCTTGGCATGAACCGCACGCTATCGGGCCCGGCAGATATCCTGCTTCAGTTCGGCTCCTATCTGATCCCCCTGGCCGTGCTTGAGGTCTATCTCCGCGCGCAGCGGAGTACGAAGCCCAACGTCAAACGCCGCACCGCCCACCTGGTGATCGCCATGACGCTCGTCACGGCCGGAGGCGCCGTCGGCGCTGTCGTCTTTATGTGGGGGCCCTACATGATGTGACGGCGCATGCGCGGCCGGTGCAACGGCGCGCAAGGCCGTTGCACCGGAGCTCCGCGAAGAACACCCGACTCGCCGCCCCTTCAAGCCGACCCGGATTCCATTCAGGGTGGCTGCGGTCCCGCCACCACCCCAAAGCAAAAGGCCCCGGATCGCTCCGGGGCCTTTCAGTGTCTCAGTCTGTCGACGCGAAGATCAGTCTTCGCCGAAGGTCTGGACCGGACCGGAGTCCTTGCCCTTTTCGGCGGGGTCGCGGTCGACGAATTCGATGATCGCCATGGCGGCGTTGTCGCCGTGGCGGAAGCCGGCCTTCAGGACGCGGATGTAGCCGCCGTTGCGGGCCTTGTAGCGCGGGCCGAGCACCGAGAAGAGCTTGCCGACCTGTTCGATGTCGCGAACCTGGCTGATGGCCTGGCGACGGGCGTGCAGGTCGCCGCGCTTGCCGAGCGTGATCAGCTTCTCGACGATCGGGCGCAGTTCCTTGGCCTTGGGCAGGGTGGTGACGATCTGCTCGTGCTTGATCAGGCTCGCCGACATGTTGGCGAACATCGCCATCCGGTGAGCGGTCGTACGACCCAGTTTACGGTGTGCCTTACCGTGACGCATGTTGGTCTCTCCTGGGCCTCAAGCCCGCAGTGTTGTCACCCATCCCAGCCTGTTTCCCGCCTGGGTCAGAACGAAGCGCCGGGGCCCTCGACCGCTGTTGCGGCGTCTCAAGGCCCCGAACCGCCCTTTCAGGCGATCCGGGAGATAGCGCGAGGTAAGCGAACTAGATCTGGTCTTCGAACTTCTTGGCCAGGTCTTCGATGTTTTCCGGCGGCCAGTTGGGCACGTCCATGCCGAGATGCAGGTTCATGCCCGCGAGCACTTCCTTGATCTCGTTCAGCGACTTGCGGCCGAAGTTCGGGGTGCGGAGCATTTCCGCTTCCGTCTTCTGGATCAGGTCGCCGATGTAGACGATGTTGTCGTTCTTCAGGCAGTTGGCCGAACGGACCGACAGCTCCAGCTCGTCGACCTTCTTCAGCAGCGCCGGGTTGAACGGCAGCTCCGGCTTCGCTTCGCCGTCGGTCTTGGCCTTGGGCTCTTCGAAGGTGATGAAGATCTGCAGCTGGTCCTGCAGGATGCGGGCGGCGTAGGCCACCGCGTCCACGGGACCGACGGCGCCGTTGGTTTCGACTTCCAGCACCAGCTTGTCATAGTCGAGCGACTGACCCTGACGGGTCGGCTCGACGCGGTAGGCGACGCGCTTGACCGGCGAGTAGAGGGCGTCGACGGCGATCAGGCCGATCGGCGCGTCTTCCGGACGGTTCTGCTCCGACGGGACGTAGCCCTTGCCGTTGTTGACCGTGAACTCCATGCGCACGTTAGCGCCGTCGTCCAGGGTGCAGAGCACGTGGTCGGGGTTGAGGATCTCGATGTCCGACGGGACTTCGATCTGGCCGGCCGTCACGACGCCGGGGCCGGTGGCCCGCAGGGTCATGCGCTTGGGGCCTTCGGAGTGCATCCGCAGGGCCAGCTGCTTGATGTTGAGGACGATGTCGACGACGTCCTCACGCACGCCTTCCAGCGAGGAGAACTCGTGAACCACGCCGTCGATCTGGACGGCGGTCACGGCCGCGCCTTGCAGGGAGGAGAGCAGAACGCGACGGAGCGCGTTGCCGAGCGTCACACCGAAACCACGCTCGAGGGGTTCGGCGACGATGCGAGCCTTGCGGCTGGCGTCGGCGCCGGTCTCGATCATCGGCTTTTCGGGGCGAATGAGCTCGTTCCAGTTTCTTTCGATCACGGGCGGATGTCCTTGGAACGCATTTTCGCCGGCCGCGAAACGCACGGCCGGCGACGGGAGGGTCGGCTAATAGAACTCAGACTCGCCGGCGCTTCGGCGGCCGGCAGCCGTTGTGCGGAATCGGGGTCACGTCACGGATGGTCGTGATCGTCATGCCGGCGGCCTGCAGCGCGCGCAGGGCCGACTCACGACCCGAACCCGGACCGGAGACGTTCACTTCCAGGGTCTTCACACCGTGCTCGGCGGCCTTCTTGCCGGCGTCTTCGGCGGCCATCTGGGCGGCGTAAGGGGTCGACTTGCGCGAACCCTTGAAGCCCATGGCGCCGGCGCTCGACCAGGAGATCGTATTGCCCTGGGCGTCGGTGATCGTGATCATGGTGTTGTTGAACGAGGCGTTCACGTGCGCCACGCCCGAGGTGATGTTCTTGCGTTCGCGCTTCTTTACGCGAGCCGGTTCCTTGGCCATCGAGGCTCTCTCTACTTCTTCTTGCCGGCGATCGGCTTGGCCGGACCCTTGCGGGTGCGGGCGTTCGTGTGCGTGCGCTGACCGCGGACCGGGAGGCCCTTGCGGTGACGCAGGCCGCGGTAACAGGCCAGGTCCATCAGACGCTTGATGTTGGTCGACGTCTCGCGGCGCAGGTCGCCCTCGACGGTGAAGTCCTTGTCGATCGCTTCACGGATCTGGAGGACCTCGGCGTCGGTCAGCTGGTTCACCCGGCGCGCATCGTCGATGCCCACGCGGGCGACGATGTCCTTGGCGGACTTCTGGCCGATGCCATGAATGTACTGAAGCGCGATCACTACGCGCTTGTTCGTCGGAATGTTGACGCCTGCGATACGGGCCACGTCTAATCTCTCTTTTGTCGCGCCCTGTAGGACGCACGCGCAAAACGGAACGCGACCATCACACCGGCTCTAAGCTTGCACTTCGAGCCGACGCGGGAGTCGCGCCTTTCGCGGAAGCGCACCGTTATAGGGATCGGTGCGCCGCCGTCAATGCCGGAAACGGTTGATTTTCAACCTATCCGGCCAGCCATCAGATCGTTTCGAGCGCGGCGGCGATGGCGGCGGAAACCGCATCCATCGTGCCCATGCCGTCAACGGCTACAAGTTTCCCCTGCCCTTCGTAGTAGGGCAGCAGCGGGGCCGTCTGGGCATTGTAGGCGCCCAGGCGGGTCTTGAAGGTCTCCGGATTGTCGTCCGGACGGCCCTGTTGTTCGAATCGGCCGGTGACCCGCTCCAGCAGGACCGACTCATCGACCAGCAGCCGCAGCACGACATCGATCTTCTCGCCGCGACCGGCCAGCATCGAATCAAGCGCCTCGGCCTGGGCCACGGTGCGCGGGAAGCCGTCGAAGATGGCGCCGCCCGCGGCTTCCGCCTCCGGCAGACGTTCCTCGATCAGGGCGATGACGATCTCGTCCGAGACCAGGTCGCCCCGCGCCAGCACGCCCTTGACCCGTTCTCCGAGATCGGAGCCCGAGGCGATGGCCGCCCGCAGCATGTCGCCCGTCGAGAGCTGGACCATGCCGCGCTCGTCGACGAGACGCTTGGCCTGGGTGCCCTTACCGCACCCCGGCGGCCCGAACAGGATCAGATTCATCGAAGTCTCCCCTCGCCCCGATCTTGCGCCGGGACGCCTTCCGAACTCGCGGTCTACTTACGACCACCCCGCAGTTTCGACTTCTTGATCAGCCCCTCGTACTGGTGCGCCAGCAGGTGCGACTGGATCTGAGCCACCGTATCCATGGTCACCGACACGACGATCAGGATCGAGGTGCCGCCCAGGGCGCGGGTCTGCTGCGGACTGCCCATGAAGCTCGTCAGGGCTTCCGGGATCAGACAGACGGCGGCGATATAGGCCGCGCCGATCACCGTCAGGCGGGTCAGGACGAAATCGAGGTACTCGGCCGTTCGCTTGCCCGGGCGGATGCCCGGCATGAAGCCGCCGTACTTGCGCAGGTTCTCCGCGGTGTCGTCCGGATTGAACACCACCGACGTGTAGAAGAAGCAGAAGAACACGATCAGCAGGCCGTACAGCACCATGAACAGGGGCTGGCCGTGCTGCAGGCTGGCCACCGCGCCGGGCAGCCACTGCAGCCACGACGGCAGGGCGTCGGCCTGGAGGAAGCCCGCCGCCGTCGCCGGCAGCAGCAGAAGCGAGGAGGCGAAGATCGGCGGGATCACGCCCGAGGTGTTGATCTTCAGCGGCAGGAAGGAGCTTTCGCCGCCGACCGAGCGGCCGCCCCGCTGCTGCTTGGGATACTGGATCAGCAGGCGGCGCTGCGAGCGCTCCATGAAGACGATGGCCAGGATGATGCCGACCGCCAGGGCCAGCAGCATGAAGACCGCCACGCCGCTGACCGAGCCGACCTGGACCTGTTGCAGCAGCTGGTAGACGCTGCGCGGCAGGACGGCGACGATGCCGGCGAAGATGATAAGGCTGATGCCGTTGCCCACGCCGCGGCTGGTGATCTGCTCGCCCAGCCACATCAGGAACAGGGTGCCGCCCGTCAGGGTGACGACCGTCGAGGCGAAGAAGAAGCCCGGCGCGATGCCCGGAACGACCACGCCGCTCTTCATCATGCCGAAGGCGATGCCGGCCGACTGGACCAGGGCCAGGACCACGGTCAGGTAGCGGGTGTACTGGTTGAGGGTCTTGCGACCCGCCTCCCCGCCTTCCTTGCGGAGCTTTTCCCAGGGCGGATAGACCGTCCCGAGCAGCTGCACGATGATCGAGGCCGAGATGTACGGCATCACGTTCAGGGCGAAGATCGCCATGCGCTGGACCGCGCCGCCCGAGAACATGTTGAACATGCCCAGGATGCCCTGGTTCTGCCCTTCGAAGATCTTGGCGAACTGGACCGGATCGATGCCCGGGATCGGGATGTAGGTGCCGAGGCGATACACGACCATCGCGATGATGGTGAACATGATGCGCTTGTGCAGCTCCGTCGCCTTCTGGAAGGCGCCGAAGTTGAGGTTTGCGGCTAGCTGCTCTGCGGCCGAAGCCATGTAGGTCCCCGCGACTCTTTAAGGAGCGTCACAAATAGGGACGGCGCCGGGCGTTGTCACCGGGCGCCGCCTCTCTGCGTCAGGCTTCGGCTTCAACCTTGGCCGGGCGGGTCAGCGTCAGCTTGCCGCCGAGCTTCTCGACCGCCGCCTTGGCGGCGTCCGAGGCGTGATAGACGGTGATCTCGATCTTCGAGGTCAGCTCGCCCTTGCCCAGCAGCTTGATGCCGTCGAGCTTGCGACGGATGACGCCGGCGGCGACGAGCACGTCGCCGTCGATGGCCTTCGAAGCGTCGAGCTTGCCGGCGGCGATCGCCTGCTCGAGACGCCAGAAGTTCACTTCAGCGAGCTTCTTGGCGTTGGGATTGTTGAAGCCGCGCTTGGGCATGCGCATGTGCAGCGGCATCTGGCCGCCTTCGAAGCCGGCGATCGAGACGCCGGTGCGGGACTTCTGGCCCTTCACGCCGCGACCGGCGGTCTTGCCCTTGCCCGAGCCCGGGCCGCGGCCGACGCGCATGCGGTTCTTGGTGGAGCCTTCGCGCGGGGCGAGTTCGTTGAGCTTCGTCATTTTGAGTGCCTCTCCTTGGAGATCAATCGCCCGGACCAGGTCCGGACTCGGCGTTGCAGAAATAGAGTCCGCCCGTCCTGCGGTTCGCGGGACGGGCGGCGCTCTGTAGCGGGTTTAGTCGACCACTTCCACCATGTGGGCGACCTTGGCGATCATCCCGCGGATCGACGGGGTGTCTTCCAGGACGCGGGTGCGGCCGATCTTGTTCAGGCCCAGGCCCGCGAGGGTCGCGCGCTGGTCGCCTTTGCGGCGGAGCGGGCTGGCCGTCTGGCGGACGGTGACGGTTTTCTTATCAGCCATGACTAGCCCTCGATCGAGTCAGGCGCCGAAGCGCCGTCGGCCCGACGACCCAGGACATCGCTGACCTTCTTGCCGCGCTTGGCGGCGATCTGGCGGGGCGAGGACTGGGCCTTGAGCGCCTCAAACGTGGCGCGGACCATGTTGTAGGGGTTGGACGAACCGGTCGACTTGCCGACGACGTCCTGGACGCCGAGGGTTTCGAGAACCGCGCGCATCGGACCGCCGGCGATGACGCCGGTGCCCGGAGGCGCCGCGCGGACCATCACCTTGCCGGCGCCCCAACGGCCATTGCCGTCGTGGTGCAGCGTGCGGGATTCGCGAAGCGGAACGCGGATCATCGTCTTCTTGGCTTCTTCCGTCGCCTTGCGGATGGCTTCCGGCACTTCACGCGCCTTGCCATGACCGTAGCCGACGCGGCCCTTCTGGTCGCCGACCACCATGAGGGCGGCGAAGCTGAAGCGACGGCCACCCTTCACGGTCGCGGCGACGCGGTTGATGTGCACCAGCTTCTCGACGATGTCGCTGTCGGCGCGGTCGTCGGTCGGGGCGTTGCGGTCCCGGCGGTTCCGGCCTTCGCCGCCACCACCACCACTGCGGGGTTCACGAGCCATATGCTGGGTTCCCTTAGAAGTTCAGGCCGGCTTCACGCGCGGCATCCGCCAGCGCCTTGATCCGTCCGTGATAGATGTAACCGCCGCGATCGAAGACGACGTCCTTGACGCCTTTTTCGATAGCGCGTTCGGCGAGGAGCTTGCCAACCAGGGCGGCGGCGTCCTTGTCCGCCCCCTTGGTCTTGCCTTCGCCTTCCAGCGACGACGCGGCCGCCAGGGTCACGCCCTTCTCATCATCGATGATCTGGGCGTAGATGTTCTTGCTCGAACGGAAGACCGACAGACGCGGGCGGCCGTTGGAGAGCGCCCGGAGGCGAGTGCGGTTGCGCTGGGCGCGGCGCACATGGGATTCGCGAGGAGAGAGCGCCATGACTACTTCTTCTTGCCTTCCTTGCGGCGGACCTTTTCGCCGGCATACCGAACACCCTTGCCCTTGTAGGGCTCCGGCGGACGGATGCGGCGGATCTTGGCCGCGGTTTCACCGACCAGCTGCTTGTCGATGCCGACAATCTTCACTTCGGTCTGCTTGGGCACCGCGAAGGTGATGCCGGCCGGAGCGGGGATGTCGACGTCGTGGCTGAAGCCCAGCGCCATCGAAAGGTCGGAACCCTTCAGCGCGGCGCGATAACCCACGCCGACCAGTTCGAGCGTCTGCTCGAAGCCGGCCGTGACGCCCTGCACCATGTTGGCGATGAGGGTGCGCGAGAGGCCCCACATCGACCGGGCGCGCTGGGTGTCGGCGCGGGGCGAGAGCGTGATTTCCGCGCCCTCCTGCTTGACCTCGATCTCTTCGGCGATCGTCCAGGCGAGCTGGCCCTTGGGCCCCTTCACCGTGACGGTCTGGCCTTCGAGCGTGACGGTAACCCCTGCGGGCACGGCCACGGCCTTCTTTCCAATGCGGCTCATATCAGTAGACCCTGCAGAGCACTTCGCCACCGACGTTAGCGTCGCGGGCGGCAGTGTCGGACATGACGCCCTTGGGCGTCGACAGGATCGAGATGCCGAGGCCGTTCTTGATCGGCTTCAGGTCCTTGATCGAGGAGTACACCCGGCGGCCAGGCTTGGACACGCGGGCGATGTCGACGATCACGGGCTCGTTGTCGAAATACTTGAGCTCGATCTCGAATTCGGGGAACGCGCCGGGCTTCTCGACGAGCGAGTAGCCGCGGATGTAGCCCTCACCGGCCAGCACGTCGAGGACGCGCGCGCGCATCTTCGAGGCCGGGGTGGAGACTTTCGCCCGCTTGCGCATGGCGGCGTTTCTAATGCGGGCGATCATATCGCCAATGGGGTCGTTGACCATTTTACGATCCCTCCCTTACCAGCTCGACTTGACGAGGCCGGGGATCAGACCGGCGGAGCCAAGCTCACGCAGGGCGATCCGGCTCATCTTCAGCTTGCGATAGTAGGCGCGCGGACGACCTGTCACCTCGCACCGGTTACGGATGCGGATAGCGGCCGAATTCCGCGGCAACTTCGCCAGCTTCAGTCGGGCATCGAAACGTTCTTCGAGCGGCAGGGTCTCGTCGTTGGCGGTAGCCTTCAGCGCGGCGCGCTTGGCGGCGTACTGCTTGACGAGCTTCTTGACCATCTCGTTACGGTTGACGGCGCTTTTCTTGGCCATGAGTTCTTTCCTTCCCGTCCGTTACGCGGTGAACGGGAACTGGAATTCCTTGAGAAGCGCGCGCGCTTCGTCGTCGGTCTTCGCAGTGGTGCAGACGATGATGTCCATGCCCCAGATCTGGTCGATCTGGTCGTAGTTGATCTCCGGGAACACGATGTGTTCCTTCAGGCCCATGGCGTAGTTGCCACGACCGTCGAAGGAGGTCGGCTTGAGACCCCGGAAGTCCTTCACCCGCGGAAGGGCGATGGTGATCAGGCGATCGAGGAATTCATACATGCGGTCGGCGCGCAGGGTGACCTTGGCGCCGATGGTCATGCCTTCCCGGATCTTGAACTGGGCGACGGACAGGCGGGCCTTGGTGGCGACGGGCTTCTGACCGGCGATCGCCGCCAGGTCCTTCATCGCCGTGACCGCCTTCTTGGAGTCCGCAACCGCTTCGCCGATGCCCATGTTCAGGACGATCTTGTCCAGCTTGGGAACCTGCATCTCGTTGGAATAGCCGAACTGTTCCTTCATCGTGGCGCGGATGCGCTCACGATAAATGGTCTTCATCCGGGGTTCGTAAGCTTGATCAGCCATTGATCGCCTCGCCCGTGGTCTTGGCAAAACGCACCTTCTTGTCGCCGTCCATGCGGAAGCCGACGCGGGTGGGTTTACCGTTGGAATCGACGATGGCGACGTTCGAGACGTGCACCGGCGCTTCCTTGTGCTTGATGCCGCCCTGCGGGTCCGCCTGGGTCGGCTTGGTGTGGCGCTGGACCATGTTCAGGCCGCCGACGACGACGCGCTCTTCCTTCGGAAGCACGCGCACGACGTTGCCGGACTTGCCCTTGTCCTTGCCGGTGAGGAGGACGACCCGGTCGCCCTTCTTGATCTTGGCAGCCATTACAGCACCTCCGGCGCGAGGGAGATGATCTTCATGTGGTTCTTCGCGCGCAGTTCACGGGGAACCGGGCCAAAGATCCGCGTGCCGATCGGCTCCGCCTGCTTGTTGACGATCACGGCCGCGTTCTTGTCGAAGCGGATGACCGAGCCGTCCTTGCGCTTGATGGCCGAGGACGTGCGAACGACGATGGCTTGCAGCACATCGCCCTTCTTCACGCGGCCGCGCGGAATGGCTTCCTTCACGGAGACAACGATCTTGTCCCCGACGTGCGCGTAGCGGCGCTTGGCGCCGCCAAGCACCTTGATGCACATGACCCGGCGTGCGCCCGAATTATCGGCGACTTCCAGGTTAGTTTGCATCTGGATCATGGTTCAATACCTTCCAGAAACTAGCTGACGGCCTTGGGAAGGACTTCCCAGGTCTTCAGTTTGGACTTGGGCGCGCACTCGACGATCTTGACGATCTCGCCGGCCTTGTGGGCGTTGGCTTCGTCGTGAGCATGATACTTCTTGGACCGGCGCACGGTCTTCTTCAGCAGCGGGTGGAGGAACGTGCGTTCCACCTTGACCACCACCGTCTTGTCGCCCTTGTCGGAGACGACCACGCCTTCAAGAATACGTTTGGGCATATCGGTCTCCTACGCGGCCTTCTTGGCGCGCAACACGGTCTTGATCCGCGCGATGTCCTTGCGGATCTCGTTCACGCGGTGGGTCTTTTCGACCTGGCCCGTCGCCGCCTGGAAGCGCAGGTTGAACTGCTCCTTCTTCAGGTTCAGCAGGGCTTCGGCCAGCTGGTCGGGCGTAAAGCCCCGAACTTCATCGATCTTCATCTCAGTGCTCCGCGGCCACGCCGCTATCGATGCGGGACACGATGCGCGTCTTGATCGGCAGCTTGGCGGCGCCGAGCTTGAGCGCGTCACGGGCGATATCGTCGGCGACGCCGTCGATCTCGAACATGATGCGGCCGGGGTGAACACGAGCGGCCCAGTAGTCGACGGCGCCCTTGCCCTTACCCATCCGCACTTCGGCCGGCTTGTCGGTGACCGGCAGGTCCGGGAAGATACGGATCCAGACGCGGCCCTGGCGCTTCATGTGACGCGTGATCGCGCGGCGAGCCGCTTCGATCTGACGCGCCGTGATGCGCTCGGGTTCGACGGCCTTGAGGCCGTAGGAGCCGAAGTTAAGCAGGGTGCCGCCCTTGGCGGTCCCGTGGATCCGGCCCTTGAAGGCCTTCCGGTACTTGGTTTTCTTAGGTGACAGCATGACTGTTACGCCTCAGCTCCACGACCGCGGTCGCGGCGCGGGCCGCGGGGTCCGCGATCGTCACGGTCACGTCCACCACCTTCGCCGGCGGGGCCGGATTCAGTGGCCAGGCGCTTGTCCAGCGCCATGGGATCGTGGTCCAGCACTTCGCCTTTGAAGATCCAGGTCTTCACGCCGATGATGCCGTAGGTGGTCTTGGCTTCAGCGAAGCCGTAGTCGATGTCCGCCCGCAGGGTGTGCAGCGGCACGCGACCTTCGCGGTACCATTCCATGCGCGCGATTTCCGCACCGCCCAGACGACCCGAAACGTTGATCCGGACGCCCTTGGCGCCCAGACGCATGGTCGACTGCATGGTGCGCTTCATGGCGCGACGGAAGGCGACGCGGCGCTCGAGCTGCTGGGCGATGTTCTCGGCCACCAGCTGGGCGTCGGTCTCGGGCTTGCGGATCTCGACGATGTTCAGGTGAACCTCGACGCCGACCATGGACGCGATGTCCTTGCGCAGCTTGTCGATGTCCGCACCCTTCTTGCCGATGATCACGCCGGGGCGCGCGGCATAGATGGTGACACGGCACTTCTTGTGCGGACGCTCGATGATGATCCGCGAAATGCCGGCCTGGTACAGGCGCTTCTTCAGTTCACGACGGACCTTGATGTCCTCGTGCAGAAGGCGACCGTATTCCTTGCCGTCGGCGAACCAGCGGCTGTCCCAGGTGCGGTTGATGCCGAGCCGAAGCCCGACCGGATTGACTTTCTGACCCATCAGGCAGCCTCACCCAGTTCGCGGACCACGATGGTGAGTTCGCTGAACGGTTTCTCGATGCGCGACGAGCGACCCCGCGCGCGGGCGGAGAAACGCTTCATCACGAGGTTCTTGCCCACGAAGGCCTCCGACACGACGAGCGAGTCGATGTCGAGGTTGTGGTTGTTCTCGGCGTTCGAGATGGCGCTGTAGAGCGCCTTGCGGACGTCCTTGGCGATGCGCTTGTGGCTGAACTCGAGTTCGTTCAGCGCCCGTTGCACCTTCAGGCCGCGGATCGACTGGGCCACGAGGTTGAGCTTCCGGGCCGAGGTGCGCAGCGTGCGCAGCTTGGCCTGAACCTCAGTTCCTGGCAGTCGACGGGCTTTCGCTTTCTTCGACATGCTACTTCCTCTTGGCCTTCTTGTCGGCCGCGTGACCCGGGAAGTTCCGCGTCGGAGCGAATTCGCCGAGCTTGTGGCCGACCATGTCTTCCGACACGGAAACCGGCACGTGCTTGAGACCGTTGTGAACGCCGAACACCAGGCCGACGAACTGCGGCATGATGGTCGAGCGGCGCGACCAGGTCTTGATCACATCCTTGCGGCCGCTGTTCTGCGCGGTCTCTGCCTTCTTCAGCAGGTAACCGTCGACGAACGGGCCCTTCCAGACTGAGCGTGTCATGGCTTAACGGCCCTTCTTCGCTTTATGGCGCGACCGGATAATGAACTTATCCGTGGCCTTGTTGGTGCGGGTCTTGGCGCCCTTGGTCGGCTTGCCGGCCGGGGTCACCGGGTGGCGACCACCGGAGGTGCGGCCTTCGCCGCCGCCGTGGGGGTGGTCGACCGGGTTCATGGCCACGCCGCGAACGTGCGGACGGAAGCCCATGTGGCGGACGCGGCCGGCCTTGCCCAGAACCTGGTTCATATGGTCCTGGTTGGAGACGGCGCCGACCGTGGCCATGCAGGTGTCCTGCACCATGCGCAGCTCGCCCGAACCCAGACGGATCTGGGCGTAGCCGCCGTCACGACCCACCAGTTGGGCGTAGGCACCGGCCGAGCGGGCCAGCTGGCCGCCCTTGAGGGGCTTCAGCTCGACGTTGTGAATGATCGTGCCGATCGGCAGACCGCTCAGCGGCGCGGCGTTGCCCGGCTTCACGTCGACCTTTTCCGAGGCGAGGATTTCGTCCCCGACCTTGAGGCGCTGCGGAGCCAGGATGTAGGCCAGTTCGCCGTCGGCGTACTTGATCAGGGCGATGAAGGCCGTCCGGTTCGGATCGTACTCCAGACGCTGGACCGTGCCGACCACGTCGAACTTGCGACGCTTGAAGTCGACCATGCGGTACAGACGCTTGGCGCCGCCGCCGCGGAAGCGGACCGCGATACGGCCACCACCGCCACGGCCGCCCGACTTGGTCAGGCCTTCAACGAGCGACTTCTCCGGGCGGCCCTTGTGGAGCTCGCTGCGGTCGATCAGCACCAGGCTGCGGCGACCGGGAGACGTCGGATTGTAATGCTTCAGAGCCATCTCTTAGAGCCCCGTCGTGATGTCGATCGACTGGCCGTCGGCCAGCGTCACGATGGCTTTCTTGACGTCGGACCGATGTCCGACGCGACCGCGGAAGCGCTTAGTCTTGCCCTTGACGTTCAGGGTGTTGACCTTGGTCACCTTGACCTTGAACAGCGCTTCGACCGCGGCGGCGATCTCGTCCTTCGTCGCGTCGTCGGCGACCCGGAAGACGACCTTGTTCTGTTCAGACAGATAGGTCGCCTTTTCGGTGATCACCGGGGCGAGGATGGTGTCGTAATGGCGAGCGGTTGCGGTCATTACGCGGCTTCCTTCTGAGCGAAGCGAGCCGAGATGCCTTCGATGGCCGACTTGGTCAGGACCAGGGTCCCGCGGCGCAGCACGTCATAGACGTTCAGGCCGGCGTTCGGCAGCACATCGATGTTCGGAATGTTGCGAGCCGCCAGCTTGAAATTGGCGTTCACTTCCGGCCCGGCGATGATCAGGGCGTTCTTGAGGCCCATCTTGTCCAGGGTGGCGCGCAGACCGGCCGTCTTCGGATCGGTCAGCTCGGCGGAGTCCAGGACGACCAGCGAACCCGACTTGGCCTTGGAAGACAGCGCGTGGCGCAGGGCCATGGCGCGGATCTTCTTGTTCAGGCCAAACTCGTGGCTGCGGACGACCGGGCCGTGCGCCTTGGCGCCGCCGACGAACTGGGCCGCACGGCGCGAACCGTGACGGGCGCCGCCGGTGCCCTTCTGCTTGTACATCTTCTTGCCCGTACGAGAGACCTCGTTGCGGACCTGAATCTTGTGGTTCCCGGAGCGGCGCTTGGCCAGCTGCCAGGTGACGACGCGCTGAAGGATGTCCCCGCGGATCTCGTCGATGCCGAAGATGGCGTCGTCGAGATCGACCGAACCGGCCTTGGCGCCGTCAAGCTTGATGACGTCGAGTTTCATTATTCAGCGCCCTCTTGCGTGGCTTCGGGGGCCGCGGCCTCGGTGGCCTCGGGCTCCTCGGCCGGCGCGGCGGCGGCAGCCGCCTCGCCCGACTTGCGGAAGGCGCCCGGACGCGGCAGGTCGGCCGGAGCCGCCTTCTTGATCGCGTCGCGCACCTTCACATAGGAGCCTTCGGCGCCGGGGACGGCGCCCTTGATCAGGATCAGGCCGCGCTCGACGTCCACCTTCCAGACCGTGAGGTTCATGGTGGTGACGGTTTCCTGACCCAGGTGACCCGCCATCTTCTTGCCGGCGAAGGTCTTGCCCGGGTCCTGGCGCTGGCCGGTCGAACCGTGCGCCCGGTGCGAGACCGAGACGCCGTGCGTGGCGCGCATGCCGCCGAAGTTCCAGCGCTTCATGGCGCCGGCGAAACCCTTACCGACCGTGGTGCCGGTGATGTCGACCTTCTGACCGGCGACATAGTGGTCGGCGGTGAATTCGGCGCCGACATCGATCATCGCGCCTTCTTCGATGCGGAACTCGGCGACGACCCGCTTGGGCTCGACCTGAGCCTTGGCGAAGTGGCCGCGCATGCCGTTGGGCGTGTTCTTGGCCTTCTTGGCGCCGGCGCCGAGCTGGAGGGCGGTGTAGCCGTCCTTCTCAACGGTGCGCTGGGCCGTCACCTGGCAGCCGTCGAGGCTGAGGACAGTGACCGGAACGTGCTGTCCGGTTTCATCGAAGAAGCGGGTCATGCCCAGCTTCCTGGCGAGAACACCGGTGCGTTGTGCGGGGAGAGTCATGGCTGTCGGCTCCCTACAGCTTGATCTCGACGTCCACGCCGGCGGACAGGTCGAGCTTCATCAGCGCGTCCACGGTCTGCGGGGTGGGGTCGACGATATCCAGCACGCGCTTGTGCGTGCGGATTTCGAACTGCTCGCGCGACTTCTTGTCGACGTGCGGCGAGCGGTTGACGGTGAATTTCTCGATGAGCGTGGGCAGGGGGATCGGCCCCCTGACGGTGGCGCCCGTGCGCTTGGCCGTATTCACGATCTCGCGTGTGGAATGATCCAGCACGCGGTGATCGAAGGCCTTGAGCCGGATGCGGATGTTCTGACGATCCATATCGCTCGTGTTTCCCAAAGGGCGACCTGAGTGGGTGGCGCCCGCGTGCTTCAAACCATTTCAAAGACCAACCCGACGTCACCCCCGAGGGGATGGGTCGGACAACGCCAGTCCGCAAAAACGAAAGTGGTCCAAGCGGACATCCGCTAGGACCTGCTCCCCAACCGCGATTTTCCTTTGATGGAAAGCCATAGGCCGGTTCGTTCCGCGGGCCGCGTCTGCACCGAAGTGCACTGCCGGTCCAACAGAGCGGCGGGTATTACGGCAGCGACTCGCGAAGGTCAAGCCAGCAAGGCGGTTCCGCGCGGGGTTTCTCGGAGTCGGGCCGGATATTCGGTCCCGATCGGACGAACGCCCCCCTCGCACGGGCGCGCGCGGGCCTTTCAGCGATGCTGCAGGCGGCTCGCGATTAATTCGAAGTTATCTTCGGCTGCAACCCTTGCGGCGGCGGCGCGGCGCAAATAGATGCGCCCTCCCCGATCGGCCGAAGACGCCGACGGGTCACCAAGCAAGGGGATACCCACCTATGAAACTCCACCTGTTCGTCACCGCGGCCGTCGCGGCCGTCGCCATTTCCGCCCCGGCCTTCGCCGCCGACGCCGTCGGCTCGGTCGGCCTGTCCGCCGCCCACACCGAACTCGACCTCGGCCCGTTCAGCGGCGACGGCGAAGCCTACACCCTCGACGGCTCGGTCGCGCTGCAGACCGCGCCGAACTGGACCGTGACCCTCGGCGCCGCCGCCGTCACCACCGACAACGGCATCGGTGACGACACGACCGCCTCGGGCAACGCCGCCCTGACCTATGCCGGTTCCGACTGGCGCGCCGGCGGCTTCGTCGGCGCCAGCGAAGTGTCCAGCGAGACCCTGTGGGCCGTCGGCGGCGTCGCCCAGAAGCACATCGGCAACGTGACGCTCGTCGGCACCGCCGGCTACGGCAAGGTCGACGGCCTCGACGCCGACCTGTGGGGCGCGCGCGGCGACGTGCGCTACTTCGTCAGCGACACCTTCCGCCTCAACGCCGGCGTGGGCGTGGCCCGGATCGACGGCACGGGCGGCGACGCCGACCTGTGGACCATCGGCGCGGGCGGTGAGTACCAGTTCGCCGGCACGCCCTGGAGCGTGTTCGGCGGCGTGGACCACACCGACGCCAACGACCTGGACCTGACCGCCGACACCGTGAAGATCGGCCTGCGGTTCGGCTTCGGCGGCGACCTGAAGGCCCGCGACCGTTCGGGCGCGGACCTGGGCGGCGCCTCGGCGCTGTTCGGCGCCCTGCAATAGGCCGATCGCCGGCGCGGATTTCCGTCCTGTTTGATGCAGGACAATTTCGCGCCGGCGGATTCGTCTAGCTTGGGGTGTCACCGCTTTTCCGGCGACACCCGCCGGCCGCTCCCTCCCCCCAGTTGAGCGGCCGCGACAAAGGCCCCGGAGTTCAGACTCCGGGGCCTTCTTGTATTGCGGATCCCCCCAGGGCGGCGGAACTCCTGCAAGCCGGCGCCCTTGGAGGGACAGCGCCGGCCAGAGGCGGGCGAACCCGCGCCCGGCTCGTCCGTGAACGACGAAGACACGGACCAGCCGGGGAGTTCCGCACCGGCGCACCCTAGGGTGGGCCGGCGCGGGCCGTATCCCCTGTTCGGGGGGTGTCGCGTCAGTCGGCGTCGTCCTCGATCGGGCCGATCGTCACGTCGCCGGAGCCGGCGACCTTCTTGCTGACCGGGCCCGATACGCTGACCACGCGCACGTCGCCCGAGCCGGCCACGCGGGCGTCGAGACTGCGGGCCGGAGCCATGAGGGTCACGTCGCCCGAACCGGCGATCGAGACAGAGGCGGCGTCCACGGCGCCGCCGCGCACCTTCACGTCGCCCGAGCCCATGATGTTGGCGCTGAACGGACCGTTGACCGCGGCCGTCTCGACATCGCCGGAGCCGGCGATGTTGACCGACAGCGCGCCGACGCCGGCGGTCTTCACGTCGCCCGAGCCGGCGATATTGATCGCCGTCGCGCCGGCCGTGCCGACGGTGGTGTCGCCGGACCCGGCGAGGTTGATCTTCAACTCGCCGGCGACGTTGGCCACCGTCCAGTCGCCGCAGCCGGCGTTGGACAGGGTCAGGCTGTCGGTGCGGCCGATGCTGCCGAACACCGCGCCGCCGCCGGCGACGCTGGCGGCCATCGGCACGCGGACCACCACCTGCGGGATGGCGTCCCAGCCGAAGCTCTTGCCCTTCACCCGCACGGTCGTCTCGCCGTTGATCGAGCGGCAGCTGTGGATCGCGCCACGGCCCAGGTCGCCGTCGATGACCGTCTTGTCGCCCTCGACGTGGACGGTCAGCGGCAGGCCCGGGCTGGTGGTCAGGAACTCGACCTTCACGTCGCTCCGGTTTTCCGGAATGACGACGACGCGGGCGACCGCGTCCTTGAACTCGACGGACGCGGCCTGGGCGGCGGTGGCCCCCAGAAGGGCGGCGACGGCGGCCCCGGCTGTCAGAATGGCGCGCATTGGCAGGTCTCCCCAGAAAGGCTGATGGCCAAACGCTAGGCCCGTCGCACGCGCGAGGCAGCTTAATTCGGGGTCATGACAGGGTGGTCATGTTTGGGGGGGCCGGGGGGCCAGGGGCTGGGGAGTAGGGCGTAAACAGATGAGGTGCGGCGTAAGCGGCGCCCTGCTAGCCCCTTGCCCCTAGCCCCTGCTCCCTGCTCCCTACTCCCTACTCCCTACTCCCTACTCCCTACCCCCTACGCCCTACCCGCCCCCGGCCAGCGCCAGCAGCAGCGTCTCGGACTCGTCGTCCGACGGCAGGAAGGCCTCGACGCGCAGGTCGGCCAGGGCGGGATCGGCGGGAGTGGCGAAGGCCAGGGTCGTGGGGATCAGGCCGAGCTCGCGGCTCTGGGAGCGGAAGCGCACCTCGCACAGGGGCTCTGGCGACGGCGCCGGATCGGCCATCAACAGGCCAGCGACATCCGGCAGGGCCAGCAGCGCGCCCCAGGCGGCCTGCACCGCCGGGTCGTCGGGCGCCGCCGCCGCCTCGATCGACGCCCGTCGCAGCATGGCGCCCGCGAAGGCCGGCCAGTTTATAATGTGCCGGCGCAGCTCGTCCGGCGCGAGGAACAGCGTCATCAGGTTCATCGGCCGGCCCATGCGGCTCTCGCCGAGCATCAACCGCACCAGCCGCTGGCCTGCATCGTTGGCCGCCAGCACCGTCCAGTCGCGCTCGAGCACGAAGGCCGGCCACGGCTCATGCCGCGTCAGCACCAGGGTGATCGCCCGGCGGACCTGGGCCATCGCCGGGGCGGAGAGATCAGTCTCTTTATATATGGGGGCGTCTGGCACGGAGGTTCCTCACGCGGGGAGACTGGCGTGGTTCGCGGGATCCGGCAAAGGGCGGCTGGCCTCCAGGTGACCACCAGCGGCCCTTGACCAGGCTGGAGAGACCGCCGCGCTGGCCTGCAGGAGATTGACGGCGGGGTGTCGACCAAGAGGGGGGGACAGGCCCTGAAGTGCATGTCCTGGCAGCGTCGAAGCGGCCGCCTTGAGGGGCCGCCATGGGTCGAAGGCGGACGCAGACATGGTCGCCCGAGCCAATGAAGACGCGGACCCGTATCGCCTTGAGCGTCGCCCCTGGCGGCCTGGAGCCCGCGCTTACGCCGCCCTTGCGGGCGGCGGGACCGCGCAGAGAGGACGGAGATCTTCGGCCAGGTCGTCGAGAGCGAGGGCGAAGACGGCGTTGGCGTGATCGTTGAACTCCTTGGTGGAGCCCCACATGTTCACCGCCGTCTTGTCACCGCGATAGACCGCTTCCGGTCCGGGGGGCGCGCCTGGAGCCGCAAGGACGCCGCGCAGGACGACGCTGCCGACCTTGTTCATCTGCTGGGCGCCGATCCAGATCACCTGAATCCGGATGCGGGCCGTGACCACGGCGGGGTCGGGAGCGCCGCCGGCCGGCGCGAAGCTGGGCGTAAAACCGCGGGCCTTGAGGCCAACGTCAAACACCGAGCGCAGCCAGGCCTCGCGGTCCTCCGGCGCACGGAGCGCGACGCCGAAGGCTCCCACGATCTGGGGGTCGCGGCGGGGGTCGGTGAGCTCGATCTGGACGGCGCAGCCGCCGGCGGTGGACGGGGTAGCGGCGTCTGCGGCGGCCGCCGGCTCGACGTAGAGCGGTCCAAGGAGCTTGGCCTCTCCGATTGCGGCGGCGGCGGAGCCAACGGTCAGCAGGCTCGCGGCCAGCGCTGCGGTGGCGAGGATGGGAGCGCTGCGCATGCCGCTATTCCTGAAGGGTCTGGACATGGACGAGGCCCATGGGGAGGGGGTTGAACAGCAGAACTTCACCGTCGCCCTCTTCCATCGGCCTGCCGCCGAGGGGGCCGATGGTCCTGCGTTCCGCGGCGTTGAAACGGGCCACATCGGCGTCGGTGAGGGTAAGGGCGCGCGGAATGAGATCGCCGGCCCTGGTGAAGGCGAGAGCGAGCGCCTTCTTCGCCAGGGCGCTGTCGTTGGCCGCCCAGCGCCGGGCGTTCTCGACCGGCGTGGTGGGGTTGGCGAGGCGCACGACGCTGCTGACCCGCTGGCCGTAGACCAGGTTCTTGTCGAGGAGCCGGGTGAAAGGCTGGCCCTTCCTGGTCTGCGCCTTGTTTGCGATGGCGATGCCGACGCTGACATTCACCGACGAGAAGTCGGGCGCCATGTCGTAGACATAGGTGAAATAGGCCACCTGACTGGTCGCGGCGGCGGTGAGAAAGTCGTTCTTGCCGAACAGGGTGGCGTCGCGGCTGAAGGCCGGTTCCTGGCCTTCGAGCCAGGGCATGGCGGCCAGGGCGGCCTTTGTGCTGTCGATGGCCAGCTGGTCGGCGTCAAAGTCCATCAGGCCGCGACGGATGGGGGTGATGCCGAGCTGGGCGCGCTGGGCGCGGTCAGCTCCGACCCCGGCCTCGATGAGCACGCCGACCGCGCCGCCGGCCACCATAGCGAAGCCAAGGGTGGAGTTGATGTTCGACCCAAGCTCGGCCTGACCGACGCTGACCTGGACGGCGCGGCCGCCGGCGACCGGGCGGGCCGCCTCCGGCAGGACGTACATCAGGGGTTTCGGGGCGGCCTGCGCGGGCAGCGCGGCGCACAACATCAAGACTGCGGCGCATACGCCGCGCAACTGCATCCGGATCATCAGTCCCCCCAAGACTGGCACTCAGGTCAAGCTTGCTACCAGAGCGACCCGACGAGCACAATTGTGGCGCGACGTGCGCCCCCCTCTCGATTGGAGGGCGGTGCGCGGGCGCCCGTGTGGACTGCGCAGTCTGCGTCCATACGACGATCGACGTGATGTCACCTGGAGCCGACCTGGTGAGCGTCCCCAACGGGTCGGAAGCGGACACTCGCCGCCCCGCGGCTCGCCACAACATCACCGCCAAAGAAAAAGCCCCCCGGTGTTTCCACCGGAGGGCCTGATCTTTCGTCAGCGATGTCGCTGATCGTGGAGTGACTACTCGACGATCTTGGCGACGACGCCGGCGCCGACGGTGCGGCCGCCTTCACGGATGGCGAAGCGCAGGCCCGCGTCCATGGCGATCGGGGTGATCAGCTCGACGTCCAGCTCGGCGTTGTCGCCCGGCATGATCATTTCCACGCCTTCGCGCAGCTTGATGATCCCGGTCACGTCCGTCGTGCGGAAGTAGAACTGCGGGCGGTAGTTGGTGAAGAACGGCGTGTGACGACCGCCTTCGTCCTTGGTCAGGATATAGGCCTCGGCCGTGAACTTGGTGTGCGGCGTGATCGAGCCGGGCTTGCAGAGCACCTGGCCGCGTTCGACGTCTTC
>NZ_JBXAQC010000004.1:0-299014 GCF_058806855.1 Caulobacter sp. GW821-FHT12F03
GGCCAGGTCGGCGGCGGTCGGCGGGGGCGCGGCGTTCGCGGCGGGCGCGGCCTTGGCGTCGACCACCGGGACGGTCTGCGCCGGGCGATCGGCGACCGTCCTGGCCGGGGCGTCGGCGCGCGGCGGCTGGGCGGCGGCGGCCGACATCAGGACCGGAGCGGTGGGGGTCGGCGCGGGAGCCGTCCCGGCCGGCTGGGGGGCGACATCGGCGGGCGGAGAAGCCTCGGTCCCGGCCTGCGGCAGGGTGGAGGCCGGAACCCGGATCTGACGGGCGGCGAGGTCTGACGTCTCGGCCGCTTCACCTGTCGGCGCGGGCGCGGGAGTCGGCGCCGGCGCCGGGCCGGGAACCGCCAGCAGCAGCGCCAGGGCGGCGTCCTGCGGGGTCGTGGCCGCCTGGACGTCCGTATCCTCGGTCGAGTCCGTGTCCAGCACGCCGGTCGCCGGGCGGGGCGTCCCGGCGACGCTGGCGAGGCCGGCCTCCCCGGTCTGTTCGGCCAGCAGGCCCTCGAACAGGCCGCCCCCGGCGCCGGACGCGCCGCGACCGGCCGGCGCGCTGGGGGCGCCGGGCAGGACAACGGACGGACTGAACGCGGGCACGGTCATGGAGGGCGGAAACGCCTGTGTCTGGGGGAAACGGTCGGCGCCTGCTGCGCCCGGATCATTCGACAGGGTCAAAGCAACGGCCGGGCCAGTTTGGCGAAGCGGCCACAAACCCCTGCTACGCAAGGGATCACGCGGACTGGCGTTGATCGGTGGCCGGACGGGTCGAGGCGGTTTTTGCCGGGCCGGTTGCGTCCCTGGCGGCCTGAAACTGCCGCCCCCGCGCCGTGGCGCCACTCTTGCGTTTGGTTAACACGACCGGTCTGGCGGTTGGAACATAACCGCCAAGGAATTCAACGGGTTGGGTTTTGTCTACGCGAGCGCGGACGCGTTCGCCCGGCAAAAAACGCCAGAAAATGCGTCAGGCTTTGCCGGGCGCAGGGCAAAGTTCGCATGGGCCTGAACTCGATCATGTCGTCGGCGACGACCGGCCTGATGGCCGCCCAGACCGGTCTTCGGACGGTTTCGGACAACATCGCCAACGTCAACACGGCCGGCTACGTCCGCAAGACCGTCAACCAGGCCCCGCTGGTCTCGGCGGGCATGGGCGTCGGCGTCAACATCACCGGCATCAGCCGGGCGGCGGACGCCTTCCTGCAGCGCGCGGCCCTGACGGCCAAGTCCAGCTCGGCCCAGGCCGGGGTGCTGGCCAGCGCCTTCGACCGCGCCCAGGCCCTGTTCGGCGATCCGTCGTCCAGCAGTTCGTTCTTCAACCAGCTGGATCAGGTCTATTCGGCGTTCGCCGCGGCGGCGGGGGATTCCGCCTCGTCGATCCAGCGCGGCGCGGCGATCGACGGCGTCTCCAACTTCCTCACCGAGGCCTCGCGCATCTCGTCCTCGCTGAAGAGCCTGGCCAGCGAGGCCGACGCCCGCATCGGCGGGGCCGTCGACCGGGCCAACCAGCTGCTGGCCCAGATCGACGCCCTGAACACCGACATCAGCCGCGCCCAGGTCGGGGGCGGCGACTCGACGGGCTCGGAGAACATCCAGGGCCAGCTGATCAACGAACTGTCGACCCTGATGGACATCGGGGTCAGCGCCCGGGCCAACGGCGGGTCGGTGATCCGCGCGTCCGACGGCACGGTGCTGGCCGGCAACGGCGGCGCGGCGACTCTCTCCTATGTGCACGCGGACGGGGCGTCCGGGGAGATCGCCGTCACCCTGCCCGGCGCGGCGGGCCAGACCTCGCTGCGCGCGCGCCTGACCTCGGGCGAGATCCGCGGCCTGCTGGACCTGCGCGACCGCGAACTGCCGGCCGTCGGCGCCCAGCTGTCGGAGTTCGTCACCAAGGCCGTCGACGAACTGAACCGGGCGCACAACGCCTCTTCCAGCGTCCCGGCCCCGGCCACGCTCAACGGCCGCAATACCGGCCTGGACCTGCCAACGGCCGTGTCGGGCTTCACCGGCAAGACGACCATCGGCGTGGTCGCGGCCAACGGCCTGCTGCAGCGGCAGGTGGCGGTCGACTTCGACGCCGGGACCATGAGCGTCGACGGCGGGGCGGCGGTGGCGTTCACCGCCAACACCTTCCTCTCGACCCTCAACAGCTCGCTCGGCGGGTTCGGCTCGGCCAGCTTCACCGACGGCGCCCTGTCGCTGTCGGCCACCGGCGGCGCGGGCGTGGCCATCGCCGACGACGCGACGACCCCGTCGGCCAAGGCCGGCAAGGGCTTCTCCCACTACTTCGGCCTCAACGACCTCGTCAGCTCCGAGGGCTATCCCTATTACGACACCGGGTTGACCGCCACGAGCGCCCACGGCTTCACCGCCGGCGACACCATCAGCCTGCGGGTGGCCGACGCCGACGGCGGGCGGGTCAAGGATGTCACCGTGGCCATTCCAGCCGGCGGCACGATGCAGGACCTGCTCAACGCCCTGAACTCCAGCACCACCGGCGTGGGCCTCTACGGCGCCTTCAGCCTCGACGCCGACGGGGCGATGACCTTCGCCGCCAACGCCAAGGGCTCCAGCCTGTCGGTGCTCAACGACGACACCGAGCGCGGCGCCGGCGGCCCGTCCGTCTCCGAGCTGTTCGGCATCGGCGTCGCCCAGCGCGCCGGCCGCGCCGAGCGGTTCGAGGTGCGCAGCGACATCGCCGGCAACCCGATGAAGCTGGCCCTGGCCAGCCTCGACCTCAGCCAGGCGGCGTCGGGCAAGCCGGTGCTGGCGGTCGGCGACGGCCGCGGCGCGGTCAAGCTGGGCCAGGCGGGCGAGACCTTCGCCGGGTTCGACGCGGCCGGCGGCCTGGCCGCCTCGACCATGACCGTCTCGCGCTACGCCTCCGAGCTGGCCGGGTCGGTGGCCCGCAAGGCCGAAGCCGCCACCTCGCGCCAGTCGATCGCCGAGGCCGTCTCGTCCGAGGCCGACACCCGCCGCAGCTCGGCGGAGGGGGTCAACCTCGACCAGGAACTGATCAGCATGACCACCTACCAGCAGGCCTTCAACGCGTCCGCGCGGCTCGTCCAGGCCAGCAAGGACATGTACGACACCCTTCTGACGATGGTGAGATAAGCCATGAACCGCGTCGCCACCGGCAACAGCTACTCCTCGGTCCTCAACGACCTGATGCGCGCCCAGGTGCGCCAGAACGACGCCAACACCCAGGTCTCCAGCGGCAAGGTCGCCTCCGACCTGAAGGGCTACGCCAGGAACGCCGAGACCCTGCTGGCCACCCGCTCGATCCAGACCAAGGTCGACAGCTACCTGGCCCAGGGCAAGACGCTCAGCTCGAAGCTGGAGTCGCAGGACCTGGCGCTGACCCAGGTGACCGACGCCGCCGCCGGCGCGCGGCAGGCGATCAGCGAGGCCCTGGCCACCGGTCGCGGCGACTCGCTGATGAGCGAGCTGAAGAGCTGGTTCTCGTCGGCCTCGGACGGCCTGAACGCCAAGTTCGGCGGCCGCTACCTGTTCGCCGGCGGGCAGGTCGACACCGCGCCGGTGACGGCGACCAGCATGGCCGACCTGACCGCCAGCCCGACGGTCGCCGCCGTGTTCAAGAACGACAACCTCGCCCCGACCAACCAGCTGGACGAGTCGACGACCATCCAGTCCGGCTTCCTCGCCGACCAGCTGGGCACGGGTCTGTTCGACTCCTTCCGCCAGGTGCAGGCCTTCGTCGACGCCAACGGCGACTTCACCGGCCAGCTGACGCCGGCCCAGGAGACCTTCCTGCAGGGCATGCTCGGCGGCTTTGAATCGGCGCGATCGAGCCTGACCGACGCCACCGCCCGCAACGGCCTGATCCAGAACCGCGTCGACACGACGATGGAAAGCCAGGACGCCCGCAAATCGATGCTCGAGGGCATGATCGGCGGCGTCACCGACGTCGACATGGCCGAGGCCATCAGCCGCCTGGAACAGGCTCGCACCACCGTCCAGGCGACCGCCCAGGTGTTCAACACCCTCAGCCAGAGCTCGCTGCTGACGCTGCTCGCGCCGTAGCGGTCAGCGCGGCGACACCGGCGGGTCCGCACGGCGGACGTCACGGAAGAACCAGGCCTTCACCGCCTCGGTGGTCGCCGCGTAGGCGACCAGCGTCGCCAGCAGCGCGGCCATGATCGGCAGGGGCAGCGGGACGAGGTCGAACAGCGCCGACACCGGACCCAGATAGGGCGAGGCCAGCGCCGCCAGGGCGACGATCACCGTGCTCGTCACCAGCAGTCGCCCCGGTCGGCTGCGCCAGGCCGGCCCCTGCGTGCGCAGCACCAGCAGCACCGCCAGCTCCGTCAGCAGGGAGATGACGAACCATGCCGTCTGGAAGCCCGCCTCCCCGGCGTGGAACACCTTGAGCAACAGGCCGAAGGTCAACAGGTCGAACACCGAGCTGACCAGGCCGAAGACGATCATGAACCGCTGGATGTCGCCTATGCTGAGCCGCTGGGCCCGGGCGAGCCGCGCCGGCTCGACGGTGTCGCTCGACAGCGTCACGGCCGGCAGGTCCGAGAGGAAGTTGTTCAGCAGGATCTGCGCGGCGGTCATCGGCAGGAACGGCAGCAGCGGCGTGGCGATGGCCATGCTGATCATGTTGCCGAAGTTGGCGCTGATGGTGATGCAGATGTACTTCAGGGTGTTGGCGAAGGTGCGGCGGCCTCCCTCGACGCCCTGTTTCAGCACCTCCAGGTCGCGGCTCAGCAGCACCACATCGGCGCTCTCGCGGGCCACATCGACCGCGCCGCTGACCGAGATGCCGACATCGGCGGCGTAGAGGGCCGGAGCGTCGTTGATGCCGTCGCCGAGATAGCCGACCGAATGGCCAGTGCGCTGCAGGGCGCGGATGATCCGCTCCTTGGCCTGGGGATCGACCTCGGCGAACAGGCTGGTGCGGGCGGCGACGGCCCACAGCGCCTCGTCCTTCAGTCTGGCCAGCTGATCGCCGGTGACCACTTCGCCGACGTCGAGGCCGAGCGCGCCGGCGACGTAGGCGACCACGTGCCGGTTGTCGCCGCTGATGACCTTCACCGACACACCCAGCGCGGCCAGATCATGAATGGCGGCGGCGGCCTCCGGCTTGGGCGGATCCATGAACACCAGCAGGCCGCGGAGGCACATCGCCGTCTCGTCGGCGATGTCGTAGTCGGCGCGGGCCGGCAGGCGGCGGGTCGCCAGCGCCAGCACCCGGAACCCCTCCTCGCCGCGCTTGCGGAACCAGGCCTCGACCGCGTCGCGCGCCGCCGCGTCCAGCGGCGCCTCGCCGTCCGGCGTCATCCAGGTCGTGCAGAGGTCCAGCACATTGGCGAAGGCGCCCTTGGTGACCAGCAGCCGGCTGTCCGTCGCGTCGGGCGCCTGCACCACGATGGTCAGCCGTTTGCGCGTAAAATCGTAGGGAATCTCGTCGGCCTTCAGCCAGCCGTCGGTCTTGAGACCCGCCGCGCCGCCCCAGGCCAGGATCGCCTGGTCGAGCGGGTTCTCGATGCCGGTCTCGAAGGCCGCGTTGAGGTAGGCCAGCTGGCCGACCTCGGGCGACGGCGCCCCGAGCGGATCGACCGCCTCCTCAAGATGGATCTGGCCTTCGGTCAGGGTGCCGGTCTTGTCGGTGCAGAAAACCGTCATGCTGCCGAGGTTCTCGATCGCGTCCAGCCGCCGGACGATGACGCCCTTCTTCGCCAGTCGCCGGGCGCCGGCCGACAGGGTCACGCTGATGATCGCCGGCAGCAGTTCGGGCGACAGACCCACGCCCAGCGCCACCGCGAACAGCAGGGAGTCGAGGAACGGCCGCCCGAGCAGGTGATTGACGATCAGCACCGAGATCACGACCACGATCATGATGCGGATCAGCATCGCGCCGAACCGGCGGACGCCGCGGGCGAAGTCGGTCTCTTCCGGTTTGGCCTTCAGCCGCTCGGCGATGACGCCGAACTGGGTGCGCTCGCCCGTCTCGACGACGAGCACCTCGCCGGTCCCGCTGCGCACCGAGGCGCCGAGGAAGACCATGTTGGTGCGGGCGGCGACGCCGGCCTCTGCCGCGCTGACGCCGGGGCGCTTCTCCACCGGGAAGGACTCCCCCGTCAGCGCCGCCTCGCTGACCAGCAGATCCTGGGCCGACAGCACCACCGCATCGGCGGGCACGACCGCCCCGGCCGACAGCAGCACGATATCCCCGGCGACGATGTCGGCGAACACCATCGGGACGACCCGGCCGCCCCGCCGGACCCTGGCGGTCAGGGCCAGGCGCTGGCGCAGCTCGGCCACGGCGGCCGAGGCCCGGTATTCCTGAGCGAAGCCGAGCAGGGTGCTGCCGAGCACGATGGCCAGGATGATCGAGGCCTCCAGCCACTGCTGGGTCGCGCCGGCGATCAGGGCGGCGACGACGAGGATCAGCACGAGCGGACTCTGGAACTGGCGCAGCAGCAGGGCCGCGGCCGACAACCGGGTCTCGGCCCGGACGCTGTTGGGTCCGTCGCGCGCCAGGCGGGCCGCCGCCTCGGCGTCGGACAGGCCGGCGGCGGAGGCGCCCAGCTCGACCAGAAGCCGGTCGGCCGGCACGCTCCAGACCGGCGGGCCGGAAGGACTGGCGTTCATGATGACGGACCCGGTGGAACCTGACCGACGTTCTAGGTCGCCAGCCAGCGCCCGGGCTTGATGCTTGTCAAAGCGGTCGCGGTCGCAATTTTCGCGGCGAGCCTCTACATAGCGGCCCATGAACGCGCTCCCGCCCCTGATCGATATCGCCGACGACGTCGTGCGCGCGGCCGTCGGCCTGCCGACCGGCTCGCGGGTCGTGGCGGCCATGTCGGGCGGCGTCGACTCGACGGTCACGGCCGCCCTGATGGCCCGCGCCGGCTATGACGTGGTCGGGGTGACGCTGCAGCTCTACGACCACGGCGCGGCGATCCAGAAGAAGGGCGCCTGCTGCGCCGGCCAGGACATCCTCGACGCCCGCCAGGCGGCCGAGGCCATCGGCATCCCGCACTACGTGCTCGACTACGAAAGCCGCTTCAGGGAACAGGTGATCGAGGAGTTCGCCGACGCCTACCTGCGCGGCGAGACGCCGATCCCCTGCGTGCGCTGCAATCAAACCGTGAAGTTCCGCGACCTGCTGGACGTGGCGCGGGACCTCGGCGCCGCCGCCATGGCCACCGGCCACTATGTGCGGCGCGAGGACGGCCCGGACGGCCCGACCCTGCACCGCGCGGTCGACGCCAACCGCGACCAGAGCTACTTCCTGTTCGCCACCACGCGCGAGCAGCTCGACTACCTGCGCTTCCCGCTCGGCGGCCTGCCCAAGCCCGCGGTGCGCGGCGTCGCGGCCGGCATGGCGCTCAGCGCCGCCGACAAGCCCGACAGCCAGGACATCTGCTTCGTGCCCGAGGGCAAGTACCACACCGTCATCGACCGGCTGCGGCCGCAGGGCGCGGTGGCGGGCGATATCGTGCACCTCGACGGCCGGGTGCTCGGCCGACACGAGGGCGTGACCCGCTACACCATCGGCCAGCGCCGGGGCCTCAACATCGGCGGCGGCGACCCGCTGTTCGTCGTGCGCATCGACGCCGACGCCCGCCAGGTGATCGTCGGCCCGCGCGAGGCGCTGCTGACCCGGGCCCTGACCCTCAAGGAAGCCAACTGGCTGGGCGACGAGGCGACGCTCGAGGCCGCCGCCGCCATCGGTCGGCCGGTGCTGGCCCGCGTCCGCTCGACCCGCGAGCCGGTCGCCGGGCGGCTGGCGATGGTCGATGACCAGATCGGCGTCGCGCTCGATGTGCTGGAAGAAGGCGTCGCCCCCGGCCAGGCCTGCGTGCTCTACGCGCCGGAAGACCCCAGCCGGGTGCTCGGCGGCGGCTTCATCGAGCGCGCGGTGCGGGCGGGTTAACGGCGGTCGTTAGGACCTTCGCCCGCCGCGCGATCAGCAGACAGACCCATCGAGGGCGCGGCGGTTTGACTCACGCCGCGAATTTTTCGCCGAAAATGGGCCCGCGCCGGAGTCGGACCGGAGTCCATTCCCCCACTGTGGCAAGGGCTGGCTGAATCCCACGGGATTCACTGGAGATTCAGCGATCACGAAAGAGTCATCTTAACCTTCGGTCCACCCCGCCAGATGGTCGCTTGCTCCCGATTCGCAAATCGGCTTAACGATTCTTTCCGAGGCGGCGTTCACCATTAACCAGTCTTAAAGCAGCTTAATTCCAATGTCGGAATTGAGCTTCGGGAGCGGATTCCGCTCCGTCCAATCGTTACCGCGGGGGCCGCGGGGAGGGATCGATGCGCGTACTGTTGATTGAGGATGACAGCGCGACGGCGCAGACCATCGAGCTGATGCTGAAGTCCGAGGGTTTCAACGTCTATACGACGGACCTGGGCGAGGAAGGCGTCGATCTGGGCAAGATCTACGACTACGACCTGATCCTGCTGGACCTGAACCTGCCCGACATGAGCGGCATGGACGTGCTCCGCACCCTGCGCAATCACAAGATCAACACCCCGATCATGATCCTGTCGGGCTCGGCCGAGATCGACACCAAGGTCAAGACCCTGGGCGGCGGCGCCGACGACTACATGACCAAGCCGTTCCACAAGGACGAGATGGTCGCCCGCATCCACGCCGTGGTGCGCCGCTCCAAGGGTCACGCCCAGGCGGTCATCCAGACCGGCGAGATCGCCGTGAACCTGGACGCCAAGACGGTGGAAGTGAACGGCATGCGCGTCCACCTGACGGGCAAGGAATACCAGATGCTGGAGCTTCTCTCGCTGCGGAAGGGCACGACCCTGACCAAGGAGATGTTCCTCAACCACCTCTACGGCGGCATGGACGAGCCCGAGCTGAAGATCATCGACGTCTTCATCTGCAAGCTGCGCAAGAAGCTCGCCACGGCCTCCGGCGGCCAGCACCACATCGAAACGGTCTGGGGCCGCGGCTACGTGCTGCGCGACCCGCAGGAAGGCGTCGTCGCCGCCTGATCGACCCGTTCAGTAGCGTAAAGCGTACCAACGCCCGCCGGTCCCTCCGGCGGGCGTTGTTGTTTCCGCCCTACCGCCCGACCGGGCGGGCCGAGGAAATCTGGTTGTTCAGGCCCAGCGCGCCGAGGTCGTAGACGCTGTCGCCGAGAATCTCGCAGCGGCCGCCGTAGTTGATCTTGGTGCAGACCTGCCAGCGGCCGACGCCGCGGATCTGCAGCGACTTGGCCTTGTCGCCGAACGACCAGGGCGCCAGCGTCGGGGCCGGGCCGCGCAGGGTGATCTTCGCGCCGTTGTAGCCGGGCTTGCCGTACAGCGTCAGGCTGGCCGGCGGCAGCGGGCCGGGGTTGCCGCCCGGGCGCGGGCCGCCGGGAACGGGACTGGCCCGGCAGGTCAGCCGCCCGTCGACATTGGCGATGTCGCCGCGACAGTCGTCGAAGCGCAGGCTGCTCTGCATCCAGACGCCGTTGGCCCGGCGGCAGCGGGCGGAGACCTGCTTGCCGCCGTTCGGGCCGCGCCAGGCGCTGATGTTGCTGCAGCTGGTCTGATAGCTGCCGTTCGGGGCCTGGATCGACTGGGCCCGGGCGGCGACGGCGCCGACGCTGAGCGCGGAGGCTGCGGCAATGGCGAGGACGGTCGCGATTTTCATGATGGCTCCTGGTCACGGTCCCGACGGAACGCCACGCTAGCATCGGCGCCGGCGGTCCGCGACGTCAAGGACCTGTGATCGCCGAACCTGTTCGCCGTTGCGCCGGGCGGGCGGCCGTGGCTCCCTGCCCGCTCAAACGGGTTCGGGGAGACACCGGCATGGGACGGATGATCGCGCTGACGGCGGCGCTGGCGGGCGCCCTGCTGCTGGCCTGGACCGGGACGCGGACGCCGCCGCCCGAGCATGGTCCCGTCGTGCTCTCCACCGGCGGCTTCAATGTGCCGACCGCCGCCTACGACATCGGCCGGATCGCCGCGAAGCCCCACCCCGTCGGATCGGCGCAGAACGCGATGGTGCGCGACTATCTGATCGGCAGGATGACCACCCTGGGCCTGCAGCCGACGATCCAGTCCGGTCTGGCGATCAACAACGGGGCCCGCGCGGGCGGCATCCTGGCCGGCCAGATGCAGAACCTCGTCGGCGTGCTGCCGGGCCAGGACCGGTCGGCGCCGGCGCTGGCCATCATGGCTCACTACGACAGCGTGCCCGCCTCGCCCGGCGCGGCCGACGACGCCACCGGGACCGCCGTGGCGCTGGAGGTCATGCGCGTCCTGGCCGCGCAGGGGACGCCGAAGCGGGACGTGATCCTGATCCTGACCGACGGCGAGGAGGCCGGCCTGCTCGGCGCCCACCTGTTCTTCGCCGAGCACCCGCTGCGAAGCCACATCGGCATGCTGATCAACCTGGAAAGCCGCGGCGGCGGCGGCCGGGCCAACATGTTCCAGACCGGCCCCGGCAACGGCGCGCTGATCCCGCTGTTCGCGAAGACCGCCTGGCAGCCGATCAGCAACTCCCTGGCCGTGTTCCTCTACAGCAAGATGCCCAACGACACGGATTTCACCGTGTCGAAGGACGCCGGCATCCGCGGGCTGAACTTCGCCTTCATCGGCCGGCAGTTCGACTACCACTCGCCGACCTCGACGCCGGCCAACCTCGATCGCGGCTCGATCGCCAGCATGGGCCGGCAGACGCTCAACGCCGCCTCGGCCCTGGCCTTCGCGGACGCCCTGCCGGGCAAGGCGCCGGACCTTGTCTACAGCCAGACCTTCGGCGACCACCTGCTGGCCTACCCGGCCTGGGGCGGCTGGATCGCGCTGCTGATCGCCGCCGGGCTGATCGGGCTGGCGGCGCGGCGCGGCCGTCGCGACGACGACGTCCGTCTGATCGACGCGGCCCGCGGCGCGGGGGCGGCGCTGTTCCTGCTGCTGGCCGGCGCGCTGCTGCTGCATCTGGCGCGACGCGCTACGGGGGTCGAGTTCGGCTTCCTCGGCCAGCGGCCGCTGCTGGCCCAGTGGGCGCTGTGGGAGACGACGCTGGCGGTGCTGGGCGTCGGCCTGCTGCTGCTGGTTCCAACCCTGCTGGCGCGGTCCGGCACGCGGCTGTGGCTGGCAGGGGCGGGCCTGGCCGGCGGCCTGCTGTGCCTTGCCTTCGCGGGCTGGGACCCGGTCGGGGTCGGCCTGGGCGTGGCCACGGCGCTGGTCGGCTACGCCGCGTTCGGCAAGGCGGCGGCCCTGCCCGGCGCCTGGCTCGGCGTGCTGCTGACCGGCCTCGTCGTCGGCGCGATCCTGCAGATCACCCTGCCGGCCGTGGCCTTCCTCGTCGCCTGGCCCCTGGCGCTGGCGAGCCTCGGCGCGGCGGCCAGCCGGATGGGCGCCCGGATGGACCGGTCGCGGACCACGGCCCTGGTCCTGCTGGCCGCGCTCGGCGGCGGCTGGCTGGCGGTGATGTTCCATGTGGTGTCGCAGGGGCTCGACCTGCCCGAGCTGCTGGCCCTGTTCCTCTGGCTGGGCAGCTTCGTCCTCTGGCCGCTGGCCTGGCCGGAGAAGCGGCCCGGGCTGGCGGCGGCGCCGGCCGCGGGGCTGCTGCTGCTGGGCGTGATCCTGCTGGCGGTGGTGCGGTTCGGTGATCCGTGGAGCGAGCGGCATCCGCGCGCGACCTACGTGCTGCATGTGCAGGACGCCGTCACCGGCAAGGCCTGGCGCGTGGCCCCGACACCCGATCTGTCGCCCTGGGCGCGGTCGGTCCTGACGGCCGACGGCGGCGCTGTCGGCAAGACCGCCCTGCCCCCGCTGACGCGCGCGAAGGTCTGGACCGCGCCGGCCCGCGCCCTGCCGCCCCGGGCCGCGCCCGTCACGGCCGCCCGGCGGACGGACGGCCGGATCGAGATCATCCTGCCGCCGACGCGCGTCAGCGTCCTGGCCCTCGACCTGCCCCCGAGCCTTCGCGACCTGACGATCGACGGCAAGTCCGTCCGCCTCGCCGACGCGCCGGCCGACACGGCGACCCCGGCCGGGTCGCGGAACCTGACCCTGCGGTTCGCCGGCCAGCCGGTGGCGCACAGGATCGTTCTGGCCCCGACGGGTCACGGAACGCTCGACGGCCGCTACGGCGTGTTCGACGAGCACTGGCCGGCGACGGCAAGGCCGCTGCCGCCCCGGCCGTCGACGCTGATGCCGTTCGACCTGTCGGACTCGGCGGTGACCACCGGAGCCTTCTCGACCGCCTACTGATCGGGCGTGTCGACGCCGCCCTCCCCTTGACGACGGCTTATATTTCTATATTTCTCGAATAGTCGATTTATAGGAGACCGCCATGAAGCGTCTGCACCTGCATATTTCCGTCGAGGACCTGGGCCGTTCGATCGGCTTCTACTCCACCCTGTTCGGCGCCCGGCCGACCGTGGTGAAGGACGACTACGCCAAGTGGATGCTTGAGGATCCGCGCGTGAACCTGGCCATCTCGCAGCGTGATCGCGCCGCGGGCGTCGACCACGTCGGCGTCCAGGCCGAGACCGCCGCCGAACTGGCCGAGATGGCCGGCCGCCTGAAGGCCGCCGGCGAGACGACCTTCGACCAGGAAGCCACGACCTGCTGCTACGCGAAGTCCGACAAGAGCTGGGTCACCGACCCGTCGGGCGTGCGCTGGGAGACCTTCCATACGCTGGGCGAGGCGACCACCTACGGCGAGGACGAGGTGATGCCGGCTGTGGTTACCGCGGCGGACGTGGCGAAGGCGAGTTGCTGCGGCTGAGTGCGTGGTTCGAGACGCGGACCTGAGGGCCCGCTCCTCACCATGACGAACAGGGTGAACGATCAACCCCTCTTCGTCATCCTGAGGAGCGAGCTTCAGGCGAGCGTCTCGAAGGACGCACGTCTGTCACAAAATTCGTCTATTCTCGAATCATGGAACAGACTGACGCCGTCGCCGCCCTGTCGGCCCTCGCCCATCCCGGCCGGCTGGCCGTGTTCCGCCTGCTGGTGAAGGCCGGGGCGGACGGACTGCCCGCCGGGCGCATCGCCCAGGCCACGGGCACGCTCAGCAACACCCTGTCGACCAGCCTGGGCATCCTGACCCAGGCGGGTCTGGCCCGCTCGCGGCGCGACGGCCGGCAGATCATCTACACCGCCGACTACGAAGCCATGCGCGGCCTGCTGACCTTCCTGGTGGAGGACTGCTGCCAGGGCGAGCCGGCCATCTGCGGCCCGCTCACGGGCCTCGTCGGCGGGGCCTCGTGCGGAGCGAAGACCTGCTGATGACCCACACCGTCCTCTTTCTCTGCACCGGCAATTCGGCGCGCTCGATCCTCGCGGAATCGATCCTCAACCGCCTCGGCGCCGGAAGATTCACGGCATACTCGGCCGGCTCGATGCCGACCGGAACGGTGAACCCGCACGCCATCAAGCTGCTGGAACGGTTCAACTACCCGACCGCCCATCTGCGCTCGAAGCCGTGGGAAGAGTTCGACCGGGCGCACAATCCGGACGCCCCGGAGCTGAACTTCGTCTTCACCGTCTGCGACAACGCCGCCGGCGAGGTCTGTCCGATCTGGCCGGGCCAGCCGATGACGGCCCACTGGGGCGTGCCCGACCCCGCCGCCGTCGAGGGGTCGGACGCCGAGATCGCGCTGGCCTTCGCCGACACCTACGGGCGGCTGCACAACCGGCTCGAAATCTTCGTCAACCTGCCGATGGCCAGCCTCGACCGCATGTCGCTCCAGGCCCGTCTCGACGGCATCGGCAAGGCCTGATCCATGTCCATCTTCGAACGCTTCCTGACCCTGTGGGTCGCCCTGTGCATCGTCGCGGGCATCGCCCTGGGCCAGCTGTTTCCCGGCCTGGTCCAGACCATCGCCGGCTTCGAGATCGCCAGGGTCAACCTGCCGGTCGCCGGGCTGATCTGGCTGATGATCATCCCGATGCTGATGAAGATCGACTTCGCCGCCATGCGCGAGGTCGGCCGCCACTGGCGCGGTATCAGCGTGACCCTGTTCATCAACTGGGCGGTCAAGCCGTTCTCGATGGCCTTTCTCGGCTGGCTGTTCATCGGCGTGCTTTTCCGCCCGTTGCTGCCGGCGGTGCAGATCGACAGCTACATCGCCGGCCTGATCATCCTCGCCGCCGCCCCCTGCACGGCGATGGTGTTCGTCTGGAGCAACCTGACGAAGGGCGAGCCGCACTTCACCCTCAGCCAGGTGGCGCTGAACGACGCGATCATGATCGTCGCCTTCGCCCCGATCGTGGCCCTGTTGCTGGGCCTGTCGGCCATCACCGTGCCGTGGGAGACGCTGCTGCTGTCGGTCGGTCTCTATATCGTCGTGCCGGTGATCATCGCCCAGATCCTGCGGCGCCTGCTGCTGGCGCGGGGCGAGGCGACTCTGACCGCGGCGCTGGCGCGGCTCGGGCCCGCCTCGATCCTCGCCCTGCTGGCCACCCTGGTTCTGCTGTTCGGCTTCCAGGGCGAGCAGATCCTCGCCCAGCCGCTGGTCATCGCCCTGCTGGCCGTGCCGATCCTGATCCAGGTCTATTTCAACGCCGGCCTCGCCTATCTGCTGAACCGCCTGACGGGCGAGCAGCACTGCGTCGCCGGCCCCTCGGCCCTGATCGGGGCGAGCAACTTCTTCGAGCTGGCGGTGGCCGCGGCGATCAGCCTGTTCGGCCTGAAGTCCGGCGCGGCCCTGGCGACGGTCGTCGGCGTGCTGGTCGAGGTCCCGGTCATGCTGACCGTGGTGGCCATCGTGAATCGCTCGAAGGGCTGGTACGAACGCGGCCTTCGCGCCCGAGGAGACGCCTGATGACCGTGACCATCTTCCACAACCCCGCCTGCGGCACCTCGCGCAACACCCTGGCGGCGATCCGCGAGTCGGGCGTCGAACCGACCGTCATCGAATATCTCAGGACCGGCTGGACGCGTCCGCAGCTGGAGGCGCTGCTGGCGGCCATGGGCAAGACGCCGCGCGACATCCTGCGGGTGCGCGGCACGCCTGCGGAAGAGCTGGGATTGACCGCTCCGGACGCCACCGACGGCGCGACCCTCGACGCGATGGTCGCCCATCCGATCCTCGTGGAACGCCCTATCGTGCAGTCGCCCAGGGGCGCGGCCCTGTGCCGGCCGTCGGAGAACGTTTTTGCGCTGCTCGATACCCCGCCGGAAAAATTCACCAAGGAAGACGGCGAGACCGTTACCCCTGTTCGGTGAACGGGCAGAGCGTGACAAAAACGACGAAGCACCGAATATTGCTTGCGTTTCGGGTCGGGGCGCGGTGAAAACCGGCCCGCAGATTGCTGGGGTCATCCCGGCCGTGCCATTCTGACCGCGTACGGCATCGCCAACTGACGGGGGAACGATGCAGGAATTCGATCCCAGGCGCCAAACAGCCCGTTTCGCGCCCAAGATCCTGGTCGCCGTGGCCGGTTTCGCCATGCTGTCCATCGGCTGGAAGCTGACCGCCGGCCCGGCCGCGCCCGGCGCCAAGCCGCTCGATCCCGCCGCCCTCACCGCCCTGCAACACATCGCCTTCGCCCGCGCCGAAGCCCAGCCCGGCTTCGACCACGGCCAGAACATCGCCGTCGAGGTCCGCCCCGGCGAGACCCTCGAAGCCGCCGTGCTGCGCAGCGGCGTCGCCCCGACCGACGCCCGGCTGGCCGTGCGCGTGCTGGCCCAGGCGATGGACACCGTGAACATCCGCGCCGGCATGGACTTCGTCGCCTCGGTCGCCCGGCCGCAGGACCGCCGCGGCCCCGCCCGGCTGATCGGCCTGTCGATGCGCACCGGCGCCGCCAGCACCCTGACCGTCTCGCGCACCTTCGACGGCGCCCTTCGCCTGCGCGAACTCGAGGAAGTGGTGAAGCCGGAAACCGTGGCCGCCTGCGGCCGCATGCACGGCTCGTTCCACGAGAGCGCCATGGCCGTCGGCGCCAACGCCGGCGTGATCGCCGAGGCGTCGAAGCTGTTCTCGCACAAGATCGACTTCTCGAGCGACATCAAGGCCGGCGACCCGTTCTGCCTGGTGTTCGACCGCAAGGTCACCGAGAGCGGCCGCACCGTCGAGGCCGGCGGCCTGCAGTATGCCGAGATCAAGGGCCAGCGCTTCTACGGCTTCACCCGCGCCGACGGGAAGCGGACCTTCCTCGACTCCATCGGCAAGAGCATCAAGGGCTTCCTGCTGCGCGCGCCGGTCGACGGCGCCCGGATCACCTCGAGCTTCGGTTTCCGCCGTCACCCGATCCTCGGCTACAACAAGATGCACCAGGGCATCGACTTCGGGGTCGGCACGGGCACGCCGATCCTCGCCGCCGGCGACGGCGTGGTCGTCGAGTGCCGTCGCTGGGGCGGCTATGGCAACTGGGTGCGGCTGCGCCACGCCGGCGGCTACGAGACCGGCTACGGCCACCTGTCGCGCTTCGGCAAGGGCTGCAAGCCGGGCGCCCACGTCAGCCAGGGCCAGGTGATCGCCTATTCGGGCTCGACCGGCGCCTCGACCGGCCCGCACCTGCACTACGAGGTCTGGCTCAAGGGCAAACGCGTCAATCCGCTGGGCGCCAAGATCCCGACCGGCAACAGCGTCGACCCCCGCGACGTGGCCGCCTTCAACGCCACGAAAAAGCGCATCGAGGCCCTGATCGCGCCACGCCGCACGGCCGCCGCCATCCCCGCCCCCGAGGCGCCGAAGGTCACGCCCGCCGCCGCGACGCCGGAAGACAAGGCCCCGACCAAGAAGCTGGCCCGCGCCGACTTCACCGCCCCCCGCGCCGGCCTTCGCCCCCGCGCGGGGTGAGGCTGTCGACACGACGACCCCGACCACTGTAAACAGCGGCCCCTTCCCGTCGCTGTTTCCGGATTTTCCGCCTTGCGTCTTCCCCAGGCCCGCCTCGACCAGGTGCTCGACCGTTTCCGCGAGATCGAGGCCCGCATGGGCGCGGCCACGGAGGGGCCGGAGATCGTGCGCCTCGGCAAGGAGCACGCCGAGCTGAAGCCGGTGGCCGAGGCCGTTCAGGCGCTGCAGAAGGTTCTGGCCGAGAAGCCCGAGCTCGAGGCGATGGCCGCCGACACCGACCCGGAAATCTCCGAACTGGCGCGGGACGAACTGGAGCGTCTCGAGGCGAAGCTGCCGGACATGGAGCGCGACGTCGCCCTGCTGCTGGCCCCGCGCGACAAGGACGAGAACGCCTCGGCGATCCTCGAAGTCCGCGCCGGCACCGGCGGCGACGAGGCGGCGCTGTTCGCCGGCGATCTGTTCCGCATGTACCAGCGCTACGCCGCCAACCGGGGCTGGAAGGTCGAGATCGACAGCGTCTCCGAAGGCGAAATGGGCGGCTACAAGGAAATCATCGCCTCGGTCACCGGCGAGGGCGTGTTCGGTCGGCTGAAGTTCGAGAGCGGCGTGCACCGGGTGCAGCGCGTGCCGGCCACGGAGGCGCAGGGGCGCATCCACACCAGCGCCGCCACCGTCGCCGTCCTGCCCGAGGCCGAGGACGTCGACATCGTCATCAACGACGCCGACCTGCGCATCGACACCTACCGCTCCAGCGGGGCCGGCGGCCAGCACGTCAACAAGACCGACTCGGCCGTGCGCATCACCCACATTCCCACGGGAGTAGTCGTGACTTCGTCGGAGAAGAGCCAGCACGAGAACCGCCGCAAGGCGATGGCCAACCTCAAGGCGCGGCTCTACGACATGCAGCGCCAGGCGCTGGACGACGCCCGCTCCGACAGCCGCAAGAGCCAGGTCGGCAGCGGCGACCGCTCCGAGCGGATCCGCACCTACAACTATCCGCAGGGCCGGGTGACCGACCACCGCATCAACCTGACCCTCTACAACCTGCCCAAGATCATGGAGGGCGAGGCGCTGGACGACGTGATCAATCCGCTGATCGCCGAGGACCAGGCCGAACGGCTGGCCTCGCTGGAAAACAGCTTCGGCTAGCGCTTTCGCAGCCGCCTGATCGGCGCCAGCACGTGGCCGGCCTGGCGGCGGGCGACGCCGGCGCCGTAGCTCAGGCTCTCGTGCAGGATGAACGGCTTGCCGACCGTGTCGGCCATGGCCGCGCCGCGCTGACCCATGGGTCGCTCCGGCCCGGTGGTCGTGTCGACCGCCGTCTGGTGCTCGATCTCGGCGTTCAGCTCGGCCCCCGTCAGCAGGGCCATCACCGAGAACCAGACCCACATCATGAAGGCGACCACCGCGCCCAGCGGGCCGTAGGTGGCGTCGAAGTGGGCCACGTGATTGACGTACCAGGAAAAGCCCAGCGACCCGGCCAGCCAGGCGCAGGCGGCGAACACCGCCCCGCACACCACCCAGCGCCAGCGCGCCAGCGTGCGGCTCGGCCCGAGCCGGTAGATCATCGCGAAGCTGGCGGCCGTCACGGCCAGCACCAGCAGCCAGCGCAGGGCGATCCACAGGTCGTCGGCCCGCACCAGGCCCAGCTGTCGAAGCATCACCGGCGCGGCGACCAGCACCAGCGCCACGACGGCAAGGAACATCAGCGCGCCCAGCGTGGAGATGTAGGTTAGCGCCGTGCGGCGGACGAAGTGCCGCTTCTCGGTTTCGTCGTAGGTGACGTTCAGGCCCTCGACGAGCGCCTTCATCCCGGCGTTGGCGCTCCACACCGACAGCAGCAGGCTGACCACCAGCGCGAGGCTGAGCGGCGCCTCGTGCTGGGCGGCGAGGCGCAGCATCTGCTCGCCGACGATCTGCACCACGCTGGCCGGGAACACGCCGGACAGGCCCTGCAGCTGGCGCTCGACGGCGGAGACGTCGGACACCAGGCCGTACAGCGAGACGAAGGCGGCGATGGCCGGGAAGATGGCCAGCAGGACATAGAAGGTCACCCCGCCGGCCGTGCTGGGCAGCTTGTCGCGCAGCACCTCCCACAGCGTGCGCCAGAGGATGTCGCGCCAGCCGACCAGCGGGATCCGCAGCGGCGAGGTCGCGCCCCGGCCGCGGCCGGGCTCGAGCCGGTCGAAGGCGGCGGCGTCCATGATCCGGTCCTCGCTGAGCCCCGGAAGGGCGACCGGCGGCCCGGGACGCAGCGCCACGCCCGCCAGCAGGATGATCCATGGCACGAGATGGAGCGGTCGTGTCCGCGCCCACCGGCCGATCATCGTCAGGGTGTTCCGGTCACGGATATCCGTCATCCGTGCTCAACACCGCCGGAGGGCTCCGCGTTCCGGACTTGCCCGCGCGGGCCCGGTCGGGCACTCCTGCGGCCATGCAGGCCACCGTATCCGCCCTCTATCGTCATCCCGTGAAGGGCTTCACGCCCGAACGGCTGGCGGCGGCCGACCTGGCCGTCGGCGCGGTGTTCCCCGGCGACCGGATGTACGCGGTCGAGGTCGGCGACTGCGGCTTTGATCCGGCCGCGCCCGTGTTCGTGCCCAAGACGAAGTTCGCCGTGCTGGCCCACATCGCCGACGTCGCCCGGGCCCGCACCCGCTACGATGACGCCACGGGGCTGTTCCACGCCGCTGCGTCCGGCCATCCGGACTTCGCCGGCGACCTGACCGGCGAGGCCGGCCGCGCCGCCTTCGCGGCCTGGCTGACCGCGCTGCTGGGCGAGGACGTCCGCGCGCCCCTGAAGGTGCTCTGCGCCCCAGGCGGCTGGCGGTTCACCGACCACCCGCTGGGCCATGTGTCGATCATCAACCTGGCCAGCGTGCGCGATCTCGAGGCCCGCATCGGCCGGCCGCTGGACCCGCTGCGCTTCCGGGCCAACCTCTATGTCGACGGCTGGCCGGCCTGGGCCGAGAACGACTGGACCGGCCGGACCCTGACGCTGGGCGGCGCGACCGCCACGGTGTTCAAGCCGATCGTCCGCTGCGCGGCGACCCATGTCGATCCGGCGACGGCGGAGCGCGACATCGAGGTGGTCAAGGCGCTGTTCGACCAGTATGGCCACACCCTCTGCGGGATCTATGTGCAGACGACCGCCGCCGGCCGCGTGGCCGAGGGCGACCTCCTGGAGCTGATGGCGTGACCACCCTCGTGAAAGCCTGGAAGGCCGGCGGCGACCGCCTCAAGGCCATCGGCATCGACCAGCCCGCCATCGACGCGCGGCTGATGCTGGAGGCCGCCGCCGAGGTCAGCCGGCTGGAGATCGTCACCGACCCCTACCGCGAGATCACGCCCGAGCAGGAGGCGGTCTACGACAGCTATCTGGAACGCCGCAGCCGCCGCGAGCCGGTCAGCCTGATCCTCGGCCGCAAGGGCTTCTGGAAGATCATGCTCAACGTCAACAGCTCGGTCCTGACGCCGCGGCCGGAGTCCGAGGTGATCGTCGACGAGGCGCTGAAGGCCTTCCCCGAGCACATGGCCTTCAACGTGCTCGACCTGGGCGTCGGCTCGGGCGCGATCCTGCTGTCGATCCTGGCCGAACGGCCGGCGGCGAAGGGGCTGGGCGTCGACATCTCCGAGGACGCCCTGGCCGTGGCCCGCGAGAACGCGGCCAACCTCGACCTCGATGGCCGCACGGCCCTGCTGCGCGGCGACTGGGCCGCGGGGCTCGGCGACGCGGGCTTCGACCTGGTGGTGGCCAACCCGCCCTATATCCCCAGCGCCGTGATCGAGACGCTCGACCCGGAAGTCCGCGACCATGACCCGCGCCTGGCGCTGGACGGCGGCGAGGACGGTCTCGATCCCTACCGCATCCTGGCCCCCGAGATCCTGCGGGTGCTCAGGCCCGGCGGCATGTTCGCCGTCGAGATCGGCTACGACCAGAGCCTCGCCGTCGAGGCGCTGTTCCGCGACGCCGGCGCGGCGGGCGTGCGGACGATCAAGGACCTGGGCCTGCGCGACCGCGTTGTGGCCGGTTCCAAAAACCCCTTGGAAACAGGGGCCTGAGGCGCTACATCTGACTCGTCCCCACTCAGAACGCCGTAGAGATTGATCCCGAACGGCGGGCGCGCGAGGTCCCAAGAGGACCGGGTCGCGGCGCTGAAAGCCGGGCGGGGACAAAGAACAGCGTCTTTTTCGAAACAACAAAGCGGGCGGCAAGCCCGAACCAGTATCCAGAACCGGCCCGCGCCAACGACCGCTGAGTCGCGCGCCCGCCGGCAGGTCGAAGGGTAACATGAGAGATTTCAAGGGTATGAAGCGTCAGCGCGGCCGCAATCGCGGCGGCGGCAGTGGCGGCAACCAGGGCGGCAAGCCCCAGCACAACGCCAACCGCGCGTTCGACTCCAACGGCCCCGAAGGCATCAAGGTCCGCGGCGCGGCCCAGGGCGTGTTCGAGAAGTACCAGCAGCTGTCCCGCGACGCCGCCTCGGGCGGCGACCGGGTTCTCGCCGAGAACTACCTGCAGCACGCCGAACACTATTTCCGCACGCTGCGCGCCATGCAGCCGCACCGCCCGGTGTCCGACATCGTCGGCCGCGAGCAGTTCGCCTCGGGCTTCGACATCGACTTCGAGGCCGAACCTGAAGAGGCGCCCGAGGGCGGCTACGTCCCGGAGACGGACAACAGCGACAACGACGGCCAGCGCGACAACGCCGGCGGCGGCAATCGCGACAACAACCAGGGCGGCCAGCGCTTCGAGGGCAACCGTCCGCGCGACGGTCAGCGTTTCGAAGGCCGGGATCGTCAACGGGACGACCGTCAACGGGATGACCGTCCGCGCGACGATCGCCCGCGCGACAACCAGCAGCAGTCCCGCGAGGACCGTCCCCAGCAGCAACAGCAGCCCCGGGACGATCGTCCGCGCCAGGACGGCGAAGGCGGCGGACGCCGCGACCGCTGGCGGGAGCGCGACGAACGCCGTGACCGCGAACGCGCCGAGGCCGCCGCCCGCGATCCGCTGGCCGTGGTCGAGCCCCAGGCCGCCGCGCCGCTGGCCGCCGAACCGGCCGCCGAGTCCCCGCGCCTGCGCGGCCAGGACGGCGCCGTGAGCGAACTGCCCGCCTTCCTCGGCCGTCCGGCCGCGGTCAGCGAGGACGCCCCCGCCGACGAGGTCAAGAAACCCCGCCGCCGCCGCGCCCCGCGCAGCTTCGAGGGCGGCGACAACGCCAAGTCCGAGACGGAAGAAGCGTAGTCTGTCGATGCTCCCCACCCTTGTGGGGAGCTGTCAGGCGGAGCCTGACTGAGGGGCGGCCCGGGCGCCTGCCGGATCTGTCAGACGTCCGGTCGTTCCGGAGCGTTCGGCGCAGCCCCCTCCACCATGCTTCGCATGGTCCCCCTCCCCGGCAAGCCGGGGAGGATTATTCCTCAGCCATCTCCGCCGCCGTCTCCAGCGCGCCGATCAGCGCCGGGACGCAGCAGGCGTTGAGGAAGTGATCACCGCCGGGCACCGGGACCATGGCCGTCGGCGCGGTCCCCCGCCCGGCCGCCAGGGCCCTGGCCGACGCGATCGGCACGAAGGTGTCCGCCTCGCCGTGCAGCACCACCACCGGAATCGTCAGCCCGGCCAGCGCCGCCCGCGCGGCGGGCAGCTGCGGGGCCTGGCCGCGCACCTCGGCGATGGAGTTCTTCAGGTCGCGCGGCAGCATCGGCCGCACCATGCCGCCCAGCCCGGTCAGCCGCCGCGCCGTGCGGCCGCGGTCGCCGTAGAACGGGCTCATCAGCACCAGGGCCTGGACCCGGTCCGGATAGCGGGCCGCCATCAGGGTGGCGATCGGCGCGCCGTAGGACTGGCCGACGAGGATCAGCTTCTGTCCCGGCGCGGTCTCGAGCGCCGCCGACATGGCCTCGGCCTGGTCGCTGATCGACCCGACCACCTCGCGCGGTTCGCTGAGGGCGAAGCCGGGCCGGTCGATGACGGTCATGGTGAACCGGGCCGGCAGGGCCGCCAGCACCGGCGCCCAGTATTCCGACCAGGACGGCGTGCCGGTGATCACCACCACCTTCCACGGCGCGGCGCGCGGCGTGCGCAGCGTCGACAGCTTCCAGGGATGGCCGGCCGCCTGCACGGTCGCCCGCGCCATGGTTCCGGCCGGATAGTCGGCGGAGGTGGGATAGCGCTCGACCTTGGCCGCGCAGCCGGACAGCAGCGCGACGACGGCAAGCAGCGTCAACAGGGGAGCGGAACGGGCCAGGGCGGTCTCCTTTGCGGAGAAGCCTAGGCCCGACCCGTGTCGGTTTGAAGTTAAGCCTTGGTCATGGCGACGGGCCTGTCCCGTCGCGAGGGGCAGGATGGCCCACCCCTCGCCGGAAAGACGGCCCGCTAGACGACCATCCCGGCCAGGCGGCCGCGGATCAGGCCCTCGGCCTCGGAGATGATCCGGTCGACCAGTTCCTGCACGGTCGGGATGTCGTGGATCAGCCCCTGGACCATGCCGGCCGACCAGATGCCGCCCTGGGTGTCGCCATTGGCCAGGGCGTCGCGGCCCCGCGTGCCGGCGACCAGGTGCTGCACGTCCTCGAACCTGGCCCCGCCCTTGCGCTCGATCTCCACCACGGCCTGGCTGACCTCGTTGCGCATCACCCGCGCGGTGTTGTGCAGGGTGCGGAAGATGAGGTCGGTCTGGCGCTCGTCGTTGGCGACCATCTGTTCCTTGAAGGCCAGCGGAATCGGCGCTTCCTGGGTGACGCAGAAGCGGGTGCCCATGTTGACGCCGTCGGCGCCGAGCGCCAGGGCCGCGACCAGGCCGCGCGCGTCGGCGATGCCGCCCGAGGCCAGCATCGGGATCTTCACCTTGTCGGCGGCGGCGGCGATCAGGATCAGGCCGGGGATGTCATCCTCGCCCGGGTGCCCGGCGCATTCGAAGCCGTCGATCGAGATGGCGTCCACGCCCATCCGCTCGGCGGACAGGGCGTGACGGACGGCGGTGCACTTGTGGATCACCTTGATGCCGTGGGCCTTGAAGTCGTCGACGTGCTCCTGCGGCTTGTAGCCGGCGGTTTCGACGACCTTGATCCCGCTCTCGATGATCGCGGCGCGGTACTCGGCGTAGGGCGGCGGCTTGATCGCCGGCAGGATGGTCAGGTTCACGCCGAACGGCTTGTCGGTCAGATCCTTGGTGCGCTGGATTTCCTTCGCCAGGTCTTCCGGCGTCGGCTGGGTCAGGGCGGTGATGAAGCCCAGCGCCCCGGCGTTGGCCACGGCCGCCACGAGTTCGGCCTTGCCGACCCACTGCATGCCGCCCTGGGCGATGGGGTGTTCAACGCCGAACAGTTCCGTGAAACGGGTCTTGATGGCCATGGTGTTCCTCTCCCGAACAATCGTTTGAGAGAGTCTGGGCCACGTCACGCCACGTCAGGCAAGAGGCGGAAACCGGCGTCAGTCGTGGGACGGAATCATCCCGACGGAACCCGGCGGTTCGCTGTCCGCGGGGGCGGACCAGTCCGGCGAGAAGGCCTCAAGCTCCAGTGTCCGCTCCACGGTCCGCTGCAGCACGCACATATTGGCCGTGACGGTCGAAAGCGTGCCCCAGTCGGGGCTGTAGCGTGCGGCGCAGTCGGCGTCGCGGAAGGCGATCCAGGCGCGCTGCGCCTTCTGCAGGCCGGCCTTCTGGTCGGGCGTCATGTCGGCGACGAGGGCGCGGTAGGCGGCGTTCAGCGCCCCGTCCTGCACCTTGAGCTCGGCGCCGATGCACTGGACCGTCCCCATCGTCGACTGGCCGACGGGCGAGTCGAGGCACTGCTGGAAGGCCGGGCTGTAGCGGGCTTCGACGGCGGCCGTATCTACCGCCAGGGCCGGCGTGGCGACCAGGGCGCCGAGCGCCGCCAGCGCCAGAAGCGTCTTCACGCAACCCCCGTGCGGCCGATGGCGTAGTAACGCTCGGCGCGCTGGGTCAGCAGTTCATCGGCGCTGAGGGTCGACAGCAGCGCCAGTTCTTCCTCGATGGCGTCGCCGACGGCGAGGATGGCCGTGGCCGGGTCGGAGTGGGCCCCGCCCGGCGGTTCGTCGATGATCCGGTCGACCACGCCGGTCTTGATCAGATCCTGCGCCGTGATGTGCATCTGCTCGGCCGCGTCCTTGGCCCGCGCGCCGTCGCGCCAGAGGATCGAGGCCGCGCCTTCGGGCGAGATGACCGAGTAGATGGCGTGCTCGAGGATCAGCACCTTGTTGCCGGCGGCGATGCCGATGGCCCCGCCGCTCATGCCCTCGCCGGTGATGGTGGCGATCATCGGGGTCTTCAGGGTCAGGCAGCGCTCGGTGCCGCGGGCGATGGCCTCGGCCTGGCCGCGTTCCTCGGCCCCGAGGCCCGGATAGGCGCCGGCCGTGTCGATGAAGGTCAGCACCGGCAGGCCGAACTGTTCGGCCATGTCCATCAGCCGCACCGCCTTGCGGTAGCCCTCGGGCCGGGCCATGCCGAAGTTGTGCTTCAGGCGGGTGGTGGTGTCGTGGCCCTTCTCCTGGCCGATGACCATCACCGGCTGGCCGCGGAACCGGCCGAGGCCGCCGATCACCGCCTGGTCGTCGGCGAACTTGCGGTCGCCGCGCAGCTCGACGAACTCGTCGATCAGGCCTGCCAGGTAGTCGACGAAGTGCGGCCGCTCGGGATGGCGCGCGACCTGGGTCTTCTGCCAGGGCGTCAGGCGGGCGTAGGAGTCCTTGCGCAGTTCGCCGAGGCGCGCGCGCAGGGCGTCGATCTCGCTGTCGAACGATCCCGCGCCGGCCGTGTCCGAGAGCTTCGACAGCTCCTCGATCTTGCCTTCCAGCTCGGCGATCGGTTTTTCGAACTCGAGATAGTGCTGAACCATGAATCGCCTGACGCGGGCTGCCCCTGTGAGGGGGCGAAACTAGAGGGTGGCGGTTGGGGGGGCAAGGTAGGGGCTAGGGATTAGGGGTTAGGGACGAGTAGGTCCGTGCATCGGCACAACGGCGAATTCTAGCCCCTAACCCCTAGTCCCTAGCCCCTTCCCTTGGGGACGCCCACGAGGCATGTTCAGTCAAACAACCGTTTGAAGGAAACAGCTCCATGGGCAAGCTCGAAGGCCGGGTGGCCATCATCACCGGCGCGGCCAGCGGCATCGGCCGCGCGTCGGCGCAGCTGTTCGCCGAAGCCGGCGCGACCGTCGTGCTGGCCGACGTGTCGGACAAGGTCAACGAGACGCTGGAGCTGGTGACGAAGGCCGGCGGCCGGGGCGTGGCGATCGTCGGCGACGTCGCCACCCCCGAGGTGATCAACAAGGCCATCGAGGCGGCCGAGATGCTCGGCGGCGTCGACATCATGTTCGCCAACGCGGGCATCTCTGGCGGCCTGCCGGGCCTGTTCGAGCTGACCGCCGAGCACTGGACCGAGGTGCTGCGCATCAACACCGTCGGCGTGTTCCTGGCCGTCCAGGCCGCCGCCCGGCTGATGGTCGCGCGCGGCAAGGGCTCGATCATCTGCACCGCCAGCGTCGCCGGCATCCGCTCGGGCGCCGGCGGCATGCCCTACAGCGCCTCCAAGGCCGGGGTGATCAGCATCGTCCAGACCGGGGCCAACCAGCTGGCCGGCACGGGCGTGCGGATCAACGCCGTCTGCCCGGGCCTGACCGAGACCGGCATGACCCAGGTGGTGTTCGACCGCGCCCGCGAGCGCGGCAACGAGGGCAAGATCGGTCAGCTCAACCCGCTGCGCCGCGCCGCCGTCCCGGAAGAGATCGCCCGCGTGGCCCTGTTCCTCGCCAGCGACGACGCCTCCTACGTCAACGGCCAGTTCATCGCGGTGGACGGCGGGCTGTCGAGCAGCCACCCGGTGGTGCCGGGCAAGATGGCCTAGGCCGCGCCTCCACCGAACGCTGACACAATCGGAAGCGGAACATGACTTGAGCCGCCGCGCGGCGCGCGGCTGTATGCCCCGCTCGTCGGAGGAACAGCATGTCGATCTTCACCGGTCTCTCGGCCTTCCCGATCACGCCCGCGACGCCGGACGGACGGGTCATCGAGGCCGACCTGCGCGCCATTCTCCGGCGCATCGCGGCCGGCGGGGCGGATTCGGTCGGCCTGCTCGGCAGCACGGGAACCTACATGTTCCTGGACCGCGATGAGCGGCGCCGGGCCGTGGCCGTCGCGGTCGAGACGCTGGCGGAGACCCCGGTAATCGTCGGCGTCGGCGCCCTGCGCACCGATCACGCCCGGGCGCTGGCGAAGGACGCGTCCGCCGAGGGCGCGGCCGGCCTGCTGCTGGCGCCGGTCAGCTACACGCCGCTGACCGGGGAAGAGGTGTTCCGCCACTTCGCCGCCGTGGCCGAGGCGACCGACACGCCGATCGTCATCTACAACAACCCGTCGACGACCAACTTCACCTTTCAGCCGGACCTGGTCGCCCGCCTCGCAGACGCCATCCCGAGCATCGCGGCGATCAAACTGCCGTTGCCGAAGGACGACATCGTCGCCGACCTGAAGCGCTATCGCGACGCCGCGCCCCGGCTGGCGATCGGCTACAGCGGCGACTGGGGCTGCAAGGACGGGCTGCTGGCCGGCGCCGACGCCTGGTTCAGCGTCTCCGCCGGTCTCTTCCCGGAGCGCGCCGCCGCCCTGACCGCCGCCGCCCGGCGCGGCGACCGCGCAGAAGCCGACCGGCTGGACGCCGCCTTCGCGCCCCTGTGGGCGGTGTTCAAGGTCGTCGGCGGGATGCGCGCCATGTACGCGGCGGCTAACCACCTCGGCCTGACGGCGGCGCAACCGCCGCTGCCGATCCTGCCGCTGGAAGGCGAGCTGCGCACGAGGCTCGTGGCGGCGATCGCCGGCCTCTAGTCTCCGCGCACCCGCACGATCACCGTCTGGCTGGCCACGGCCATCAGCTCGCCGGTCTCGGCGAAGAGGTTCATCGCCCCGTGGCCGACGCCGGCGTGGATGCCGCTGATCGAGATCTCGGCCAGCACCCAGCGGGTCGGCACGATCTTCAGGACGCGCAGCGTGTTGTCGAGGCTGTTGCCGCCGGCCCAGACGCCCAGCGCGTGACCGAAACCGGACGGCACATAGTCGGCGAACACGGCCAGCATGGCCGCGTCGACCGGAACGTCCTCGACCGTGCGCAACCACATCTGCATGCGGCCGTCCTCGCTGATCTCGCCCTTGCGGTTCTTCAGGTCATAGCGGCCCTCGGGCGCGCGGCGCTCGATGCGACGGTTCAGGTTGTCGCCGTCGTCGCTCCACAGCATCACCGGCAGGCACTCCTCCGGCGGCGGAATGTCGGGCATCTTCGGCCACTGGTGGTCGCGCGTGTCCGGCCGGGCGCCGAGCGCGGCCATGACGCTGACCACCTCGGTCTCGCCGACGTGGGCGCTGACCCGGGCCTGGGTCGTGTACTTGCCCGCGTTCGAGATCCAGACGTCGAAGTCCACCACCGACGGCGGCCGGGCGTAGGACAGATACTGCGCCGTCGCCCAGACCACCGGCCGGCCACAGGTCTGCTCCAGCGCCGAGATCGAGGCGGCCAGGCCGATGCCGCCGTACATGAACAGGTGTTCGGGCGGCCCGACGCAGATCGGCGGCGTCAACGGCATGTGCCAGCGGTGCGGATTGTGCGACCCGCGGAGATCGAAGAAGGGCGTGGGCATGGGGGGCGGCCGGAACAGGGGCTGGGGGATAGGGGCTAGGGGCTAGGGGCTAGGGGCTAGGGGCTAGGGGCTAGGGGCTAGGGGCTAGGCGAGATTCTTACTAATCCCTAGCCCCTAATCCCTGGCCCCTCCCTCAACAACCGCGCCGGTGCTAGCCTCCCCCCATGGACGCCCCCGCCCGACCGATCATTCCGCCCGCGCCCTATGTGCACCCGGAGGACCTGTCGACGCCGCGGCTGGTGGTGGCGACGCTGTCCAACACCCTCGGCAACTGGTCGAAGAACGCCTTCGACATCCCCTGGGGCCGCCGCAAGGTGCTCGGCGTCGACAGCCTGCTGGTCAACGACCCGCCCGCGATCCGCGAGGTGATGCAGACCGGCATGAGCCACTACGCCCGCCCGCTGGCCGCCGTGCGGCCGGTGCGGCCGCTGGCCGGCGAGGGCGTGCTGCTGGCCGAGGGCGCGCAGTGGCGCGGCCAGCGGAAGATGCTGGCCCCGGCCTTCACGCCCGGCAGCGTCGAGTCCCTGCTGCCGCACTTCCACGCCGCCGCCGACAGCCTGGCCGCGCGCCTGACCGGCCAGTCCCGCGCCAATCTCGCCGACGCCTTCCACCAGGCGGCGCTGGAGGCGGTGCTGCGTTCGCTGTTCTCCCTGTCGGCAGGCCCGGAGCAGGTCGAACTGGCGGCCATGGTCCGCGACTATGTCGCCACCGCCGGCCGGCCGACCTTCTTTGACGGCTTCGCCAGGGCCGAGAGCGACTTCGCCTTCGTCGGCGGGGCCCGCCGCCGGTTCCAGAAGCGCTGGTTCGCGGCCGTCGACCGGCTCGTCGCCGCCCGCCGCGCCGAGCCGCCGGGCGCGACCCACGACGACATGCTCGACCGGCTGCTGGCCGTGCGCGACGCCGCCACCGGCCAGCCGCTGTCCGACGCCGAGGTGCGCGACCAGTGCGCGACCATGCTGTTCGCCGGCTTCGAGACCACCTCACGCCTGCTGTTCTGGGCCAGCTATCTGCTGGCGCTTGACGGCGCCGAACAATCCCGCCTGCGGGCCGAGGTCCGCGCCTTCACTCCCGACCGCGTGACCGCGCTGGAAGACCTGCAGCACTGGCCGCGGCTGAAGATGGTGCTGCTCGAGGCGCTGCGGCTCTATCCGCCCGTGCCGATCATCATGCGCCAGGTGGTCGAGCCGGTGGTGCTGTGCGGCGAGAGCCTCGGCAAGGGCTGCCTCGTCTGGATCAGCCCCTGGGTGATGCACCGGCACACCGGCTTCTGGGACAATCCGACCGCCTTCATGCCCGAGCGCTTCGCCGGCAAGGCCCAGCCGTGGATCAGCGAGCCGGCCTACCTGCCGTTCGGCGCCGGACCGCGCATCTGCATCGGCGCGGCCTTCGCCCTGGCCGAGGCCTCGATCATGCTGGCGACGGTGCTGGAGCGGTTCGAGGTCTCGCTGGAAAGTGACCGCCCGGTGATGCCCGTCGGCGGCGTGACCACCGCGCCGGACCACGAGCCGTGGTTCAGGGTCGAGCCCGTCGGCTGACGACTTTCCTTCCCCCGCGAAAACCCGCGCATTGAGAGTGGCATGGGACGATTCCACGAAGACACCGCCGTCGCCGAGATCGACGGCGTCCTGACCGCCACCCTGTCGAAGGACTGGGAGATCTGGGGGCCGAACGGCGGCTATGTCGCCGCCATCGCCCTGCGCGCCGCCGGGACCCGGGCGCCGGACGGGCATCGCCCGGCCAGCCTGTCCTGCCAGTACCTGTCGGCCGGCGCCTTCGGGCCCGCCCAGGCGGAGGTGCGCGTGCTGAAGGCTGGTCGGTCCGCAGCCTGCCTCGCCGTCGAGCTGTCGCAGGCGGGCAAGGTGTTCCTCACCGCCCAGGTCTGGACCACCAACCGCGAGGGCGGCCCGGAGATGTCGGCGACGACCCCGCCCGAGTCACCGCCGCCGGCCGAGCTCAAGCCGAACGAGCACTACCTGCCCGCCGATGCGCCGAAGCATCCGTTCTGGGCCAATTTCGAGACACGGCCGCTGGTCTGGATCCCCTGGGGCCAACAGCTGCCGCCCGGCGCGCCGATCCGGCAATGGCAGCGGTTCCTCGACTTCGAGCCGGTCGATGTGTTCGCCGACTGCGCCCGCTCACTGGTGTTGATCGACACCATCCTGTGGCCCGCCCATCGCCGGGCCCAGCCGCCGGAAGCCAACTACATCGCGCCGAGCCTGGACCTGGCCGTCTGGTTCCACGAACATCCGCAGGGGGCGGACTGGCTGCTGGTCGACGCCCGCTCTGAGAAGGCCCACGGCGGCCTGATCCACGGCAGCGGCCAGGTCTGGAGCGAGGATGGCCGGCTGCTGGCCAGCGGCGCCGGCCAGATGCTGCACACGCCGGGACGGTAGGACCTGGGGACAGGCACTTCAGTGCGTGGCCCCGTCGGGCTCAGTCCCGCCCGTCGCGGCCGTATCCCCTGAACGTCAGCAGCCCGCCGATCAGCGTCAGCAGCGCCAGCAGGGCGAAGGTTGCCGGCCCCTCGGCCAGCTGGGGCGCGGCGGGAAACGCCATCCGGTAGACGCCGGCGATCGTGAAGGCCCACCCCGATAGCGTCACCAGCGCCGAGAGGCTCCACGACCAGCGCCCGTAGGCCTGCAGAATCGCCACCCCGGCCACGAAGAGCAGCGTCCCGTTCAGAAAGACGACCTGGGCAGGATTGCCGGCGAACACGCGGATGTTGGCGCCCTCGGTCAGCGCCAGCACGACCAGCGTGGGACCGACGATGCGCGCGATGCGCCGGGATATGTCCATGTGGAGGGCCCCTGCCGCTTGAGATCGAGCCAAGTCTGCGAGGGCGATGCCCCGGGGGCGTTGCGCTGGGTCAAACAGGAAAGGGGACATGTACCGAAGGTACGTGTCCCCTGGTCGAGCGACAGTGGCGGTTGGTTTGGGGACACGTACCTTTGGTACGTGTCCCCGCCGCGTATCAGAGGCCGTAGAGCGCCGCGTATTCCGGGTCCTTGGCGGCGATCTGTTTCGCGCAGTCGATCATCACCTTGGCCTGCTTCCAGGTGGCGTCGTCCTGCATCTTGCCGTCGAGCATGACCACGCCGGTGCCGTCAGGCATGCCCTCGAGGATGCGCTTGGCGAAGGCCACTTCGCCCGGATCGGGGCTGAACACCCGCTTGGCGATGGCGATCTGGTTGGGGTGCAGGCTCCAGGCCCCGGCGCAGCCGAGCAGGAAGGCGTTGCGGAACTGCTGCTCGCAGGCCTCGCCGTCGGAGATGTCGCCGAACGGGCCATAGAAGGGCTTGATGCCGTAGGCGGCGCAGGCGTCGACCATCTTGGCGAAGGTGTAGTGCCAGATGTCCTGCTGGGCGCTGAGGCGCGGCTGGCCATCGTCGCGCGGGTCTTCCATCACCTTGTAGAACGGGTGGCCGCCGCCGACGCGGGTGGTCTTCATCTGCCGGCTGGCGGCGAGGTCGGCCGGGCCGAGGCTGATGCCGTGCATGCGCGGCGAGGCGGCGCAGATGGCCTCGACGTTGTTCACGCCCTCGGCGGTTTCGAGGATGGCGTGCAGCAGGATCGGCTTCTTCAGACCATGCTTCGCCTCGAGGATGGCGAGGAACTGATCCATGTAGTGGATGTCCCAGGGCCCCTCGACCTTGGGCACCATCATCACGTCCAGCCTGTCGCCGACGCCGGCGACGATGTCCTGCACGTCGTCCAGATGCCAGGGCGAGTTGAGGCAGTTGATGCGGGTCCACAGCCCGACGCCCAGGCCGGCGAAGTCGGTGGCGTTGGCCATCTCGATGAAGCCCGCGCGGGCCGCGTCCTTGGCGTCGGCGGGAATGGCGTCTTCCAGGTTGCCGAGGATCACGTCGACGGTCGGGGCGATCTCGGGAACCTTGGCGCGGACCTTTTCGAGGTGGGTCGGCACGAAGTGGATCATCCGCTCGACCCGCACCGGCAGATCGCGCAGCGGCGCCGGGGCGCCGATGGCCAGTGGCTTGAAAAACCCGCGCGGCGTCTTCATGGCGTCATCCCCGTCCCTGCTTTTCGCAATTGCGAAGGCTTTTGCGGCGGCGCCGCGAGGGCGTCAAGACTTGCGCGGCTCGGTCTTCGGCTCTTCGTCCTCGCCGGCCGGACGCAGCAGATCGTCGACCGCGTCGTTGCTTGAGGTCCGCGCCTTGCGGCCGCGCGTCGGCGTCGCCGGCTCCGACTGCAGGCCCAGCGTGCGGCGGGCGGAGTCGCCCTCCTCCCCGAACAGCGAACGCACGCGCAGGTCCAGCTGCGGCGCCGGGGTCTCGATGCCGGCCTTGCGCAGGGCGTCGTCGATCGCCCAGGTGTAGGCCGCCTGCATGGCGTTGGGCCGCTTGACCGCCTCCAGCCTCGGCCAGACCACCAGCTCGAAGTTCAGGCCCGACTCGCCGAAGCCGACCAGCCAGACTTGGGTGCGATAGGTGCCGCTGTCGGGCAGGGTGAAGGGCACGGCCATGGCCGCCTCCAGCACCGCGTCGCGCACCTTCTCCTTGTCGACGCCATAGGCCGCCCGGAACGGGATGCGGATGCGCCGCGTATGCCCGCGCAGCGTCCAGTTGGTCACCGTGCCCTGGATCAGCTGGCTGTTGGGGATGAGGATGTCGACGCTGTCGTTGTTGCGGATGCGGGTCGCCCGGGCGCCGATCTCGTGGATCACGCCGCGCTGGCCGCTTTCCAGCTCGATGTAGTCCCCGACCCGCAGGGACTCGTCGAAGATCAGCACGATGCCGGAGACGAACTCCTTGACCACGCCCTGCAGGCCGAGGCCCACGCCGACGCCCAGCGCCCCGCCGAACACGGCCAGCGACGACAGGTTGACGCCCAGCGTCGACACCCCGGCGATCGCGCCGAACACGACCAGGCCGTACACCGACAGCTTCTCGACGATGTAGAGGCCGGCCCCGCCGCGCGTGGCCCTGGCCCGTACGCGCTGCATCGCCAGGCTGACCAGTCGGGCCGCGACCAGGGCCACGACGACCGTCAGGACCGCCGCGATCAGGCCGCCGGACGTGACCTGCGTCTTGCCGATGTTGAACAACACCAGCTTGTCGATGTTGCCGAGGGCCTGCAGGTCCTTGTCCATGCGCGCGGGCTCCTACGCCTTCTTGATGAACTCGGTCCGCAGCACGAGACCCTTCACCTTGTCGACGTTGGCCTCGATCTCGTCGGGGTCGCCGGTCAGGCGGATCTTCTTGACCATGGTGCCGCGCTTGAGCGTGACGCCGCCCGAGCCCTTGACCTTGAGGTCCTTGATCAGGGTGACGCTGTCGCCGTCGGCCAGGATGGCGCCGTTGCTGTCGCGGGTTTCCGACATGGGGGTATTCCTTGAAAGAGCCGGGAGAGTCGCGAAAGGCCCTAACATGCGTCAGGGCTTTTTCGCTAACGGATGCTTGGTCCGGACCACCTCGGCCAGCCGTTCGCCGGCGACGTGGGTGTAGATCTGGGTGGTGGCGATGTCGGCGTGGCCCAGCAGGGTCTGGACGACGCGCAGGTCGGCGCCGCCCTCCAGCAGGTGGGTGGCGAAGGCGTGGCGCAGAACGTGCGGGCTGACCCGGGCCGGGTCGATGCCGGCCCCGGCGGCCGCCTCCTCCAGCAGCTGCGAGAACCGCCGCGCAGTCAGCCGCCCGCCCTTGCCGCGCGACGGGAACAGCCAGGGATTGGCGGCGTCGCCCTTGGGGATGAAGGTCTTGCGCACCTCGAGCCAGGCCTTGACCGCCGTTCGCGCCGCGTCGTTCAGCGGAGCCAGCCGCTCCTTGCCGCCCTTGCCCTTGACCATCAGGAAGGCCGGATCGCGCGCCAGCGCCGTCAGCGGCAGGGCCAGCAACTCGGACACCCGCAGGCCCGAGGCGTAGGTCATCTCGATCAGGCAGGCGAGACGCAGACCCTGGGCCCCGTCCTTCGCGGCGGCGGCGGCGATCAGCCGCTCTACCTCGTCGCGCGACAGCACCTTGGGCAGCGGACGGCCCTGTTTGGGCGCCTCGACGCGGCGGGAGGGATCGTCGCTCCGCCAGCCCTCGCCGAGCACGAAGCGGTAGAACTGCCGCACGGCCGCCCGCCGCCGGGCCGCCGTCGCCGGCGACAGGCCGGCCGCGCCCATGGCCGCGAAATAGGCCTCGATATCCTCCGCCGAGGCGGTCGACAGGTCCTGGCCGCGCGCCTTCAGGAACGCCGTCGCGTCGGTCAGGTCCTTGCCGTAGGCCGTGAGCGTGTTGCGCGCGGAGGCGCGCTCGACGGCCATCATTTCCAGGAAGGCCTCGGCCCAGGCCTGGCTCATCGGGCCGGGACCAGCAGGCCCTCGACGGCGAAGGCCTCGGCCGGACCGGTCAGGCCGACCTTGCGCAGGGCCGCGACGATGCGGGCGCGGTCGGGCGCGCCCGGGCCGGCGACTCCGGCGTCGGACGCGATCAGCAGGGCCGCCATCGCGGTTTCGCCCTTGAGGCCCGCTTCGGCGGCCCGGTCGAGCGCCAGCAGCAGCGCCGGCGAGGCCGCGCTCCTGCCGACATCCGCCTTCGCCAGTCGGGCGCGGGCGTCGGGACCGGGCCGGCCGCCCATCGCCTCCAGCAGCAGGATGCGCCCGATCAGCACCGGCCGCGCCTTCGGCGTCGCCGCATCGGCCTCGTCCAGCAGGCTGTCGAACAGGGCCGGCGTGGTGGTCGCGCTGGCGATCAGCGAACGGGCGACGGTCACCGCCTCGGTGTCGGGCGTCGGCGCGGCCGGCCAAAGCACCGCGGCCACGGCCGGGGAGGCGGTCGCCTTCGCGGCCTGCGGATCGAGTCCCAGCTTGCGCGACAGGGCATAGTCCAGTCCGTTGCGCAGCGAGGCCGCGCCGGGATCGCCCGCCCCGGCCAGCAGGGCGCCCATCAGTCGGCCGTAGACGGGATCCTTCGCCTTCTCGCCGGCGAGGGTGAAGGTCAGCTGGGCCGCCTCGGCCTGGCCGGCGACCGCCTGGCAGAAGGCCCGCAGCCGCAGCCAGTAGAGCTCGCCGCGATTGACCGTCAGCTGGTCGGAGATGCGGCAGGCGGCGTCATCCTGGCTGTTGACCAGCGCCGCCTCCGCGGCGGCCTGGGCCAGGGCGGCGTTGGTGGTGACGTTCGGCGCCCGCTCGACGGCGGCCCAGGCGGTGCGTGTCTGGCCCAGCGCCAGCAGCGCTTGCACCCGGGCGGCGGCGACCTCCGGATCACGGCCCGCGCCCTCGGGCCCGGCCACCCCGCCCCCCAGCACCCAGCCGGCGAACACCGTCGCGGCGGGCGACAGGGGCTTGCGGCCGATCTGCGGGAGGCTGTCGCGCAGCAGCGCCGGCGAGGTTCCCGCCCAGAAGTCCGCCGGCAGGCCGCTCTCGCGGTCGCCGAGCGAGAAATAGTCGGGCGGCGCCAGCGTCGACACCGCCACCTGGGCGACGGCTGGTGCGGCGCAAACCAGCGAAACGGCGAGGGCCAACGCGGAACGGACAGACCGGCGACTGTGCATCCGGCGATTATGCCTGACGGAATGCCATCCTGAAACTTGGCTCAACCGCCCGCAGTCGTGTAAGCCAAGCATGGCCATGACCGCCGACCCAAGACTCCGCCGCAAGACCATCGCCCTCGTCGGACTCATGGGCGTGGGCAAGAGCAGTATCGGCCGCCGGCTGGCCTCGGCGCTGAACCTGCCGTTCCGCGACGCCGACTCCGAAGTCGAGGCCGCCGCCGGCCAGTCGATCTCCGACATTTTCGCCTCGATGGGCGAGGCCGCTTTCCGCGACGGCGAACGCCGGGTGATCGCCCGGCTGCTCGACGAGGGCCCGCATGTGCTGGCCACCGGCGGCGGGGCGTTCATCAATGACGAGACCCGCGCCCTGATCAAGGAGCGGGCGATCTCGGTCTGGCTGAAGGCCGACCTGCCGCTGCTGGCGCGCCGCATCGGCCGCAAGGACACCCGGCCGCTGGTGCGCGGCAAGGATCCGCTGGCGGTGCTGACCGAGCTGGCCGCGGTCCGCGACCCGATCTACGCCCAGGCCGACATCGCCGTCGAGACCAGCGACACCCCGCACCAGGAGGCCGTCGAGGCCGTCCTGCGCGCCCTGACCGACTACATCGCCGGAGCCCCGACTTGACCCGCAGCATTCCCGTCGCCCTCGGCGGATGGTCCTACGACGTGATCGTCGGCCCCGGCCTGATCGACCGGGCGGGCGAACACATCGCCCCGCTGCTGAAGACCAGGCGCACGGCCATCGTCACGGACTCCAACGTCGGCGCGCATCACGGCGAGCGGCTGTCGGTTTCGCTGGAACGGGCCGGCGTGGCCGTCGACGTGATCACCGTGCCCGCCGGCGAGGAGAGCAAGAGCTTCGAGGGCCTGGCCTCGCTGTCGGACCAGCTGCTCGACCTGCAGCTCGACCGGGGCGACGTGATCGTGGCCTTCGGCGGCGGCGTGGTCGGCGACCTCGCGGGCTTCGCGGCGGCGATCTACAAGCGCGGCATCGACTTCATCCAGGTTCCGACCAGCCTGCTGGCCCAGGTCGACAGCTCGGTCGGCGGCAAGACGGCCATCGACACCCCGCGCGGCAAGAACCTCATCGGCGCCTTCCACCAGCCCCGGCTGGTGCTGGCCGACCTCGACGTGCTGGCCACCCTGCCCGCGCGCGAGATGGCCTGCGGCTACGCCGAGGTGATCAAGTACGGCATGCTCGGCGACGAGGCCTTCTTCAGCTGGCTGGAGGCGCACGGCGCGGCCGTGCTGGCCGGCGACATCGAGGCCCTGACCCACGCCGTCGGGCGGTCCGTCGAGATGAAGGCCGAGATCGTCGCCGAGGACGAGAAGGAACAGGGCCGCCGCGCCCTGCTCAACCTCGGCCACACCTTCGGCCACGCGCTGGAGGCCGAGACCGGCTACGGCGAGACGCTCAAGCACGGCGAGGCGGTCGCCGCCGGCTGCGACCTGGCCTTCCGCTTCTCCGCGGCGCTCGGCCTGTGCGACCCGGCCGAGGCGGCCCGCGTCGAGCGGGCCCTGACCGCCGCCGGCCTGCCCGCGGGCATGAAGGACGTGCCCGGCCATCCGTTCAGCGCCGACCGCCTGATCCATCACATGGGCCAGGACAAGAAGACCGAGGGCGGCGCCCTGACCTTCATTCTCGCCCGCCGCATCGGCGAGGCGTTCACGGCGAAAGGGGTCGATCCGGACGCCCTGCGCCGCTTCCTGATCGAACAAGGAGCCAAGCCGTGATCGCGGCCCTCATTCTGACCCTGGCCCCGGCCCTGATCATCCTGCTGGGCATCGGCGCCCTGATCTCCGCCGCCGAGACCTCGATGACCGCCGCCAGCCGCGGCCGCATGCACCAGCTGGAACGCGACGGCGACCGCAGCGCCGCCCGCGTCAACCGGATGATGGGCGACCAGGAGAACATGATCGGCGCCATCCTGCTGTCCAACAACGTGGTCAACATCGGGGCCTCGGCCCTGACGACCAGCGTGCTGGCGGCGGCGTTCCCCGGCCCGATCGGGGTCGTCGCCTCGACGGTGATCATGACGGTGCTGGTGGTGATCTTCGGCGAGATCCTGCCCAAGACCCTGGCCATCACCCGGCCCGAGATCGTGGCCCGTTTCCTGTCGCTGCCGACCTACTGGCTGGTGCGCATCTTCGGTCCGCTGGCGCGCGGGGCCCAGTGGGTCGTGCGCCAGACCCTGCGGCCGTTCGGCATCAACCTGTCGATGGAGACCGATGTCCTGGCGGCCCACGAGGAGATCCGCGGCGCGGTCGAGTACCACCACTCCGAAGGCGTGGTCGAAAGCCGCGACCGCCGCATGCTGGGCGGGGTGCTGGACCTGTCGGAGATGGACGTCTCGGAGGTCATGGTCCACCGCAAGTCGGTCGAGATGCTCGACGCCGGCCTGCCGCCGCGCGAGCTGGTGCAGCATGCGCTGGACTGCAACCACAGCCGCCTGCCGCTGTGGCGCGACGACCCGGACAACATCGTCGGCGTGCTGCACGTGCGCGATCTGGTCAAGGTCATGGCGCAGACGGGCGTCGACCTCGACACGCTCGACGTCATGGCTTTGGCCCGCAAGCCCTGGTTCACGCCGGAGACGACCAAACTGAAGGACCAGCTCAACGCCTTCCTCAAGAAGCGCAACCACTTCGCCCTGGTGGTCGACGAGTACGGCGGCCTGCAGGGCGTGGTGGCGCTGGAGGACATCCTCGAGGAGATCGTCGGCGAGATCGACGACGAGCACGACGCGGCCGTCGAGGGCGTCAAGGTCCAGCCCGACGGCTGGGTCGAGACGGCCGGCACGGTGACGGTGCGCGACCTGAACCGCGCGCTCGACTGGGACCTGCCCGACGACCAGGCCGTGACCATCGCCGGCCTGCTGATCCAGGAGGTCGAGAAGATCCCCGAGGAAGGCGAGACCTTCACGGTCTTCCAGCACCGCTTCGAGGTCGCCCGCCGCCGCCGCAACCAGATTACGGAGCTGCGCATCAGCCCGCGGATGGACGCCGACGGGGGCTGGATCGACTCCGGCTGATTATCTTCGGAACCGAACGGTAACCGACGCGTTGACGCTGATCGCGCCTGGGCGCGACTGGCTGACCGGCGTGTACGGGCCGGCGGGGGGCTTGTGGTGACCGATACGACACTGACCGGACTGCGGGTTCTCGTCGTCGAGGACGAGATGCTCGTCTCGATGCTGCTGGAGGACATGCTGGCCGACTTCGGCTGCAGCGTCGTCGGCCCGGCCCCGACGATCGATGAGGCCATGCCCCTGGCCACCGGCGCGGCGATCGACGCGGCGGTGCTGGACCTCAATCTCGGCGGCCAGCCGATCTTTCCGGTCGCCGACGCGCTCAAGGCCCGCGGCGTGCCGTTCATCTTCGCCAGCGGCTACGGCGACAGCGGCCTCAGCGACGCCCATCGCGGCGCCCCGATGCTGCAGAAGCCCTTCCGCCAGGCCGACCTGGAAAAGGCTCTCGCCGGGCTGAAGCTGTAGTTCACAATTCCCGCTCATCCCGGCGAAGGCCGGATCAATTCGGGGACAGTTTACCGATTTCACCCGCGTCGTCGGAACGTCAGGGCGCGAGCCTGAAATCGGTAAACTGTCCCCGAACTGGCGCCGCGCTCACTCCCCCGGCGCGAGCGCCTTGAGCGACAGCGCGTGCACCGGTCCGGCCAGAAGCTCGGCCAGCACGCCGTAGACCTGCCGCTGGCGGGCCACCTTCGACTGGCCGGCGAAGGCGTCCGCCTCGATCACCACGTTGAAATGGCTCTCCCCGCCCGGTCGGGCGCCGGCGTGTCCGGCATGCCGCGCGGAGTCGTCGACGACCTCCAGGCGGGTCGGCGAGAAGGCGTCGGCCAGTTTTGTGCGGATAGAGTCAGATATGGAGGGCATTTTTCGAAGGTCAATTCTTGAATGAGAAAGGTTGAGCCTCATACTTCGGCTCATGGCGAACGCCTTTCAATACCGACCCCGCTTTGTCGACATCCGTGTCCGTCCCCCCAAACCCGGGGAGGCCGAGGCGGAGGCGGACGTGAACGCCCTCAAGCCGGGCGAGCGTCGCTGTGACCATCCCGACTGCCTGGCCGTCGCCACGGCCCGGGCGCCGAAGGCCCGCGACATGCCGGGGCAGTTCTATCATTTCTGCCAGCCGCACGCGGCCGAGTACAACAAGGCGTGGAACTTCTTCGCCGGCATGAGCGATGACGCCATCGCCCAGGCCCAGGCCGCGCGCGCCACCGGCGAGCGGCCGACCTGGAGTTTCAAGGCCTCCAACCGCTCGCGCGAGGCCGCCGCCCAGGCCAAGGGGCCGATGGGCTGGAACGACCCGTTCAGCCTGTTCGGCTTCGGCCGCGCGGACCGTTCCGGCGTCGAGGGTACCGGCGTGCGCGCCGACGGCCGCCAGCTGGGCAAGATGGAGCGCGGGGCCCTCGCCGACCTCGACCTGCCCGACACCGCCGACAAGGCCCTGATCCGCACGCGCTACACCGAGCTGGTCAAGAAGTGCCACCCCGACTCCAACGGCGGCGACCGCAGCGCCGAGCACAAGCTGCAGCGCGTGCTGAAGGCCTGGAAGACGCTGAAGAAGTCCGGGCTGGCCTGACCGTGCGTCCTTCGAGACGCGATCCTGAGGGATCGCTCCTCAGGATGACGAATACCTATGATCGTCATGGTGAGGCGCGAGGCCCCGGCCGAGCGTCTCGAACCACCCACACTGCTACCCCTCGGCTGACACAGGCGGCCTGACCGGCCACCGCCGATCCACCGCCTGCGCGGCCAGCCACCAGGCCAGCGCCCAGGCGGCGCCCAGCGACCAGCCGGCCAGCACGTCGCTCGGCCAGTGGACGCCGAGATAGACCCGGCTGATCCCGACCAGCAGCGTCACCGCCGCCGCGCCGACCAGCGCGAACACCTTGACCCGCCGCCGCTTGACGAACCGCGCGGTCAGCGCGCCTAGTGTCAGCCAGACCACCGCCGACAGCATGGCGTGGCCGCTGGGAAAGCTGGCGTTGATGGCGTCGACCAGATGCAGCGCGGCATCCGGCCGGGCCCGGCCGAACAGCGCCTTCAGCGCCTGGCTCAGGGCCACCCCGCCGCCGGCCGCCAGCACCAGCATCCCGGCCTCGCGCCAGCGCCGCAACGCCGCGAACAGCCCGGCGACGAACAGCACCGTCAGGCTGAGCACCGTCACCGAGCCCAGCGCGGTGACGTCCATCGCCGCCGTAGTCAGCCAGGCCGGGCCCAGCGGCGTCGACGGATCGCCGTGCGACCGCAGCGCCAGCAGCACCGCCAGGTCGAGGCGCCGGGTCTCGCCCTCGGACACCTCGTCGGCGATGGCCAGGAAGGCCTGCACCCCGGCCGCCAGCAGCAGCAGACCGGCCAGAAGCCCGACCTCACGCCGCGCCCAGGCCAGCCATGCGCCCATTCGTCGCCTGTCGATCATGTCGCCTGCACCGTTTTTTCCTCGAACGAATGTTTGCTGAACGCTGATAAGGCGCTAATCGGTCAATCATCATGGCTGACCAGATCGACACCGCTTCCGACCCCCTGCTGGGCCTCGTCCCCGACAAGCAGGTTTCCATCCGCGACGTCTTCGGCGTGGACTCCGACATGATGGTCCCGGCGTTCAGCCATCGCGACCCGCATGTGCCGGACCTCGACGAGTCCTACCGCTTCGATCCGCAGACCACGCTGGCGATCGTCGCGGGCCTGGCCTTCGACCGCCGCGTGATGGTCCAGGGCTATCACGGCACGGGCAAGTCGACGCACATCGAACAGGTCTGCGCCCGGCTGAACTGGCCGATGGTCCGCGTGAACCTCGACAGCCACGTCAGCCGCATCGATCTCGTCGGCAAGGACGCCATCGTCCTGAAGGACGGCAAGCAGATCACCGAATTCCGCGAAGGCATCCTGCCGTGGTGCCTGCAGCGGCCGATGGCCCTGGTGTTCGACGAGTACGACGCCGGGCGCCCGGACGTGATGTTCGTGATCCAGCGCGTGCTGGAAGCGGGCGGCAAGCTGACGCTGCTCGACCAGAACCGCGTGATCCGCGCCAACCCCTATTTCCGCCTGTTCTCGACGACCAACACCATCGGTCTGGGCGACACCACGGGCCTCTATCACGGCACCCAGCAGATCAATCAGGGCCAGATGGACCGCTGGTCGATCGTCACGACGCTCAACTACCTCGACCACGACGCCGAGGCCGAGATCGTGCTGGCCAAGAACCCGCGCTACGCCACCCCGGAAGGCCGCCGCACCCTGGCCGCCATGGTCCGCGTCGCCGACATGACCCGCAACGCCTTCATGAACGGCGACATCTCGACCGTCATGAGCCCGCGCACGGTGATCACCTGGGCCCAGAACGCCGAAATCTTCGGCGGGGATCTGGCCCTGTCGTTCCGCATGACCTTCCTGAACAAGTGCGACGAACTGGAGCGGCCGACCGTCGCGGAGTTCTACCAGCGGGCGTTCGGCGAGGACCTTCCGGAGAGCGCGGCGCGGGTGAAGGTGGCTTAAGGGGCTCCCACACACTCCGCTCATCCCGGCGAAGGCCGGGACCCAGGTGTTTTTGACGCAGCGGCTCGCCCTTCCGGTTGGCCGCTCGCCATGCCTGCTCCATGAGCCGAAGCTCTGAAAAAGCTTGGGTCCCGGCCTTCGCCGGGATGAGCGGCATTGGGGGGTATCCGCCGCGCGTCGCGGCACAGGCCCGCACCGCGCCCGCACGCTCCCGACGTGCGAGACTCGCGGGACCAATACTCCCGGGACAAGGCGGGACATCCTGAAGACTCCCGCGCTCAAAATGCCGCCGCCGACCTCTCAGTGTTCGGCGCGGGGTTATCCTGTGGGCATGACGAGCGCTCGGCACGCCCCGGGGACGGCTTCGCGAAGCGTAGCGGTCCCCAACAACGCCCGGAACACAGGGACAGCTACCCTCTGCGGGCGAAGCCGTCCCGGCGGCGGGTCCCGATCCCCCGCCCAGGGACGAATTTCCCCTCGCCACTCCCGATCCGGGGACGGGCTGAAAGATTCCCGGGACTTCCCCGCCGTCACGGGGGCGAATCCGCCTTGCCCGTTGCGTCTCCCCTGCTAGAAGCCGCCCAACGTCCCCAGCGCGAAGAGTCGTCCGATGAAGCTGCTTGCAGGCAACTCAAACCGTACGCTCGCGACCGCGATCGCCGAATATCTCGACATGCCGCTGACGCGGGCCCAGGTGCGGCGGTTCGCCGACAACGAGGTGTTCGTCACCATCGACGAGAACGTGCGCGGCGAGGACGTGTTCGTCATCCAGTCGACCAGCTTCCCGGCCAACGACAACCTGATGGAATTGCTGATCTGCATCGATGCCCTGAAGCGGGCGTCGGGGCGGCGGATCACGGCGGTGCTGCCCTACTTCGGCTACGCCCGGCAGGACCGGAAGACGGGCGGGCGCACGCCGATCTCGGCCAAGCTGGTGGCCAACCTGATCACCCGCGCCGGGGCGGACCGGGTCCTGACCATGGACCTGCACGCCGGCCAGATTCAGGGCTTCTTCGACATCCCCACCGACAACCTGCTGCCGGTGCCGCTGCTGGCCCAGGACATCCGCGCCCGCTACGGCAAGACCGACGACCTGCTGATCGTCTCGCCCGACGTCGGCGGCGTGGTGCGCGCCCGGGCGCTGGCCAACCGGCTGACCGCCGACCTGGCCATCGTCGACAAGCGCCGCTCGGGTCCCGGCCAGAGCGAGGTGATGAACATCATCGGCGAGGTCTCCGGCCGCCGCTGCATCCTGTTCGACGACATCGTCGATTCCGCCGGCACCCTGTGCAACGCGGCCAAGGCCCTGACCGAGCACGGCGCGACCGAGGTCTCGGCCTATGTCACCCACGGCGTGCTGTCGGGCGCCGCGCCCGAGCGGGTCGCCACCTCGGTGCTCAAGGAACTGGTGGTCACCGACTCCATCGAGCTGTCGGACACCGCCGCCGCCTGCAAGAAGATCCGCGCCGTCTCCTGCGCCCCCCTGATCGGCGAGGCCATCCGGCGCATCGCCAATGAGGAGTCGGTGTCGAAGCTGTTCGACTAGGGCGTAGGGGCCAAGGATTAGGGGCTAGGGGCTAGGGGCTAGGGGCTAGAAGGCTCTGCCGGGAGCCCGCCGCGCCAGCGCTCCAACTAACCCCTAGCCCCTATTCCCTAACCCCTTCATCTCGGTCCCGATCTGTTTACCCCTCCCCCAACCTTCCCGTGCTAAGAGAGCCTCTGGGCGGCGGCGTCACATTCTCGCCGCTCAGGCGCGTTGTATTGACTTGGTCCGGGTGTGACGGGGAAGCTGCCTTCATGACAAACCTCCTTCCTGCGCGTTTCGCGCCGGCGCTTGCCGCCTTCGCCCTGGCCGCCGTGCTCGGCGGCTGTACGCCCGTGACCCCCGCGCTGCCGCCCGCGCCGCCCGCGCCGCCGCCGCCGCCGCCGATCACCCTGGCGCCCAGCCTGATCCAGGAAGCCAGCGCCTGGCGCGGCTACATGACGCGCGCCAACGCCATCTCGCCGGACTTCCAGAGCGGCGAGCAGATCCAGAATTCCCTGCGCACCGCCGCGGCCTACGAGCCCAAGCAGTTCCTGCGCGGCGCCGTGGCCTACGCCGCCATCGTGGCGCTGCAGGACCCGACCTTCGTCGCCGAGCTGCGCAAGGTGGCCGCCGACCCGGCGCAGCGCCTCGCCATGCGCGACCAGCTGATCGCCAACCCCAACATGGCCACCGTCCTGCCGGGCGCCGACAGCGCCGCCGGCCTGATCCTCCAGGCCCTGGGCAATGAAGGCCAGCGGATGGTCATCAACGGCCGCGCCGTGAAACAGGCCGCCTACTCGGTTCAGCACAGCGCCTGGTCCAAGGCCTCGGTGCCCGACCGCGAGGGCCGGCTGATCGCCGCCAAGTCGCTGTCGTCCTCGCCGATGTCAGGCGACGCCGCCGACGTGATGCTGCTGCAGCAGGCCAGCACCGGCCCCGCCGCCGCCGCCCCGCTCGGCCTGACCGCCTCCAGCGCGCCGCCGCCCTGGTCGCCGCTGGTCGTGCGCGGCCTGACCCTGGCCGCCCTGGCCGCGATCGGCGAGGCCGGCGACCAGAATCTCGACGCCATCACCACCCTCTCGGCCGAGCCGAACGCCGCCTACTGCCTGAACATGGCCAAGCTGAACCTCTACCAGTGCCTGGCCGTGTCCAAGCCGCACTACGAGGACATCTTCTGTCTCGGCCAGCACATCCTGATCGACACCGGCTCCTGCATGGTGAAGTGGTCGGGGGCGACGATGCCGCCCGAACCGATCCGCGAGCCGGTCGTGGCGCCGACCACGCCGAAGAAGAAGACCGCCGCGGCGACGCCGGCCAAGAAGCCCGCCGTCAGCCGTTAAGACTCTTCAGCGGGCGGCGTTGCGCCGTCCGCTGAAAGCGTGTATCGAGCCCCACCCTGAATTCACCGACCGTCGCCGCGCGGAAACTGTCTGCCGCGGCGACTTCGTTTTGAGAACCGTAAGACCATGGCCGAGATCGTCCTGAACGTCGAAGTCCGCGACCGCACCGGTACGGGCGGCGCCCGTGAAGCCCGCCGCGCCGGCAAGGTGCCGGGCATCCTGTACGGCGGCCCCAAGGGCCCCGTCTCGATCTCGGTGAAGGCCAACGAGTTCCGCAAGTCGCTCCAGACCGGCCAGCTGCACGGCCACCTGGTGACGCTGAAGTACGGCGACGAGAGCCAGCCGGTCATCGCCAAGGACATCCAGTTCCACCCGGTGACGGATGAGCCGATCCACTTCGACCTGCTGCGCGTCGAGGAAGGCTCCACCATCCGCATCGCCATCCCGGTGCACTTCAAGAACCAGGACATCTGCCCGGGCCTGAAGGCCGGCGGCTCGCTGGAAATCGTGCGTCACGACGTCGAGCTGAACTGCCCGGCCGACGCCATTCCGGAAGAGCTGGTGTTCGACCTGTCGAAGTCCAACCTGGGCGACACGATCCGCATCGGCGACATCACCCTGCCCAAGGGCGTGACCCCGGCGATCGCCGACCGCGACTTCGTGCTGGCGACCCTGAAGGTGTCCTCGGCCGGCATGTCCGAAGCCGCCGCCGAAGGCGAAGCCGAAGCCTGATACGGCCTCGCAACGTGATCTGGAAACGGGCGGGCCTTGGCTCGCCCGTTTTCGTTTGAGCCCCCGCCCGCAATCGCCGCAGGGAGATCGACATGACGCTGATCCTCGCCGGCCAGGGCAACCCCGGGGCCAGGTACGAGAAGAACCGCCACAACGTCGGCTTCATGGCCATGGACGCCATCGCCCGCCGCTGGGCCACGGCGCCCTGGCGCGCGCGGTTCCAGGGCCTGGCCTGCGAGGGCCAGGTCGACACCCCGGCCGGCCCGGTCAAGCTGCTGATGCTCAAGCCGCAGACCTTCTACAACGAGAGCGGCCGCTCGGTCGGCGAGGCCGTGCGCTTCTTCAAGCTCAAGCCGGCCGATGTGATCGTCTTCCATGACGAGATCGACCTCGCCCCCGGACGCTTCCGCATGAAGACGGGCGGCGGCGCGGCCGGCAACAACGGCATCCGCTCGGTCACGGCCCAGGTCGGCGCCGACTTCCGCCGCGCGCGCATCGGCGTCGGCCATCCGGGCGACAAGGACGCGGTGATGCACTACGTGCTCGGCGACTTCCACAAGGTCGACCGGGTCTGGCTCGATCCGATGCTCGACGCCTTGGCCGACGCCCTGCCGTTCGCCGCCGCCGGCGACGACGACCGCTACCAGGCCGAGGTCATGCGCCTGGCCCCGGCCGCCAAGGCCGACCCGCGCAAATCGCCGCGCGAGAGTGATTGACGGCGGCTCCGCTCGCGTCAGAGTAGCGCCATGCTTCCCGCCTTCGGATTCTCCTACCTCATCGCCATCGCCCTGTGCGTCCATGTCATGCGCACGGGCCGGCCGATGTACTGGATGTTCATCCTGCTGGCCTTTCCCTTCCTCGGCAGTCTCGTCTACGCCCTGACCTCGCTGCTCCCCGACCTGATGGGCGGTTCGGCCGCGCGGCGGATCGGCCAGGCCGCGCAGCAGGCCCTCGATCCCGAGCGGGAATACCGGACGGCCAGGGCCGCGCTGGACGACAGCCCGACCGTCGGGGCACGCATGCGCATGGGCGCGGCGGCCATGGCGCTGGCCCGCTATGACGAGGCCGAGCAACTCTACGGCGAGGCGCTGGTCGGGGTGCATGCGGACGATCCCACCCTGCTGCTGGGTCGCGCGCGGGCGCTGATCGAACTGAACCGCCCGGCCGAGGCCCTGACGCTGCTGGAGCGGCTGGGCGAGCAGGGCGACGCCGGACGCACGCCGGCGGCGGCCCTGGCCCTGGGGCGCGCCTACCAGGCGCTGGGGCGGGTCAGCGAGGCTGACACAGCCTATCAGTGGGCGGCCGGCCGCCTGCCGGGGCTCGAAGGTCTGGCGCGCTACGCGGCCTTCCTCGTCGAGACCGGACGCCGCGCCGAGGCCGAGGACGCCCTCGCCGAGATCGACAAGCGGGCCGCGAAAACGACTGCCCATTTCCGCCGCGAGGCCCGCGGCTGGCGCGATTTCGCCGCCGCCGCACTGCAGGGCGCCGCCTCGCGTTGAGATTGGCCGGAAAAGCCCTATAAGACCCGCCGATCTCCTGGCGACCTAGCGTCGCCTCCCCCTGTTTCCCGGACGACCGATGGCCCTGAAAGTCGCGATCGTCGGCCTGCCCAACGTGGGCAAGTCGACCCTGTTCAACGCCCTGACCCAGACGGCGTCGGCCCAGGCCGCCAACTATCCGTTCTGCACCATCGAGCCGAACACCGGCGACGTGGCCGTGCCCGAGCCGCGGCTGGAAGTGCTGGCGAGCATCGTCGGCTCCAAGGAAATCATCCCCTCGCGGATCAACTTCGTCGACATCGCCGGCCTGGTGCGCGGCGCCTCGAAGGGCGAGGGTCTGGGCAACCAGTTTCTCGCCAACATCCGCGACTGCGACGCCGTGGCCTTCGTCGCCCGCTGCTTCGAGGACACCGACATCACCCACGTCGAGGGGCGAATCGATCCGCTGTCGGACCTCGACATCATCGAGACCGAGCTGATGCTCGCCGACCTCGAGAGCCTCGAGAAGCGCAAGCCGAACGTCGAGAAGAAGGCCAAGTCGGGCGGCGACAAGGAGGCCGCCAACACCCTGCGGCTGATCAACATCGCCCTGGAGCAGCTGAGCAACGGCCGCCCCGCCCGCGCGGCCGAGATCAGCAAGGATGACTACAAGGCCTGGCACATGCTGCAGCTGCTGACGTCGCTGCCGGCGCTGTACGTCTGCAACGTCGACGAAGGTTCGGCCGACAAGGGCAACGCCTTCTCCGACAAGGTCGCCGAGCGGGCGAAGGCCGACAACGCCAAGAGCGTGGTCATCTCGGCCCAGATCGAGAGCGAGATCGCCCTGCTGGATCCGGCCGAACGCGCCGAGTTCCTCGAGACCCTCGGCCTGCACGAGCCGGGCCTCAACCGCCTGATCCGCGAGGCCTACGCCCTGCTCGGGCTGCAGAGCTACTTCACCGTCGGCCCCAAGGAAGCCCGCGCCTGGACCATCGAGGTGGGCTGCACCGCGCCCCAGGCCGCCGGCGTGATCCACAACGACTTCGAGAAGGGCTTCATCCGCGCCGAGACCATCGCCTACGACGACTTCGTCGCCTTCAAGGGCGAACAGGGGGCCAAGGACGCCGGCAAGATGCGTTCCGAAGGCAAGGAATACATCGTCAAGGACGGCGATGTGATGCACTTCCGGTTCAACGTCTAGGCGCACTTGCGGCCACTCTCGGCCTCGGCGAATAATGTCCTCCAGTGTTGGGGGGAGATGTCAGGATGAACCGCTTCGGTCGCGCCGGACTGGCGGCTGGCGCCGTGCTTGCGGCGGTCCTTCCGGGCGCCGCGCCCGCCGGCGCGCAGACCTATACCAGCCGCACATGGACGACGTTCGTGGTCAATGCGGTGTCCGTGCCCGACGAGGAGCGGGAGGCCGCGCCTGGAACCTCCCTGCTGACCCAGCCGGTCACCTCGACCCGCGCCGCCCGGCTCGACGCCGAAGCCCCCAGCCTGCTCGGCATGGGCTCGGCCAAGACCTTCCCGGCCGGGACCAAGACGTTCGGCGTCAAGGTGCCGGACGGCTGGATCTACTGCGCGGTGGCCGCTTCGACGGTCAAATGGCTCTTCAACGACATGACGGCCTGCTACCAGGACGTCGACGGCGACGGGGCGTTCGAGATCGTCCGCAACTCGGGCATGCCGTTCAACGGCATTCCGCTGTTCGTCTTCCAGCCGGGCCCGCCGCAGAAGCTGCCCGCGCCGATTCCCTACAGCGCCCTGCCGTACAAGGAAGGGCCGACGGTCGACCTGGGCTTCGTCTGGCGTCCGGTGGTGGTCAAGGTGAAGCGCGATGAGCCGCCCGCGCCCGTCACCCAGGTGACGATCACCCAGTCGATGATGACCGGCGACAAGATCGAGGGCGTCACGCGCGCCCAGACCTTCAACGTCACCGGCGGCCCGCAGACGATGCGCCAGGACGGGGCCACGATCACGGTGCTCGGCCTGACCCCGGAAGGAAACCTGCGCTACCGCGTCCGAAGCGCGATGCCGGCCCAGATCCAGCCGCTGGAAATGGTCCTGACGACCTCGACCTACTACTACGTCGTGACCTACTGACGGGATCGCCATGCGCGGACTTCTTGCCCTGGCGCTGTGCGCCGTCGCCCTGCCCGTCGCCGCCGCCGCGCCGCCGAAGCCGCCGCCGCCGCCGGTGCTGGTCGTGCCGCCCGTTCAGGCGGCTCCGCGGCCGATCCCGCACAGCTGGGACGAGATCCCGCCCGCCGTCCGCGCCCGCCTCGAGCGCCAGACGCGGCCCCTGGCCTACCAGTCGGTGCTGCAGATCGAACCGGTGACGCTCACCGGCGAGGCGACGGCGGTCGAGGCCGGGACCCGGCTGTTCCGCCAGTGGGTGTCGCCGGCCCGGGCCGTGAAACTGACCTCCGCGCCGCGCCGCGCCTATTACGGCGACGTGGGCTCGGTGCTCTGGCAGGTGCGCGACGAGGCCGGCGAGTACTGGTGCCGCCTGTCGGCGTTCAACCTGTCGACCGGCTACAACTACTACTGCTACCAGGACACCAATAACGACGGGGTGTTCGACGCCCTGTTCGAGGCGCCCTACAGCACGACCTATCTCGGCTTCCAGACCTTCGCGAAGGGCCATGACGAAGATCTGCGCAAGCCGGTCAGCTATGTCCCGACCGACCCGCCGACCGACCGGCGTGAGTATGTCGCCGTCCGCTACGAGGGCGTGCACGGCGGGCTGATCGCCGACGACGGCTTCGTCCGCCCCGGCCTGGTCAAGCTGGCGCTGATCGTCGGATCGGACTCGCCCGACCCGCGCCAGCGCGGCGAGCGGCTGGTGAAGACCTATGACGTCGAGCTGAACCGTCAGGGCCGGGCCCAGGTCGAACTGCCCAGCGGCTACCGGGTGACCATCGACCAGGTCGAGGTCGGCGGCCGCGCCCGCATCGCCGTTAGCGGCGGAATGCCCGCTGGCGAGGGCTACCTGTTCCCGAAGGTCACCCAGGACGACCTGCTCAAGCGCTATCAGCGGTCGCTGGGCGCGCCGCCCAAGGCCGCCCGGGCGCCCCCCTTCCGCTTCCGCGCGCGATCCCGCAAACTGCGTCGCATGACCGATCACGCCGACGCCATCGCCGCCGCGCAGGGTGTGCTGGACGCCTTCATGGCGGCCTTCAACGCCCGCGACCTGGCCGCCTGGGAAGAGACCTTCAACTTTCCCAGCGTGCGGCTGGCGTCCGGGACGCTGGCGATCATCGAGCCCGGCTATCACCAGCCGGCCATGTTCGAGCAGGGTGCGCTGAGCGACTGGGACCACTCGGCCTGGGAGCGGCGGGCGGTGATCCACGCGGGGCCGGACAAGGTGCATTTCGACACCCGTTTCACCCGCTATCGCGCCGACGGTTCGGTCATCGGCGGGTTCGATTCGATCTATGTCGTGACGTGCGAGAACGGCCACTGGGGCGTGAAGGCCCGCTCGAGCTTCGCGCCCTGATGAGCCCCCGCCCATGAGCCGACGCGCGGAACTGGCCCGGATGATCGACGACGCCCGGCGGGTGGTGGTGTTCACCGGCGCGGGCATGTCGACCGAGTCGGGCATTCCCGACTTCCGCAGCCCCGGCGGGGTCTGGTCGAAGATGAAGCCGATCCAGTTCCAGGACTTCGTCGCCCGCGAGGACATGCGCCGCGAGGCCTGGACGCGGGTGTTCAACGGCTCGGCCGGCTGGGTCGGCCGCGCGCCCAACGCCGGCCACGACGCCGTCGCCCGGATGGTCGCCATGGGCAAGGTGATGACCGTCATCACCCAGAACGTCGACAACCTGCACCAGGACAGCGGCATCGCCGACGAGCGGATCATCGAGCTGCACGGCAACGCCAGCTACGCCACCTGCCTCAGCTGCGCCCGGCGGCATGAACTGCACCACCTGAAGCCTGCCTTCGTCGAGCGCGGCGAAATCCCGACCTGCCGGTCCTGTGGCGGGCTGGTGAAGACCGCGACCATCTCGTTCGGCCAGCCGATGCCGCAGGACCAGATGGAGCGCGCCGAGGAAGCCACCCTGGCCTGTGACCTGTTCCTCGTCCTGGGCTCGTCCCTGGTGGTGTTTCCGGCCGCGGGCTTCCCGCTGCTGGCCAAGCGCAACGGGGCCCAGCTGGCGATCGTCAACCGCGAGGCCACCGACATGGACCGCTACGCCGACCTGGTGCTGCACGACGAGATCGGCCCGGTGCTGACGGCCATCGCGCCGGACCTGAATCTCTGACTTGCGGACCACGCCGACGGCTGTTTCAGTCGATCCATGCCTGTCTCCCGATCGTTCCTCCCCGCCCTCGCCGCCTTCGTCACCGTGCTGTTCGGCGCCGCCGCCGCCCAGGCGGCCGACTCCTGCACGCTGGAAAAAGGCGACTCCTACCGCCTCGCCCTGACGCCGGAGATCACCCGGCAGGGCGCGACGCTCGCGGTCAGCGCGCTGTCGGTCGGCGGTGAGGAGGACACCTGGGGCGGACGGGTGCCGCTCGACTGCCTGAAGGGCTGGACCGTTTCGGCGCCGGAGCGCGCGTCCCTTTCGCCCGACCATCGGAGCCTGACCATCGCCTCCGACGCCCCGCCGGGCGCGCCGGTCACCGTCTCGGCGCGCCTTGCCGGCAAGCCGGTCACCGCGAGCTTCACGGTCGTCGCCCGCGACGCGGTCGTGCTCACCGGATTCTGGAAGGAGGTCGGCGACCCCGACTGTCCAGTCGGCAATCCGTCGATCATGGAGCTGCACTTCCTGCCGGACGGAAAGTTCGAACTGACCTGGCAGCCGTTTGAACGGTACATCGACTACTGGGGCGACTACAGTTTCGACCCGGCGACGGGGACGATCACCTTCCGGCCGACCGGCGGCAACCACGTCCCAACCGACGCCGACTGGGAAGGGCGCGCCACCGTGGAAGGCGACGGCCTGCTCCGGTTTGATGCGCTGTTCTTCGGTTCGCCGAGCCATGGCCCGCGGCCGCCGACCCCCTGCATCGTTTTCAAAGCCCGCTAGAGCCCCGGAGTCCCCATGGCCGACATGATCACCCTCACCTCCGGCCACGACGGCTTCGCGTTCTCGGCCCTGCACGGCCGGCCGAACGGCGCCCGCAAGGGCGGCGTCATCGTCATCCAGGAGATCTTCGGCCTCGACAAATACGTCCAGGAGGACGTCGCCCGCTGGGAAGCCCGCGGCTACGAGGTGCTGGCCCCCTCGATGTACGACCGCCAGCAGCCGGGCTTCACGGCCGAACACAGCGACGAGGGCGTCCAGACGGCGGTCAAGCTGGCCATGGCCAACGGCCCGGACAACGCCATGAGCGACATCCAGGCCTGTATCGACTTTCTCAAGCCCCGCGGGCCGGTGTTCATCGTCGGCTACTGCTACGGCGGGACGATGGTCTGGCTCGCGGCGTCGCGCTGCACGGGGCTCAGCGCCGGCTCCAGCTACTACGGCGGTCAGGTCGCCGGCATGGCCGCCCTGCCCCTCTCCTGCCCCGTGGAGCTGCACCTGGGCCGCAAGGACGCGCACATTCCCGCCGACGAGGTGAAGGCGAAGGTCCAGGCCGCCCATCCGGACGTCCCGGTGTGGATCTACGAGGCCTCCGGCCACGGCTTCAACAACGACGGCCGGCCGGACTCGGACCTCGCCGACGCCGAACTGGCGCGTCAGAGAACGGTGGCGCTGTTCGAGGCCAACGGGGCCGGCTGACCATGGGCGAGCGCATCGCCCTCGCCACGCGCGACGGCAAGCCCTTCTCGGCCTGGCGCGCCGCCCCCGGCGACGCCCGCCGCGGCGGTCTGGTGGTGCTGCACGCCATCTGGGGCGTCACGCCGCATATCCGCGACTTCTGCGATGGACTGGCGGCGCAGGGCTACGAGGTCATCGCCCCCAGCCTGCTGGACGGGACCAACGCCTTCCCGGATCGCGACACGGACTTTCCGATCCTCGACGAACGACTGGCGCTCGGCGAGGCGTCCGGCTGGGGTCTGGCGACGATGGACGTGGTCCAGGCGGCGATCGACGCCCTCGACGGGCCGGTCTATCTGCTCGGCTTCTGTTTCGGCGGCAGCACCGCATGGCTGGCCGCAGCCCGCTGCGAGGGCCTCGCCGCCGTCGCCTGCTTCTATGGCGGGGACATCGTCAACCGCCTCGACGAGACGCCGAAGGTCCCGACCATCCTGCACTTCGGCGCCCAGGACGAGACCATTTCGCCGGACGCCGTGGCGGCGATCACCGCCGCCCATCCGGACCTTCCGGCCTGGATCTATCCTGCCGGACACGCCTTCGTCGCGCCGAGCGGCCATCACCCCGACAGCGCCCGGCTGGCCATGCTCCGCACCCTGCAGCTGTTCCACCGCAGCAGCGGGGTGAAGAGCGAGATGTAGTCAGAGAACCCGCCCCGCCACCGCGTCCAGCCGCGCCATCACGGCCGGATCCCGGGCTTCGGGCGCGGTGAGGATCGCGCCGTCAAGGCAGGTGTCGATCGGCGAGGCAGGCCGCTCGGTCGGCAGCCCCTCCGCCAGACGCCGGACCAGGTCGCGGGCCATGGCGGCGTTGCCGTGCAGCACGGCGAGGATGTCGCCGACCTCGACCGGCGCCTCACCCACCCGCCAGCAGTCATAGTCGGTGACCATGCCGATCGCGGCGTAGGGCAGCTCCGCCTCGCGGGCCAGCCGGGCCTCGGGCAGGTTGGTCATGCCGATGACCGCGCACCCCCACGACCGGTAGAGCTCGCTCTCGGCGCGGGTCGAGAACTGCGGCCCCTCCATGCACAGATAGGTCCCGCCCTCGACGACCCGCGCGCCGGCGGCCCGGGCGGCCGTGGCGGCCAGATGCGCCAGCCGCGGGCAGACCGGGTCGGCCATCGACACATGGGCCACCAGTCCCTCGCCGAAGAAGCTTGAAGCGCGGCCGACCGTGCGGTCGATGTACTGGTCGACCGCGACGAACGTCCCGGGCGACAGGTCCTCGCGCAGGGAGCCCACGGCCGACAGCGACAGAATGTCGGTGCAGCCGGCGCGCTTGAGCGCGTCGATATTGGCCCGGGCGTTGATGCCGCCGGGCGGAATGCGGTGGCCGGGGCCGTGACGGGGCAGGAAGACCAGCCGCGTGTCGCCGATAAGCCCGGTGGTCAGCGGGCCCGACGGCGCGCCGAACGGACCGACGGACGTCAGGGTCGCGCGATCCTCAAGGCCGCTGATGTCGTAGAGGCCCGAGCCGCCGATGATCCCCAGGGTCCAGCCCGCCATGCCCGCGCTCCCGTGTTGGTGTCCGCCTGAAGTCCGACAGATCGCGCGCGATGTCCACGCTCCCGGCGCCGAGACGCCGTTTGCCCGCCGGAGATTCGCGGTTCAGGCTGAGGTCATGCGCTGTCGTCCCGCCCTGCTGCTCGGCCTCGGCCTGACCCTCGGCTCGCCCGCGATGGCGCGGGCGGACGCGGCGGCCTGCTGGTTCGAGAACGGCGCGGTGGTCGTGCCGGCGGAGATCGGCGGGATCGCCGGCGACTGGCTGCTCGATCCCTCCACGCCGCGCACCGAACTGCACGAAACCCGCGCGCAGATGGAAGGCCTGCCCGCGACCTTCAGCGCGCCCGGCCACCTGGCCGGCCGGGCCCTGGCCCCCGTGATGGTCACGGTGGTCGATCTGGATGGCCGGGCGCCGGGTTTTCAGACCCCGATCGCCGGCGTCATCGGCGCGGATGTGCTGGGCCGCTATGTGGTCGATATCGGCTTCGCCCCCTGCCGGGTCCGCCTGTCGCCCGCGGCGGGCCGTCGGAGGCCCCGCGGACGGGTTCTGGCCCTGACCACCGTCAACGGCGTTCCGACTGTCCAGGCCGCCGTGTCGGACGGCCACCGGGCCCGGCGCGGCGCGTTCGCCCTCGACTTCAGTTCCCGGGCGGCGGTGCGGCTCACCCATGCGGCCTTGATCCCGGCCGGCACGAAGGCCGACGCCGCGCCGCGCGGCCTGGCGCCGGGCCGCCTGAGGGCCCTGTCGTTCGACGGCGCGCTCTACGAGACGGCGTCGGCGGCGCTCGCGCCCGACCTCGACCCGGCGCTGGCCGGCGCCCTGGGCACGGACCTGTGGTCGCGCTGGCGCGTCCGGCTCGACATCGGCCACGGGCGGCTGGTGCTGAGTCCCCAATGAAAAAGGCCCGGGATCGCTCCCGGGCCTTCGTCACTTGCGGTTCGGAGAGAGCCTAGTGGCTCTCGTTGCGCCACACCCGGCGATAGCTGGCGTAGAGCAGGCCCGAGAACAGAAGCAGGAAGATCATGACCGAGAAGCCCATCTTCTTGCGGTCTTCCATGTGCGGCTCGGCGGCCCACATCAGGAAGGCGGCGACGTCTTCGGCCTCCTGCTTGACGGTCGACTTGGTGCCGTCGTCGAAGCTGACCTTGTCCGGCGACAGCGGCGGCGCCATGCCGATCACGCCGCCGGGGAAGTACTTGTTGTAGTGCTGGCCCGGCGACAGCGTCACGCCGTGCGCCGGCGGGCCGAAGCCCTGCAGCAGGCTGGCGATGTATTCCGGGCCGCCTTCGCGCGCCTTGGCCATCAGCGACAGGTCGGGCGGCGCGAGGCCGCCGTTGCTGGCCTTGGCCGCGATCGCGTTGGGGAACGGCGACGGGAAACGGTCGGCCGGCGTGGCGGGGCGGGTGATGGCGTCGCCCGTTTCGCCGTCGATGTCCGGAACCTGGATGTCGGCGGCCAGGGCCTTCACCACGGGGTTGTCGTTCGCGTTCGGATACTTCGGATCGAAGAACGGACCGCCCGGGTCGCCAAGGTTGCGGAACGCGACCAGGTTCATGCTGTGGCAGGCCGAGCAGACCTCGCGATAGACCTTGTAGCCCCGTTGGAGCTGGGCCTGATCGAAGCGGCCGAACGGACCTTCGAAGCTGAAGGCGACAGCCATCGGCTCCTCGGCCTTGCTGTTGGCAAGGGCGGGTCCGCCGACGAGGAGCAGGGCCGCCGCGAGCAGAGTGACTTTGCGCAGCATCGGGGCTCAGTCCTTGTGTTCGCCGCCGAGAACCGGCGAGGAGATGGTTTCAGGCGTCGGCAGGGGCTTTTCGATCAGCCCGAGCAGCGGCGTCACCACCAGGAAGTAGGCGAAGTAGTAGAGGGTCGAGATCCGCGACAGCCAGACGAAGCTGTTGAGGTCCGAACCCAGGGGCGTGATGTTGGTCACCAGACCCGGGATCACCTGGTCGTCCGGCAGCTTGGCGCCGCAGAAGCCGAGGATCACGCAGACCACCAGGAAGATGAAGAAGTAGAGCTTGGCCTGGGGCCGGTAGCGCATCGACTTCACCTTGGAGGTGTCGAGCCACGGCAGCGCGAAGATGCAGACGATCGCGCCGAACATGGCGATCACGCCCATCAGCTTGTCCGGGACGGCGCGCAGGATCGCGTAGAACGGCAGGAAGTACCATTCGGGCACGATGTGCGTCGGGGTCACCAGCGGGTTGGCCGGGATGTAGTTGTCCGAGTGGCCGAGCGCGTCCGGCATGAAGAACACGAACGTGGCGAAGAGGATCAGGAAGACGCTCATCGCGAAGCCGTCCTTCACCGTCGCGTACGGGGTGAAGGGCAGGGTGTCGGACTTGGACTTGGGATCGATGCCGGTCGGGTTGTTCTGGCCGACCACGTGCAGCGCCCAGACGTGCAGGACGACGACGCCCGCGATCATGAACGGCAGCAGGTAGTGCAGCGAGAAGAAGCGCTTCAGCGTCGGCTCGTCGACGGCGAAGCCGCCCCAGAGCAGCGTCGTGATGGCGTCGCCGACCACCGGGAAAGCGCCCAGCAGGTTGGTGATGACCACCGCGCCGTGGAAGCTCATCTGGCCCCAGGGCAGGACGTAGCCCATGAAGGCCGTGGCCATCATCAGCCCGTAGATCACGCAGCCGAGGATCCACAGCACTTCGCGGGGCGCCTTGTAGGAGCCGTAGTAGAGGCCGCGCAGCATGTGGATGTAGACGGCGATGAAGAACATCGAGGCGCCGTTGGCGTGGGTGTAGCGCAGCAGCCAGCCGTAGTTCACGTCGCGCATGATGTGCTCGACGGAGGTGAAGGCGCCGGCCGAGCTGGCCGTGTAGTGCATCGCCAGCACGACGCCGGTGAGGATCTGAACGCCGAGGCACAGCGACAGGATGCCGCCGAAGGTCCACCAGTAGTTCAGGTTCCGCGGCGTCGGATAGTCGACGAAGCTGTCCCAGACGAGGCGGCCGACGGGCAAACGCGCGTCAAGCCAGCGAGAGAAACCGTTCTTCGGTTCGTAGGTCGAATGTCCGCTCATCTCTATCAGCCGATCTTGACCTTGGTGTCGGAGAGGAAGGCGTACTCGGGCACCACGAGGTTCTTCGGCGCGGGACCCTTACGGATCCGGCCGGAGGTGTCGTAGACCGAGCCGTGGCAAGGGCAGAACCAGCCGCCGTAGTCACCGCCGCCGACCGTGGGCACGCAGCCCAGGTGGGTGCAGGAGCCGACGAGGATCAGCCACTCGGGCTTGCCTTCCTTGTGGCGTTCCGCATCGGTCTGCGGATCCTTCATGGCGGCGTGGTCATCCTTCACCGCGGCGGCGATCTGTTCCGTCGTCCGGTTGCGGATGAACAGCGGCTTGCCGCGCCAGTTGATGACGACCTGCTGGGCCGGTTCGATCTTGGTCAGATCGTACTCGACGCTGGCGAGGGCCAGGGTGTCGGCGGAGGGATTCATCTGGGCGACAAACGGCCAGATCGCCGCGACCCCGCCGCCGGCGGCGGCGGTGATGGCGGCGATATGAATGAAGTCGCGCCGGGAGGGATCGTCTCCGGCGACGGGGTTGGTTGCGTCCGCGGCGGTGTGGGCCACCTTGAGATCACCCTTCGAAAAGGCCGCGACGACAGGCGCGGCTCGCAAATCCTTGCGGTGCATCGTGACCGGCGCGCTTGGCTTACCCCATAGTGGGTTATGCCCCGCCCCGTAGATGCCCCGTGGCAGGACCGATTAGTGCGCGCCTCGCCCAATTTCAACAGACCATCGCGAGAATATGGATATCCGCGCCGCATGGACGCACGCGGGAGAGGCTGTAAAAGCCGATTCATGACCGACAACGCCCTTCTGGAAGACCGCAAGGCCCGCGCCCGGGCCTGGTTCGAATCACTCCGCGACCAGATCCTCGACGCCTTCGAGACGCTCGAGGACGAAGCGCCCGCCGATCTCTACCCCGGCGCTCCGGGCCGCTTCGAGCGCAAGCCCTGGGTCCGCGAGGCGGGCGGCGGCGGCGTGATGTCGATGATGCACGGCCGTCTGTTCGAAAAGGTCGGCGTCCACACCTCGATGGTCTTCGGGACCTTCACCCCGGAAATGGCCGCCAATATGCCGGGCGCGAAGGAGGACCCCAGGTTCTTCGCCACCGGCGTCAGCCTGATCGCCCACATGGCCAGCCCGCGCGTGCCGGCTGTGCATATGAACACCCGCTTCATCTGCACCACCCAGGGCTGGTTCGGCGGCGGCGGCGACCTGACCCCGCTGCTCGAGGTCCAGCGCCGGCAGGACCACCCCGACACCCTCGCCTTCCACGCCGCCATGAAGGCCGCCTGCGACGCCCACGACCCGGCCTGGCACGCGAAGTACAAGGCCTGGTGCGACGAGTACTTCTATCTGGCGCACCGCAAGGAGCCGCGCGGCACCGGCGGCATCTTCTACGACCACCACGACAGCGGCGACTGGGATCGCGACTTCACCTTCACCCAGGACGTCGGCAAGGCGTTCCTCGACATCTATCCGAAGATCGTCCGCGGCCGCATGGCCGAGCCCTGGACGGCCGAGGAGCGCGAGGAACAGCTGGTCCGCCGCGGCCGGTACGTCGAGTTCAACCTGCTCTACGACCGCGGCACCACCTTCGGGCTGAAGACGGGCGGCAATGTCGAATCGATCCTCAGCTCGATGCCGCCGTCGGTGAAGTGGCCCTAGGGCCCGCCGCAACCCAACATTACAGGAGTTTATGTTGAACGCCGTTATCGCGGCGCATATTCGCGTTTTTCAAGTCCCCGCCAGGCCACAGGCGCGGGAGGAACATGAAAAATCGGTAAGAATATGAAACTCTACTCTGACTCCATGTCCACGGTCTGCCGTGGAATCCTGCTGTTCATTGCCGAACACCAGATCGATATTGAAGTGAACGAGGTTCGCCTGTTCATGGGCGAGCATCAGACGCCCGAATTCATGGCGATCAACCCGAACGGAACGGTGCCGGCGCTGGTCGACGGCGATCTGCGCCTGACCGAATCCTCGGCGATCCTGAAGTACCTGGCCGACCGCTTCGGCTCGACGGCCTATCCGGCGACCCTGGCCGAGCGCGCGCGGATCAACGCCGCCATGGACTGGTTCAACACCGGCTTCTACCACTGGTTCGGCTACGACGTGGTCTACTGCCGCGTGCTGCCCAAGTACGCCCTGGCCACGCCGGGCGCGATGGAGGAGTACACCGCCCGCGGCTACGAGATGGCCTCGCGCAAGCTGGCGGTGCTCAACGACCACATGCTGGCGGGCAACGCCTATGTCTGCGGCGACACGATCACCCTCGCCGACTATTTCGGCCTGCCGCTGGTCGCCCTGGGCGAACTGGTCGACTTCGACCTGTCGCCCTGGCCGAACGTGAAGGCCTGGGTCGCCCGCATGCAGGCCCGGCCCGACTGGCCGGCCATCGACGTCGCCTTCCAGGGCTGGAAGTCCGCCGTCGCCCAGGCCGCCTGACGGCGCGAGGCGGTGATGGACTTCTCCGATCCCGCGCCGCGAGGCGCGTTCGACCTCTATGGCCCGGTTCACAAGGGCCTGCGGATGGCGCACGCCAACCTGCTGATCCGGCTCGGCGCGGCCGAGCTGGAGGACGGGCGGGCGCTGCGCGGCCTGCTGGCGCACCTGCGCGAGCACCTCGATCTGTGCGCCGAGCATCTGAGGCATGAGGAATCGGTGATCCACACGGCGCTGGCGCAGCATGCGCCCGGCGCCGTGGCGGAGCTGGAGGGACTGCATCGCGCCCACCTGGCGAGCCTGCCGGACCTGGTCGCCCGCATCGACGCCCTGGAGCACGCGACCCCGGCGCAGCTGCGCAAGGCGGGCCGGGCGCTCTATCTGGCGTTCTCGCGCTTCGTCGCCTCGGACCTCGTCCAGATGGCGCACGAGGAGGAGGTGCTGCTGCCGCTTCTCCAGGCGCTGTTCGACGACGGCGCGCTGATCGCCCTGAAGACGCGCATCGTGCTGAGCATGACACCCCACGTCGGCGCCGGCATGCTGCGGATGATCATCCCGGCGGCGCGCCATCGCGAGCGGCTGTCGCTGCTGCGGGCCGTCGGAGCGTCGGCCCGACCGGACATCTTCGAGGCGCTGCTGCGGGAGGTGGTCCGTCCCAGCCTCGCCGATCGCGAATGGCGGCGGCTGGCCGACGAGCTGCTGACCGACGTGCTGGTCGAGGCCGCCTAGTAGGCCATGCCCTGGGCGACGGACTTCAGCCGTTCAACGGCGGCCATCCGGTCGTCGATGAAGTCGAGGTCGATCCACCAGTCCTCGATCTCGCGCAGCACCTGGCCGACCATCGGCCCGCGCGGCACGCCGGCGTTGACCACGTCCTCGCCGGTCAGCGGGAAGGCCGGCGGCGTCCAGGTCTCGGCCAGCGGGATCAGCGCCCGCCACTGGTTGGCGGTCGCCGGACGGTCGGACGCGGCCCAGGCCAGCCGGACGCGGTCGGCGAAGGTGCGGCCGCCGAGGCGGTAGACGGCGCGGCGCGTCTCGCGCGGGCTCATCCAGGAGACGATGCGCGGCTCGTGGCCGGCGGCGGCGACCAGCCGGTCCTTCAGGGCGTTCGACAGGCGCAGCCGCTCGGCCGTGTCCTGCGCCACCTTCGGATCGTCGGGCAGCAGGCTGGCCAGGCGCAGCTCGGGATCGATGTCGAAGAAATGCTCGGCCTCGTTGGCCACCAGGTTCTCGAACCGGGTCAGGGCCTTCACCTGCGGCAGCACCGCCGACAGCACGCTGGTCGCGGCCATCAGGCGCAGGGCGGCGCGGGGATCGGGGGCGGCCAGCAGCTTGAGCAGCTCCTTCTGCGTCCGCTCGGCGGCGCGGCCGGACAGCATGCCCTTGAGCGCCTTGCAGGCGGCCAGCGCGGCCTGGTCCGCGTCGCCCCGGCCATACCAGGCGTGGAAGCGGAAGAAGCGCAGGATGCGCAGGTAGTCCTCGCGGATGCGGGTCATCGCATCGCCGACGAAGACGATTCGCCCGGCCCGGGCGTCGGCGACGCCCTGGCCCGTCGGGTCGAAGATGCGGCCCTCGGCGTCGGCGTAGAGGGCGTTGAGCCGGAAGTCGCGACGCACCGCGTCCTCTTCCCAGCTCTGGGTGAAGGCGACCACGGCCCGGCGGCCGTCGGTCGAGACGTCGCGCCGCAGGGTGGTGATCTCGAACGGCCGCCCCTCGGCCACGGCCGTGACCGTGCCGTGGTCGACGCCGGTCGGCACGGCCTTGATCCCGGCCGTCTCAAGCGCCTCGGTGACCTGGTCGGGCGTCAGGGTGGTGGCGATGTCGATGTCGTCGATCGCCTGCCCGAGCAGGCTGTTGCGCACGCAGCCGCCGACGAACCGGGCGCAGCCGGCGTAGCCGCGGGCCTCCAGCGCGGCCATCACGGCGCGGGTCGCGGAATGCTCCATCCAGGGACGGACGCCGATACTTTCAGTCGAAACCATGCGGAGGACTTAGGGCGCCTGCCCGGCGCTGAAAAGCGGGACCTTGCCTTCATTTCAGGCGCCGGGTCCGATCAGGCGACGGCGGCTCCGTAAAGCCGGTCGTAAAGCGCCCGCAGCATGCCGGCCGTGGCGCCCCAGATCAGCTGGTTCTCCCAGGTCATGGCGTAGAAATGCCGCCGCTGGCCGTCGGGCATGTCGTAATGGCGACGCTCGTAGTTGGCCGGGTCCATCAGGAAGCCGAACGGGGTCTCGAAGATCTCCGCCACCTCGTGGGGGTTGGGCCTCAGCGGCAGGTCCGGCGGCACGAAGCCGACCACCGGCGTCACCAGATAGCCGGTGCCGGTGCGGTAGGGCGTCGACAGACCGGCCAGCGACACCTGGTCGCGCGCCAGCCCGATTTCCTCATGCGCCTCGCGCAGGGCCGCCTGCTGCACCGTTTCGCCGGGATCCAGGCGTCCGCCGGGAAAGGCGACCTGCCCCGTGTGATTGCGCAGCGTGTCCGACCGGCGCGTAAGCAGCACCGACAGGCCGGCCTTGCGCTCGACCAGGGCCACCAGCACGGCGGCCGGCTTGGGCGCGTCGAGCACGGCCGGGGCCATGTCCGGATTGAGATCGAAGTCCGAGCGGGGCGGATGGCGGTCGCCGGCGGGGTCGTCCAGCGGGTCGAGATGCTGTCCGATCCAGTCGCGCAACGCGGCCGGCGAGGCATGCGGGCTCACAGCCGGTGCGCCCCCGCCGGTCCAACGGCGAACCAGGCCCCGTTCGAGGTCACGCCCAGCGCCGGCCCCTCCGGCGTGTCGCGCTCGGTCGCCAGCTCGACCAGCTCGTAGAACACCGGCCGGGCGATCAGCGCCTCGAGCCCGCGGCGGACGTGCAGATAGGGGCGCGGCTCGCCGGTCTTCGGATCCATCTCGACGCGGATGGCGTTGTCGGGGCCGGCCTCGACGGTGTCGCCGACGTTGGTCTGGAACACCAGGGCCTCGCCCGCGCGGTCGACGCGGATGGCGATGAACGGCGCGTCCTCGACAACGATCTTCATCTTCTCGACCGGCGTCACCAGGTGGAAGCCGTCGGGGTCCTTGCGCAGCACGGTCGAGAACAGCCGCACCAGCGCCTCGCGGCCGATCGGCGTGCCCTCGTGGAACCAGACCCCGTCCTTGCGGATGCGGATGTCGATCTCGCCGCAGTGGGCCGGATTCCACAGATGCACGGGCGGCAGCCCGCGGCCGGGCGCCTGCTTCGCCGCGGCGATCACGCCGTCCAGTCCGGGTTTCACGTCAGTCATGTCGACAGTGTAGATGCGCCTCGCGCCGGGGAAAGCAACTGTCGGGGGACATGTACCGTCTCGGGTGCGGGTCCCTTCCCGCTTCCAAGCCTGTGGGGACACGCATTGAAGTCGCATGTCCCAAGCCGGAGCCTGTCCCCGGCTAGCGGGTCACAGGGCCCGCCAGTCCATCCGCCCCGCCCTCGCGCAGGGCCTTCAGCAGCACCCGGCGCTGGTCGACAGGACCGGGCATGCGTACGGCCCTGGCCGGGGCGGCGTCGAAGCCCACCCGGCTGAAATAGGGCGCGTCGCCGACCAGCAGCACGGCGGGCCAGCCGGCCCTGGCCGCGGCGTCGCAGGCCATCTCGACCAGCGTCTGTCCGATGCGGTGCTTGCGCAGCTCGGCCTCGACCGCGATCGGTCCGAGGAACACCACCGGCGCGCCGCCGATGGCCACCGGCCACAGCCGCACCGAGCCGACCAGCGTCTCGCCGTCCCAGGCGGTGAACGACAGCTCGGGGATCACCCGGTTGCCCTCGCGCAGGCGGTCGGCCGCCTTGGCGTGGCGGCCCGGGCCGAAGGCGCGGTCGATCAGGGCGTCGATGCGCGGCGCGTCAGCCGGCTGCTCGGGGCGATAGGTGATGGCGGTCATGGCAAGCTCGAAGCGGAAAGGCGGGAACGGCCCCGCGCCTCTCGGCCGGGGGACTAGACTCGCGCTGATCCAGCGCGGCGGATCGTTCGTCGGAGGCTGCGCATCGCGCCCTCGCCCTTCTCGCCATCAAGGGGCCGCGACTTAAGGGCCGCGCCCGGGCGCGTCAACGGCTGTTGCGGCCCCGGCCCGCGCGGGCGAATGTGCGACGACCCATGTCCGACTCCCCCGACCTCCCCGAACCCGACACCTCCCTGCGCGCGCTGCTGCGCCAGCGCGACTTCGTGCTGTTCTGGCTCTCGCGCTTCGTCGCCGTGCTCGGTGTGCAGATCCAGGGCGTGGCGCTGGGCTGGCACATCTACGCCGTGGCCCGCGACGATGTGCACATGGACGTCAAGCGCGCCGCCCTGACCGTCAGCATGATCGGCCTGGTGTCCTTCCTGCCGGTGCTGCTGCTGGCCCTGCCGGCGGGCGAGATGGCCGACCGGCACGACCGCCGCCGCATCCTGCTGCGCTGCTACCTCGCCGAGATCGTCGTGGCCGTCGGCCTGGCCGCGGTGACCTTCCTCGGCTGGGCCTCGATTCCGGTGCTGCTGAGCGCCGCGGCCCTGTTCGGCACGGCGCGGTCGTTCTTCTCGCCGGCCAGCACGGCGCTCGGGCCCATGCTGGTGCCCCGCCCCCTCCTCCCGCGCGCCATCGCCTGGCAGTCGCTGGCCTGGCAGACCGCCTCGATCGCCGGACCGGCGGTCGGCGGCATCCTGGTGGCCATCTCCCCGACCCTGTCCTACGGCGTGTCCGCCGCCCTCTATGTCGTCGCCGGCGCCTGTGTGCTGCTGGTGCGCGGCAACGCCCAGCCGGAAGTCCAGCCCGGCTCGCGCTGGGCGCTGATGAAGGAGGGGCTGGCCTATGTGTGGAACAACAAGATCGTCTTCGGGGCCATCTCGCTCGACCTGTTCGCGGTGATTCTCGGCGGCGCGACGCTGCTGCTGCCGGTGTTCGCCAAGGACGTGCTGCACGTGGGCGCGGAAGGCTTCGGCCTGCTGCGCGCGGGTCCGGCCATCGGCGCGGCGGCGGTCGCCCTGTGGCTGGCGAGCAACCCGATCCGCAAGAACGCCGGGGTGATCATGTTCTCGGCCGTGGCCCTGTTCGGGGTCGGCACACTGATCTTCGGCCTGTCGAAGATCATGTGGATCTCGATGGGCGGGCTGATCCTGCTCGGCGGGGCGGACATGATCAGCGTCTACGTCCGCCAGACGCTGGTCCAGCTGGCCACCCCCGATCACATGCGCGGTCGGGTGGCGACGGTCTCCTCGCTGTTCATCGGCGCCAGCAACGAACTGGGCGAGTTCGAGAGCGGCATCGTCGCCCGCTTCCTGGGCCCGGTGGGCGCGGCGGTGTTCGGCGGCGTCGGCGCGATCATCGTGACGGGCGTCTGGGCGAAGCTGTTCCCGGCCCTGCGCAAGGCCGACCGGCTGACGTGATGCAGGTTGCGTGGTTCGACACGCAGCCTGCGGCTGCTGCTCACCATGACGTAGACCAAATGCACGTCATCCTGAGCAGGCGCGAAGCGCCGTGTCGAAGGACGCAGCTTGCCTAACGCAGCGTCGCGCGCTTAGACGGCTGCCACACGGCAAAAATCATCCAAGGGAGACCCGCCATGGGCGTGCTTGAGGGCAAGGTTGTTCTGGTTACCGGCGCCGCCAACGGCATCGGCAAGGAGTGCGCCCTGCTGGCGGCCCGCGAGGGTGCGAAGGTGGTGGTCAACGATCTCGGCGGCGGGCTTTCGGGCGCCGACGCCGGCGACGCCGGCCCCGCGCAGCAGACGGCCAACGAGATCGTCGCCGCCGGCGGCGAGGCGGTGGCCAACTCCGACAGCGTCACCGACATGGCCGCGGTCCGCGGCATGGTCGAGCAGGCCATGGACACCTTCGGCGGCCTGCACGCGGTGATCAATCCGGCCGGCATCCTGCGCGACAAGATGTTCCACAAGATGGACGACGCCGACTGGGACGCGGTCATCGCCGTCCACCTCCGCGGCGCCTACAACGTCAGCCGGGCCAGCGTCGAACACTTCCGTGGCCAGGGCGAAGGCTCCTACATCCACTTCACCTCGACCACCGGCCTGATCGGCAACATCGGCCAGGCCAACTACGCCGCCGCCAAGCTCGGCGTGGCCGGCCTGTCGCGGATCATCGCCATGGAAGGCGCGCCCAAGGGCGTGCGCTCCAACGTCATCGCGCCGTTCGCCTGGACCCGCATGATCGCCTCGATCCCTGTCACCGACGAGGCCAGCGCCCTGCGCGTCGGCCGGATGCGCGACTCGATGCGCGCCGACCAGGTCGCCCAGCTGGCCATCGCCCTCGCCTCGCCAGAGGCGAAGGACGTCACCGGCCAGATCTTCGGCGTGCGCGGCAACGAGGTGGTGCTGTTCGACCAGCCCCGCCCGATCCGCTCGATGGCCAAGGTCGAGGGCTGGAGCCCGCGCTCGCTGCTCGACGTCGCCCTGCCGGCGATGAAGAACAGCTTCTTCGACACGGGCGCCTCGGCGTCGGTGTTCCCCTACGATCCGGTCTAGGACCGACTCGCAGCCGCCGAGGGTGGGGCGTCAACCCGCCTCACCGGCGCCACGCGGCCATCCCCAACCCGGCCCTTCGGGCCACCCTCCCCCTGAAGGGGAGGGAGACATCTCGGAGCCTCCCATGCGTCGCGTCGCCATCGTCAGCCCCATCCGCACCGCGGTCGGCAAGTTCCAGGGCGGGCTGTCCAGCCTGACCGCCGGCGAGCTCGGCGCGGTCATCCTGCGCGCCATCGTCGACCGCACGAAGCTCGATCCGGAACGGGTCGACGAGGTGATCTTCGCCCAGGGCTACGGCAACGGCGAGGCCCCCTGCATCGCCCGCTGGTCGCTGCTGGCCGCCGACTTCCCGATCAGCGTGCCGGGCTACCAGCTCGACCGCCGCTGCGGCTCGGGCCTGCAGGCGATCATCGACGCGGCGATGATGATCCAGACCGGCGCGGCCGACGTGGTCATCGCCGGCGGCGTCGAGAGCATGAGCAACACCGAGTACTACAGCCTCGAGATGCGCAACGGCGCCCGGGCCGGCTCGGTGACGATGCACGACCGTCTGGCCCGCGGCCGGGTGATGAGCCAGCCGATCAGCCGCTTCGGCGTGATCAGCGGCATGATCGAGACGGCCGACAACCTGGCCCGCGACTACAACATCACCCGCGAGCAGGCCGACGAATACGCGGTCATGAGCCATCAGCGGGCCACGAAGGCCTGGGCCGACGGCAAGTTCGACGACGAGCTGGTCAAGGTGGCCGTGCCGCAGAAGAAGGGTGACCCGGTCATCTTCGAGAAGGACGAGGGCTACCGCCCCGACGCGACGATGGAGTCGCTGGGCAAGCTGCGCGCCATCGAGAAGGACGGCGTGGTCACCGCCGGCAACGCCAGCCAGCAGAACGACGCCGCCGCCGCCTGCCTGGTGGTCGCCGAGGACAAGCTGGACGAGCTGGGCCTGGAGCCGATGGGCTGGTTCCACAGCTGGGCGGCCGCCGGCTGCGATCCCTCGCGCATGGGCATCGGCCCGGTGCCGGCCGTCGAGCGCCTGTTCAAGCGCAACGGCCTCGGCTGGAAGGACATGGATCTCGTCGAGCTGAACGAGGCCTTCGCGCCGCAGGTGCTGGCCGTGCTCAAGGGCTGGGGCTGGGACGACCGCGACAAGCTGAACGTCAATGGCAGCGGCATTTCGCTCGGCCACCCGATCGGCGCCACCGGCGGTCGCATCCTCGCCAACCTGCTGCGCGAGCTGCACCGTCGGGACGGCCGGTACGGCCTGGAGACCATGTGCATCGGCGGCGGCCAGGGCATCGCGGCGGTGTTCGAGCGGGCGTGAATAAGGGCGTAGGGGGTAGGGAGTAGGGCGTAGTTCGACCAGTTGATGCTGCCGGCGCCGCGCCTACCCTCTACTACTCCCTACTCCCTACTCCCTACTCCCTACTCCCTACTCCCTACTCCCTACTCCCCCACCGCTCCCGCCACTGATCGGCCGTCACCTCCCAGTAGAGCGATGTCCGCGTCGTCCCGTCCGGCCGGACCGCCTCGCGCGTGCCCATGCGCACGAACCCCGCCGCGTCGATCAGTTTCGCCGAGCGGACGTTGTCGACGGCGGCGGTCAGGCACATCATCCGCACCTTCAGCGCCCGGAAAATCCAGCCGAAGGTGTGCAGCGCCCCGGCGCCGCCCTGACCGCCGCTCTGGCGATCCGCGCGCAGCGCCCCGGCCAGCTCCGCGGCTGACCGCTCGGGCCAGATGCTGACGCAGCTGTAGCCCGCGATCTCGCCGCTTCCGTCGCGCGTCAGGATCAGCAGCCGCCGCCCCTCCCGCCGCAGGGCTTCGGACTCGGCGATCCAGCGGGCGACGTTGTCCAGGCTGAACGGCCGGGGCAGGTCGTAGATGGCGTCGGTGACGCGCGGGTCGGCGAGGAAGGCCGTCAGGTCGGCCGCGTCCTCCGGCCGGGCGAGCGACCGGCCCGGCCCCAGCCCGTCGAGGTCGGCCGCCAGCACCGCCGCCCGGATCGCCGCCGCCTCCGCGGGCGGGACCTCCAGCACGGTGTCCGGCGGCGCGCTCATGACGCGGCCAGGCGCTCCAGCGGCGCGCCGGTCAGCCGGCGCGTGGTCCAGCCGTCGAGCGTCTCGGCCCCCAGCGAGTCGTAGAAGGCGATTGACGGCGCGTTCCAGTCCAGCACCGCCCAGTCGAGGCGCGGCAGGTTCTCGTCCCGGCAGCGCCGCGCCAGGCCGGCCAGCAGCGCCTTGCCGGCCCCGACGCCGCGCGCGGCCGGCTCTACGAACAGGTCTTCCAGATAGATGCCGTGCCGGCCCCGGAAGGTGGAGTAGCTGTAGAACCAGACCGCGAAACCGACCGGCCGGCCGTCGAGTTCGGCGATGTCGCAGAACACCCGCGGCGCGACGCCGAAGAACGACAGCTCCACGTCCCACAGCGTCAGATCGGCTTCGTGGCGCAGCTTCTCGTACTCGGCCAGGGCCTGGACGAAGCCGAGGATGACCGGCGCGTCGCCGGGGTGAGCGGGTCGGATGTGGAGAGACTGGACCATGGCCACGAGTCTAGACCTCCCTCCCCTTCATGGGGAGGGTGGACGGACGAAGTCCGGACGGGTGGGGAAGCCGCCCGCCACCCCGCCCCCTCCGGCACGGCCCCTTACGCCCCACCCTGACCGCTTCGCGGTCTGTCCCTCCCAATGAGGGCGAGGGGGAGGGAACCCTCACCCCGCGCCGACCGTCTCCACCGACAAGGCCCACAGTCGCTCGGCGCTGTCCGGGTCCAGGGCGTGCGGCATGACGCCTTCCCACGGCGTCGCCTGGGACCAGGGCAGGGCCTGGTTGCAGTTCTCGAGATACAGCCCGCCGACGCCCTCGAGTTCGGGCCCCACGGCCGCCCAGACGCTGGTCGAGGCGCCCTGCTCCGGCGTCTTGAAGCCGTCGCGGATCTTGCCGGTCGCCTCGTCGATCCAGCCCAGGGCGACCATCTCCTCGTGCGGCAGGTGCCGCTGCAGCGGGGTCATGATGCCGCCCGGCATGACGGCGTTGGCGGTGATCCCGCGATCCTTGAACCGCCTGTGGAAGCCCACCGCGAACAGGGCGTTGGCCGTCTTGGCCTGGCCGTAGCTCTCCCACTTGTCGTAGGGCCGGGTGACGTAGTTGACGTCGTCCCAGTTGATGTCCGAGCGGCGGTGGCCGATCGACGACAGGCTGACCAGCCGCGAGGCCTTTCCCGCGCCCTTCGCGCCGGCTTCCAGCGCCGGGGCCAGCAGATTGCCCAGCAGGAAGTGACCGAAGTGGTTGGTGCCGATCTGCATCTCGAACCCGTCGTGCGTCCGGTCCAGCGGGCAGGCCATGACGGCGGCGTTGTTGATCAGGATATGCAGGGGCTTGTCGCCCCACCGCGCGCCGAACGCGCGGATCGAGGCCAGGTCCGACAGGTCGAGCATCTCGAACCGGGCGCCGGGGCCCTTCGCCGTCTTCGCGATGTCGCCGATGGCGGCGGCCGCCAGGTCGGGCTTGCGGGCGGCGATGACCACGTCGGCGCCGGCCTCGGCCAGGGCCCGGGCCGTCTCGATGCCGATGCCCGTGGCGGCGCCGGTGACGATGGCGGTCTTGCCGGTCAGGTCGTGGCCCGCCACGACCTCGCGCGCCGGCGTGAAGGCCCCGAAGGGCGAGGTGATGCGGTCGGTCATGGGTCAGTCCTCCCTGGAGAATTTGGCGGCGACGGCTTCCAGCCAGCGGGCGACGACGGCGGCGTCCCCCTCCGACAGGCCTTCGCTCAGGCGTTGGTTGAGATCATCGAGCAGGGCCACGGCCCGCTCCCGCGCCGACCAGCCCTGGGCGGTCAGGTACAGGCGCTGGCCGCGTCCGTCGGTCGGGTCCGGTCGCCGCTCCACATATCCGGCGCGGGTCATGCGATCGACCAGGCCGGTCATGGCCGACGGGGCCACGTCCAGCGCCTCGGCGGCGTCGCCGATGGCCGCGCCGTCCGATCGGCCGAGGAACAGCACCAGGCCCGCCTGGGCGGACGTGACCCCCTCGATCTGCGCGGCCTCGGCCTCCACCCAGCGCTCGACGCGTTTCTGGGCGGCTTTCAGCAGGGCGTAGAAGACGGGGCGTTCGGTCATCGAACGCCACTATATGCTTCACATGCGAAACATCAAGTTCACATGTGAAGCAGTCACCCCGCCCGGTACCAGATCACCCCGTCGGCGTCCGGCTCCGCCAGCGCCTTGCCGCGCTCGATCAGGCAGTTCAGGTGGGCCAGGCTCTCGCCGGTGGCCATGCCGACCAGTTCGGGACCGATCGGCCGGGCGAACAGGGCGCCGAACACGTCGACGGCGCGCTTCGGCTCGGCCAGCGACTTCTCCAGCCGGCCCAGCGACCGCTCATGGCCGGCGATCAGGTGATCGAGCCGGGCGTGCAGGCCGTGGAACGGGTCGTTGTGCGCCGGCAGAACCAGAACCTCGTCCGGCACGGCGGCCTTCACCTTGGCGCAGGACGTCATCCAGTCGGTCAGCGGATCGGCGTCCGGCTCGGTCGGAAACACCGACACGTTCGAGGAGATGCGCGGCAGCACCTGGTCGCCCGAAATCAGCAGCTTCAGCTCCGGGCAGTAGAGGCAGGCGTGGTCCGGCGAGTGGCCATTGCCGGTCACAATCCGCCAGGTCCGGCCGCCGATGTCGAATTCCTCCCCGTCGTTCAGCCGGCGATAGCTGTCGGGCAGTTGGTAGATCGCCTTGCCGAAGCCGCCGAAGCGCGCGCGATAGTTCTCCAGCGCGTCTTCGTCCCAGCCGGCGGCCTTGTAGAAGCGCATGCCGTCCTCGGGCGCCTCGCGGCCGGTGTCGGCCACCAGCATGCGGCACTGCAGGTACTCCAGCCGCGTCATCCACAGCCGGCACTGGAACTTGCGCGTCATCCAGCCGGCGAGGCCGATATGGTCGGGATGCAGGTGGGTCACGATCACCCGGGTGATCGGCTTGCCGCCCAGCGCGTCCTTGAACGCCGTCCGCCAGGCCTGGGAGGTGTCGCGGGTCTGCATGCCGGTATCGACCACGCACCAGCCCTCGCCGTCGGCGATGGCCCAGACGTTGATGAACTGCAGCGCGCCGCCCAGCGGCATGCGCAGCCACATGACGCCCGGAGCGACTTCCACGGCTTCACCCGTTCCGGGTGTGGGACCCGTTTCGAAGGGGTAGTCCAGTTTCGGACGCCGCACCTCGGCCGCCGTTTCCTCGATTCCGTCCCGCAACGCCCTGCACTCCCCATGAACGCGGCCATCATCGGCCGTTCAGCCCCGCGCCGCAATTCCGCCAGCGGGTTGCGTGACCTTGACCCCCGAAAAAAGCGCGCGTTTAAGTCCGCGCGAGGAATCTGCCAGGAGACAGAACAATGCGGAAAATCGGGATCGGCCTGGCGGCCGTTCTGGCCCTAGCCATCATGGCGCCCGCCACCATGGTGCTGGCCGCCAAGAAGCCGGCTGAAGCGGCCGGCGGCATCGACGCCAAGTCGCGCGAAAAGGGCATGGCCGAGGCTCCGGCCATTGTCGCCGCGGCCGGCCTGTCGTGCACCGTCGCCGACGCGCGCTGGATCGGCGCCGACCCGAAGACCAAGAGCGGCTACTACGAAATCGCCTGTAACCCCGGCCTCGGCGGCGTGCTCGTCGCCACCGCGGGCAACGCGACCCCGCCGCAGTTCTACTCCTGTCTCGAAACCGGCAAGCCGGGCGCGGACGGCAAGCCCGGTTCGCTGGCCTGCAAGCTGCCCGGCAACGCCGACCCGGTCCAGGCGCTCGCGCCGTTCGTGGCCAAGGCCAACGCCGGCTGCGACATCGACAAGGCCCGCTCGATCGGCTCCAGCGCGCACAACTCCTACTTCGAGGTCGCCTGCAAGAACGGCTCGGGCCTGATCATCGCCACGACCAACCCCGCTGACGCGACCAAGGAGGTCAAGGCCACCACCTGCCTCGCCTACGAGCCCGGCGCGAACCTGTCCTGCCAGCTGACCACCCGCGAAGCCCAGCTCGCCATGGTCGACTCCCTGGCCGCCGCCGCGGGCAAGAACTGCGTCGTCACCGACAAGCGCTACATCCTGGCCGCGGTGAACGGTTCGACCTACTTCGAAGTCGCCTGCCAGAACGGCAAGGGCTACGTGCTCGAACGCGCCGCCAACGGCTCGCTGGCCCGCGCCATCGACTGCGCCAACGCCCCCGGCGGCGCCGAATGCACCCTGACCGACTCGCGTCAGGCCATGACCGAACAGGCCGGCCTCTACACCCGCCTGGCGACCAAGGCCGGCTTCCCCTGCAAGGTCGAGAAGTACGCCCTGTTCCCGTCGCGCGGCAAACCCGAGGAAGTGGTCGAGCTGAAGTGCTCGGATCGTCCCGACGGCGGCGTCGGCGTGTTCGACGCCAACGGCGGCGGCAAGGTCTACAACTGCCTGATCGCCGAGCTGGACGGCTACGGCTGCAGCTTCACCCCGAAGGCGGCTTCGGTGGTCAAGATCAGCAGCGACCTGCGCGCGCTGGGCAAGGGCTCCTGCGTGGTGTCCGACGCCCGCGTGATCGGCAAGACCGCCACGGGCGACGGCTTCCTGGAAGTGGCCTGCTCCGACGGCCTGCCCGGCTGGGTGATCAACTATCCGGCCAAGTCGGACACGCCCAAGGAAGTGCTGAGCTGCAAGCAGGCTGCCGGCATCGGCGGCGGCTGCAAGCTGCCGACCAACAAGGTCAGCAACTGATCACACGGCTGATCTGAACAGACGAAGGCCCGCCGGAGCGATCCGGCGGGCCTTTTTCGTTGGCGGGTGGTCCTCCCCTCGCAGAGGGGAGGGGGACCCTGCGGAGCAGGGTGGAGGGGACAGCGCCGGGCTTGCCGGAAAGACAGGAATTCCGGATGGGGCCGCTGACGTTCGCGCCGCCCCTCCACCAGCCTCCGGCTGGTCCCCGTCCCCGCTACGCGGAGAGGAAGGCTAGCGCTACAGCGCGGCCTCGATGAAGCGCGGGCCGGTCTGGTTCATGGCGCGGGCGAAGGCGTCGTCGAATTCCTCGACCGTCGTGCAGCGCTCGGCGGGCAGGCCCAGGCCGCTCGCGAGGCTCACCCAGTCGATGCGCGGCGAGCCCAGGTCGAGCAGCTTCTTCGCCGCCGGGCCGGGGTTGCCTGCGCCTGTGCGGCCCATCTCGATGTTGAGGATGCGGTAGGCGTGGTTGGCGAACACCACCACGGTCACGTCGAGCTGCTCGCGGGCGATCGTCCACAGGCCCTGAACCGTGTACATCGCCGCGCCGTCACCGTTCAGGCTGAGGACCTTCTGGTCCGGACAGGCCACGGCCGCGCCGATGGCCAGCGGGATGCCCTGGCCGATGGCCCCGCCGGTCAGGCACAGCCAGTCGTGCGGCCGGGCCGTGCGGGTCGACTGGAACACCGGCAGGCCGGCGGTCACCGCGTCGTCGCTGATGATCGTGTTGTCCGGCATGTGCCGGGCGATCGAGGCGCCGATGGTGTAGGGGTTCTGGGCCCCGACCGGCATGTCGGGCAGCTTCAGGCCTTCGACCGGCGAGGATTCCGGCGCGTCCAGCGCATCGGCCAGCGCCTGCAGCGCGCCGATGCCGTCGGCGTCGCGGCCGCACAGGCTGGCCGTCTCGCAGCCCTCGGGCGTCAGCAGGCTGGGCCGGTCGGGATAGGCGAAGAAGGCCACCGGCTCGGTGGTCTCGACCAGCACCATCAGGTCGACGCCCTCAAGGTCGGCCAGGGCCATCTCGCCGAAGTACATCATCTTGTCCGGCGCGAACCGGCCGGCCCCGCGGGCGATGCGGGCGACGAAGGTGTCGGTCAGCACCCGCACGCCGGTGGCGGCGATGCGGCCGGCCTGGCGCACCCCGGCGTCGAGGCAGGTCGAGCCGCCCATCAGGATCACCGGCTTCTTCGCCGCCCTGATCCGCGCGGCGATGGCCGCGGTCGTCTCGGCCGAGACCTGCGCGCGCGGCGCGGGCGTCAGCACCGGCCCGACCACCGTGGTCTCGGTCCAGGCGCTGTCGGCCGGCAGGATCAGGCTGGCGCAGCCGCCCGGCGCGCCGAAGCTGGCCTTCACCGCCTCGGCGGTCAGCGGGCCCACGTCGTCGGCCGTCTCGGCCGACTTGACCCACAGGCTGTTGGGCGCGGCCCAGCCGGCGATGTCGGAGTTCAGCGGCGCATCGTACTGCCGGTGATAGGTGGCATGGTCGCCGATCACGTTGACCAGCGGCGTGCCGGCGCGGCGGGCGTTGTGCAGGTTGGCCCCGCCGTTGGCGTAGCCGGCGCCCAGGTGCAGCAGGGTGCAGGCGGGCCTGCCGGCCATCCGGCCGTAGCCGTCGGCGGCTCCGGTCGCCACGCCCTCGAACAGGCACAGCACCGACCGCATGCGCGGCTCGCGGTCCAGCGCCGAGACGAACTGCATCTCGCTGGTGCCCGGATTGGCGAAACAGGCGGTCACGCCGTTGTCGGCGAGCGTGGTGATCAGGGCGTCGGCGCCGTTCATGGTCTTCTCCGTTCGGGGCAGCAGGCCACCCATCCAACATTTCGCGCGCCACGCCAACGGGCGGGCGCCTCCTCCCGGGTCAGGCGAGGATCTTTCCGGGGTTGAGAAGGCCCAGCGGATCGAGCGCCGCCTTCAGCCGGCGCATCAGGGCGATCTCGGCCGGCGAGCGGGTCAGGTCGAGGTGACCGCGCTTCTGCAGGCCGACGCCGTGCTCGGCCGAGATCGACCCGCCGAGCGCCTTCAGCGGACGATAGACGATCATCTCCGCCATATGCCGGTGCCCGGGAGTCAGGGCCGGGACACGGGCGATGATGTGCAGGTTGCCGTCGCCCAGATGGCCGAACACCATCGGCGGCCCGAGGTCCGGCCAGCGCCCGGCAAGCGCCGCCTGCACCGCGCCGACATAAGCCTCCATCGCCGGGATCGGCAGGCTGACGTCGAAGGTCACGATCGGGCCGTTACGCGCGGTCTGGGCCACGTCGTCGCGCAGGGCCCACATCGCCTCCCGCTCGGCGTTCGAGCGGGCGAGGACGGCGTCGGCGATCTCGCCGTCCTCCAGCGCCGCGCCGAGGCAGGCCTCGAACCGCGCTGCGTCGACGGCCGGATCGGCGCCCAGGCTCTCGACCAGCACGTACCAGGGATAGCGACCTTCCAGCGGCGGCCGGCCCCGCGCCGGGGCGCTGGTGACCAGATCGTGGAAGTCGGCCCACATCACCTCGAAGGCCGACAGGTTGCCGCCCAGCCCCCGCTCCAGCCGGCGCAGCAGCCGCGGCAGGTCGTCGAAATGCTCGACCCCGATGAAGGCCGTGTCCTGGCTGACGGGCGCGGGCCGCAGCCGCAGCACCGCCCGGGTGACCACGCCCAGCGTGCCCTCCGAGCCGATGAACAGCGGCTTGAGATCATAGCCGGCGTTGTTCTTCAGCAGCGGGTTCATGGCGTCGATCACCGTGCCGTCGGCCAGCACCGCCTCCAGCCCCAGCACCATCTCGCGCATCATCCCGTAGCGCAGCACGCGGTTGCCGCCGGCGTTGGTGGCGATGTTGCCGCCGATCGTCGCCGAGCCGCGCGAGCCCAGATCCAGCGGCAGCAGCAGGCCCTCCTCCGCGGCGGCCTCGCAGGCCGTCTGCAGGATGCAGCCGGCCTGGACGGTCATCGTCCCGGCGCCCGGATCGACGCGCTCGATCGCCGCCATCCGGTCGAGCGACAGGGCGATGGCCCCGTCGGCCACGCAGCCGTCGACCAGGCCAGTGCGACCGCCCCAGGGCACGACGGGGACACCCGTCTCCGACGCCAGCCGCAGCACCGCGGCCACCTGCGCCGTCGAAGCCGGCCGCACCACCGCCAGCGGCTGGCCGAGACGCGTCCAGGGGCTCTGGAACCGGTCGGCGCCGTCCGCGCCGTCCAGCACTGCGTCGGGCGCCAGGACCTGCTGCAGCCTGTCGATAAGGGTTGTCATGCCCGGCGCCTCCCGTGTTTGGCGGCGACCCTAGGCGACCGTGTCGCGCGGCGGCTTGATCCAGACCAATTTCGGCTTTTGCCGCCGCGCCGAACCGGGCATGCAGGAAAAACGGGGGGAAACGACCATGACACCACGCGACACGGTGGCCCGCTGGGCGCTGATCGGCTCGATCCTCGGCGGGGTGAGCTACATCGCCGCCTGGGGCCTGCCCCTGCCCGCGCCGCTGGAGCTGGCGTGGAAGGGCACGGGCGTCGGCCTGCTGGCGGCATACGCGGCGCTGAAGGCGCGCGACCGCGACGGCTGGCTGCTGACGGCGGTGATGACGCTCGGCTTCCTCGGCGACGTGCTGCTGGGCATCCAGTTCATCGTCGGCGCCGTGGCCTTCCTGATCGGCCATCTGGTCGCCGTCCGCCTGTACCTGAGCAACCGCCGCCCGGCCCTGAGCCGCAGCCAGGCGGCGCTGGCTCTGCTGCTGGTCCCCGCCTCCGTGTTCATCGCCTTCATGCTGCCGGCCGACCGGGCCGCCGCGCCGGGCGTGGCCTTCTACACCGTCGGGCTCTCACTGATGGCGGCGACCGCCTGGACCAGCCGTTTCCCCCGCTTCACGGTCGGGATCGGGGCGCTGATGTTCCTCGTCAGCGACCTGGTGATCTTCGCCAAGATGGGCCCGCTGCCGCACAATTTCCTCACCGAGCTGGCGGTCTGGGTCCCCTACTACGGCGGCCAGCTGCTGATCTGCGCGGGGGTGGTCAACGCTCTACAATCTGAGACGTAGAGTCCTCCCCAGCTTTGCTGGGGAGGGGGACCGCCGGAGGCGGTGGAGGGGAGTCGGTGCACCGACGCCCCTCAGTCAGGCTCCGCCTGACAGCTCCCCACGTTGTGGGGAGCATCGACGTCGTTCAGAACGCCATCACCCCGTCATCGGGCGCCGCCGCGAACAGCCGCGCCAGCTCGGCCGGCCGGCGATCCCGCGCCAGGGCCTGGTTGATGTAGCCCTTGTCGGTCAGCTCGCCGCTTGCCGCGTCAGGCGCGCCGTCGAGGATCAGCGCCCGCCAGATCCGGCCGCCGCCGCCCTTCGCCGCCGCGTTCATCTTCTCCAGCCCGGCGCGGATTACCGCCCGCACCTCTGCCGGGTCCGGGTGGCGGGCATTGAAGCCGGGGTCGAGGAACAGCATCAGGCCGACGCCCTCCTGTCCCTCGCCGCAGACGATGGCGTCGCTGACGGCGCCGCCGATGGCCGAAACGGCCGTGACCCGCAGGGCGCCGGCGGCCACGAACGTCCCGCTGGCCAGCTTGAAGTTCTCCACCAGCCGGCCATCGAACATCAGCCCCGCTTCCGGATCGGCCGGGTCGATGGCCCGCGCCGCGTCGCCGAGGCGGTAGAATCCCTCCTCGTCGAAGGCCTCCGCAGACAGGCCGGGCTCGCCGAGGTAGCCGGGCGAAACCTGCGGCCCCTTCACGCGGATCTCGAACTTCTCGCCGGCCGGGACCAGCTTCACCGCCGTGCCCGGCACCGGCAGGCCGATCATCCCGCCCCGGCCGTTCAGCCAGTGGATGTTGCAGGCCGTCGGCCCGGTCTCGGTGGAGCCATAGCCCGTGGCGAAGGTCACCCGCTCGCCGATGGTGGCGATGGCCACGGCCTGGACCCGGTCGATGATGCTCTGGGCGATCGAGGCGCCGCCGTACTGCAGCACCCGCACCCGCTTGAAGAAGGTCCGCGCCAAGGCCGGGTCGGCCTCCAGCGCGCTGGCGAACAGGGCCCAGCCGGCCGGGACCATGTTGTGGTAGGTCGGCGAGACCTCGTTCAGATTGCGCACCGTTTCGGCGAACCGGCCGGGCGTCGGCTGGCCGGCGTCGATGTACAGCGTGCCGCCCCGGTGCAGCACCATATGCAGGATGGCGTTGGCCCCCAGGCTGTGGCTCCAGGGCGCGGCGTTGACCACCACCGGCGGGTCGGGATCGTCGAAACAGGCGGCGATCTGGGCGGCGTTGAAGGCGATGTTGCGGTGCAGGCCTATGACCGCCTTCGGCCGGCCCGTGGAGCCGGAGGTCAGCAGCAGCTTGGCCGTGTCGTCCGGCCGGGCGACGAAGGCGGTCGGCGACGAGTGCAGCAGGTCGGTGAAGGCGATGTCGGTCGGCCGGGCGTTGGCGCTGGCCACCACCGGCAGGCCCCTGAGGAAGTCCGCCTCCAGCGCCCCGGCGAAGGCCGCCGCGTCGTCGGCATAGACCGCGTCCGGACTCAGCACGCCGCAGGCGTAGGCCAGCCGCGACAGGTCGGCGCCGGCGAGGCCGTACTGCGGCGACACCGGCGCCACCGCCACGCCCAGCGCCATGGCCGCGTAACAGATCAGGGCGTGGTCGACCGTGTTGCGCGCGAGGATCAGCAGGCAGTCGGCGCGTTTGAGGCCCAGGCCCTTCAGCCCTCCGGCGAGGGCAGAGACCTGCTGCAGCGCCGTAGCGTAGTCGACCGTCCGCCAGCCGTCCCCGGCCCGCTCGGCCAGCCAGACCCGCTCCGGCGCCTCCGCGCTCCAGCGGACCAGCGCGTCGAGCGTGGTGGTGAAACGCCCGTCGACCGGCGTCGGATTGGCCAGCACCAGCGACCCGTCGGCCCGCCGCTCGACATCGAGCCGGCGCGGCGCATAGCGGGCGTCACGAAAGGGTGCGGTGGAGAGCGCGGTGTTTCCGTCCATGCGGCCGGTTATCGGGCGCCGTTCAGAGCGATTCAATCCTCCCCAGCAACGCTGGGGAGGGGGACCATGCGGAGCATGGTGGAGGGGAGTCGCTTCCCTTGCAATTCTCGATAATGCCCTTATTACTTGTATTTATGCCCGCCACCTCCCGAGCGATCACATTCGCCCGGCGTCTGCGCAAGTCGCTGACGCGGTCCGAAGTCGCCCTCTGGTCGGCGCTTCGTGGAAAGCGATTGGCCGGCCTGCGGTTCAGGCGCCAGCATCCCATCGGTCCGTACGTGGTCGACTTCTATTGCGCTCAGTACAGGCTGGTCGTCGAGGTAGACGGCGCGGTGCATGCGGAGGACAGCGTGGAAGAGCACGATGTCGACCGCGATCAGTGGATCGAGCGACAGGGGATGCGGATCGTCCGAATTCCCGCCGGTCTTGTGTTGTCGGACATCGGCGCGGCTTTGGCGCTGATCGCGCAAGTCGTGAAGGCGTCATCGGTGCGGTGCCCCCCCCTCCACCGCCTCCGGCGGTCCCCCTCCCCACTGCGTGGGGAGGATTTCCGGATATCAGCTAGCTTCCCAACGTCTCCCCGAACCGCACCGGCTTGCCCCGACCATGCGCCACGATCTCGTCGTCGCGCATGACGGTGATGCCGCGGACGATGGTCGCCACGGGCCAGCCCCTGGCCTCGAAGCCGTCGAACGGGGTCCAGCCGACGCGGCTGGCCTGGTCGGCGTGGCGGATGGTGCGGCGGGCCTTGAGGTCGACGATGGTCAGGTCGGCGTCGAAGCCCTCGGCGATGCGGCCCTTCTCGGCCAAGCCGAACACGCGGTTGGGGCCGTGGCTGGTCAGGTCGACGAACCGCTCCAGCGTCAGCCGGCCCTCGGCCACATGTGTCAGCATGATCGGCACCAGAGTCTGCACCCCCGGCATGCCGGACGGCGAGGCCGGATAGGGCCGCGCCTTCTCGTCGGCGGTGTGCGGCGCGTGGTCGGAGCCCATCACGTCGGCGACGCCGGTGGCGAGGCCCGCCCACAGGGCGTCGCGGTGATGCGCTTCGCGGATCGGCGGGTTCATCTGGGCGTAGCCCTTGAGCCGCTCATAGGCCTCGGGTCCGGCCAGGGTCAGGTGCTGCGGCGTCACCTCGACGCTGGCGACGTCCTTGTTGAGGGCGAGGAACTCCATCTCCTCGGCGGTGGTCACATGCAGCACATGGATGCGCTTGCCGGTCTTGCGGGCCAGGCCGACGAGGCGGCGGGTCGAGCGGATCGCGCTCTCGGCGTCGCGCACCTCCGGGTGGCTGGTCCAGTCGCCGGTGCGGGCCAGCGACCGGCGCTCCTCCAGCCGGTACTCGTCCTCGGAGTGGAAGGCCGCCCGGCGGTTGATGTGCTTGAGCACCTCCTCGACCCCGGCGTCGTCCTTGATCAGCAGGGTGCCGGTCGAGGCCCCCATGAACACCTTGATGCCGCAGCAACCCGGCAGCCGCTCCAGCTCGCCGAGGAAGCGCGCGTTCTCGTGCGTGCCGCCGACGTAGAAGGCGTGGTCGCAGCTCATCCGCCCGGACGCGCGGCGCAGCTTGTCGGCCAGGGCGTCCGGATCGGTGGTCGTCGGCTCGGTGTTGGGCATCTCGAACACGGCCGTGACCCCGCCCAGCACGGCGGCGTTGGCCCCGGTCTCGAGGTCTTCCTTCCATTCGAGGCCCGGCTCGCGGAAGTGCACCTGGCTGTCGATCACCCCCGGCAACACCGTCAGCCCGGTCGCGTCGATGACCTCGCCCGCCGAGGCCTGCGACAGGTCGCCGACGAAGGCGAACTTGCCGCCCCGGATGCCGATGTCGGCGATCCCGCGCCCCGCGTGGTTCACCACCTCGCCGCCGCGGATGATCAGGTCGTAGGTCTGGGTCATTTCAAAATCCGCTCGTCCCGGCGAAGGCCGGGACCCAGGTGTTTTAGCGTTTGGCGCCGCGCTTTCCAGAAAAAGCCTGGGTCCCGGCCTTCGCCGGGATGAGCGGCTCCTAAACGTCGTGCGCCCGCGCGGTCGCGTCCAGCAGCTCCCGGGCCGTCGCGACCACCTGGTCGACCGGCAGATCCATCATGTGGCCGATGGTCTGGTTGAGGCCGGGGTCGATGGCCTTGAACTGTTCGAACTCGCGCGGGCCGCGGACCACGCGGGTGTCGGGGCCCCACGGGGCGTAGAGCCGGTCGTCCGACGGGCCGAACAGGCCGATGGTCGGGGCGCCGGCGGCGGCGGCCAGATGCATCAGGCCCGAGTCGTTGCCGATGAACAGCCGCGCCCGCTTGAGCACCGCATAGGCCGTCAGCAGGTCGAGCTGGCCGGTCAGGTCGATGACCCGGTCGCGCGGCAGGGTGCGGGCCAGCGGCTCGACATAGCGCACGTCGTCCGGCCCGCCGAGAATCAGCAGACGCCCGCCGGCCATCGGCCCGCCTTCATCGAGCAGCTCGATGGCCACCCGGGCGAAGCGCTCGATCGGCCAGGTCTTGCCCAGCCAGTTGGCGGCCGGGCCCATGGCCAGGATCGGCCCGCCCTCGCCCAGCAGTTCGACGGCGCGGGCCTCGATCTCGGCGGAGGTGAACAGGAACGGCGGCGGCGGGTCGTCCTGCAGCGTCAGCAGGGCGGCGGCCTCGATGACCTTGTGCACCGGCTCGCCCGTGGCCTTGCGGTGCACGGCGCGGCGGTCGCGGCGCAGGAAGGTGCTGGTGGCCGAGCCGCGCATGTCGATGACCAAGGCCCAGTGGGTGTGGCGCACCTGGTTCCACAGCGACAGCCAGTGGCCCGAGCCCTTCTGCTTCTGCATCACGATCAACCGGTCGAGGCCGGGGACCTCGGCGAACAGCGGCGCGGCGGCGGGGCCCACGGCGATGGTGAACCGCGCGCCGGGCGCTTCATCGGCGAGCTTCTTGATCAGGCCGGACGCCAGCACGGCGTCGCCGATCCGCGAGGGGCCTATGAACAGAATCGGGAAGGGCTTGATCGCCATCGGGACACCTTAGACTGGCGAGCACTGGCGTTACAGCGTGCGAAAGGCCACATCGGGTCCATGAGCGAAACACCGAGCTACGCCCTGCTGCGCGACCGGGCCCTCGTGGCGGTCAGCGGACCCGACTGGCGATCCTTCCTGCAGGGCCAGCTGACCCAGGATGTCGAGACCCTGAAGGCGGGCGAGCTGCGCTTCGGCGCCCTACTCTCCCCCCAGGGCCGGCTGCTGTTCGACCTGTTCATTCTCGGCCGCGAGGACGGCTGCTGGCTGGAGGTCGCGGCCGACCGGCGCGAGGCGCTGATCGCCCGGCTGTCGATCTATCGCCTCCGGGCGAAGGTCGAGATCGTCCCGCAGCCGGGTCCGGTGGTGGCCCTCTGGCATACCGGGCGCGGCGAGCCGGGCTTCGCGCCCGATCCCCGCCTGCCGGCGCTGGGCCATCGCGGCCACGGCGACGTCGAGCCCCCCGGCGTGCGCGCCGACGCGGCGGCCTGGACCGCCCACCGTCTGGCCCTCGGCGTGCCGGACACGGCCGACTACGGCGACGACAAGACCTATCCGATCGAGGCCAACTTCGACCTGCTGCACGGCATCGACTTCAGGAAAGGCTGTTTCGTCGGCCAGGAAACCACCAGCCGGATGAAGCGGCGCGGCCAGATCAAGAGCCGCATGCTGCCGATCGCCTTCGCCGGTCCGCCGCCGGCCTTCGGCGCCGAGGTGCTGAACGGCGAGCTGCGCGCGGGCCAGGTGCTGTCGGGCGTCCCCGGCCGCGCCATGGCCCTGCTGCGGCTCGACCGCGTCGAGGACGGCGCATTGACGGTGGACGGCCGGCCGGTGACGGTCGAGCGGCCGGCCTGGACCTTGGCCTGACCGCTCACCCGCCCCGGGCGAAAATCTCCGGCAGCGCCGCCTGCAGCGTCGAATAGTGAGACAGACCCGGAAAGGTCCGCATTTGCGGCGCGCCCGGCAGCGCCGCCGCCAGCGCCCGCGCCATGGCCGGCGGGGTCCAGCTGTCGGCCTCACCCTGCCAGAGCGTGACAGGATGGGTCAGGCCGGACAGCCGCTCCGGCGTCCAGGCGACATAGCCGAGCACCTCCCGCCGATAGCCCTTCGCCCCGCCGGTCAGGCCGTGGGCAAGGATGCCCTTGATGATCGCCTGGAACGCCGGATCCCGCGCGAGACCGGCGTCGGCCCCCGCCGCGCCGGCGAAGATCTGGCTGAACAGCAGGCCCGGCGCGACCCGCGCGAGAGCGCCCTGCACCCCGGTCAGCAGGCCAAACAGGCCGGGGCCGCGCGCCGCCAGGCCGAACACCGCCCCGCCCGCCATGTCCGGCAGGAAGTCGCCCAGACCCAGCGGAGCGGCCGGCGACACGAGATCCAGCCGCACATCGCGGTCAACGATACGCAGCGCCACCTCGATCGCCACGACCGCCCCCAGCGAGAACCCGACCAGCCGGATCGGCCCGGCGGGATACCGGGCGAGCACGGTCGCCGTCAGATGGTCGAGATAGCCTCCCAGCGGCAGGTCCGGCCGGTCGGTCGCCCGGTCCGGCGCGAACAGCCCGCCCGGCACGCTCCCCGCCGCGACCAGCAACAGCTCGTCCGGCGACCCCGGCTGGCCGTGGAAATAGACACACTGTTCCGCCATTCGCCTGCCCCGACTCGCCCTTGCCCCACCGTAGCACCGCGGCCCCGATCAGACGCGCGAGCGGCCCTGTGTGTGACATCAATGCCGGCGATGCGATGCCCCGCGACAGCCGCTAGACTGCCCCCATGACCGACTCACTGCCCCGCTGCGCCTGGCCCGGTACGACCGATCAGCTCTACCTCGCCTATCACGATGAGGAATGGGGGGTGCCCGAGTACGACTCCCGCACCCTGTGGGAGAAGCTGGTGCTGGACGGGTTCCAGGCCGGGCTCGCCTGGATCACCATCCTGCGCAAGCGCGAAGCCTTCCGCGCGGCGTTCGACAACTTCGACCCGGAGAAGGTCGCCCGCTACGGCGAGGCCGACCGCGCCCGGCTGATGGCCGACGCCGGCATCGTCCGCTCCAACGCCAAGATCGACGCGGCCATCGGCGGTGCGAAGATCTGGCTCGACATGCGCGACCGCGGCGAGGACTTCTCCGACTTCCTGTGGGACTTCGTCGGCGGCCAGCCGATCCAGAACCACTGGCCGGACATGGCGGCGGTGCCGGTGAAGACGCCCGAGGCCGAAGCGATGGCGAAAGCGCTCAAGAAAAAGGGCTTCAAGTTCGTCGGCCCGGTGATCGTCTACGCCTTCATGCAGGCCACCGGCATGGTCAACGACCACATCGGCGACTGCTTCCGCCGTGAGCCCATCAGCCGTATGACGCGGCCATGAGCGCCCTGCCCGACCTGATGCTCGAACTGGCCTGTCCGGCGCCCGTCTGCGGCGTGGACGAGGCCGGGCGCGGGCCGCTGGCCGGGCCGGTCTGCGCCGCGGCGGTGATCCTCGACCACGCCCGCATCCCCGAGGGGCTCAACGACTCCAAGAAGCTGACGGCGAAGATGCGCGAGTCGCTCGACCTGGAGATCCGCCAGACCGCCGTGGCCTTCTGCGTCGCGTTCGCCAGCGTCGAGGAGATCGCCGAACTCAACATCCTGCACGCGACGGGCCTGGCCATGTGCCGCGCCATCGAGGGCCTTGCCGTCACGCCGGCCTTCGCGCTGATCGACGGCAACTACAAATTCAAGCTGCCCTGCGAGATCAAGACGGTGGTCGGCGGCGACGGCCTCAGCCTGTCGATCGCCGCCGCCTCGATCCTCGCCAAGACCGCCCGCGACCGGCTGATGGTCGAGATGGACGCCCTGCATCCCGGCTACGGCTTCGCCGGCCACAAGGGGTACGGAGCGCCGACGCACCTAGAGGCGTTGAAGCGGCTGGGACCCAGTCCGATCCATCGCATGAGCTGGGGCGCCCTGAAGGCGATGTTCGAGGAGGCCTGAGGCGTTGAACCGCCGTGAACTGCTCGCCCTGTCGTCCGCGGCCGTGCTGACGGGGGCCGCGGCGCCCGCGCCCTTCAGCCCCGACACCGTCATCCGCGCCGCCAGGACCCTGGCGCGCCATCCGTTCTCGCCGCAGCAGACCGTCCTGCCGCCCGCCCTGGCGGGGCTGGACTACGACGGCTACCGCCGCATCCGCTTCGTCGAGGACCACGCCCTGTGGCGCGGGCTGGGCCTGCCGTTCCAGGCGCACTTCTTCCATCGCGGCGGCCTGGCCACGGCCCGGGTCGAGCTGTTCGAGGTCGCCGACGGCCGCGCCTCGCCGATCCGCTATTCGCCGTCGCTCTACGCCTTCGGCGATCCGCCGCCCGAGGGGCTGGAGGCCTTCCCGGACCTCGGCTTCGCCGGCTTCCGGCTGCTGTCGCCGGTCAACACGCCCGACAAGTGGGACGAGATCGCCGCCTTCATCGGGGCCAGCTACTTCCGCGGCGTGGCGCGCGGCGGGTCCTACGGCCTGTCCGCCCGCGGCCTGGCCATCGGCGCCGGCGAGGCGGAGGAGTTCCCGGTGTTCCGCAGCTGGTGGCTGGAGCGCCCCGCCCTCGGCGCGACCGGCGTGGTGCTGCACGGCCTGCTCGACAGCCCGAGCCTGACGGGCGCCTACCGCTTCGTGGTCACGCCCGGCGAGACGACGATCATGGACGTCAGCGCCACCCTGTTCCCGCGCGGCGAGGTCGCGCGCGTGGGCCTCGCGCCGCTGACCAGCATGTTCCTGTTCGACCAGGAGAGCGCCCGCCGTTACGACGACTTCCGCCCGGCGGTGCACGACTCCGACGGCCTTGCCGTGGCCGACGCGGGCGGGCGGCGCATCTGGCGACCGCTGGCCAATCCGCCGGCCACCCGCGTCAGCACCTTCCCCGGCGCCGCCGGCTTCGGCCTGATCCAGCGCAAGACGGCCTTCGCCGACTACGAGGACCTGGAGGCCCGCTACGACCTGCGCCCCAGCCTGTGGGTCGAGCCGCTCGGGACCTGGCCGGCGGGCGCGGCCCGGCTGGTCGAGCTGCACGCGCGCAGCGAAGCCGAGGACAACATCGTCGCCGAATGGCGGTTGGACGGGGCGCTGGCGGCCCACACGCCGGTCGAGGTCGCCTACCGCCTGCACTGGGGTCCCGACGGGACCGACCCGGCGATGGCCCGGGCCCACGCCTGGCGCGCCGGCGCCGGCGACGCCGACGGCTGGACCCGGCTGCTGGTCGACTTCGGCCCGGTCCCCGGCGGCGCGGACGGACTGGAGGCCGCGATCGACCTCAGCCAGGGCGAGATGCGCGCGCCCGTGGTGCAGGCCAACCCGGTGACCGGCGGCGTGCGACTGGCGTTCAACTTCCGCCCCGGCGATGACGGGACGGCCGACATCCGCGCGCAGCTCACGCGCGGCGGCGTCGCGGCCTCGGAGCTGTGGGCCTATCCTTGGACGGGGTGAGCGGTCAGATCCCCATCTGCCGCGCCGCCAGGTCGCGCATGATTTCCTCGGACCCGCCGCCGATCGCGTTGACCCGCACCTCGCGGTAGATCCGCTCGACCCGGCTGCCGCGCATGTAGCCGGCGCCGCCCATGATCTGCATCGCCTCGCGGGCGCAGTATTCCATGGTCTCGGTGGCCTGGACCTTGAGCAGGGCGATCTCGGCGATCGGCGACTCACCCGCCTGGATCCGCCAGGCCAGCAGTTCCAGCCAGGCCTGGGTGGCGTTGATCCGCTTGTACATGTCGGCCAGCTTGTGGCGGATCACCTGGTGGTCGGCGAGGCGCTTGCCGAAGGTCTTGCGCTCGCGGGCCCAGTCGATGGCGTCCTCGAGGCAAACCTTCGAGAAGCCGATCGCCCCGGCGGTCATGCCGATCCGCTCGCCGTTGAAATTCTGCATGATGCCGGAGAAGCCCATGTTCTCCTGGCCGATCAGGTTTGCGGCCGGCACCCGCACGTCGTCGAAGAACAGCTGCGCCGTGTCGGACGCCCACCAGCCCTGTTTCTTCAGCGGCTGGCGGCTGAAGCCCTCGCGTTCCCGCTCGATCAGCAGCAGGGAGACGCCGCCCGCGCCCTCCCCGCCGGTGCGCACCGCGACGGTGTAGTAGTCGGCCCGCATGCCGCTGGTGATGTACATCTTGCTGCCGTTGACGACCCAGTCGTCGCCGTCGCGGCGGGCGGTGGTCTTCAGGTTGGCGACGTCGGAGCCGCCGGTCGGCTCGGTGATGGCCAGGGCCGAGATCTTCTCGCCGGACAGCACCTGCGGGATGATCCGGTCCTTCATCTCCTGGGAGCCCATGCGGCGGATCGGCGGCAGGCCGATGCCGTGACTCATCAGGCTGGCGTTGACCCCGCCGGCGCCGTGGCGGGCCATCTCCTGGCTGGTGATGATCGACATGAAGGGGTCGGTGGCGACGCCGCCGTATTCCTCGGGCCAGCCCAGCCGCAGCAGGCCGATCTCCGACGCCTTCCTGTACAGCTCGCGGGGAAACTCGCCGGCCTCGTCCCAGTCGTTGACGAACGGCATGATCTCCGCCTCGACCCAGCGCCGCAGCGTGTCGCGCCAGGCCTTGTGGTGCGGCTCGTAGAACGGGCTGGTGCGGCTGTCGTCGAGCGGGGCGAGCGGGCTGGTCATGACGTCTCCGGATCCTCCGGCGCGTCTGGTCGCGCGCCTTCGGCCGAAGGTGTCAGGCCTTCCGTTGCGGGAGTCGAGGGGCCGCGCGCCTACCGGCTGATGAAGCTCTCGAACCCGCCGTAGATCATCCGCTTGCCGTCGAAGGGCATGTCGGACTGCCACTGCTGCATGCGCGGGTCGGTCATGACCTTCGCGTTGATCTCGTCGCGCTTCTCGCGGGACTCATAGGTGATCCAGGAGAAGACCACGACCTCGTCGTCGGTCGCCTGCACCGCGCGCGGAAACGACGTCAGCTCGCCATAGGGCACGTCGTCGGCGAGGCACTCGACGTAATTGAGCGCGCCCAGCTCCATCCAGACCTCGGCGCCCAGCGCGGCCATCTTCCTGTAGTCATCGAGCCTGCTCCTGGGGACCGCGAGCACGAAACCGTCGACATAGGGCATCTGAGCCTCCTTGGGTTTGCCTGACTCAAAGGACGAACGACCGCCCGCGGATCCGACATGCCTGCCGATTAACTCCTCGCTAACCACGTCAGCGAACGCCCCCTTAACCGTAACGCCCCCAGATTCCTTGGACTCTCTTGTGTTCGGGAAATCAGACCATGGCGTTCGGCGCGGAAACCATCATCCAGGGCGATTGCATCGAGCAGCTGCGCAAGCTGCCGGACAAGTCGGTCGATCTGGTGTTCGCCGATCCCCCCTACAACCTGCAGCTCGGCGGCGATCTGCTGCGGCCGGACAACAGCAAGGTCGACGCGGTCGACGACCACTGGGACCAGTTCGCCAGCTTCAAGGCGTATGACGACTTCACCCGCGCCTGGATGGCCGAGTGCCAGCGCGTCCTGAAGGACGACGGCGCCCTGTGGGTCATCGGCAGCTATCACAACATCTTCCGCGTCGGCACGGTGCTGCAGGATCTCGGTTTCTGGATTCTCAACGATGTGGTCTGGCGCAAGACCAACCCAATGCCGAACTTCAAGGGCACCCGCTTCGCCAACGCCCACGAGACGCTGATCTGGGCCGCCAAGAGCCGCGGCGCCAAGCGCTACACCTTCAATTACGACGCCATGAAGATGGCCAACGACGACGTGCAGATGCGTTCGGACTGGACCCTGTCGCTGTGCACCGGCGAGGAGCGGATCAAGGGCGCCGACGGCCACAAGGCCCACCCGACCCAGAAGCCCGAAGCCCTGCTCTACCGCGTGATCCTCAGCTCGACCCGCCCCGGCGACGTGATCCTCGATCCGTTCTTCGGCGTCGGCACCACCGGCGCGGCGGCCAAGCGGCTCGGCCGCCGGTTCATCGGCATCGAGCGCGAGAGCGAATACATCGCCCATGCGAAGGAACGCATCCGCAAGGTCATCCCGGTCGCCCCGGCCGATCTCGAGGTCATGGGCAGCAAGAAGTCCGAGCCGCGCGTGCCGTTCGGCACCATTGTCGAGGCCGGCCTGCTGCGCGCGGGCGACACCGTCTGGTGCCCCAAGGGCCAACGCTCGGCCAAGGTCCGCGCCGACGGCTCCCTGGCCATCGGCGACCTGACCGGCTCGATCCACAAGGTCGGCGCCATGGTCCAGTCCCAGCCCGCCTGCAACGGCTGGACCTACTGGCACTTCAAGTCCGACAAGGGGTTGGCGCCGATTGATGTGCTGCGCAGCAAGGTCCGGGCGGAGATGGCGGCGTAGAGCCTGCGTGGTTCGAGACGCTCGGCTGAGGCCTCGCTCCTCACCATGACGAACGGAAGTGAAGCCCACCAAAGCCCGTCATCCTGAGGAGCGATCCCTCAGGATCGCGTCTCGAAGGACGCACGCGCTACCCCAGCCCCTTGCGCGCCGCCTTGAGGAACACGCTGGGCAGCGCGCCCAGCCCCTCGCGCGGCGTCCACTCGGCGTCCATCGCCCCCTCCGCCCGGAATACGCGGAGCGTCAGGGAAAAGTGCGTGAACACGTGCTCGATCTCGCCGGCGTCGCGCCAGAGCCCCGCCACCGGCGCGGCCGCCACCGCCTCATCATCCGTCCACGGACGATCCCGCCAGTCGCTGGTCGGCAGGCCGAGCATGCCGCCCAGCAACCCCTTCGGCGGCCGCCGCGTCAGCGCCACGTCGCCGTCCCGCGTCAGCAGATACGCCACCCCGTACCGCCGCGGCCGGTCGGCCTTCTTCGTCTTGCGCGGGAAGGTCTCCGGGTCGCCCCGCGCGAAGGCCGCGCAGAAGGCTGACACGGGGCATCGGTCGCACAGCGGCGCCTTGGGCCGGCAGACCGTCGCCCCCAGGTCCATCAGCGCCTGGGCCCAGTCGCCGGGGCGGTCGGCGGTAACCAGATCCCCCGCCAGCCGCTTGAGTTCCGGCTTGCTGTCGGGCATCGGCGCTTCGACCGCGAACAGCCGGGCCATGACGCGCTCGACATTGCCGTCGACCACATTGGCCTCGCGATCGAAGGCGATCGCGGCCACGGCGGCGGCAGTATAGGCGCCGACGCCTGGCAGGGCCCGCAGCCCTTCCTCCGTATCCGGAAACACCCCGCCGTGATCGGCCGCCACGGCGCGCGCGCAGGCCAGGAGATTGCGGGCGCGGGCGTAGTAGCCGAGCCCGGCCCAGGCGGCCATCACCTCGCCATCGGCCTCGGCGGCCAGGTCGCCGACCGTCGGCCAGCGGCGCGTGAACGTCAGGAAATAGGGCGTCGCATGCGGCACGGTGGTCTGCTGCAGCATCACCTCCGACAGCCACACCCGGTAGGGATCGGCCCGCGCCGCGCTGCCCGGCCCGGCCCGCCACGGCAGGTCGCGGGCGCCGGCGTCGTACCAGGCAAGCAGGGCGGCGCGGAGGGCGGGGATGTCGGGTGCGGTGGCGGTCATCGGGTTTGGAGACAGGGCGTAGGGCGTAGGGCGTAGGGCGTAGGGCGTAGGGAGTAGCCGACCGGTGACGCGGAGAGACAGCGAAATCCGCGCTGCAACTACTCCCTACTCCCTACTCCCTACGCCCTACGCCCTACGCCCTACGCCCTACTCCTTTCGCCCTGACCTAGTCCGGCCGCCCCGAACCCCCTACACTGCCCCCATGCCGCCCCGCCGCCCGCTCCCGACCGTGCAGGAAGCCGCCGAGATCCTCTCGCGCCGGCGTTCGCGGCCGATGCCCAGGCCGGCGCCGCCGGCCGGTCGGGCGCTGGGCCCGGTGCTCAAGGCGCTGGAGGAAAAGTTCGGTCAGGGTCCGGGCCAGCTTCAGCTGAAGTGGAAGGAAATCGTCGGCGAGACCCTGGCCCGGCACACCGAGCCGGTGAAGCTGGTCAAGGCGCGCGGCAACGCCCCCGGCGTGCTCGAACTGCGCGTCGCCGGCCCGGCGGCCGCCATCGTCCAGCACCAGGCCCCCGAGATCCTGCAGCGCGTGTCGCTGATCCTCGGCGAGGGCTCGATCAGCAAGCTGCGCATCATCCAGGGCGCGATCCGCGCCACGCCCGGCCGGACCCAGGCCCTGCGCCGCCGGCCGAAGGGCCCGCTCGACGCGGCTGCCGAACAGGCCCTGGCCGAGAGCCTGGCGGGCCAGCCCGAAGGTCCGCTGCGCGACGCCCTGATCCGGCTCGGGCGCGAGACACTCCGCGGTCGCGGCGGTTGACAAACACAAGTCCGGCGGGCTGTTGCGCCAAACAAACGCCGCCTTCTTGGAACCTGTGGAATCGGGCTCTAATCACAGTTTGAACTTCGGGGGATATCCCACCATGCGCAGCATCGCTCGCCGATCCGTCCTGGCCGCCGCCGCGGCCATCGCCACCCTCGCCCTGGCCGCCTGTGGCGGCGGCGGCGGCGCGGTCACCGCCGACGACATGAGCCTCGGCAAGGCCGACGCCCCGGTCACGGTGATCGAATACGCCTCGCTGGCCTGCACCCACTGCGGCCGCTGGGAAAACGACGTCTTCCCGGCCTTCAAGACCAAGTACATCGACACCGGCAAGGTGCACTACGTGTTCCGCGAGTTCTCGACCTCGCCGCCGGAACTGGCCGCCGCCGGCGCCATGCTGGCCCGCTGCACCGGCAAGGACAAATACTTCACCACCGTCCAGGCCGTGTTCCACGCTCAGGAAGAGATCTTCACCACCGGCGACATCCGCGGCCCGCTGCTGCGCATCGCCGAGACGGCCGGCATGACCGAGGCCGACTTCGACAAGTGCGTCGGCGACGAGAAGGCCCTGGCTGCCTTCAACGCCCGCGTCGAGAAGTACGCCAAGGAAGCCAAGATCGAGGGCACCCCGACCTTCTTCTTCAACGGCGACAAGTACGACAAGGGCGAGATGTCGATGGCCGAGATCGACGCCGCCTACGCCAAGGCCCTGGCGGCCAAGAAGAAGTAGGGAAGGTCCCCCCGGCCCGTGCACTTCCAGAGGCTTCGCCTTTCCGGGTTCAAGTCCTTCGTCGATCCGACCGAGTTCCGGATCGAGCCCGGACTCACGGGCATCGTCGGGCCGAACGGATGCGGCAAGTCGAACCTGCTGGAAGCCCTGCGCTGGGTGATGGGGGCCAACTCCGCCAAGGCCATGCGGGCCGGCGGCATGGACGAGGTGATCTTCAACGGCGCGGGCTCACGCCCGCCGCGCAACCACGCTGAAGTCACCCTGACCATCGACAACGGCGACCACACCGCGCCGGCGCAGTTCAACCAGCACGCCGTCATCGAGGTGGTTCGCCGCATCGACCGGGGCGAGGGCTCGACGTACCGGGTCAACGGCCGCGAGGTCCGCGCCCGTGACGTGCAGCTGCTGTTCGCCGACGCCTCGACCGGGGCCAACTCCCCGGCCCTGGTCCGTCAGGGCCAGATCAGCGAGCTGATCGCGGCCAAGCCGCAGAACCGCCGCCGCATCCTCGAAGAGGCCGGCGGCGTTTCCGGTCTGCACACCCGCCGCCACGAGGCCGAGCTGCGGCTGCGCGCGGCGGAGACCAACCTGAACCGCCTCGACGACGTCATTCGCGAGCTCGACGCCTCGCTGGCCCGCCTGCGCCGCGAGGCCCGCCAGGCCGAACGCTACAAGAAGCTCTCGGCCGAGATCCGCGCCGTCCAGGGGGCGGTGATGTTCGCCCGCTGGACCGAGGCCCGCGACACCCTGCTGCGGGTCGAGGAGGAGTCGACCAACTCCGGCCGCCTCGTCGAGGAGACCGCCCGCGCCGCCGCCGCCGCCACCATCGAGGCGCAGAAGGCCGAGGAGGCGATCCGCCCGCTGCGCGAGGAAGAAACGGTCGCCGCCGCCATCCTCAACCGCCTGGCCATCGAGAAGGACCGGCTGGAGCGCGAGCACGAGACGGCCGCCGCCGAGGTCGAGCGGCTGACCAATGAACTGGCCCGCATCGACGTCGACACGGCCCGCGAGACCCAGATCATCGAGGACGCCGCCGCCGCGCTGGAGCGTCTGGCGACCGAGCTGATCGTCGTCGAGTCCGAGGTGAAGTCGGCCCCCTCTCGCCTGCCGGAGCTGCAGGCGATCCTGAAGGCCGCCGAGGACGCCCGCGCCGCCGCCGACCGCGAGGTCGAGAACCTCGCCGCCGGGGTCGCCGCCGACGAGGCGCGCCGCAACGCCGCCCGGGCCCGGGTCGCCGACGCCGAGAGCCGCCTGAACCGCACGGTCCGGGCGCTGGAGCAGGCCAGGGCCGACCGCGCCGCCATCGGCCCGACCGTCGACCCCCGCGCCGCGGAGGCCGCCGCCGCCTTCGAGGCCGCCACCGCCGCCCTGGCCGCCGCCCGCACGAAGCTGGAGGCCGCCGAAACCGAACGCTCCGACGCCGCCCGCGCCGAGGGCGCCGCCCGCGACGCCGCCCGCCAGCTCGAGGACAAGCTCGGCCGGCTGAAAACCGAGGCCCGCGGCCTGGCCCAGCTGTCGGCCCCGCGCGGCAAGAGCGGCTTCGCCCCGGCGCTGGACACCGTCACCCCCGACCGCGGCTACGAGGCCGCCCTGGCCGCCGCGCTCGGCGATGATCTGGAAGCGGCGCTCGACGCCAAGGCCCCGTCCTACTGGGCCGGCCGCGACACCGAGGGTCCGAAGTGGCCCGAGGGCGCGACGCCGCTGGCCCCGCTGATCAAGGCCCCGCCGGAACTGGCCGCGCGCCTGGCCTACACCGCTCTGGTCGCCCGCGCGGACGGCGAGCGCCTGAGCAAGACGCTGCCCGCCGGCGCCCGGCTGGTCTCCCGCGAGGGCGACCTGTGGCGCTGGGACGGCTTCACCGCCCGCGCCGAGGCCCCGCGCCCGGCCGCCATCCGGCTGGAGCAGCGGACCCGGCTGGCCGAGGTCGAGGCCGAGATCGAGACTCTGACTCCCGCCGCCGACACGGCGACGGCGACGCTGAAGGCCGCCCAGGCCCGCTTCCGCGCCGCCGAGGAGGCCCTGCGCGACACCCGCCGCGCGCCGCAGGACGCCGAGCGCGCCCTGGCCACGGCCCGCGACACGGTCGAGCGACTGACCAACGAGGCGACCCGCCGCGACGCCCGCGCCCAGTCGCTGGACGAGACCATCGCCCGCTTCGACGCCGAGCGGCTCGAGGCCGAAACGGCGCTGGCCGCCGCCCGCGCCGACGCCTCGGAGGACGGCTCGTCCGCCAACCTGTCGCCGATGCTCGACGCCGCCCGGACCGCCGCCCAGGTTGCCCGGGAGGCTGCCTCCCAGGCCCGCGCCGCGGTGGACATCGAGACGCGCGAGCGCGACGGCCGCGCCCGACGACTGGAGACCCTGCAGCGCGACCGCGACGACTGGGCCCGCCGCCAGGCGGCCGCCCGAAAGCGCGTCGACGGCCTGATCGAGGCGCGCCAGGCCACCGACGCCGCCCTGCTGGCCGCCCGCGAGGCGCCGCGCACGCTGGAAACGCGCACCGAGAAGCTGCTCGACGAATACGCCATGGCCGAGGCCCGCCGCGCGAAGTCGAGCGACGCGCTGGAACAGGGCGAGGCCGCCCGCGCCGCCGCAGACCGCGCGGCCCGCGTCGCCGACGCCGCCGCCGCCGAGGCCCGCGAGCAGCGCGCCGGCCTGTCGGCCCGTCTCGACGCCGCCCGCGAACGGTTCGGCGAGATCGCCGGCAACATCCGCGAGTCGGCCAAGATGGAGCCCGAGGAACTGGGCCAACGCATCACCGAGGAGGCCATCGCCATTCCGGGCGACGCCGGCGGGGTCGAGGCTCACCTCTACGCCCTCGAGCGCGACCGCGACGCCATCGGCCTGGTCAACCTGCGCGCCGAGGAAGAGGCCACCGAACAAGGCGCCCGCGCCCTGACGCTGAAGACCGAGCGCGCCGACCTGACCGGCGCCGTGGCCAAGCTGCGCGAGGGCATCGAGGAGCTCAACGCCGAGGGCCGCACCCGTCTGCTGGCCGCGTTCGAGATCATCAACGGCCACTTCCAGGCCCTCTTCCAGGCCCTGTTCGGCGGCGGCGAAGCCGAGCTGCGGCTGATCGAGTCCGACGATCCGCTGGAAGCCGGCCTGGAGATCTTCGCCTGCCCGCCCGGCAAGCGGCTGTCGACCATGAGCCTGATGAGCGGCGGCGAGCAGGCCCTGACGGCCTCGGCGCTGATCTTCGGCGTGTTCCTCGCCAATCCCTCGCCGATCTGCGTGCTCGACGAAGTCGACGCCCCGCTCGACGACGCCAACGTCGACCGCTTCTGCGCCATGCTCGAGGAGATGCGCGCCCGCACCGCCACCCGCTTCATCACCATCACCCACAATCCGGTGACGATGAGCCGCATGGACCGCCTGTTCGGCGTGACCATGGCCGAACGCGGCGTGAGCCAGCTGGTGTCGGTGGACCTGCAGACGGCCGAAGCGCTGGTGGCTTAACCCCCTTCCTCTCCGCGAAGCGGGGAGGGGAACCATGCGAAGCATGGTGGAGGGGCGGCCCGAAACTGGCCGGAAAGTTCGGAATTCAGGATGGGGCCGCTGGCGTTCGCGCTGCCCCTCCACCGCCCTCCGGGCGGTCCCCCTCCCCACTTCGTGGAGAGGAAGGAACGCACCCCTACCCGACCGTCCTGAACACCCCTGCCCGCGCCACCGACGAGGCCGGCGGCTTGCCGATCAGGCCGCCGACCCACTGGGCGGTGTCGATGAGGGCGGCGATGTCGAGCCCGGTGTCGAAGCCGGCGCGGTCCAGCATGTAGGCCAGGTCCTCGGTGCCGATGTTGCCGGTCGCGGCGGGCGCGAAGGGGCAGCCGCCCAGGCCGCCGACGCTGGCGTCGAGAATGGTCACCCCGGCCTCGACGCTGGCGTAGGCGTTGGCGATGCCGGTGTTGCGCGTGTCGTGGAAATGCATGCGCAGCGGAATGTCGCCGATCACGGCCTGCACGGCCTCGACCCGCTTGCGCACGACCCAGGGGTCGGCCACGCCGATGGTGTCGGCCAGGGCGATCTCGTCCAGGCCGGCGGCGACCATCTCGCGGACGATAGCCACGACCTGGTCCTCGCCGACCTCGCCGTCGAACGGACAGCCGAAGGCCACCGAGACCGTGCCGGTGATCGGTGGGCCGCCCTCGGCGTGCTTGCGCGCGGCGATGGCGGCCATCGTCGCGATCTGCTCGGCGACCGAGGCGCCCTGGTTGCGGATGCCGAAGCCGTCGCTGGCGCAGACCACGACATTGGCCTCGTCGCACTGGCCGGCGACGCAGCGGTCCCAGCCGCGCATGTTCAGCACCAGGCCGATGCGCGAACGGGCCGCGTCATGCGGCAGGGCGGCCATGATTTCCTCGGCCCCGGCCATCTGAGGCACGCGGGCGGGATTGACGAAGCTGACCACCTCCTGGCGGCGCACGCCGGCGGCCTCAAGCCGGCCGATCAGGTCGAGCTTCTGGCCGACGTCGAGAACGGTCTTCTCGTTCTGCAGGCCGTCGCGGGCGCCGACCTCGACGATGTCGATGCGCCGGCCGCTCACGGTTGCACCGGCTGGACGGGGGCGGCCTGCGGCTCGCCGCGATAGAGGGTCAGGGTCATGTCGTCGCCATTGGAATAGTCCACGCCCGAGATGGTCCCTGCGGGGCGCGGGGACAAGCCGGCGGCCTTCAGCGCGGCCAGGAACGCGGGCTGTTCCTTCTTTTCAACGATCGCCGGACGCCCCGCGACGATGGCCGCGGCCGCCTCCTTCGCGCCGCCGAGGCCCGTGGTCGTGCCGAGCGCGAACACCAGGCTGGGCTCGGCGTAGCCGGCCACCTCCACCGGCCCCGGCACGACGCCGGCGCGCGGCGCGAGGCCGGTGCTTTCCATGGCCATGGCCAGCCGCTGCGACATCCACAGGGGCTCCAGTCGCGGGGCCAGCTGGCCGAAGAAGGCCGCGTGCGCCAGCAGGCCCATGGCGCAGACGGCGACCAGCGCCGTGCCGGCCGCCTTGCGGAAAATCAGCACCCCGCCGGTGATGGCGGTGGCGACGAACAGGGCGACGGTGATCGCGCCCCAGGTCAGGTCGGCGCTGTCGCCGTACTCGGCGAGGCCGGCGATGCTGAGGACGGAGAACACCAGACTGGCGAAGGCCAGCACGGCCACCCCGGCGATGCGCGTCCTGCGGCCGAGCGGTTCGCGCAGGGCGGCGGCCATCAGCATGAACAGCGCCCCCTGGGCCGGCAGGCTGTAATGGGCCAGCTTGGTCGGCAGCAGTTCGAACATCAGCCAGGTCGGGATCAGCCAGCACAGGGCGAAGCGCACCCCCGGCTCGGTGCGCGCCTTCCAGCCCAGCACCAGCCCGGCCGGCAGCAGCAGGCTGCCCGGGAAGGTCAGCATCGGCGAAAGGAAGGCATGGTAGCCGAACAGGCCGCCGTGCCGCTCATGCCCGCCGACCAGCTTGGGGGCCAGGTCGCCGCCGATCGCAGCGCCCCAGAAGGCCCCGTCGCTGGCCACGGTGATGGCCCAGGCCCAGGGCCCGACGATGGCCAGCACCAGCAGCGGGCCCCAGCTCCAGCCCATGGACTTCGCCCAGTCGATCTTCCGCTCCGAGCCCCACAGCGCCAGCCCGGCCATCAGCGCCACCAGCGGCCCCACCGGGCCCTTGACCAGCGTCGCCAGCCCGACGCCGAGCCAGAACAGCAGCTTCGTCCGCCAGCCGACCGGCGGCCCGCCGCGGTGCGAAAACCAGATCCGCCCCATCGCCGCGAGCGCGAGCGTCGTCGTCCCGGCCAGAACGGCGTCGGTCTTGGCGATGCCCGCCTCGGTCGACAGCAGGAAGCTGGCCCCGAACATCGCCCCGGCCAGCAGGCCCGTGCGGGCGCCGAAGAACACCGTCGCGCCCCAGGCGCAGGCGGCGGCCGCCAGCATCGCGCCGAGCAGCGACGGGATGCGGTAGGGCTGGATGTCGCGATCGGCCGCGTCCGACACCGCCGCGACGCTCAGCGCCTGCAGCCAGTGGATGCCGACCGGCTTCTTGTCCCGCGGCTGGTCCTGGTAGTTGATCGAGACGTAGTCGTCGGTCTCGAGCATCTGGGCCGTGGCCTGGGCGAAACGCGATTCATCGCGGTCGAGCGGCGGCACGGCCAGCAGGCCCGGCAGGCCGGCGACCAGCGCCACCAGGGCGGCCAGCAGCGGGCCGCGCCAGCCGCGGCTCCATTGGTCGAGAGGGGATCCGAGAGTCATGGAACTCTTGATAGCACGATCCTCCCCTCCGCCGTCTTTTCGGCTATAGGGAACCATGACCGAAAAGACTCCCGCGCCGCGCCGCAAGGCGCCTGCCGCCCCCAAAGCCCCCGCAACGGCCGCCGCGAAGGCCGCGCCGAAGACCGTGGCCAAAGCCGCCCCGGACACGCCCGACTTCTCCGTCGTGGTGCCGGTGTTCGACGAAGGCGGCGCGGCGCCGGCCCTGGCGCGCGAGATCGCCGGCGCCTTCGCGGGCACGAGCTTCGAGATGGTCTTCGTCAACGACGCCAGCCGCGACAACACCCTGGCGCTGCTGACCGAGCTGAAGCGGGAACTGCCGATGCTGCGGGTGCTGTCGCACCGCAAGAACGCCGGCCAGAGCCGCTCGATCCGCACCGGCATCATGGCCGCCCGCGCGCCGATCGTGATCACCCTCGACGGCGACGGCCAGAACGACCCCGCCGACGCCCCGCGGCTGGCCCAGGCCCTCAAGGCCGGCCCGCCGGACCTGGCGATGATCGGCGGCGAGCGCGTCAAGCGCCAGGACAGCGCGGCCAAGAAGATCGCCTCGCGCTTCGGCAACGGCGTGCGCAACTGGCTGCTCAAGGACGGCGCCACGGACACCGGCTGCGGCCTGAAGGCCTTCCGGCGCGAGGCCTTCCTGCGCCTGCCCTACTTCGATCACATCCACCGCTACCTGCCGGCCCTGATGATCCGCGAGGGCTACCAGATCGGCTTCCAGCCGGTGAATCACCGCCATCGCGAGACCGGGGTGTCGAAGTACACCAACTTCGGCCGGCTCAAGGCCTCGGTCAGCGACCTGCTCGGCGTCATGTGGCTGCAGTCTCGCGCGCGCAACCCGGGCGGTGCCGACGAGGTTTGACACTTTCCAGTTGTTCTGGTTATGTTCCGCCGAAAGGTGGCGCATGGCCTTCGCGGAATTTGATCGCCGCGCGCGGTGGACGTTCGCGCAAAGAATGAAGCTGGGCGTGCAAATGCTCACGACGTTCGCCTATGCCTCTCTGGGCATATCGGTTGCCGACCCGGTTCTGAAGGGCGCGGCGCTCAACGTGGGCAACCTGGCGGCATTCGCCTTCGGTCTGGTTTGCACGTTCCTCGCGCTGTATCTTGTGCCTCAGGGAGAACGCGATGGAGCCCTTTGATCTCTCGGACGCTGGCGTCCTGATCGGTTTGGTGGGCCTTTCGATCGGCGCCTACTGCCTGTACCTGAAGTACAGGATCGATGGCCTCGACCGCATCATCGCCGAGAAGGAAGCGGCGCTGAACGCGCCTGAGCAACCGGCCGCCACGCCCCACTGAGGCGAGCCCGCTTCACCCCACGGCCGAAAGGCGTTAACCGTTGCGAACCGGGGTTATCCGGGTTGGGGGAGATCTGCCCATGTTCGCCGCGTTTCCGCTGCTGGCCCTGCCGGTGCTGGTCTACAATCTGGTGGCCCTGACGCTGCAGGGCGGGTTCGGCTCGCAGGCCGCGAGCGCCCGGTTCACCGAGCCGCTGTTCACCGTGTCGATGACCTCGGGCTCGCCCTGGCCGGTGAGTCTTTCGGATCTGCTGCTGGCCGGCGCCCTGGTGGTGCTGTTCATCGAGCTGCTGAAGTCGACCACCAGCCGGCGGATCGCCATCATCAATCACTCGCTGTCGATGATCCTGTTCATCGTCTGCCTGGTCGAGTTCCTGCTCGCGCCGGCCTTCGCGACCTCGACCTTCTTCCTGATGACCCTGATGGTCCTGCTGGACGTCCTGGCCGGGTTCATCGTGACCATCGTTGCCGCCCGCCGGGACATCGACCTGGCCGGCGCGGGCATCGACGGCCACTGATCTCAGGTCAGGACGGTAAAGATCAGGGTCACGACGGCGACGTCCAGAAAGCGGATGGCGAACAGGGACACGGGAGCGCTCCAGCGTTGGATTCACTTCCGGTTAAGCAAGACCCGCGCCAGTTTGCCGCCTGATGGCCCTGTTCTTCGATCAGCTCTGGTTTGACGCCCGCCTCGCCGAGCGGGGCCTGACGCGCGGCGTTCTGGCCGCGGTCACCGGCATGAGCGAGGCGGATCTGGCGCTGGTGTGGAAAGACCAGCGCGAGCTGTCGGCCGCCGAGGTGGCCGCCCTTGCCGAGCTGTTGGGGGTCAGCGGGGCCGAACTGGCCGACCGGGCCGGGGTTTCCACGCCCACGCCGGGCGCGGACCCGCTGGCCCGCATCGCCGCGCTGGAACGACGGGTCGCGGCGCTTGAGGCCGAACTGGCCCGCCGGCGCGACTAGATTTCGGTCTTCCGCAGCAGGCCCTTGGGCGGGCGCCGGTCGTCCGGGCCGGAATATTCCGTCTCGAGATAGGCCGCCCGGGCCTGGTCGATGACCGGCTGGCCGCCGCGCAGGCCGCGCTTCTGCCCCGTCTGGCCGTAGACCTGGGCGGTGAAGATCGAGGCCCCGGCCGCCGGCGGCGGGTCGGCGATGTCCTCGGCATGGACGGATTCGATCACGACCGGCAGATTCGTCCCCCCGTCAGCGGATGCCGCGCGGGCGGCGTCCTCCACCCGACGGCGGGTCTGGCGGCGTTCAAACGGACGAACGGGATCGACGGCGTCGGTCATGGTCGAAACCTAACGCGGCGAGGGTAAAGAAGTTCTCAGCCCTTGGACGCCAGCTTCTCGAGCTGGGCCTGCATGGCCGCCATCTGGCGCTTGAGATCGGTCAGCGCCTCGTCGCTCCCGGCCGCGGGCGCCTCCGCTGGCTTGGCCGCGGCCTCGCCTTCCTCGGTGCGATTGCCGTAGCCGCCGAAGGGCGAGAACATCTTCATCGCCCGGTCGAACAGCACCATGTTCTGGCGCACCTGCTCCTCGTAGGCGCCCAGGCCCGTGGCGCTGAGGCCGGCGCCGGGGGTGATGACGCCGAACTGGCTGCGGAACTGCTCCTGCTGCTTGGCGAAGTTGGCCAGGCTCATCTCCAGGAAGCTCGGCACGAACGCCTGCATCTGGCCGCCGTAGAAGCCGATCAGCTGACGAAGGAACTGGATCGGCAGCAGGTTCTGGCCGCCGCCGCGGTTCTCTTCCTCGAAGATGATCTGGGTCAGGACCGGGCGGGTGATGTCCTCGCCGGTCTTGGCGTCATAGACGACGAAGTCGACGCCTTCCTTGACCATGTCGGACAGGTGCTCAAGCGTGACGTACGAGCTGGACGCGGTGTTGTAGAGGCGGCGGTTCGCGTACTTCTTGATGACCACGCGATCGGCGCCGTTTTTTTCTCCGGCGGCATTTTCGCCGGACTGGGGCTTCTCGGACATTTCCATTCCCTGAAGAGCGCTTTCCCGCGCCTTTTCGCACCGCACTATCGCGGAAGCAAAGGCATGACGGAAGTAGCGTTTTGCTGCGCAGCATATTGCGCTGCAAAATGATCAGGTGACGAACCCCGCCCGTCTATGCAAGGTGCGGCCCTACACAGAAAATTGAGCGTTCCGGGCTCGTACCGCCGGAGCGCCGCGCAGGGAACGACGGAGAAATTTCCATGAGCGACATCGTTATCGTTTCGGCCGCCCGCACCCCTGTCGGGTCGTTCAACGGGGCCCTGTCCAGCCTGCCCGCCCACGAGCTGGGCAAGATCGCCATCCAGGCCGCCGTCGAGCGCGCCGGCATCGCCGCCAGCGACGTCGACGAGGTCATCATGGGCCAGGTGCTGCAGGCCGGCGCCGGCCAGGGCCCCGCCCGTCAGGCCGCCATGAACGCCGGCATCCCCGCCGAAAGCCCGGCCTGGAGCCTCAACCAGCTGTGCGGCTCCGGCCTGCGCGCGGTCGCCCTCGGCGCCCAGCAGATCGCCGACGGTTCGGTCAACATCGTCGTCGTCGGCGGCCAGGAAAGCATGAGCCAGTCGCCGCACGCGGCCAACATCCGCAACGGCCAGAAGATGGGCGACCTGAGCTTCGTCGACACCATGATCAAGGACGGCCTGTGGGACGCCTTCCACGGCTACCACATGGGCCAGACGGCCGAGAACATCGCCGTCCGCTGGCAGATCACCCGCGAAGACCAGGACCGCTTCGCCGTCACCTCGCAGAACCGCGCCGAGGCCGCCCAGAAGGCCGGCAAGTTCGCCGGCGAGATCGCGCCGGTGACGATCAAGGGCCGCAAGGGCGACACCGTCGTCGACCAGGACGAATACATCCGTCACGGCGCGACCTACGAAAGCATGTCGGGCCTGCGCCCCGCCTTCACCAAGGACGGCACGGTCACCGCCGCCAACGCCTCGGGCCTCAATGACGGCGCCGCCGCCCTGGTGCTGATGAGCGCGGACGAGGCGAAGAAGCGCGGCCTGACCCCGCTGGCCCGCATCGCCAGCTGGGCCAGCGCCGGCGTCGAGCCGGAAATCATGGGCACCGGCCCGATCCCGGCGATGAAGAAAGCCCTCGACAAGGCCGGCTGGACCGTCGCCGACCTCGACCTCGTCGAGTCCAACGAGGCCTTCGCGGCCCAGTCGCTGTCGGTCGTCCGCGAGTTGGGCCTCGACCCGGCCAAGACCAACGTCAACGGCGGCGCCATCGCCATCGGCCACCCGATCGGCGCCTCCGGCGCGCGCATCCTCACCACCCTGCTCCACGAGATGAAGCGGTCCGGCGCGAAGAAGGGCGCCGCGACCCTCTGCGTCGGCGGCGGCATGGGCGTGGCGATGTGCGTCGAAGCCGTCTGAACCAATCAAGAAACTCAAAACACTATCTGCAGGGAATGAGCGCATGAGCAGGGTTGCATTCGTCACGGGCGGGACCCGGGGCATCGGCAAGGCGATCGTCGAGCGGCTGAAGGCCGACGGCATGAAGGTCGCCGCCGGCTATTCCGGTAACGAGGAAGCCGCGGCCGCCACGGCGAAAGAGCTGGGCGTGATGGTCGTCAAGGGCAACGTCGGCCACTTCGAGGACTGCGCCCGCGCCGTGAAGGAAGTCGAGGACGCCCTCGGCCCGATCGAGGTGCTGGTCAACAACGCCGGCATCACCCGCGACGGCTTCTTCCACAAGATGACCTACGAACAGTGGGGCGAGGTCATCCGCGTGAACATGGACAGCGCCTTCAACATGACCCGTCCGGTCATCGAGGGCATGCGCGAGCGCAACTGGGGCCGCGTGATCAACATCAGCTCGATCAACGGCCAGAAGGGCCAGGTCGGCCAGACCAACTACTCGGCCGCCAAGGCCGGCCTGATCGGCTTCACCAAGGCCCTGGCCCTCGAGAACGCCAAGAAGGGCATCACCGTCAACGTGATCTGCCCGGGCTATATCGACACCGACATGGTCGCCGGCGTGCCGGAAAACGTCCTGGCCGGCATCGTCGCGGGCATCCCCGTCGGCCGTCTCGGCAAGGGCGAGGAGATCGCCGACATGGTCTCCTACCTGGCCGGCGAACGCGCGGGCTTCGTCACCGGCGCGACCTTCACCCTGAACGGCGGCCAATACCTGGCCAGCTAAGGTCCACGCCTTTCGCGCGGGGACATGCACGTCAGCGCATGTCCCCGGCGCCCCGCTGGCCCCATCGCCTTGCCCTGCACCCCAAACCCGTCCAAGAATCGCCCCACTCGCCGTGCATGGCTGGGGGAATGACGAGTTCTGAATTCCGTTCGCGGGCTGTCGCGGCCTTTGTCGCCGCGATGCTGTCGCTGCTGTGCGCGGTCGCCCCGGCGGTCGCCCAGGACGGCTCGCTCAAGGACTTCCTGTTCGGCGACAAACGCGGCGAAAGCCAGCGCCAGGCTCCGCCGCCGCCGGTCGCCCGCTATGTCTCCGACTCCGGCGAGGGGTTCATTCTCGACCGCTCCAGCCCGCGCCCGCTGCTGCGGTTCGAGAACAGTCCCGAGATCTGGGTGCTGCAGCCGCAGATCGGGCCGCGCGGCGACGTCATCTACAAGAACGACATCGGCCAGGTGCTGCTGCGCGCCACGCGGGTCGGCGGCCTGACCCTGTTCACCGGAAAGCGGCCGGGCGGCGCCTCGGCCTCGCTGGCCGGCGCCTCGGCCCCGATCCGCCTCAAGGCCATCGGCCCGGTCGACCTCTACCGCATCCTCGTCGCCGCCAGCGTGCGCGCGACCCGCATCTCCAGCCACCGCATCAGCTTCGACGCCGAGGCCACCCCGGCCTCCTCGACCCTCATCGCCGATGCGGCCATCCTGTCGGTGGTCGCGCTTGAGCGGCTGGCGCAACGTCCGGACGGCGCGGCCCTGATGGCGCGGATCCAGCGGGTGGTGATCGTCGAGGGCGCCCGGCCGGCCGTGGCCCTGCGGGCCGGCACCCTGCTGATCGCTGTCGCGCCGACCCTCGGCGTCGCCGGCCGCCCGTCGTCCGAGCGGATCGCCTACGTCACGATGAAGTAGGCTCCGGCGCTGGCGGACCGGGCGATTTCCGCCGCCGTCATCCCTTGAAGCTGTCCTTGGCCGCCCGCACGGCGCCGAACGCCTCGGCCGGGTCGGCGATGTCGGGGCGCAGCAGCGGCGCGCGCAGGAAGGGGTTGGTCGCCTTTTCCAGGCCGATGGTGGTCGGGACGGTCCAGTCGCCGCGCTCGCGGGCGGCGAAGATCTGCTCGGCCCGCGCCGCCAGCGCCGGATCGGCGTCGACCGACAGGGCGAAGCGGGCGTTGGACGCCGTGTACTCATGGGCGCAGTAGACCGCCGTGGCGTCCGGCAGCGCGGTCAGCTTCGCCAGGCTGGCCCACATCTGCTGCGGCGTGCCCTCGAACAGCCGGCCGCAGCCCAGCGCGAAGAGGGTGTCGCCGACAAAAGCCACGTCATCGGCGGCGTCGACATAGCTGACATGCCCGAGGGTATGGCCGCCGGTGTCGAGCACCTCGAACCGGGTCTCGCCCAGCATCACCTCGTCGCCGTCGACGACCACCCGGTCCGGCGCGGTCCCGATCCGCTCGACCTCGGCCGGCCCGACCACGGTGCAGCCGGTGGCCGCCTTGATCTCGGCGTTGCCGCCGGCGTGGTCCGGGTGCCAGTGGGTGTTGAGGATATGGGTCAGGGTCCAGCCCAGCGTCTTGAGTTCGCGCAGGATGGCGGCCGCGTCCGGCGTGTCGATGCAGGCCGCCTGGCCCGTCGCGTCGTCGCGCACGAGGAAGCCGTAGTTGTCGGACAGGCAGGGGAACTGGTGGATGGTTAGGGTCATCGCGGCGCCTTGGTTGCGTCCTTCGACACGCCGGCTGCGCCGGCTGATCTGGATGACTACCTATATGGCTATTCACAAAACCAAGTCATCCTGAGCAGCGCCGCAAGGCGCGTGTCGAAGGACGCACGCCAACAACCACTTTGAACCGGGTCCCCATGCGCCGCGACGTTCTTGACCTCCGCGCCTTCTACGCCTCAGCCCGCGGCCGGGCGGCGCGGGAGATGGTCGGCCGCAAGGTTGTCGAGGCCTGGGGCGACCCGCGCGGGCTGGACATCCTCGGCGTCGGCTATCCCACCCCCTATCTCGAACGCTTCCGCGAGCGCGCCCGGCGGACCGTGGCGGTGATGCCGGCGACCCAGGGGGTCGAGGTCTGGCCGGCGAGCGGGCGCAACCTCGCCTGCCTCGGCGACGAGGCCGCCCTGCCCCTGCCCAACGCCCTGTTCGACCGGGTGCTGTGCGTCCACGCCCTGGAGGAGGCCGACGACGCTACGGCCCTGATGAGCGAAGTCTGCCGCGTGCTGGCCCCGTCCGGCCGGGTGATCGTCGCCGTGGCCGCCCGCAACGGCCTTTGGTCCAACGCCGAGGGGACGCCCTTCGGCCACGGCCGGCCGTGGAGCCGCAGCCAGCTGGAGCAGGTGCTGCGCGACGCCGACCTGGAGCCGTCCGGCTGGACCCGCGCCCTGTACGCCCCGCCCTTCACCTGGGCCGCCGGCTGGGCCGAGGGCTTCGAGCAGATCGGCGCCTGGCTCTGGCCGCCGCTGGGCGGGGTGATCCTGATGGAAGCGGTCAAGCAGACCTTCGCCCTCAAGCCCCGGAGCGTACGCGCCCGCGCCCGGGTGTTCGTGCCTGGAACGCTGGTCCCCGCGCCCCCGGCGCCTGCCGGACGGGCGCCTGATACCGCAATGCAGCAAGACCCCTTGGCGAGGGAACCCGTTTCGCCCTAGCTTGGCTCCGAAGCCATTTCGCCCGTGCGAACGGAGTTCTCGCCATGAAGATGATCGTCGCCGTGATCAAACCCTCCCGTCTGGACGCCGTGCTCGACGGCGTGACCGAAGCCGGGGCCTCCGGCCTGACGGTGACCGAAGTGCGGGGTTACGGCCGACAGAAGGGCAAGACCGAGGTCTACCGCGGCGCCGAATACGAGGTGAAGCTGCTGCCGAAGGTGAAGCTGGAGATCGCCGCCCCGGACGACGTGGTCCCGGCCGTGATCGACGCCATCGTGCGCACGGCCAACACCGGCAAGATCGGCGACGGCAAGATCTTCGTCATGGACCTGGAGCAGGTGCTGCGCATCCGCACCGGCGAGACCGGCGCGGCCGCGATCGCGGGCTGAATGCGCGCTCGTCACGCGGCCTGCGGCCGCTGCTCACCCTGACGGGCAAAGAGCTACGTCATCCTGAGCCGCCGCGAAGCGGCGTGTCGAAGAACGCCCTCTGGAGCCGCTTCCCGCCTTGTGCGTTGACCCCGTGAAGCCATGGGGTGAGACGGGGCGGCATGACGGAATTGCTTCGCGAAGACGACACCTGCTGGCGAACGTCCCGGGCCGACGCCCTGGCCTTCCTGGTCGACGGCGCCGAGTATTTCGCCGCCGTGAAGGCCGCCGTGCTGCGGGCCCGCCACTCCGTCTGGATCCTCGCCTGGGTGTTCGATCCGCTTACCCGACTTGAACCCGACCGGGTCGAGCGCAGCGGCGACCCGGCGACCGCCGACCGGCTTGGCCTGCTGCTGCGGCGGCTCGCGGCGCTGAACCCCGCTCTCGACGTGCGGGTTCTGGCCTGGGACATGCCCTTCCCGCTCAACGCCTCGCAGGCCTTCGCGCCGGAACGGTCGGTCGCCGAATTCATGGGGTCCCGGGTCAAGTTCCGGCTCGATAACAGCCTGCCCAACAGCGCCTGCCACCACCAGAAGCTGGTGGTCATCGACGGCCGCGTGGCCTTCGTCAGCGGCGGCGACCTCGGCGTCGACCGCTGGGACACCTGCGACCACGCCGACGGCGATCGCCGCCGCCGCCTGCCGAACCTGCGCCACTACAAGCCCCGGCACGACGTGGCGGTGATGATCGAGGGTCCGGCCGCCCTGACCTGCGCCGAACACTTCGCCGACCGCTGGGTCCGCTCCGAGGGCGGGCTGCTGGACGTGCCGCCGCCGGACCTGTCCGTCGAGTCGCCCTGGCCTCACGACGTGCCGCCGGACCTGGTCGGCCGGCCGGTCGCTCTGGTCCGCACCCAGCCCGCCTGGAAGACCACGCCCGAAGTCACCGAGGGCCTGAAGCTTCACCTTGCGGCCATCGCCTCGGCGCGGCGCTGCATCTACCTGGAGAACCAGTACCTCGCCGCCCCGACCATCGTCGCGGCGCTGGCGCGGCGGCTGGCGGAGCCGGACGGGCCGGAGGTGGTGACCATCGGTCCGTCGGCCAGCCCGAGCACCTTCGACCGCCTGACCATGGACAGCGCGCGCATGGCGGCGATCACCGCCCTGACGAAGGCCGATGTCCACGGCCGATTCCGCGCCTACTGCGCCCGCACGCCGGACGGCGCGCCGATCATCGTCCACTCGAAGGTGACCATCGTCGACGACCAGATCCTCCGCATCGGTTCGGCCAACCTCAACAACCGTTCGGCAGGGCTCGACACCGAACTGGACCTGGCGCTGGAGGCCGAGCCCGGCGAGGCCGGCGACGCGACCCGCGCCGCCATCGTCGGCTTCCGCGACGAACTGGTGGCCCACTTCCTCGGGCGGCCGCTGGCGGAAACCCAGGCCGCCATCGCCGCCGCGGGCGGCCTCGGCGCGGCGATCGAGGCGCTGGAGGCGCTCGATACGGCCCCCCGCCGGCTGCGGCCCGTGTCGGTGCGGCGGCTGGGTCCGTTCGAGACGATCGTCGTCGCCTGGAGCCTCGGCGACCCCACCGCGCCGTCGGACGCCTGGCGGCCGTGGCTGCGCCGACGCCGGCTCAGGGCGCAGCGGGCGCTGGTCGATCTGGCAGGGCCAGCGTCACCACCAGCGGCAGGTGATCCGACGCCGTCCGCGCCCGCGGATCAAAGGGTGATTCAACCGCAACCGTCCTGATCCCGCTCGACAGGAAGACGTGATCGATGCGCAGGATCGGAAAGCCCGACGGGAAAGTCGCCGTCGGCGGCCGGCCGAGGCTGTCCTGGGCGTCGCGCATCACCGCCGTCAGCATGCGATAGGTTTGCGAGAACGGCGTGGCGTTGAAGTCGCCGAGCAGCACGGCCGGACCGGTGAAGCCCTCCGACCCGAGCCAGCGCTGGCCGAGCAGTTCGGCCGCCTGCACCTGCTGTTCACGCGGCACCAGGCCCAGGTGGGTGTTGATCACCTGCAGCTCGACGCCCCCGACATCGACCGCCACCCACAGCGCCCCGCGCGGTTCGAGCCCGCGCAGCTTCGGCAGGCCGGGCAATGGACCGACCTTGACCAGCCGCTCGGGCAGGGCGGTCAGGATGGCGTCGCCGTAGCGCTCCTCCTCGACCGTCAGGGCGGCGTTGAAATGGGCCCGCATCTGCAGCAGCTCGGCCAGTCGGTGCGCCTGGTCGACGCCACCCGTGCGGCGACGTCCGACGTCCAGTTCCTGCAGGGCGACGATGTCCGGCCGGCAGGCGGCGATGACCTCGGCCACCCGCGCGACATCGAGCTTGCGGTCCGTGCCCACGCAGCGGTGGACATTCCAGGTCATGAGGCGAAGGGTCATCCGCCAAAGAGATCGCGCGGAACGTCTCCCGGTTCCACCTGTGCGGTCCCTCTTTTCGCCAGCAGGAACAGCGCCGCCTCGGCGCGCCAGTTCTCGATCACGCTGTCGGGGTTGATCGGCCTGGCCGGCTTGCCCTCGGACAGCGCCGCGCAGGCCTCGATGCGCACGTCCAGATCGGCCACCAGGGCGTTGAAGTCGGCCAGGGTGCAGAGGTGGATGTTCGGCGTCGACCACCAGGGCAGCGGCAGCGAGCGGGTTTCCGGCATACGGCCGCGGCTGAGCAGCGACCAGCGCACCCGCCAGTGGCCGAAGTTGGGAAAGCTGACCACGGCCCGGTCGGCGATGCGCAGCAGCTCGCTGAGCACCTGGCGCGGATTGCGGGTCGCCTGCAGGGTCTGGGACAGGATGGCGTAGTCGAAGGCGCCGGTCGGGAACTGGTCGAGGTCGCGGTCCGCGTCCCCCTGCATCACGGCCAGGCCGCGGGCGAGGCAGGCGGAGACGCCCTGCGGGCTGATCTCGACGCCCCGGCCGTCGGCCTGCTTCTCGCGGGCCAGCAGCTCGAGCAGCTCGCCGCCGCCGCAGCCGACGTCGAGCACCCGCGCGCCCGGCCGCACCAGCCGCAGGATCTCGCGGAAGTCCTCGCGCACGGCGGTCATTTCAGGCCCCGCGCGCTGTCGACGGAATCGAGGAAGCCGGCCAGGGCCGAGTCCATCACCGGCTCCTCCAGCAGGAAGGCGTCGTGACCCTTGTCGCTCTCGATCTCGACGAAGCTGGCCCGCGCGCCGGCGGCGTTGAGCGCCCGCACGATGCTGCGGCTCTCGGCGGTCGGATAGAGCCAGTCGGAGGTGAACGACAGCACGCAGAAGCGCACGTCGCGCGCGCCGCGGAAGGCCTCGGCCAGCACCCCGCCATGGGCGGCGCCGAGGTCGAAATAGTCCATCGCCCGGGTGATGTAGAGGTAGCTGTTGGCGTCGAACCGGTCGACGAACGACGCCCCCTGGTGGCGCAGGTAGCTCTCCACCTGGAAGTCGGCGTCGAAGCCCCAGCTCAGGCCGTCGCGCTGCAGTTCGCGGCCGAACTTCCGCTGCAGGGCCGTCTCCGACAGATAGGTGATGTGCGCGGCCATGCGGGCGACGGCCAGGCCCTTCTCGGGCCGGGTGCCGTGCAGGGCGTAGTCGCCGCCGCGCCAGTCGGGGTCGGCCATGATCGCCTGCCGGCCGACCTCGTGGAAGGCGATGTTCTGGGCCGTATGGCGCGGGGCCGAGGCGACGCAGACCGCGCTGAACATCCGCTCGGGATAGTCCGACGCCCATTGCAGCACCTGCATGCCGCCCATCGAGCCGCCGACGACGGAGACCAGGGTGTCGATGCCCATGGCCTCGACCAGCATCGCCTGGGCCCGGACCATGTCGGCGATGGTCACCACCGGGAAGGTCAGGCCCCAGTGACGGCCGGTCGCGGGGTTGATCGAGCCGGGTCCGGTCGTGCCCTGGCAGCCGCCGACGACGTTGGCGCAGAGGATGAAATGCCGGGTCGGGTCCAGCGGCTTGCCGGGTCCGACCAGACGGGTCCACCAGCCGGGCTTGCCGGTCACCGGATGGGTGGCCGCGACATGCTGGTCGAGGGTCAGGGCGTGGCAGACGAGGACGGCGTTCGACCGGTCGGCGTTGAGCCGGCCGTAGCTGGCCCAGGCGACTTCCAGATTGTCGATCCGGCCGCCGGAATCGAGCACCAGCGGCCGGCTGGCCGGAAAGCGCCAGATGCCGCCGTTCTGTTCAATCTCGCGGGTCGCCTCGAGGGTCATGTCGGCGTTGGACCGCCACGCGCGGCCAGTGTCAACCGGCGCCTTCCGGCGCAGGGCGTCGGCGGCTATGAGAGGCCCGATGAAACGCCTGATCCTCATGCGCCACGGCAAGGCCGAACGGTCCAGTCCCGCCGGCGACTTCGAACGCGCCCTGGCCGACCGCGGCCGGTCCGACGCCGCCCTGATGGGCCGGCTCCTGCTCGACGAGGGACTGATCCCCGACATCGGCCTGGTCTCGACCGCCCGCCGCACCCGGGAGACCTGGGCCCAGGTCTCGCTGTCCTTCCCCGAGGCCCTGACGAGCGCGCTGCCCGGCCTCTACAATGCCGAGGCGGGCCGCATCCTGTTCGAGGCCGAGTCGGCGGGCCTGGAGCACGACTGTGTCATGGTCGTCGGCCACAATCCCGGCATGCACGCCCTGACGGTCGGCCTGCTGCGCGAGGGCGGCGCCGGCGCGGCCCTGATCGCCCGCGCCGAGAGCCGCTTCCCGACCTCGACGGTCGCGGCCTTCACCTTCGACCCCGCCGGACGCCCGGTCTATGACGGCCTGTTCTACGCCGCCGACCACGGCGGGGGCGGCGGCGAGTGACGCGCGTCTACAAGCTGCTGACCCGGCCCGAGTGGCTGGCGGCCGCCGATGCCGGGGTGTTCACCGGCGCGCCCGTCGACGTCGCCGACGGCTTCATCCATTTCTCGACCGCCGCCCAGGTCCAGGAGACCGGCCGCAAGTACTTCTGCGGCGTCGAAAACCTGGTCGCCGTGGCCTTCGAGTCCGAGGCGCTCGGCGAGGGCCTCAAGTGGGAGCCGTCGCGCGGCGGCGACCTGTTCCCGCATCTCTACGGCCCCCTGCCGACGGCCCTGGCCGTCGAGGCCATGCCGGTCGATCTCGATGACGCCGGCATTCCCGTGCTGACCGGTCTGAAGCCGTGACCCTTCACGACACCCTCGCCCGCGCGCTGCACGCCCTCGATCCGGAGGACGCCCACAGCGCGACGATCCTCGGGCTGAAGCTCGGCCTGGGTCCCGTTGACCGCACGCCGGACGACCCGATTCTCGCAACGACCCTGGCCGGCATTCCGCTGGCCGCCCCGGTCGGCCTGGCCGCCGGGTTCGACAAGAACGCCGAGGTCCCGGCCGCCATGCTGCGGGCCGGCTTCGGCTTCGTCGAATGCGGCACGGTCACGCCGCTGCCCCAGCCTGGCAATCCGCGACCGCGCCTGTTCCGGCTGACCGAGGACCGCGGGGTGATCAACCGCCTGGGCTTCAACAACGGCGGCCTGGGCGCCTTCGCCGGCAATCTCGCCCGCCGTCGCCCGGCCGGACCGGTCGGGGCCAATATCGGGGCCAACAAGGACTCCGAAGACCGCATCGGCGACTATGTGCTGGGCCTCCAGCGGCTGTGGGGTCTGGCGGACTACTTCACCGTCAACATCTCCTCGCCCAACACGCCGGGCCTGCGCGCGCTGCAGACCCGCGCGGCGCTGGAGGAGCTGCTGGGCCGGCTGGCCGAGGCGCGCCAGGCGCAGGTCGGCGACTATCCGGTCTTCCTCAAGGTCGCCCCCGATCTCGAGGACGGCGAGGTCGAGACGATCGTCGGGACGGTCGCCGCCTTCGGCCTGCAGGGTATCATCGTCTCCAACACGACCATCAGCCGGCCGGACACCCTGCGCTCGCCGCTGAAGGGCGAGACCGGCGGCCTGTCGGGCCCGCCGCTGATGACGCTGTCGACAACCATGCTCGGCCGCTTCCACGCGGCCAACGACAAGGGTCTGGTCCTGATCGGCGCGGGCGGCGTCGCCTCGGGGGCCGACGCCCTGGCCAAGATCCGCGCCGGCGCCAACGCCGTGCAGTTCTATTCGGCCATGGTCTACGAGGGTCCGGGGCTGGTCACGCGGGTCAAACGCGAGCTGGCGGCGCTGCTTCGGGCCGAGGGCTTCGCGTCCGTCGGCGAGGCGGTCGGCGCCGGATGAGGCGCGATTTCCGACCAACCGCCCCCCGCAGCGCGTTCGAACCGCCACGCGACCTTGCTCTTTTCGCCCCCCGCGCGAATTCTCCTTTCGTTGCTCTGTCATCGGACGTGAAGTAACGCATGGCCATGGTCGACGCCCCGCCCCCCGAGACGGAGACGTCGGGACCGCACGCCCAGCCCTCGCGTCGCTGGCTGTGGCCCGGCGGCCTGTCCGCGCGCCTGCTGGTGCTGACGGCCCTGTTCGTGGCCGGGGCGGCGCTGTTCGTCTTCCCGGCGACCCTGGCGGCCTATGAGGAGCAGTGGCTGCTCGACCGCATCCGCGCCGCCGAACTGGCCTCGACCATCGCCGAGGCCGACCCCGCCCGCCGCGTCACCGCCCCGGTCCGCCAGCAGCTGCTCGAGCAGGCCGGCGTGGTGTCGGTGGCCATCCAGACCGACGGCATGCGCCGGCTGATCCTGGCCGCCCCCCGCGACCTGCGCACGCCCTACATGGTCGACATGCGCAACCAGAACCCGCTGGCCTGGATGATGGCGCCGTTCCAGACGCTGTTCGGCGGCCAGGGCCGCATGGTGCGGGTCATCGCCGAGCCGCGTTTCCGCTCGGGCGAGTTCGTCGAGATCGTCACGCCCGACGCGCCGCTGCGCGAGGCGCTGCTGGGCTATCTCGGCCGGCTGCTGGCGGTGACGCTGTTCGTCGCCCTGCTGGCGGGCCTGGCGGTCTATCTGGCGCTGAACGCCTTCCTCGTGCGGCCGATGCAGAAGATCACCCTGGCCATGGAGCGGTTCCGGGCCGACCCGGCCGACCCGGCCGCCCGGGTCAAGCCCTCCCGCCGCCGCGACGAGATCGGCCGCGCCGAGGTCGAACTGGAGCGGATGCAGGTCGACCTGCTCGCCGCGCTGTCGTCGCGCGCGAGACTGGCCGCGCTCGGCGAGGCCGTGGCCAAGATCAATCACGACCTGCGCAACATGCTGACCAGCGCCCAGATCGCCTCGGACCGGCTGGCGGCCATCGGCGACCCGAAGGTGGCCCAGGCCCTGCCGCGCCTCGAACGGGCGCTGGACCGGGCCGTGACCCTGGCCACGGACGTGCTGGCCTACGGCAAGTCGGCCGAGGCCGCGCCGGAAGCCCGGCCCACCCCGCTGCGCGCGGCGCTGGAAGCCGCCGCCGAGGACGCGGGCCTCAGCGAGGACGGCGTGCGGCTCGAGACCCAGATCAGCGACACCGACGCGGTGATGGCGGACCCGGACCAGTTGCACCGCCTGCTGGTCAACCTGTTCCGCAACGCCCGCGAGGCGATCCAGGACAAGGAGCCCGAGCGCCCGGGCAAGGTCCAGGCGGCCCTGACCCATCGTGACGGCATGAGCGTCGTCCGGCTGTCGGACGACGGCCCCGGTCTGCCCGAACGGGCGATGGTCAACCTGTTCCAGCCCTTCTCGGGCTCGGCCCGGCGCGGCGGCACGGGCCTCGGCCTGGCCATCTCCCGCGAGCTGGCCCAGGCGCACGGCGGCGACCTGACGCTGGTCAAGTCGACCGCCAGGGGCTCGGTGTTCGAGCTGACCCTGCCGGGCGACCTGAGCGCCGAAAAGCCCAAGCGCGCGCGCCGCAAGACGGCGGAAGCCTAGAACCCCTTCGCCACGCCCTCACGGCGGGAGTCGGCGGCCCCGACCAGGCCGTTCGGCGTCATCGCCACGCCGTGCAGGCCTGAGTTCTCGCCGGCGGTGTTGTTGAACAACAGCCCGCGCGCCGCCAGACCCTCGACGACGCCCGGCGGAAAGCGCGCCGGCTCGCTGGAGAAGCGTTCGCCCCTGGCCACCAGGTTCGGCAGCTCGAAGGCGTCCTTGAGGCTCAGCTTCCAGTCCAGATAGCCGACCAGCGCCTTGAGATTGTACGACAGGATGCTGGTGCCGCCGGGCGAGCCAAGCGCCACCACCAGCCGGCCCTGTCGGTCCAGCACGATGACCGGGGCCATCGACGAGCGGGGCCGCTTGCCGGGCGCCGGGGCGTTGGCGGCCGGCGCACCGTCCGGATCCTTCGGCGTGAAGCTGAAGTCGGTCAGCTGGTTGTTGAGGAAGAAGCCGGCGACCATCCGGCCATTGCCGAAGAAGCTCTCCACCGTGGTGGTCATCGAAACCACGTTGCCCTTCGCATCGACGATGACGAAGTGGGTCGTGCCGCCGGGCTCGGCCGTGCGGTCCGGGCCGCGCACGCCGGCGCCGTCGGGATCGCCGGCCGCCGGCGGCGGCCCGATCCGGTCGCCGATCAGCCTGGCCCGCGCGTCGACATAGGCGGGCTTGAGCAGGCCCTTCAGCGGCACGTCGACGAACGCGGGGTCGCCATAGAAGCGGTCGCGGTCGGCGTACATCACCCGCTCGGCCTCGGCGAGGCGCAGCCAGCCCAGCGGATCGCCGGGCCCGCGCGTGGCGATGTCGGTCCGCTCCAGCAGCATCAGCCCCTGCAGCAGGGCCCCGCCGCTCGACGCCGGACGGGTCGTGCAGACGACGTAGATCCGGTAGGGCGCGCACAGCGCCTTGTCGCGGTTCGGGTGGTAGGCCTTGAAGTCGGCGGTGCTCAGGGCGCCCGGCAGGTCACCCTCATGCACCCGGGCGACAATGGCCTCGGCGATCGGCCCCTCGTAGAGCGCCGACGGTCCCTCGGCGGCGAGCCGGCGCACCGTGGCGGCGTAAGCGGGATTGCGCAGCCTATCGCCGGCCTGGTAGCGCGCGCCGTCGGGTCTGGTGAAATAGCGCGCGGCGTCCGGGGCGGCGGCCTGCGGATAGGGGCCGTTGATCATCCCGGCCAGCCGCGGGCTGACGATGAAGCCGTCGGTCGCCAGCCGTTGCGCGTCGTCGAACAGCGCCGACCAGGCGAGGCTCCCGTGATCCCGGTGGGCCTGGGCCAGCATCGCCACGGCGCCGGGGACGCCGGTCGAGCGGCCGCTGAGCACGGCGGTGACGAAGGGCAGCGGCTTGCCGTCGGGGCCGAGGAACATGTCCGGCGACGCGCCCGCCGGGGCGGTCTCGCGGCCGTCATAGGCGGTGACCGCCTTCGAGGCGGCGTCGTAGTAGACCATGAAGGATCCGCCGCCGAGGCCCGAGCTCTGCGGCTCGACGAGACCCAGGACCGCCTGCACGGCGACGGCCGCGTCGATCGCCGACCCGCCCTGGCGCAGGACCTTCAGGCCCGCCTCGGTGGCCAGCGGATTGGCCGTGGCGACCATCACCGACGGCCCGGCCTGCGCCACGGGGGGTGACGGCGCGACGCTCTCGCGCGGCAGCAGCGAACACCCGGCCAGCAGCAGGGCGGCGAAGAGACTGAGAAGGCGCATGCGAACTCCGGACGACGCCTGTCACAATAGGGGCCGCGCGCCGGAGGGAAAGCCCCGCGCATGGACAAGTTCCGGAGGTCGTGCCACTCGAACGGCATGAGCAAGGCCGGCCCCGGACCCCGAAACCTGATCACCGACGTGCCCGGCCTGACGGTCGGACAGGCGCAGGACGAGACCGTCCGCACGGGCGTCACCGTCATCCTGCCGACCGAGCGGGCCGTCTGCGCCGTCGATGTGCGCGGCGGCGGACCCGGCACGCGCGAAACCGACGCCCTGAACCCCGAGAATCTCGTCGGCTCGGTCGACGCCGTGGTGCTGTCCGGCGGCTCGATGTACGGCCTGGCCGCCGGCGACGGCGTGGCTGCCTGGCTGGGCGCCCAGGGGCGCGGCTTCCGCGTCTCGCCGCTGCCGCAGGTGCCGCCCTCGCCGATCGTGCCGGCGGCCATCCTGTTCGACCTGGGCAACGGCGGCGACAAGCAGTGGGGGCTGGAGCCGCCCTACCGCCGGCTGGGCGTCGAAGCCGCCGGTGCCGCCGGCCTCGACATCGCCCTCGGCGTCGCCGGGGCCGGCTACGGGGCGAAGGCCGGCCAGCTGAAGGGCGGCACGGGCTCGGCCTCGGTGGTCACCCATGACGGCTACACCGTCGGGGCCCTGGCCTGCGTCAACAGCTTCGGCTCGGTGGTCGGCGGCGACGGCCGGACCTTCTGGGCCACGCCGTTCGAGATCGACGGCGAGTTCGGCGGCCGCTCGCCGGCCGGCCTCTCGATCGGCCCGGACGACTGGGGTCTGGCCAAGGGCAATCCCGCCGCCCGCGAGAACACCACCATCGCCTGCGTCGCCACCGACGCGGCCCTGACCCCGGCCCAGGCCAGACGCGTGGCCATCATGGCCCAGGCGGGCCTCGCCCAGGCCATCCGGCCGATCCACGCCCCCTTTGACGGCGACGTGGTCTTCGCCCTCTCCACGGGCCGTCTGGGACTCGGCGAGACCCCCGACAGGATGGTGGCGCGCCTGGGCGCGCTGGCCGCCGACTGCCTGGCCCGCGCGGTCGCCCGCGGGGTCTACGAAGCCGTCGCCTGGCCGGGCTGCGACGTGCGCGACTGGCGAAGTCTGACGAAGACTTAACGACCGTCGTTATCAGGCGCATGCTAGGGCCGCGCCCCCGGAGGTTGTCGCCTCCGGCCGGGCGCCGGTTGAGGGAGGTCAACGCCGATCCCCCGCCCGCCGTCCAGTCTGTGGCTCTGGCAAGGGAGATTTGCGCCATGACGGGTTCGATGAAGGTTTCAGGCCGCGTGCTGCTGGCCGGCGCGGCGATCCTCGGCGCGGGCGCCGCGGCCCCCGCCCCGGTCCGTCAGGTCGTCACCGGCCCGGTGGCCGTCTACTGGATGAGCGCCCAGACCAGCAGCGGCATGGCCCTGGGCGGCCAGGGCGCCGGCGGTCCCGGCGGCGGCCGTCCCTCGATGATGGCGATGATGGGCATGGGCCGCGGCGGCAACGTCTCGAAGAGCCTGCTGCTGCAGCTCGGCTCGTCCCAGCCCCCGGCCGGCGCGCCGACAGCCGAGCACCAGCCGCCGTCGGCCCTCGGCGCCGGCCCCAGCCTGCCGCTGCTGACGCCGCGCCAGGTCACGACGCCGGCGACGCGCGAGGAACCGGGCCTGCCGCAGTCCTACGAGAAGCCGCGCGGCCGCATGCTGATCTACTGGGGTTGCGGCGAGCACGCCCGCCCCGGCCAGCCGATGGTCATCGACTTCGCCAGGGTCGCCGCCGGCCAGGTCCCGCCCGAATTCACCCGGATGATGCAAGGGCTGCAGATCACCCCGATGCAGCCGCCTTCGCCGACCCGCAACAAGACCTACGGCGAATGGCCCAACGAGAAGACCCGCACCCAGGTCCCGGCCGGCGGCTCGCTGACCGGGGTGCATGTGGTGCGCGGCAACTACAGCCCGCCGATCCAGTTCTCGCTGACGCCCGCACAGGACTTCCTGCCGCCGGTGCAGATGACCACCAACAGTCGCAATCCGGGCGGCTCGATGCAGCTCGGCTGGCGGCCCGTGTCCGGGGCCACGGGCTACATCGCCTCGACCATGGGCGGCGACGGCGAGACGGTGGTGCTGTGGAGCTCCAGCGAGGTCTCCAGCCTGCTGTTCGCCCTGCCCGACTACCTCAAGCCATCGGACGTGACGCGGCTGCTGGCCAGCAAGGCGCTGATGCAGCCGACCCAGACCAGCTGCACCGTGCCGAAGGAGGTCGCCGACGCCGCGCCGCAGGCGATGTACCAGTTCGTCGCCTACGGCGACGAGGCCAACTTCAGCTATCCCGAGCGCCCGGCCGATCCGAAGCAGGCGTGGAATATCGCCTGGACGGTCAAGGTCCGTTACCGCTCGGCGACCGGCGGCCTGCTCGGCATGGAGATGCCCGGCGCCTATGGCGGCGAGGACGAGGGCGCGCCCGCCGGACCGGGCGGAAAGCCGAAACCGGCCAAGCCGCCCAAGCCCCGCGGGAGCGATATTCTGCGCGGCCTGGGCGTGCCCATTCCGGGCGGTCGCTGATTGTTTGAAAAAGGACCTCGCGGGCGCTTGCCATCCGGCGAATGCCCGACTAGGTTCCGCGCCCTTGCTGAAGGCCTAGACGGGCCCCGGCAAAGTGCGCGCCCGTAGCTCAGCTGGATAGAGCATCAGACTACGAATCTGAGGGTCGGACGTTCGAATCGTTCCGGGCGCGCCATTTTTCCTTCCGTGATTTCAACCGTGACGGCGCCAGGCCGAAGGCCGGCATGGCCGCGGGCGCGGGTCGGCAGATCTGATCACCGCGGCGACGCGGCGGCGGCGGCGGCGGAGCCGCAGTCCGACCGTTTCCATGCAGCGCGAGCCCGGGCTCGCGCGTTAGCACGCCATCGATCCCGGGGGACGGCGTGCACATCACACTTCAACAGAGCCTGGCGTTCGCCATCGTCGGCGGCGCGATCATCGCGTTTCTGGTCGGGCGCTGGCGCTATGACCTGATCGCGCTCATGGCGCTGCTCGCCGGCATCATGGTGGGCGTGGTCCCGGCCGCGTCCGCGTTCGACGGCTTCCGCAACGACGTCACGGTGATCATCGCCTGCGCGCTGGTGGTCAGCGCCGCGTTCGCCCGCTCCGGCGTGGTGGAATGGAGCCTGCAGGCGATCCTGCCCCATCTGAAGAGCGAGCGAAGCCAGGTCCCGGTGCTCACCCTGGTGGTCACGCTGCTGTCGATGTGCACCAAGAACGTCGGCGCCCTGGCGATCATGCTGCCGGTGGCGCAGCAGGTCAGCCGGCGCACCCGGTCGTCGCTGTCCCGGCTGCTGATGCCGATGTCCTTCGGGGCCATGATCGGCGGCACGGTGACGCTGGTGGGGACCGCGCCCAACATCATCGCCTCGGAGGTGCGCCAGGAGATCCTCGGCAAGCCGTTCGGGATGTTCGACTTCACCCCGGTCGGTCTGGTCCTGACCGGCTGCGCCCTGCTGTTCCTGACGTTCGCCTATCGCCTGTTGCCGGCCAACCGGGTGGCGGGACAGAGCATGGACGCGGCGCTCGAGGGGACAACCTATCTGACCGAGATCGTCGTTCCGGAGGGCTGGAAGCACGACGGCGAGCGGCTGGGGGCGATCCTCAAGCTGGGCGACGACGACCTCGCGGTGATGGGCATGGTGCGCGCCGGCAAGCGCAAGGCCAACCCGCACGCCAACACCGTGCTGCACGCCGGCGACGTCCTGCTGGTCGGCGGCGACCAGCAGTCGCTCGGCGACTTCGTGACCCGCACCCAGTTGCAGCTGACCCGCTCCGACAAGCCCCTGGTGATGGAGGAGCCCACCGAGGAGGTGCGCGCCGTCGAGGCCATCGTCAGCGCCGACTCTCCCCTCATCGGGGCCTCGGCCCAGACCACCCGGCTCCACGCCGAGCACGGCATCAACCTGCTGGGGGTCAGCCGAAGCGGCTATCGCCTGACCCAGCATCTGCGGAGCGTGCGCCTCAAGGCGGGGGACATGCTGCTGATGCAGGGGGCCGAGCGCAGCCTGCCCGGCGCGTTGCAGACCCTCGGCCTGATGCCCCTCGTCGAGCGCGAGGTGCGGCTGGGCGGCGTGCGCCAGCGCTTCACCGCCCTGGCCGTGCTGACCGCCGCCATGCTGCTGGTCGCCTTCGGTCTCGCGCCGGTCTCGGTGGCCTTCTTCGGCGCCGCCGTGATGATCGTCGCCCTGGGCGGGCTGCGCATGCGGGAAGCCTATCTCGCGCTCGACGGCCCCCTGCTGGTGCTGATCGCCTGCCTGATCCCGGTCAGCGACGCCATCCAGAAGACCGGCGGCGCCGACCTCATCGCCGGCGCGCTGTCAGGGGCCTTCCACGGCCTGCCGGGCGTGGTGGCGATCGGCGCGGTGATGCTCGGCTCGATGGCCGTGACGCCGTTCCTCAACAACGCCGCGACGGTGCTGATCATGGCCCCGATCGGGGCCAGCCTGGCCAAGACCCTGGGGTTCAACCCCGACACCTTCCTGATGGCGGTCGCCGTCGGGGCGGCGTGCGACTTCCTCACGCCCATCGGCCACCAGTGCAACACCCTGGTGATGGCGCCCGGCGGCTACCGGTTCATCGACTATCCCCGCCTCGGGGCGCCGCTCAGCCTGATCGTGCTGCTGGTCGGCCCGCCGGTGATCGCGCTGTTCTGGCCGCTGGGCTGAACCCCGGCCGGGCGACCCGGCCCTAGAAGCCTCGGGCCTCGAGCCATCCGGTCACCGCCGCGACCGCCTGCGGCAGCAGTTCGGGGCGGTCGATGTAGTAGTGGTCGGCGCCCTTGACCTCGACGAAGGTCTTGTCGGCCGAGCCCAGGGCCTCGTAGAGCCGCGCCGCGTGGCTGGGCGTGCAGGCAAGGTCGGCGGTGTTGCTGATGACCAGGGTCGGGCAGGTCACGTTGGCGGCGTTCTTCAGCCCGTGGGCGCGGCTCTCGTCGTAGCTCCACTGCGACAGCCAGGAGCGCAGGGTGGTGAAGCGGCCGAGGCCCACCGGCCCGTCGTTCACGATCCGCGGGTCGCCGAGGTAGCAGGTGTACGGCTTGCGGTCGGACGGGTCCTGGGTCGGGTCGGTCCAGCGCACGTCGCTCATGGTGCCGTAGACGACGAACGGCCGCTCCATGTCCGGGTCGGTCTTCTTCAGCTCGGCGAGCGTCGCCTTCACGCGGGCGGTGATGCGCCGGTTGCGGGCGATCTGGGCCTCGCGGAAGCGGGCGACGAATTCGGGGCTGTAGGGCGGCTGGTTGGGGCAGGCCGGGTCGTAGATGTTCAACTCGACGTCGCGCTCGAACGGCTTGTCCTCGTCGAGGATCGAGGGGTCCATCCACTCGGTCATGGTCACCGAGCGGCTGATGTGGGCGGCCAGCAGCATGATGCCGTCGGCCGGCTGCAGGTTGGCGGCGGCCAGGTCGACCGGGTCGCCGGCCGGGGTGTGGGTGATCGTCGGGTTGACCGCCTGCTCCTGGTAGAAGGTCGACAGCGAGCCGCCGCCCGACCAGCCGCCGAGGATGACCTTTTCATAGCCGAAGCGCTTCTTCAGGTCGGTGATGCAGGCGCCCAGGTCGGTGACGCACTTCTCGAGGATCAGGGCCGTGTCGTTCCCGCGGTAGCGCGGATTGCAGTAGATGACGTGCCGGCCCGCGTGGGCCAGGGCCGTGACCAGCGGCAGGAACGAGCCGCCGCCGATCGGGTGGCTGAACAGGATGACGGTCTTCGACTCGCCCTCGGCCGGCCGGATGCGCATGCACTCGACGAACACCCGCCCCTCGGGCCCGCCGTAGGTCTCCTTGAGCCGGCTCGCCTCGGCATAGGCAAAGCCGTAGGGCTCGCGAACGATGCTCATGGAATCCTCCCGGAGGGCGCCGCCGCTTGCCGCGGCCGGTCATTTCTGATTTCTAAGTCAGGAATTCGGACGAAGGAGTCAAGGCGCGTGACGGAGGCGGCGACGACAGTCCCGGTCGGCAAGGGCGGACGCACCGCCGCGCGGATCCGCGACGTGGCGCTGGAGATGTTCTCGCGGCTGGGCTTCGAGCGGGTGATGATGGCGGAAATCGCCGCCGGCGCGGGCGTCTCCCAGGCCACCCTGCACTACCACTTCCAGGACAAGGCCCAGCTGTGGCGAGCGGCGATGCTGCACCTCAGCGCGGTGATCGGGGCCGAGGAGCGGCGGCTGGAAGCGGCCGCCGACCTGTCGCCCGCGGCGCAGCTGCGCGAGGCCATGCGGCTGTTCCTGCGCATCAGTTGGGCCCACCCGGCGCTCGGCCGGATCATCGCGCTGGAGGGGATGGCCGGCGGCGATCGGCTGGCCTGGCTCGACTCGCACCTGACCGGCCCGCGCAACCGACGGCTGGTGGCGATCGCCCGCGCGGCCATCGCCGCCGGCGAGCTGAAGCCCTTCCCGGCCGAGCAGCTGGTGATCACCCTGCAGGCCGCCGGCGTGGGAGTGATCAACCTGGCCCCGATGATCCAGCAGAGCTTCGGCGTCGACCCCGCCAGCCCCGAGGCCCGGCAGGCCCACGAAACGATGATCCTGGACGCCCTGCTCGGCGGCCTGATGATCCAACAAGAACAGACCTGAACGAGGAAACCGCCATGACCCAGCAGCCGTCCGGCATTCACCACCTGGCCTTCATGGCCGGGGACATCAAGAAGCACATCGCCTTCTTCTCGGAGGTCATGGGCTGCCCGCTGGTGGCGCTGTTCGACATGCACGGCGTGCCGGGCGGGCTGCACGCCTTCCTCAAGATGAACGAGCACAGCTACTTCTCGATCGTCCAGCTGCCCGACGTCGACAAGATCCCGATCAAGCTGGGCGAAACCCACGCCGGCAGCGGGGCCCTGCCCAGCGCCGCGGGCACGCTGCAGCACCTGGCCTTCCGGGCCGACACTGAGGCGGACCTGATCGGCCTGCGCGACCGCATCCGCAGCCACGGCGTCAACGTCATCGGTCCGATCGACCACGGCATGTGCAAGTCGATCTATTTCGCCGGCCCCGACCACATGACGCTGGAGGTCGCGACCCCGTCCGCCGGCATCGACCCGGCCCTGTGGATCGACCCGGCGGTGCTGGCCAAGGCCGGCATCAACGACGCCGAGGCCGAGCGCTTCAAGGCCCCGGCCCCCTACACCGGACCCAGTCCCGTGCCGCAGCCGCCCTATGACGAGAGCAAGCCGCACATGGCCTATCCGAAGGAGGCCTATCTGAAGATGCTGCAGATTCCCGACGAGATGCTGACCGCCGGGGCGTCCTACACCGAGACGCCCGTGAAGGCGCACGCATGACCCGGATCAACGTCAGCGACCTGGCGGCGCGTCTCGCCGCCGGGGCCTCGCCCGGGGCGGTGCGGGTCGTCGGGCTGACCGGTTCGGTCGCGGCCGGCAAGAGCACGCTGGCGGCCGCGCTCAAGACGGCGCTTGAGCCGACGCTCACCGTCGAGGTGGTGTCGACCGACGGCTTCCTGTGGCCCAACGCGGTGCTGTCCGGGCGGGGGACACTGATGCGCAAGGGCTATCCGGAGACCTATGACCAGGACGGCCTGCGAACGGCGCTCACGGCGCTGCGCGCGGGGCCGGCGGTGTTCCCCGGCTATTCGCATGTGATCTATGACATCGACCCGGCGCTGAGCCGGACTGTCGCGCCGCCGGACATCCTGATCCTCGAAGGCCTGGGCCTGGCGGACAAGGCGGCCGGACTCGACCTGCTGGTCTATCTCGACGCCGACGAGGCGGATCTGGAAGACTGGTTCGCGCGGCGGTTCGTGGACTTCTGGCGGGCGGCCGAGCACGACCCGACGTCGTTCTACGCCCGCTTCCGCGGCATGACCGAGGCGGCGGCCGAGGCTTTCGCCCGAAGCGTGGTCTGGGGACAGATGAACCTGCCCAATCTGCGCGAGCACATCATCCAGGCGCGGGACGCGGCGGACGTGGTGGTGCGCAAGCAGGCCGATCACGGCCTGTGGCTGGAACGGTAGCTACTTCCCGCCGCTGACCGTGATTTCCTTGATCAGCGCCTGGACCTGGGCCTTGCCGCCGGCGGCCCAGACCACCTTGAGGTGGGCCAGGGTGCGCGCGGCCGCGTCGTCGAAGCGCCAGTCGCAGGAGTCGAAGCGGCAGTTGTCGAACACCGGCGGCTTACCGCCGCTGAAGACCATCCGGCATTCACGGAATTCGCAATCGGCGAAGACCTCTCCGTCCAGCGGAACGGTCTCGAGATTGAAGATGGTCGCGGTCTGCATGTCTGTCTCTATTCGTCGTCGTCAGCCGGCGCCGGCTCTTCCGGCTGGCCGGATTCGCGGGCGCGGCGCTTGGCTTCGGCCTTCTCGGCGGCTTTCACCGCCTTGAGGCGCTCGCGTTCACTGCGTTCGAAGTTGTAGTTGGGCTTGCGGGCCATGGCGGCGCACTCCGTCAGGGTCAGGGGCTATTGCCGGGCCTTGCGGGCGGCGTATTTGGCGTCGCGGGCGGCCTTCTGCTCGGCCTTGGTCAGGGCCTTGCGTTCCTTACGCTCGCCACGGCGGGCGTCGAGGTCGGCTTCGGCGCGGGCGGCTTCGGCGAGGCGCGCGGCCTCTTCGGCGTCGGCCACGGCCTGTCTGGCGGCGGCCTTGGCGGCGGCGCGTTCCTCGCGGACCCGTTCGAGTTCGGCCGCCTTCATGGCGGCGCGCTCGGCGAACAGGGGATCGGTGACGGCGGCCTTCGGCTTCATCTTGGCCAGAAGGGCCTGCTTGGCTTCAGCGGCGGTCTTGAGCCGATCCGCGAAGCCGGTCTTGAGAATATCGTTCATGTGTCTTTCGGACGTACGGGCGCGAGCAGCCGGACTATTCGGTCGGGGCAGGCTCGGGCGGCGTCTGGGGCTCGGTCGGCAGCGGGGAGTCGAGCGGCGGCTTGAAGGTGGCGGCGCAGATCGCTTCCAGATGCTTGCGGATCGAACGGGCCGCCAGCAGGGCGTCAACGGCGCGACAGCCTTCCGCCTTCAGCCGGTCCTTGAGGACATCGACATCACGGAACTGGCCGGACCGGGCCAGGGCATAGGCGCGTTGAACAGTGGACATGGTCTTGATCTGCTTGAGGACGCGCGGGCCCGGGTCAGGCGCTGCACGATCAAAATGTCGGAGAGGAACAAGGGAGGCCCGGAACCCGATCCGAAGACCAAGTGCAGTGAGCAACCGAACCAGAACGAAATTCGACTTTGCCGTCATACGCCAAAAGCCCGTTCAACGCCACAGAAATACCAGCGACGGGGTCCTCGCGGCTTGAGACGCCTGCCTGAAACACTCAGTTCCGTTGCGGCCTTCAGGCGGCGCGCGGTCGCGCGACGCCTGCGCCGATGCCGCGGCGGCGGGCTCCCACCGCCTATTTCCCGTCCCTGGCCTCGCGGTATTCGCCGTTGAATTCGAGGCTGATCTCGTCCCCGAGACCCGGCTGGGTGAGGAAGGCGGTCATGCCGAAATCGGAGCGCTTGAAACGGCCCGTGGCCTTCACCCCGATCGCGCCCCCGCCCATCGGATAACTGGCGGTCGAGCCGGTCAGGGTGGCGTCGAGGGTCACCGGCCGCGTCTGGCCCAGCAGGGTGAGATCGCCGGTGATCTTCGCCGTGGTCGGGCCCGTAACGACGACATGGGTCGACCGGAAACCGATGGTCTTGTGGACCCGGGCGTTGAGGAAATGCGGGTCTAGCGCGAGATACTGCTCCCAGCCTGTGTAGGGCGACGCCGGCATGACGGTCTTCCAGTCTTCGCGGAAGTCGGCGCCGAGCGAGGTCGGGTCGATCGTCGCGGTGACGCTGGAGGCCGCCGGGTTGGCGGGGTCGAGCGTCACGGTGCTGTCGATGGTGCGGAAGCGCGCGACATAGTCGCCCAGACCGATGTGGCGGATGCGGAAGAACAGCGTCGAGTGCTCGGGGTCGATCACGTAGCGGCCCGCCGGCGCGGCGATGGCGGCGGCCCCGGGCGCGGGCTTCACAGGCTCGGCGGGGCGGCCACAGGCGACGACGAACAGCAGCAGACCGATGACGGCGGCGCGGATGGGGGTCATGGGACCCTCCTCGGGTTCTGAGTGACGGGTAGTGTGACGAGCGACGACTAGGCGCGGGACCAGCCGCTGCCCTCGAGGTCCAGCCCCCTGGCGACCTCCTGCACTTCCGGGGAGAAGTCTTCCATCTCCTGGATGCGGCGGATCTCGATGACCTCGTTCTCCTGGGCCGGGCATTTGGCCGCCCAGGCCGTGGCCTCGTCGAGCGACGCGACCTCGATGATCCAGAACCCGCCAAGCGCCTCCTTGGACTCGGCGAACGGACCGTCGGTGATCAGGGGCTTGCCGCCCTTGAAGGAGACGCGCTTGCCCACCGCGGGCGGATGCAGGCCTTCGCAGCTGCGCAGGATGCCCGCGTCCACCAGCGACTGGTTGTAGGCCATCATCTTCTCGACCCCGTCGACGGGCAGGTCGAGCTCGGGGCCGGCCGACTCGTAGCCGCCGGGGATCATCAACAACATGAAGCGCATGGTCTGTCTCCTTGATGGGCGCGTCTCGACAGGATGACGAACGGCGGCGACGGCTCCCGACAATCGCACCGGCGACGCGCTAGCGGAGCTGGCGGCGGTACAGGGCCAGGATACGCTCCCAGTGCCGTTCGGCGGCGTCGCGGTTGTAGGCCGGGCGTTTGGGGAAGACGAAGCCGTGCTCCACGCCGGGGCAGAGTTCGACCTCGGCGCGCACGCCGTGAGCGGCCAGATCGTCGCGCAGCGGGGCGATGGACTCCTCGGGGAACCAGCGATCGATCTGGGCGCAGGCAAAGTAGAGTTCGGCGTCGGTCTGGCGGGCCAGCAGGTGCGGACTGTCCGGGGCGTCGGTCATCAGCGAGACGCCGTGGATCGAGGCGGCCGCCTTGACCCGGTCGCGGAAGCGGGCGGCGGCGGCGATCGCGTAGGGGCCGCTCATGCAGTAGCCGACGGTCCCGATCGATCCGGTCCAGGCGGCGGGGTCGGCATCGGCGAAGGTCAGCAGCGCGGCGGCGTCATCCATCACCAGCGGAATCGACAGACTGTTCATCAGCTCGAACATCCGCGCCCGGCCCGGATCGTTCGGGTCAGGCGACAGGACCCCCAGCTCCATCACGCCGGCGCGGTAATAGAGATTGGGCAGCATGACGTAATAGCCGCTGGTCGCCAGCCGCCGGGCCATGTCCCGCAGCTCCTCGCGGATCGCCGGGGCGTCCATGAAGAACAGGATCACCGGGTGCGGGCCTTCCCGCTCGGGATGGACGATGAAGGTGGTGGTCGCGCCATCCTTCGTGCGGATGTCGAGCTGGCGTTCGATCATGGATGAGTCCCCGACTGTTCGGCCGAGGCATAGCAGGGCCGGGAATTCCTGTCCCGTCAGCGCCGGCTGAAGCGCGCGCCGACGTCGGCCAGGGCGGCGGGGGCCAGGAACCAGGGCTCGACCAGATAGCGGAAGGCCAGGCGTTTGGGTTGCGACAGCAGCCGGTAGAGCCACTCGACGCCCAGCCGGCCGGTCCAGCGCGGCGCCGCGGTCTGTTCGCCGGCCTCGTAGTCGAACGCCGCCCCGACGGGGAAGAACACGCCGCGGCCGATCCGGTGGCGGTTGGCGGCGATCCAGTCCTCCTGGCGCGGCATGCCCATGCCGACGAGGATGATGTCCGGGTCGAAGGCGGCGATGTCCTTGCGCAGGGCGACGCTGTCGGCGCTGTCCGGCGCGATGTCGAAGAAGCCGTTGCGCACCGCGAGGTTCACCCCCGGATGACGCCGCCGGATCTCGGCGGCGGCCTTCTCGCCGACGCCCGGCGCGCCGCCGACGTGGAACACGCGCCAGCCGCGCTCGCGGGCCAGGGCCCAGAAATCCTCGCGCCAGTCGAGATAGGTCGAGCGATGCTCGCGACCGACCTTCAGCCCCATCAGCCGCCCCCACAGGATCATCGGCAGACTGTCGATCTGGGTCAGCTCCGCCTCCTCGAAGAAGGCGCGCAGGGCCGGCGTCCGCTGCAGCAGGAACAGGCTGTGGCTGTTGTGGTTGGCGATCACCGCGGTGCCGCCGCCCGCGACGAACACCTCGGTCGCCGCCAGCATTTCGGCGGGCGTGACGGGATCGACGTCTCCTCCGAGGAGGTGCAGGCGCAGGGCGGGGGCGAAGAAGTCCATGCGCACACGATGCACACGGGCGATGTAGGGACGGTTAGGAGGCGTGGTTAAGTCCGTCTGAATTTCCACTTGAGCCCCAGCACCACGCCGCTCAGCACCAGGCAGACGATATTCGACACCGTCACCGGCCAGCTGTGCAGCAAAACGCCGTAGGTGGTCCACAACGCGAAGCCGGTGACCGTCAGCAACCACATGCGCAGCGACACCGAGGACGCGTCACGCTCCTGCCAGATCTTGAGGATCTGCGGCGTGAAACTGGTCATCGAGCAGAGGGCCGCCGCCGTACCGATCGCGTTGACCCACAGCGGATTCACGCCGTGCGCGGCATGTCGTTGAGGCCCCAGCGGTCGGCCCAGGCCGGAGCCAGCTGCAGGCCGGCCGGCGGCAGTCCGGGCGCGTGTCCGACGCGCAGGCATGTGTCGAGATAGCGCAGCGCCATCTTCACGCCGTGCTCGGAATAGGGTTTGCCGATCACGCCACAGGCGCCGGCGAAGTCCTCGGGCAGGCGCTTGACGTTGGCGGTCATGAACAGGGCCACGCCGCCGCAATCGTTGGCGATAGCGCGGGCCACGTCGATGCCGGTCGGACCGTCGCGCAGGTGCACGTCGACCAGCGCCAGATCGGGCCGAAGCCGCGACGCCAGGGCGATCGCCTCGTCGGAGCTCATGGCGTGCCCCACGTCGCGGCAGCCGACCTCTTCGACGAGAAAGCTGAGCTCCACCGCGAGCAACACTTCGTCCTCGACGATGAGGACGTTCAGGGGATCGATCTTCTCCATAACACTAAGCTCAATGTTTCCCGTTCACGGGCAGTCGTATCACTGTCTTCACGCCAGGATTGGCGTCACTGGTCTCGCAGTCGGCGCGAAGCTGCTCGCAGAGCAGGGTCACGATAGTCTGGCCAAACCCCGGCCGGATGCCGGGAGTCCCCACACCAACGCCGTCATCGGCGATTTCGATCCGGAAATAGCCGTCCTCGCGCTTCACGGAGATGGCGATCCGGCCCGCGCGCCCGTTCGGGAAGGCGTGGCGGATCGAATTTCCCAGCAGTTCGCTGAACAGCAGCGCCAGCGGCGCGGCCTTGGCGGCGGGAATGTCGACCCGCTCCAGATCGAGATCGGCGGTGATGTCGAGACGACCCGACGCGCCGATGGCGTCGCTGACCAGGTCGCTGACGAAGGCGGCCACGTCGAACCGTTCGATGTCGTCGCTCTGGAACAGGCGGCGATGCACGGTGGCCACCGCGTTGATCCGTTCCAGCACGCCGCGCAACGTCGAGCGGACCATCGGATCCTCGGTGCGCCGGGTCTGCAGCAGCAGCATCGAGGAGATGAGCTGCAGGTTGTTCTTCACCCGGTGATCGACCTCGTGCAGCAGCGCGGTCTTCTGCTCGAGCGCCACCTGCAGGTCGTGGGTGCGGGCTTCGACCGCCGCCTGGAGGTCATCGCGCCGCTCGACCAGCGCCAGCTCGGTCGACTTGCGGCTGGTGACGTCCACCTGCGAGCCGAAGAAATAGATGATGGCGCCGTTGTGGTCGCGCACCGGGCTGACGAACAGGGCGTTCCAGAACGGAGTGCCGTCCTTGCGGTAGTTGAGCAGCTCGGCCGAGACGTCCTCCCCGGCCTTGACCGCCGCGCCGATCCGCTCAACCTCCTCGGCGCTGGTGCCCGCGCCCTGCAGGAAGCGGCAGTTGCGACCGATGATCTCGTCGCGATCGTAGCCTGTCAGCGCGAGGAAGGCGTCGTTGACGAAGATGATCGGGTGATCGGGCTGGCGCGCGTCGGTGACGAGCATCGACATCCGGGTGGCGCGAACCGCGGCGGCGAACGGATCATCCGGACCATGATTGGCGGATAGCTCTTCACCCGCGCGCAGCGACGCCAAATGCACTTCTCTCATCCAGACAGTCGCTCCGACGCCACGCCCTCGGGCTGCAAACGTCAAAAGCCACCGCCGGGTTCCCCCGACGGTGGCTCATGGCGCGTCCGGCGCGGTCGGCCGATCAGCCGCCGGGGCGGTAGATGCGGTCGAACACGCCGCCGTCGGCGAAGTGGGTCTTCTGGGCCTTGGTCCAGCCGCCGAAGGTGTCGTCGACGGTGACCAGCGGGATCTTCCTGAACTTGGAAGCGTACTTGGCGGCCGCCTGCGGGTTGCGCGGCCGGTAGTGGTTCTTGCCGATCAGGTCCTGGGCCAGCGGGCTGTAAAGGAAGTTCAGGTAGCCCTCGGCCACGGTGCGGGTCTTCTTGCGGTCGACGACCTTGTCGACCAGCGCCACCGGCGGCTCCGCGAGGATCGACACCGACGGATAGACGATATCGAACTTCGGACCGAACTCCTCGCTGGCGAGGAAGGCCTCGTTCTCCCACGCCAGCAACACGTCGCCGATGCCGCGCTGGGCGAAGGTCGTCGTCGAGCCGCGCGCGCCGGTGTCAAGCACCGGCACATGGCTGTAAAGCTGCTTGACGAAGGCTTCCGCCGTGGCCGGCGAGCCGCCCGGCTGGCGCAGCGCCCAGGCCCAGGCGGCCAGGTAGTTCCAGCGCGCGCCGCCCGAGGTCTTCGGGTTGGGCGTGATGACGTCGATGCCGGGTTTGATCAGGTCGCCCCAGTCGCGGATCTTCCACGGATTGCCCTTGCGGACGAGGAAGACGATCGTCGAGGTGTAGGGCGTGGAGTTGTTGGGCAGGCGCGACTGCCAGTTGGCCGGCAGGACCCTGGCGCGGGCGGCGATCTCGTCGATGTCATAGGCCAGCGCCAGGGTGACCACATCGGCCTGCAGCCCGTCGATCACCGCGCGGGCCTGCTTGCCCGACCCGCCGTGGCTTTGCTGGATGGTGATGACCTGGCCGGTCTTCGCCTTCCAGTAGGCGGCGTAGGCCGCGTTGATGTCCTTGTAGAGCTCCCGGGTCGGGTCATAGCTGACGTTGAGCAGGGTAAGCGGCTTGGCCTGGGCCTGGGCGGCCCCGACGCCGATCGCGGCCACGGCCGGGACCGACAGCCCTGCGGCGACGACGCCGCGGCGGGAAGGATTGTGAGGGGTGGTGGTCATGTCTGGAATCTCCAGCGTCGGCGGCTCTCGCCGCCTAACGCGTCAGAAGGCGTATTGGGTGCGGAAGGAGAAGATTTCGAGGTCCTGGCCGACCTGGGCGTTCAGCGCGGGCGTGGAGCCGGCCAGGAAGGCCGTTCCGCCCGGCGAGCGCCGGTCCACGGAGACGTTGCGGTAGGCGGCCTGCAACGTGACGCCGTTGTTGACGTACCAGTTCACGCCCACCGAGAAGATGTCCTGCTCGCCGCCACGGATCGAACCGGCCGCCGGCAGGGCGTTCTCCAGATAGTTCAGGTCCAGGGTCGAGTAGCGGACCGCCAGTTCCCAGGCGCCCCAGGTCCCTTCCTTCAGGTTGAAGGGCTTGAGGGGTTTGGGGCCGTCAAAGCCGGACGTGGCGGTGCTGTAGCGACGGCTTTCGCCGGTCAGGATCCAGCTGCCCTGGACATACCAGCCGTTGAACTCGGGGTCGGGTAGCGCGCTCTTGCGCCGCTCGATGCCGATGTCGAAGTACTCGGCCTGGACGTAGAAGTTCTTGTACAGGGCGCCGAATTCCGCGCCGAGCGAGGTCAGGCTGTCGGCGTCGATGTTGCCCGTATCGACCAGGCGCGTGCCGTCGACGCGCAGTTCCGGCCGGTCGCGCAGGCGCAGGTTGGACACCGCGCCGCCGGGAACGCCGGGCCCGCCCGCCGCGGGACTGAGCACCAGGGTGGTGTTCAGGCCGACATGGATCAGGGCGTCGGTGCGCTTGAACGGCACATAGGCGAAGCGGCCGACAAAGCCGACCTGCTCGTCGAAGGTCGTCGTTCCGATGACATTGCCGGTGACGGCGGCGCTGAAGTTCCAGCGCTCGCCGTTGCCGAGCAGGGCGACCGCGGTGCGGCCGTCGCCGCCGGCGATGCCGCGAACCGTTTCGGCGACCGAGGCGCGTTCCGCGAACAGGGCGCTGGCGTTGGAGGCGGCGTCTTCCAGGCCGGTGACCGGCGGGAAGGCGCCGACGCGGACTTTCACCGGGCCCAGGCCGTTGTACTGCAGCCAGGCGGAGGTGATCTTGCCGCCCTCCTCGACCCCGGAGCCGCCGAAGTCGTAGAGGAAGTTGTACTCGAAATCGCCGAACGCCTTGCCCTCGACGCCGATGCGCACGCGGCGGAAGTTGAAGCCGTCGTTGAGGTCGCGGGCGTGATCATTCTCGGTCGCGTCGCCGAACGAGCCGCGGCGGAGATCGGTCGCCAGCGGGCCCGGGTCGTCCTGGGAATAGAGGGCGCCATCGAGCTGGAACACGCCCCGGAACGAGGCGGTGAAGTTCCCGTCGCCGCTGGCGATGGTCGGGCGGCCGTTGGCGATGCTGACGGTCGTCGCCTGCTGCTGCTGGCGGACCTGGCCGACGCTGGCGGCGGTGGAGGCCTTCAGGTCGGCGAGCTGTTCCTGCAGTTCGGCGAGCGACGCCTCGAGGCGGGCGATGCGGGCCTCAGGCGATTCAGCCGCGTCCTGCGCGTGGGCGACGCCGCCCATGCAGGCGATCGCGACACTGGCCAGAAGCGCGGTGCGGAATATTCCACGGGTGGCGGTCATGATGTCCCCTCAGTCCGCCGGCGATCCCGGCGTGAACGATGGGCAATCAATCAGTTAAAACCTATCGGGCCAATAGAGTTTTAATTCCGGCCGCATCAGGGATTCTTACGCCACTGGGAAAGCTGTTTTGTTTCAGTGGATTGAACAGGATCGCGCCGCCGGACGCCGAGGGCGTCCGGCGGCTGCGTCCTAGAACATCATCCGGCCGGCGATCTGCAGGTTGTAGATGTCCTGCCCGTCGGTGGCTTCGTACTCGCCCTCGATCGCGACGTAGGACATCGGCGTGCCGGCCTTCAGCGAAAGACCGATGATCGCCGCGCCGTCACCCGCCGCGTCAGGCTGCAGGGCGACCCACTGACCGTTCTTGAAGCGGAACTGGGTCACACCGATCTCGCCGCCGAGACGCGCGCGATAGCCCAGGCGCAGCTCGGGACGCCACCACAGTTCGCGCCCGAAGGTGGCGCCGAAGGCGACTTCCGCCGTGCCCGAAAGACGGCTGCTGTCGCGGCCCTCGATGAACAGGTTGAAGGCGTCCTGGCCGCCGGTCTCCTGGCGCGAGCCTTCGCTCAGGTAGAGGTAGTCGACGCTGAGCAGCGGCCGCACGTACATCACGCCGATGTTGGCTTCGTAGGCGGCGCTGATGCTGGCGAGGCCCGTGAAGCCGTTCCAGCCGGCGTCGGCCTGACGGATCAGGCTGTCGGTCGGCGAGATGAACATGCGGTCGCTGTCGAACCAGGCGTAGCCGGCGCTGCCGCGCGCGCTGAACAGCCAGTTGTTCACCGACCGGCGCCAGTAGATGCCGGCTTCCAGCAGGGACGCGCTGGTGTGCTCGCCGATCTTGGCGATGTCGTCCTTTTCCTCGGACGTCACGAAGGCCAGGGTCGCGCCCAGGGCGCCGCCATCGGCGCCCATGCTTTCGTAGCCGCCGACAAAGCCGAAGGCCTGGGTGTTGGAGCCGACGCTGGCGCCGGCCTCACGCATCACGCCGACATTGATCTCCTGCATCCAGAAGCTGTCGGGGCCGTAGCGCTGCTTCGGATCGGGCCGGGTCGCCGTCAGACGCGAGATCGTGCTGGTGATCGAATCCAGCGACGAGAAGATGCCTTCGCCCTGGTCGGGCAGCATCTGGTCGTACAGGGCGAGGAACTCCTTGCGGGTCTCCGCGCCGAGGAAGGCGTTGAGCACGCCGCTGTCGTTGCTGATCGCGCTGTAGACCGCGTTCAGCGCGAGGGACTGGTTGGCGTTGAGGCTCATCTCCGCGGCCGTGCGGCGGCGCAGGACGAGATTGACCTCGCCGGCCGCGGCGTCCGTCTGGACGGAGGCCACCGCGACGTACGGAGCGCTGCCGAGAAGGGCGCCGTCGATCGTGCCCGCGGTCAGGCCGCCGGGCGTGTCGGTCTTGATGATGGTGAAGGACTGGGTGGTCGACCCGACCATGCTGGTCAGGTTCAGGCCGATCTTGGCGCCGGTCGCGATGTTGGCGGTCGCGACCGTAAGCTGGGTGGCCTTGACCGCTCCGGACGCGGCGGGATCCGCCGTGACGATCAGCGTGGCCTTGGACGACAGGTTCACGCTGGTCGCGTCGATCACGCCGGTGTTGTTCAGCTGCATCGCGCCGTTGACGACGTTGATCGACAGCTGGCCGTCGGAATCGCTGATCGAGCCCGCGTAGCCGGCGACCCACGAGCCCTGGCCGATCGTGAAGACGTCCGCGCCCGCGCCGAAGGAGATGTCGCCGTCGATCGTGCCGTTCTGCAGGTTGATCGTGTCGGCGCCCGACCCCAGCCGGATGTCGCCGCGGATGACAGCTTCCTGCGCGTCCGGCGCGCCGTCGCCATCGACGTCGAGATTGTTGACCGTGTCGGCGGTGTCGAGAATGCCGTCGTTGTCGTCGTCGGTGTCGTCGGCGTTGACGATGCCGTCGCCGTCGATGTCCTTGTCGACCGTATCGGCCACGCCGTCACCGTCGGAATCACCCGTCGGCGAGTACTGGACGATCGTCACGCCGGTGGTGTTGGCGCTGAGGTCGAGAGCGATCGTCTTGCCGAGGATGATTTCGTTCGAGGCGTCGGTGTCGGAATCGTCGGTGTCCGATTCGTCGTCCGTCGGAATGATGGCCGCGCTGATCACGCCGCTGTTGACCACGGAGGTGATCCCGCCGCTGCCGTCCCAGACCGCGACCGAATTGCTGTTCTCACCCGCGACCGAGGTCGAGATGGTGCCCGAGTTCGTCAGGCTGTTGATGGTCGCGCCCGGGTCGATCCGGACGCCGAAGACGTTGAAGGAGTCTTCGCCGGCGGGATGGGCGACGGTCGGCAGCGGCGCCGACGTCGCGGTCATGCCGGCGAAGATCACGCCCGCGTTGTTGATCGTCGCGACGTTCGCGCCATTGGCCAGGTGAACCGCCTGGAGCTGGGCGTTGTAACCGCTCGCGGTGACGCTGCCGTTGATCAGCATGCCGCCGGTCAGGACGGTCGCGAAACCGCCCGTACCGCCGATCCTGATGCCCGTGGCGGACATGTCGTCATAGACGCCGTTGCCGGCGACGTTGCCGGAGACGATCAGGCCGTAGTTGAGGCTGCCCGGTCCGACCGCGCCGATCGTGATGGCGCTGGTGTTGGAGCCGATCAGAAGCGCCGGCGCCGATCCGGCGACCGAGATGTTGCCGCTGCCTTCGGCCGAGTCGATGATTCCGTCGCCGTCCGTGTCGCCGTCGATCAGGCCGTCGCCGTTGTCGTCGGGATCGTCGGCGTCGAGGATGCCGTCGTTGTCGTCGTCGGTGTCGCTCGCGTTGGCGATGCCGTCGTTGTCGTAGTCGTCGTCCTTGATGCCGTCGCCGTTGGCGTCGGTATCGGTCGTGTCGAGGATGCCGTCGTTGTCGTCGTCCGTATCGGAGGAATCGACCCAGCCGTCATTGTCGTTGTCGACGTCCGCGACCGGCGCGGTCGCGACGTTGACGCCGCCCGTGACGCTGGCGGTGATGCGAACGGCCGAACCACCCTGGAGCAGGTCGTCGGCGTCCAGCCCGTCACGGGCGGTCGCGCTGGCGGGGCGGGAGGCGTAGCGGTAGCCGGTGCTGCTGATCGCGCCCTGGATCTGCAGGGGGCCGGTGACCGAGCCGTCGACGGCGACGCCCACGGCGTTCTGCCCCTGGGCGGTCACGCTGCCGGCGATCCGCACGTTGCCGGTCACAGGACCGGACAGCTGGATGCCGTAGGTGTTGTTGCCGACGATGCTGACGGAGCCGTTGTTGGTGAAATTGCCGACCAGGCCGCTCTGCAGGCTGATGCCCCAGGAGTCGTTGCCCTCGACCGTGATGAGGCCGCCGACGTCGTTGAGCATGTTGCCCGTGACGGTCGTTCCGGTGCTGCCGATCAGGACCCCGTAGCGGCCGGAGCCCGTGGCGAAGGCGCCGTCAATGTCGCCGTCCTTGTCGGTGTCATTGGCCGAGGCCGTCTGGTCCCACGAGTCGTTGACCGTGATCTGGCCGGTGTTGGTGAACGTCGTGGTGACGCCACCGTTGATCTGGACGCCGATCGAGCCGTTCACGTCCTTGGACGCGATCTCACCCTTGTTGTTCAGGGTGTTGTTCGAATTGACCGTGACGATCGGCCCGGCCGACGCCGTCGACGGAAGGATCACGCTGGCGCCGGCGGCGACAATGATGTTGTCGGCGGCCCCGCTGTTGATCGTCCCCGTCGCGACCGGCGCCGTGCGCTTGTCGGAAATCGTGGTGTCGGCCATCGCCTGGCCCGCGAGGAGCAACAGGGGGGCCACGGCGACGGTGGCGACCAAACGCTTGCGAAACATGAACAGAGAACCCCGGACCTTATACGGCGACACGTTCGTCCCCTCCCGATGCGGCGAAATTGCGTCAGCCGTCATGAACCATCCCCAGGAACCCCGCCTCGTCTATCGCAAGGCCTGCAAGGGCGCCATATCTCGCCGCACCTTAGACCGTTGAAAAAATTGAATCGAGGCTTTCGCGCCATGCCCCCCGAAGAAGAGGTCAGGATGCATCGGCCGACCTTGCTGGCGGGCGGCGTCGCCGCCGCCACGCCGCTGGTTCTGGCCGGTCTCGGCCAGGCGCAGCTGGGCCCGGCGGTCCTGGCGGCGGTGGTCGCGGGCGGGGCCGGACTGGCCCTGGCGCGGCGGTCCGTCCCGCCGTCCGCGCCGCTTCCGACGGTCGCGCCGGCCGGTGCGGCCGTCGATCCGATTCCCTACGCCGCGATCATCGAGTCACTCGAGGATCCGCTGATGGTCATCGCCGGCGGCGCGCCGGGCGACACCGCCGGACACCGGCTTGTGTTCGCCAACCTGGCCGCGCGGACCCTGTTCCGCATCCTGCGCCGCGACGCCCTGCTGATCACCGTGATCCGCAATCCGCAGGTCATCGAACTGGTGGACGAGGCGCTGATCGGCGGCATCTCGGGTCATACGGCGTTCGAGGCCGGTGGGGCCCACGACCGGACCTGGACCGTTGTGGCCCGACCGCTGGTCGCCGAGTCCGGCGGCGCGCCGCTGGCGCTCGTCGTGCTGCGCGACCAGACCGACCTGCGCCGGGCCGAACGCATGCGCGCCGACTTCCTGGCCAACGCCAGCCATGAACTGCGCACGCCGCTGGCCTCACTGACCGGCTTCATCGAGACCCTGCGCGGGCCGGCCCGCGACGACGTCGTCGCGCGCGACAAGTTCCTCGGCATCATGCACACCCAGGCCGAGCGGATGGCGCGGCTGATCGACGATCTGATGAGCCTGTCGCGCATCGAGCTGAACGAGCACATCGCGCCGCAGGGCCGGGTGGACCTGGCCCTGGCGGTCACGGACGTGGCGGACGCCATGACGCCCGTCGTCCGCGACAGGGGCGTGCGAATTGAATGGACCGCACAGCCCACCGGCCCGGCGATCGTCGAAGGCGACCGCGACCAGATCATCCAGGTGGTCCAGAACCTGATCGACAACGCGGTGAAGTACTCCGCGCGCGACGGGGCGGTGCGTGTCGAGGTGACGGCGCCCGTGTCCGGCGATCCGCCGCCGGCGCGTGATCCGGAGGCCGCCGCCCTGACGCTGCTCGCGCCCGATCATCGGCCGGGCGAACTCTACGCCCTGCTGCGGGTCGCCGATGCAGGCCCCGGCATGCCCCGCGACGCCCTGCCCCGGCTGACCGAGCGCTTCTATCGCGTCGAGGGCCAGAAGAGCGGCGACAAGACGGGCACGGGCCTCGGGCTCGCCATCGTCAAACACATCGTCAACCGCCATCGCGGCGGCGTCTCCGTGGAAAGCGCGCAGGGTCGCGGCGCCGCCTTTTCCGTCTGGCTTCCGCTGGCGGCGACCGCCGGGACCGTGGAGCCGGAGGCTGTCGCGAAACTGTCATAGAAGTGTCGCATAGGGGCAGCATCGGCCGGGCAGTTTCCGGCCGTTCCCCGCCGCCCCGCACTTCGGACCCGCGATGACCGTCTTGATCGCCCTGGCCCTGCTCGCCGCCTTCTCCGCCGGCGTGTACCTGATCGGCCGGCGCCGCGCCGTGGCGCTGTCCGGCGGCAAATCCGCCAGCCTGCACTCCCTGCCCGGCTATCACGGGACCTGGGTGGCCCTGTGGGCCGGCGTGCCGGCCGCGCTGATCGTCATCCTGTTCGCCATCTTCGGAAACCGGCTCGAGGACGCCGCGCTGCGCATCCATGTGCCGCCCGCCGTGGCCGCGCTGGACGCCGAACGTCAGGAAGTCTTCTGGAGCGACGCCGGCTCGGCCGCCCGCGGCCAGACCCGCAGCGAGATCACCTACGAGGGCGAGCTCAAGGCCGCCCTCGACGCCAAGGCCGCTGAAGGCCGCAGCATCGACGCCATCGGTCTGGCCAGCGTGCTCGGCCTGTCGGGCGTGCTGGCGCTGTGCGGCCTGCTGCTGGCCTATCCGCGGCTGTCGAAGGACTTCCGCGCCCGCAACCGGGTCGAGGGCTGGACCAACGTCCTGCTGATCGCCTGTTCGACGCTCGCGGTCCTGACCACGCTCGGCATCATCATGTCGCTGGCGCTGGAAAGCGTGCGCTTCTTCCAGGCTGTGTCGCCGCTGGAGTTCCTGACCGGAACCCACTGGGACCCGCACATGGCCCTTCGGCCCGACCAGGTCGCCTCGTCGGGCGGCTTCGGGGCCCTGCCGGTGTTCGCCGGCACCTTCCTGATCATGCTCATCGCCATGGTGGTCGCCGCGCCGATCGGCCTCTACTCGGCGATCTACCTGTCCGAATACGCCGGTCCCGCGGCCCGGGCGACGATCAAGCCGCTCCTGGAAGTTCTCGCCGGCGTGCCGACCGTGGTCTACGGCTTCTTCGCCGCCCTGACCGTCGGCCCGGTGTTCCGCGCCTTCTTCAACTGGATCGGATCCCTGCTCGTGGGCGGGCCGATGGACTCGCTCGGCCAGTACCTGGCCGGCGTCCAGAACCAGATGGCGCTGACCGCGGGCGTGGTCATGGGCATCATGCTGATCCCCTTCGTCTCCTCGCTGTCGGACGACATCATCAACGCCGTGCCGCAGACGCTGCGCGACGGCAGCTACGCGATGGGCGCCACCCGGTCCGAAACCGTGAAGCGGGTCATCCTGCCGGCCGCGCTGCCGGGCGTCGTCGCGGCGCTGATGCTGGCGGTGTCCCGCGCCATCGGCGAGACCATGATCGTCACCATGGCCGCCGGCGCCCAGGCCAACCTGACCGCCAATCCGCTGGAGACGGTCACCACCGTCACCTACCAGATCGTCTCGCTGCTGACCGGCGACTCGGCCTTCGACACCCCGACCACGCTGTCCGCCTTCGGTCTGGGCCTCACCCTCTTTGTCGTCACCCTGGCGCTGAACGTGATCGCGCTCGGCATCGTGCAGAAATATCGCGAACAGTATGACTGACGCCGCCACCACCCACCTGAAGAAGCGGCACGCCGCCGAGGCCCGCTTCCGGCTCTATGGCCAGATGGCCATCGTGGTCGCCCTCGCCTTCCTGTCGATCCTGCTCGTGCGGATCGGCATGCAGGGCTACTCGACCTTCACCACCAACACGGTTTCGCTGCCCGTCTATCTCGACCCGGCGCGCATCGACCGCGCCGACCTAGAGGGCTCCAACTACGACTACGTCGTGGCGCTCTCGCTGCTGAAGCGGATGGGCGAGACCGAGGACGAGTTCGGGACCAACTCCGGCGACGCCATGGCGCTGGTCAGCCGCGACCTGGGCTTCCAGATCCTCGACAGGGTCAAGGCCGACCCGAACCTGATCGGCAAGACCATCACCGTGACCGGCCCGGTCAAGGCCGACGCGGACCTCTACTACAAGGGCGAGCTCAAGCGCTCGATCGACGAGGCCGATCGCAAGCTCAACAATCGCCAGCTGGACTGGCTCGACCGGCTGAAGAAGAGCGGCGCCGTGACCAGCGGCTTCAACGTCGGCTTCTTCACCCACGCCGACTCCACCGAACCCGAACAGGCCGGCATCCTGGGGGCCGTGATCGGCTCGGCCATGATGCTGCTGGTGACCGCCCTGATCGCCGTGCCGATGGGCGTGATGGCCGCCGTCTGGCTCGAGGAGTTCGCGCCCCGCAACCGCTGGACCTACCTCATCGAGGTCAACATCAACAACCTCGCGGCCGTGCCGTCGATCGTCTACGGCCTGCTCGGCCTGGCGGTGTTCGTGAACTGGTTCGGCGCCCCCCGCGGCGCGCCGCTGACCGGCGGCCTGGTGCTGGCCCTGATGGCCCTGCCGACCGTGATCATCGCCACCCGCTCGGCGCTGAAAGCCGTGCCGCCCTCGATCCGCGAAGCGGCCTGGGGCGTGGGGGCCTCGCGCACCCAGACCGTGTTCCACCACGTCCTGCCCCAGGCCATGCCCGGCGTCATGACGGGGACCATCCTCTCCCTCGCCCACGCGCTGGGCGAGACCGCGCCCCTGCTGATGATCGGCATGATCGCCTTCAACCCCGGCCTGCCCCAGGGCTTCACCAGTTCCGCCAGCGTGCTGCCGGTCCAGGTCTACATCTGGGAAAACGCCTCCGAACGCGCTTTCCACGAGCGCACCGCCGCAGCCATCATCGTGCTGCTGGTCTTCATGATCGCGATGAACGCGGCCGCCGTGATCCTGCGCCGCCGCTTCGAGCGCAGATGGTAGCCCCCATGACCGCCCAACCGCCCCTGATCCGCACCGCCGCGCCGCACACGCACAACGCCGCGCCCGTCAATCCGCCCAAGATCCTGGTGCGGGACGTAAGCGTCTTCTACGGCCCCAAACAGGCCCTGTTCGACGTGACGCTCGACATCCCGGGCAAGGCCGTCACGGCCTTCATCGGTCCGTCCGGCTGCGGCAAGTCGACCTTCCTGCGCTGCATCAACCGGATGAACGACACCATCCCGGGCTGCCGCGTCGACGGCCGCATCGAGATGGACGGCGAGAACGTCAACGACAGCCACATCGACCCGGTGGTGCTGCGCGCCAAGGTCGGGATGGTGTTCCAGAAGCCCAACCCGTTCCCCAAGTCGATCTTCGAGAATGTCGCCTACGGCCCGCGCATCCACGGCATCGCCACCAGCAAGACCGACCTGGAAGGCATCGTCGAGGCGTCGCTGAAGAAGGCCGGCCTGTGGGCCGAGGTGTCCGACCGCCTGCACCAGCCGGGCACCGGCCTGTCGGGCGGCCAGCAGCAGCGTCTGGTCATCGCCCGCGCCATCGCCGTCAGCCCGGAAGTGATCCTGATGGACGAGCCCTGCTCGGCGCTCGACCCGATCGCCACGGCCAAGATCGAGGAACTGATCGACGAACTGCGGCAGCAGTACTGTATCGTCATCGTCACCCACTCGATGGCCCAGGCGGCCCGGGTCTCGCAGCGCACGGCCTTCTTCCACATGGGCAAGCTGATCGAGACCGGTTCGACCGAAGAGATCTTCACCAATCCGCGCGAGTCGCGGACCCAGGACTACATCACCGGCCGGATCGGCTGAGGCGCCCCATGAACGAACACATCGTCAGATCCTACGAAGACGAACTGAACCAGCTGGCCGCGGAGGTCGTCCGTATGGGCGGCCTGGCCGAGGCGCAGGTCAACGACTCGATCCAGGCCTTCGCCCGCCGCGACGTGCCGCTGGCCCAGGCGATGATCGGCCGCGACGGCAAGCTGGACGCGATGGAGGCCGAGATCGAGCGGGCCGCCATCCGCATGATCGCCCTGCGCCAGCCGATGGCCAACGACCTGCGCCGGACCATGGCGGCGATGAAGATCGCCATGAACCTGGAACGCTGCGGCGACCTGGCCAAGAACATCGGCAAGCGCACCCTGATCCTCGCCGAGGCCGAGCCCGCCGGGCCGGTCACCCGGTCGATCGAGCGGATGGGCAAGCTGGTCGCCTCGCGCCTGAAGGAAGTGATCGACGCGTACACCGCCTCGGAAGTCGATCGCGCGGTCTCCGTCTGGAGCCGCGACACCGAGGTCGACGAACACTACGAGAGCCTGTTCCGCGAACTGCTGACCTACATGATGGGCGACCCCCGCACGATCACGGCCGGGGCCCACCTGCTGTTCGTGGCCAAGAACCTCGAGCGGATCGGCGACCACGCGACCAACATCGCCGAGATCGTGCATTTCGAGATCACCGGCCAGGAAATCCTCTCCGAACGGCCGAAACTGGACACGCTGACGCCATGACGCCCACGGTTCTCGTGGTCGAGGACGAGGACGCCCTCGCCACCCTGCTGCAGTACAACCTCGAGAAGGAAGGCTATCGCGTGATCCACGCCGGCGACGGCGAGGAGGCGCTGATGCTGGTGCAGGAAGAGCTGCCCGACCTGGTGGTGCTCGACTGGATGCTGCCCAAGGTCTCGGGCATCGAGGTCTGCCGCCGCCTGCGCCAGCGTCCCGAGAGCCGCAACCTGCCGATCCTCATGCTGACCGCCCGGGGCGAGGAGAGCGACCGGGTGCGCGGCCTCGACACCGGCGCAGACGACTATGTCGTCAAACCCTTCGCCATGAGCGAGCTGACCGCCCGCATCCGCGCCGTGATGCGTCGCATCCGCCCCGGCCTGGCCGACGACCGCGTGACCTGCGGCGACATCGTCATGGACCGCGTCGCCCACCGGGTGAAGCGCGGCGGCGCCGAGGTGCACCTGGGGCCGACGGAGTTTCGCCTGCTCGACCATCTCATGCAGCACCCCGGCCGGGTGTTCAGCCGCGAACAGCTGCTCGACGCCGTCTGGGGCTCGGACGTCTATGTCGAGGCCCGCACGGTCGACGTGCACATCGGCCGCCTGCGCAAGGCGCTCAACGGCAAGGCCGACGCCGACCCGATCCGCACCGTGCGGTCGGCCGGCTACTCGCTGGATCTGGACGGGTAATGTCCGTCCCTCCCCTTCATGGGGAGGAAAGACCGCGAGGTCGTCAGGGCGGGGATGTGCAACGTAGGAACGGGCAGGTCCGGACAGTGTCCATCTCCCCCCACCCGGCCGGGGTTCGCCCGTCCACCCTCCCCATGAAGGGGAGGGAGGCATTCGCCAGCTTGACGCTGTTCTCCACCCGCGCATAACCCGGCCATGAACATTCTCCTCGTCGGATCGGGCGGGCGCGAACACGCGCTGGCCTGGAAGATCAAACAGTCGCCGCTGCTGACGCGGCTGGTCGCGGCGCCCGGCAACCCCGGCATCGCCGGCCTGTGCGAGACCCGTCCGGTGAAGGTCACCGATGTCGACGGACTGGTGGCCCTGGCGCAGGAGATCGCGGCGGACCTGGTGGTCGTGGGCCCCGAGTCGGCGCTGGAGGTCGGCCTCGCCGACCGGCTGAACGCGCTGGGCATTCCCTGCTTCGGCCCGACGGCCTCGGCCGCGCGGCTTGAGACGTCGAAGGCCTTCAGCAAGGACTTCCTCGCCCGCCACGCCATGCCGACGGCGGCCTATGGCGTGTTCGAGACACCCGACGCCGCCGCCGCCTTCCTCGACAGCCAGACCGCGCCATACGTGATCAAGGCCGACGGCCTGGCGGCCGGCAAGGGCGTGGTCATCGCCGAAACGCGGGCCGACGCCGACGCGGCCGTGGCCGACATGCTCGGCGGCCGCTTCGGCCAGGCCGGAGCCCGGGTGGTCATCGAGGAATTCATGCCGGGCGAAGAGGCGTCATTCTTCGCCCTGTGCGACGGCGAGACGGCCATTCCGTTCGGCTTCGCCCAGGACCACAAGCGCGCCTATGACGGCGACATGGGACCGAACACCGGCGGGATGGGCACCTATTCCCCCGCCCCGGTCCTGACAAACGATCTGGCGAAGCGGGCCTTTGACGAGTGCGTGCTGCCGGCGGTCCGGGGCATGGCGGCCGAGGGCAATCCCTATCGCGGCGTGCTGTACGCCGGCCTGATGCTGACCCCCACCGGTCCCCGGCTGGTCGAGTTCAACGCCCGGTTCGGCGATCCCGAGTGCCAGGTGCTGATGCTGCGGCTGGAGAGCGATCTTGTCCCCTACCTGCTGGCGGCCGCCACCGGGACGCTGGCCGACCAGCCGGCGCCGGCGTGGAAGACCGATCCGGCGATCTGCGTCGTGCTGGCCGCCGACGGCTATCCCGACAGTCCGGTCAGCGGCGCGGTCATCCGCGGCGCGGACGCCGCGCACGGCGACGCGGTGGTGTTTCACGCGGGCACGGTGCGGGACGCGGATGGAACGCTGCGCTCGTCCGGCGGACGGGTGCTCAACGTCTGCGCCACCGGGCCGACCCTGCAGGCCGCGCGGGACACGGCCTACGCCGCCGTCGACGCCATCGACTTCCCGGGCGGCTTCTGCCGCAGGGATATCGGCTGGCGGGCTCTGTAAGGCGCCGGCCCTATCGTTCTTGCGCCTGCCGCCGCAGACCCTAAACTCCCGGTCAAACAACTGTACGAAATTGGGGAGCCGCTTATGGCCGAGGCCGCCGCACCGACCGCTCAGGATCTGAACTCCGGGACCAAGCCGGTCGACGAGCGCCACCGGATCGACGAAGCGAAGCTGGCCGCCTGGCTGGAAGCCAACGTCGAGGGCTACGAGGGCCCGCTGGAGGTCCGTCAGTTCAAGGGCGGCCAGTCCAACCCGACCTACCAGCTGGTCACGCCGGCCAAACGTTACGTCCTGCGCCGCAAGCCGCCGGGCAAGCTGCTGCCGTCGGCCCACGCCGTCGACCGCGAGTTCAAGGTCATCTCGGCGCTCGGCAAGACCGGCTTCCCGGTGGCCCACGCCTACGCCCTGTGCACCGACGACGACGTCATCGGCACGATGTTCTACGTGATGGACAACGTCGAGGGGCGGATCCTCTGGGACCTGACCCTGCCCGACTACGCGCCAGCCGAACGCAACGCGATCTACAAGGCCAAGATCGGCACCCTGGCCGCCCTGCACAACACCGACTACGAGGCCATCGGCCTGGGCGACTACGGCCGGCCGGGCAACTATTTCGCCCGGCAGATCGACCGCTGGATCAAGCAGTACAAGGCCTCCGAGACGCAGGTCATCCCGGCGATGAACCGGCTGATGGAATTCCTGCCCACCACCACGCCCGGCGATGACCGGACCTCGATCGTCCATGGCGACTACCGCCTCGACAACATGGTGCTGCACCCGACCGAGCCGCGCGTCGTCGCCGTGCTGGACTGGGAGCTGTCGACCCTCGGCGACCCGATGGCCGACTTCTCCTACCTGCTGATGCACTGGGTCATGCCGGGCGCCGAGCGGGCGTCCCTGTCGGGTATCGCCGACCTCAAGGCCTGGGGCATCCCGACGGTCGAGGAGGCGGTCGAGCAATACTGCGGCCTGACCGGCCGCAGCGGCGTGCCGAACCTCGACTGGTACTTCGCCTACAACCTGTTCCGCCTGGCCGGGATCTGCCAGGGCATCGTCGGCCGGGTGCGCGACGGCACCGCCGCCAGCGCCCACGCCCAGACGATGGAAGCGCGCGTGCCGGCCCTGGCCGACGCGGCCCTGGCCTTCGCCATCAAGGCCGGCGCCTGATGCGCCGGGTCGGCGGACGGATCGTCGCCGGCGCCGTGCTGGCCGCGATCGCGGTCGGCGCGGGCCTGGGCCTGGCGCAGGCCCGCAGCACGCCGCCCCCGCCGCCGCTGACCTATGTCCAGGCCGGCCGGCTGCTGGCCGATCCGGCCACCGGCAAGGTCGAGACGCAACGCACCCTGGTCCTCCAGGAGGGAAAGGTGCTGCGGGTCGAGGACGGCTACACCACGGCCGAGGGCGCGAAGGTCATCGACCTGCGCGACAGCTTCGTCCTGCCGGGCCTGATCGACAGCCATGTCCACCTGACCAGCGAGCAGGGGCCCAATTCGCAGCTCGAGGACTACACCAAGAGCAAGTCCGACCTGGCGCTCGACGGCGCCTGGAACGGCCTGAAGACCCTGAAGGCCGGCTTCACCACGGTGGCCGATCTGGGCGCGCCGAACGAGTCGATCTTCGCCCTGCGCGCGGCCATCCGGACCGGCCGCATCCCGGGCCCGCGGATCATCGCCGCCGGCTCGCCGATCTCGGTCCACGGCGGTCACGGCGACCCGACCAACGGCATGCAGGAAGAGCTGGTCCATGTGTTCCGGCCGACCTCGGTCTGTTCGGGAGCCGACGACTGCCGCCGCGCGGTCCGCGAGCAGGTTCGCGCCGGCGCCGACATCATCAAGATCACCGCCACCGGCGGCGTGCTGTCCAACACCGCCGCGGGCCTCGGCCAGCAGTTCTCCGACGACGAGCTGAAGGCCATTGTCGAGACCGCCCATTCCATGGGCCGCAAGGTCACCGCCCACGCCCACGGGGTCGACGGCATCAACTCCTTCCTGCGGGCCGGCGGCGACTCGATCGAGCACGGCACCTATCTCGACGCGGAGTCGATCAAGCTGTTCAAGGCATCCGGCGCCTGGCTGGTCCCGACCCTGTCGGCCGGCGATTTCGCCGCGCGCGAGGCGGCGCGACCCAACACCTTCTTCACCCCCGCCCAGCGGGACAAGGCGCTGCTGGCCGGACCGCGCATGCTCGACATGGCCCGCCGGGCGCATGAGGGCGGCGTCAGGATCGCCTTCGGCACCGACACCGGCGTCTCGGCCCACGGCGACAACGCCGGCGAGTTCGCCCTGATGGTCAAGGCCGGTTTCACCCCGCTGGAGGCGATCCGCGCGGCGACCATCTGGGCCGCCGAGCACCTCGGCCTGCTGGACCAGATCGGCTCCCTGCTGCCGGGCAAACAGGCCGACCTGATCGCCGTGCGCGGCGACCCGCTGACCGACGTGACGTTGCTGACGAAGGTGTCCTTCGTGATGAAGGGCGGGGTCGTCTACAAGAGCGAGTAGTCCTCCCGAGGGGACATGCACTTCAGTGCGTGTCCCCCGCCGCTTCGGGGGCAAGCACGGGCGTGCGTGTCCCCAGCAGAGCGAGCACCTTCGCCTCATCCTCGAACCGCGCCCGCACCGGCCAGACCGCGGCCCGGTCGCGCCAGGCCGGCGGCAGGCGAACCCAGTCCTTCTCGGTGGTGACCAGACCCGCGCCATAGCGCGCGGCGACGTCATCCAGCAGGGCCAGGTCAGCGTCGCTGTAGGGATGGTGATCGGGGAAGCGGACGAAGTCCTTCAGGTCGCAGCCGGCCGCCTCCAGCGCGCGCTCGACCTTCCAGGGTTTGCCGATGCCGGCGAAGCCGACCTGCGGTCCGGCGGGCGGCGGGGCGGCGGGCTCCAGCCTGGCGATCAGCACCGGTCCCCCGGCGAAGAGGGCCATCAGCTCGGGGTCGGGCCGTTCCATGTCGGCCGGCAGCAGCATGATCACCGCGTCGGCCCGCGCCAGTCCGGCGGCCAGCGGCTCGCGCATCGGCCCGGCGGGAAATACCGCGCCGTCGCCGAACGGCCACTCGCCCTTGCGCGTCTCGCCGTCGACCACCACCAGCGACAGGGCCTTCTTCAGGCTGGGGTTCTGGTGGCCGTCGTCCATGACCAGCACCCGGGCGCCGCCCGCCCTGGCGGCGCGGGCGCCGGCGACCCGGTCGGGCGAGATCCACAGCGGGTAGTCGCGGGCCAGCATCAACGGCTCGTCGCCGACATCGGCGGCAGTGTGGACGGCGGGATCGACCCGCAGAGGACCCTTCAGCCGGCCGCCATAGCCGCGCGACAGGCCGTGGGCGGCGTCGCCCCGGTCGGTCAGCAGCCGCAGCAGCTCCCGCACCACCGGCGTCTTGCCCGTGCCGCCGACCGTGAGGTTGCCGACGCAGATGACCGGCAGGCCGGCGTCCTCGGGGACCGTGCGGGCGATGCGGCGGGCCGTGACGGCGGCCCAGATCCAGGACAGCGGCGTCAGCACAATGCGCGTCACCCGGCGCGGCGCGTCGGCCTTCACATACCACCAGCGCGGCGTCGACAGCTTCATGGCAGCAGCGGCTCCAGCTGCGCCCACAGGCGGTCGAGGACGCCGGCTTCCTTGTCCGCCGCGGCGCGGGCGGCCGCGCCTGTGCGCCGGCGGAGGTCCGCGTCGTCGAGCAGGCGGCCCAGCGCCGCGGTCAGCCCTGCCGGGTCGGCGCAGCTGACCCCGCCCTCGCCCAGCGCGGCGTAGACATCGAGCCAGTTGGCGTAGTGCTCGCCATGCACCACCGGCCGGTCGAGCCGCGCGGGCTCCAGCGGGTTGTGTCCGCCGATATCGGGCAGGAAGCTGCCGCCCAGCACGGCGATGTCGCCGAGCCGGAAGAACAGGCCCAGCTCCCCCAGGGTGTCGGCGATGTAGATGTCGGTCTCCGGCGTGAGCGGCTCGCCGGCCGACCGCAGGGCGATCGTCCGGTTGTGGGCCCGCAAGGCCGTGGCCAGCGCCGGGCCGCGCACAGGATGGCGCGGCACGATGACCAGCAGCGGGTAGCGACCGGTCGCCTCGACGGCGTCGGCGATCAGCGGGTCCTCGCCCGGATGGGTGCTGGCGGCCGTGACGATCAGCCGGTCGCCGGCCGCCGCCTTCAGCCGGGCCAGTTCGCCGTCATCGGCGGGCAGCGCCTCGCCGACCAGCTTGAGATTGACGTAGCCATCGACCCGCCCGCCGAGCGCCTTGAGCCGAAGGCCGGTGCGCACGTCCTGCGGCAGGATCAGGTCGAAGGCGCCCAGCATCGCGTGGGCCAGGCCGGGAAACCGCCGCCAGCCCCGGGCGCTCTGTTCGGTCATGCGCGCCGAGACCAGGGCCAGCCTGGCGCCGCGCGTCTTCGCCCCGAGCAGCAGGTTGGGCCACAGCTCGCTCTCGACGAACACCGCCAGATCGGGCTTCCAGTGATCAAGGAAGCCCGCGGCGGCGGCCGGTGTGTCAACCGGCACGTACTGGTGCAGCGCCCCGTCCGGCAGGCGCCGCGCCAGCAGGTCCGCGGAGGTCATGGTGCCGGAGGTCACCAGCACGGTGATGTCGGGCCTCTCCCGGCGCAGCCGCTCGACCACCGGCAGCAGCGAGACCGTCTCGCCGACGCTGGCGCCATGCAGCCAGACCAGCGGTCCGGCCGGACGGGCGCGCGGCGTGCGGCCCAGACGCTCGCCGAGACGGGCGGGGTCTTCCTTGCCGCGGCGGGCCCTTCCGCGAAGTATCGCGGGCACCGCGAGGCCCAGCACCGCCGTGGCGCCGCGATAGAGTTTCAGGGAGACCGCTCGCCGCACGCGCGCTCAGACCACGTCGGCAGGGGCGAGATGGCAGGCGTGACCGCCGGCGCCGGTCTCGATCTGAAGCGTCGCATGGCCGATGCGGAACCGGTCGTTCAGGGCGTCGGCCGTGTCGTGAAGGAAGCCGTCGGCGTCGGCGTTGTCCGGTCGGATCAGATGCACCGTCAGGGCCGTTTCCGTCGTGCTCATCGCCCAGATGTGCAGGTCGTGCACCTCGGTGACGCCCGGTCGCGCGGCCAGCCAGGCGCGGACGGCGTCCGGGTCAACCCCGCGCGGGGCCGCGTCGAGGGCCATGTCCAGCGAGTCGCCCAGCAGGCCCCAGGTTCCGGCGATGATCACCGCGGCGATGACCAGGCTGACGACGGGATCGATCCAGGTCCAGGCGGGCATGAACCAGATGACGGCCGCGGCCAGCACCACGCCCAGCGACACCGCCGCATCGGCGGCCATGTGCAGGAACGCGCCGCGCACGTTCAGGTCATGCTGGCCGCGCATGAACATCAGGGCCGTGGCCGTGTTGATGATCACCCCGACGATCGCCACCACCATGACTGGCCCGGGCGACAGCGGCTCGGGCGCGCCGAGGCGGCGGATGGCTTCCCAGAAGATCGCGCCCACCGCCACCAGCAGCAGGCCGGCGTTGGCCAGCGAGGCCAGGATGGTGCCCTTGCGCAGGCCGTAGCTGCGACGCGCCGTCGGCAGCTGCCTGGCCATCGCCGCCGCGCCCCAGGCCATCAGCAGGCCGAGCACGTCGGACAGGTTGTGGCCCGCGTCGGCCACCAGGGCGAGGGAATGGGTGATCAGGCCGGCCGCGGCCTCGACCACCACGAAGGCGATGTTCAGCCCGGCGCCGATGGCGAAGGCGCGGCCGAAATCGGCCGGCGCATGGCTGTGGCCGTGACCGTGCGCATGGCCGTGACCATGGCCATGATCGTGGCCATGATCATGGTCGTGGTGGTCGTGCTGATGACCGGGCGCGTCATGAGGCATGAGGGTCAGGGTCTCACTGCGCGCCGGCGCCGTCCACCAGCGCCTCGGCGCGGCGTTGCACGGCGGTCAGGCGGGCCGCCCACTGGGTGGTCATGACGTCGAGGTCGTCGCCCTTTCCGACCAGCGCCGGACCGTCCCAGACGATCACGCCGCGCGCGAAGGGCAGCGGGATGACCGTGCGGTCCCAGCTGCCGGCGCGCAGGCAGGGCCGGGTCGCCAGGCCGCAGAAAATCGCCGGCGCCCCGGTGATGCGAGCGACCGTCACGGCCCCGCCCTGCATGACCTCGGCCGGGCCGCGCGGGCCGTCCGGCGTGATGGCGATGCCGCCGCCGCCGCGCACCCACTTGGCCATTTCGCGCAGGGCCTGTTCGCCGTTCTTGTTCTTGTTCGGGTCCGAGGCCTTCTTCGACGAGCCGCGGATGGCGGGAAAGCCGATCTTCTGGACCGTCAGGGCGATGAATTCCCCGTCCGCCGACAGCGAGATCAGGGCGCGCATGTCCTGCCGGTTCGGGGCCTGCGGCCAGCACCGCGGCGCGAGCGGGATCTGGGCGTGCCAGAAGCAGAGGATCGCCCCGCCCCCGCTGGCCCAGACGGCCTCGGCCATCGCCCGGCCCTCGCTGGTCCAGCGGGTGGTGGCGTAGCAGAACCGCAACCAGGCGGCGAAGACGGTCGCCAGCGTCTGCTGCACGAAGGCGGAGCGGAAGAACGCCTTCACGCCTCGGTCTCCTCTGGGATGCTGTCGAGGTCCTGGGCCCGGGCCAGGCGCGCGTAGAGTCCGCGTTTGCGAACGAGGGTCGCGTGGGTTCCGGTCTCGACGACCTTGCCGCGCTCGATGACGTAGATGCGGTCGGCGTGCTTCACGGTCGACAGGCGGTGGGCGATGACGATCGTCGTGCGGCCGGCCATCAGGCGGTCGAGGGCCGCCTGCACCTGGGCTTCGCTCTCGGTGTCCAGTGCGCTGGTGGCCTCGTCGAGCAACAGGATCGGCGCGTTCTTGAGAAAGGCGCGGGCGATGGCGATGCGCTGGCGCTGGCCGCCGGACAGGCGCGTGGCGGCCTCGCCGACGACGGTGTCATAGCCGTCCGGCTGTTCGAGGATGAAGTCGTGGGCGGCGGCCCGGCGCGCGGCCTCCTCGATCTCGGCCTGGGTCGCCTCGGGCCGGGCGTAGGCGATGTTGGCCTTGATCGTGTCGTCGAACAGGAACGGCTCCTGGGTGACGAAGCCGATCCGCGCGCGCAGCGAGGCGACCGTCACGTCGCGGACGTCCGCCCCGTCGACAGTCACCCGCCCGCCGGTGGCGTCATAGAACCGCGGGATCAGCGACAGGACGGTGCTCTTGCCGCCGCCGGAAGGGCCGACCAGGGCGACCATCTCGCCGCGACGGGCCTCGAGGCTCACGTCGTCGAGGATGGGGCCCGTTTCGTCATAGGCGAAGGTCACGTGCTCAAGCCGGACCTCGCCGTCGCCGGTGGCCAGAACCCGTGCGCCCTCCGCCTCGCGGACCTCGGGCTCGACATCCAGGGCGGTGAACAGACGGCGGGCGGCCGTCATGCCCTCGGCGAACACGGTCTGCAGGTTGGCCAGCTGGCGCAGGTTCTGCCCGGCCATGCCCAGCAGGCCGAAGAAGGCCATGAAGTCGCCGGCGTTCATGTTGTGCCGCCAGCCGACGTAGACGAAGATTCCGGCGGTGACGAACACCGTCATGAGCTCGGTGACCGGCGCGGCCTGGGCCCGGGCGTTGGCCCCCTTGATGATGAACTTCTGACGCGCCGCGATGACTGCCGCGACCCGCGCCTCCTCGTAGGTTTCGCGGTTCTCCATCTTGACCACCCGGACCCCGTCCAGGCTTTCCATCAGGGCCGTCGAGAGATCGCTGGTCGCCGCCATGGCGCCCTTGGCCGCCTTCTTCGAGCGCTTGGAGAACCGCCGCATCAGACGGCCGGCGAACGGACCGACGAGGGCCACCAGGGCGGCCAGGATCGGGTCGCGCTCGATCATCGCGATCATGCAGCCGGTGACGATCAGGGCGCTCTGGGTCCAGTTGACCAGCCCGCTGGTGGCCGCCTCGCGGATCAGGGCCGCGTCGTACAGCACCTGCGAGACGAAGCTGCCCGAATGGGTCGCCCGCAGCCGCGCCAGGTCCGCCCGCATCATACGGCCGAACAGCTCCTGCTGGATGTCGCCGACCAGGCCATGGCCCATGGCGTTGACCAGCATCGCCTGGACGATCTGCGCCAGCGCCCGTCCGACGCCATAGGCGATGATGGTCAACGGGATGACGACGATCGCGCCGGGCTTGGGATACTTGCCGAGCAGGTCATTGACCGCCGGCTCGATCATCTGGGTCAGCAGCGTGCTGAGCACCGCGACGGCCGCGGCGCACAGCAGCGCGACGGTGACACCCTTCCAGCGGCGCTTGAGGTAGGCCTGCCAGACACGCCCCGCCAACTGGCGGTCGGTCATTTCAGCTGGCGCGGCGGCGGTCATGGAGTTGGGAATCGGCCTTGAAGACGTTTGCGTTCGGCGCGGAGAGCCCTACTTAGGACGCTCTTGCAGGGAGCGCCACTTGTCGCCGCGTTTCGACCTATCCACCGGCTGGGGCCGCTTCAAGGCCTACTGGCAATCCGTCTGGGGCGATCACGCCTTCCTGCGCGTGGGATTCTCCAACGCCCACTGGATCGGGCCGGACATGGTCCGGGCCGCCCAGCCCTGGCCGTTCCAGCTTCGCTGGTGGAAGCGCGACGGCATCAAGACGGTCATCAACCTGCGCGGCGGGTTCGACACCGGCTTCTATGTGCTTGAGCGCGAGGCCTGCGAACGGCTGGGCCTCAAGATGATCGACTTCACCATCACCTCGCGCGAGGTCCCTCGCCGCGAGACCGTGCTGGGCGCCCGCGACCTGTTCGCCAGCATCGAATACCCGGCGCTGATGCACTGCAAGTCGGGCGCGGACCGCGCTGGGATCATGAGCGTCTTCTACCGCCACTTCCACCTCGGCGAGCCGATTCGCGACGCGATGAGCGAGCTGGGCCTGCGCACCCTGCATGTGAAGCAGGGCAAGACCGGCGTGCTGGACTACGTCTTCGAGCGCTATCTGGAAGACGCCGAGCCCAAAGGCGTCAGCTTCATCGACTGGGTGCAGAGCGACGCCTACGACCGGGTGAAGATGAAGGAAGACTTCCAGGCCAGCTGGTGGGGCACGCTGCTGACCGACAAGCTGCTGCGCCGGGAATAATCAGTCCCAGTCGCCGCCGGCGACCAGCCGGGCGCGGGCGATGAAGACCACGGCCCCGACGAGGGCCGCGAGCAACGCATAGGCGAGGGTCTGGTACATGGGAGCCTCCCGTGGAGGCCCCCTCTCTAGCCGCGCCGCATGACGGTTCGGCGACGGCTAGTGCTGATGATCGTCGTCGTCGTTGGGATCCAGCAGCTTGTGGGCGTGGATGATGAAGTAGCGGGCGTGGGCGTTGTCCACGGTCGCCTGGGCCTTGGATTTCCAGGCCTTCCAGGCTTCGGCGTAGTTGGGGTAGGCGCCGACGAACTCGACCTTGCTGAGGTCGCGGAATTCGACGTCCTGGACGTCCTTCAGTTCGCCGCCAATCACGATGTGCAGCAGTTGTCTGTCCGGCATGTGCGGAGGGCCCTTCGGCGAGAGTCAGTTTGGCAGGTCGATATGCCGGACGCGCTCGAGGATCAACGGGTGCAACGCGGGCGCGGCGGAGATCAGGCTGGGCAACCGGGGATTGGGCTGGTTGTAGGCATAGCCGCGCCCCTTGTGATCGGTGCAGATGGCGCTGGCCTCGGCGCAGATCAGGTCGGCGGCCGCGAGGTCCCATTCGCTCTTGCCGCTGAGGGCCAGGGCCGCGTCGAAGCGGCCGTCGGCGACCAGGCACATGCGGTAGGCGATGGAGTTGCGCGTCTCGATATGCATCGGCGGCCACGGCTCGCGCCACGCCGGGTGGCGAAACATCGGAGCGTCGCCGAGCATGCGACAGTCCTCCACGCGGTCCTGCGCGCTGGCGGTGATGGCCGCATCGTTGAGGAAGGCCCCGCCACCGACGATGGCTGTGAAGGCCTCGTCCAGCTCAGGCGCGAAGACGACGCCGGCGACCGGTTTGCCGTCCTCGACCACGGCGATCGACACCGACCACCACGGCTTGTTCTTGAGAAAGGCCGCCGTGCCGTCGATGGGGTCGACGACGAACAGCCGCGACCGCTCGAGCCGCGAAGGGTCGTCCGCCGTCTCCTCCGAGAGCCAGCCGTAATCCGGCCGGGCGGCCTCGAGGCGCGCCTTGAGCAGTTCGTCGACGGCGATGTCCGCGTCGGTCACCGGCGAGCCGCCGTCCTTGGACCAGATCTTCAGGCCCTGGGCCTTCATCCGGCGGGCCAGGTCGCCCGCTTCGCGCGCCGTCTCAAGGATCAGGGCGAGGTCGGATTTCATCGGCCGGCGATCGCCAGACCGTCGACCAGCAGGGAGGGTGAATTGGCCGCGCCGCGCATTTCCAGGTCGGCGCCCGGGACCACCCGGCCCCAGATGTCGATCAGGTTGCCGGCCACGGTGATCTCGTTGACCGGATAGGCGAGCTGCCCCTTCTCGAACCAGAAGCCCGAGCAGCCGACCGACCAGTCGCCGGTGTTGGCGTTGAGCTGGGGGCCGAACATCGAGGTGATCAGCAGGCCGTCGCCGGCGTCGGCCATCAGCCCGGCCAGGTCGCGGTCGCCGGGCTCTAAGGTCAGGTTGCTTGTCGAGACGCCGGGCGCGCCGGCCAGACCGCGCGACGCGTGGCCCGTGGTCTGAAGACCCAGCTGCTTCGCCGAGGCGGTGTTCAGCAGCCAGCTGGTCAGGACGCCGTCCTCGATCAGGGCCAGGCGGCCGTTGGCCACGCCCTCGTCGTCGAACGGCGAAGAGCCGAGACCACGCACCTTGTGCGGGTCGTCGATGATGTTGACACCCTTGCTGAACAGCGGCTGGCCGAGGCGGTCCTTGAGGAAGCTGACGCCGCGCGCGACGGCCGGGCCGGATACGGCGCCGATCAGCGGGCCGATCAGCGAGGTGGCCAGGCGGTTCTCGAAGATCACCGGGGCGGTGGTCGAGTCGATCTTGCGCGCGCCGAGGCGCTGGACCGCGCGCCGGCCGGCCTCGGCGCCGATGGCGCTGGCCGACGGCAGGTCGGCGCCGTGGCGGACCGAACGGCCCTCGCCGCCCCGCTCCATCCTAGAGCCCTCGCCCGCGACCGCCGAGGCGGACAGCGAGAAGCCCGAGGCCTGGTGCAGGCCGGAGAAGCCGTCGCTGGTGACCAGCCGCCAGCGGGCGGAGGACCAGGCGGAGGAGCCGCCGTCGGAATTGGTCACGCCCTCGATGCCGCGCGCGCCGGCTTCGGCCTCGCGCGCCTGGGCTTCCAGCGACTCCGGCGTCGGCTCGGTCGGGTCGAACAGGTCGAGGTCGGGGAACGGCCCCTTCGCCAGGCGGTCGCGCGGCGCGAAGCCGGCGTAAGGGTCTTCCGGGGCGAGGCGGGCCATGGCCACGACCCGCTCGATCAGCTTGCGGCGGCCTTCGTCGGAGACGTCCGAGCCGGACACCACGGCCGCCCGCTGGCCGACGAACACGCGCAGGCCGAGATCGCGGGCCTCCTCGCGCTCGACTTCTTCCAGCTCGCCCATCCGGACATTGACCGACAGCGACTGGCGCTCGGCGAAGACGGCTTCGGCCGCGTCGGCGCCGGCCTTCAGCGCGGCGGCGACCGTCTCATGCAACAGGGTTTCATCCATGTCGGGGTTATGGGGACCGGACGCGCCCGGAGCAAGGCGGCCGCCCTAGACGATCGCCGAAATCAGCAGCGCCGCGACGAGGAACACATAGGCGCACCAGGTCATGGTCATGCCCAGGGCGCGGGGGATCGAGGTGCCGACGCTGTTGTACAGTCCGACCGCATGGGTGATCCGCCCGGCCAGCAGGATGAAGCCGGCGATATGGATCAGCAGCGGCGTGGCGCCCGACAGGTCGAGCACGATGAGGCCCGCGACGCCCGTCGGCACATACTCGGCGGCGTTGCCGAAGGCGCGGATGGCCTGGGCCAGCTCCGGTATGCCCTCGTCGCCGAGGAACACCTTGTGCTTGTTGCGCAGCCGCACGACGAGCAGCGACAGCACGAGCATCAGGAGAACGTGCAGCCCGACCCACAGGGCCGAGGCATGTCCCGGATTGACCACGTCCATGCTGCGCCTTCTCCCGACAACCGCCGTTTTCGCGGCGCGCGATTAACCGTGCTTTCCCTGCCGAGGGCAAGACCGGTCAGCGCGCGACTTCACGGCCTACCGGATAGAGCAGGTAACGGTCGTCGAAATAGGGCGTGCGCTCGTAGAACCAGCCCAGTCGCGCGTCCGGATCGGCGGCGAAGGCCGGGTCGGCGGCCAGCTTCGCCTCGAACGCGGCCTTCAGCGCCGGGTCGGCGGCCAGCATCCGGTCGGCCAGCGGCGCGATCGCGTAGCCCTCGATGTACTCGACGCGGTTCAGCACCTCCGGGATCATGCCCCAGGCGAAGAAGCTCTCCGACGACTGCGGCTCCAGCAGCAGCACGACCACATCGCCGAGCGGCTGGTCGGTCGGCACTCGCACCGAGCCCGGCGGGAAGACCCAGTCGCGCGGTTCCGGGGTGACGGTCTCGACCGAGATCGCGACGTGGCCCTCGTTGGTGGCGGCCGCCACCCTGGGCGCTTGCAGGCGAAGCATCTCGACCGGAACGGTCCGCGCCGCGGCCAGGGTTTCCATGACCACGCCATGGATGCGCAGACGCTCGATCAGGTCCTTTCGGTAACCGGGCATCCAGTAGGCGACAGGCCGCTTCAGCTGGAGCGTCGGGCGCGAACGGTAGAAGGGCATCATCCACGGCTGCGGGTCCGGCTTGCCGAGCCAGCGAATTTCCGACCCGCCCGAGGCCGGGCTGTCATACCGTTCGAACAGGATGCCCTTGAAGGCGCGGGTCGACACCGGCTGGTCGGTCGAGACGAAGTTGGCCGGGATCTCCGCCGGCCGCAGGGCGCTGTCCCGGCCGATGGCGGCGCGCAGTTCGCCGCCCTGCGCGGCCAGCAGACGCAGCGCTTCCTCGATGAACACATAGGTCCCCAGCACCCGCTGCTCGTGCGGCTTGAGGCTGTGGTTCTCGATCAGGATGGTCGGGACATGGGCCGCCGAGCCCCAGCCGTTGGAGAACCGTTCGCCGAGACCGCCGTCGCTGAGCCCCTTCTTCGGGTCGCGGTCGTCGATGGCGAAGACCAGTTCGCCGGGGATGTGTCCCTGGGCCTCCAACGCCGCGTTGACGGCCGGCTTGAAGGTCGCGTCCAGCCAGGCCGCGATGGCCGGCGAGCGGGACCAGGCCCCGTTCTCGCCGTTGTAGCCGTAGGTGACGTCGTACTGGTAGTCGATGCCGTCGGTCACATGGACGTCGACGTAGAGGTCGGGCCGGTACTTCACGATCAGCGCCCGCACCGCCTGCATCTCCGGCTGGTCGAGCTTCATGTAGTCGCGGTTGAGGTTCTGGTTGGTCGCCGTGTTGCGCCAGCCCTGGATGCGCGGCCCGCGCTGGTTGGGGCGGGAGTACGGACCAGACCGCTCGTGCCCGTCGACCGACAGGATCGGGATCAGGATCAGGTTGACCCGGTCGAGCAGCCCGTCCTTGCCGTAAAAGGCGATGTCGCGCAGCAGCATCATGCCCGCGTCCTTGCCGTCGATCTCGCCGGGGTGGATGCCGGCCTGGACCATCAGCACGGGCTTCTTCGGATCGAAGGTCTTGCCGTCCTTGCTGGCGATGACGGCGTAGATCGGCCGGCCCTGCGGCGAGACGCCGAACTGTTCGATCCGGATCAGCGTCGAGGCCTTGTCCAGCCGGTCGAACCAGGCGCGGGTGTCGGCGTAGTCCGGGCTGAAGTCGTGCGCCGGGTCCTGCTCGAAGGCGCTGGCCCAGGGGTCGTCGGCCGGCCGCAGCAGGGCCCGGCTGGCGCCGTTCCACTCGGGCGCGGGCGGCAGGAACGGCTGGTCCCACGGGCGGGCGTTGGGGAGGGCGGACGGCGATTGGGCCATGGCGGCGTTTCCCAGAAACAACAGGGTGATCACGGCGAGCAGCGGGCGCATGAGTCCTCGAGGCGGCGAACCTCCAGAGCTACCCCCGATCCGGCCCGGCGGAAACCGTCAGCGCGGCCGGACGGTTGCGGACGTCGTCGAGGAAGGCGTCTGCCCGCCGTCGCCGGCGTCCGCCCTCGGGGCGACGGCGGAATAGACCGCGAGCACCAGATAGATCGCCGTGTGAAGGCCGATCAGGGCGCCGAAGACCCAACGCTTCCGGGTCAGGGCGGATGGAACGACCAGCACGACGTACAGTAGCATCGTCACGGCCATGCCGTAGACCGTGGTCAGGCCGCCGTCCCGGGCCAGCCAGAACGGCGTGGACACCGCCACCATCAGCCCGTTGGCCAGGGTGGTCAGCAGCAGGACCAGCCGCTTGTCGGCCCAGAAGTGGTCGTCCAGCGAAACGTCGTCCTCGATCTGGTACGGAAAAACCAGCGACGCGGCGAGGAAGTAGATCAGGGCGATGACCAGCCCGGCGATCAGCAGGCCATAGCTGAACGGGGCGTCGCGAAACGTATTCCACGCCGCGTCCCAGAAGCTGGCGATGTCCAGCATCACGAAGACGGCCAGCAGGGGCGTCAGCCAGCCGATTCGCACGCGGCGACGGTTCTGGATGGCGATGGCCATGCCCGTGGCGATGGCCGCCAGCGAAAGGCCAAGCAGCAGGCCGTAGAAGCTGAAGAAGAACTCGAACGCGCTCATGCGCCCCCCGGCGGCTGTTGATCAGGCAGGCTTACTTCCAGATCGGCTTGCCGTCGCCCGGCAGGCCCAGCCGGCCCCACATGTCGCTGACCCGGTCGACGACGTCCTGGTCCATGCGGATCTGCTCGCCCCATTCGCGGTGGGTTTCGGGCGGCAGCTTGTTGGTGGCGTCGAGGCCGATCTTGCTGCCGAGGCCACTCTCGGGACTGGCGAAGTCGAGGTAGTCGATCGGCGTGTTCTCGATCACGGTGATGTCGCGCGCCGGGTCCATACGGGTCGACATGGCCCACATCACGTCCTTCCAGTCGCGGGCGTTGATGTCGTCGTCCACGACGATCACCCACTTGGTGTACATGAACTGGCGCAGGTAGCTCCACACGCCGAGCATCACGCGCTTGGCGTGGCCCGGGTAGGCCTTCTTCATCGACACCACGGCGATGCGGTAGCTGCAGCCCTCGGGCGGCAGCCAGAAGTCGACCACCTCCGGGAACTGCTGCTGGAACAGCGGGATGAACACCTCGTTGAGCGCCTCGCCCAGCACGCTGGGCTCGTCCGGCGGCCGGCCGGTGAAGGTGGTGTGATAGATGGCGTCCTTGCGCATGGTGATGGCGCTGACCCGGAACACCGGGAACTTCTCGACGCTGTTGTAGTAGCCGGTGTGGTCGCCGTAGGGCCCCTCGTCCTCGAACTCATCGAGCATGACGTGACCCTCGATGACGATCTCGGCCTGGGCCGGGACCATCAGCGGCACGGTCTTGGCGGGAACCAGATCGACCTTGGACCCACGGAGCAGGCCGGCGAACTGGTACTCCGACAGGGTGTCCGGCACGGGCGTGACGGCGGCGAGGATTACGCCCGGATCGGCGCCGATCACCGCGCAGGCGGGCAGCGGGTCGCGGCGGCCGGCCTTCTTGTGGCGGCCGTAGTGCTGGGCCCCGCCGCGGTGGGCCAGCCAGCGCATGATCGCCCGGTCCTTGCCCAGCACCTGCATGCGGTAGATGCCAAGGTTGAAGTCGTCCTCCTTGGAGTCCGACGGCCCCTTCGTCACGATCAGCGGCCAGGTGATCAGCGGCGCGGGCTCGCCCGGCCAGCAGGTCTGGACCGGCAGTTTCGTCAGGTCGATCTGGTCGCCCTTGAGGACGATGTCCTGCACCGGCGCCTTTTTCACCGTCTTCGGCCGCATCGACATCACGGTCTGGGCCAGCGGCAGCAGCTCCATGGCGTCCTTGATGCCGCGCGGCGGTTCGGGCTGACGCAGGAAGGCCAGCAGTTCGCCGACCTCCCGCAGCTCGCCGGCCGTGGTGCGCGGCTCGCCGCCGAGGGTCACGCCCAGCGCCACCCGCTTCACCGTGCCGAACAGGTTGGCGAGGCACGGCATCGGCGAGATCGTGCCGTCTTCCATCACCGGCTTTTCGAACAGCACCGCCGGGCCGCCGGTGGCCAGCAGCCGGGTGCAGATCTCGGTCATCTCGAGCACGGTCGAGACCGGCTCGCTGACCCGCACCAGTTCGCCGTCCGCTTCCAGCTTGGCGATGAAGTCCCGCAGCGACCGATAGGCCAAGGTGTTGCTCCTGTTACGCGCGGCGGAAGCTAGGGCGACGACCCCGCCCTGTCACGCCGTCTGCGTTCGATTTCGCGCCAGCCGGCCGTCGAGCGCCACCAGGAGCAGTCCGGGCAGATAGAAGCCCAGCACCAGACCGACCATGTTCGCGAGGACGACGGGGTAGCCCAGCTTGCTCACGTCCATGAAGGGATAGGGGTAAAAACCGCTGAACGCGCCATGGACCAGCGTCCAGAAGCCGTAGGCGGCCGGCACGCCCAGCCACACCGCCGCATCCCGCCAGCGCAGGCCGCCGCGCGGCGTAAAGGCCAGCCAGTCGACCAGCATCGCCAGGGGCATGACGTAGTGCAGCATGTAGTCGTTGATCAGCTGCAGGCCCTGGGGATGCCAGAGCGACCGCAGCAGCAGGTGGTAGATGATCATCACCACCAGCGCGAACACCGTCACCGCGCCGCGCGGGCTGGCGGCCGACCACCACTGTCCTGCCGGGGACTTTGGCGCCAGCGCCGGTGCGGAGAAGGCGAGCGCGATCAGGAAATTGGTCACGATGGTGAAATAGCTGACGTACTCGACCGACCGGTCGAGGATCGCCGCCAGCGTGAAGGCCTTGAGGAACAGGCCGTACTGGATGCCCAGGGTCACCCAGGCCAGCACGGCGAAGATCCGTCGATACAGTGTCATGCGCCCCCCGGCGTTTCAGCCGCCTCAGCCGGCGGCGTCTCTGGCCTTGACCATGGCTCGCGTCGCCGCCTTGCGCCAGCGGCGTTCGAGGAAGCCCTTCAGCTGCTCGGGATGCAGCGTCTCCAGCCGCGCCAGCACACAGGGATAGTCCTTGTAGTGGGCGGTAAAATGGAAGGTCTCCGGCTCCACCTCCAGCAGCAGGTCCCGCTCGTCGAACGGCACCTCGACGATCACCGCGCTGGCGTCCTCCTTACGGACGCGGGTGAAGAACTTGCCGTTGATCTTGTAGCCGGGCTGGCCATAGCTCGGCGCCTCCTCGACGCCGGGAAAGGCCATGACGATGGCGTGGAAGTCGTCGCGGGTCATGGGCTCCTCGGTCAGTACGCCAGCGCCACGCCGTCCTTGCGCATTTCCGTGGCGGCGGCGTAGCGGCCGGGCCAGCGCTCGATGGCCTGGTAGCCGCCGAAACCGCCGTCGGAAGCGCCGAGCGGCCAGCCCAGGGCGGCCAGGGTCTTTTTCGTCGCCTCGGGTACGCCGGTCTCAAGCCGCAGCAGGCCGGGGTGGCCCAGCTGCTCCCCGGTTGGCTCGCTGCCGCCCTCGTGGTGCCAGCGCGGGCTGTCGCCGGCGGCCTGAAGGTCGAGGCCGAAGTCGACCATGTTGCTGATGATCTGTGCCTGGCCCTGCGGCTGCATGTCGCCGCCCATGACGCCGAAGCTGAGCCAGGGCGCGCCGTCCTTCACGGCGAAGCCCGGGATGATGGTCTGGAACGGCCGCTTGCCGGGCGCATAGACGTTCGGATGGCCGTCGGTCAGGGAGAACAGCTCGCCCCGGTCCTGGAACATGAAGCCGAGGCCGTCCGGCGACAGGCCGCTGCCCATGCCGCGGTAGTTGGACTGGATGATCGAGACCATCATCCCGTCGGCGTCGGCGGTGGTGAAATAGGTGGTGTCGCCATGGCTCGGCGCCTGGCCCGGATAGACCGGGTTGAGGATCGCGTCCGGCTTGATCAGCTTCGCGCGCTCGGCGGCGTAGGCCTTGGAGTTGAGCCACTCGACGGGGATCCTGCCGAAGTCCGGGTCGGCGAAGAAGCGGGCGCGGTCCTCGTAGGCCAGGCGCTTGGCCTCCACCGCATGGTGGATCGCCTGGGCCGACTGGAAGCCCATCGCCTTGACGTCGAAGGTCTCGAGGATGTTTAGCAGCTGCAGGGTCGACAGGCCCTGGCTGTTGGGCGCCAGGCCATAGACGTCGACGCCGCGATAGCCGGTGACCAGCGGCGTGGTCCATTCGCTGTGGTGGGCGGCGAGGTCGGCGCGGGTCATCCAGCCGCCGATGCGCTTGAAGTAGCGCTCGATCCGGTCGGCGATCTCGCCGTCGTAGAAGGCGTCGCGGCCGCCGGCGGCGATCTTGCGATAGGTCTCCGCCAGACCGGGATTGCGGAACAGCTCGCCCTCCAGCGGCGTGCGGCCGTTCGGCGCCCAGGTGGCGTTGAAGTTGGCGACCTCCTCGATGTTGGAGGTCGGGTTGTTGAACCGGCGGAACGAGGCCCCGTAGTAGTAGGCGACGTTCTGGGTGACCGGCGCCCCCTCTTCCGCATAGGCGATGGCCGGGTCGAACAGGCTCTTCCAGGGCAGCTTTCCGAACCGCTGGTGCAGATCCCACCAGGCCTGGACCGCGCCCGGCACGCTCACCGAAATGGCCCCGAAGCTGGCGATGCGGCCGTTCTTCGAGCGGGCGCGCTGGGTCGCCAGGGTCAGGGCGCGCGGCGAGCGGCCCGAGCCGTTGAGGCCAACGACCTTCTTCGTCTTGGGATCCCACAGCATGACGAAGCAGTCGCCGCCGACGCCGCAGCTGATCGGTTCGAGGAAGCCCAGGCAGGCGTTGGCGGCGATGGCCGCGTCAACGGCCGAGCCGCCGCGCCGCAGGGTGTCGATCGCCGCCAGGGTCGCCAGCGGGTGGGCCGTGGCCGCCGCGCCGTGCGCGCCCCAGGCGGCCGAACGGCTGGCGAACGTGGCCCCGTCGATGCGGTCGCCGCCATGGACGTCCGGCCGGTTCAGGTTGGGATTGCCGGCCCGGCTCTGGGCCAGGGCCGATCCCGCGAAGGCGACCGCCGGCAGGGCGGCGAGGAAGGTGCGGCGACGCATGGACGGGGTCCCTCGGTACTGTGTGACGCGGACTATAGGCCGGTGGCCGGGAGGAGCTAGGGGCCAGGGGCTAGGGGCTAGGGGCTAGGGGCTAGGGGCTAGTGATGAGATGCCTCCGCCCCTCAGACTAATCCCTAATCCCTAATCCCTAATCCCTCGCCCTTGGTCCCTCCCGGCTCCACATCGCTCAGCACCATCGCGTACGGCGTGCGCTGGCCCTCGACCATGGCGAAGCCGGTGACGATCTTGTGGTCGGGATTGATGACGCCGAGGTCGACGTCCTCGTGCGGGAAGATGACGAAGCGGCGGTCGCCGACGGCGACGACCAGCTCGTAGCCCTCTTCCGTGCGCGCGCTCATGGCCTTGATGCGCCGATAGTAGGCGTCCTTGCGCCAGGCCATCGGTTCGGCCGGGTCGACGACGATGTTCAGCCGCCGGCCGTCCTGGTCGGTGAACATGACGAACTTCGCCCGGTTGGGCTTCCAACTGTCGTCGAGCCGCTCTGAGCTGAGCCACAGGCAGGTGAAATCGCGGCAGGCCGACGGCCGGTCGGCGTAGATGCCGCAGCCGCCTACGCCCTTGCGGAAGTGACCGCACCACGCGCCGGGCCGCTTGTCGATCTCCGCGATGCCCAGCAGCTTGCAGCACAGGCCGCAATCGCCGCAGCTCTTCCCGCTCTCGCTCACGCCCGCCTCGCTGGTTGGTCAGGGGCGGACGGTAGCGGCCGGATGTGACGGTTTTTCACGATGCCTCACTCCCCTTGAAGGGGAGGGAGAAGATCAGGTCTCCGACCACACACCGAGCTCATTCCCCGACGGATCGGTGAAGTGGAACCGCCGGCCGCCCGGGAAGGGGAAGATCGGCCGGGTGATCACGCCGCCGGCGGCCTCGACCTTCGCGACCATGGCCTCGATATCGTGGGCGTAGAGCACCACCAGCGCCTGCTTCGCGCCGTTCTCGTCGCTGGCGTCGCCGTTGAAGCCGCCGTCCACCCCGGCGTTGTCGACCGCCGCGTAGTCCGGGCCGTAGTCGACCCAGGTCCAGCCGAAGGCCGCGGAATAGAAGGCCTTCACCGCCGGAATGGCCGTCGCGGGGAATTCCACATAGTCGATCTTGCCGTCTTCGCGCATCGGGCGAACTCCTGATGTTCCGTCTTTGTTCTATAACGCGGGCGTCAGGGCAGAGTCCAGACGCTGGTCTTCTTGACCTCGAAATCCTCGAGCTCGCGGGTGGTGGCGACCTGGTATTCCGCCAGCTTGATCAGGCCGGTCTTCGGAAAATAGGTGCGGCCGGGGTCGCCGATCAGCACCGTGGCGCCGCCGGCGCGGGCGGCCGTCAGCCAGGCCATGACCCGCCCGGCCAGCGGCTTCTCGTAGCAGATGTCGCCGGCCAGGAAGACGTCGGCCGCCGGCGGCGGGGCGTCGAGCAGGTCGAGGTCGGTGAAGTCGACGCTCACCCCGTTGGCCGCCGCGTTCAGGCCGATGGCCGCGCCGCAGTAGCCGTCGATATCGGCCGCCAGCACCGAGGCCGCGCCGGCCCGTTTGGCGGCGATGGCGACGATGCCCGACCCCGAGGCGAAGTCGACCACCCGCCGACCCGCGACCACGTCCGGGTTGTCGAGCACATAGCGCGCAAGCGCCTGGCCGCCGGCCCAGGCGAAGGCCCAGAACGGCGGCGGCAGCCCGATCTTCGCCAGGTCTTCCTCGGTCAGCTTCCAGATCGGCGTGATCTCGTCGGCCAGATGCAGCGTCAGCTCCGGCGCATGCGGCGGCGCCTGCAGGCGGGTGTTCTCGAGGATGAAGGCGCGGCGATCGGTGATCATGACGGCGTCATGGACCGGAAGCCGCGCGGGGACCATGTGTAATTCTTCCGTGCCGCCGAGGCGGCTTGACCATCAGGCGGAATGCGGGCCCATTCCATAGACGGCGTGGTTGCAGGACATCGCCAACATGTTGGAGGGTTGATGATCAAGTTTCAGGCGCGCGCGTTGTCGGTCTTCACCGCTGCAGCCCTGTCCGCGGCGTTGGCTGCCTGCGCCACGGCGCCCGAGGACATCAGTCCGACCTATGTCTCGCCCCTTCAGTATAGCGTCTACGGATGCGAGCAGATTCGGATGGAGTTGTTCCGGGTGTCCAGCCGGGTTCGCGAGGTGTCCGGCATGCAACGAAGGGGTCGGAACGCCGACACCGCCACTGTCGTGGCGACAGCCCTGATCTTCCCCCCGGCGGCGTTGTTCGCCTCCCGCGGCGGCGGACATGAAGAGGAAATTGCGAACCTCAAGGGCCAATACGATGCCCTGTCGATTGCCGCAGTGGAGAAAAACTGCCCGGTCGTCGAGGAGCTCAACGCGGCGGGAGCTGCGCCGGCCAGACTGAACTAGGCCGCCTTCGCCGACGCCATCCTGAGCACGCTGACGTAGCCCGGCGCCGTCAGCATCCTGTCCATCACGCCCTTCTGCTTCAGCAGCCGGTGGACCCTTGGCAGGTTCCAGCACGGCACGTGCATGAACATGTGATGTTCGCAGTGATAGTTGACGTAGTAGGGCGCCATCATCAGCCGGGCTACGGGGCCGGCGTGGGTGGTGCGGGCGTGGCGCAGGGGGTCGGGCTGGTCCTTTCCAACCAGGGCGTGCTCGGCGATGTTCCGCAGGCGGGTGATCAGCGGATACCAGGTCGCCATCGGCAGCAGCCACAGCACCGGCCAGGCCCACCACAGGCCGACCGCTGACAGCACGATGATCAGCGGAATGTGGAACACCAGGAACGGCTTCCAGAAGGTCAGCACGCCCTTCAGCGTCTTGCGGAAGGGGATCCCCTTCTTCGCGCCGGTGCGGAAGGCGTCGATCGTCGGCTGGATGCGCTGCTTGTAGAAGGTCTGGCCGGTCAGATCGCGGACCGCCTTGCGCCACAGCGACTTGCGGGTGATCGGGAACGGCGCCGAGAGGCCGAGGTCCGGGTCCTCATCCTGCTGGGCGAACTTGTGGTGCTGCAGGTGATAGTCGCGATAGCGCTGCAGGTCGCCGTTGGTCGGGGCGCCGCAGAGCCAGTGGCCGACCCAGTCGTTGACCGTCTGGTTGGGGTGCAGGCACCCGTGGGCCCCGTCATGCATCAGGATCGCCAGGCCCAGCTGCCGGCCGCCGATGATCATCACCGCCAGGACCAGCGTCAGCGGATTGGGCCAGACGACGAACAGCGCGCCGGCCGCCACGATCGTCAGCCAGGCGTGGGCGATCAGCCACAACCCCTTCCACGACGAGCGGGCGGCCAGCGGCGCCCACTCCGCGTCGGTGAAGAAGTCCTTTGGTTTCACACGTGCTGCAACGGCCATGGTTCGATTATCTCACTTCGGCGTTGGGATGTGTAGGATGACGAAACGTCACTTTCCGGAGGCTCTTCCATGCGTGTTCGCCTGTTCGCCGCGGTCCTCGCGGCCGGCTTCCTCGGCGCCGGCGCGGCCAGCGCCGCGAGCTTCGACTGCAGCAAGGCGCGCGCGCCCGACGAGAAGGCCATCTGCGCCGACCGGGCCCTGAACGACCAGGACGTGCGGATGGCCCAGCTGTACGACATCGTCCGCCATCTGGTGCCGATGGGCACGCGCGGCGCGATCATGGACGAGCAGTCCGTGTGGCTGCGCCAGCGCCGGACCTGCGGCGCCAACCGCGCCTGCATCGGCCGGGCCTACGCCAAACGCATCGCCCAGCTGAACCGTGTGCTGGAAGAGCGGGTCTATGTGAACGGCCCGTTCTGACTGCGATTCCGGACGGCCATTCAGGGGACAGCTTACCTATTTCGGTCGGAGCTGGGTCGCCCCCCGCAGAGGCGGGCGAAATAGGTAAGCTGTCCCCTGAATTGCCTGCCCTAGAACACCCCGCCGGGCTTCCACATCCCCAGCGCCAGGGCGACGGCCAGCAGCAGACCGGCGGCGCTGTTGGACTTGAACAGCGCCAGGGCGCCGGCCGGATCGGCGATGTCGAGCCTGGAGGCCTGCCGCGACAGCAGCAGGGCGAACAGCGCCGCCGGCGGCAGGAACAGCGGACCCAGTCCGCCGATCCAGGCGCCGGCGATGACCAGCATGAAACAGATCGCGTAGAACAGCAGCACCGCCCGCGGCGCCTGGTCGCCGAGCGCCCGGGCCGAGGATTTCACCCCGGCCAGGGCGTCATCCTCGAGATCCTGCACCGCGTAGATGGTGTCGTAGCCGAGGGTCCAGAAGACGAGCCCCGCGTAGACGAGGACCGCCGGCCAGCCCGGCGCGCCGGCGACGGCCGTGAAGCCCATCAGCGCGCCCCAGTTGAAGGTCAGGCCCAGCCAGGCCTGCGGCCACCAGGTGATCCGCTTCATGAACGGATAGGCCGCCACCAGCGCCAGCGAGGCGACGCCGAGGCCGATGGTCCACCCGTTCATGGCGAGCAGGATCACCAGGCTCACAAGGCAGCAGCCGATGACGAAGGCCCAGGCCTGTCTGACGCTGATCTGGCCCGACGGGATCGGCCGCCCGGCCGTGCGGGCGACCCTGGCGTCGATGTCGCGGTCGACGATGTCGTTGTAGGCGCAGCCCGCCGCGCGCATCAGCGCCGCGCCGAGGAAGAACAGCGCCATCAGCACGATGTCCGGCGCCTTGCCGCGCATGGCGGCGGCGAGGCCGAGACCCATCCAGCCCGGCAGCATCAGCAGCCAGATGCCGGTCGGACGGTCGAACCGTCCGAGCTTCAGCCACGGCCGCAGCGGCACGGGCGCGTAACGGTCCACCCAGTTGGTCGGCGCGGCGTCGGGCAGGATCGAGGTCATGGGGCTTTGGTGAACCAAGCTTCGGCGAGCCGCAACAGAATCTGCCGGACCATCCGCGTCAGGTCCTGAAGCACGGTGCTCATGGATCGTCGGAACAAGTCCGACGATGAGGGGCGTCGGGTGCGACTGTGGCGTCAAGGCGCCGGTCCTGCAAATCCTGCCCCGGCCCTCTCCCGCGAACCGGCGTTCGCGCCTAAACACAACCGCACATGAGCGAACAGTACGAAGACGAGGCGGTCACCCGGGGACGGGTGCTGTCCAACGGCCAGGTCATGGCCTTTGTCGCCGGCTTCTGGCTGCGGCGGCGATGGCTGCTGCTCGGCTCGATCGTCGGCATGCTGGCGGCCATGGGCTGCGAGATCGCCCTGCCGTGGGCGGCGCGCGGCCTGGTCAACGCGGTGACCGCGCCGGCCGCGGCCGCCAGCGGCGTGTGGATCGCCTGGGGCCTGTTCGTCGGCGCCTTCCTCGGCTTCTCGCTGCTGCGCAACGTCGCCTTCCGCATGTGGAACCCGCTGGCCGCCCGCAACATGGAAGAGATGACCAACGAGGGCTTCCGGCGCGTGCAGGGCTTCTCGGCCGACTGGCACGCCGACACGTTCGCCGGGGCGACCGTGCGGCGGCTGTCGCGCGGCATGTGGGGCTATGACCAGGTGTCGGACGCGGTGGTGCTGTGGCTGGCCCCGGCGCTCCTGCTGCTGGTTGGCCAGTCGGTGCTGATCGCCATGAAGTGGCCGCTCATCGGCGGGGTCGCGCTGCTGGTGATCTTCGGCTTCCTGTGGCTGAACCTGTGGCTGGTGAAGGTCTATGTGCGTCCGGCCAACCTGCGGTCCAACGCGCTGGATTCGCGCATCGGCGGCGCGCTGGCCGACGCCCTGAGCGCCAATCCGACGGTCAAGAGCTTCGGCGCCGAGGCGCGCGAGGAGGCCCGGTTCGGCCGGCTGACCGCCGACTGGCGTGCGGCGGTGCAGGTGACCTGGGGCCGGTTCATGGACATCTGGCTGACCCAGAACCTGCTGACCATGCTGCTGCAGGCGGTGATGACCGGGACCCTGGTCTGGCTGTGGACGAAGGGCCGGGCGACGCCGGGCGACATCGCCTTCGGCATCACCACCTTCATGCAGATGAACGGTTACCTGCGGAACATCGGCGAGAATGTGCGCATGTTCCAGAAGGGCGTCGACGACGTCGAGGACGTGGCCAACTACGCCCGCATGGACGCCCAGGTTGCCGACCCGGCCAAACCGCAGCCGTTCCGCGGGGCCGAGGGCGAGATCGTCTTCGACGCGGTGACCTTCCGCTACAAGAGCGCCGACACGCCGCTGTACGACGCCTTCTCCCTGCGCATCGCGCCGGGCGAGCGGGTGGCGCTGGTCGGGCCGACGGGGGCGGGCAAGTCGACCTTCGTCAAGCTGATCCAGCGGCTCTACGACCTGAACGCGGGCGCCATCCGCATCGACGGCCAGGACATCGCGGCCGTGGCCCAGGGCGAGCTGCGCCGGGCCATCGCCGTGGTGCCGCAGGACCCGGCCCTGTTCCACCGCAGCATCGCCGAGAACATCGGCTACGCCCGGCCGGACGCCACGCTGGACGAAATCCGGCTGGCGGCCAGGCGAGCACGGGCCGACGAGTTCATCGCCAAGCTGCCGAAGGGCTACGACACCCTGGTCGGCGAGCGGGGCGTCAAGCTGAGCGGCGGCGAGCGCCAGCGCGTGGCCATCGCGCGGGCCTTCCTGGCCGACGCGCCGATCCTGGTGTTCGACGAGGCGACCAGTTCGCTCGACGTGGAGACGGAGCTGTCGGTGCAGGCGGCGATGGAGGAACTGATGGCCGGGCGGACGACCATCGTCATCGCCCACCGCCTGTCGACCATCCGCCACGCCGACCGCATCCTGGTGTTCGAGCGCGGCCGGATCGTCGAGGAAGGCAGGCACGCCGAGCTGAAGGCGCGCGGCGGAGCGTACGCGCGGCTGGCGGCCGTGGCCGAGGGGACGGCCCAGGCGACCCGCCGAACGACGAATGAGCCGGGCGAGTTTGACCGCTTGTAACTTTCCCCTCGCCGTCCGGCCCGATACCCTTCCGGCGACAGGCGTTGGGGGGAGTCACCATGCGTATTCTGAAGGTTCTCGGTCTTGCGGCCGGGCTGGCGCTCGGCGCCCTCGGCGCGGCCCACGCCGCCGACAAGCCGGCCGACGCCGCGGCCGGCAAGGCGCCGGACAGCGACCTGCCGCCCTTCCCCGCCGACGCCACCGTCAAGCAGGTGACCCACGTCGCCGGCAAGACGCTGAACTACACCGTCACCGTCGGCTCGCTGCCGGTGCGCGACGACAAGGGCAAGATCACCGCCGAAGTCGTGTTCACGGCCTACGTGCTCGACGGCCCGCGCAATCCGAACCGGCCGGTGACCTTCGCCTTCAACGGCGGCCCGGGCGCGGCCAGCGTCTATCTCAACCTCGGGGCCATCGGGCCCAAGCGGGTGCAGTTCGGGGCCCAGGGCGACGCGCCCTCGGACTCGGCCGTGCTGCAGGACAACCCCTACACCTGGCTGGACTTCACCGACCTGGTGTTCATCGACCCGGTCGGCACCGGCTTCTCGCGCTCCCGGGTGACCCCCGAGGAAGCCAAGAAGGCCTTCTTCGGCGTCAAGCAGGACATCGCCTACCTCTCGCGCATCGTCTACGACTGGCTGCTCAAGAACGGTCGCATGACCTCGCCCAAGTACATCACCGGTGAGAGCTACGGCGGCTTCCGAGGCCCGCGGCTGACCCACTATCTGCAGACCGAGCTGGGCGTCGGCATCAACGGCGTGGTGCTGGTCTCACCGTTCTTCGACGGGACCAGCTGGTCGGGCGGCGACTTCTCACCGATGCCCTGGGTAGTGACCCTGCCCTCGATGACGGCCGCCAACTATGAGCGCCAGGGCAAGACCCTGTCGCCGGAGCTGATGGCCGACGTGGAGGGCTATGTCCGCACCGAATTTCTGACCGATTTCATGGCCGGCCGGACCAACCCGGCGGCGCTCGAGCGGATCATCAAGCGGGTCACAGCCTACACCGGCCTCGACGAGGCGGTGGTGCGGCAGATGGGCGGCCGCATCGACAGCCGGGCCTTCCTGCGCGAGCTCTACCGCAAGGAAGGCCGCATCGGCAGCTGGTACGATTCCAACGTCACGGCCTGGGACCCCTACCCCTTCTCGCCGGACCAGCGCAGCGGCGACCCGATCCTCGACGCCCTGATCGCCCCGACCACCAGCGCCATGGTGGACTTCGTCACCCGCGTCGTCGGCTGGAAGGTCGAGGCCCGCTACAACGCCCTCAGCAGCGACGTGAACGAGGCCTGGGAGGACGAGCTGCCGACCATCGAGGCGGTGTCCGCCTTCCGCAAGGCGCTGGCCAACGACCCGAAGATGAAGGTGCTGATCGTCCACGGCTACGACGACCTCAGCTGCCCCTATTTCGCCTCGCGCATCGTCATCGACCAACTGCCGCCGATGGGCAATCCCGGCCGGGTGCAGCTCAAGGTCTATCCCGGCGGCCACATGTTCTACAGCCGCCCGGACAGCGGCGCGGCCATGCGGCGCGACGTGATGGCCATGTACGGGGCGGGGTAGTCCGGATCGGGGACATGCCCGCCAGTGCGGGTCCCTGACGGTCGTCAGGCCCCTGCGAACAGCAGCCGGCCGCCGTCCATGTCGGGGCGCAGGGCGTTCAGGTCGGCCTGGGAAACGGCGAAACAGCCGAACGAGCGGCCGAGCTTGCCGGTCGCCGCCAGATAGGCCGGCTCGCAGTAGTCGGCGGCGTGCACGATGATCGCCCGGTCGCGGACCTCGGAATTGGTCGGGTCGAGCCCGTCCAGCAGGACATTGGGACCATGCTTGGAGCCCCAGGCCTGTCCGGCGGTGCGATAGGCCCCGACCGACGAGGCGTTGGAGTCCGGGATGTTGGAAAAGCGTTCGGCGAAGCCGGTGTGGGCCGGATCGGAGCCCCGGCCGTGGGCCGTGCGGAACGCCTTGGCCTCGCCGGTGGTCAGGTCGAGGCGGAACAGGCGCGGTTTGCTGGAATGGGCCTGGAAGTCGACGATGTAGACACGGTCCTCATGCTCGATCTGGCCGCGGTGACGCTTGAGGGCGTCCATCGCCGCGTACAGCAGCGGTCGGCGGATCAGGCCTTGCGGGTCGAGCTCCGGCCCGAGCGCCAGGGGCGGCGGCGGCGGAACCGCCAGCGGCTGGGGACTGACGGGAACGGGACTGAAAGTCTGTGAAACCAGCGACGGCTTCGGCGTGGATGTGGCGCAGGAGGCGGTCAGGGCCGCCAGACCGACGATGAGGCCGCGTCGCGACAGACGCTGATCCAGCTCTCTCAAGATGGCTACTCCGCTTGGCGCCCCCGCGCGGTCGACGGGGGTGGATAGCCCATCATCTCGCAGTTGCGAACCCGACCCGGTGTCGCACCCGCTCACTTTCTCGCTAGTGATCAGATCGCGGGCGCCGACAGGGCCGACTGCAAACGGCCGGCCAGATCGCCCTTGCCGGCCACCTCGACCCGCTCCAGGCCGAGCCAGCCGGCCATGCGCGTCAGCTCGGCGGCGAGGGCGGCGGGCGTCCCGGCGCCCGCTTCGGGATCGGCGTGGGCGGCCTGGACGCGCAGCGTCTTCGCCTGGCGATCGGCCTTCAGATCGACCCGCGCGGTGATCGCCTCGCCCTCGAGGAACGGCAGGACGTAGTAGCCGTGCACCCGCTTTTCGGCCGGGGTGTAGATCTCCAGCCGGACCTTCAGGCCGAACAGGCGCTCGGTGCGGTCGCGGAACCAGATCAGGTTGTCGAACGGCGACAGCAGGGCGTGGGCGCTGATCCGCCTCGGCTTCGCGTCAGGGTGCAGGTAGGCGGGCTTGTCCCAGCCCTGCACCTTTACCGGCGTCAGGTCGCCGGCCTCGACCAGCTCGCGCAGCGCCCGCCGGGCGCCGTCGAGCGGCAGGCGGTAGTAGTCGCGCAGGTCGGCCTCGGTCGCCACGCCCATGGCCCGCGCCGAGCGCAGCACCAGCGCGCGCATCGCGTCGGCCTCGTCCGGCGTCGGCAGGTCGATGATCGCCGCCGGCAGGGCCCGTTCGGTCAGGTCATAGACCCGCTCGAAACCCCGCCGCGTCGCGGTGGTCAGGTATCCCGCCCAGAACAGCCACTCGAGCGCGCGCTTGCCCTCCGACCACGACCACCAGCCGGGCTGGCCGCGCGGGCCGGTGGCGAAGTCGCCGCCGGTGACCGGTCCGCGCTGTTCGATCTCGGCGAGGATATTGTCGATGTAGTCGCGCCGTTCGCGCCCGAAGCGGGCCAGCCCGCCCCAGGTCTCGCCGGCCTCGGCGCGGGCCATGCGCCAGCGCAGCAGCGGCTGCAGCTCCAGCGGCAGCAGCGACGCCTCATGGCCCCAGTATTCGAACAGGGTGCGCTTTTTCCCCCAGGCCTCGGACTCCAGAACGCCCTGCGGATAGTCGCCCAGCCGCGAGAAGGCCGGCAGGTAGTGGGTGCGGGTCAGGACGTTGACGCTGTCGATCTGGATCACGCCCAGCCGCTCGGCGACCTTGCCGAAGTGGCGTTTGCCCGGCGCGGCGTGGCGGCGCGACTCGGCGAAGCCCTGGGCCGTCAGGGCGATGCGGCGGGCCTGCCTGAGGGAGAGGTCGTAGGGCTTCACGCGTGATCCAGCACCGGCTTGGGCTTGTAGGGCTTCTCCAGCGTCGCGACCTCGTCGCCGCCCAGCGCCACGTCGAGCGCCGACAGGGCGTCGGTCAGGTGGTGCAGCTTCGAGGCGCCGATGATCGGGGCGGTGACGGCCGGGTTGCGCAGCACCCAGGCCAGGGCGACCTGCATGTTCGACAGGCCGCGCGCCGTGGCGATGGCCTCGACCGCGTCGACCACCGCGAAGTCGGCCTCCTGGTAGTAGAGGCGCGGCGCGAACTCGTCGGTGCGGGCGCGCTCGGTGTTTCCCTCGCCGACCTTGCTGCGGCCTCCGGCGAGGAACCCGCGCGCCAGCGGCGACCAGGGGATCACGCCGATGCCTTCCGCCTTGCACAGCGGCAGCATCTCCCGTTCTTCCTCGCGGTAGACCAGATTGTACTGCGGCTGCATCGAGACGAACCTCGTCCAGCCGTTCCGTTCGCTGACGCTGAGCATCTTCGCGAACTGCCAGGCGTACATCGACGAGGCGCCGATGTAGCGGGCCTTGCCGGCCTTCACGACGTCATGCAGCGCCTCGAGCGTCTCCTCGATCGGCGTGTCGTAGTCGAAGCGGTGAATCTGGAACAGGTCGACGTGGTCGACGCCCAGCCGCGTCAGGCTGGCGTCGATCGAGCTCATGATGTGCTTGCGCGACAGGCCCTTGTCGTTGGGGCCGGGGCTCATCGGGAAATGCACCTTGGTGGCGATCACCACCTCGTCGCGACTGGCCGCGAATTCCTTCAGCAGCTTGCCGGTGACCACCTCGCTCTGGCCGAGCGAGTACATGTTGGCGGTGTCGAAGAAATTGATCCCGCCCTCGACGGCCGCCCTGAAGAACGGCCGGGCCGCCTCCTCCTCCAGAACCCAGGGCCGCCAGCTGCTTGAGCCGTAGGTCATGCAGCCGAGGCAGAGGCGCGACACCTTCAGGCCGGTCTTGCCGAGTCGGACGTATTCCATGGGCTTCCCCTGCGGCTGTCGTGACAGGCTGCCGTTTCCTGTCGCATAAACGCGAGGGGGCGGCCGTTGAACAGGCTGACGGGGGGAGAGTGACGCTGTTGACGACTTTGACAAGAAGCCACGTGCCGGAAATCCAGCGCGGCGGCGAGGCTGCTGACAGGGCGTTTCGCCTGCACTGCTTCAACCGCGACAACACCAACGGCGCGCTGCTGAAATACCGCGACTGGCAGGGCTACATGGTCACCGGCCAGCACTCGGGCACCCACTGGATCAAATGGATGCTGAGCCACGCCATCGCCCACCGCTATGGCGTCGAGCCGCCGCGCTACTTCAACAACTCTTCGTCCAACGAGATCATCGGTCACCCCAAGCACAAGCGCATCCATGCCGCGCTGCCGCGAATCGCCAGCTCGCACTCGATCCCGCCGCTGGCGCTGGACTGGGCCTGGCTCCGCTCGGTGGCGCCGCTGCCGCCCTATGCCGTGGTGGTGCGCGACATCCGCGACGTGTTGATCTCGAACTACGAGAAGTGGCGCGACACCTACGACGTGCCCTTCTCGCGCTACGTCGCGGGCGATCCGACCAGCAAGGCCTATGTCTGCGACGTGTGGTGGTACATCCACTTCCTCAACCGCTGGGGCGACGTGGCCAGCCGCTATCCGGCCGAGACGCTGGTGCTGCGCTACGAGGATTTCCGCGCCGACCGCCGCACCGCGCTGGAAACCCTGGCCCGGCACCTGGGCCTGGATCTGGGCGCGGCGTCGCTGGATGTCGGCGCCGAGGCCGGCGCCAAGGAAGTCATGGCCCGTCACCAGGACCCGGAGGTCGACGAAAAGCCGCTGCGCATGGACGGCGCGCCGGCCGCGACCTTCTCCGCGGACGACGAGGCCCTGCTGAAGGCCATCCTTGACCGGAACCTGAAGCACGACTTCGGCTACGGCTACTGTGGCGCTCCGCGCGGGTTCCAGGGGTAGCCGGCGCAATTCGGCAATGCCGGACCAGGCCGCCGCCTTACCTGTGCAGGCGGCCGTCGGTCAGGGCGTCCGGGTCGAAGCGGAAGATCACCGAGGGGTCGGGCTTCTTCACGGTCTTGAGCACCTTGTGCGGGGCCATGGACGCCAGCATCCAGCGCAGGATGTTGAGCCGGGCCGCCTTCTTGTGGTCCGCGCGCACGCAGACCCACGGCGCCTGGTCGCAGTCCGTGCGCCGGAGCATCTCGTCGCGGGCGGTCGTGTAGTCGGACCACTTTTCCTCGGCGACGTCGTCGAGCGGGCTGGTCTTGAACACCTTGAGCGGATCGGTCCTGCGGGCCTTCAGCCGCTTGGCCTGTTCCTCGGGGCTGATGTCGAGCCAGAACTTGATCACCTTCACGCCGCCGGCCACCAGCATGCGCTCGAAATTGGGCGCCTCGCGGAGGAATTCCTCGTGCTGCTCGGCGGTGCAGAAGCCCATCACCGGCTCGACCCCGGCGCGGTTGTACCAGGAGCGGTTGAACAGCACGAACTCGCCGGCCGCCGGCAGGTGGGCGACATAGCGCTGGAAGTACCACTGGCTGCGTTCGCGGTCGGACGGCTTGGGCAGCGCCACCACGCGCGTCTCGCGACGCGCCAGCGGGCCGGTGACCCGGGCGATCGCGCCGTCCTTGCCGGCGGCGTCGCGTCCCTCGAAGATCGTCAGGATCTTCCAGCCTTCGCTGATCGCCTGCTGCTGCGTGCGGATCATGGCGATCTGCAGATCACGGAGTTCGTCGTCGTAGGCGTCGTTTTCCATCCGCGGACCCTACCGCCGGAAGGCCGTCCGCGGCTAGAAGAGTCGCGATGATCCGCCTCTATGTCCCCGATGACCTGTCCGCCGGCGCCGATGTCAGCCCCTCGCCCGAGCAGGGCCGCTATCTGACGGCCGTCATGCGGCTGGCGGTCGGGGCCGAGGTGCTGCTGTTCAACGGCCGCGACGGCGAGTGGCGGGCGACCCTCGTCGAGGCGGGCAAGCGCGTCTGCAGGCTGGCGGTGGGGGCCCGGATGCGGGCGCAGACCCCGGGGCCGGACCTCGACCTGGTGGTGGCCCTGGTCAAGCGCGCCCGGCTGGAGACGATCATCGAAAAGGCCGCCGAACTGGGCGCGCGCCGCGTGCGCCTGGCCATCACGCGGCGGACGAACGCCGATCACACCAATGTCGCGCGGCTGCAGGCGATCGCCGTCGAGGCCGCCGAACAGACCGGCCGGCTGGACGCGCCGCTGATCGTCGCCCCGGAGAAGCTGGACCGCATGCTCGACGGCTGGGACGCCGGCCGGGCGCTGATGTTCTGCGACGAAGGCGGCGGGGTCCCGCCGGCGCTGGAGGCGCTCCGGGCGGCCGTCGCCGGACCGGGCGCCGTGCTGATCGGGCCGGAAGGCGGTTTCGCGCCCGAGGAAGGCGAGCGGCTGCGCGCCCTGCCCTTCGTCACCGCCGTGTCGCTGGGGCCGCGCATCCTGCGGGCCGACACCGCCGCGATCGCCGCCCTGACGCTGTGGCAGGCGGCGCTCGGGGACTGGCGATAACGCCCGCCGTCACGAAGCCTTGCATCGAGTGTGATTGTCTCCCACCTGCACTTGAGCGTATTGATCGCGCCCGGTCGGGGAAGGGGCCTCCCTAACCACTGCAAAATGCCTGGGGAGGCACAACGATATGGCCACGACCGTCCGTGACGACAGGCCCCTGACACTCGATGACCTGACCGGCTGGTTCGCCTCCGGCAGCAAGCCCGCGAGCGAATGGCGCGTCGGCGCCGAACACGAGAAGTTCGGCTTCCACCTGAAAGACCACACGCCCGTCCAGTATGGCGGGCCCGACGGCATCGAAGCGATGCTCAAGGGTCTGATGCGGTTCGGCTGGGAAGGCGTCTACGAGGACCGCGCCGACGGCGGTCAGACACTGATCGCGCTGGAGCGCAACGGCGCGAGCGTCAGCCTCGAGCCCGGCGGCCAGTTCGAACTCAGCGGCGCGCCGCTGAACTCGATGCACGAGATCTGCGAGGAGACCGGCAGCCACCTGCAGGAGGTCAAGCAGGTCGCCGACGAGCTCGGCCTCGGCTTCCTCGGCCTGGGCTTCCACCCGACCCTGCGGCGCGAGGACGCCGCCATCATGCCCAAGGGCCGCTATGTGATCATGCGGCGCTACATGCCGCAGGTCGGGTCCATGGGCCTGGACATGATGTTCCGCACCTGCACGGTGCAGGCCAACCTCGACTTCAGCTCCGAAGCCGACATGGCGGCCAAGTTCCGCACCAGCCTGGCGCTGCAGCCGATCGCCACGGCCCTGTTCGCCAACTCGCCGTTCACGGAAGGGCGGCCCAACGGCTTCTTGTCGGCCCGGGCCAACGTCTGGACAGACACCGATCCTGACCGCACCGGCATGCTGAACTTCGTCTTCGAGGACGGTTTCGATTTCGAGCGCTACGCGCGCTACGCCCTCGACGTGCCGATGTATTTCGCCAAGCGGAAGGGTCTGTACGTCGATGTCGCGGGCAAGTCGTTCCGCGACTTCATCGACGGCAAGCTGGACGCGCTGCCCGGCGACCGGGCGACGCTCAAGGACTGGGTCGACCACACCAGCACCATCTTCCCGGAGGTGCGGCTGAAGACCTATCTGGAAATGCGCGGCGCCGACGGCGGCCCGTGGAGCCGGCTGTGCGCCCTGCCCGCCCTGTGGACCGGCATCTTCTATGACGGCGCCGCCCTCGCCGCGGCCTGGGACCTGTGCAAGCACTGGACGCCGGAAGACCGCGAGACCGTCCGCCGCGACGTGAACCGGCTGGGCCTCAAGGCCGTGGTCGCCGGCCGCACGGTGCAGGACGTGGCGAAGGACATGATCGCCATCAGCCGCGAGGGCCTCAAGCGCCGCGCCCGGCTGGACGGCGGCTTCATCGACGAGACGACCTACCTCGGCGAACTCGAAGCCATCGCCGACAGCGGCCTGACGCCCGCCGAGCGCCTGCTGGAAAAATACCACGGCGAATGGCACGGCGACATCAGCCGGATCTTCGTGGACTGCGCATACTGATACGCTCGGGGACATGCACGTCAGTGCGTGTCCCCGTCAGCTCGAAAGCGTCGCTCCCTCCCCGGTTATCCTCGGGCTTTCGGGGATGTCCCCGATCGCATCCGTCACACGTAGGGCGGATCGTGCGCGTCCACGTGGGGAACGGGGGCGGGCTCGTCGAACTGGATGTCGACGTGTTCCGGCGCGAAGGCGATGTAGCCGGCGAAGGCCGCGCCGTCGTCGAACGGCTGGTCGAAGGACCAGGCGACGTTCTCCACGATCTTGCCGTCGCGGGTGATGGTGTACCAGTTCGCCACCCCGAACCACGGGCTGGTGGTGACGCGGTCATTCCGGCGCAGGAAGGCCGTCTCCACGTCCTCGGCCGGAAAATAGGCGGTCCGGGCGCCGCCCGGCTCGGTCACAAGCAAGGCGCGGGCGCTGTCGGCCAGCTCGTGCCCTTCGAACAGCGCGCGGGCGCGGCCCCCGACGGCGACCAGACCCGGCCGCCCTCCCTGAACATCGTTCACCATGGCGTCGTCCTCCTGCGAAGGATAACGCCGGGGCCACAGGTCGGCTCCCGAATGAAGCTCTCGGCAAGGCGTTGCTTGTGAAACGCGTCCGCGCGTGATTTTCTCGCGCTCAAATCGCGCGGGTTCGGGGGAATCTTGCCGTTTTCGGTCCGCGCGGACCATAGAGTCACAGGGTAGGCAGTATGAATATCGTTATCGCGCTGGGGATCCTCGTGACCCTGGCCACGGGCATCCCGGTGCTTCTGCAGATGCGGAACCACCCGAAGGGGCTCTTCATCCTCTTCTTCGCGGAGATGTGGGAGCGCTTCTCGTATTACGGGATGCGCGGCATCCTGATCTTCTATCTGACGCAACATTTCCTGTTCAAGGATGACTACGCCAGCGGCCTGTATGGCTCGTACACCTCGCTGGTTTATCTCCTGCCCCTGCTGGGCGGCATCCTGGCCGACCGGTTCATCGGCACGCGCAAGGCCATCGCCTTCGGCGCGCTGCTGCTGGTGGCCGGTCACGGCATGATGGCCGTGGAAGGCAAGCCGGCCGAGCAGACCCTGAACTATCAGGGCCAGGCCTATGAAATGCAGGTCACCGGCCGGGGCTCCGACCGCAAGGTCTGCATCAAGGTCGGCGAGGGCTGCCACAGCTTCGGGGCCGGCGAGAACGGCGCGCTGAAGATCAACGACCTGCCCGCCGCTTCGCCGCTGCCCGCCAGTCTCGCCCACGGCTCCTACGAGATGAAGGAGACGCGGAATTCGACCTACGTGAACATCTTCTTCCTGGCCATTTCGCTGATCATCATGGGCGTGGGCTTCCTGAAGCCGAACATCTCCACGATCGTCGGCCAGCTCTACCCCGAAGGCGATCCGCGCCGCGATCCGGGCTTCACCCTCTACTACTACGGCATCAACATGGGGGCCTTCTGGGCCTCGGTGCTGTGCGGCTATCTCGGCCAGACCTTCGGCTGGGGCTGGGGCTTCGGCCTGGCCGGCGCCGGCATGCTGCTGGGCTATCTGGCCTTCGTGCTGGGCAAGCCGCTGCTCGAGGGCAAGGGCGAACCGCCCCATCCGGAGAAGCTGGCCAAGCCGATCGTCGGGCCGCTGAACCAGGAGAACCTGATCTACATCGCCGGCATCCTCGGCGTCGGCGTGGTCTGGGTTCTGGTCCAGAGCAACGCCTTCGTCGGCCTGGTGCTGAGCCTCAGCATCGTCGCCTCGCTGGTCGCGATCGCCCTGATCATCGCCTTCGTCTGCAAGACCTGGGTCCAACGCCAGCGCATGATGCTGGCCATGATCCTGATCTTCGGCGCGGTGGTGTTCTTCACCCTGTTCGAACAGGCCGGCACCTCGCTCAACCTGTTCGCCGACCGCAACGTCGACCTGTCGCTGATCAGTTCGCCGTTCACGATCGACCTGTTCGGCCAGTCGTTCTTCTTCGGCACCCGGGACATGGTCCTGGCCGCCGGCGTGCCGGACAACGTGCGCTGGATCGACATGGGCATCACCGCCGCCCAGACGCAGTCGTTCAACGCCGGCTTCATCCTGATCTTCGCGCCGATCTTCGCGGCGCTGTGGCTGTTCCTCGGCAAGCACAATCGTGATCCGAACCCGGTGATGAAGTTCGGACTGGGCCTGCTTCAGGTGGGCCTCGGCTTCATGATCGTGGTCTGGGCCGGCGGAATGCACAATTCGGCCTTCCAGATGCCGCTGTTCATCCTCGGCGCCCTCTACCTGCTGCACACCACCGGCGAGCTGTTCCTGTCGCCCGTGGGTCTGTCGGAGATCACCAAGCTGTCGATGCCCTCGGTGGTGTCGTTCATGATGGCGGTCTGGTTCCTGTCGAGCTCCATCGCCCAGTACGTCGGCGGCATCATCGCCGGCGCCATGGGCACGGAGACGGTCGGCGGCCAGGTCCTCGACCCCGCCGGCGCCCTGGCCACCTCGCTGGACGGCTTCCAGAAGCTCGGCCTGGCCGGGATCGGCGTGGGCGTGTTCTTCATCGCCATCAGCTTCCTGGTGAAGTCCTGGGGCCATGTCGGCGTGGATGGAACGCCGCACGCAGAACTCGACGGCGACCGGCAGTCCATGCCGCACTGATCGTCCGATCAGCGCCGAAACGACAAAGGGCCCCGGGAGCAATCCCGGGGCCCTTCTTCTTCGGCCGTCGTGCTTCGGGGCAGGGGATCGACGGCCGGAGAGGGCGTGGCCTCAGCCGAAGGTGTGGCGGATGCGGAAATAGATGAACGGGTCGAAGGTCAGCGGCCGCCGGTCGACGAAGGCGAGCGCGGCGGTGTCGCGCGGACCGCTGTAGACGTCCCGGATGCGGGTGAAGTCGCGCGCGGCGAGGTTCTGCACCTCGACGCGGAAGCTCAGGTCCGGCCGGGGCTTGTACTCGGCGTAGAGCTGGACCCAGGTCCCGAGCTTGACCCGCTCGATCTGGTCGAAGCGGTAGAAGCGCTGCTCCCAGCCGAGCTGCGTGTTGACGCCCCACTGGGTGTGGTAGCGCGGCAGGTCCTGCGAGAAGTTGATCTCCCCGGTGAACGGCCGCTGGCCGCTGATCCGGCGGGACTCGCCGGTCACCGGGTCGGTGACCTCCGACTTGCGCCAGTCGCCCGACGCCTTCAGCAACCCGCCCGGCACGCCGAAGCGGGTCAGCGGCAGGTTCAGCGCGACCGACAGGGTGTCGCTCCTGCCGTCGCCGATGTTGCCCGGCGCGTCGAAGGCGTAGCCCGGGCCGATGATCGGCACCCGGTCGGTGGCGTCGGTGATCTCTTCGTGGATCCCGGTGATGACCAGGGCGCCGTCCTTCCAGAACTTGCGCTCCCAGGCCGCCTCGACGACCCACGACTTGGACGGCTCAAGCTCGGCGTTGCCGGCGGTGCCTGAACCCGTGGAGAAGGCCACCGACGAGACGAAGTCGCCGAAATCCAGCTGGCCGACCTCGCGCTCGACCCGCAGGCGAAGCTGGTCGACCGGGGTCGGCGACCAGGTCACCGCCACGCGCGGCTTCAGATAGGTGAACGACCGTTCCAGCTCGGTGTCGCCCGTCTGGGAGATGGTCGAGACCTCGACCCGCAGGCCGCCCTCGACCGACAGCGCCGGCGACAGCCGCCAGGTGGACGAGCCGAACACCTCGCCGCGCCGCTCCTCGACGCGGACATTCGCGGCCGGCAGGACCACGGGCGCGCCGTTCTCGACATAGTCGACGGCGCTGTCGAGGAAGTTGAACGCCGCCTCCCCGCCGCCCTCAATCGACCAGGTCGGGCTGAGGGTGTAGCGCACCACGCCGCGCGCGATGCTCTCGCCCGACTCGTTGTGCTGGCTGAACAGGGCCTCATCGGTTCCGTCGTCGAAGCCCGAGGCATAGTCGACGTAGGACCGCTGCATCAGGCCGGTGAACTCGAACCGGGCCTTCGGGCCCAGCGCCCGCTCCCAGTTGGCGCCGACCTCGCCCTTGTTCTCCACCTGGTCGTCGTTGACCGAGAGGCGGCCGGTCGTCGGCGCGATGTACATGTCGTTGAGCGACCACTCGTAGTGATCGCGGTCGAGCTTGGCGTTGACCGCCAGCCGGCCGCCCAGCAGCGGCGTCTTGAGGCCGCTCTTGAGGGTGTAGCCGCTGCCGCCGCCGGTCTCGTCGGACAGGCTGCGGCGGATCGGCGTCCCGCTGGCGTCGTCCCGCCGGCGAGGCCCCGAGCCCGCGCCGTCGTCGACATAGGTGAAGGCCAGCGCCGACCAGTCGAAGGTCCTGTCGCCGTCGAATTTCTGCGTGCCCTCGAAGCGGGTCGCCGGGGCCGTGCGCCCGTCCTGGAAGAAGATGTCGGCCACGGCGAACAGCCACTGGCCCGACTGGTCCTTGCGCAGCACGACGTTGGCGATGACCGTCTTGCCCTGCATGTCGATGCCGGGGGCCCCGCCGCGGATGATGTCGATGCGTTCGACCTGGCCGGCCTGGATGCGCCGCAGGGCGTCCTCGAGCGACTCGCTCTTGGTCGCCGGACGCTGGCCGTCGATCAGCACATTGCCCGCCGCGCCGCCGTAGCCGCGCACGCCGCTGCCGCCGTCAAAGGCGAAGCCCGGCACGCGGTTGATCATGTCCATCGCCGAGTTCGGCTGGGAGTCGGCGAAGAAGGCCGCGACATAGGGCGTCACGCCGGTCGCCTCGGACGGCTGGACCACGCCCGCCTCGGGCGTCGCGGCGGCCAGGACGGCGAGAAGCAGCGGATAACTCATCGAAAGACGTCCCCTCTGGCCCCCCGGCCGGATTGAAGGGGACCCTGAACGGCGACGTCCGCCGGGGCACGTTACAAGCCCGAAATGTGGATTAATTCGGCGAAAGGTTGGGGGTCATCCGTCCGCCGACGGACGTCAGACCGCCGTGCCGCCGACCGTCAGGCCGGTGATCTTCAGCGAGGGCTGGGCCACGCCTACCGGCACGCCCTGGCCGCCCTTCCCGCAGACGCCGATGCCCGGGTCCATGGCGAAGTCGTCGCCGATCATGGTGATGCGGGTCAGGGCGCTGGGGCCGTCGCCGATCAGGCTGGCGCCCTTGACCGGGGTGGTCAGCCTGCCGTCCTCAATCAGCCAGGCTTCGGTGCACTGGAAGACGAACTTGCCGTTGGTGATGTCGACCTGGCCGCCGCCGAGGTGGGTGCAGAAGATGCCCCGCTTCGTTGAGGCGATCATCTCGGCCTGGGTGTCCTTGCCGCCGAGCATGCCGGTGTTGGTCATGCGCGGCATGGGCATGTGGGCGTAGGACTCGCGGCGGGCGTTGCCGGTGGGCGTCAGGCCCATCAGCCGCGCGCTCATGCGGTCGTGCATGTAGCCGACGAGGATGCCGTCCTCGATGAGGATGGTGCGCTCTGTCGGCGTACCCTCGTCGTCGACGGTCAGCGAGCCGCGGCGGCCGGGAATGGTGCCGTCGTCGAACACGGTGACGCCCGGGGCGGCCACGCGCTCGCCGATGCGGCCGGAGAAGGCGCTGAGGCCCTTGCGGTTGAAGTCGCCTTCCAGCCCGTGGCCGACGGCCTCGTGCAGCAGAACGCCGTTCCAGCCGGGACCGAGCACGACATCCATCTCGCCAGCCGGACAGTCGACGGCGTCGAGGTTGGTCACGGCCTGGGCGAGGGCGAACTCGACCTGCTCCTGCCACTTGTCGGGCGAGATCCAGGCCTCGAAGCCGGCGCGGCCGCCGGCGCCGGACATGCCGGTCTCGCGGCGGCCGTCGCGCTCGACGGTGACCTGCACGTTCACGCGGACCAGCGGGCGGACGTCGCGAATCAGCCGGCCGTCGGCGCGCAGGATTTCCACCGTGCGGCGCTCGCCGGCCATCGAAGCCATGACCTGCACCACGCGCGGGTCGCGGCCGCGGGCGTAGGCGTCGATCTCCTGCAACAGGGCGACCTTGTCGGAGAAGCCCGGCGAGGCGACCGGATCGTCCTCGCCGTAGAGTTTGGTGTTGGTCGCGCGCGGAGCCTCGGCGGCGACGCCGGAATAGCCGCGCCGGGCCAGCCGGGCCGAATCGCCGGCGCGGCGGATGGCGGCTTCCGAAATCTCGCTGGCATGGGCGTAGCCGGCTGTCTCGCCGGCCACCACGCGCAGACCGAAGCCTTCGTTGGTGTCGTAGCTGGCGGTCTTGAGCCGGCCGTCATCGAACACGAAGGCCTCGCTCTCGCTGCGTTCGAGGAACAGCTCTCCGTCGTCGGCGCCGGCGAGGGCGTCGCCGAGGATGGCGCGGGCGCGATCGGGATCGACGCCGGCGGAGTCGAGGAGCGAGGGAGCGAGAACAGAAGCGGTCATGCCCTACAGGTAGGGCGTTCGACCGCTTCCGTCATCCTCAAGGCAGGTGAAGTTCGCCCGAACCGTCAATATTGCTGGTCAGACTGGCCGGTTTGGTCGTCAGGGTGACCTCGCCGCTGCCGGCGATCGCCACCTGGACCGCGCCGCTGGCGTTGACATCGGCTTCGCCGCTGCCGCTGACGCTGACGCCGGCGTCGCGGGCCTGAAGGTCGGCAAGGCGGGCCTGGCCCGATCCGGCGATCGACAGGTTGAGCGACTGGGTCTTGCCGGCTCCGGTCACGTCCCCGGAGCCGTTGATCTCGATCGCCAGCTCGGGCTGGTCGTAGCCCGTCAGGCTGAGCGAGGGCGAGCCGTTGAGGACGAACTTCGTCACGGCCGGCGCGACCACGGTGACCTTCAGGCCCTCCCGGACGGTGTCGATGTTGAACCCGTGGCCATCGACCGTGACGCGGGACTCGATGCCGTCCGGCTTGAAGCGCAGGCCGCCGTCAACGATCGTGACGCGGTCGACGAGGGCCTTGGGACCGGTGACGGTGACCTTCGGCGTCGGGCCCTGTTCGTAGGCGACCTCGGCGGGCAGGTTGATGCTCAGGCTGGCGCCGCCCGCCCAGGGGATGTCGCGCGTGGTCTGGGGACCAGACTCGTCCTGGCCGCCGACCGTGATGTGCACGTCATCGCCGCGATCGCCCTCGGAGACGCGGATGTTGGCGGGGAAGGTCCAGCCGTGCTGCATCAGGTCGCGCCCGCCGAGGGCGACCACGCCGGCGGCGCAGATGACCGTGAGCACGAAGCTCGCCACGGCGATGACAATCAGATTGCGGATCATGGCGAGCCCCTCACCCCTGCGGATCAATGGCCGGCTTCAGAAGCCGGTAGTGGAGACGGCCGTACCAGACCATCAGGTTCATCAGCCCGATGGTGATCAGCGTCGTGATGGCGCCGAGCGAGGTCGAGCCGGCCATCAGGCCCAGGCCGGCGAGAATCGCGGTCAGCGGTCCGCCGGGCGGATCGAAGAACGGTCCCGCCGCCATGATCACCGCGCCGCTGATCACCCCGGCGATCACGGTGATGAACATCGCCAGCAGCGTGCCGAGCACGCTCATCAGGATCGGCAGCAGGATGATGATGTCGATCGCGCCGAGGCCCAGCACCGCGAAGACGGCGGCGGCGGCGGCGGACGGGTTCTTCTGCTCTTCCCACTTCTTCAGCCCGGCTTCGGCGCGCAGCTCGCGGGCCAGCCGGTCGGGGTTGCCGAGCGCGGCCGCCACCTCCTGCTCGCTGCGGCCGGCCGCAAGACCGTCGGCAAAATGGGTGTCGTAGTCGGCGGCGATATCGTCGATCGCGGCCGCGGGCGCGCCCGCCAGGCCACGGCGAAGCCTCGCCATGAAGTCGTCGCGGGTCATGCCCCTGCTCCCAGAATGTCGTCGACGGCGCGGGTGAAGGCGGCCCACTCGCTTTTCTGCTGCGTGAAACTGCCGCGGCCGGCGTCGGTCAGCCGGTAGTATTTGCGCGGCGGCCCGCTCTGCGATTCCACCAGATAGGTCTCAACCAGCCCGTCCGCCTGCAACCGGCGCATGAGCGGGTAGATGGTGCCTTCCCCCATGTCGATGTCCTTCGCGAGCCGGCTGGCGATCTCGTAGGCGTAGCTGTCAGCGCGTGACAGCAAGGCCAGAACGCAGAGCGCCAGCACCCCCTTTTTCAGTTGAATTTCGATAGCTTCGGTCACGTGTTCCATTCCCAAATCTGCGACCTGTGTACCGCATGATACTGACTAATGCAAGATACCTGTCGACGCAGGATAGCGGGGTCAGATCAATGACAACGGTTGGCCCATGCCGGGTCAGGCCTTGAGCCGCTTGGCAATCCCGGTTCCAGCGCGTATGCACCGGGCCTGAAATGGCGAAAGGGACGGGGGATCGAAGGCGCGCGCGAGCGGGCCGGGCCCTCCGCCGAGTAGCTCCTGACTGCCGGCGAACTTCAAGGACCGGCGAAACGGACGTGAGGCGCATGAACGCGAAGGTGAAGGGGATGCGGGGGCTGTTTGCAGCTTTCGCCGCCGTCGTAATGACGGCGATGGCCGCGGGTGGGGTCCGCGCCGAGACAATGTTGACGGGGCAGCCCACGCCCGGTGGCATGAGCCTTCAGCCGGCGGCCTCGCCCCTGAAGCATCAGGTCATCTTCTTCCACGACATGATCCTGCTGCCGATCATCACGGTGATCAGCCTGTTCGTGCTGGCGCTGCTGCTGTGGATCGTCGTGCGCTACAACAAGAAGGCCAATCCTGTGCCTTCGAAGTGGAGCCACAACACCACGATCGAAGTGATCTGGACGCTCGTCCCGGTCCTGATCCTGATGTTCATCGCGATCTTCTCGTTCCGGCTGCTGTTCGACTATCACAACATGCCCAAGCCGGACCTGACGGTTAAGGCCGTCGGCTACCAGTGGAACTGGGGTTACGAGTACCCCGACCAGAAGGTGCCGGAGTTCATCTCGGCCATGCTGCCCGAGGAAGAGGTCGCCGCGCGCGGCCTGCCTCACAGCCTCTACCGCCTGGCCGCGACCGAACCGATGGTCGTGCCGGTGGGCAAGGTGGTGCGGGTCCAGGTGACCGGCGCCGACGTGATCCACTCGTTCGCCCTGCCTGCCTTCGGCCTCAAGACCGACGCCATTCCTGGCCGTCTCAACGAGACCTGGTTCAAGGCTGAGAAGGTCGGCACCTACTACGGCCAGTGCTCGGAACTGTGCGGCGTCGACCACGCCTTCATGCCGATCGAGATCAAGGTTGTGAGCCAGGCCGACTTTGACGCCTGGGTGGCCACCAAGGCTCCCGCCGCCGCGCCTGCGCCGGCTGCTGTCGCTCCCGCGACGGCCGCCGCGCCCGCCGCAGCGCCCGCTCCGACCGCCCCGGCGGCTCCCGCCGCCCCCGTCGCCGGCCCCGCGCCGGCGGCCGCGCACTGAATTCAGGATAAAGACCGATGGCTCACGCCGCCGCTCATGACGACTCCGAAGCCGAGCACATCCCCGGCTTCTTCACCCGCTGGTTCTTCTCCACGAACCACAAGGATATCGGCACGCTCTACATCATCTTCGCCATCATGGCGGGACTGGTGGGCGGCGCGCTGTCCGGCCTGATCCGCTGGGAGCTCGCCGCTCCCGGCATCCAGATCTTCGGCCCCAACTCCTCGGTCAGCCTGCTGGGCCTGATCGACCAGAGCCACCACGGCTACAACGCCGTGGTCACCGCCCACGCCCTGATCATGATCTTCTTCATGGTCATGCCGGCGATGATCGGCGGCTTCGGCAACTGGTTCGTGCCGATCATGATCGGCGCGCCGGACATGGCCTTCCCGCGCATGAACAACATCTCGTTCTGGCTGCTGGTCGCCGCCTGGGTCCTGCTGCTGACGTCGATGTTCGTCGACGGCGGTCCGGGCCACGGCTTCGGCGGCGGCTGGACGATCTATCCGCCGCTCTCGACCTCCGGCCACACCGGCCCGTCGATGGACCTGGCGATCTTCTCGCTCCACCTCGCGGGGGCCAGCTCGATCCTCGGCGCGATCAACTTCATCACCACGATCTTCAACATGCGCGCGCCGGGCATGACCCTGCACCGCATGCCGCTGTTCGTGTGGTCGATCCTGGTCACCGTCTTCCTGCTGCTGCTGTCGCTGCCGGTTCTGGCGGGCGCCATCACCATGCTGCTGACGGACCGCAACTTCGGCACCCACTTCTTCGATCCCGCCGGCGGCGGCGATCCGGTCATGTTCCAGCACCTGTTCTGGTTCTTCGGCCACCCGGAAGTGTACATCCTGATCCTGCCGGGCTTCGGCATGATCAGCCACATCGTCTCGACCTTCTCGAGGAAGCCCGTGTTCGGCTACCTCGCCATGGCCTACGCCATGGTCGCCATCGGCTTCGTCGGCTTCATCGTCTGGGCCCACCACATGTACACCGTGGGCATGGGCATCAACCTGCGGGCCTACTTCGTGGCCGCCACCATGGTCATCGCGGTGCCCACGGGCGTGAAGATCTTCAGCTGGATCGCCACGATGTGGGGCGGTTCGGTGAGCTTCAAGACCCCGATGCTCTGGGCGATGGGCTTCATCTTCCTGTTCACCGTCGGCGGCGTCACCGGCGTCGTGCTGGCCAACGCCGGCATCGACTATAGCCTGCACGACACCTACTACGTCGTCGCCCACTTCCACTACGTGCTCAGCCTGGGCGCGGTGTTCGCGATCTTCGCCGGCTTCTTCTACTGGTTCGAGAAGATGTGGGGCGTGAAGTACAACGAGTTCCTTGGCTGCGTGCAGTTCTGGATCATGTTCGTCGGCGTGAACCTCGTGTTCTTCCCGCAGCACTTCCTGGGCCTGCAGGGCATGCCGCGCCGCTACATCGACTATCCGGACGCGTTCGCGCTGTGGAACCAGGTCTCCTCGTTCGGCTACCTGATCACCGCGGCTGGCGTCGGCGTCTTCCTGATCATCCTGATCGAAGCCGCCATCCGTCGCCGTCCGGCGGAAGCCAACCCGTGGGGCGAAGGCGCCACGACGCTGGAGTGGACCCTGTCCTCGCCGCCGCCGTTCCACCAGTTCAACGAACCGCCGGTCATCGAGGCGGACCACCACTAGGTCCGCGACCATCGGAAGCACAACGGGGGCGCGTCAGGGTTGGACCCGGACGCGCCCTTCGCTTATGAAGCCATCACCCATGACCCAGCCCACCACCCTCAGCACCCGCGCCGCCGTTCCGGCGCTGTGGTCGGATTATCTGCAGCTGCTCAAGCCGCGGGTGATGTCGCTGGTGGTGTTCACCGCCCTGACCGGCTTCGTCTGCGCCGGCGTGGAGACCAATCCGCTGCTGGCGGCCATCGCCATCCTGTGCATCGCCATCGGCGCCGGGGCTTCGGGCGCGCTGAACATGTGGTTCGACGCCGATATCGACGGCCGCATGCGCCGTACGCGCGGCCGGCCCGTGCCGATGGGCAAGGTTCAGGGCGTCGAGGCCGCGACCATGGGCGTGGTGCTGTCGCTGTTCTCGATCATGCTGCTGGGCATGACCACCAACTGGCTGGCGGCCGGCATGCTGGCCTTCACGATCTTCTTCTACGTCGTGGTCTACACGATGTGGCTCAAGCGCTGGACGCCGCAGAACATCGTCATCGGCGGCCTCGCGGGCGCCCTGCCCCCGGCCATCGGCTGGGCGGCGGCCACCGGCTCGGCGCCGCTGAACGCCTGGCTGATGGTGCTGATCATCTTCATGTGGACGCCGCCGCACGCCTGGGCGCTGTCGCTCTACACCTCCGAGGACTACGCCAAGGTCGGCGTGCCGATGATGCCTGTGGCCCGGGGCGCGGCCTCGACCCGCCGGCAGATCTTCATCTACTCGCTGCTGTTCACGCCGATCTGCCTGATCCCGGCCTTCACCGGCCTGGGCGGCCCGGCCTATCTGGCCGTCGCGGCCCTCGGCGGCGCGGTGTTCCTGCTCCTGGCCTGGCGGGTGTTCCGCTCGAAGGCCGGCGACGTCCATGACGAGCGCCTCGAGGGCGAGGACCGGCTCTACGCCGTCCGCGCCGGCGCCAAGGACGCGCGCAACCTGTTCGCCTTCTCGATCCTGTACCTGACCCTGCTGTTCGCCGCCCTGCTGGGCGAGCATCTGCTGGGCGTCGCGCCGCTGGAGCTGCTCCAATGATGCCTGAACCGATTGAACGGCCGACCTATGACGTGGAGGCGTTCCGCAAGGCGCGCTCCGGTCGCAACGTCGCCCTGGGCCTGGGTCTGCTGGCCTTCGTGGTGATCGTGTTCATCGTCACCGTGATCCGGATGGGGGCCAATGCCCAACCCCACTTCTAGGCCCGACAGGAAGACGCTCAGCCGCAACGCGCGGCTCGGCCTCATCTGCGGCGTGGTGTTCGCCGGCATGGTCGGGGCGGCCTACGCCTCGGTGCCGCTGTACCGCGCCTTCTGCAACCTGACGGGCTTCGACGGCACCGTCAGCCGCGCGACCAAGGCGCCCGACCGGGTGCTGGCCCGCACGCTGACCATCCGCTTCGACGCCAACGTCCGCGACCTGCCCTGGACCTTCACCCCGAACCAGGTGAGCCAGGAACTGAAAATCGGCGACACGGGGCTGGCCTTCTACAAGGTGACCAACAACGGCAAGACGCCGCTGACCGGTCGCGCGGCCTACAACGTCATCCCCGAATCAGCCGGTCCCTACTTCCAGAAGCTCGAATGCTTCTGCTTCACCGACCAGACCATCGCGCCCGGCGCGACGGTCGAATTCCCGGTGGTCTATTTCGTGGATCCCAAGTTCGCCGAGGATTTCGAGAGCCGCGGCGCCCAGGAAGTCACACTTTCGTACACGTTCTTCCCCTCAACAGAGAAGAAAACCCAAGCGGCTCTTGGCGGAAACGCCGGGGCGAGGCTATAGCACCCTGAAAGTTGGAGCGGCTCGCCGCTCCGGGGGAACAAGAGGTTCAGGCACGATCATGGCCCACGGCGCCGTCAAACACGACTACCACCTGGTCAATCCCAGCCCCTGGCCGTTCGTCGGCTCCTTCGCCGCGATGGTGATGATGATGGGCGTTGTCGCAGGCCTGAAGGGTCTGTTCTGGGTCGAGAAGGGCAACTGGCTGTACGCGGCCGTTGGTTTCGCCCTCGTCCTGTTCACCATGGCCGGCTGGTGGGTCGATGTGACCAAGGAAGCCAACGCCGGCGATCACACCCCGGTGGTGTCGATCGGCCTGCGCTACGGCATGATCCTGTTCATCGCCTCGGAAGTGATGTTCTTCGTCGCCTGGTTCTGGATCTTCTTCGAGATGGTCCTGTTCCACGGACACCGCACCCTGACCCCCGAGATCGGCAATTTCGAGGGCGTGGCCGAGGCCTGGAAGACGTGGCCGCCCAAGGGCGTCGAACTGGTCCCCGCCTTCCACCTGCCGCTGGTCAACACCCTGACCCTGCTGCTGTCGGGCACCACGGTCACCTGGGCGCACCACGCGCTGCAGCAGGGCGATCGCAAGGCCGCCAAGATCGGCCTGTTCCTGACCATCGTGCTGGGCGTGCTGTTCACCTCGATCCAGGCGTTCGAGTACAACCACATCCTGCATGAGAAGCTGTTCTATTCCGAGGAAGCGGCCAACGCCGGCCTGTACGGCTCGTCGTTCTTCATGGCCACGGGCTTCCACGGCTTCCACGTGCTGATCGGCACCCTGTTCCTGATCGTCTGCTTCTTCCGTCTGCTGGGCGGCGGCTTCACGCCCAAGCAGCACTTCGGCTTCGAGGCGGCCGCCTGGTACTGGCACTTCGTCGACGTGGTGTGGCTGTTCCTGTTCGCCTTCATCTACGTGATCTTCGGGACGGCCTGACGTGGTCAATCCTTACGCGGCGGGGGCGGCGGGTCGCTGCCCCAACTGCGGCGAAGGTCATCTGTTCGAGGGCTTCCTCAAGATCGCCCCGACCTGCGAAGCCTGTGGCTTCGACCTGAAGACGGCCGATACCGGAGACGGTCCGGCCGTCTTCGTGATTCTGATCGGCGGCTTCATCGTCGCCTTCGGCGCGGTGTTCACCGAAATCGCCTGGAGCCCGCCGATCTGGCTGCAGCTGATCGTCTGGCTGCCGCTGACGGCGCTGGTCTGCGGCGCGCTGCTGCGGCCGTTCAAGGGCCTGCTGATCGCCGCCCAGTTCACCAACAAGGCCCGGGAGGCCGGTCGGGATGACACCTAGGCGCTTTCCGATCGGACTGACGATCGCCACGGCGATCTCGCTGGCGATCCTCTGCGGCCTGGGCGTCTGGCAGCTGAAGCGGCTGGCCTGGAAGACCGAGCTGCTGGCCAGCATCGCCGCGGCCCAGGCGCAGCCCCCCAAGCCCATCAGCGTTGTGCCGCTGACCAGCGCCTACCGCTTCCGGCGCGTGACGCTGGACTGTCCGGGCCTGGCCAGCGCGCCGTTCATCGAGCTCTACGCCATCAACACCGACGGCGAGCCCGGCCACCGCCTGGTATCGCTGTGCAGCCCGGTCGGCGCGCGCGCCGACATCATGGTCGACCGCGGCTTTGTCGCCGACACCATCTCCGCCCGCCCGGCCGTGAAGCCGTCGACCGCGGTGGTCCACCTGACCGGCGTGCTGCGCGAGGGCGAGAAGCCCGGCGCCTTCACCCCGCCGACGCTGCACAACCTGTTCTATGCGCGCGACATCGACCAGATGGCGCTGGCGCTCGGCGCCCGGCGCCATCCCGACGTGATGATCCTGGCCGAAACGGCGACCAATCCGGAGTTTCCGGCTCTGGTGCCCACGCCCCTGCCGCCGGACATTCCCAACCGCCACCTGGAATACGCCCTTACCTGGTTCGGCCTTGCGGGGGCCCTGGTCGCCGTTTATGCGGCGCTGGTCCGTCGCACGATGAAAGCAGCATGAAGTACGTCTCCACCCGCTCGGGCTCCGGGCCCGAGTCGCCGTCCGTCGGCTTTCTCGAAGCGGTTCTGTCCGGCCTCGCCCCCGACGGCGGCCTCTATGTGCCGGACGTCTGGCCCGAGATGACCCCGGCGGAGATCGCGGCGCTGGCCGGCCAGCCCTATCACCGCGTCGCCGCCGAGATCCTCAGCCGGTTCACCGGCCACGACATCCCCCGCGATGCGCTGGAGGAGATGTGCGAGGAGGCCTACGCCACCTTCACCCACGCGGCGGCCTGCCCGGTGAAGCAGCTGACGCCCGGCCTGTTCCTGGTCGAGCTGTTCCACGGCCCTTCGCTGGCCTTCAAGGACGTGGCGATGCAGCTGCTGGGGCGGCTGTACGACTACGCCCTGGCCCGCCACGGGCGGACCATGACCGTGGTCTGCGCCACCTCGGGCGACACCGGCGGCGCGGCCGTCGAGGCGTTCCGCGGCCGGGCCCACGCCCGTATCGTCGCCCTGTTCCCCGAAGGCCGGATCAGCGAGGTCCAGCGCCGCTTCATGACCACCGCCGGCGACTCCAATGTCGCCTGCGTCTCGGTCGAGGGCACCTTCGACGACTGCCAGGCGATCGTGAAGGCGATGTTCGGCGATGACCAGTTCCGCAACGCCGTGGACCTGTCGGGCGTCAACTCGATCAACTTCGCCCGCATCGCCGCCCAGGCCGTCTACTACTTCACTGCCGCCGTGGCGCTGGGGGCGCCGCACCGTCCCGTGGCCTTTGCGGTGCCGACCGGCAACTTCGGCGACGCCTTCGCCGGCTGGGTCGCCCGGCGCATGGGCCTGCCGATCGCGCACATCCTGGTGGCCACCAACAGCAACGACATCGTCGCGCGCGCCTTCGAGACCGGCCGCTACGCCCGCGGCGTGGTCGCCCCGACCCAGTCGCCGGCCATGGACATCCAGGTCGCCTCCAATTTCGAGCGGCTGTATTTCGAGAGCGTCCGCCGCGACGGCGTCGAGACCGGCCGCGCCTTCCGGGCGTTCAACGAGACCGGCGTCATCGACCTGCCGCCCCAGGCGCTGGCCGCCATGCGCGAGACCTTCTCGGGCGCCTCGGTGACCGAGGACGACACGGCCCGCAGCATGCTGTCGACGCTGAACGAGACCGGCGAACTGCTCGACCCGCACACCGCCGTGGCCATGGCCGCAGCGCGCCGCGCCAGCCTGCCCGACCCGACGACGCCGATGGCCATCCTGTCGACGGCCCATCCGGCGAAGTTCCCCGAGGCGGTCAGCGCCGCCACCGGGGTCACGCCCGACGTGCCGGCGGCCGCCCGCGGCCTGACCACCCAGACCGAGCGCTACGACCGCCTGCCCGCCGACGCCGAGGCCATCAAGGCCTACGTTCGCGCCTTCGCAGCCAAGTGACGGGACGCCTCCACACCCTGTCCAACGGCGTGCGGGTGGTCTTCGACCCCATGCCCGGCCTGCAGACCCTGGCCCTGACCGTCGTCGCCGGACGGGGGGCCCGCTACGAGGACGAGTCCCGCAGCGGCTGGTCCCATCTGCTGGAGCACATGGTGTTCAAGGGCGCCGGCGGCCGCACGGCCCGCGCCATCGTCGAGGACATCGAGTCGGCCGGCGGTCACCTGAACGCCGCCACCGGCTATGAGCGGACCAGCTTCCAGACCCGCAGTCTCGCCGGCGGCCTGCCGCTGGCCATGCGCATCACCGCCGACCTGGTGCTGCGCCCGACCATGGACGCCGGCGATCTGGTCCGCGAGAAGCAGGTCGTCGGCCAGGAGATCGCCGAGGCGGCCGACACGCCCGACGACCTGGTGTTCGAACTGGCCCAGGAGAAGGCCTTCACAGGACAGCCGCTCGGCCGGCCGATCCTCGGCACCGTCAAGTCGCTGAAGAGCGCGACGCCGCAGGCCCTGTCCGACTGGCGGGCCGCGCTCTACGCCACGGACCGGCTGGTGATCAGCGCCGCCGGCGCGGTCGACGAGGACGACCTGCTGAAACTGGCCGAGGAGTCGTTCGGACACCTGCCGCCGGTTTCCGGCGCCGCCCTGCCCCCCTCGCCCACCTTCACCGGCGGCGTGGCGGCGAAGCTGCGCAGGCTGGAGCAGGCGCATCTGGTGCTCATGCTTCCGGCCGTGGGCGCGATGGACGACGACTATTTCGTGCTGCGGCTGTTCGCCGAGGCGCTGGGGGGCGGCATGTCCTCGCGGCTGTTCCAGGAGGCGCGCGAGAAGCGCGGCCTGGCCTACGCCATCGATTCCTACGCCGACACCTACGCCGACGTCGGCATGCTGGGCGTCTACGCCGGCTGCGCGGCGGACAACGCCGTCGACCTGGCCAAGATCACCGCCGCCGAAACCCTGGCGCTGGCCGGGTCCGTCACGGACACCGAACTGGCCCGCGCCAAGGCGCAGCTGAAGGGCAGCCTGTTCATGGGCCGCGAGCAGCCTCTGAACCGCGCCGAACAGGCCGCCGGCCAGACCCTGATGTTCGGCCACCTCTACACGCCGGACGCCATCGCCGAGGCCATCGACAAGGTCACCCCGACCGATTTCGCCCGGCTCGGCGAGCGGCTGGTGGCGGACAGGCGGTGCGTGGTGTCGGTACTGGGCTCGAAAGCCGCACAGGCGGCGCCCGAGGCGTTCGCACGGGCGGCGTTCGGCTAGGCCGGGGCTGGGGCCATCCGCCGGTCAGGCGACCCAGATCACCTGACCGTACACGCCATCGCGCGTTACCTTGAGGCGCAAGAAGCTCGCCCTTGATCCTTTCGCCGGCATCACGGCGCTTCCCGGGTTGAGCGCCGAGCCGGCGCCAAAGCGCGCCTCATCGGGGCGATGGGTGCCCCCATGAAGCAGAACATCGACAGCGCCGCCGAAGAGATTCTCGCAAAGACGCCGCGCCCCTGTCATCGCGACAAAGGGATCGACGAATTCGGCCAGTCCAGCCCCCCTCGCGTCAAACACGCAGCCGATGCGGTAGCCGTCGCCTTCGAGTGTCAGGACGGTGCGTCGGGTTCGGAGGTCGTCTTCATCATCCGCGCCACGAACGCCCAGAACCGGGGCGATCTCCTCAAGCTGGTCGAGGCCGGATCGTTCGCCCATGTCGCCCAGGGTCACAATAAGGTCAGCACCCTGAAGACGGGGGAAGAGCGCGGCGGGAAACGTCGATCGGCCCTTGTGAATGTGGCAGTCGGCAAGGACCGCGATGTTCGTTCCTTCGAACGGGAGCCTCCACACCGAGTCCGACATTCCCTCCTCCAGGCGATCGGCGCGAAGTTCACCAAGGAAGCCTGCCCGACGCAACCCTGGGGATCATGCGTCCGCGCCGCATCGTCGACCGAATTGGATCGACCGCAGGCTGGCCGCGCGACCGCCTGCGCTGCGGTCAGGCGACGCCGAGCTTCCCGCGCTCGCCGTCTCGCGGCGTCGCCAGTTCCTCGGGCGTGATGAACTCCGCCAGGTCCTCCGCCTCGTAGAACGGCCGGATTTCCATCTCGCCCTTCTGGCCCGGGATGACCGGCGCACGCAGGGCCCAGTCCATGGCCTCGTCCATGTCCCTGACCTGCCAGATCGAGAAGCCGACGATCACCTCGCGGGTCTCGGCGAACGGTCCGTCGATGACCGTGCGACCGGCCCCGTCAAGGAGGATGCGCTTCGCCGAGGCGTCCGCCTTAAGTCCCGCCGCTGCGACGAAGACGCCCGCCGCGACGAGCTCTTCGGTAAACCGGTCCATCGCCGCGAACGCCTCGAGCATCTCGGCCGAGGGCGGCCCGTCCATCCGGGCGCCGTCGAAGGCCTTCGAGAACACCATCACGCGCATCGCCTGTCTCCCTGTTTGAGCCGGCCCCATTGGCGTCTCGACGGAACGACGAACGAGCCGTCCGGAAGCCGACTTTGGTCCGCGATTTTCCCCGCGGGCAGAGGACTCTTGCTCCCCTGGTCAATGCGCGCCACGCTTCGCCCATGTCGCTGCTCGAATGGATCTCGCCGGAGAACGGACCCACCCTGCAGGGGGACGGCGTGGTTCTGCGTCCGCCGCGCAAGCGGGATTATCCGGAGTGGCAGGCGCTGCGGCAGACCTCACGGCCGTTCCTGCAGCCGTGGGAGCCGGTCTGGTCGCCGGACGAGCTCAGCCCGGCCGCCTACGCCCGGCGGCTGGCGGCCTGGCGCAACGGACGGGACATGGACCAGATGTACGCCTTCTTCGTCTTCCGGGAGCGCGACGACGCCCTGGTCGGCGGCATCACCCTGAACAACGTGCGGCGCGGCGTCGCACAGACCGGCACGGTCGGCTACTGGTCGGGACAGCCTCATGCGCGACAGGGTCACACCCTGGCCGCCCTGCGCGCGGTGATCCGCTTCGCCTTCGGCCCGCTGGCCCTGCATCGGCTGGAGGCCGCCTGCCTCCCGACCAACGACGCCTCGGCCGCCCTGCTGCTGAAAGCGGGGTTCACGGAAGAAGGCTACGCCAAGGCTTATCTGAAAATTAACGGCGATTGGCGAGATCATCGCCTGTTCGGGCTGGTCTCACGCGAAGGCGCGTACAGCCGCCCGTAAGGAGAAGCCGGCGTGAACCGGTCATGAGGCTGCAGGCTCAGGATCGACGGGTATGGGACGCGGCGGCCACGCTTGAGGCGCTCGGCGGCGCCCATGTGGCCCTGTGGGTCTGGGAACCCGAGGACGACCGCTTCCGCGTCTACGGCGCCGCGCGCCAGCTTGGCCTGGGCCCCCTCGCCCCCGAATGCTCGTCCGCCGCCTTCCGCGCCCTGGCCGTGCCCCAGGACCGCGCCAGCGCCGAGGACCTGCTGCGCGTCCAGGCGCCCGGCTCCGAAATCACCCTGCGTATTCGCATGCGCGGCGGCGAAACCTGCCTGTGGCGCGGTGTCTGGCTTGAGGAAGGCGTACGCGCCTCGGGCGTGGTCGCGCCGGAGACCCGCTTCGCCGCCTCGGAATTCGACGCCCTGACGGGCCTGCTCGACCGGCGCAGTTTCGTCGCCCGCTGCCGCGAGCGGCTGACCCAGCCCTGCCGTCAGACCCTTGTGGTGGCCGATCTCGATCGTCTGCGCCGGCTCAACGAGGCCCTCGGCCATGACCGCGCCGACCTTGTTCTGGCGGCGCTGGGCTCGCGTCTGGCCGCCGCCTTCGGCGCGGAGGCCATCATGGCCCGCGTCGGCGAGGACGAATTCGCCATAATGACCTCCGGCGACCGCGACCCGGTCGAACGCTTGCGCAAGGCGCTGGAGCAGCCGCTGCGCATCGCCGGCTTCGACATCCTGCCGACCCTGGCCATCGGGGCCGTGGAGGCCGAAGGCGGCGAGGACGCGCCCGAGGCTTCGGAACTGCTGCGCCGCGCCGAGCTGGCGGTGGAAGCGGCCAAGAGCGCCGGTCGCGGCGGCGGCGCCGCCTACGGCCGCTCGATGGAAAGCGACGGCCTGTCGCAGCTGGCCCTCGAGTCCGACCTGCGCGGGGCCATCGGTCGCGGCGAGGTCGTGCCCTACTACCAGCCGGTCGTGCGGCTGTCGGACGGCGCCCTGTCAGGCTTCGAGGCGCTGTGTCGCTGGCGTCACCCGCGGCGCGGCCTGATCCCGCCGGACGACTTCCTGCCGCTGGTCGAGGAACTCGGCATGATGGTCGAGCTGGGCGCGCACATGCTCAAGACCTCGGCCCGGCAACTGGCCGCCTGGCGCCAGAGCCACCCGGCCGCCGGCAACCTGACCGTCAGCGTCAACCTGTCGACTGGCGAGATCGACCGGCCGGGCCTGATCGACGACGTCACCGGCCTGATCGTCAAGCACCGCCTGCCGGCCGGCTCGCTGAAGCTGGAGATCACCGAGAGCGACATCATGCGCGACCCGGACGGCGCGGCGAAGATCCTGCGCGCCTTGCGGGCCGGCGGCGCGGGCCTGGCGCTGGACGACTTCGGCACCGGCTTCTCGTCGCTGAGCTACCTGACGCGTCTGCCGTTCGACACCCTGAAGATCGACCGTTACTTCGTGCGCACCATGGGCGCCAACGAGGGCTCGGCCAAGATCGTGCGATCGGTGATCAAGCTTGGTCAGGACCTGAACCTCGAGGTCGTCGCCGAGGGCGTCGAGAACGCCATCATGGCCCGCCAGCTGATGGAGCTGGGCTGCGACTACGGCCAGGGCTTCGGCTACGCCCCGGCGCTGTCGCCGCAGGAGGCCGAGGTCTATCTGAACGAAAGCTACGTCGACGGAACGGCGCCGGTCCGCCGCCAGGGCTAGGCTCTGCCGCCCACGTCCGACAGCATCGCGGCCGACACGCCCAGCTTCTCAAGCGCCCGCGACCATTTGTGGTCGAAGTCGTCGCCGAAGATCAGCGCCTCGTCCGGGTCGCAGACCAGCCAGATGTTCTGGCGCACTTCCTGTTCCAGCTGGCCGGGCCCCCAGCCGGCGTAGCCGAGCGCCAGCAGCGCGCGGCGCGGGGCCGTCTCGCCGCCGAGGGCTTCGAGCACGTCGCGGGTGGTGGTCAGCGCGAGGCCGTCCTTGACCGGCAGGCTGACGCCCTCAAGCAGATAGTCGTCGGTGTGAAGCACGAAGCCGCGCTCGCGCTCCACCGGCCCGCCCATCAGCACCGCCTCGTCGGCGACCCGGCGCACCGGGGGATCGATGCCGATCTTCTCGAACAGCGATTCCAGCGTCATGCCGTCGAGCGGCCGGTTCACGGCCAGGCCGATGGCGTGCTCGGCGTCGTGGGCGCAGAGAAACACCACCGCCCGCTCGAAGCGGGTGTCGCCGATGCCGGGCATGGCGATCAGGAGACGTCCGGAGAGAAAGTCTGCGTCCGATGGCTCGGTCATGCGTTGATGATTGGCCTTCAAGGCGGCGGATTCAAGGTCGCCTGCTTGGCGAACCGCCCCGCCGCCTCTATTTGCACCATCGAGCGCCGTTCGGCGACAAGGGAGAGATCACATGACCATCAAAGCCGGCGACAAGCTGCCCGACGCCACCTTCATGACGTCCGGTCCGGAAGGCCCGCGCCCGATCACCACTGACGAGCTGTTCAAGGGCAAGACCGTCGCGGTCCTGGCCCTGCCGGGCGCCTTCACCCCGACCTGCTCGGCCAAGCACCTGCCGGGCTTCAAGGAGCACGCCGCCGAATTCCGCGCCAAGGGCGTGGACACCATCGCCTGCATCTCGGTCAACGACGTGTTCGTGATGAAGGCCTGGGGCGCCGACCAGGGCGTGGGCGACGACATCATCATGCTGGCCGACGGCAACGGCGACTTCACCAAGGCCATCGGCCTGGAGATGGACGGCAGCAAGTTCGGCATGGGCCTGCGCTCGCAGCGCTACTCCATGCTGGTCAAGGACGGCGTCGTCCAGACGCTGAACGTCGAAGCCGGCGGCGAGTTCAAGGTCTCGTCGGCGGACTACATGCTGGCGCAGCTGTAATCCGATCAGGGTTATGCGGGGACATGTACCGAAGGTACGTGTCCCCTAAACCTGGCCGCTCGATTGGGGGACACGTACCTTCGGTACATGTCCCCTTTTGCTATTCCACTTCCAGCACCGCGGCGCCCTGGACCACCCCGGCCACCTGGCCCGGAACCGTCGCCAGGATCTGTTCGGCGTAGAAGCGCCAGACGGCGGCGTAGGCCGCGTCCGCCGCCGCCATCTTCGCCAGCATCCAGCCCCCCGTCACATCGCCCGCCAGCTTGAGGAACGCCGTCGCGCCGGCCAGCGCGTCGGGCGTGCCCCTGCGCGCCGACAGCCAGGCCGCGGCCTCTTCCAGCGCGTCGACGCCGGCCGCCAGCCGGGGTTCGCCCGTCGCGGCCTCGCGGATGTCGGCCAGCAGCGAGGCCAGGGCCGCGCCGCCGCCGAGCGTGAGCTTGCGGCCGACCAGGTCGATGGCCTGGATGCCGTTGGTGCCCTCGTAGATCGGCAGGATGCGGGCGTCGCGGTAGTGCTGCGCCGCGCCGGTCTCCTCGATGAAGCCCATGCCGCCGTGAATCTGCACGCCGAGGCTGGCGGCCTCGACGCCGAGGTCGGTCGACCAGCCCTTGGCGATCGGGGTCAGCAGTTCCTCGCGCAGCTTGGCCGCCGTGCGGTCGGCCTCGCTCGCCGCATGGCGCGACAGGTCGGCCGCCACCGCCGTCGACAGGCAGATGGCCCGGGCCGCGAGGATCTTCGCCCGCATGAGCATCAGCATGCGGCGCACGTCGGGATGGTCGTGGATCGGGGCGTTGTTCTCGCCGGTCCAGGCCGAGCGGCCCTGGCGGCGCTCCAGCGCGAAGGCCAGCGCCTGCTGGTAGGCGCGTTCGGCGATGCCGACGCCCTGGGCGCCGACCTGCAGCCGCGCGGCGTTCATCATCGTGAACATCGCCGCCAGGCCCTGGTGCTCGACCCCGACCAGTTCAGCCTTCGCGCCCTCGAACGCCATCACGCAGGTGGGAGAGCCGTGGATGCCGAGCTTGTGCTCGACGCCCGCCGGCCGCACGGCGTTGGGGTCGCCCGCCGTCCCATCCGCGTTGAGCAGCCGCTTGGGACAGACGAACAGCGAGATGCCGCGGCTGCCCTCCGGCGCATCGGGCAGGCGGGCCAGCACCAGGTGGACGATGTTGTCGGCCGCGTCGTGGTCGCCCCAGGTGATGAAGATCTTCTGGCCGGTCAGGCGATAGCCGCCCGCCCCGTCGGGCTCGGCGCGGGTGGTCAGGGCGGCGAGGTCCGAGCCGGCCTGCGGCTCGGTCAGGTTCATGGTGCCGGTCCATTCGCCGCTGACCAGCCGGGGCAGGAAGCGGGCCTTCTGGCTTTCCGTCCCGTGCGCGGCGAGCGCCTCGATCGCGCCCTGGGTCAGCATCGGGCACAGGCCGAAGGCCAGGCTGGCGGCCTGGATCATCTCGAACACGGCGATCTCAAGCGTCTTGGGCAGACCCTGGCCGCCGAATTCCGGTTCGGCCGAGAGGCTGTTCCAGCCGCCTTGGGCAAACTGGCGATAGGCGTCGGCGAAGCCCGGCGCCGCGGTGACCTTGCCGTTGGCGTAGACCGCGCCGGTCCTGTCGCCCTGACGGTTCAGCGGCGCGATGACGCCCGAGGCGAACTCGCCCGCCGCTTCCAGAACGGCCCAGGCGGTCTCGGCGTCGGCATCCGGAAAGGCCTCACCCAGGCGGTCGAAACCGGCCGCCTTCAGTGCTGCTGTCATATCCCGGAGCGGCGCGGTGTAGGTCATGGAACATCTCCCTGTCGGCGGGGGTTTTAGGCCGGACGCCGCCCGTTCGTGAAGCCCGCGCCTTTCCGCCGCCACATCCGCGCCCTATGTCATTTGCAACCTGATCAGTCACAGTCGAGGTCGCCATGTTCCGCCCGTTCGCCGCCGCCCTGGCCCTCCTGCTGCTGACCGCGCCGATGGCGTCGGCCGCCCCCTCGACCGATCCGTCCGCCATGCCCGCCGGGACCTGGGCCGTCGACAAGACCCACGCCAGTCTGATCGCCCGGGTCAAGCACATGGGCCTGTCGGCCTACACGGTGCGCTTCACCGGGTTCGAGGCGTCCTACACCTGGGACCCGAAGTCCCCCCAAACTGCCCGGGTCGAGGCCGTCATTCAGGCCGCTTCGCTGGACACCGGCGAACCGAAGTTCAACGGCGAGTTCGCCGAGAAGTTTCTCGACGCCAAGGCCAACCCGGCGATCAGGTTCGTCTCGACCTCGATCGTCCAGACCAGCCCGGGCAAGGGAACCATGACCGGCGACCTGACCTTTCGCGGCGTGACCAGGCCGGTGACCCTCGACGTGGTGTTCGACGGCTACGCCTCCGGCCTGGGCGGCCAGCGCTCCGGCTTCTCGGCCAGGGGCGTGATCAAGCGGTCGGAGTTCGGCTCCACCTTCCTGCTCAACCCGCCGCTGGCGATGGTCGGCGACGATGTCGAGTTGATCCTCGAACTGGAGTTCGTGAAGCAGTAGGTTCAGGCAAAGACAGGAGCCGTCATGACCAGAACCCGCTATTCGACCGCCGCCATCCTTCTGCACTGGCTGACCGCCGGGCTTCTGGTCTGGACGGTGCTGCTCGCCTGGCAGTCCGAAGACCTGAAGGGCGCGGCCAAGATCGCCGTGCTCCAGCTGCACAAGCCGCTGGGCATCACGATCATGCTGCTGACCCTGCTGCGCATCGGCCTGCGCTTCGTCTATCCCGCCCCGCCGATGGGCGAGCACCTGAAGCCGTGGGAGATGAAGCTGGCCAGGTCGGTCTACGGCCTGTTCTACCTGCTGTTGCTGGTCCTGCCGCTGTCGGGATGGGCGATGGTCTCCGCCAGCGCCCTGATCCACCAGTATCCGATCAACATGTTCGGCCTGTTCAACTGGCCGGCCATCGAGCCGCTGTACGCCCTGCCCGGCGAGCTGCGCCACGCACGGCACGAGCAGCTGGAGACGATCCATGGCCTGGTGGCCAAGGTGATCATCTACGGCCTCGTTCCGCTGCATATCCTCGGCGCGCTGAAGCACCAGTTCATCGACAAGGACAATGAGCTGGCCAAGATGATCCCGTTCCTGGCCAAAAAGGACGCCACCGCATGAAACCCTTCGCGCCCCTGTTCGCCGTCGCGGCCATCGCCGCGGCGTCCCAGGCCTGGGCGGCCCCCGCGCCGGCCTGGACCGTGGACAAGGGCGCCTCGAAGGTGGCGTTCAGCTCCAGCTTCGACGGCGGCGCCTTCAGCGGATCGTTCCGTCGCTGGGACGCGGCGATCCGCTTTGATCCGGCGAATCTGACCGGCTCCTCCGCCATCGTGACCTTCGACATGACCTCGGCCGTCACCGGCGATTCCAGTCGCGACGGGGCCCTGCCGCAGGACGACTGGTTCGCCGCCGGCAAGTTCCCGAAAGCGACGTTCAGGGCCACGACCTTCAAGGCTCTCGGCGGCAATCGCTACCAGGCGGTCGGCGACCTGACGCTCCGCGGCGTCACGAAGCCGTTGACCCTGCCCTTCACCCTCGTCATCACCGGCGGCGTAGCGAAGATGAACGCCAGCGTGGGCCTGAACCGTCTGGCCTTCGGCGTGGGACAGGGCGAGTGGAAGACGACCGAGGTCGTGCCGGGAACGGTGACGGTCAACATCAGCCTGACAGCGAAGCGCGCCGGCTAGACCGCGCGGTCGCGGCCCTGCGCGCCGGCGGCCTCGTCATCCTTCCCACCGAGACGGTCTATGGCCTGGCCGCCGACGCGGCCAATCCGCGCGCCGTCGCCGCCGTCTACGCGGCCAAGGGCCGGCCGGGCTTCAACCCCCTGATCGCCCATGTCGCCGACCTCGCGGCCGCGCGGCGGATCGCCTTGCTCGACGACCGGGCCGAGCGGCTGGCGCGGGCCTTCTGGCCGGGGCCGCTGACGATCGTCGCGCCGGTGGCGGACGCCGCCGCCGTCTGCGACCTTGCCCGGGCCGGGCTCGACACCGTCGCCGTGCGCGTACCGGGGCACCCGGTCGCCCGCGCCCTGCTGGAGGCCTTCGGCGGGCCGGTGGTGGCGCCGTCGGCCAACCGCTCGGGCCGTCCGAGCCCGACGACCTTCGCCGACGCCGTCGAGGAGACCGGCCCGTCCGCCGCCGAGGCGCTCGATGGCGGCCCCTGTACGGTGGGTCTGGAGTCGACCGTGGTCGCCGTGCTGCCGGACGGCCCGGCGCGGCTGCTGCGGCCCGGCGCCGTGACGCGGGCGCAGATCGAGGCGCTGATCGGCCCGCTGGCCGAGGCGGACGACGACGCCAAACGCTCGCCCGGCCGGCTGGCGCTGCACTACGCGCCGGACGCGCCGGTAAGGATCAACGTGACCCGGCCCGGGCCCGGTGAGGCGTTCCTCGCCTTCGGACCGGGCGACAGCGCCTTTAACCTGAGCCCGACGGGCGATCTGGTCGAGGCGGCGGCGAACCTGTTCGCGATGCTGCGCGCCGCCGACCGGACCCGGCCCACCGCCATCGCCGTCGCCCCGATCCCGTCCGAAGGGCTTGGCGAAGCGATCAACGACCGCCTGAAGCGCGCCGCCGGCTTCGTCGGCTGACGACCGGCGCGCGGCGGGCTATGCTGGCCGCATGACCATCTCCGTCCCCGCTGACGTCATCTCCCGCCTGAAGGCCGTGCTCGGCGAGGGCGGCTGGAGCCAGGACCCCGAGCGCATCGCGCCGAAACTCGTCGAATGGCGCGGCCGCTGGACCGGCGCCACGCCGCTGCTGGTGCTCCCGAAGACCACCGCCGAGGTCGCGGCCGTGGTCGGCATCTGCGCCGAGTCGGGCACGGCGATCACGCCGCAGGGCGGCAACACCGGCCTGGTGTCCGGCCAGATCCCGCAGGGCGAGATCCTGCTGTCGACCGAACGGCTGAACCGCATTCGCGATATCGACGGCTTCGACGACGTGATCGTGGCCGAGGCCGGGGTGACGCTGGCGGCCGTGCATGAGGCGGCGGCAAAGCTGTCGCGCCGGTTCCCGCTGGGCCTAGCGTCCGAAGGCTCGGCGACGGTTGGCGGCGTCATCTCGACCAACGCCGGCGGCACCCAGGTGCTGCGCTACGGCACGACCCGCAATCTGGTGCTGGGCCTCGAGGCCGTGCTGCCCAACGGCGAGATCTGGAACGGTCTCAAGCGGCTGCGCAAGGATAACACGGGCTACGACCTCAAGCAGTTGCTGATCGGGGCCGAGGGCACGCTCGGGGTGATCACCGCCGCCAGCCTGAAGCTTTTCCCGGTGCTCAATTCCCGGGCCACCGCCGTGGTCGGGCTGGCGTCGCCGGCCGACGCCATCCGGCTGCTGGCCCGCGCCAAGGAAGAGACCGGCGGCGCCGTCGAGGCGTTCGAGCTGATGAGCCGGCTGGGCGTGCAGTTCGCGGTCGACCACATCCCCGGGATCCGCGAGCCGCTGGACGCCGTGCATCCCTGGTACCTGCTGGTCGAGACGGCCAGCGGCGAGCCGGGCGCCGCCGAGGGCGCGATGGAGCGGCTGCTGGGCCGGGCGCTGGAGGACGGCCTGATCCAGGACGCCGCCATTGCCCAGACCCAGGCCCAGGCGAAGGCCTTCTGGGCCGTGCGCGAGAACCAGTCCGGCGCCCAGAAGCCCGAGGGCGCGGCCTGGAAGCACGACGTCTCCGTGCCCGTCTCGCGCATCGCCGACTTCATCGAACAGGCCACGGCGGCGGTGCTGAAGCATGATCCGCGTGTGCGCGTGGTGGCGTTCGGCCATGTCGGCGACGGCAACGTCCACTACGACGTGCTTCGGCCGGCCGGCGGCTCGGACGAGGCGCACAACGAGGGTCGCGACGCCGGCTCGCGCATCGTCCACGACATTGTCGACGCCATGGAGGGCTCGATCAGCGCCGAGCACGGCCTGGGCGCGGCCAAGACCGCCGATGCCCTGCGCTACAAGCCGGCAATCGAGGTCGAGGCGCTGCGGGCGATCCGGAGCGCGCTGGACCCGAAGCGGATCATGAACCCGCGGGTGCTGTTCTAGGTCGTCTGCGGCGGCTTGGTGACCGTCACCGCCGGCGGCGGGGCGTCATTCACCGGCCCTTCGAACGTCACGTGGAAGCCGGTGATCTGCCAGGCGCCGCCCTTGCCCTTGGCCAGCACCGTCTGGGCCAGCACCGTCTGCGAGGGATAGCTGTAGGCGTGCACCAGCACGGCGTTGGTTCCGCCCGTGCCGGCGTTGATCGACCAGCTGCGGTTGGCGGCGGCGGTCGGCGCGCCCTCGGGCAGCGCGCCCTTTACCGCCGCCAGCTCGGCCAGGGCCTGCGGCGTACGCAGGGCGGGGGCCAGGTCGGTGTTCTGGCTCAGATCCGCGCCGGTGCGGATCTGCTCATAGAGCGCCCGGGCCTCGGCGTCGGCGGCCTTGTCCACCGTGGGCAGGCTGCAGGCCGTTACCGCGAGGCAGGCCGTGATCATCGCCAGAAACGTCCGCATGGCCGTCGCTCTCCATTCTGAACCGGCCGGGAGGATGACCCCGCCCGCGTGACCGGGGCAAGCGCGACGTCAGACGTCCGGGCCGGCGCTGGCGATGAGGGCGTTCAACGCCGCCAGATGGCCCTTGAGCGCCTGGCGCCCCGCGGCGGACAGCGTCAGCCAGGTGCGCACCCGCCCCCCCGACGGCGCCTTGCGGACGGTCAGGTAACCGGCCTCCTCCAGCAGCTTCACATGCTTGCTGAGCACGGATTCACTGACGTCGAGCGCCTCGCGGATGGTGGCGAAGTCGATGGTGGTGGCCGCCGCCAGCATGCAGCAGATCTGCAGCCGGTTGGGCGCATGAATGACGGGGTCGAGGGCGCCGCTCACAGAGGCTTCCCGTCCCGCAGGTCGCGACGATAGGCCATTTCCCAGACAAAGCCGCCGGCGGTGGTGAGGAGTGCGACCAGCACGCCGCCGATGACCGGGGCGATCGCCAGGCCCCGCTCCCGTGAAAGCCAGACGCTGCCCAGCATGATGGCCGTGACCAGCGCCGCGAGTCCGACCGCGACAACCATCGTGCGCCCCTTGCGGTAGCCGTTGATCCAGACCCCGGTGTGAGCCCGGTAGGCGTGCACCAGGCCCATGAGTCCGAGCAGGAAGACGGCGTAGTAGGGGCCGACGATCCACAGGGACTGGCCCTGAACGGCGACGAGGCCGCCGACCAACAGGCCCAGGGCCGGGTGATACCAGACCGGCGCGACGGCGCGGCGCGCCATGTCGGTTCTGGCGGCGTTGACCTCGGCCAGCATGCGGGCGGCGTCGTCGGGTGAAGGCGGGGCCATCGGCGTTTCCTGAGTTTCCATATTGGAAAGCTACCAATCACTTTCCACATCGTCAAGTTATAACTTTCCAACTCGGAAAGCTGCGTTGAGACTCATGCGAACGGGGCTGGCCTTCCCCGCCCGCGCGCTCTATCTCCGCCCCCATGCTGATGGTCATCTCGCCCGCCAAGGCCATGAATTTCGAGGCCCCGGAGCGGGTCCTGCCGCTGACCACGCCGGCGCTGAAGGACGACATCGCCGAACTGGACACGGTGACCCGCAAGCTGCGGCCGCGCGACCTGCGCCAGCTGATGGACATCTCCGAGAAGCTGGCCGACCTGAACCATGCCCGGTTCCAGGCCTTCGACCCGTCGGTCGAGGACGGGCTCCAGGCGGCCGTGGCCTTCAACGGCGATGTCTACGCCGGGCTGAACGCGCGTTCGCTCGATGCGAAGGCGTTCGCCTGGGCGCAGGACCACCTGCGCATCCTGTCGGGCCTGTACGGGGTGCTGCGCCCGGCCGACGCCATCCAGCCCTACCGGCTGGAGATGGGCGTCCAGCTGAAGACGAAGCGCGGCAAAAGCCTCTACCAGTTCTGGGGCGACCGCATCGCCCGCGCGCTCAACGAGGCCGCCGAGGGCCACAGGGACCGGCGGCTGGTGAACCTGGCCAGCCAGGAATACTTCGGGGCCGTCGACCTGAAGGCCCTGACCCTGCCGGTGATCACCTGCCGGTTCTTCGAGGACCGCGGGGACGTGACCAAGCAGATCAGCTTCATGGCCAAGAAGGCCCGCGGCATGATGGCCCGCTACGCCATCGACGGCCGCATCGACCGGGTCGAGGGGCTCAAGGACTTCGACCGCGAGGGCTACGCCTGGCGACCTGACCTCTCGACCGACGTCGACTGGGTCTTCCTGCGCAAGTCAGGCTGAATTGCCGCTCGCTCTCACGGGCCTGAACGTTTATGTTGCACCGCAACAAAAACTGGCGGGAGCTATCGCCCATGACCTCCGAACTTCGGGGACAGGTCGCCATCATCACGGGCTCGACGAGCGGAATCGGGCACGGACTGGCTGACGCGCTGGGCGCGGCCGGCGTCAATCTGGTGATCAACGGCCTCGGCGATCCGGCCGCCATCGAAGCCACGCGCGCCGATCTGGCGGCGCGCCACGGTGTCGAGGTGCGCTACCACGGCGCTGACATGACGAAGCCGGACGAGATCGCCGACATGGTCGCCTCGACCGTCGCCGCCTTCGGTCGCCTCGACATTCTGATCAACAACGCCGGGGTGCAGCACGTTTCGCCGATCGAGGACTTCCCGATCGACTGGTGGGACCGCATCCTGGCCATCAACCTGTCGTCGGTGTTCCACGCCACGCGGGCCGCGATCCCGGCGATGAAGGCGGCGAAGCGCGGGCGCATCGTCAACATCGCCTCGGCCCACGCCCTCGTCGCCTCGCCGTTCAAGAGCGCCTACGTCGCCGCCAAGCACGGCGTCGCCGGCTTCACCAAGACCGCCGCGCTCGAGCTGGCCACCAGCGGCGTGACGGTCAACGCCATCTGCCCCGGCTATGTGAAGACGCCGCTCGTCGAGGCCCAGATCGCTGACCAGGCCAGGACCCGCGGCATCAGCGAGGAAGCCGTCATGCGCGACGTCATCCTCGCCGCCCAGCCGACCAAGCAGTTCGTCACCGTCGAGCAGCTGGCCGGGATGCTGCTGTACCTGTGCGCCGATGTGGGGGCGTCGGTGAACGGGGCCATCCTTTCCGTCGACGGCGGATGGACCGCCGCGTGAAGCCCCCGGCCAGCCGCGCGCCCCGCCCGATCAGCCTGGCGCTGCAGGGCGGCGGATCGCACGGGGCCTTCGAGTGGGGCGTGATCGAGCGCCTGCTCGAGGAAGAAACCCTGGAGATCGCCGCCGTCACCGCCGCGTCGGCCGGGGCGATGAACGCCGCGGCCCTCGCCACGGGCCTGGCGGCGGGCGGCCGCGAGGGGGCGAAGGCCAGCCTGGCCGCGCTGTGGCGGGCCTCGAGCAACGCCGACAGCCGCAACGGCACGGTCTTCGGCGACTCCAGCGTCTGGACCTCGGTGCTTCGGCCCGACTGGCTGAAGGACAGCCCGGCCTGGCGCTGGGCCGGCAGCCTCGGCACGACGCTCAGTCCCTACGAGTTCAACCCCTTCAACCTGAACCCGCTGAAAGCGGTGCTCGAGAAGGTCATCGACTTCGAGGCCATCCGCGCGCCCACGGCGCTTCAGCTCTACGTGTCCGCCACCGGCGTGCGCTCGGGCAAGGCGCGGATTTTCCGCAATGAAGAGCTGACGGTCGATCACCTCCTCGCCTCGGCCTGTCTGCCGACGCTGTTCCACGCGGTCGAGATTGAGGGCGAGCCCTACTGGGACGGCGGCTACCTGGCCAATCCGGCGCTCTGGCCGCTGCTCTACGCCGACACCCCGGACGACGTGCTGGTGGTCAGTCTCAATCCGTTCGAGCGCAAGGAACTGCCCAGAAGCCCGGCGGAAATCATGGACCGGCTCAACGAGATCACCTTCAACGCCAGCCTGTCGGCCGAGCTTCGGGCGATCGCCTTCGTGCGGAAGTTGCTCGACGAGGGCTTGCTCAAGGAGAGCGCCCGGAGCCATTACCGGCATATGTTTGTGCATGCGATCACCGCCGACGGCTACCTGGGCGACCTGTCCATGGCCTCGAAGTTCAGCACCGAATGGTCCTTCCTGACCGACCTGCGCGGGCGCGGGCGGGCGGCCGCCGACGCCTGGCTGGCGGCCAATCTCGACAAGGTCGGAGTCGCCTCCACCGTCGACCTGAGGGCCGAATTCCTGTGAGCGGACAGCATCCCCGGCCGACGGCCGGCGTCGTCTGCTTCCGCGACTCGGAGATCCTGCTGATCAAGCGCGGCACCGCCCCCCGGCTGGGCCAGTGGAGCCTGCCCGGCGGCCGGATCGAGTGGGGCGAGAGCTCGGCCGACGCCGCCCTGCGCGAACTGATCGAAGAAACCGGCGTCACCGCCGAGCTTCTGGGCCTGATCGACGCCGTCGACGGAATCATGACCTCGCGCGAAACCGGCGAGGTCACCCGCCACTATGTGATGGTCGACTACGCCGCCCGCTGGGTGTCGGGCGAGCCGGTCGCCGGGGACGACGCGGCCGACGCCCGGTTCTTTTCGCGCGAGACGGCGCTTGATCTGATCGAGTGGGATGTCACCCGTCGGGTGGTCGAGGAGGCCTTCGACCGTTTCGGCGCTTGACCGCCGCCGCGTCACCCGCCTTTTGTGCGCCTCAAACAGATGTTCACGGGGAGTGACGCACCATGGCCTACAAGCCCTTTGACCTGACCGGCAAGGTCGCGCTCGTCACCGGCGGCAACGGCGGCATTGGCCTCGGCATGGCCGAGGCGATGGCCCAGGCCGGCGCCGACATCGTCATCTGGGGGTCCAACCCCGACAAGACGCTGGCCGCCGAAGGCAAGCTGACCAGCTACGGCGTGCGGGTGAAGGCCCAGATCGTCGACTGCGCCGACGAGGCCCAGGTGGTCGCGGGCATGCAGGAAGCCGTGACGGCCATGGGCCGGGTCGACACCGTGATCGCCAACGCCGGCCGCGGCCGGGGCGCGGCGTCCTTCTCCGAGATGTCCACCGACGTGTGGAACTTCAACATGGCGCTGAACCTCGACGGCGTGTTCTGGACCCTGCGGGAAGCGGCCAAGCACATGGTCGAGCGCGCCAAGACCGGCGATCCCGGCGGTTCGCTGATCGGCGTCGCCTCGCTGGCCGCCATCGAGGGCGCGGCCCGCAACGAGGCCTATGCCGCGACCAAGGGCGCGGTGGTCTCGCTGATGAAGTCGATCGCCGTCGAGCACGCCCGCTACGGCGTGCGCGCCAACTCCATCCTGCCCGGCTGGATCGCCACCGACATGACCGCCGGCGCCCAGGGCAACGACAAGTTCACCACCAACGTCATCAGCCGCGTGCCGATGCGTCGCTGGGGCACGCCCGAGGACTTCGGCGGCATGGCCGTCTACCTGGCGTCCGACGCCTCCCGTTTCCACACCGGCGATTCCTTCCTGATCGACGGCGGCTACGCGATCTTCTGAGAAAGCAGCGACAGATGTCCCTCCGCACCCCCCTCTGCGACATGCTCGGCATCGAGCATCCGATCATGCTGGCCGGCATGGGCGGCGTTTCCTACGCCGAACTCGCGGCCGCGGTCAGCAACGCGGGCGGCTACGGCGTGCTCGGCATGGCCGGCACCAGCCCGGAGTTCATCCGCGAACAGATGCGCAAGGTCCGCGCGCTGACCGACAAGCCGTTCGGCGTCGACCTGCTGGCCGCCTCGCCGGAAAGCCTGACGGCCGCCGTCGAGATCATCATCGAGGAAGGGGCCAGCTCCTTCATCGCGGGCCTGGGCGTTCCGATGCCGATCATGGAGAAGCTGAAGAAGGCCGGCCTGAAGGTCATGGTCGTCTGCGGCGCGGTGAAGCACGCGGTGAAGGCCGAGCAGGCCGGCTGCGACGCGGTCATCTGCCAGGGCGGCGAAGGCGGCGGGCACACGGGTCTGGTCGGCACCCTGCCGCTGCTGGCCCAGGCCGTCGAGGCGGTGAAGATTCCCGTGGTCGGCGCCGGCGGCCTGTATGACGGCCGCGGCCTTGCGGCCTGTCTGGCGCTGGGCGCCCAGGGCGTCTGGATGGGCACCCGCTTCATCGCCAGCGTCGAGGCCCATGCCGGCGACCTCTATCGCGAGACCATCCTGCAGGCGTCCGACGAGGACACTGTCCGCACCCGCTGCTACAGCGGCAAGCCGATGCGCGTGCAGAAGAACCCCTATGTCGCCGACTGGGAAAGCCGGCCGGCCGACATCCAGCCCTTCCCGATCCAGGCGGGTATCAGCATCAGGAACAACGCCATGGGCGGCATCGGCGGGCAGGTCGAGGGTCTCGACCCCGACAAGTCCTGCTTCGCCATGGGCCAGAGCGCCGGCGGCGTGCACGATGTCCTCCCGGCCGCCGAGATCGTTCGCCGCCTGATGGCCGAGGCGCACGCCGCCATCGGCCGGCTGACGGCGCTGAACGCCGCCAGCCCGGCCGTGGCCCGCGAGACGGCGGCCTAGATCTGCGGAACCGCCATGCCCCGCTGCACGGCGGGGCGGGCGGCGACGGCGTCGAGCCAGCGATGGACGCCGGTCATGCCGTCCCAGCCGGCGATCAGGGGCGTGGTCTTGAGCAGGGGCGCCATGGCCGCGATCCACGGATAGCAGGCCATGTCGGCGATCGAGTAGTCGCCGCCCAGGTAGTCGGCCTCCTTCAGGCGGCGATCCATCACGCCGAGCAGCCGGGTCGATTCCACGGCGAAGCGGTCAATGGTGGACTGCACGGGCTCGGTCGCCCTGAGAAAATAGCCCAGCTGGCCGAGCATCGGCCCCAGTCCGCCGACCTGCCAGGCCAGCCACTCCAGCGCCTTCCAGCGGGCCGCGCCCGAGGCCGGCAGGAACCGACCGTACTTGTCGGCCAGGTAGACCAGGATGGCGGCGCTTTCGAAGATCGGCAGCTCGCCGCCCTCGGCGTCGTGGTCGACGATGGCCGGAATCTTGTTGTTCGGGGAAATGGCGAGGAAGGCGGGCGAGAACTGCTCGTCCTTGCCGATATTGACCGGCTTCACCGCATAGGGGACGCCCAGTTCCTCCAGCAGGATGGAGACCTTGCGGCCGTTCGGCGTCGTCCAGGTATAGAGATCGATCATCTGCGTATCCGTGTTCTTGAAGCGGCCCGCGCCCTAGGTAGGGAGTTGACGGGCCATCGGTAAGCCCGGCCAATGACACGGCTGAATCGAGGGGGGCGGGATGAGCGGCGCGAGCGATGATCGGGATGACGGCCACCTGCTGCATCGGCTGGTGTTCTTCTCGGACGCGGTGTTCGCCATCGTCCTGACGCTGCTGGTGCTGGAGTTGCGCCCGCCGCAACTGCACAGCGCCGACGGCCTGATCGCGGCCCTGGGCGGAATGACCCCGCACTTCGTCGCCTTTTTCGCCAGTTTCGGCGTGATAAGCATCTTCTGGGTCGGCCACATGGCGATGTTCCGGCCGATGAAGATCTTCGACTGGCCGGTGACCTGTCTGAACCTGCTGTTCCTGTTCACCATCGCCCTGATGCCGTTCGCCTCGGCGATCCTCGGGGAATACGGCACGCGGGGAGAGGCCTGGCGCATCTACTCGGTCGTGCTGATCTCGGCCGCCGTGGCCCAGTGCCTGCTGGTGCTGGCGCTTTACCGGGACAAGGGACGACTGGTCGGCGGCGCAACGACGCGCGAGGTCGCCTATCGGCTCTCGCGGGCGGCGTCGCCGGGCATCGTGTTCGGCGCAGGACTGTGGCTCAGCCTGATCGGCGAGCCGCGGCTGTCGTCGATGTGCTGGCTGCTGTTTCCGCCGGTGCTGATCCTCGCGCGGCTGCTGTTCGGCCCACGCAAGGCGAGACCGGCGAAAGGCCCCGCCGAGGCGGCCGAGGCCTAGACGCCCTCGACGATCATCACCCGGTACTCGGCCCCCGCCAGACGGTGCTTCAGGGCTTCCTGGTAGGCCGGACTACGGTACCAGGCCTGGGCCTCGGCGAAGCTCGGGAAGGTCAGGATCACCGCGCCCTCGACCGGCGGACCTTCCAGCACCTCGTGCCGGCCGTAGAAGGCCAGCGGCGTGACGGCGTGCCCCTCCCGCGCGGCGCGGGCCTTCTGGCCGTAGGTCGCGAATTCGTCCGCGTCGACCATGCGATCGCGGATCAGGATGACATAGGCGGGCTTGGCGGCGGCGTCGGTCACAGGCGGGTCCTTACGGTGAATCTGTCTCGCCGCAGACGGAACAGCGGAAACAGGACGAACGCAACCTGGGTCGCGAGGCCCATGATGGCCGGAATGTTCCGATAGGACGCCAGCGTCTCGCCAAAGGTCTGGCCGGCCAGAAACCGGGCCAGGGCGAGTTCCGCGATGACGATCAGCACCAGCGCCGTGGCGCTCATCAGACTCCGATCGCCTCGTTCCGCGCCGATGTCGAACCGCGTCAGGACGCCGCCGCAGATGATCCAGGAGGCGATCAGCATGATCGGCAACTCCACCGCCATGGCGCCGGCCACCCCCAGCCGGGCCGCGACCACCGTCACCCTGAGCACGCCCAGGATCACGCCGAGGGAGAAGACGAGGCCGAAATAGACCCCGCCCGCGGTCAGGGACTTGCCCATGGAGGAACCTCGCTATCCGCACAGGTTGTAAGTCTAGGGCCAGCGAGGGGCCTGCCTGTTGATTCAGGTCACGGTCGGCCACGACGACGGAGGCTACCGGTGCGACTTCCCTTCCTGGAGCAGCCCGTCATGACCGATACCCCCCTCGTCCTCGGCCAGGTCAGCCGCCATGCCGACACCGTCCAGGTGGTCATGACGCGGACCTTCGACCATGCGCTCGCCACCGTCTGGGCCGCGCTGACAGAGCCCGCCCGGCTGGGCCAGTGGCTGGCGCCGGGCGAGATCGAGCTGCATCAGGGCGGTCGTGCGCGGCTCGACTTCATCGACTCCGGCACGACGATCGACAGCCTGGTCAGCGCCTTCAAGCCCGGCGCCCTGCTGGAATACAGCTGGAGCGAGCCGGGCGAACCGCTGCGGCCCGTGCGGTGGGAGTTGCAGGCCGACGGCCCGGCGGCGACGCGCCTCGTGCTCACCCTGACCATCCCCGCCGGCGAGGACGCCGGCCGGGCCGCCGCCGGATGGGAAGCCCACCTCGAAATGCTCGCCGCCGCCCTTGAGGACGTGCCGATCAAGTTTCCGTTCGAGCATTTCAAGGCGGCCCGCGAGGCCTACCGCGCGCTGCTGGCCTGACGGTCAGCCGGCAACGAGGATCCAGACCCCGATCGCCGCGAAGGCCGCCGCCGCCGCCCAGCGGATGTATTTCATCGGCAGGCGGGTAGCCGCCGTCTCGCCGAGCCAGACCGCAGGGCCGTTGGCCAGCATCATGCCGACCGTCGTGCCGGCCGCGACCAGCAGGATCGAGTGGAACCGCGCGGCCAGCGCCACGGTCGCGATCTGGGTCTTGTCGCCCATCTCGACGAAGAAGAAGGCGATGGCGGTGGTCAGGAAAACCGAGCCGGCCTTCACGGCTGACGGCGCCTCGTCGTCCTCGAACTTGTCGGGGATCAGGGCCCAGACGCCGAAGGCTATGAACAGCAGGCCCAGCACCCAGTGAACCCAGACGCCGTGCAGGGCGTGGCCGGCGACCGACCCGACCGTCGCGGCCAGGCCGTGGTTGGCCAGGGTTGCGACGAGAATACCGGCCAGGATCGGCCAGGGCTTTCGGAACCGCGCCGCCAGCACGATGGCCAGCAGCATGGTCTTGTCGCCGATTTCGGCGATGGCCACGAGGCCGGCGGAGACGAGGAAGGCTTCCATAATCTTGTCCTGGCGGGACCGGTTAGACAGACCAATGGCGTTCCGCGCCCCGGTCCCGCTCGACCGCACGCGAAAGCCAAAGGTCTCGCCAGGCCTTTCCAGGCTGGATGCGCCATGGAGCCGCGGCTCCAAGTTTGTTGACGCACCCGCTGCTGAATGCGCAGCCGGCTACTCCCCAGTGACGACGGGGCTGATACGGCGCGAGGGGGCGGAACGCAAGCCTAGAGGCTGCCGTCCGCCTTCGCCGCGGCGGTCAGCTCGTCGCGGAACTTCGGGTGGGCGATGCGGATCAGGGCCTTGGCCCGCTCGGCCGTCGACAGCCCCTTGAGATCGACATGACCGAACTCGGTGACGACGATGTGGGTGTCGTTGCGCGGCGTGGTGACCGGGCCGTCCAGCCGCGTTGTGATGCGCGAAAGCGTCCCCTCCTTCGCCGTCGAATGACAGGCGATGATCGACCGGCCGCCCTTCGAGGCGTAGGCCCCGCGGACGAAGTCCAGCTGGCCGCCGGCGGCGCTGAACTGCCGGCCGGCGAGGTGCTCGGAGTTGCAGGCGCCGGACAGGTCGATCTGCAGGGTGGCGTTGACCGAGACCACGCGGTCATTGCGGGCGATCACCGCCGGGTCGTTGACGTACGCCACCGGCCGGCTCTCGACGGCGGCGTTGTCGTCGATGAAATCGTAGAGCGACTGGTCGCCGAGCGCGAAGGTGAAGATCGACAGGCCCGGGTCGGTGACCTTGCGGCTGTTGGTGACCGCGCCGGCCTTCATCAGGGCGACCAGGCCGGGCGAGAGCAGCTCGGTGTGGATGCCCAGGTCCCTGTGGCCGCCGAGGGCCGCGCAGACGGCGTCCGGCAGGGCGCCGATGCCCATCTGCAGGCAGGACCCGTCCTCGACCAGCCCGGCGATGATCCGGCCGATGGCGGCGTCCTCGGCGGCCGGCGGCCGGCAGAGGTTCTCGAACAGCGGCAGGTCGTTCTCGACGATGCCGGCGACCTCGCTGACGTGGATCATGCCGCCGCGCACGCGCGGGGTGTGTTTGTTGACCTCGACGATGGTCTGGCGGGCGCAGCGCGCGACGGTCGAGCCGTAGTCGTTGCTGGGGCCGAAGCTGAAGTACCCGTGCTTGTCCATCGGCGAGACGGCGGTCACGTGGAAGTCGATCGGCGCCGGGTCGCACATGAGCCGCGGGGCCTGGCTGAAGGCGCCCGGCACGAAATCAATCGTTCGACGGCCGTCGGCCGCGCCGCGCTCCATGAGCGACCGTTCGATGGGCCCGAGGAAAAAGCAGTGCGGGCGGATCCGGTCCATCAGCTCGTAGCGCAGCACCGTCATGCCGGCGTGCGGCGTCGAATGGAAGTAGAAGACCTTGATCTCGTCGATCTCGTTCGCCTCGGCCCGGGCGGCGATGGCGGCGAGGATGGCCGGCGGCTCGGCGAGAGCCATGCCCATCGATATGCGGGCCCCGGACTCGATGCGGGCGGCGGCCTCGGTCGCGGTGATGCGCTTTTCAGCGTAGATTTGTTCGGGGGTCATCGGCGACATCATGCCACGCATCAGGCCCCGCCGACGAGGGGGAGACGCAGGTGTCTGAAAAGGTTGTCGAACCCTTGCGGAACGATGGTCTACGGATGGCTTCTCAACAGTTTGTTAACGAAAAAGTCGCCTCCGAGGCGTTTCTCCCCGTTGACGAGTCATTAGCCCTCGTGGCCCCATATAGTGGGTTCAGGGGGCGTCATGCCCACAAGATGTAGCGTCTTCAGGGCGGGCTGTTCGTTTGTGAAGCCGCTGTTTGGTCACGGGTTTTAGGACATGATGGGCGAAGCGGCACGGCAAATTCCCCTCGGTGAGGCGGCAGGTGATTCCGCCTGGTTGTCCGGCGACAAGCCGCAGTTGGCGCTGGTGAAGAAGGTCGAGGTCGACCGTAGCCGCGACGCGCTGCTGACCGACTTCGGCCGCACGACGCTCGAGGACCGCTATCTGCTGCCGGGCGAGTCCTACCAGGACATGTTCGCGCGGGTCGCCACGGCCTTCGCCGACGACGCCGACCACGCCCAGCGCGTCTATGACTACATGAGCAAGCTGTGGTTCATGCCCTCGACGCCGGTGCTGTCGAACGGCGGCGCGAACCGCGGCCTGCCGATCAGCTGCTTCCTCAACGCGGTCGGCGACAGCCTCGACGGCATCGTCGGCACCTGGAACGAGAACGTCTGGCTGGCCGCCAACGGCGGCGGCATCGGCACCTACTGGGGCGGCGTCCGGTCGATCGGCGAGAAGGTCAAGGGCGCCGGCCAGACCAGCGGCATCATCCCCTTCATCCGCGTGATGGACTCCCTGACGCTGGCCATCAGCCAGGGCAGCCTGCGCCGCGGCTCGGCGGCGGTGTACCTCGACATCCACCACCCCGAGATCGACGAGTTCCTCGAGATCCGCAAGCCGTCGGGCGACTTCAACCGCAAGTCCCTGAACCTGCACCACGGGATCTCGATCACCGACGAGTTCATGCACGCGGTGCGGGACGGCACGAAGTTCGGCCTGCGCTCGCCCAAGACCGGCGAAGTGCTGCGCGAGGTCGACGCCCGCGCCCTTTGGCAGAAGGTGCTGGAGCTGCGGCTGCAGACCGGCGAGCCCTACCTGATCTTCTCCGACGCGGTGAACCGCGCCCTGCCGAAGCACCAGCAGGAGCTGGGCTTCAAGGTCCGCCAGTCGAACTTGTGCAGCGAGATCATGCTGCACACCGGCAAGGACCACCTGGGCGTCGAGCGGACCGCCGTCTGCTGCCTCTCCTCGGTCAACGCGGAGTCGTTCCTCGAATGGCGCGACGAGCCGATGTTCATCGAGGACGTCATGCGCTTCCTCGACAACGTGCTGGAAGACTTCATCAAGCGCGCCCCGGTCGACGCCAAGCATGCTGTCTACGCCGCGATGCGCGAACGCTCGGTGGGCCTGGGCCTGATGGGCTTCCACAGCTTCCTGCAGGCCCAGAACGTGCCGTTCGAGAGCGCGCTGGCCAAGTCGTGGAACATGCGGCTGTTCAAGCACCTGCGCCGCGAGGCCGACAAGGCCAGCGTCAAGCTGGCCGAGGAAAAGGGGCCCTGCCCCGACGCCGCCGAGCGGGGCGTGATGGAGCGGTTCAGCCACAAGCTGGCCATCGCCCCGACCGCCAGCATCAGCATCATCTGCGGCGGCACCAGCGCCGGCATCGAGCCGATCCCGGCCAACATCTACAGCCACAAGACGCTGTCGGGCACCTTCGCGGTGCGCAACCCCTACCTTGAGCGCCTGCTTGAAGCCAAGGGCGCCAACACGCCCGCGGTGTGGGACAGCATCCTGGCCAACGAAGGCTCGGTGCAGCACCTCGACTGCCTCAGCCAGGACGACAAGGACGTCTACAAGACGGCCTTCGAGATCGATCAGCGCTGGGTCATCGAACTGGCCGCCGACCGCACGCCCGACATCTGCCAGAGCCAGTCGGTCAACGTCTTCCTGCCGGGCGACGTCGACAAGTGGGACCTGCACATGCTGCACTGGCAGGCCTGGGAACGCGGCATGAAGAGCCTCTACTACCTGCGCTCCAAGTCCGTGCAGCGCGCCAGCCACGCCGGCGCCGACACCGTCGACACCTACAGCTTCGAAGACGCCGAAAAGACTGACTACGACGAGTGCCTCGCCTGTCAGTGACCTGATCCCGGAAGGGAAAGACGGAACGCCGGCGCGACCCTGTCGCGCCGGCGTTTCCATGTCCGGACCGCGGCTGTCAGGGCGCAATCGGCCGTTGGGTCCCGGGCCCCGAATGCTGTAGAAGACCCCATCACCGCCGGCAGACCCTCGCCCGGCGTTTTGCAGGGCCCCGGGCGCCGCTTACCGGAGACGGTCATGGCCAAGGGTCAGAAGAAGTCCAACAAGGAAGTCCGCAAACCCAAGGCGGACAAGAAGCCCGCCGCCGCGCCGACGAGCCGGTTCATCGAGGTCGCCGGCAAGAAGTAGGGGGCTTGGGGCCGGGCGCGCGGATCCAGCGCGTCCCGCCCGTCAGGCCGACCCCGCCCGTCCGAACCGCTGGCGGTATTCGCCCGGCGTCGCGCCGAGGCGCTTCTGGAAGGCGCGGTGCAGGCCGTCGAGGCTGCCGAAGCCGGCGCGCTCGGCGACGCGGGCCAGCGGCCAGTCGGACGATTCCAGCAGCGCCTTGGCGCGGTCGAGGCGCGCCGCCTCGACGAAGGCGGCGGGGGTGACGCCCGTCTCGCGGTGGAACACGCGCGAGAAGGTCCGCTCGGTCATGCCGGCGCGGGCCGCGAGGGTCGGCAGGCTGAGGTCGCCGACGGGATCTTCGGTGATGTCGAGCACCAGCCGCCGCAGCCGGGGGCTGGCCGCAGCCTGGACGTTGAGGCCGGCGCTGAACTGCGTCTGGCCGCCCGGCCGGCGCATGAACAGCACCAGATTGCGGGCCACCGCCAGGGCGATGTCGGGGCCGCAGTCGGCCTCGACCAGGGCCAGGCACAGGTCAATGCCTGCGGTGACCCCGGCCGAGGTGAAGAACGGCGGATCGGCGACGAAGATGGCGTCCGGGTCGACCTGAACGTCCGGATGGCGGGTCTGCAGCAGACCGCAGACGCCCCAGTGGGTGGTCGCCCGCCGACCGTCGAGCAGGCCCGTGGCGGCCAGCACCAGGGCGCCCGAGCAGACGCTGCCGATACGGCGTGTCGTGTCGCGGCGCGCAACCAGCCAGTCGATCAGCGGCCCGCCTTCCTGTCCCCGCAGCCCGGCGTCCGATCCGCCGGCGACGAGGATGGTGTCCAGCCCGTCCGGCAGGTCCGCCAGCGCCGTCGCTCCGGCCAGGAGCAGACCCGAGTTGCAGCGGATGTCGCCGCCCTCCGCGGAGGCGAGGATCGGCCGGTAGCGGTCGCCGCCACCGTAGTTGTTGGCCATGGAAAACACCTCCAGCGGGCCGACGAGGTCGAGCGACTGGACGCCGGGATAGCCGACGAGGGCGATGGAGCGGGGGCGGGCGTCAGGACGGGTCATTGGCGCAATATGCGATATCAATGACATTTCCGCCAGCCCTGTCTTTCGTCAGGATTGTCCCATCGCCGGATCCCCCGGCCGAGATGGAGACAAGACCATGACCGACCAATGCCCCTGCAACCCCTGCACCTGCCCGGCCTGCGACTGCGGCCCGTCCTGCCAGTGCGGCTCGGCCTGCGCCTGCGTCGCCCCGTGCGCCGCGCCCCAGACCGTCGCCTGACCATCGACCCTCGACCCCCGGTCCCGCCGAGCGGCGCCGGGGGTCCCTGTCCGAGAGAGATTTCCGCCATGCGCGTTCCCCTGCTGATCATCACCGGCTTTCTCGCCCTGCCCCTCGTCGCCGCCGAGGCCGCCGACCGGCTGGCCGTCGAGACGCCCGTCGTGGCCGCGGGACGCGGCGCCGCCGACCGCCTGACCCTGCCCGCGCCCAAGGCCGGCCGTACGCGGCCGCTGGTCGTGGTCGTCGGCGAGAACGTCGGCGCCGAAGTGACCGACTTCATCATCCCCTACGGCGTGCTGAAGGACTCCGGCGTCGCCGAGGTGCGCAGCCTGTCGACCGGCGAAGGCCCGATCCAGCTGCGCATGGCGCTGAAGATCCGCGCCGACCAGACGCTGGCGCAGTTCGACCTGGCCGAGCCGGCAGGCGCGGACATCGTCATCGTGCCGGCGCAGATGTCGCCCAAGGACAAGGCCCTGACCGCCTGGGTCCGGGATCAGGCCGCGCGCGGCGCGGTGATCGTTTCCGTCTGCGAGGGCGCGCGGGTGCTGGCCAATGCCGGGCTGCTGCATGGCCGCCGCGCGACCACCCACTGGGGCGCGATGAAGGCGCTGGAGAAGGCGTATCCGGAAACCGTCTGGGTGCGCGACCGGCGCTATATTCAGGACGGACCGGTCATCTCCACGACCGGCGTGAGCGCCTCGATCCCGATGTCGCTGGCGCTGGTCGAGGCGATCGGCGGGCGTGAGGCGGCCGAGGCGACCGCCGGGCGGCTGGGCGTCCGCGACTGGAGCGCCATGCACCGCACGGCCGACTTCCACCTGTCGAAGGGCGACTACGCCCATGCGATCGGCGTGCTGGCGGCGGTATGGTCGCACGAGACGGTGGAAGCCCCCGTGGCCGACGGCGTCGACGAGGTGGCCCTGGCCCTGCGCGCCGACGCCTGGCAGCGGAGCTTCCGCGCCCGGGTGGTGACCACCCGGCCCGGCCGGGCGTCGGTGGTGTCGCGCCACGGCCTGACCATCGTGCCCGATGCCGAGCCGGTGGACGGTCGCTACCGGATTCCGGGCGACGCAGGACCCGCCGCGCCCCAACTCGACCAGGCTCTGGACGCCATGGGCCGGCGCTACGGCCCGTTCGCGGTGAAGCTTGCGAAGCAGGGGCTGGAGTACGACCCGCCCGCGCCCTGAACCGACGGCCGTAGCCCTAGTCTCCTGATCTGGCGGTCTTGTCGGCGTTGGTGACGCCGAAATCCTTCGACTTCTGCTTGCCGTCGGATTCGGCGAAGCCCTCGGCCGCCAGGCCGCGCTTGAGCAACTCCCGGATCGCTGCGGCCCGACTGGGCATGCGGCGGGAAAAGCGCCAGTCGTCGAGGGCCGACAGCTCCTCGTCCGTCAGCATGATCTGCAGCCGTTCTCCACGGTTGAGGTCTGACACGCTGTTTGCCTCCTTGCCGGGGGAACTCCCCCGCGGCCTCATCGCCTCAACACCAAAACCATCAAAGGCGCAAAAGGTTTCAAGATCTGTTTCTACTCACTTTCCGCGGATGGCGGGGATTGAGCCGAAGACACGAATAATACAAAGTTATACAAATACACGAATAACTCCAATTACTGTTCTTTATTTACATATTTGAATATTGGCCGAAATTTTGCTACTGTTCCTGAGGCGTCGGGATTGCCGAACAGGAAACATCATGGCGCACAACGTTGTCCTCGCGACATTCGGATCGCACAGGCCCAGCCACGACGGCGGCGCCGACGTCTGGCTTCAGGAAGCCAATCACCGGATCGCCAACAACCTGAGCCTCGTCGCGGGCCTGCTGCAACTGCAGGCGGCCGAGCTGGACCCCTCCGCCACCCTGACCGCCGCACAGGCGTCGGACTTCCTGCGGGAGGCGGCCGACCGCGTGCAGATGGTGGCGCGACTGCACCGCCTGCTGGCGCGAGCCGGCGACGACGGGCCGCCCGACCTGTCGGACTATCTGCGCGAGATCGCCGAGGCGACCCGGTCCCTGCTTCCTCCCCAGAAGGGTCTGTCGATCCGCTATACCGGAGACGGGGCCTGCGCCCTGGCGGCCGAACGGGCGTTGCCGGTCGGCCTGATCGTCGGCGAATTGCTGACCAACAGCCTGAAGTACGCCCATCCGGCCGGCGTGGCCGGACGGATCGCCCTGTCCTGCCGCCGCGGCCGAGGCGGCGATATCCTGGTCACCGTCGAGGATGACGGCGTCGGCCTGCCGGAAGGCATGGACCCGGCCACCGCCACGACGCTGGGCATGCGCCTGGTCAACTCCCTCGCCCGGCAGGTCGGCGCGAATCTGGATTTCGATCAGACCGGCATCGGCCTGACGGCCCGCCTGACGATCCCCGTCCAGGCCCTTTCGCAGGACTAGCGCTCCCAGCCGGGCGCGAACGGGAAGCGCTCGGCCCAGAAGGTCGCCAGGCGCGGATCGGCGTCGACGCGGCGGACCACCGGCGTCAGGCCCGGCGCTTCGCGATAGAAGCGGTTGCGGCCCGGCCCCCAGCGACTGACCACGGCGACATAGAGGTCGAGCACCGACAGATCGTCGCCGAGCAGGAAATCGCCGGCGGGAGTGATCTGCCGGTCCATCATGCGCCAGCAGTCGGCGATGCGCTCGGCCGTGGCCGCCTTGATCCGCTCGCCCTGGGCCGGATCGGGACCGCCGAGGCGCGAAGGCTCGTCCCGCACCCAGAACAGCGAATAGATCGCTGCCGGGATGTAGGTCATCCAGCGCAGGAACTGGCCACGGCGCGGATCGCCGACCGGGGGCCCGAGGTGCGCGTCCGGGTGGGCGTCGGCCAGCCAGGTCAGGATCGCCCCGCTTTCGGTGAGGATTTCGCCCGACGGCAGGACCAGGGCCGGAATCTGCTTGAGCGGATTGACCTTTTCCACCGTGGCGAGGACCTGCGGATCAAGTTCCCAGGTCGCCGCCTCGACGACCGTGTAGGGCAGTCCGATCAGCCTCAGGGCCGCCTCGACCGGCACGCTGCCGGATCCCAGGGCGCCGTAGACGGTCAACGATTGGTTCATCATCTTATCCACAATCTCACAACATCTTGTGGGTTGCGTCAGCATGGCCACTAGATGTGTCGCGGCGGTTTGATACGGTGTGAGCCTATCGTACCGCTTCGATTCCCGCCCGCCCCCGTCCGGAGTTCGTCACCGTGACCGCCTCGTCCAAGCTCATCCTGCCCGGCCTGCTCACCCCGTCGGCGGCCTACAAGCCGTTCCGCTACCCGTGGGCCTATGACATGTGGAAGCGTCAGCAGCAGGTCCACTGGATGCCGGAAGAGGTGCCGCTGGGCGAGGACTGCAAGGACTGGGCGGCGAACCTGAACGATCGCGAGCGCAATCTGCTGACGCAGATTTTCCGCTTCTTCACCCAGGGCGATATCGAGGTCCAGGACAACTACATGGACCGTTACGGCCGCGTGTTCCGGCCGACGGAAGTGAAGATGATGCTGGCGAGCTTCGCCAACATGGAGACCATCCATATCGCGGCCTACGCCCTGCTGCTCGAAACGATCGGCATGCCGGAGAGCGAGTTCGGCGCGTTCATGGAATACGAGGCCATGAAGGCCAAGCACGACTACATGCAGCAGTTCGGGGTCGAGACGAACGCCGACATCGCCCGCACCCTGGCCATGTTCGGCGGCTTCACCGAAGGCCTGCAGTTGTTCGCCTCGTTCGCCATGCTGATGAACTTCCCGCGCTTCAACAAGATGAAGGGCATGGGCCAGATCGTCAGCTGGTCGGTGCGTGACGAGAGCCTGCACTGCGAGGGCATCATCAAGCTGTACCACGCCTTCAACAAGGAGACCGGCGCGGTCACCAAGGACGTGGCGGACGACATCGTCGAATGCTGCCGCCACGTGGTGGATCTCGAGGACCGCTTCATCGACCTCGCCTTCGAGGCCGGCGACGTCCAGGGCATGAACCCCGAGGACATCAAGCACTACATCCGCTTCATCGCCGACTGGCGCCTGCGCCAACTGAAGCTGCCCGAGCTGTACGGCGTGAAGGAAAACCCGCTGCCCTGGCTGCAGTCGATGCTCAGCGGCGTGGAGCACGCCAATTTCTTCGAGGCCCGCTCGACCGAGTATTCCAAGGCCGCCACGCGCGGCCAGTGGCACGGCGACACCGGCGTCTGGGGCGAGTTCGACAGGCTCATGTCGCGCCGCAACGAGAACCTTCTGCCGGCGGAATAGGCTGTCAGACGGCGGTGGCGGTCGGGCAGAGGGACCTGAGCGCCGCCACGGCCGGCGGGCAGTCGGCCAGCAGGTCGTGGCGCTGCTCGAACGCCAGCCCGCAGGTCGCGCCGCGACGCCAGGCCAGCCGGGCTTCGTAGGCTACCGCGCTCCCCGGCAGCAGCAGGCGGAAGTCCGTCGGCAGGATCGTCGGGGCCGGCCGCAGGCGGACACGGGCCCCCTTCGCATCGAGGTCAATGATGTCGCAGTCCAGGACCGCATTGCGCGATCCATGGACAACGAGACCAGCCAGGCCGCTGCCGGAGCGTCTGCGTTCGCGGCGCTCCACGGGGAGGCCGATATCATGAGGCTTCTGCGTCATGGGCGGCAGCCTACCCCGCCATCCCTTTCAAACCGTTGACCGGCCGGATTCCAGCTAACGCCGTAGCCCCGAAATGGGGCGCGGCGCCTATGCCGGCGAACGCCGCCCTGTCAGTGAACGCCCACCGGGGGGCGGAATTTGGCGCGAGCGACAACCAATCGAGGCGTGCGCAGCCTTGAACACCTGATGACGGCGCAGTCGTCGTCCCGCGTCCTCAACCTGATACGCGCCGCGCAGCGGGCCGAGCAGTCCGGCGCCCCGCTGTCCCCGACGCTGTTCCAGAGCCAGGTGTTGAACCGGAGCTTCATCGTCAAGCACCGGCTGCGTCAGGGCGAGCTCGACGCCTTCGACGACGAACGGGTGACCGCGACCAAGATCATCTTTCCGATCGACCCCGGAAACCTGGGACTGGGCGGGAAGTTCGTCTTCATCGGCCAGCGCGGGTTCGAGCCGATGCTGGCCGACGTCGTGGGCATTCGCACCTTCAGCGGCTCGCGCGATGTCCAGCTGCTGCGCGAACTGGACCGCATTCCCTCGTTCGACCCGTTCATGTTCAGCGAGTGGATGACGCGCATCGGGCGGACCGTCGATCCGCGCTACTTCGACCTGATGCCCAGCCTGATCAGCGGCATGGAAGGCTTCGTCCTCGAGGAGATCAACCTGCTGGTCTCGATGTCGCTGTCGGGGGCGGCCGACAACAAGGCGGTGCTGCGCCTCGCCCGCAAGATGCTGGCGAGCAACTACGACGAGGACCTGACGCCGCTGCAGACCACCCTGCGCCTGTCGCGGGAGGACTTCCAGGACGGCATGTTCGGCTGGAAGGGTCTGCTCTATTACAAGTGGCTGTCGCGGCGGAACGGCGCAGAGCTGCCGTCGATGCTCAAGGGCCTGACCGCCATCCGCCCGCGCACCCACTTCAGCGCCGAACAATCGGAGACGGCGGCGTCGATGATCCGCCAGATCGCGGCCGCCGTGTCCGGCTACCACCAGTCGATCCAGGCCCACATCGCGCTGTACGACGGCTCCTACAACAAGCTGACCCGGCAACAGGACCCGGCCGGCTTTCGCGAATTCCTGATGCGCGCCCCCCGCCTGTTCATCGAGATGGGCGACCTGGTCAGCATGCTCGAACACACCACGGGGTTCTGGGCCTTCCGGTCGAAGCAGATCAGCCCGCAGCGGTTCATGGGCGAGGACTATCTCGAACTTCTGGGCGACCTGCGCGACGGACTCGGAGTGGGAACCGAGTCCGGCATCCTGCACAGCCAGGGCTAGATTCGCCGGTCCACGCCAAAATCCGTACCCGGCCGGCGAATAAGGGCTCCTCCCACCGCCTCGGGTGAGAAGTGGCTAACCATTATGGCATAGGGCTCGGGTCATGACGCCTGGCATAAAGAAGCAGTTCTCGACCGGACGGGCCGCGGGCAGCCTGGAAAGCCTGATGGCCGCGCGGTCGTCCTCGCGGATTCTCAATCTCGTTCAGGCGCACAGGATCGCCGAGCGGTCGGGCGCCCCGATGGATCCGCCGCTGTTCCAGAGCCCCGCCCTGGCGCGCTGTTTCATCATCAAGCACCGCCTGCGGCCCGAGGAACGGCTGAACTTCCCGGGCTTCCGGCCGACGGCGACCAAGGTCATCATCCCGATGGACCCGAGCAACCTGGCGCTGGGCGGCAAGTCGGTGTTCGTCACCGAGGGCTGGTTCAGCCAGCTGATGACCGACGCCACCGGCGTCCCGGACTTCCTGAACTCGCCAGACGGCGAGCTGATGCGCGAGTTCGACCAGATCCCGTCGTTCGATCCGTTCCTGATGCGGGAATGGCTGAGCCGGATCGGCCGGACCGCCGATTCCCGCTATTTCGATCTGACCCCGTCGGTCATCGAGGGGATGGAAGCCTTCGTGCTGGAAGAGATCAGCCTGCTGGTCTCCATGGCCCTCTCGGGCGTGCCGGCCAACGCCGCGGTGCTGCGGCTGGCGCGCAAGATGCTGTCGAGCCAGTACGACGACGACCTGCGGCCGCTGCAACAGGTGCTGCGCATGTCGCAGGAGGACTTCCGGGACGGCATGTTCGGCTGGAAGGGCCTGCTCTATTACAAGTGGCTGTTCAGGAAGGTCGACGGCAAGGTGCCGGGCCTGATCCGCGGCCTGACCGAAATCCGGCCCAAGCGCCATATCTCGCGCGACCAGATCGACGAGGCCAACGGCATGATCCGGTCGATCTCCTCGGCGGTCGGCGCCTGCGCCCGGTCGGTGCAGGTCAGCCTGCTGGCCTATGACAACGCCTATCGCGGCCTGACCCAGACCCAGGACCCCGTCGGCTTCCGCAACTTCCTGCTGCGGGCGCCGCAGATGTTCATCGACCTGGGCGAGGCCGTGGGCCTGCTCGAGCATTCGGTCGAATTCTGGGACTACCGCTCGCGGATGATCGAGCCGCGCCGCTTCACCGGCGACGACTATCTGTCGCTCGTCGCCGAGCTGAAGGACGGCCTCGGCGCCTGACCTGGCGCCGCTGTGCCGGTGTGAGACACGCCGGCGTTCCTTTCCGTGCCAACCCGGGTTCCCGATCCGGAACCGGGCCGCCCGTCGCCCCGACGCCACGGCGCGCGACGCGCCTCGTCCTGAACGCTCCCGCGCCGACGATTCGCCCCAGTGGGGAATCGCCGGAGCCCGACTCGCCCGCAGGCCATCGTCAGCGCCCGATCGTGATTTACGAAAGAATAACGGGCGATTTCAAACGTTTACGCGGGTTAATACTACTGAATTCCTAAACGATCTGGCACAGGCGTTGCTGATGTTCTCCTGCCGAATGACCGGCGAAATGGAGAACTCAAATGAAGAAAATCGTGTATTTCGCCGCCGCCGCGGCTCTCTTTGTTTCCGGCGCCGCCCAGGCTGCTGAAAGCAACGTGTCGACCAGCCAGAACAACAGCGCCAACATCAAGTCGACGCTCAACGCGACTGTCGAGCATGTTCAGGACGCCGTGTCGCTGACTTCGGCGGCCATCGGCAATACCCTGACCGTCGACGGCGGCCAGGCCGGCTACGTCAGCAACAACCAGTTCTTCCGCGGCGACGCCGTGGCCCAGCTGAACGGCACGCTGAGCGACATCGACGGCACGGTCGAGGCGACCGCCGCCGCGATCGCCAACAGCGCCACGATCAACGTCAAGTACGCCGGCTCGATCAACAGCACCCAGACCGCCAACTACGACCCGACCGCGACCCTCAACGCCAAGATCACCGGCGTGGGCGACGACGTCAGCGCGACCGCCGCGGCGATCAGCAACTCGCTGACCATCAACGGCGACTTCGGCTACGCCGGCTCCTACCAGGGCAACGGCGCGGCCGTGGCGTCCGCGGCCAACCTGTCGGTCAGCAACGTCTCGGGCGTCGTCTCGGCCACCTCGGCGGCCATCGGCAACACCCTGACCGTCAAGGGCTTCTAGGACTCTACCCCGGGGGCGCCCGCCATCACCCCGGCGGGCGCCCTCCCCTCCACCGTCAGGATTCCGACCATGACCCGCGCCCTTCTCGTCGCCGCCTTCGTCACCGCCACGGCCGCCTCCCCGGCTCTTGGCCAGTCCGCGCCGCGCGCGCTGCCGACCGCGTCGTCGATGGGCGGCGGCGTGACGGGGACCATGAACGGCCAGCCGACCGACTTCTCCCTGCGCGACGCCAGCGGCAACCTGGTGATCGTCAACGGCGTGCTGCGGCCGGCCGGCTCGACGGCCCAGACCGGCGGCATCGCCGACAGCCCCCTGCCCACGGCCGGCGGCATGACCGCCACCGCCGTCGCCAACCAGCTGATCGTGCTGGCGACCGGCTCCTGGAACACGATCATCGTCGATTCGGTGCAGACCAACACCGGCGACGTCACCGCCACGGCCGGCGCCGCCGGCCAGAAGGATCACTGATGACCCGCGCCCTCGTCCGCACGCTCGCGACCCTTCTCGCCGCCGCCGGCCTGACCGCCTGCGCCACCACGCCGCCCAAGGTCGACACCGCCGGCTACTATGCGCGACCGATCGGCTCGGCGCCCGCGACGGCCAACGCCACGCCCTATTCCAACGGCCTCGTCTGCCTGGCCCAGGCCGCGCGCAACGCCGGCCGGCGCTCGCCGATCATCGCGGTGGGCCGCATCGCCGACTACACCGGCAAGCAGGAGGACGGCCTGGCCGGCCCGCGCCTGACCCAGGGCGGCTCGCTGATGGCCATCACGGCGCTGGCCAAGGCCGGCGCGGAGATGGTCGAGCGCGTGGACACCTCGGTGCCCGAGCTGGAGCTGCGCTACGCCAACAACAAGCTGCTGTCCGACACCGGCCAGCCGACGGGCGGCTATCGCCCGATCCTGGCCGGCCAGTACGCCGGGTCCGACTATGTCATCGCCGGCGGCATCACCGAGCTGAACTACAACATCCGGTCCGGCAGCGTCGAAGCCTCGGTCGGCGGCTCGAGCACGACCTCGGCCAAGGGTGTGGTCAGCGGCAAGACCTATGTGATGAACATCGGCATCGACCTGCGCCTGATCGACACCCGCACCATGCGCATCGTCGATGTGATCAGCTACCAGAAGCAGATCATCGGCCGCGAGGTCGGCGGCGGCGCGTTCAGCTTCCTCGGCTCGAACATCATCGACATCTCCGCCGGCCGTGGCGAGATGGAGCCGCTGCAACTGGGCGTGCGCACCCTCATCGAGCGGGCTTCGCTGGAGTTCATGGCCAACCTCTACGCCGTGCCGGTCCAGACCTGCCTGCCGGCCAACGACCCGGTGGCGCTGTAATCGGACTGGAGGCGCGGCCCGGGCGGGTCTAGGCTCGGGCGTCCGAAACGGAGACCGACATCGATGCTGCTCGTCCGGCTTGTCCTGCGCACCCTGTTCGGCATGGCCGGGCTGTGGCTGGCGCAGAAGTTCGTCCCCGGCGTCCATTTCGCCGACACCCAGAGCCTGGTGATCGCCGCCCTGGTGCTGGGCGTGGTCAACGCCATCGTGCGGCCGGTGGTGATCTTCTTCACCCTGCCCCTGACCCTGGTGACGCTGGGCCTGTTCCTGCTGGTGGTGAACGCCGGGATGATCGCCCTGACCGCCTGGCTGATGGACGGCTTCACCGTCGCCGGCTTCTGGCCCGCCCTGTTCGCGGCCATCGTCGTCGGCGTGACCAGCTGGTTCGGCCACATGCTGATCGGGCCAAGGGAAGAGGGACAGTAGGGTTGCACCTACGACAGCTAGGCTAGCTTGCTCTTTTCGCCATTCTCTTTCGAAGATCCGCTTCTCCAAACGTGAAAACGTACGCGAAGAGAGATCGCTGCATCGCCGAAAGGGGGATCAGTTTGTCTGACGAAACGCCTCTGGCACTACATTCATCATTTTGCGCCCGAAGATCGATCAATCGCCGCTCCGTTGGCTCTCTTATTTCTAGCCGAATTCTAGCCGCCGCCGCGCGTCGCAAATTTTCATCTGTGGCGGGCCATTCAGCGACCATGGCCGCCAATTCCGAGAATTCCTTGCACAGCTCATCATGCAATCGAGCCTTCTGGGAAAAGCGGAATACAAGATCTAGTGTGGCTGCAATTGCAACAATGCCCGTGAGAACTTGCGCTAACCCTAGGCTCCCTTGTTTTGGAAGAAGAACTAGGAAGGCGCTAGCACCTGTAATTGCTTGAGCTGCTAGAACCCAATCGCTCGTGCGCTGATAAAATTCTCGCATGAATGCGTGATATCGGCGCGATTTTCCGATGCCGAAGGCCGCTTCGTAGAAGCCATCATCATCCCAAGTGGCGGTCACTTCTTCGTCGGGCGCTCGGGCTTTACCCAATCGGTGGTTTTCTGAACCTGCCCGCCTTGATTAAAGTTGCCTCTTTCCTCTTTTCGCGGAGGAGGCGGTTGGGGCGGTTGGGGCGAAGCTGGCTTCTTTTCGGACATAGATAATCTCCCTTTGGATGAGCAGAAGCGATTCTCGACCATAAAGTCAACAAAACCCCCGGCCGTTTCCGACCGGGGGTTCATTTCGCTCAGCGTTCGTTTGACGTGGACTAGAAGTCCATGTCGCCCATGCCGCCCATGCCGCCGCCCGGCATGCCGCCGGCGCCGCCGGCCGAGGCCTTCTTCGGGGCTTCGACGATGGCCGCTTCGGTGGTGATCAGCAGGCCGGCGACCGAGGCCGCGTCCTGCAGCGCCGTGCGGACGACCTTGGCGGGGTCGATGACGCCCATCTTCACCAGGTCGCCGTAGACTTCCGTCTGGGCGTTGAAGCCGAAGGCGGCGTCCGTGCTTTCCAGCACCTTGCCGACGACGATCGAGCCTTCAACGCCGGCGTTTTCGGCGATCTGACGGATCGGGGCCTGCAGGGCGCGGCGCACGATGGCGATACCCGCGGTCTGGTCGGCGTTGTCGCCGGTCATGCCGTCGAGGATCTTCGAGGCCTTGAGCAGCGCGATGCCGCCGCCGGGGACGATGCCTTCTTCCACGGCCGCGCGGGTCGCGTTGAGGGCGTCGTCGACGCGGTCCTTCTTTTCCTTCACTTCGACTTCCGTCACGCCGCCGACGCGGACCACGGCAACGCCGCCGGCCAGCTTGGCCAGGCGTTCCTGCAGCTTTTCCTTGTCGTAGTCGGACGTGGTGTCTTCGATCTGGCGCTTGATCTGCGCGATGCGGGCTTCAATGCCGTCCTTGTCGCCAGCGCCGTCGACGATCGTGGTGTCGTCCTTGGTGATGGTGACCTTCTTGGCCTTGCCGAGCATGTCGAGGGTGACGTTCTCGAGCTTGATGCCCAGGTCTTCGCTGATCACCTGACCGCCGGTCAGGATGGCGAGGTCTTCCAGCATCGCCTTGCGGCGATCGCCGAAGCCCGGCGCCTTGACCGCCGCGACCCGCAGGCCGCCGCGCAGCTTGTTGACCACCAGGGTGGCCAGGGCTTCGCCTTCGATGTCCTCGGCGATGATCAGCAGGGGACGACCCGACTGCACCACGGCTTCCAGCACCGGCAGCAGCGGCTGCAGGCCCGAGAGCTTCTTTTCGAACAGCAGGATGAGCGGCTCTTCGAGCTGCACTTCCATCTTCTCGGCGTTGGTCACGAAGTAGGGCGACAGGTAGCCGCGGTCGAACTGCATGCCTTCGACGACGTCGAGTTCGGTTTCGGCGGTCTTGGCTTCTTCAACCGTGATGACGCCTTCGTTGCCGACCTTTTCCATGGCCCGGGCGATCATCTCGCCGACTTCGGCGTCGCCGTTGGCCGAGATGGTGCCGACCTGGGCGATCTCGCTGTTGGCCGAGACCTTCTTGGAGGTCGACTTGATCTCCTCGACGACCTTGATCACGGCCTTGTCGATGCCGCGCTTCAGATCCATCGGGTTCATGCCGGCCGCGACCGACTTCAGGCCTTCGACCACGATGGCCTGGGCCAGAACGGTGGCGGTCGTCGTGCCGTCGCCGGCCTTGTCGTTGGTCTTGGAGGCGACTTCGCGGATCAGCTGGGCGCCGAGGTTCTCGAAACGATCAGACAGTTCGATTTCCTTGGCGACCGAGACGCCGTCCTTGGTCGAGCGCGGGGCGCCGAAGGACTTTTCGATCACGACATTGCGGCCCTTGGGGCCGAGGGTCACCTTCACCGCGTTGGCGAGGATGTTGACGCCGCGCAGCATGCGATCGCGCGCGTCGGAAGAGAAATAGACGTCTTTGGCGGCCATTTCGGAGCTCTCTTTCTATCAGTTGGGGGAGGAAGCGCAGGCGGTGGGAGAAGGTTACTTCTCGACCACGCCCAGAACGTCGCTTTCCTTCATGATCAGCAGGTCTTCGCCGTCCACCTTCACTTCGGTGCCGGACCACTTGCCGAACAGGATGCGGTCGCCGGGCTTCACGTCGAGGGCGTGAACCTTGCCCGCGTCGTCGCGGGCGCCGGGCCCGACGGCGATGACTTCGCCTTCCTGGGGCTTTTCCTTGACCGTGTCGGGGATGATGATCCCGCCCTTGGTCTTCTGTTCTTCCTCGACGCGCTTCACAAGGACGCGGTCGCCAAGAGGACGAAACTTCATCGGGTCGTCTCCGTGTGCGTAATACTGGGTTTGAATGGTCTTCGCCGACCATCGGGGGCGCTGCTGTTAGCAGTCACGAACCCCGAGTGCCAACGACGCTGCGCAGTTAGGGTCGGAGGCTCCGGGAGTCAAGGGAACGGGGGCCGATTGAGCCTCTCCCGGCGGCGGTTTTAAACGCGTAGGATCGGGCCACGGCGAAGGAGTTCATCATGCTCGATCATGTCGGCGCGACCGTCAGCGACCTGGCCCGGTCCCGCGCCTTCTACGACGCGGCCCTGGCGCCGCTGGGCATCGCGGTGATCATGGAGGTCACCCCGGAGCAGACCGGCGGCAGCGGCCACCTGGGCTACGGCTCCGGCGGACGGCCCTGGTTCTGGATCGGCAACGCGGGCGCCCCGACCGCCAGCCTGCACGTCGCCCTCGCGGCGCCCGACCGCAAGGCGGTCGACGCCTTCTACGCGGCGGCGATGGCGGCCGGCGGACGCGACAACGGCGCGCCGGGACTGCGGCCTCACTATCACCCCAACTATTACGGAGCCTTCGTGCTCGACCCCGACGGCCTCAACATCGAAGCCGTCTGCCACGCGCCGGAGTGACGCCTTGATTCCCTATGTCCTGGCCGTGTTCGCCTGCTGTCTCGCCGGGGGTCTGGGTGGATTCGCCCTGGCCCGGCCGCATGAGGCGCTGCAGCTGCGCGGCCTCACGGCGCTGGAAGCCGCGCCCGGCGGCCTGGCCATGGCGCGTGGCTTCGGGGCGATGATGCTGCTGGCCCATGCCGGCACGGCCAGCCTGCTCGGCTACTATCCCAGCCTGGGCGCGACGATGGCGCTGGCCCTGTCGCTGCTGTGGGCGGGCTCGGCGATCGGCCGCGTCGCCTCCAGCGTCATCGACAGGCAGACCGACCCGCGCGGCGTGCAGCTGGTCGTGCTCGAGGTGCTCATGGGCCTGACCCTGTCCCTGCCCTTCTGGGAAAGCCGTCAGCTGACGGACGGGCCGGTGTTCAACATCTAGGCTGATTTCCCTCCCCTTCATGGGGAGAGTGGCGCTGCGAAGCAGAGCCGGGTGGGGTTGCGGCGCGCTGCCCCGATCTTTCCGGCACGGCTCGATCGACTGCCACCCTGACGGCTTCGCCGTTTGTCCCTCCCCATGAAGGGGAGGGAGAGGCTGAGATGACGAAATCGTAACGTGACGGCAATGCACTTTGCTTTATAAAGTTCATTGTCTCAACAAGAGGAGCGACCCCGATGAAACGAACTGTCCTGAGCCTGACGGCGCTGATGATCGGCGCGGGCCTGGCGAGCGCGGCCATGGCCGCGGACGTGACCGTCAACCTGACGGGCGTTCAGCCCAAGGGCGGCCGCGTGCTGGTGTCCCTGCAGACCGCCGCCGAGTTCATGAAGCCCGAGGGCCACTACGGCTCGATCGCCGCCGGCGACGTCACGGGCGACGAAACCGTCGTCGTGCACAACGTGCCGGCCGGCGAGTACGCGGTGATGGTGCTGCACGACGCCGACAGCGACCTGAAGATGGCCCGCGAGAGCGACGGCAAGCCGAAGGAAGGCTGGGGCATGAGCGGCCAGTGGACGCGCGGCCACCGTCCGACCTTCAGCGAAGTGAAGATCACCGTGCCCGACGCCGGGACGGCGGTGACGGTGCCGATGGTTTACCCCTGAGCCAGGCGCCCTGGGGACATGCGCCTCGGCGCGTGTCCCTGTTCGCAGAAGCGGCAGGCGGCTCGGGGACATGCACTTCAGTGCGTGTCCCCGAAGGCCTGAAGCGGCAGGGGGACGCGTTCCTGCGGCTCATGCCCCTCCCGTGTTACCGGGAATTAAGCGGCGGGGACCGTCGCGTTGTGGTGTTTTCCGGCGGATCAATCGCTGGAGGGCTGTCCATGCGTCCGTCGTTTACCGCCGCTCTTTTCTGTTCCCTGACCCTGGCCGGGTCGGCCCTGGCGCAGACCGCGCCGTCGCCGGCGTCCGTCCGGACCTTTCCCCACGCGCCGCTGCACATCTATCCGCTCGACAGCACGCGAGGCGTCCAGAGCCTGCTGCTGCCCAACGCCGCCGTGGTCAACACCGGCGGCGCGCCGATCACGGTCGATTCCCTGCTGTTCGAGGTGATGCGCGGCGGCGAGGTCATGGAGACCCGCACGCTGCACGCCGCCGATCTGGAGCGCTCGGCCAGGGGCGGGGCCGGCGTGCAGGCCTCCGGCATGATGGGTCAGCTCGGCTTCCTGTTCGGCGATGTCCTGGGCGCGCCCGGCGCGAAGCTGGCCGCCAGTCCGGCTCTTGGCGCCGGCGAGGGCCTGCTGGTGACGAACCAGATGTTCGCCTGGACCGGCGCGCGCGACAGCCTGCGCATCACCGCGCGCGCCGCCGATGGAACGGTGCTGGGCCAGTCGACGGTCGCCATCGACAGCGCCCCGCCGCAGCCGCGCTATCTCTTTCCGCTGACCGGCCGGCTCTACGTCCAGGCTGGACCCAGCCCGCACACCCATCACCGCTGGGCCCCGCCCGAGGCGTTCGCCTATGACATCGTCAGACTGGCGGACGGCGGCTCGACCCACAGCGGCGACGGCATGAAATTCACCGACTACGCCGTGTACGGCGCGAGCATTCGGGCCGCCGCAGACGGCGAGGTGGTCGCCGTGGTTTCCGACCAGGTCGAGGATCCGGCCCAGTTCCGCCGCCCCGGCGAAACGACCGAGGCCTACTTCGGACGCATCCAGGCCTGGCAGGCCGAGGGCATGGCCAGGGGCGGGTCGTTCCTGGCCGGCAACTACGTCGTCATTCGCCATCCGTGGGGTGAGTACAGCGTCTACGTTCACATGAAGCCGGGCTCGGCGCGGGTGAAGCCGGGCCAGACGGTCAAGGCCGGCGCGGTGATCGGCCAGGTGGGGAGCTCCGGCTCCTCGACCGAGCCGCACCTGCATTTCCAGGTCTGCGACAGCCCCGGCCCGCTGGACTGCGCGGGCCTTCCGGTCGCCTTCACCGGCGCGGAGGTCCCGTTCGCCCTGCTGCCCGGCGCGATCCAGAGCGGCGATATCGTCGAGGCAAAATAGGCGCGGGGACATGTCCCGAAGGTACGTGTCCCCCAATCAAGCCGACGCGGGTTTGCAGGGGACACGAAAAACCCCGCCGGCGTTTCCACCGGCGGGGCTGATCAGGTCGGGGGCAGGCGATTCAGTGCGTGTCCCCGTCGGCTTGAAGCGGCAGGGGACACGCACCGAAGGCGGTATATGTCCCCGTGTCCGCTAGCGGATGCCGGCGACTTCCAGCGAACGATCGCGTTCGTTCTTCTGCTGCATCTTCAGATCGCCGTACTTGCCGAATTCATCGCGGGCGATGGTGCGGCAGTGGACTTCGTCCGGGCCGTCGGCCAGGCGCAGGGTGCGCTGGCCGGCGTACATCTTGGCCAGACCAAAGTCGGTGGTCACGCCGGCGCCGCCGTGGGCCTGGATGGCGTCGTCGATGATCTTCAGGGCGATGCGGGGCGCCGCCACCTTGATCATGGCGATCTCCAGACGGGCCGACTTGTTGCCGGCCTTGTCCATCATGTCGGCCGCCTTGAGGCAGAGCAGGCGGCACATCTCGATGTCGATGCGGGCCTCGGCGACGCGCTGTTCCCAGACCGAGTGGTCGCTGAGGTACTTGCCGAACGCCTTGCGGCTCATCAGCCGCTTGCACATCTTCTCGAGCGCCATTTCCGCGGTGCCGATGGTGCGCATGCAGTGGTGGATACGGCCCGGGCCGAGGCGGCCCTGGGCGATCTCGAAGCCGCGACCCTCGCCGAGCAGCAGGGCGTCCTCGACCTTGACGCGGACGTTCTTCAGCAGGACCTCGGCGTGGCCGTGCGGGGCGTCATCGTAGCCGAACACCGGCAGCATGCGGACGATCTCGATGCCCGGCGCGTCGAGCGGCACAAGCACCTGCGACTGCTGCTGGTGGCGGCTGGGGTTGTCCGGGTCGGTCTTGCCCATGACGATGGCCACCTTGCAGCGGGGATCGCCCACGCCCGAGGACCACCACTTGCGGCCGTTGATGACGTACTCGTCGCCCTCGCGGCGGATCTCGGTCTCGATGTTGGTGGCGTCGGAACTGGCGACGTCCGGCTCGGTCATCAGGAAGGCCGAACGGATCTCGCCGTTCATCAGCGGCCGCAGCCACTTTTCCTTTTGCTCCAGCGTGCCGTAACGCATCAGCACTTCCATGTTGCCGGTGTCCGGCGCGGAGCAGTTGAACACCTCGGACGCGAAGCCGATCTTGCCCATCTGCTCGGCGATCATGCTGTATTCGAGGTTGGTCAGCTGGATGCCTTCGAACTGGAAGGTGTCATCGACATGCACCTGGCCGCTGTGCGGCGGCATGAAGAAGTTCCACAGGCCGGCGGCCTTGGCCTTTTCCTTCAGCTCCTCGACGACCTGGACGACCTTCCAGCGCGCGTCGCCGATCACGTTCATTTCCTCGTTGTAGCGCGGCACGGCGGGCGCGATGTGCTCGTCCATGAACGCGACCACGCGGTCGAGGAACTGGCGCTGCTTGGGGGAGATATCGAAGTCCATGGATCGGCCCTGCCCTTTTCAAACGGTTGTTTGACCGGAAGGTATCACCGAGCTCGCGTGGAGGGCAAGCGACCTCGCGAGACTCTTCCGCGCGCATTGTGAGGTGATGCACTTGTGAATTGATCTCGTCGCGCGCGAGTGAATTCATGGCCCGGCGTCAGTCCGACGCAAGGGAGGACCCTGGGATGCGCCTGCTGAAAATCGCCGCCGCGGCGGCCACGCTGTTCGCCGCCTCGACCACATCGCCCGCCGTGGCCGTGGCCGACACGCCCTACTGCGAGTGCCTGCTCCGCTGCAGCCACCTCTACACCCCGGGAACCTGGTCGTATCAGCTCTGCGTGACGAACTGCGAGACCGACTATGGCCCGGGCATCTGCTCTGACTGACGGACCGCCGGCCTAGACGTCGCCGGTGTCGGGCGCGGCCGTCAGGTCGGCCGCGTCATACCGGTAGTCCAGCAACTCCCCCGGCGTGCACTCCAGCACCGCGCAGAGTTTAGACAGGGTGTCGAACCGCATGCCCCGCACCTTGCCGGTGCGCAGCAGGCTGAGCTGGGTCTCGGATAGTCCGATGCGCTGGGCCAGATCGCGCGCCTTCATCTTGCGGCGGGCCAGCATGATGTCGAGGGTGACGATGACCGGCACGCTCAGATGATCTCGTTAAGTTCTGCCTGCAGCCGGCCCGCCTGGGCCATCATCTTGCCGAGGATCAGGATCGCCCCGCCGATCACGGCGATGACCCAGGTCTCGGACTCCAGCCGGATACCGCCGAACCCGTATTCGCCGTCGAGCCAGCTCTTGATCCAGGGCACGATCACCGAACTGGCGGCGGCGCCCCAAAGCAGGGACGAACCGACCTCGGCGAGTCCCTCTGAATTGGCGCGCGAGAACAGGTCGCCCCTGGCGACGCGGCCGAAGATCCTCGCCGCCGCGAACACGCCGCCGATATAGATCAGCGCCGGAAGGACATCGACCAGCCGGTAGAGGACGGGCCGCAGGGCCTCGCCCAGCCCGCGCGTGTCGCCCAGGCGGATGGCCTCACCGATCGGTCCGATCAGGGTCAGCAACTTCAGCAACACCAGGAACTGTACCGACAGGACCGCCACCGCGATCCAGGCGATGACTTCGAAGGTCTTGGCCTGGTCAACCAGGCGCGCGTTCGTGGACATGGTTCATTCCCCCGGAAATGATCGGGCGAGGCCCGCTTCGATTCCTCTTCACCGCCGCCCGAAATCTGTCTCTCACAGCGACTATTTTATATAAGACATAAATTTTCCGGCGCGCCACACAAATTTTCCGCGGGCGGTTTGCAATCGCCCGGCGGTTGGGCAAGCTGGTCGGCATGAACCTGAAAGCCAAAGTCCTCAAGGGCCGCCATGTGCGGCTGGAACCGATCACCGCCGACCTGCGCGACGAGATGCGCGGGGCCATCGACTGCGATCCCGAGGCCTGGGAGATCATGTCGACCAACGGCTGCGGCGAGGGCTTCACCGACTGGTGGGGCGCGCTGCAGGGCGAGACCGAGCGCGGCGAGCGGATCGGCTACGCCATCCGCCGGCTGTCCGACAAACGGGTGGTCGGCACCTCGAGCTTCCTGAACATCCGGCGAATCCACAAGGGCGTCGAGATCGGCGCGACCTTCCTGCATCCGGATGTCCGGTCAGGCCCGGTCAATCCGGAGTCCAAGCGTCTGATGCTGGCCCAGGCGTTCGACGCCGGGGCGATCCGCGTGGAGTTCATGATCGACGAGCGCAACGCCCGCAGCGAGGCGGCCGTGCTGAAGCTCGGCGCGACCAAGGAAGGCACGCTGCGCAACCACAAGATCACCTGGACCGGCCACGTCCGCGACACGGCGGTGCTGTCCATCTGCGACTACGACTGGCCGGCGGTGAAGGAACGGCTCGACTTCCGCCTCGACCTGACCTTCGCCAGCTAGGGCAGGCGCCGGTAGCGCCAGTCCATGCCCTCGACCGCGCCGTCGATCATTCCCTCGATCCGGGCGCAAAGGTCCTTGCCGCATCGGCGATAGATGACCCGCTGCGGGAAGTCGTGATCCAGGTTCTCGAACACCGCCTCGCCGGGCGCGCCAGGCTTCAGCACAAACGGCGTCGGCGACTGACCGGCGAACATCGCCGTGAAGACGACGCCGGTCGGCCCGTCGGTGATGGTGTTGAACTCGGTGCTCACCGGCTTGCCCGGGCGATGCGTCTGGGACAGCCCGGCCATCGCGCCCTGATGCGGCGGCAGCCAGACCTCCCGCACCGTCTGACCCGGCGTTTCCTGGATCCATGCGCCGGACATCCAGGCGAGGTCGGCGACAGCGGCAGTCTCACCCGCGAGCACGGGCGTCGCGGTCAGAAGCAGGACGATGAGCGCAAGACGTTTCACGGCGGAGGCTCCCAGGCCAGGCGCACAACCTGCCCCAGGTTCGCGCCGGCGTCACTTCCCCCGCCGCGCCCGGAAGAATCCACGCAGCAGGTCGGCGCTCTCGTCGGCCAGCACCCCGCCCGTAACCTCCGGCCGCCAGTGGCAGGTCGGCTGTTCGAAGAAGCGCGGGCCGTGGATCACCGCCCCGCCCTTGGGATCGTCGGCGCCGAACACCACCCGGCCGAGGCGGGCGTGGCTGATGGCCCCGGCGCACATCGCGCAGGGCTCCAGCGTCACCACCAGCGTCAGGCCGGTCAGCCGGTAGTTGCCGAGCGCGGCGGCGGCCAGTCGCATCGCGGCGATCTCGGCATGGGCGGTGGGATCGTGGGCGCCGATCGGACCGTTGCCGGCCCGGGCGATGACCGCGCCCGTCGCCGGATCGAGGATTGCCGCGCCGACGGGCGTCTCGCCGCGCGCGGCCGCGTCCCGGGCCTCGTCCAGGGCGATCCGCATGGCGTCGATGTCGCTGAGGGCGCTCACGTGGCGGGAACCGTCATTCCGTGCTTAAAGGGGCCGGTATCGCCGGGAGGCGACACAGCCTTCTAATGGAGCCGGTCCCATGACTGCAGAAGATTCTTCCCAACAGAACGACCGCGTCGCCAAGGTCCTCGCCCGGGCCGGGGTCGCCTCGCGCCGCGAGGTCGAGCGGCTGATCGGCGAAGGCCGGGTGGCGATCAACGGCGAGACCCTGACCACGCCGGGCGTGAAGGTCGAGCCGGGCGACATCGTCACGGTCGACGGCGAGGTGGTCGGCGGGGCCGAGCCCACCCGCCTGTTCCGCTATCACAAGCCGGTCGGGCTGCTGACCAGCCACAACGATCCGGCAGGCCGCCCGACGGTGTTCGAGACCCTGCCCGACGGCCTGCCGCGGGTCATCTCGATCGGCCGGCTGGACATCAACTCCGAGGGCCTGCTGCTGCTGACCAACGACGGGGCGTTGTCGCGGGCGCTGGAGCTGCCGTCGAGCGGCTGGGTCCGCCGCTATCGCGCCCGGGCCTTCGGCTACACGACCCAGGAGAAGCTCGACAAACTGAAGGACGGCATCATCGTCGAGGGCGTGAAGTACGGCGCCATCGACGCCCACCTCGACAAGGCCACCGGCGACCGCGATGGCGCGCGAAACGTCTGGATCACCGTCACCCTGACCGAAGGCAAGAACCGCGAAGTGCGCCGCGTGCTGGAAGCCATCGGGCTGAAGGTCAACCGGCTGCTGCGCCTGAGCTATGGGCCGTTCTCACTCGGCACGCTCGCGCCGGGCGAGGTCGAGGAAGTCGGCCCCCGCGTGATCCGCGAGCTGCTGGTTGATTTCGTCCCCGCCGCCAACATGCCGACCGGCAACGCCGTGCAGTTCAAGCCGGCCCTGTCCGCCGGCCGTCGCAGCGGCGCCGAGGACGGCGTCGGCGGCGCGGCCCCGGCGGCCAGGCCGCACCGCAACGTGCTGCGCCCCGGCCAGGAGTCGGGGGAAGCGCGCGGCGAGCGGCAGCCCAAGAAGCCCGGCTGGGCCAAGGCCAGGCCGAAGAAGCCCGGCGGCCTGCGCACACCGAAGAAGGCCGCGCCGGCCGGCAAGGCGAAGGCCCACTGGTCGGAGACGCCGAAGGGCGCCCGGCCGACGGGGGCCGCGCGGCCGGAGCGGACGGCGCGACCGGAGGAGCCCGCAAGGCCCCGGACGTTCGCCAAACCTTCGGGCGGCAAACCCTCAGGCGCGCCGAAGCCGGCGGGTCCGCGCGGTCTGCGTCCGGCGACGGGGCCGAAAGGCCCACGCTCCGGCGGTCCGGGGAAGCGGAAATAGCACCCCGATCCGCCCGTCCCGGCCTTCGCCCGGATGACCGGCGTTATTTCGCCCGTTCCTGCTCGCTCCGCTGCGTTTCCAGCCGCAGGGCCAGGGTCCGCGTGCGGCGGAACAACGTCCAGACCGTCCCCAGGGTGATCACCGTGAGTCCGATCATCAGCACCTGGCCATGGCCGTTCCACAGCGGCTCGACCGCCGAGACCAGGCAGGTGACCGTCAGGGCGAACATCCGGTGCGGCTTGGCCATCGGGCCGGCGAAGTCGGCGGGGAAGCCGAGGCCCCGGCCGAGTTCGCGGACATAGGCCGTCAGCACCGCCAGCAGGGCGGCCGTCCAGCCCAGCCAGGAGCCGGCCGTCAGGCCCATGCCCCAGGCGGCGTAACCCGCGCCGACGAGGAACAGCGCATCGGCGATCCGGTCGGGCAGCTCGTTCCAGATCGGCCCGGCGCTGGAGCCGAGGCCATGCTCCACCGCCACCATGCCGTCGAGCATGTTGGCCAGCAGCCGCAGCTGCACGCAGACCGCCGCCCCGACCAGCATCGCCGCGCGCAGGCCGCCGTGTTCCTCCAGGCCGCTGATCAGCAACAGGGCCGCGCCGATCACGGCGAAGACGATCGAGAACAGCGAGATGATGTCCGGGCTGATCCTCGCCTTGCCCAGCCGGGCGGCCAGCGCCCCGGCCCAGGCTTTCGAGCGGGTCTTCAGCGGTCGGCGGTTTTCGGGGGTCTCGGTCATGCGGCGCTCCGTCGGGCCCGGACGAGGCCTGCGTTGTAGATGAAGGCGTAGAGCGTCGAGACGCTCCACGGGAAGGCGATGGTGGCGACCAGTTCCGGCGTGCCGATCAGGCGGTGGACCAGGACCAGCAGCGCCAGGATCGACCCGGCGGTGATCGTCGGCGGAACGACGAAGGCCAGCGGGCCGGCGATCTTGCCGTCCAGCGCCTCGAGGGTCTTCTTCAGCGCGCCGGTCAGGGCGCCCGACAGGACCCCCTGCGCCAGGGCGGGCAGCCAGGCGGCCGCGAGGCCGTGACCGCGATTGGCGAACAACGCCCAGCCGCCCATCAGCAGGAAGCCGAAGGCGACATGGACCAGGCTCGATTTCATCAACCTCTGCATGCACGAAGCCTTGACCGGATCGCTGCGCGCGGCAAGGTCCCTGCTGTTGCGTGGTGCGTGGTTCGACACGCGCCTTCGGCGCTGCTCACCATGACGTGCAGAGAGCTAAGTCATCCTGAGCAGGCCCGAAGGGCCGTGTCGAAGGACGCAAGGTGCTCGGCCCCGCCTGATCAGGATCTGTGAATGGACATCATCAGCCGGATCACCGCCTTCTTCGCCGCGCAGCCGCCGGCCTTGCTGTGGGGCCTGGGCGGGATCGCCGGCCTGCTGGTGCTGGGCAGTGTGGTCGCCGCCGGGCTGACCCTGGCGCGGCCCGGCAAGGACTACCGCGAACTGCGCGAGCGCATGTCGAGCTGGTGGGTGATGATCGGCCTGCTGGCCGGCGCCCTGCTGCTGGGGTGGCAGGCGACGCTGGGCCTGTTCGCGGTGGTCAGCTTCATCGCCCTGCGCGAGTTCCTGTCGCTGGCGCCGACCCGGCGCGAGGACCGGCTGATCATCCTCGCCTGCTACCTCGCCATCCCGGTCAGCTACGCCTTCGTCGCGGCCGACATCTACGGCATCTACCTGGTCATCATCCCGGTCTACGCCTTCCTGATCCTGCCCTGGCTGATGGCGGTGATCGGCCAGACGAAGGGCTACCTGTCGAGCGTCGCCCTGTTCCACTGGGGGCTGATGACCTGTGTCTACAACATCGGCTACGCCGCCTTCCTGATGCGGACCCCCGCGGCCGAGGCGCCGGCGGGCGCCGCGGGGCTGGTGTTCTTCCTGCTGGTGGCCACCGAGTTCAACGACGTGGCGCAGTACGTCTGGGGCAAGCTGCTGGGCCGCCGCAAGATCATCCCGAAAGTCAGCCCCAACAAGACCTGGGAGGGCTTCCTCGGCGGCTGGGCGACGACGGCGGCGCTGATCTGGTTCGTCGGACCGCTGTTCACGCCGCTGCACGGCATCGGCCTGGCGACCATGGCCTTCGTCCTGCCGGTGGCGGGGTTCGCCGGCGACGTGACGATGAGCGCGATCAAGCGCGACATCGGGGTCAAGGACACCTCGCACCTGATCCCGGGCCACGGCGGCATCCTCGACCGGATTGATAGCCTTACCTTCACCGCCCCGCTGTACTTCCATCTCCTCGCCTGGTTCGCGCTGGCGAAATTCTGAGGGGACGTCCGATGAGCTGGATTCGCTGGCTGCTGCTGCTGCTGATCGTCCGGCCGATCGCCCGGTTCATGACCGGCGCCGACGTAACCGGCCGCGAGCACCTGCCGCTCAAGGGGCCGGCCATCGTCGCGGCCAACCACAACAGCCACATGGACACGCTGTTGCTGCTGAGCATCTTTCCCAGCCGCGCGGTCCTGCGGGTGCGGCCGGCGGCGGCGGCCGACTACTTCCTGCGCGACCCGGTGATCGGCTGGTTCTCGCGCAATCTGATCGGCATCGTGCCCGTGGCCCGCGGCAAGGCCGGCACGGGCGAGGACGTGCTGGCTCCGGCCCGCGAGGCGCTGGCCGCCGGCGACATCATCGTGGTGTTTCCCGAGGGCACGCGCGGCGACGCTTCCGACACCATGGCCGCCCTGAAGAGCGGCGTGGCGCGGCTGGCCGAGGCCTTTCCGGGCGCGCCCGTGACGCCGGTGTGGATCCAGGGCGCCGGCCGGGTCCTGCCCAAGGGCGAGGTGATCCCCGTGCCGATGAACTGCGCGGTGCTGATCGGCGAGCCGGTCCACTGGCAGGGACAGCGCGGCGCGTTTATGGAGGAGCTCCGCGGAGCGCTCCTCAAGCTGAAGGACCAGGCCCCGCCGCTTCGCTGGAGCTGAAGGTCTTGCGCATCGTGTCCGGCGCCCATCGCGGGCGCACCCTGAAGACCCCGCCGGGCGACGCCACCCGCCCGACCAGCGACCGGGCGCGGCAGGCGGTGTTCAACATCCTCGAGCACGCCCCCTGGGCCCCGGAGTTGCACGGCGCGCGGGCCATCGACCTGTTCGCCGGCTCGGGCGCGCTGGGCTTCGAGGCGTTGTCGCGCGGAGCCGGCTTCTGCCTGTTCGTTGAGACCGATGACGCGGCGCGCGGCGCGATTCGCGAGAACATCGACGCGCTGGGCCTGTTCGGCCAGACGCGTATCCACCGCCGCGACGCCACCGACCTGGGCTTGCGCCCCGCGGCCATGGGCGAGCCATTCGACCTAGCCTTCCTCGACCCGCCCTATCGCAAGGGCCTGGGCGAAAAGGCGCTGGACGGCCTGGCCGCCGGCGGCTGGCTGAAGCCCGGCGCGGTGGTGATGTTCGAGCGGGCCAGCGACGAGCCGGACGTCGCCCCGACCGCCTATGAGGCGCTGGACGCCCGCGACTACGGCGCCGCGCGCGTCCAGTTCCTGCGGTTCAGATAGGGGACACGTACCTGCGGTACATGTCCCCGTTCGGCTACCAGCCCTTCGTCGTCACCCGGTTGTCGAGCTGGGCTCGCAGACTGAGAAGGCCCGCCCGGGTGATGCGATAGGGGCCGCCGTCCTGGCTGGCGATCAGCCGGCGTTTCTTCAGGCTCTTGAAGACCGCGAGCGTGCAGTCGCTGAGCAGCCAGCCGTCGCGATTGAGGCATTCGGCGGCGACGGGTGCGCCCCGGTCGTCGCGCACGAGGGTGATCGCGCCGCCCTGGGCGAGCGCGTGCAGCGTGCGCTGCTGCGGTTTGGAGATGTTCACTTGAATGTCCGTGTCGAGGCATGAGACGTCGCGCCCCGGCGGTGGCCGGAGCGGGCGGATCAGCGGGTCGCCGACGGACTCAGTGAGCCGTCAGGCCCGCGCCTCGATCGCAAGGGGAGACATGGTCGCCTCAGGTTGAACCCGGTTACTCTAACAGGGGCCGCAACCCACCGCAACTCAGTGTTAATTCAGGCGCTAAACTGCATATAATCTGCGCTTTACATGTTACGCGTGCCGCTCGTCATAAATCTGTCATCCCGTATTTGTCCTTGTGCGGAATAACATCGATTTCCGACGCAATCGCATTTACGATTACTTATCCCGCACCGTGCTGTCTGGCTTCGCCACAGGGGGACGGCATGCGACACGATCTGGCCAGCCTTGCGATTCCGACGCCGCCGATTCCAGCCGGCACGTCGGGCGCGGAGGTCTACAATCGCTTCCAGCGCGAGCCCGATCTGATCGCCATCGCGGTCATCGACGAGGCCGGCCGGCCGGTCGGCATCATCGACCGCAACAGCTTCATCCTGTGCATGGCGGCCGAGTATGGCCGGGCGCTCTACGCCCACCGGCCGATCTCGCTGCTGATGAACACGACGCCGCTGATCGCCGAGGCGGCGACGCCGGCGGCGGACTTTTCCAGCGAAGCGCTGGCCGACCGCCCGTCCGAGCTGCTGCAGGGGTTCATCGTCGTCCAGGACGGCGTCTATGTCGGCGTCGGCAGCCTGCTGTCGCTGCTGCAGGCCACCAGCGCCGCCAACCGGGCCCACGCCGAGGAGATGACCCGGCTGGCCGAGCGGCTGACGGTGGCCAAGACCGAGGCCCAGGCCGCCCTGACCGCCAAGTCCCAGTTCCTCGCCGTCATGAGCCACGAAATCCGCACGCCCCTGAACGGCGTGCTGGCCATCGCCGACATCCTGGATCGGAAGCTTACCCAGTCCGAGCTCAGGCCGTTCGTGCACACCATCATGGAGTCGGGCGAGACCCTGTTGCGGTTGCTGACCGACGCCCTCGACATCTCCCGCGCCGAGTTCGGCCAGCTCGACCTGGCCGAGGACGGCTTCGCGGTGGCGGGCATCCTTGACGACCTCGACAACCTCTGGCGGCCGCGCGCCGAACAGAAGGGCCTGACCCTGACGCTGTCCTATCGCGGGCCGTCGGGCCTGTGGGCGCTGGGCGACGCGATCCGGCTCAAGCAGGTGTTCAACAACCTGATCGGCAACGCCCTGAAGTTCACCGACACCGGCCTTGTGGAAGTCGTCCTGACGGCCGAGGCGGTCGAGGGCCACATCACCCTGACCGGGGAGGTCCGCGACAGCGGCATGGGCATTCCCGAAGACCGGTTGGCCAGCATCTTCAAGCCGTTCGCCCAGACCGAGGCCGGCCGGGCGCATGGCGGGGCGGGGCTGGGCCTGTCGATCTGCCGCGAGATCATCACCCGGATGGGCGGCGAGATCGCCGCCCGCAACAACGACACGCGCGGCTCGACGGTCCACTTCTCCATCGTCCTGTTCGACGTGCCGGCGGGCGCCGACGAGGCGCCGGACGGCGGAAGCGAGGTCGCCCTCGCCGGCCCGTCGCTGCATGTGCTGATCGCCGACGACAACGCGACCAACCGGCTGGTCGCCGGGACCCTGGTCGAGATGTTCGGCTGCACCTTCGAGACGGTCGACGATGGCGAGGCGGCCGTCGCAGCCGCGTCTGCCGGCCGGTTCGACCTGATCCTGATGGACATCCGCATGCCGCGCATGGACGGCGTCGAGGCCACCCGCGCGATCCGCAAGCTGTCCGGAGAGCGGGGCGGCGTGCCGATCCTCGCCCTGACCGCCAACGCCGATCCCTGGGACGCTGTCCACTACGTCGCCCAGGGCATGAACGGGGTGGTCGAGAAGCCGATCAAGGCCGAGCTGCTGGCCGCGGCCATGGAGGCGGCGATGGCGACCTCGGAGCGCCGCGCCGCCGCGTGACCCGTGAACGAGGGAGGACGCCGACGCCGGCGCCTGTCACCCCGCGGTGATGGTCACCGCGTCGGTCGATCGCGTCGCGGGGCCGTGGTGGACCGCCTCGATGTTGTTGCCGTCGGGATCGAGCAGGAAGGCGGCGTAGTAGCCGGGGTGATAGCCCCGCTCGCCCGGCGCGCCGTTGTCGCGGCCGCCGGCCCTGAGCCCCGCCTCGTACCAGCGGTCGACCGTGGCCCGGTCCGGCGCCTGGAAGGCGACATGCACACGGCTGGCCTGCTCGCCGACATCGACCCACAACTCGTCGGCGAAGAAGTGGTCGACGCCGTCGGTGACCGGGACGCCGAGCACCTTGAGCACCGCGGTATAGAATGTCCGGCTGGCGACGAGGTCGCGGGTCCGCAGATGCAGGTGGTCGATCAGGCGACCGCGTTTGAGGTCCATGGCAGGCTCCCTTTCAAGGCGAAACGCCGACCGTCGCCGCCGGGTTTCGGCGGCTCTTGACCCTCACGCGCCGTGAGGCCTGATACCCCTGTCCATCGGCGAGGACGGCATGAGCAGGTACACGGTCAAACAGCTGGCGACGATGTCGGGCGTCTCGGTCCGCACGCTGCACCACTATGACCAGATCGGCCTGCTCAGACCAGCCAGCGTCGGAGAGAACGGCTACCGCTACTATGGTCGCGAGGAACTGCTGCGCCTGCAGCAGATCCTGTTCCATCGGGAGCTCGAGTTCCCGCTGGAGGCCATCGCCGCGGTGCTGGCCGCGCCGGACTTCGACCGCACGGCGGCCCTGCGTCGCCACCGGTCGACTCTCGACGCCGAGGCCAGGCGCTATCGCCGTCTTCTCCGCACGCTGGACGACACCCTCGCCGCCCTCGAAGGAGCGACGGACATGAAGGACAAGGACCTCTACCAGGGCTTCGCGCCCGAAAAGCAGGCCGAATACGAGGCCTGGGTAGTCGACCGGCACGGCGAGACCGCCAGGGCCGACATTGAGCACGGCAAGGCGATGATGAAGGGCTGGAGCGCCAGCGACGCGGCCGGCCACCAGGCCGAGGTCGAGGCCATCGAAGCCGGGCTGGCCCGGGCGATGGCCGACGGTCTGCCGCCGGACAGCGCCGCCGTGGGCGACCTCATGCAGCGTCATCATGCCTGGGTTGCCCGCAGCTGGAAGGCCCCGCCAACGCGCGAGGCCTATCTCGGGCTGGCGGCGATGTACGGCGACCACCCCGACTTCCGGGCGCGCTACGAGGATCGGGCGGCCGGCCTGCTGGAGTATCTCCAGGCGTCCATGTCGGCCTTCGCGGAAGCGGCCCTGTAGAGGCAGGGACAGGCGCCGACGTCGGCGCCCGCTCCACCGCTATACCCAAACCGGGGGTAAAGAATTGACGGACCGTACGATTGACTTGGATCAATCGTCGGCGGACCATCTCCCTAACGAGGGTGTGGTCTTAATACGCCCCGCGAGGAAACGACCCACAAGGATGCCGCCATGGCCAAGACCGTTCCCGTGCCCGATTTCATTCCCGCCGAACCGGACCTGCTGCCGCCCGTGGCCAAGGGTCTGCTGATGCTGGTCATGGCCGCCGGCAGCGCCATCATGCTCGTCGCCTTCGTGGTCGTCGCGGCGCTCGCGATCTTCTGAACCGGCCTATCGCCGGCCGAACAGCCGCTCGATATCGGCCAGCTTGAGCTCGACGTAGGTCGGCCGGCCGTGGTTGCATTGCCCTGAGTGGGGCGTGGCCTCCATCTCGCGCAACAGGGCGTTCATCTCCGCCGCCGTCAGCCGACGGCCCGCGCGCACCGATCCATGGCAGGCCATGGTCGAACAGACCTCCTCCAGCCGTTCGCGCAGGGCCAGGGCCTGGCCGTTCTCGGCCAGATCGTCGGCGATATCGCGGATCAGGCCCGCCGCGTCCGTGTCGCCGAGCAGCGCCGGCGTCTCGCGCACCAGCACCGCCCCCGGGCCGAACGACTCGATCACCAGCCCCAGCGCCGCCAGCTCGTCGGCCTTGGCCATCACCCGGTCGGCCTCGGCCGGATCGAGGTCGACCACCTCGGGCAGCAGCAGGGTCTGACGGACCACGCCGCCGGACTCCATTTCCCGCTTCATCCGCTCATAGACCAGCCGCTCATGGGCGGCGTGCTGATCGACGATGACGATGCCGTCGCGGGTCTGGGCCACGACATAGGTCTCGTGCACCTGGGCGCGGGCGGCCCCGAGCGGATAGTCGACCGGGTCGATGATCGGGGCGGCGTCGCCGTAGGTCTGCGGCTGCGGGGTCCAGTCGCCCGTCGGCTCGACGCGAGCGGTGGCCTCGGCCAGACCGGGCAGGCTCGGGGCCGGCGCGCGCGGCGTCCAGCCGCCCTGCTGCCAGGCCGAGAAGCCGGCGGCTGACGGACCGGGCTGGTAGCCCGCGCCGGGAAAGCTCTGGGCCCGGAAGCCCGCCAGCGCCGCCGAGGCGACCGTGGTCGAGGCGCGGTGCCCGGCCCCCGCGAGGGCGTGGCGCAGGGCCCCGATGATCAGGCCGCGCACCAGGGCGGGGTCGCGGAAACGCACCTCGGCCTTGGCCGGGTGCACATTGACGTCGACGAAAGTCGGATCGAGTTCGACGTACAGCGCCGCCGTCGGATGCCGGTCGCGCGCCAGATAGTCGGCGTAGGCGCCGCGGAGGGCGCCCTGCAGGAGGCGGTCGCGCACCGGCCGGCCATTGACGAACAGGTACTGGTGGGCGGCGTTGCCGCGCGAATAGGTCGGCAGGCCGGCGAAGCCGGTCAGACGGATGCCCTCGCGCTCCTGATCGATGGCCAGAGCGTTGTCCTGGAACTCGCGGCCGAGCACGGCCGACAGGCGGGCGAGACGGCCGTCCGGCCCGGGGTGCTCGGCGGTCAGGCGCAGGGCGCGGCGGCCGTCGAGGTCCAGCGTGAACCCGACGGCCTCGTGGGCCATGGCCTGGCGCTTGAGCTCCTCGGCGATGGCCATCTGCTCGGCGCGGGCCGATTTCATGAACTTGAGGCGGGCGGGCGTGGCGTAGAACAGGTCGCGCACCTCGACCCGCGCGCCGTGAGGGCCGGCGAAGGCGGCGGGACCGACGTCGCCGGTGGCGCCGCCCTCGACGAGGATGGCGTGGGCGTCGGACGCGCCGCGCGCGCGGCTCGCGATCGACAGGCGGGCGACCGAACCGATCGACGGCAGGGCCTCGCCGCGGAATCCGAGCGTGGAGATGTGCAGCAGGTCCCAGGCGCCCTCCGCGTCGGGGAACAGTTTGGAGGTGCAGTGCCGCTCAACGGCCAGGAGCAGTTCCTCGGGCGACAGGCCCGAACCGTCGTCCGCCACGAGGATCCGCGTCAGCCCGCCGCCGTCGGCCTCGACCGCGACCCGCGTGGCCCCGGCGTCGAGGGCGTTCTCGACCAGCTCCTTGACCGCGCTGGCCGGCCGCTCGACCACCTCGCCGGCGGCGATGCGGTTGACGGTCTCCGGAGGCAGGCGACGGATGGGCATGGAACCACCCTACCCGATTCCGGCGGAGGGATGTTGCGTGGTTCGAGCCCCGGACCTGATCCGGGGGGACCTGAGGGTCCGCTCCTCAGCATGACGAAGAAGGTCGTCGCCCACCGCGCCCGTCATCCTGGGGCGCGAGCCCCCAGGCGAGCGTCTCGAAGGACGCGCCAACGAAAAGGGGACACGCACTGACGTGCATGTCCCCGTTCGTTTCGTCCGATAGCGAAAAAGCCCTACAGGCCCGGCAGCTTCACCCAGCTGGCCTTTTCGCGGGAGATGATCACCGTCTTGCCGCCGGTGATGGCCTTCAGACGGGCTTCCTCGGCGGCGGCGTCGACCAGCACGGGCGGAGCCGAACCGTCGGCGGCGGCGGCCGGAGCGGCCGGCGCGTCCTTGCGCCAGAACATCACGCGGTCGGCGAAGGTCTTGTCCTTGTGGGCGATGTCGCCGAATTCGTCGTCGACGACATAGCGGATCAGCGGATCGGCCTTTTCGACGCCGGCGCGGGCGACCAGCAGGCGCTCGCCGTCGGTGCGTTGCGCGGCCGCGGCCTGGCCGGCCAGGGCGGTGCGGGCGGCGCTTTCCGGCTGCAGCTCCTGCGGGCGGGGTTCACCCGGCGCCGGCGGACGCAGCGAATAGTCGGGCGGCACCACCAGCGGGGCCTTGGTCACGACGCGGAATTCGTCCGGCGTCACCTTGGCGATGCCAAGGGCCTTGGACGTCGACTGGCAACCGGCGAGGCCGGCGGACGCGATCAGCGCAACGGCGCACAGGACGCGGGTAGAGATCATCGAGCCTTGCTCCTCAGGGCCGGTCGGCCAATTGGCCGCCCCCGGCCGCAACAGGCGCTCTCGATACGCCAAAAGTGAGGCGAACAGCAACTGCGTTACGGCTTCGCATCCCGACGCAGGCTGTCGATCAGCAGAAGGACGACGCCGACGGTGATGGCGCTGTCGGCGATGTTGAACACCCAGGGGAAGCTGAGCGCCTTGAAATCGATGAAGTCGGCCACCGCGCCGAAGCGTACGCGGTCGATCAGATTGCCGATCGCGCCGCCCATGACCAGGCCGATGGCGACGCCGAGCAGCGGCCGCTCGACGCGCCGCGCCCAGACCGCGAGGAAGCCCGCAACGCCCAGCGAGAAGGCCGCCAGCGCCCAGCGCACCCACTCGGCCTCGCCGCGGAACAGGCCAAAGCTGACGCCCTGGTTCCAGACCATGGTCAGGTGGAACGGGCCCAGCACCTGGACGCCCTCCTGGCCGTAGAGCGGCAAGCGGAAGCCATAGAGGATCCACTGCTTGACCAGCTGGTCGGCGAGGATGATGGCCAGGCCGATGGCGTAGGCGGTCGGTCCCTGCAGACGCGGCGGCGCGGCGGGTTCGACGGCGACCTCCGTCGCCTCGGTCAGGACGACGGACTCGGCGACCGGCGATTCGGAAACGTCGGAACTCATCAGGATTCCCAGGAAAGCCAACCCAACACCGTCATCGTCGGACTTGTTCCGACGCCCCATGAACACCGTCAAGCGTGGGTGTGCAGGGGTGGTCGGGGCGAGCCCGACCATGACGGCGATTTTCCGGCCGCAGCCGCGCCGTCATGATCGGCCAAGTCGTATCAGCCCGCGTGGGTCTTGTCCCACGCCGCGACGGCGTCGTCGCACCGCAGGCAGAGGCGGCTGGCTTCGGTGACCTCCGGCAGCACCCGCCAGCAGCGGGCGCATTTGCCGCCGTCCGCCGGGACCGGATCGACGGCCACGGCCTTCATGTCGGTCATGCGGAAGCTGGCCTGGCCGCCCTCGCCCGCCGCCAGCGTCACACCGCTGGTGCGGAAGATCTCGGCCGCGTCGAGGCCTTCGAACGCCGCCAGCAGGTCGGCGTCGGCGACGTACACCGAGGGCGAGGCCTCCAGCGACGAACCGATGCGCTTCTCGCGCCGCTCGATCTCCAGCGCGCCGGTGACCACGCCGGTGACCTGCTCGACCTTGCCCCAGCGCGCCGCCTCGGCGTCGTTGCGCCAGTCGGCCGGCGTCTCCGGGAGGACGCGCAGGCTGTTGGAGCCGGCGTCGGGGAAACGGGTCGTCCAGGCTTCCTCGGTGGTGAACGGGATCAGCGGCGAGAGCCAGATGGTCAGCCGTTCGAACACCGCCTCCATCACCGTGCGGCAGGCGCGGCGGCGGATGCTGTCGGCGCGGTCGCAGTAGAGCGCGTCCTTGCGGATATCGAAGAAGAAGGTCGACAGGTCGCCCTGGCAGAACTCGAGCAGCGGCCGGACCACGTCGCTGAAGCGGTAGGTCTCGAACGCGGCGCGCACCTCGCCATCGAGCTGCCACAGGCGGTGCAGGATGTAGCGTTCCAGCGGCGGCATCTCGGCCACCGGCAGGCGTTCGGCGTCGTCGAGGCCGGCCACCGCGCCCAGCAGGTAGCGCAGGGTGTTGCGCAGCTTGCGGTAGGAGTCGGTGACCGTGGCGAGGATCGTCTTTCCGATCCGCTGGTCCTCCCGGTAGTCGACCATGGCGACCCACAGGCGGAGGATCTCGGCGCCGCTCTCGCGGAAGATCACCTCAGGGTCGATGACGTTGCCCTTCGACTTGCTCATCTTTTCGCCGTTCTCGTCCATGGTGAAGCCATGGGTGAGGACGGTGTCGTAGGGCGCGCGGCCGCGGGTGCCGCTGCTTTCCAGCAGGGACGACTGGAACCAGCCACGGTGCTGGTCGGAACCCTCGAGATAGAGGTCCGCCGGCCAGTGCGTGTTGGCGCGGCCCTCGAGCGCGAAGGCATGGGTCGAGCCGCTGTCGAACCAGACGTCGAGGATGTCCTCGACCTTTTCGTAGCGGGCCGGGTCATGGTCGCCGAGGAAGTCGGCCGCCGGGCGCCTGAACCAGGCGTCGGCGCCTTCGGCCTCGATCGCCGCGATGATCCGGGCGTTGACCGCCGCATCGCAGAGCGGCTCGGCCGTGTCCTTGTCGACGAACATGGCCAGTGGGGCGCCCCAGGCGCGCTGGCGGCTGATCAGCCAGTCCGGCCGGCTCTCGACCATGGAGCGGATGCGGTTTCGGCCGCCCTCGGGCACGAAGGTGGTGGCGTCGATGGCGGCGAGCGCGGTCTCGCGCAGGGTCGGCCCGCCGTTGATCGGCGCGTCCATGCGGATGAACCACTGCGGCGTGTTGCGGAAGATCACCGGCGCCTTGGAGCGCCAGCTCATCGGATAGCTGTGCTCCAGCCGGCCGCGGGCCAGCAGGTTGCCGGCCTCGATCAGCTTCTCCATCACCGCGCCGTTGGCGGGACCGAACTTGCCGACCTTCTTGCCCTCGGTCTCCAGCACCTTGAGGCCGGCGAACAGCGGCACGTCGTCGTAGTAGGCGCCGTCCGGGCCGACCGTTTCGGGGATGGTCGCGTCGATGCCTGCAGCGTCGAGCTGCGCCTTGCTCTTGAGCCAGATCAGGTAGTCGTCCGCGCCGTGGCCGGGCGCGGTGTGCACGAAGCCGGTGCCGGCGTCGTCGGTGACGTGGTCGCCGGCGAGCATCGGGACCTTGAAGTCGTAGCCGACGTCCAGCTTCACCAGCGGGTGGGCCAGCATGAGGGCCGCGCAGTCAGCCGTCTCGACGCGCGTCCACCGGGCCACCTTGGCGGCCTTGAAAACGTCCTCGGCCAGCTTGTCGGCCAGGATCAGCTTGTCGCCCGGCGCCGCCCACGGCGCGAACTCCAGGCCCTCCTCGAGCGCCTCGACGCGATAGACGCCGTAGGCGATGCGCGGGCTGTAGCTGACAGCCCGGTTGGCCGGGATGGTCCAGGGCGTGGTCGTCCAGATGACGACGGAGGCGTCGCCGCCGACGACCGGGAACTTCACCCAGACCGTCGGGCTCACGTGGTCGTGGTACTCGACCTCGGCGTCGGCCAGGGCTGTCTGTTCCACCGGGCTCCACATCACCGGCTTGGAGCCGCGATAGAGCTGGCCGCTCATCATGAACTTGTGGAACTCGGCGACGATCACCGCCTCGCTCGAGAAATCCATTGTGGCGTAGCGGTTCTCCCAGTCGCCCAGGATGCCGAGACGCCGGAAGCCGGCCATCTGCACGCCGATCCAGTGTTCGGCGTAGGTGCGGCAGCGTTCACGGAACTCGCTGGCGGGCACGTCGCCCTTGCGGCGGCCGGCGGCCCGCAGCTCCTCCTCGACCTTCCATTCGATCGGCAGGCCGTGGCAGTCCCAGCCCGGCAGGTAGTCGACATCGTAGCCGAGCGCGAAGCGCGAGCGGACGGTGATGTCCTTCAGCGTCTTCTGCAGCACATGGCCGATGTGGATGGCGCCGTTGGCGTAGGGCGGGCCGTCGTGCAGCACGAACAGCGGCGCGCCCGCCGCCTGCCGCGTCTTGCGAACGGTGTTGTAGAGGTCCTGCGAGGCCCAGGACTCGAGGATTTTCGGCTCGAGGGTCGGCAGGCCCGCCCGCATGGGGAAGGCGGTCTCGGGAAGGAATACGGTTTCGCGGTAGTCGCGCTGGGAAGCGGCGTCGTCGGTCATGGAGAATTACTCGGAAGGAGTCAGGGGGTGCGGGTGGGCGTTCCCGGCATGCGCGACCGTTCCCGGCGGCGTCACGCCGGGCGGATAATTCGCGGAGCCTTCCGAACCGTAGTCATGGGCGGGGCTGTAGCAGACGTATCCCCCCACTGTCATCCCGGCCGTAGCGCAGCGAAGAGCCGGGACCCAGATTCGGCATCGACGGCGGGGGTGGGATTTGTTCTGGGTCCCGGATCGGCCTCCGGCCGTCCGGGATGACAGTCAATTGGATCAGCTCTTCTTGCGCGCCTTCGGCGTGACCGTGACCTTCATCCGCACGCCCGCGCGGACGATGTCGAGCACCAGCGGCCTGTCGATGCTCGCCGGGCCGAGGGCGCGGAGCAGGTCGTCGAGGCCGGTGATCAGCCGACCGTCGGCGGCGACGATCAGGTCGCCGGCCGCGATGCCGGCCTTCTCCGCCGGGCCGCCGGCGTCCACGGAGGCGACCCAGACCGCGTAGGGCTGGGTGACGCCGGCCGACCTGGCGATGGCCGGCGGGATCGGGGTCTGCTGGGCCACCACGCCGATCGTCCCGCGCCGCACGTGACCGTGTTTGGCGATTTCGGCCATGACGAAGGAGGCCGTGTTCGAGGCGACCGCGAAACACAGGCCCTGGGCGCCCATGATGACGGCGGTGTTGATGCCGATCACCTCGCCGTTGGAGCTGACCAGCGGCCCGCCCGAGTTGCCCGGATTGAGCGCCGCGTCGGTCTGGATCAGGTCCTCGATCAGCCGGCCCTTCTCGGCGCGCAGCGAGCGGCCCAGCGCCGAGACCACGCCGGTGGTCACCGTGGCCTCGAAGCCCAGCGGCGCGCCGATGGCGATGACCAGCTGGCCGCGACGCAGCTTCTTGGAGTCGCCGAGCCGGGCGAACGGCGCCTTGACCGGCTGTTCGACCTTGAGCACGGCGATGTCGGTGTCGGGGTCGTCGCCGATCGGCCGGGCGGTCAGGGCGCGGCCCTCGGCGGTGATCACCGCCAGGCGCGAGAAGCCGCCGACCACATGGCTGTTGGTGACGATCAGGCCGTCGGCCGAGACGAAGAAGCCCGAGCCCTCGCCGGCGAAGCTGCCGTCGGTGGTGATCGGCGCCACGCGCACGACGGCCGGGCCGACGGTTTCCACCGCCTTCACCACCGCGTCGGAATAGGCGTCGAGCAGGTCGAGCTCGCTGCGCACCAGACGCGGTTCGACCCGGGTGTCGAGCACGAAGGAGGCGTCGGGGGGAAAGGCGAACGATTCGGGCGTCACCCGGGTCGCCGCCGGGCGCCGCGCCCTGGCGAACGTTTCGTACTTGCGTGACTTGAACATCGGGCCCCCACCGGAATGGTTAACAGGGAACACGGTGAAGGGCGCGGCGCCAAGAGGGGATCGCCCGGAGGGGGAATTGCGTGGTTCGAGACGCTCGGCTGATGCCTCGCTCCTCACCATGACGAAAAGAAGCGCAAGCACCCCTTCCCGTCATCCTGAGGAGCGGACCCTCCGGTCCGCGTCTCGAAAGACGCACGCCGCCTACGCCTGCAGAATCGCCCGCGCCTCCGCCTCGTCGACGCGAATCTGCACGACCATCTCGTCGATCGAGGTGAACTTCTCTTCGGGGCGCAGGAAGGCGATCAGTTCGGTTTCGATGACCTGGCCGTAGAGGTCCTCGTCGAAATCGAACAGCCAGACCTCCAGCCGCGTGTCGACCTCGCCGGTGGTCGGGTTGTTGCCGATGTTGGCCACGCCCGCATAGACCCGGCCGTCCGGCAGCCGCGTGCGGGTGGCGTAGACGCCCAGCTTCGGCACGACGTAGTCGGCCATGAACACATTGGCGGTCGGGAAGCCCAGGGTGCGGCCCAGCTGCTGGCCGCGACGGACCACGCCCTCGATGGCGAACGGCCGGCCGAGGATCGCCGCGGCCTCCTGCGGCTGGCCCGCGCGCAGGGCCTCGCGCACGCCGGTGGAGCTGTACTTCTCGGCCCCCTCGCCGACCGCCTCGGCGACCGAGACGGTGAAGCCCATCTCCGCGCCGTAGACCTTCATGGCCTCCGGACTGCCGGTGCGGCCCTTGCCGAAGGAGATGTCGAACCCGACCGCCACGTGACGCACGCCCAGCCCCTCGTGGAGCACGTGCTCGACGAAGTCCCGGTCGCTGAAGTTGGCCATCTCGAAGTCGAAGTTCAGCACATAGAGCAGGTCGACGCCGAGCGCCTTGAGCGCCCGGGCCTGCTGGTCGACGGTCATCAGCCGGAAGGCCGGCTCGCCGGGCTGGAACAGGCGGCGCGGATGCGGGTCGAAGGTGATCACGGCCAGCGGCGCGCCGGTGGCCTTCGCGGCCGCCGCCGCCCCGGCGATGACCTGCTGGTGGCCCTTGTGCACGCCGTCGAAATTTCCGAGCGCCACCGCCGCCCCGCGATCGGCGGGCGCGAGGGCCTTCCAGCCGTGAACAATCCGCAGGGTCATCAGGCGGGCCGGCGCGGAACCATGATGGTCGCTTCGCCGTCGAGCACCGCCTTGCCGCCGACGGTGCAGACCGTCGACAGGGTGGCGCGGGCCTTTTCGGCGTCCAGGCTGGTGATCGTGGCGGTGACGGTCACCTCGTCGCCGATCTTCACCGGACGTTTGAAGGTCAGGGTCTGGCCCAGGTAGATGGCGCCCGGCCCCGGCAGCTTGCCGGCGATCAGGGCCGAGATGTAGGCGGCCGACAGCATGCCGTGGGCGATACGCCCCTTGAACTGCGTGGTCGCGGCGAAGGCCTCGTCCAGATGGACCGGGTTGTGGTCGCCGCTGACGTCGGCGAAGGCCTGGATGGCCTTCTCGTCGACGATGCGGGTCAGGTCCGCCGACTGGCCGACCGTCAGATCCTCGAAATACAGGGCCGACATCGCGTGTTTCCTCGTTCTCTTTGTGTGACTACCAGACCAGGTCGGCCATGGCGTAGCGGGCCTTGACGCCCTCGGCTGCCAGCAGGGCGGCGACGGCCGGCGCCGACAGACGCCCGTCCGGGCCCATGGCGGCGTCGCCGTGGATACCCTTGGCGATGAACAGGCAGTCCAGGCCCTGGTCCTCGGCGCCCTGGACGTCGGTGTGGACCCCGTCGCCGATGCACAGCACCCGCGCCGGCGCCGGCGCCTGGCCCAGCAGCCGCTCGGCCTCGGCCATGGCCAGGTCATAGATCGCCGGCCAGGGCTTGCCGGCCATCTGCACCGGGCCGCCCATCTCGCGGTAGAGGTCGGCCAGCGCGCCGCCACAATAGATCAGCTTGCTGCCGCGCTGCACGACCCGGTCGGGGTTGGCGCAGATCATCGTCAGCTTGCGCGAGGCCGGCTCGACGAACCGGGCGCGGTAGTCCTCGGGCGTCTCGACCTCGTCGTCGAACGGGCCGGTGACGGCGATGAAGGCGGCCTTGTCCGGCTCGGCGGTGGCCAGGCCGAGCCCCTCGTAGAGGATGCCGTCGCGTTCGGGACCGATGATCCAGGCAGGGCCCGGCGCGCGTTCGGCCAGAAGCATGCGGGTCGCGTCGCCCGAGGTGACCAGGGTGCTCCAGGCCTCGCGCGGCACGCCCAGTTCGTCGAGCTGCGGGATCACGTCGTGGGCCGGGCGCGGCGAGTTGGAGATCAGCACCACCGGCCCGCGCTCGGCGCGATAGCGAGCCAGGGCGGCGCAGGCGTCCGCGAAGCTCTCGCGGCCATTGTGGATCACGCCCCAGACGTCGCTGAGCAGGACGTCATAGTGATCGGCGAGATCGGCGAGGCCGGCGGGCAGAGCGGTCATGGGTGTCCGGCTAACGAACCGGCGGCGCCGGGTCAATGTTGCGTGGTTCGAGACGCCCGGCAGACGCCTCGCTCCTCAGGATGACGAAGAGGGATGGATCGCCACTCTGCTCGTCATGGTGAGGAGCGGTCCCTCAGGATCGCGTCTCGAACCGCGCACGTTTGGCATGCTCGTGGAGAATCAGACGGACACCCGCGTCCGCCGGCAGACTACCAGCCGGACGCGCGGCGCAGGCTGGTGCGCATGAAGTCGGCGGGGGGATCGGCCTCGGCGAGGATCGCGTCGCGGATCGCCCGGGGCTCGCCGAACAGGTGACCCTGGCCGAAGGCCATGTCGAGTTCGAGGATGTCGACGATCTGCCGCTCGCTCTCGACCTTCTCGATGATCACCTCGACGCCGTAGCGGCGCGTCAGGCGGGCGAAGTCCGAGGCGTGCAGGTCCGGCAGCGAGCGGATGACCAGGCGGCCTTCGCTCTCCTCCAGCTGGTCCAGCAGCATCTGCGCGCCGACCTTGATGAACTTGATGTCCGCGCGGGCCAGGTCCTGGAAGTCGAGGTCGAGGTCGGTGACCTTGTCGAGGCTGAAGCGGAAACCGAGATCGGCCAGCCGCGCCATGTGGCGGGCCTCGACCGCGCCGCGCCGCTCGAACGCCGCCTGGCCCAGTTCGAAGATCAGGGCCCCGGCCATGTCCTTGTTGGCCGACAGGAAGTCGAGGAACTGCGGGAAGAACTGCTCGTCCGACAGGCTGGCCAGCGAGATGTTGCAGAATATGCCGACCTTGCGGTCCTGCTTGGCCAGGCGTCGGACGATCTGCACGCAGCGGAACAGCAGCAGGTTGTCGATCGCCGCGACCAGACCCTCGGGCTCGGCCACCGACAGGTACTCGGCGGGCATCATCACCCGGCCGGTCTCGTCGCGCAGGCGCGAGAAGCTTTCGTAGAAGACGGTGCGGCGCTGCGGCAGCGACACGACCGGCTGCAGGTAGAGGTCGACGCGGTTGCCGGCGAGGGCGTCCTTGACGGTGTCGAGCAGGGCCTGCGACTGCGGGCCGCGGCCGAGCGCGCCCGGCGGGGCGGCGGCGACGCGGCTGGACAGCTGCGCCTCCATCTTCTCGGCCATCTTCTGGACGACGTCCTCGAGGGAGTGGACCTCGCTGGTCAGTTCCTCGGACCGGCGCAGCGCGTCGGTGGTGACGGTCTCGACGACCTCGTTGAGCCGGGTGTCGATCTTCTCGATCTGGCGGGCGAGGATCAGGTGCGCCTCACGGATGTTGGACAGGTCGTCCTTCATGCGCGTGGTGTTGATGGCCGCCTCGATCAGCGAATGGAAGGCGAAGGCCAGCGCCAGGCCGCCGACGAGGGCCGCGACACCCGCACCCCAGCCGCCGCCGTTACGCCAGATGCCCAGCGCAACGATCAAGGACAGACAAAGATAGGCGCCGCACAGCAGCGCAAGGGTAAGCCGTCTCATCGTCCCGCCTGCACGAATCGTTCGGAGTATCCCGCGCCTCTCATCATGGTGTCCAAGGTATTAACGTCGCCCTGCCGTCCGCGATTGATTCAGATCATCGACAGCCCTCCGGCGAAATGATAATCATTCGCAATCACCTTCGGGATTGCCATGTCTGAAGCCGCCGTTCTCGAACCGCTCGCCCCGCCGACCATCGGCGGCATCGTGTCCGACGCGGAGGTCATCAATCTCGGCGCCCTGAGCCTGGCCTCGGTCGGCGACAAGGGCGTGATCGCCCGGGTCTCGGCCTTCGAGGGCGCCCTGCCCGCCGCCGAACTGGAACGTCGCCTGCTGGAACTGGGCTTCGTAGAGGGCGCGACCATCGAGGTGCTGCAGGAAGGGCTGTTCGGCCGCGACCCCATCGCCGTGAAGCTTGACGACATGCGCGTGGCCATTCGCCGCCGCGAGGCCGCCGCCATCCAGATCCGTTTCGATCCAAAGGCCGACGCTTGACCGACACGGCCCTCGCCCCGACGCGCATGGCGCTGGTGGGCAATCCCAACACCGGCAAGACCGCCCTGTTCAACGCCCTGACCGGCAGCCGCCAGAAGGTCGCCAACTACGCCGGCGTGACCGTCGAGCGGAAGGAAGGCGTGCTGACCACGCCCGCCGGCCGGGTGATCAACGTCATCGACCTCCCGGGCACCTACTCCCTGCGCGCGCGCAGCCCGGACGAGGCGGTCACCCGCGACGCGGTGCTCGGCCGGCTGGCCGGCGAGACGCCCCCGGACGTGATCGTCTGCGTGGCCGATGCGACCAACCTGCGGCTGGTGCTGCGGCTGGCGCTGGAGCTGAAGCAGGTCGGCCGGCCGTTCGTGCTGGCGCTCAACATGTTCGACATCGCCCAGCGGCAGGGCCTGCGCATCGATCTGGAGGGCCTGTCCCGCGAGCTCGGCGCGCCGATCGTCACCACGGTGGCCACGCGCAAGCGCGGCATCGAGGAGCTGGTGGCCCAGGCCGAGACCTTGGCCGACACCATGCCGGTCGGCGAGAACGTCTGGCATGAGCCGTCGGCCGAGGAGATCCGCCAGGCGCACAGCGAGTCGCAGCGCATCCTGAAGACCTACGTCCGGCCGCCGGAGCGGCCCGACACCCTGACCTCGAAGATCGACAACGTGCTGCTGCATCCGGTGGCCGGGCTGCTGATCCTGTCGGCGATCATGTTCGTGATGTTCCAGGCGGTGTTCGCCTGGGCGACGCCCGTCGCCGACGCGATCGACGCTGGGTTCGTGCTGCTGGGCGAGCTGGTCAGCCGCGTGGTGACCAACGATCTGCTGCGCAGTCTGCTGGTCGACGGCCTGATCGCCGGGGTCGGCAGCGTGCTGGTGTTCCTGCCGCAGATCGTCACGGTGTTCTTCTTCATCCTGATGCTGGAGGATTCCGGCTACATGGCCCGCGCGGCCTTCCTGCTGGACAGGCTGATGGGGGTGGCGGGCCTGCACGGCCGCGCCTTCATCCCGCTGCTGTCGAGCCACGCCTGCGCCATTCCCGGCATCATGTCGGCCCGGGTCATCGACCAGAAGCACGACCGGCTGACGACCATCCTGATCGCCCCGCTGATGACCTGCTCGGCGCGCCTGCCGGTCTACACCCTGATCATCTCGGCCCTGATCCCGAGCCGCACCGTCGCCGGCTTCATGAACCTTCAGGGCCTGGTGATGTTCGGGCTCTATGCGTCCGGCCTGATCTCCGGACTGGTGGTGGCCTTCGTCATCCGCAAGCTGTTCTGGCGCACGGCGTCCGAGCCCTTCATGATGGAGATGCCGACCTACAAGGCGCCCGAGGCCCGCAACGTGCTGCTGAACCTGTGGCAGCGGGTGGTCATCTTCATGAACCGCGCCGGGCGCATCATCCTGCCGCTGATGATCCTAGTGTGGGCCCTGTCGACCTTCCCCTACCCGCCCGAGGGCGCCACCGGGCCGGCCATCGACTACAGCTTCGCCGGCATGCTCGGCCACCTGATCCAGCCGCTGCTCGCGCCGATCGGCTTCAACTGGCAGATGTCGATCGCCCTGATCCCGGGCATGGCCGCCCGCGAGGTGGCCGTGGCGACCCTCGGCACGATCTACTCCGTCGGCGACGTCGACGGGGCCGGCGGCGCCATGCTGCAGCACATCGTGGCCAGCCAGTGGAGCCTGGCCACCGGCCTGTCGTTCCTGGCCTGGTACGTGTTCGCGCCGCAGTGCGTGGCGACCCTGGGCGTGGTCAAGCGCGAGACCAACAGCTGGCTCTGGCCGACGGTGATGTTCGCCTACATGTTCGCGCTGGCCTACATGGCCTCGCTGGCGACCTACTGGGGCGCGGTGGCGCTGGGCTGGGGCTAGGCCTCTAGCGGGTCGGAACCGGCGTCTCGCCGCGGTAGTCGTAGAAGCCGCGGCCGACCTTCTTGCCCAGCCAGCCGGCCTCGACGTACTTCACCAGCAGCGGGCACGGGCGGTACTTGCTGTCCGCCAGACCCTCGTGCAGCACGTTCATGATCGACAGGACCGTGTCCAGGCCGATGAAGTCGCCCAGTTCAAGCGGGCCCATCGGATGGTTGGCGCCAAGCTTCATCGCCGTGTCGATCGAGTCGACCGTGCCGACGCCCTCGTACAGCGTGTAGATCGCCTCGTTGATCATCGGCACCAGCACGCGGTTGACGATGAAGGCCGGGAAGTCCTCGGCGTTGGTCGTGGTCTTGCCCAGCGACTGGGCGAAGGTCACGGCCGTCTCGTAGGTGGCGATGTCGGTGGCGATGCCGCGGATGACCTCGACCAGCTTCATCAGCGGGACAGGGTTCATGAAGTGCAGGCCGATGAACCGCTCCGGGCGGTCGGTCGTCGAAGCCAGCCGGGTGATCGAGATCGACGAGGTGTTCGACGCCAGCAGGGTGTTGGGGCCCAGGTGCGGCAGCAGCGAGCGGAAGATGGCCTTCTTGGTCTCTTCGTTCTCGGTGGCCGCCTCGATGGCGATGTCAGCGCCGGCGACGACCTCGATCGAGGCCGGCTTGATCCGCGCGAGGGCCGCCTTCATGGCCGCGTCGTCGATCAGGCCGCGGCCGACCTGGCGGGCCATGTTGTGTTCGATCTGGCCGAGGCCGGCGGTGATCCGGTCCGCGTCGACGTCATTGAGGAAGACGTCGTAACCGGCGAGCGCGCTGACGTGCGCGATGCCCGATCCCATCTGGCCCGCGCCGATGACGCCGACCGACCTGATAACCGCCATGAAGTTTCGCCCTTGACGGCGGCGCGGTGACTTTGGGGAGGTCCGCGCCGCAAACTTTTGTGGCGGCTTTCTAGCACGAGAGTCTTAACCGAGGCCAAGGCTTTGCTGCGATGCAGCGCGGAGACGGATCAGGCCGGGGCGTAGAGCGCCGCCGCTTCGGCCAGCAGCCAGTCGCGCAAGGCGGCGATCCGCGGCAGCCGGGTGGAATCGTCGCGCCAGACGACGTGGTAGCCGACATCGGCGCCCACCTCGCCGCTGACAGGCCGCACCAGGCGGCCCGACAGCAGGTCCTGTTCCACCAGGCCATTGCGGGCCAGCGCCACGCCGAGCCCCTGGATCGCCGCCTCCACCAGCATGGCGGAGTCGTCGAACATCAACCCTCCGCCCTCGGTCGGCGCCTCGATGCCCATCACCGAGAACCACAGGCTCCAGCGCCAGACCGTATGCCGGAGGAGCGGGACGCGCCGCAGGTCGGCCGGCTCGCGGATCGGATGCCGCTCGAGAAACGCGGGGCTGCAGACGGGAAACAGGGTCTCGGGAAACAGCGGCGCCGAGCACAGGCCCGGCCAGGGCCCCAAGCCATGCCGCAGCCCTATGTCGACGCCGTCGGTGGTCAGGTCGGCCATCCGCTCCTCGACCCGCAGCTGCAGGTCGCCGACGGAAGCCGGCAGGCGGCCGAGGCGCGGGGCCAGCCAGCGGGCGGCGAACGCAGGCACCGTGCTCAGCACCAGAGGGCCGCAGCTGGCGTCCGAGGTCAGGGTCGCGACGCCGTCGCGCAGGATGTTCACGGCCTCGGCCACGCGAGCCGCGAGCGCCGCGGCGGCCGGGGTCGGCTCCATCAGGTTGCCCCGGCGGATAAACAGGCGGACTCCGAACGTCTCTTCCAGGCGGCGGATCTGCTGGCTGACGGCGCCGTGGGTCACCGCCAGCTCGTCGGCCGCGCGGCTGTAGCTGCGATGTCGGGCGGCGGCCTCGAGGGCGCGCAGCGCGATGAAGGGCGGCAGGCGGCTCATGCCGGGTTGTTAGCAAGCCTCACAACCCCGGGCAAAAGCTATCGTTCGTAATCGGCCCGCTGATCGCCCAGATTTCGGGAGCGACGCCGCTTCCTCCCAACCCCGAACGTCACGAGACATGACCATGAAGACCGAGCTTATCGCGCTCGCGGCCGGCGCCCTGCTGTCCGCCGCGACCCTGACCCTCGCCCACGCCTCGCCGGCCGGCGACCAGTGGCTGGCGGACGCCCGCGCCACGCTGGAGACCCGTCTGGCCGCCGACGCCGTGCCCGACGCCGGCCGCGGCATCGTCGTCAGGCTGAACGCCACCACCGAGCCGCGGGCCTACAATCTGCGGGTCGTGCGCACCAGCGGCTCGCCCGAGTACGACGACGCCGCCCGGCGGGCGCTCAGCGGCGTCCGGCTGAAAGCCCCGCCGGAAGAGCTGCGCGGGCGCAGCGTGACCTTCACCCTGGGCGACGCGACGGCCGGCCCCTCGGCCGCCCCGACCGCCCGGTGATCGCCGGGGGCGGGACTGGACGCCCGCCCCCGGATTTTCCATCGACGCCAAGAAAAAAGGCCCGGCGCGAAACGCCGGGCCTTCTGTCTGCCGGGGACATGCACCGCGGGGACATGTCTCCCAGGCCGATGCTGGGTCTCTGATGGGGGACACGCACCTTCGGCACATGTCCCCGTGATCACTAGCCCAGAGCGGCCATCAGTTCCGGAACGGCGGTCTTGTAGTCCGCCACCAGACCGTAGTCGGCGACCTGGAAGATCGGCGCGTCGGCGTCCTTGTTGATCGCGACGATCACCTTGGAGTCCTTCATGCCGGCCAGGTGCTGGATGGCGCCCGAGATGCCGATGGCGATGTAGAGCGCCGGCGCGACGACCTTGCCGGTCTGGCCGACCTGGTAGTCGTTCGGGGCGTAGCCCGCGTCGACCGCGGCGCGCGAGGCGCCGACAGCGGCGCCGAGCTTGTCGGCCAGCGGCTCGATGACCCGCTGGAACTCCTCGGCCGAACCCATGGCGCGACCGCCGGAGACGACGATCTTGGCGGCCGTCAGTTCCGGACGGTCCGACTTGACCATCTCTTCCGAGACGAAGCGGGCGCCCGAACCAGCGGCGGCGGCGACCTTCTCGACCGGGGCCGAGCCGCCTTCAGCGGCGGCCTTGAAGGCCGTCGGGCGCACCGTCAGGACCTTCTTGGCGTCGCCCGTCTGGACGGTTTCCAGCGCGTTGCCGGCATAGATCGGACGCACGAAGGTGTCGGCGCTGACCACTTCGATGACGTCGGAGATCGGCGAGGCGTCGAGCTTGGCCGCCACGCGGGGGGCGAAGTTCTTGCCGGCCGAGGTGGCCGGGACCAGCACGGCGTCATAGCCGGCCATCAGGCCGGCGATGGTGTCGGCGATGGCTTCCGCCAGGCCGTGACCCACGTCCGCGCCCTCGGCGAGGATGACCTTGCGCACGCCGGCGATCTTGGCGGCGGCGGCGGCCACGGCGTCAGCGCCCTGGCCCAGGACCAGAACGTCCACGTCGCCCGAGATCTGCAGGGCCGCGGTGACGGTCTTGTGGGTGGTGTCGCGCAGGTGCGCGTTGTCGTTATCGGCGACGACGAGAACGGCCATCAGAGCACCCCCGCTTCAGTCTTCAGCTTGCTCACCAGATCGGCGGCGGTTTCGACCTTGATGCCGGCCGAGCGCTTGGCGGGCTCGGTGACCTTCAGGACCTTCAGGCGCGGCGCGACGTCGACGCCGTAGTCGCCGGTCGTCTTGGTCGCGATTTCCTTCTTCTTCGCCTTCATGATGTTCGGCAGCGAAGCGTAGCGCGGCTCGTTGAGGCGCAGGTCGGCGGTGATCACCGCCGGCAGCGTGACTTCCAGAACCTGCAGACCACCGTCGACCTCACGGGTCACGGTCGCCTTGCCGCCGGAGATCTCGACCTTCGAGGCGAAGGTCGCCTGCGGCCAGCCGAGCAGCTGCGACAGCATCTGGCCGACGGCGTTGTTGTCGCCGTCGATGGCCTGCTTGCCCATCAGGACGACATCGGCGCCTTCTTCCTTCGCCACGGCGGCGAGGAGCTTGGCGACCGCCAGCGGCTCAACGTCGACGTCCGACTGGATCAGGATGCCGCGGTCGGCGCCCATGGCCAGGGCCGTGCGGATGGTTTCCTGCGCCTGGGTCGGGCCGACGGAGACGGCGATGACCTCGGTGGCGACGCCCTTTTCCTTGAGACGGACGGCCTCTTCGACCGCGATCTCGCAGAAAGGGTTCATGGACATTTTGACGTTCGCCAGGTCCACGCCCGACTGGTCGGGTTTCACCCGAGCCTTCACGTTGTAATCGATAACCCGTTTGACCGGGACCAGCACCTTCATGGGTTTGTCCGCCCGTGTTTGTTGCGTTGCGAAAAATTTTGCGCGGGGAAGGCTGATAACGACTCCGCCGCGCAATGCAAGTTTCCGTCAGGGTCAAGTTAGGCCGGAAAATTGCCGTCGCCAGCCCGTTCGTATAGACGGCCTCTCATGAACCCGACGATCAACCGCCTGAAGATCCTGTTTCTCGCCCTTTTCGCCATCGGCGCGGTGGCGATCGGGGCCTACCAGATCTTCTACGTCCTGCCGGCCCAGAAATGCGACGACCGCAAGGGCTGGTTCGACCCGAAGACGCGCGGCTGCGGCACGGTCCTCTATATTCCGTCGATCACCGGCCGCCCGGCCGGCATGAGCCGCAAGGACTGGTCCGAGCAGCAGGCCGCCCGCGAGGCCCAGCGCGAACGGGAAGGCTATCCGACCCCGGACGGCTCGGCGCCGGCCGTTGCGGCCACAGTTCCGGTTCCGGTTCCGGTTCCGGCCAAAAAACCCTGAACCGCTCATCCCGGCGAAAGCCGGGACACCGATGACAGAACTCAGGGCTGAACGGCGAGCCGCCTGGGCCCGTTGAACTGGGTCCCGGCATTCGCCCGGGAGAGCGGAGAGGGTTCTGAACTACCGGCTGCCGCCGGGAACCCACAGCACGTCGCCCGCGCCCTTGTCGTTGGCCCAGCGGCCGGCGACGAACAGCAGGTCCGACAACCGGTTGAGATATCTGATCGCCGCGGCGCTGACCGGCTCGTCCGGCTCGGCGGCCAGGGCCACGCAGGTCCGCTCGGCCCGGCGGCAGACCGTCCGCGCCTGGTGCAAGGCCGCCGCCGCCGGCGTGCCGCCCGGCAGGACGAACGACGTCAACTCCGACAGTTCACTGTTCAGAAGGTCGATCTCGCCCTCCAGCCGGTCGACCTGGGACTGCAGGATGCGCAGGGGTTCCCATTCGACCGGCTTGCCGCGGTCGGGGGTGGCGAGATCCGCGCCCAGATCGAACAGGTCGTTCTGGATCCGTCCGAGAATCGCGTCGAGCACGGCGTCGCCGGCCGTGTGCAACCGCACCAGACCCAGGCAGGCGTTGGTCTCGTCGACCCCGCCATAGGCCTCGACGCGCAGGCTGTCCTTGCGGGCAGGCTCGCCGGTCGCCAGCCGGGTGACCCCGTCATCGCCCGTGCGCGTGTAGATGCGGTTGAGGGTGACCAAGCCGCTAGCCCGCGTGGCTGGTGCGCCACCACAGGGCGGCGACCAGGATCAGAATGGCGATGAACTGCAGCAGCACGCGCAGCCGCATGAGCCGGTTCGAATAGGAGCGGCCGAAGTCGCCGCCCCTGAACAGGGCGTAGAGACCGGCCAGCAGGGCCAGGAGCACGGCGGCCAGCGAGATCGGGATGAGAATGTCGAACAGCTTGTCCATGGCCCCAACCTAGCGCGCGGCGCCCGGTCCGGCCACCGGGGCGGCGACAATCGGTCGCAACCCGAATTGAGCGAATACGTTCATTGGGTAAATCTGTCGCATTTTATCGTTCAGGGAACGCAGCTAGCGATGACTTCGGGCCTGGTTAACGAGATTCGACCTGAATCCGGCCACTAAATTTGTGTTTGACCCCTAACGGCGTTCACTGTAGACGCCGCAACCCAACGCTCACTGAGCATGTTCAATGAACGCGATCACCTCCTCACCGTGGATCGCGTGGAATTTCACCACAACGGGGAGGACGAGACGGAGAAGTCATGGGCATGCCCCAAGTCGCCGCCGCCGTCCCAGGCGCGGAAAGAGATGAAACCATTGCCGAGGTCCGGCAGTTGATCATGGACCTGCGCGACGCCGCGCAGGACGGTCGCGAGCTGGCCCGGCGCTATGCCGACGTCCTGCAGAAGGTCGTCGACGAATACTGCGTTGAGTTTGAGAAGCGCGCCGAAGAGGCGCTGGCCCGTTTGGAGGCGGTCCAATGAATCATATTCCGATGCGCATGAATGCGCCGTCCCTGCGGCCGCAGAAGCTGACCCGCCGCGCGATGGCCAAGCAACAAACCCGTGAAAAGGTGCTCCAGGCCGCCCGCGATATGTTTATCGAGCGCGGCTACGAAGGCGCCACGATCCGTGACATCGCCCGCGCCGCCGGCATGTCCACCGGCGCGGTGTTCGCCAGCTTCACCGACAAGCCGGAGCTGTTCGACGCGATCCTGAGCGAGGACTTCGCCGCGCTGTTCGATCCCATGCGCGACGCCGCGGCCACCGCCCCGACGGCTCGCGAGGCCCTGGTGGCGATGTTCAGCGCCGCCTACCGCGCCCACAACGCCCAGCTGCCCCTGATTCAGGCGGCCTTGGCCGCGTCCTGGACCCGGACGCCGGAAGCCGAGCAGTTGCGCCGCGAATCGCTGCGCCCGCTGCGGGGCCTGGTCATGGAAGTGCTCGAACGCGGCGTCGAACGCGGCGAACTGACCCGCCGCTTTGACCTGCGGCTCGTCTCCGACGTGCTCTGGGATCTGTATCTCGCCGGCTACCGGCCCGCCGCCTTTGACGGCCTTTCTGTCGAGATCCAGACCGACAGGCTCGCCGATCGGATCGATCTGGTTCTGGCGGGCGTGAAAGCCTAGAGCGGACATCGAGCGGCGTCCGGATCCGGGCGCCGCCACTCCCGGGGGGGATCGGTTGGCAGGCGTTCGAGAGACGCAGAAGCAGAGCACGCGCCGCAAGGTCCTTGAAGCGGCGCGCGACCTGTTCAACGAGATCGGCTACGACGAGACCACCATCCGCGCCATCGCGGAACGGGCGGGTGTCTCCGTCGGCAGCGTCTTCACCACCTTCGCTTCGAAAGCCGACGTGCTCAGCCAGGTCATGGATGACCGGGTCGACGCCCTCTATTCGGAACTCGACCGGGTCGCCCGGCATCTGCGAGGCTCGGTCGTCGACCGGATCAGCTCGGTGTTCGCCATCCACTACGATTTCGAATGCCGGCGGGTGAAGCTGTTCCTGGCCCACGTCGCGGCGTCCTTCAGCCCGTCGCTGGAACCCTCGACCATCCCGTTCGGCCGCAACGCCCGGTTCAAGACCATGCTGATCGAGATGATCAGCGACGGCGTCACGCGCGGCGAAGTGCGGCCCGACTGCGACTGCGATCTGGTGCTGGACACCCTGATGGCCGCCTACGCCTGGAATTACCGGCTCGCGGCCCAGAAGGGCGCCGACGCCGCGCACATGACCGCGCTGATGGAGCGCCAGGTGGCGCTGATCTTCAACGGGCTGCGGCCTTAGTCGAGGGGACATGTACCGAAGGTACGTGTCCCCTCCGAAGCTCAGTTCGCGTCTTCCAGCAGCCGCCGGGCGATGACCTGGGCCTGGATCTCGCCGGCGCCCTCGAAGATGTTGAGGATGCGGGCGTCGGCCAGCACGCGGCTGATCTCGTATTCCATGGCGAAGCCGTTGCCGCCGTGGATCTGCAGGGCGTTGTCGGCGGCGGCCCAGGCGACCCGGGCGGCGATCAGCTTGGCCATGCCGGCCTCAAGGTCGCAGCGCTTGCCCTCGTCCTTCTGGCGGGCGGCGAAATAGGTCAGCTGGCGCACGGCCATGATCTCGCAGGCCATCATGGCCAGCTTGTTGGACACGCGCGGGAAGCCGAAGATCGGCCCGCCGAACTGCTTGCGGTCGAGGGCGTAGCTGAGGCCGAGCTCCAGCGCGCGCTGGGCCACGCCGACGGCGCGGGCGGCGGTCTGGATGCGGGCGCTCTCGAAGGTCGCCATCAGCTGCTTGAAGCCCTGCCCCTCGACGCCGCCCAGCAGGTTGGCCACCGGCACGGTGAAGCCGTCGAAGCCGATCTCGTATTCCTTCATGCCGCGGTAGCCGATCACGCCGATCTCGCCGCCGCTCATGCCGTCGGTCGGGAAGGGGTTGGCGTCATCCCCGCGCAGCTTGGGGGCCAGCAGCATCGACAGACCGCGATAGTCGGTGGTGTTCGGGTCGGTGCGGACCAGCAGGGTCATCACATCGGCGCGGGCCGCGTGGGTGATCCAGGTCTTGTTGCCCGTGACGACATAGGTGTCGCCGTCACGGACGCCGCGCGTGCGCAGGCTGCCGAGGTCGGAGCCGGTGTTGGGCTCGGTGAACACGGCGGTCGGCAGGATGTCGGCGGTGGCGATCCTGGGCAGCCACTCGGCCTTCTGCTCGGCGGTGCCGCCGGTCAGGATCAGCTCGGCGGCGATCTCCGAGCGGGTGGCCAGAGAGCCGACGCCGATCCAGGCGCGGCTGAGTTCCTCGGACACCACGCACATGGCCGTCTTGCCCAGGCCAGCGCCGTCATACTCTTCCGGAATGGTCAGGCCGAACACGCCGAGGTCGCCGAGTTCCTTGACCAGCTCCATGGGGATCAGTTCGTCGCGCAGGTGCCAGCCGTGGGCGAATGGAACGACCTTCTCCTCGGCGAAGCCGTGGAACTGGTCGCGGATCATCTCGAAGGTCTCGTCAAGGCCGGTCTTCTCGACGGTCGGCTTGCCGCGCGCGGCGGCGACGAGATCGGCGACGCGCGTCTTGACGGCCTGGCCGCCGCCCTGGGTCATCAGCTGGACCAGGGCCGGCGCGAACAGGCGGTTCATGGTGTCGCGGCTGGCGGTCAGGTCAGCCGGGCGGATCATCTCGCCCTGGTTCATCGGGATCCCGCCGACCAGCTGGGTGCAGTATTCAGCGAACAGCAGCTGGGCCAGCAGGGCCTCGGTCTCGCCGAAGGCGCCGTCCGCCTCGAGCCGCGCGGCCCAGCCGGCGACCTGGTTCAGCAGCTCGGCGTAGCTGGCGTACCAGCCGTAGCCGTGCACGGCGTGCTGCTCGACGTCGGCCAGTACGCGGTCGATCTTGCCCCCGCTGGAGACGCGCGCCTTCACCGCGCCCTTGGCGTCGGCGACGAACGCCCCGGCGGCGTCGGCCGCCTGCTGCAGCAGGGCGGTCAGGCCCGGCAGGACGAGAGACTCAGGCGTGGCGTCGACAGCGGCGGCGGTCATGGGTTCTTTCTCCCCGAAATTTGTTGCGGCGCACTATATGCATTTCGCAAGCGCACACAATCTGGCCCGGACACAGGTAGAATTTGCCACGCCGAAGGCGAGCCCTATGTTGCCGAACAATCGGAAATACAGGGAAAAACGCCGTGCTGACCGTTCACCATCTCAATGAATCGCGCTCGCAGCGCATCCTCTGGCTGCTGGAGGAACTGGGCGCGCCCTACGAGATCAGGTTCTACAGCCGCGATTCCGAAACCCGCCTGGCCCCGCCCGAGCTGAAAGCTGTCCATCCGCTGGGCAAGTCGCCGGTGATCACCGACGGCGACAACACCGTCATCGAGTCGGGCGCGATCATCGACTACATCATCCGCCGGCACGGCGGCGGCCGCATGGCCCCGGCGCCCGGCACGGCGGACCACGAGTCCTACCTGCAGTGGCTGCACTACGGCGAGGGCAGCGCCATGCTGCCGCTGATGCTGAGCATGTACGTCATGCGCCTGGGCGAGGCCGGCGCGCCGCTGCACCCGCGCATCGAGAGCGAGATCGCCAACCACATGAGCTACATCGAGGGCGCTCTGGCCGGCCGCGACTGGCTGATCGGCGACGGCCCCACCGGCGCGGACGCGCAGATGAGCTTTATCCCGGAGGTGCTGAAGGCGTTCGGCAAGCTCGCCGGTTATCCGAACATGTCCGCCTGGATCGAACGCATCCACGCCCGCCCGGCCTGGCAGGCGGCGCTCGACAAGGGCGGTCCGTACCTGATGGGGCGGTAGTTTGCGTCCTTCGAGACGCGGACCCGAGGGTCCGCTCGTCAGGATGACGGGCAGGGGTGGTTCGCGCTTCTGTTCGTCATGGTGAGGAGCGCGCCGCAAGCGAGCGTCTCGAACCACGCACCCTACGGCAGCGGATCGTCCAGATAGCCGTCGAGGAAATCGAACACCGTCGCCTTCAGCAGACCGTGGGGGATGGCGTTGAAGTGGTCGCAGCCGACCAGGCCCACCGCCTTCGCACCGGGAATGGCGTCGGCCAGGTCCTGCGGGTCTCCGGCCAGCTCGTCCCGCGAGCCGGCGACCACGAGAGTCGGCGCCGAGACCGCCAGCAGGTCGGCCCGCGTGATCGGGTTCGACGCGCCGCGGCTGAAGGCGGCCAGCGCCAGCCGGTCCTCGCCCTGCTCGTCGGCGAACTGGCGGAAGCTCTTCAGCATCGGCTCGGTGACGGCGTCGGGGCTGTCCGCCTCCATCGCCACGGCCATCGGGTCGCCGGGCGGGGGAGGATCGAACAGCCTGCCGCCGACCCCGCCGAGGATCAGGTAGCCGACCCGCTCGCGCTCGGTCATGGCCAGTTTCAGCGCCAGCCGGGCGCCCATCGAATAGCCGAACACATTGGCCCACTCGACGCCCAGATGGTCGAGCAGGGCGACGATGTCCCGCACCAGCGTCTCGCGGCCATAGGCGGCCGGGTCATGCGGCTTGTCGCTTTCGCCATGGCCGCGCAGGTCGAGCGCGATCAGCCGCTGGCCGCGCTGGGCGATGGCCGCGTACCAGCCGGTGCGTTTCCAGGCTTCCTGGCGGTTGGATGAAAAGCCGTGGATCAGAAGCAGCGGCGCGGCGCCGGCCGGGCCGGTGTCGTCGTAGGCGATGGTCACGCCGTCGGCGGTGGTGAAACCGACCATCAGCCCTGATCCGGCAAGCTGTATCGCGCCACAGGCATCATCTGAGTCTCCCGGACCGGCAAAGTGGCGCCGGGGGGCCGGGGGTCAAGCGGAAAGCGGCCGGGCGGCGACATCAACGCCCCCGCGGCCGGACGCGGCAGGTCCTGCGACCGGGGGATACAGACCCAAAGGCGTATCCCCCTGCCCCGTCAGCGCAGATCGGGCGGCGTCGCCTCGGCGGTCAGCAGGGCGATGGCCTCCTCGACCGTCACGATCGTCTGGTCCTGCGACCCGAGTCGGCGGATGGCGACCTTGCCCTCCTCGGCCTCCTTGCGGCCGACCACGGCGATGGCCGGCACCTTGCCGACGCTGTGCTCGCGGATCTTGTAGCCGACCTTCTCGTTGCGCAGGTCGACCTCGACGCGCAGGCCGGCGGCGCGGAATTTCGCCGTGACCTCCTTCGCGTAGTCGTCGGCCTCGGAGACGATCGTCGTGACCACGGCCTGCACCGGCGCCAGCCACATCGGGAAGCGCCCGGCGTAGTTCTCGATCATGATGCCGATGAACCGCTCGAACGAGCCGAGGATCGCCCGGTGCAGCATCACGGGGCGCTGCTTGGAGCCGTCCTCGGCGATGTATTCGGCGCCGAGCCGTTCGGGCAGCACATAGTCGAGCTGCAGCGTGCCGCAGGTCCATTCCCGGCCGATCGCGTCCTGGACGATGAAGTCCAGCTTGGGGGCGTAGAAGGCCCCGTCGCCCTCGGCGATCACCGGCGTGACCCCGGCCAGCCGCGCGGCCTCGGCCAGCATGCCCTCGGCCTTGTCCCAGAATTCGTCCGAGCCGGCGCGGATTTCCGGCCGCGTGGCCAGGGCGATGTATTTCGTCTCCATGCCGAGGTCGGCGTGGATCATCTTCGTCAGGCGGATGAACTTCTCCGTCTCCTCGACGATCTGGTCCTCGCGGCAGAAGATGTGGGCGTCATCCTGGGTGAAGGCGCGCACCCGCATCAGGCCGTGCAGGGCGCCGGACGGCTCGTAGCGGTGACAGGCGCCGAACTCGGCCATGCGCATCGGCAGCTCCTTGTAGGAGCGCTGGCCGACGCCGAAGATCTGCACGTGGCCCGGGCAGTTCATCGGCTTGAGCGACAGCACCTCGCCCTCGACCGTCTCGCAGACGAACATGTTGGGCCGGTACTTGTCCCAGTGGCCGGAGTTCTCCCAGAACGTCCGTTCCAGCACCTGAGGCGTCTTGACCTCGATGTAGCCGGCCGCGTCGAGCCGGCGGCGCATGTAGGCCTCGAGCGTGCGCCACAGCTGCCAGCCCTTGGGATGCCAGAAGACCATGCCCCGGCCCTCTTCCTGCATGTGGAAGAGATCCATCGACCGGCCCAGCTTGCGGTGGTCGCGCTTCTCGGCTTCCTCGACGCGCAGCAGATAGGCGGCGAGGTCTTCCGGCGTGGCCCAGGCCGTGCCGTAGATGCGCTGCAGCTGGGCGTTGTTCTGGTCGCCGCGCCAGTAGGCGCCGGCCAGCTTGGTCAGCTTGAACGCCTTGCCGACATGCTTCGTCGACGGCAGGTGCGGCCCGCGGCAGAGGTCGGCCCAGTTCCCCTGGCGATAGAGCGTCACGTCCTGGTCGGCCGGGATGCCCTCGATGATCTCGGCCTTGTAGTTCTCGCCGATGGCCTTGAAGTGAGCGATCGCCTTGTCGCGCTCCCACACCTCGCGGACGATCTTCTCGTCGCGGTCCACGATCTCGGCCATGCGCTTCTCGATCGCCGCGAAGTCGTCCGTGCTGAACGGCTCGTCGCGGGCGAAGTCGTAGTAGAAGCCATCCTCGACGTTCGGGCCGATCGTCACCTGCGTGCCGGGGAACAGCTCCTGCACCGCCTCGGCCAGCACGTGGGCCGTGTCGTGGCGGATGGTGTCCAGCGCGTCGGGGTCGTTGCGGTCGACGAACTCGACCTTGCCGCCGCCGGGCAGCGGACGGTCGAAGTCGAGCAGCTTTCCGTCCAGCCGGACGAGCAGCGTGCGTTTGGCCAGCGAGGGCGAGATGGCCGTGGCCACGTCGCGGCCGCTGGAGCCTTGCGGATACTGACGGACGGAGCCGTCGGGGAAGATCAGGTCGATCATGGTTCTGGTTCGCACTTTCGTGGCGGCACCGGATCAAATCCGGAGCGGCCCCAGGGATGGCAGCTGCACAGACGCTTCGTGGCGAGCCAGCCGCCGCGAACCGGTCCGTGCGTGATCAGGGCCTCGCGCGCATAGTCCGAACAGGTCGGAAGAAAGCGGCACTGGCGTCCGATCAACGGGGACAGCGTCAGCTTGTAGGCGCGGTGCGCCAGCGTCACGCTGCGTTCGTAGAGGGTCATGCCGACACGAGGGTGGGTGAACGAGTCCCGGCGCTTATCGACGCGCCAGCGCGCGCGATCAAGCCGCGTCGGCGCCGCTAGTTCGTGTCGTGGCCTGACGGACAGCCGCCACCGCGGCCTCGAACGCCAGAAGCGTCGAGGCATGTCGGGCGGGATAGTCCTTCACGGGCGCCAGCACGGCCAGATCCTCAAATCGTCCGGCAGGCGCGGGCCCGCCGGACTTCAACATCGCGGCAAGCTGATCGCGCGCGGTTGAGATTTCGTCAAGCCCGGCCCCGATGACATTGGCCCCGAGCACCGCCGCCGACGCCTGGCCGAGGGCGCAGGCCTGGACGTCCTGGGCGAAGGCCGCGACCTTGCCGGCGGCGTCCAGGTCGACATCGACGACGATCCGGCTGCCGCAAAGCTTGGCGACCTTCTCCGCCGACCCCTGCGGCGCGGCCAGCCTCCCGGCGTGCGGCATGTTCGCCGCCAGGGTGAGGATGCGGGCGCTGTAGAGGTCGTCGATCATGGGAGGGGATATAGCAACTGCAACGGAGACATGCACCGCACCGCATCCTCTGCCATTTGGGGGGCGAGCATAGGGACTTCAGACACTGTGGCGGCAGAGTCCGCTACGGGTGGAAAGCTGACGGCGGGGCAGCTACCATCACCATGCAGTCGTCTCGGTTTTGCATATGCCCTTAGACCCCGCAGTAGTTCTTGGTGTCCCCGCATGTGGCCTCGGGACCGTTCTGGCGATCTACTCTTCGCTGAGAGCCGCTAAAATTCGTAGCTATGTGATCGAGAACTCGCTCGCCCCCGATTTAACCAAGTCATACTACTTCGCTCGGTTCTATTTTGCCGGGGTATCCGCCGCCTACGAAAAGGCGACCGGTGATCGGGCGAGTGTGCGGCTCACTTACTTGACCGGCATCCTGGGAATGCTTCTGTTCGTGGGAGGCGCAATGCTGGCGATGTCCCATTTCCCTGTCATCCGGTCGCCATCCCCAGCGTCCGCTTAGGGTCGACTCCGGAAACCAAACACCCCTTGGAATCCGCCCGCCCGTTCCACCGCCAGCGCGAGGTGCGCCCTCCCCATCTCCCCGCTCATCCTCGCGGAAGCGAGGACCCAGGTTTACGGCCGGTGCACGCACCTCAAGGGATGTCTGGCTCCTCGATAAGAAATGCCCCGAAGATTGCTTCCTGTATTTATACCCTCTAAAATTGTATTGGTGACAAGCGCGCACGAGCACCGTCATGGCCTTCTACGTCTACATCCTCGCGAGCCAGCGGAACGGGCCCCTCTACATCGGATCCACCGACAGCATCGTGCGACGGGTCGGCGAACATCGCGAGGGCCTGATCCCGGGATTCACCAGCCGCTACGGCGTGAAGATGCTGGTCTGGTACGAGGCCTTCGAGACCCGCGACGACGCCTTCCGCCGCGAGCGACAGATGAAAGTCTGGCGCCGGGCCTGGAAGATCGAACTGATCGAAAAGACCAATCCCGGATGGCGGGACCTGTATCCGGAGATCTGCTGAGCGCCAGACATCCCCTGCCGTGCGTGCACCGGCCGTAAACCTGGTTCCTCGCTTCCGCGAGGATGAGCGGAATGAATGGGGCTATTTCCGGTCCGCCCACAGGGCTTCGGAGCGCGCCTTGAGCACGTCGTTCATCGACTCGAAGCCGTCGAGCAGCTTGCGGCGCAGGCGGCGGGCGATGAACGGGCCGAGCGTCCCGTCGAAGATTTCGCCGTTGGAGAAGATGACGTTCTCCTCGCCCATCTTCTCGATCTCGAGGTAGCGCACCGTCCGGGCCCAGCCGCGCAGCAGGTCGTGCCGCCAGTGGATATGGTCGTAGGGCGCCCAGTCGAGGATCACCGGGTTGATCGTGCGCGGCGCTTCGCCGGGCAGCGCCAGTTCGAGGGTCCAGCGGTTGCCGATGCGGATCTCGCCCTGGGCGGCGGGATAGATCCCGGTCCAGTCGCCCCAGCCGGAAATATCCGAAAGGATTTCCCAGACGATCTCGTCGGGCGCCTGGATGCCTATTCTGCGCTCTAGCTTGACCGCCATATCCCTATTCCGCTCATCCCGGCGAAGGCCGGGACCCAGGTGTTTTTGACTCTGATTCCGCCACCGCCCCAGGCTTTCAGAAAAAGCCTGGGTCCCGGCCGGAGTTTATCCTCGGGCGCGCGCAAGCGCGACCCGGGGGCCGGGATGAGCAGTATTTGAGAGACCTATGCGGGGTCTTTCAACCGCCAGGTCGCGCCCGTCGGAGAATCCATGACGATCACGCCGAGCGCGTCGAGCTCGCCGCGGATGCGGTCGGCCTCGGGCCAGTCCTTGCCCGCGCGTGCCGCGACCCGGGCCTCCAGCAGGGCCTCGACCTTTTCCCGCAGCGCATCGTCGGCCCCGCCGGCGAACCAGACGTCGGGATCGGCGTCGAGGAAACCCAGCAGGTTGGCGGCGGCCAGCAGGTCGGCCTTGGCCTGGACCTTGGCGTCGCCGTGGGCCGTCTCCAGCGTCTTGGCCAGGCCGAACAGCTCGGCGTAGGCCCTGGGCGTGTTGAGATCGTCGGACAGGGCCTCGAGGAAGGCCGCCGGCGGCGGGCTGTGCGGGGCGTCGAGCCCCTTGACCCGCTGCAGGGCGCCGTAGAGCCGGTCGAGCGCCTTGCGGCTCTGCTCGATCAGCTCGCCGGTCCAGTCGAGCGGCTGGCGATAGTGGGCGCTGAGCAGGGCCCAGCGCAGCACCTCGCCCGGAATGGTCTTGAGCAGGTCGTGCGGGATGATGACGTTGCCGAGGCTCTTGCTCATCTTCTCGCCCGCCATGTCGAGGAAGCCGTTGTGCATCCAGTAGTTGGCGTAGACGGGGATGCCGTGGGCGCAGCGTCCCTGGGCCAGTTCGTTCTCATGGTGCGGGAACTGCAGGTCGATGCCGCCGCCGTGGATGTCGATCGGCAGACCGAGCACGGCCTCGATCATCGCCGAGCACTCGATGTGCCAGCCGGGCCGGCCGGCGCCCCAGGGGCTGGGCCATTCCGGCTCGCCCGGCTTGGACGGCTTCCACAGCACGAAGTCGGCCGGGTGGCGCTTGTAGGGGGCGGGATCGACGCGGGCGACCTGGACCATGTCGTCCATCGGCCGGCCGGACAGCTTGCCGTAATCGGCGAAGCTCTGGGTGTCGAACAGCACATGGCCCTCGGCCGCGTAGGCCGCGCCGCGCTCGATCAGGGCGCCGATCTGCGCCAGCATGGCGTCGATATTCTCGGTGGCCCGCGGCTGCAGCGTCGGCGACAGGGCGCCGAGCGCGCCCATGTCTTCCTGGTAGGCGGCCAGATAGCGGTCGGTGATGACGCGGATATCGACGCCCTCGTCGACCGCCTTCTTGTTGATCTTGTCGTCCACGTCGGTGACGTTGCGGGCGTAGACCACCCGGTCCTGGCCATAGACGTATCGCAGCAGCCGGAACAGCACGTCGAACACGACGACCGGCCGGGCGTTGCCGATATGGGCGTAGCCGTAGACCGTGGGCCCGCAGACGTACATCGTCACCCGCTGGGGATCGGCGGGAACGAAGGGCCGCTTTTCGCGGGCCATGGTGTCATAGAGCTTCAGGGTCATGTCCGTCTGACGTTGGGTAAGAGCTTGCCGGGTCGCCGGTGCGCCCCATATAGCTTTCAGGCGCGAGCGAAGCCACGGCTGCTCGCGCTGTGAGTGGGGTGGCACGCGTCATTCCGGAGCGACAGGCGCTCCGGCGCAACTCAGCCCCGGGAAGACCCTCTCGAAATGGACGCCATGAGCCGCGAGCGAACCCTGGTCGGCAACGCCGGTCTTGATCTTGAACCTGCCCGGCGCCCGTCGCGCGAAGAGGCGATGGAAGCCGTCCGGACCCTGATCGCCTGGTCCGGCGACGATCCCCGCCGCGAAGGCGTGATCGACACCCCCAAGCGCGTGGTCGACGCCTACGCCGAATGGTTCGAGGGCTACGCCGCCGACCCGGCCAAGGAACTCAGCCGCACCTTCGAGGACGTGCAGGGCTATGACGACATCGTCATGTTGCGCGAGATCGAGGTGGAGAGCCACTGCGAGCACCACATGGCGCCGTTCCTGGGCAAGGCCTACGTGGCCTACATGCCGACCAACCGCGTGGTCGGCATCAGCAAGATCGCCCGCGTGGTCGAGATCTTCGCCCGTCGCCTGCAGACCCAGGAAACCATGACCCAGCAGATCGCCGACGCGATCTGCGACAGCCTCAAGCCGGCCGGGGTCGCGGTGCTGATCGACGCGGCGCACCAGTGCATGACCACCCGCGGCGTGCACCACCGCCACGTGACCACCATCACCACCCAGTTCCGCGGCGTGTTCAAGACCGACGCGACGCTGCGCCAGCGCTTCCTGGACTTCGTGAACCGGGGCTAGGACCTTCCTCCCCCGCAAACCAACCCCGTCATCCTCGCCCTTGTGGCGAGGACCCCTCGCGACGCCGCACGGGCGGTGATCCAGCTTGATGCGTTCGGAACGCTTCATGAGGGGTCCTGGGCACAAGGCCCAGGATGACGGCTGTCGGGGCCCTTCGGCCGGTGCACCGTCGACACCAGCACGAAGCTCAGCAGCATCAGCAGATACCAGCTGCCCAGCTTGGCCAGGCCGACCGGCCGCCAGCCGTGGGCCTGTGACGGATAGCGCCAGGCGTTGGCGAAGGTGCCGAGGTTCTCGGCCAGCCAGATGAACAGCGCCACCAGCACGAACCCCAGCAGCATCGGCATGCGCCGCGCGGCGCGGTCCGGCGTGAAGCGGAACCACGACCGGCCGAAGATCGCCGCCGACAGCACGAACAGCGGCCAGCGCAGGTCCTGCAGGTAGTGGTGGCTGAAGAAGTTGAGATAGGCCGCCACCGCCAGCACCCAGGTGGTCCAGACCGGCGGATAGGCGTCGAAGCGGATGTCGAACAGCCGCCAGGCGCGGGCCATGTAGCTGCCGACGCAGGCGTACATGAAGCCGGAGAACAGCGGCACGCCGCCGATCCGCATCAGGCTGGGCTCGGGATAGATCCAGGAGCCGTGGGCCGTCTTGAAGATCTCCATCACCGTGCCGACGACATGGAAGATCAGGATCACAAGCGCCTCCTCCGGCCGCTCCAGCCGAAGGGCCAGCAGACCGAACTGCAGGGCCAGCGCCGCGACCACCAGAAAGTCGTAGCGGTGCAGCGCCGCGTCGGCCGGCCACAGCAGCCGCGTGCCGACCAGCAGCCCCAGCATCAGCCCGCCGAACAGGCAGGCCCAGGCCTGCTTCAGCCCGAACAGCAGGAATTCGTAGGCGAAGCCATGCCAGCGCGACCGTCCGGCCCACGGCCTTGCCCGCCGGTCCAGCGCCGCGACGGCCGCCTTGATGCGGAGGTTGAGGTTCATATCCCTCTGGCCCTGGGCGCCGCCGTCAGGCCATATGACTCCATGAGCGAGCCCCTGTTTCCGACCGCCGCCGACACCGCCGCGCTGGAGCGCGGGCCGGTGCTGGCTCCCCGTTTCGACGCCGCCGGCCTGGTCGCCGCCGTGGCGCAGCACGCCGACACCGGCGAGGTGCTGATGCTGGCGTGGATGAATGCGGAAGCGCTCAAGCTGACCCTCGACACCGGACAGGCGCACTACTTCAGCCGTTCAAGGAACGCCCTGTGGAAGAAGGGCGAGACCAGCGGCCAGCTGCAGGACGTCGTCGAACTGCGCGTCGACTGCGACCAGGACGCGGTGCTGATCAAAGTCCGTCCGCGCGGAGACGGCGGCGCCTGCCACGTGGGCTTCCGGTCGTGTTTCTATCGCGTCGCCGTGCAGGGCGGGACGCTGGAGGAGCGGGGGTAGGATTGTGCGTCCTTCGAGACGCTCGCTTGAGGCTCGCTCCTCAGGATGACGAAGAGAGGGCGACCGCACCAAAGCTCGTCATGCTGAGGAGCGGACCCTCAGGTCCGCGTCTCGAAGCACGCACAGCGCTCACACCGCCTTCAGCCCGCTGACCCCGCCGCCGGCCACCGGCGTCACCGTGAACGTCCGCATCGGGGCGACGGTGTAGTCGGGCGACAGGATGGTCGAGACGGCCATGTACTCCGCCTTCGCCTCGGCCTTCGTCAGGGTCAGCAGGATGTAGCCCTTGGCGCTGTGGTCGGTGAAAACGACCTCGGGGTTCTTCTCCTCGAAGCCCTGGTTCAGCGGCACGCCCTGGATCACGTCGCCCGCGCCGGGGCTGGTCACGCCGGTCGTGCCGAACTCGGCGGCGACCAGCGCGCCGCCCGCGTCATGCAGCTCGTTGGCCCAGTAGGCGTGGCTGTCGCCGGCCAGCACCAGAGGATGGGCCCCGGCCGCCTTGCAGGCGCCCAGCACCCGCTCGCGGTCGACCGGATAGCCGTCCCAGGCGTCGAGATTGTAGGGCAGGCCGAAGGCGCCGAGCGCCGACAGCTGGGCCACGGGCTTGCGGTATTCCTCCGGCAGGCTGGCGACGAATTCGCCGAACTTCGCCTCGCCCATCTGGGCGCGGAAGTCCGGGCTGGCGACGCGCGCCATGACGATCTGGTTGCCGAGCACCTGCCAGGTGCGGCCGGCGTCGACCGAGCCCTTCAGCTCGCCGGCCAGCCAGGCCAGCTGGTCGGGAGCCATCAGCCGGCGCTCCGGATCGAGCCACCTGGCCTTGAAGGCCGCCGCGTCCGGCTTGCCGTCGACGATCGGCAGGTCCTCGGCGTAGCTCAGCTGGTGCGAGCGGGCCGTCAGGCGCGTCTCGACCATCATCAGCGACGCCAGATCGCCGAAGTGGAACGACCGGTTGATCATCTCGATGGTCCGGCCCGACTCCGGCTCGCGGATCGGCATCCACTCGTAGTAGGCCTTCAGCGCCGCGGCCTTGCGCGTGGCGAAGTCGCCCTCGCCCTTGTCGGGATTGTGGTTCTCGCCGCCGCCCTTCCAGGTGTCGTTGCAGACCTCGTGGTCATCCCAGACGACGATCCACGGCGCCTTGAGATGGGCGGCCTGCAGCTGGGGATCGGTTTTGTACTGCGCGTGACGCCGGCGGTAGTCGGCCAGGGTGAGGATCTCGTGCGGCGGGTCATGCGGACGATGCAGGCCCCGGTCGGTCTCGTCGCCGTAGGAGCCCGGACCGCCGTATTCGTAGATGTAGTCGCCCAGGTGCACGACCGCGTCGACCCGGTCGAGCCTGGCGATCGCGCCATAGGCGTTGAAATAGCCGTTCGGATAGAGCGAGCAGGAGGCCACCGCCAGGACCACGTCCTTCGTCGGCCCGGCCGGCAGGGTGCGCGCCCGCCCGACGGGCGACAGGTGGCCGTCGAAGTCGAAGCGGTAGAAGTAGTCCGTCCCCGGCTTCAGGCCGTCGACGTCCGCCTTGACGGTCCAGTCGCGCTCGGACGCGGCGGTCACCGCGACCGACCGCGCGCCCTTCAGGTCCGGCGTCGTTCCGATCAGCAGCCTGCCGGTCATCGGCAGGCTGTTGGGGGTGGTGATCCGGGTCCAGAAGACCATCCGGTCCTGCAGCGGGTCGCCGCTGGCGACGCCGTGGTTGTAGGTCGCCGACGCCAGCTTGGTCGCCTGGGCCGGGCCGGCCGCCACCCCCGCGCCCGCGCCCGCGCCGAGCATGGCCAGCAGGCCGCGTCTGTTGATCGCCATGGTCGTTTCCCCGTCTCGTCTTTTCTGGTTGGCCGGGACAGTGCGACGCCCGTCCCGGCCCGTCCAGTCGGTCCTAGTACTTCCAGCCGATGCTGAGGCCCGTCATGCGCGGCGCGCCGGCGATGAAGGTCGGCAGGCCCAGCGAGTCGCCGGTGTTGCCGGCGTCGATGATGTACGGCTCGTCCGTCAGGTTCGTGACGAAGGCGCCCAGCGTCCAGTTCCCGCTGTCCGGCCGGAAGGTCACCCGCAGATCGACCAGGCCGTAGGCGTCCTGCACCTCGTCCTGGACATTGTCGGCGACGAACACGCGCGGCGTCTGCTGGAAGGCCGGCAGGTCGTTGTTGTCGTCGAAATAGACCTTCGACTGCCAGCTGTAGCTGGGCCGCACGTCGAAGGTCCCGCCCAGCGCGTCGAACGTCCAGGACGCGCCGACCGACAGGGTGTGGTCGGGCGACAGGCGGAAGTGGTTGCCGTCATAGGCGCCGCCGTCGAACCGGGCGTGGCTGTAGGCGTAGGTGGCGTAGAGGTCGAGCCCCGGGGCCGCCCGCCATTCCACCTGGCTCTCCAGACCGTAGGACCTGGCCTCGCCGGCGTTGCTGATGACGAACAGCGTGCCCTGCTGCTCGACGGTCTGGAAGTTCTGGTAGTTGTAGAAATACAGCGAGGTGTCGAGGCGCAGCCGGCCGTCGAGCAGGGCGAACTTGCCGCCCACCTCGTAGCTGTCGACCGTCTCGGCCTCGACCGCCTGAAAGCGCGCGGCGCCGTAGGGCGCGGCCGGACCGGCGGTGGCCAGGACCTGCGGCCGGCGGCCGCGGGCGTAGCTGGCGTAGAGGTTGGCGTCGTCGCTCAGGGCGTAACGCCCGACGAGCCGCCAGGTGAAACCGTCGTCGTTGAGCGAGGCCGTCTCCGTGTCGCCGTTGTTGGCCGTGGGCTGGAACGTCAGGCCGAACATCGGCAGGGCCGACGCCGGGAAGCTCTGCACCGCCGGGCTGGCCAGGGCGCCGAGGATGCCGTTGGCCTGGGCGACCAGGATGTTGCCCTGGGCGACCTGGGCGGGAACGCCGGTGGCGATGAGGGCCTGGCCCGAACTGTACAGCTGGGCCGCGCCGATCGCGCCGCCGAGAACGCTGCGGCCGGTGACGCTGGAGGCGAAGCCGGTGTCCTTGTCGTCGCGGGTGTAACGCAGGCCCGCCGACAGTTCGAACCTGTCGGTGACCGCGAAGGTCGCGTCGGCGAACAGGTCGACCGAGGTCAGTTCGCTGGAGTTGGTGGCCGTCTCGACGTGGTTTGAGCGCAGGTTGGCGGCGATCGCCTGGGCCTGCGGCGATGACAGCACGATGCCGTTGCCGGTCAGGCTGGCGACCAGGCCGCGGATCAGCGCGCCGGTGAAGGCGGTGTTGCCGAAGTAGGCCAGCGGCGCGGGCGTGGTCGACGGCAGGCCCGATCCGGCGGCGCCGGCGTTGAGCTGGCCGGTCAGGACGGCCAGGCCGATGCGCTCGTCGAACTGCAGCGGCAGGACCTGTGTCCCCTCCTCGCGGAACACGTCGGCCCCGGCGAAGGCCTTGAGACGGCCGCCGGCGTCATAGTTGACCCGCAGCTCCTGGCTCCACTGCTTGCCTTCGCCGTGGTTCTGGCCGGTCAGGATGGCCAGCGACAGGCCGTCCGGGTCGTAGACCTCCACCGAGTCATACTCGCGGTAGGCGCTGATCGAGCTGAGGGTGAAGGCCGGCGACATCTCCCAGCTCATCAGGCCGGTCACGCCCTGAACCGTGCGGTCGACGCCGAGCGGCCTGCCGACGAAGCCGGCCGGGGCGGCCAGCGTGGCGGGGCTCCAGGGATCGCGGCCACCGACGATGGCGCCGGTGGTCGGGTTGGTCGGCGAGAAGCCGCCGCTCTTGAAGGCGGTGCCGGTCGGCTGGTCCTGCTGCCAGTTGACGATCAGGTCGGCGCGGAAGGTGTCGGCCGGCCGGAAGCCGAGCGAAACGCGCAGGGCGCTGCTGTCGACCGACTGGAAGGCGTCGCCGCCCAGGCCGTTCTCGACATAGCCGTCGCGCTGGCGCACGCGGCCGGCGATGCGCAGGGCGAGGGTGTCGGACAGCGGCAGATTGACCATCGCCTCGCCCTGCCGGTAGGCGAAATCACCCAACTCCAGCCGGGCGGCGGCGTCGAAGGCGGCCGGACTGGCCTTGGCCTGGATGACGTTGACGGCGCCGATCAGCGCGCCGCGGCCGTAGAGGGTCGACTGCGGCCCCTTCGCCACCTCGACCCGCTCCAGGTCGAACAGCTCGACATAGGAGCCCTGGGCCTTGGAGATCGACACGCCGTCCTGGAACACCGAGACGCGCGCCTCGGAGAAGCTGTCGGTGGAGTCCGAGGTGATGCCGCGCATCACGAAGCCCGGGTTGTTGGGCGACTGGTCCTGGACTTCGAAGCCGGGCGTGATCTTCGACAGGTCGGCGAAGTCCTCGACGCCGAGCGCCTGCAGGCGTTCGCCGCTGTAGGCGGTCAGCGCCATCGGCACGTCGATGGCGGCCTGCTCGCGCTTCTGCGCGGTCACGACGATTTCCTGCAGGTCCGTCGGCGCGGCCGTCTCCTGGGCGGCGGCGGCGGTGGCGGTCAACAGGGCGGAGAGCCCCGCTGCGGAGAGCAGCAGGCGGCGGAAGGTCGGCGTCATGTTCGTATCCCCTCGAACGTGATCAATGATCAGCCGGGCCTAGCGAGGGGCTGTGACAGCGGGAAGACAGTCCGGCGACGGAGGGGCGAAGGGGGCGGGATATCCACAGAACCTCGCGCCGGAACGCCTCGCCGCGAGGCGCCCTGCCCAAAAAAGATGCCCCGGCCGGAGGCGTCCGGCCGGGGCGAAGGGGGGGCGGGACGCCCTCGGGGGAAGGCGTCCCGCCGTCGTCGCGTCGAACCTCCGTCGGGGGGCGACGGCGCGACGATCCAGGCTAGGTCGCGGCGGCGACCTGGACGGTTGCGATCCGGGCGTGGGACGGCGCGGTCGCGAGGAGGGTTACGGCGCCGGCAAGAGCGGCCAGGGCGATGACGATCGGAGCGAGTTTCATGGACCGGACTTCCGTGAGCGGACCGTTCCCGGTCCTTGCAGAGCGTCATCGGGGTATAGGCGCCGCCGCCTGGTGCGGGCAGGCGTAACAGCGGTCGTCGAGAGGCGCCGTGGCGCACGACCTGTGCATCGGAATGCATCGTTTCAGTCTTCAAGGTTGCATTTCGATGCAGACGTGGAATCCTTCCTCCATGGGGCGACTGACGGACTTCCCGGCCAAGCTCGATCTGGTGATGAAGGCGCTGTCCTTCAGCCGCGGCCGGCTGGCCGCCGATCTGGGCGTCGACAAGTCGGTCGTGGCCCGCTGGGCCACGGGCGCGGTCCGTCCGTCGGAGCACAATCTCGCCGCCCTCACCACCCTGATCGCCGGCCGCAAGCCGGGCTTTTCGATGCTCGACTGGGACCGCGAGCCCTCGAGCCTGCGGGCGCTGTTCGGGGGCCAGGCGGAGACGCCGCCGCCGACCGCCCCGGCGCTGGCCGGCTATCCGCCGGCGATGCTCGAACAGGCGCGGCTGACGACGGAGCGTCGCGGGGCCGCCTACGAAGGATTCTGGCGCACCACCCGCCCCTCGATGCTGATGCAGCACCGGTTCTTCCATGATCACGGGATGATCCGGCGCGAGTCGAACGGCCTGCTGAGCATCCAGTTCGGCGGGGCGGGCCTGCTGTTCGAGGGGTTGATGCTGCCGGTCGAGGGCCAGCTGTTCGTCACCGTCTACGACACGGTCGGCTACACGCCGATCTACCTGATCCTCAACGGCGTGCCCCTGCCCAAGGCCTCGATGCTCGACGGGCTGGTGATGGGCGCGGCGCTGAACGCGGCCCGCAGCCCGTCCGCCTATCCGATCATCCTGGAGCGGATCGGCGACCTCAGCGGCGACCGGGCGGCCGACGACGCGACCTGCGCCAAGCTGCTGCAGCGTCACCCGCTCGCGCCGGAGGGTTCGGTGCCCGACAACATCGAACGCTACCTGATCCGCGACATCGGCCCGGCGGCCGAACGGGCCGGCGGCGAGCTGTTCCTGATGGCCCCCGTCGCCACCAGCCTGTCGCGCGGGGAATCGGCCGGCGGCCACCTGACCGGCTGAGGTCATCGGACTGACGGCCTGACGGGGACAGGTTATCCTGTCCCCGCACGCTACCGTCGGCATGACGAGCGGTTGGAGGGTGCGTATCCGCCCTGTCCGCGTTAGGTGTTTCCCACCTCAATCCAACGGAGCCGCCGATGTCGAGTGAAGGCCTGCATGTCCCGCGCGAAAAGCTGAGCAAGAAGACGCTGCTGCAGCACTACGCCATCACCTCGCTGATCGAGGAACTCGAGGCGGTGGACTGGTATCGCCAGCGGGCCGACGACTGCGAGGACGAGGAACTGAAGAAGATCCTGCTGCACAACGCGGCCGAGGAGCTGGAGCACGCGGCCATGGCGCTGGAGTGGCTGCGCCGCAGCGACCCGGAGGTCGACAAGAACCTGCGCGAGTACCTGTTCAAGGAAGGCTCGATCACGGGCCACGAGGAAAAGGCGACCGGCAAGGCGTGACCGACGCCCCCGACCTTCCCGACGACGAAGAGGCGCTCGAACCGGATCAGCCCGGCGAGCGAATCATCGAGATCACCCCCGACGAGGCGGGCGGGCGGCTGGACAAGGTCCTGGCCGACCGCCTGGCCGAGCTGTCGCGCGGCCGCGTCCAGGCGCTGATGGCGGCGGGGATGGTCACACGCGACGGATCGGCGGTCACCGACGCTTCCGGCAAGGCGACGGCCGGCCTCTATCGCCTGCTGATCCCGCCGCCCGAGTCGACCGAAGTCGTCGCCGAGGCGATCCCGCTGGCGGTGCTGTTCGAGGACGAACACCTGATCGTCGTCGACAAGCCGGCCGGCATGGCCGCCCATCCGGGACCCGGCACGCCCAGCGGCACCCTGGTCAACGCCCTGCTGCACCACTGCGGGGCCAGCCTGTCGGGCATCGGCGGGGTGGCCCGGCCCGGCATCGTCCACCGGCTCGACAAGGACACCAGCGGCGTGATGGTCGCGGCCAAGACCGACGCGGCGCACCAGGGCCTGTCAGCGTTGTTCGCCAGCCACGACATCGACCGGCTGTACATCGCCCTGACGCGCGGCGCGCCCAGCCCCTCGAAGGGCACGATCACGACCCGGCTCGGCCGCAGCCAGCACGACCGCAAGAAGATGGCCATCCTCAAGACCGGCGGCCGCGAGGCGATCACCCACTACCATGTGGACCGGACTTTCGGCCCGCAGGCCAGGCCGCTGGCCGCGCGGGTGTCCTGCCGGCTGGAAACCGGCCGCACGCACCAGATCCGCGTGCACCTCGCCAGCAAGGGCGCGCCCTGCCTCGGCGACCCGACCTACGGGTCGGGCCCTCCAGCCCCCGCGGTCCGCGACGCCATCGCCGCCGCCGGCCTGACCCGTCAGGCGCTGCACGCCGCTGTGCTGGGCTTCGTCCATCCGATCACCGGCGAGACGCTGCGGTTCGAGACGCCGTTGCCGGCGGATATGCGGGCGCTGGAGGAGGGGCTGGCGAGGCTTCCCTCCCCCTGACGGAGTCCGCGGACAAGCGGGACTCGCGGGACCGATAATCTCGGGACAGGTCGGGACAATCTCGGGACACCCGCCCCGCCGGCCGTGCATCTTTTCTGACAACCTACCGACACATTCTCGATACCCGAGCGCCACAGTCAGGGATTACAAATTGGTCACTGGCCTTCAAACGGCCGGAACGGCTTCCTATCTCGGAAGTCAGGGGGGCGCGGGACCACGTTTGTCGGCCACGCACCCGAGTAAGAAGGGGACCGCACAATGGCCACAACGTCTCTCGCCGTAATGACGCCCGATGGCGGCCTGTCGCGCTATCTGACCGACATCCGCAAGTTCCCGATGCTCGCCCGCGACGAGGAGTTCATGCTCGCCAAGGCCTGGAAGGAACACCAGGACTCCGAAGCGGCGCATCGCCTCGTCACCAGCCACCTGCGCCTCGTGGCGAAGATCGCCATGGGCTATCGCGGCTACGGCCTGCCGATCGGGGAAGTGATCTCCGAGGGCAACGTCGGCCTGATGCAGGCGGTGAAGAAGTTCGAACCGGAAAAGGGCTTCCGCCTGGCGACCTACGCCATGTGGTGGATCCGCGCCTCGATCCAGGAATACATCCTGCGCAGCTGGTCGCTCGTGAAGATGGGCACCACGGCGGCGCAGAAGAAGCTGTTCTTCAACCTGCGCAAGGCCAAGGCCGAGATCAGCGCCTTCGAGGAAGGCGACCTGCATCCCGAGCATGTGAAGACAATCGCGACGAAGCTGGGCGTGCTGGACGAGGAGGTCATCTCGATGAACCGCCGTCTGTCCGGCGGCGACGCCTCGCTGAACGCGCCGATGCGCGTTGACGGCGAAAGCGAATGGCAGGACTGGCTGGCCGACGACAACGCCGTCAGCCAGGAGACCCAGGTCGCCGAGGCCGAGGAAAGCAGCCTGCGCATGGACCTGTTGCAGGAAGCCATGGCCGAGCTGTCGGATCGCGAACGGCACATCCTGACCCAGCGCCGGCTGAAGGACGATCCGACCACGCTGGAGGAGCTGGCCGCCGAGTACGGCGTCAGCCGCGAGCGTGTGCGCCAGATCGAGGTGCGGGCGTTCGAAAAGCTGCAGAAGTCCATGCGGGCCGCCGCCCTTGAGCGGAACCTCGTCGAGGCCTGATCAGGCCGCCCTTGCGGCGTCCTGCTCTTCCTTGGGCATGAACGCCAGCAGGCCGTTGATCGCCGCATTGAGCGCGGCGCGGTCGGTCGCGGTCTCGTCCGTCAGCTGACGGCTGAGCGCCGCGGCGGCCGACATCAGCGTCATGTCATTGACCGAAACGGCCACCTTCTGGATGTCGGCGGCCTGCGCCAGCAGCGCGCGGCGGGCCTGGGGCCAGTCGCTGTCCAGCGCGCCGGCGGCGGCGCGGACGATCTTCAGCGCCTGCACCAGACGCGCCTCGTCCGGCGTCTTGCGGGCGTCGGACTTGCGCTTGCGCGGGCCGGCGTAGTCGCCCGAGTTGAACCGGCGGCGGTCAGGCCCGATGTACTGCACGGCCTCGACCCAGTCGCGCGGCTTGAGCGCCACGGCCTCGAGCCGGCGCAGCAGGTCCTTGATGGTGAACGGCTTGCGCAGGAACTCGTGGACCCCCGCGTCGCGCGCGCCGAGGATCGCCCCGGCCGTCGCCTCGCCCGTGACCATGATGATCGGCGCCTTGCGGCAGGCGAACTCGCTGCGGCGGATCGCCTTGGCCAGACGGGCGCCGTCCATGTGCGCGCCGGAGTGCTCCATGAAGATGATCTGCGGATCGAAGACCGCCGCCAGCTGAAGGGCCTTGGCGTCGTTCGGCGCGGTGACGATCTGGGTCGAGACGATCGAACGGAGCAGGTCGCCGAGCAGCTTCACCGACGCCGGCTGCGGGTCGACGATCAGGATCCGCTGCATATGCGGCCCCAGGCGCTGGTGCAGCTTTTCGTCGGCGTTGAACAAGTCCCGCTCCGCTAACCCTGTCTCACAAGGGAAGTCTGCGCCGAACCGGTAAAGATCGGCTTGACGACACCTAGATTGCCAATTGTTCGCCGAGGCCGGCCTCGAAGTCCTGGAAGATGTCGATGGCCTCGTCGACCATGACCGTCGCCAGCCGGCTGGACGGGAAGCGATAGCGCCAGAAGCTGGCGATGTGGGAGACCTGCCCGACCTTCTCGCCGAGCGACAGGAACTGCCGCGGGGCGTCGAGCAGAAAGCGCCGGAAGGCCTTCGGATCGCCGCGCTGGGTCAGCCCCTCGAACGCCCGGTCGTAGGCCGCCAGCGCCCGGTCGATCTCGCCGCGCTGGGTGAGGATCGCCCGCTTGAGCCTGTCGCGCGCCGCGTCGAGGTACTGGCCGGTCTCCAGGTCGCGCGGACCGGAGATGGTCAGCGTGCCGATCTCGCGCGCCACCGCGGCCAGCTGCGGCTGCAGCACGGTGAGCATCCATTTGTAGTAGAGGAAGCCCTTCCAACTGAAGACGCCCTCGCTGAACTCGTGCCCCTCGAGCATGAAGGTGACGCGCAGCGGCTCGAGCCGCTCGTCGATATCAGTCGAAAGCAGCGCCTCGACCAGCCGGCCGGTGAAGGCGCCCTGCCCCGTCCTGGCGTAGGCCAGCTTGACCAGTTCCTCGACCTGCATCGCGACATAGCCGTGCATGGCCTCGAGATCGGCCGTGGAGATGGCGAAGTAGCACGGGGCGACATGGTGATTGTGCCGCCGCAGGTGCTCCCGCAGCAGGAACGGATCGAGCGAGGGCAGGCTGTCCAGCAGCCGCAGCACGTTGACGTCGTGATCGAGCGCGCGGTTGTCGGCGCAGGCCTCGCGCAGCAGGTCCATCCAGCCGCGCTGGCCGACGAAGAACGACTGGCCGCCCAGCGCCAGGTCGCTGCGCTCGAACGGAATGATGATCTTGGTCGCCGAGGTCCGGTAATCGTCGAAGACGTAGGTCTCGTCGGGGCGCAGCCGGTGCTTGAGGATCATCGAGGCGTTGAGCACGCGATTGCGGAACAGCGGCCGCTCGGACCAGTCGGGCCGGCCGCCGTTCTGGGCCGCGATGGCCAGCAGGTTCAGCACACGGCTCGTCGACGCCGTACGCTCGAGCGACCGCAGGCTGCGCGCCGTGCGGTCCGTCGTCGCCGCCAGTTTTGCCCTGCGTCTAGCCCGCACCCGATCCCCCTTTGACCGGATAACGCTAGTCGCCCGACCTGAGCATTCGATTACCGGACAGGGTTAACGGTTTATCCCTGGAAAGGATCGCGCATGAGGATGGTGTCGTCGCGTTCGGGGCTGGTCGACAGCAGCGCGACCGGCGCGCCGATCAGCTCCTCGATGCGACGGACGTACTTGATGGCGTTGGCGTTGAGGTCGCGGAACGAGCGGGCGCCCTGGGTGCTTTCGGACCACCCTTCCATCTCTTCGTAGATCGGCACGGCGGCGGCCTGGTCGCGCATGCCCGCGGGCAGATAGTCGTAAACCACGCCGTTGATGTCGTAGCCGACGCAGATCTTCAGCGTCTTCAGGCCGTCGAGCACGTCCAGCTTGGTCAGGGCGATGCCGGCGATGCCGTTGATGGCCACCGACTGGCGCACCAGCACCGCGTCGAACCAGCCGCAGCGGCGGCCGCGGCCGGTGTTGGTGCCCACCTCGCGACCGACCGTGGCCAGGTGCTGGCCCACGTCATCGTTCAGTTCCGCGGCGAAGGGGCCCTCGCCGACGCGGGTGGTGTAGGCCTTGACGATGCCCAGCACGTAGCCTGGGCCATGCGGGCCCATGCCCGAACCGGCGGCCGCCTGTCCGGCGACGGTGTTGGATGAGGTCACGAACGGATAGGTGCCGTGGTCGACGTCGAGCAGCGCGCCCTGGGCCCCCTCGAACAGGATGCGGCGGCCGGCCTTGTAGGCCTGGTCGAGCAGCCGCCAGGCGGGCTGGGCGTAGGGCAGGATCTTCGGCGCCAGCGCGAGCAGGTCGGCCAGCAGCGCCTTGCCGTCGGCCTCGGGCAGGCCGAGACCCCGCCGCAGCGCGCCGTGGTGCGCCAGCAGCCGGTCGATCTTGGCCTGCAGGGCTTCGGGATCGGCGAGGTCGGCCACGCGGATCGCCCGGCGGCCGACCTTGTCCTCGTAGGCCGGGCCGATGCCGCGGCCGGTGGTGCCGATCTTCTGGGTCGACTGGGCTTCGCGGGCCTGGTCGAGGTCCTTGTGCACCGGCAGGATCAGGCAGGCGTTGTCGGCCAGCACCAGCAGCCCGGGGGTGATGGCCACGCCCTGTTCGGCGATCTTCTCGATCTCGCCCAGCAGATGCCAGGGATCGACGACCACGCCGTTGCCGATCACCGACAGCTTGCCCTGGACCACGCCCGAGGGCAGCAGCGCCAGCTTGTAGACCTTGCCGTCGACCACCAGCGTATGGCCGGCGTTATGACCGCCCTGGAACCGCACGACCACGTCGGCGCGGTTGCTCAGCCAGTCGACGATCTTGCCCTTGCCCTCGTCGCCCCACTGGGCGCCGACTACGGTCACATTGGCCATGGATACGATCCTCCCGCCTGCCGGGTCGATCCAGCGCGCCCTTCGACAGGCTCCTCGGCGCGTGGACTGGGATCAGTTGTAGGGCCGCGCGAAGCGACCGCGGCGGCTATAGCAACGCCGGCGCCGGTCCGTCCATCCGGAAAGTGTCAGGAGCCGCCGCCGCGGGTCACGGCGGTCCACGACCGGCCCTCGCCGGTGGGAGCCCGCGCCGTCGCGGCGCGCAGCCAGGCGATGTTGTTGGCGGCCTGGTCGGGCGGCAGGTCCTGACGGACCAGTTGCTCGGCCTCCGGCAGCCGGCCCTGCAGACCGACGACCAGCGCGAGGTTCTGTCGCACCCGGGCGTCGGCCTTTGGCAGGGCGGCGGCCTGGCGCAGCAGCCGCTCGGCCTGGGGCAGGTCGCCGTGGGCGGCGTAGTAGAGGGCGAGATTGGTCAGCACGGCCGGCTCGTTCGGCGCCAGCGCCAGAGCCTGGCGGTGGGCGGCGACCGCCTCGTCGTCGCGGTCGGCCTGTTCGTAGGCCACCGCCAGCAGCGCGACGGGACGCCAGTCGCGCGGAGCCAGGGTCTGGGCGTGGCGCGCCGGCTCGATGGCGTAGAAGCCCTGGCCGCGGCCGATCTGGGCGCGGGCGGCTTCCAGCAGGGCGTCCATGTTGTCGGGCTGGATGACCAGCACCTGCCCGGCGGCGTCGAACGCCTCGGGATAGCGGCCGAGCTGGCGCAGGGCGACGGCGAGGCCGAGGCCGGCTTCGGTGTCGCGCGGATCAATTTCCAGCTCACGCGCCCAGAAGGCCGCGCGGGCCAGGGGGTCGACGCGGGCGGCTTCTGCCCGCTGGGCGGCGGTCGCCTTGACGCGGGCCACGGGCCCGGGGGGCGCGGCGATGGGCGTCGCCGCGGGCGCGGCGGCGGGCGCCGCGGCCAGGGCCGGCCCGGCGGCGAGGGTCAGAATGGTTGCGGCAAGGGCCGGCATGCGACACATGGGAGGCGAGCCTTTGGCGAAGTCTGACCCGCAGCCTCGTCGGTTCGGCTCAAGGAATCGTTAAGCATAACCGGCGCGCCATGACCGAAGTTCTCCTGTCCGCTCCCGAGGGCGAAACCCTCCCCGTCCTGCTGGTCGCCGACGGCGATCTCGCCGGCCTATCGGCGTTTGAACAGGGGCTGGCCACCGCGGCCGAGTTCAAGGGCAAGGCCGGCCAGCTGCTGGTCGTGCCCGGCCCCGATGGCCGGACCGCGCGGGTGCTGTTCGGCCTGGGCGATCCGGCGAAGGCCGAAGCCATGCTGTTCCGCGGCCTGGCGCCGCGCCTGACCGCCGGCGACTACCGGCTGGAGGGCCTGCCCGAGCGCCTGGACCCGACCCAGGTGGCGACCGCCTTCGCCTTGGGCGGCTACCGCTTCGATCGCTACCGCAAGAAGGGCGAGGCCAGGGCCCGACTGGTCGCGCCGGCCGGCGCCGACATCGCCGAAGCCCGCGAGACCGCCCACGCCTGCGCGCTGGCCCGCGACATGGTCAACACCCCGGCCAACGACATGGGGCCGCTGCAGATCGAGACCATCGCCCGCGAGATCGCCGAACGGCACGGCGCGAGCGTCTCCGTGGTCACCGGCGACGCCCTGCTCGACGAGAACTACCCCTCGATCCACGCCGTGGGCCGGGCGGCCGATCCGGCGCGCGCGCCGCGCATCATCGAACTGGGCTGGGGCCGGCCCGGCGCGCCGCTGGTTGCGCTGGTCGGCAAGGGCGTGGTGTTCGACACCGGCGGCCTGGACATCAAGCCCTCCGCCGGCATGCGGCTGATGAAGAAGGACATGGGCGGCGCGGCCCACGTGCTGGCCCTGGCGCGGATGATCATGGCCGCCGACCTGCCCGTCCGGCTGGCCGTGCTGGTCCCGGTCGTCGAGAACGCCATCAGCGGCGACGCCATGCGGCCCGGCGATGTCCTGAACACCCGCAAGGGCCTGACCGTCGAGGTCGGCAACACCGACGCCGAGGGGCGGCTGATCCTGTCGGACGCCCTGACGCGGGCCGGCGAGCTGGATCCGGCCCTGACCATCGACATGGCGACCCTGACCGGCGCCGCGCGCATCGCGCTCGGACCGCAGGTCATTCCGTTCTTCACCGACGACGAGACCCTGGCCGACGAGATCGCCGCCGCCTCCCGGGCGGTCAATGATCCGCTGTGGCGGCTGCCGCTATGGCCTGGTTACGAGGAGGCGCTCGACGGCGACGTGGCCGACCTGAAGAACGATCCGGACGGCTGGGCCCAGGCGGGCTCGGTGACGGCCGGCCTGTTCCTCAAGCGCTTCGCGCCGCCGGGGCCGTGGGTGCACCTGGACATCTTCGCCTGGAATCCGAAGGGCCGGCCCGGCTATCCGGTCGGGGCCGAGGCCCAGGCGGTGCGGGCGCTGTTCGCCATGATCCGGAAGCGGTTCGCCTAGATCCGCCGGGCGCCGCTTCGGTCCGCGACGCACGACGTTACCGCCCCACCCGGCAAGGCCTGGCGAAGGCAGGGAGGGCGCGGCGCGCTCCGGTCTCAGCCGGATGAGCAGGTGGAGTGGGTCTGAGAAGGCCGAAACCGT